>NZ_JPUG01000068.1 GCF_000739015.1 Microvirga sp. BSC39
ATCAATGGCGAAGGAAAAGTTTGAGCGGAATAAGCCGCACTGCAACATTGGGACGATTGGTCACGTGGACCATGGCAAGACGTCTCTGACGGCGGCGATCACGAAGGTTCTGGCGGAGTCTGGCGGGGCGACGTTTACGGCGTACGACCAGATCGACAAGGCGCCGGAAGAGAAGGCCCGCGGCATCACGATCTCCACGGCGCACGTGGAGTACGAGACCGTGAACCGGCACTATGCCCACGTGGACTGCCCCGGCCACGCCGACTACGTGAAGAACATGATCACGGGTGCGGCTCAGATGGACGGCGCGATCCTGGTGGTGTCCTCGGCCGACGGCCCGATGCCGCAGACCCGCGAGCACATCCTGCTGGCCCGCCAGGTGGGCGTGCCTGCCCTGGTGGTGTTCATGAACAAGGTCGACATGGTCGACGACGCCGAGCTGCTCGACCTTGTTGAGCTCGAGGTGCGCGAGCTTCTGTCGAAGTACGACTTCCCGGGCGACGACATTCCGATCGTGAAGGGCTCGGCTCTTTGCGCTCTAGAGGACCGCCAGCCTGAGATCGGCCGCGATGCGGTTCTCAAGCTGATGGCTGAGGTGGATGCCTACATCCCGCAGCCGGAGCGCCCGATCGACCAGCCGTTCCTGATGCCAATCGAAGACGTGTTCTCGATCTCGGGCCGCGGCACGGTGGTGACGGGTCGCGTGGAGCGCGGCGTTGTCAAGGTCGGCGAGGAAGTGGAGATCGTGGGCCTCAAGGACACCGTGAAGACCACGGTGACGGGCGTCGAGATGTTCCGCAAGCTGCTCGATCAGGGCCAGGCGGGCGACAACGTGGGCGTTCTGCTGCGTGGCACGAAGCGCGAGGACGTGGAGCGCGGCCAAGTGCTGTGCAAGCCGGGCTCGATCAAGCCGCACACGAAGTTCAAGGCCGAGGCCTACATCCTGACGAAGGAAGAGGGCGGGCGTCATACGCCGTTCTTCGGCAACTACCGTCCGCAGTTCTACTTCCGCACGACGGACGTGACGGGCGTGGTGACGCTGCCTGAGGGCACCGAGATGGTGATGCCGGGCGACAACATCACCATGGAAGTGACGCTGATTGCGCCGATCGCCATGGAGGAGAAGCTGCGCTTCGCCATCCGTGAGGGCGGCCGCACCGTCGGCGCCGGCGTCGTCGCCGCCGTGATGGACTAATAGATAGAGGATCAAAGGACAGCGGCCGGGTTACGGCTCGGCCGCTTCCCTTGTTGAATGGATAAGCCATGAACGGTCAAAACATTCGTATTCGCCTTAAGGCGTTCGACCATCGGATCCTCGACGCTTCGACACGGGAAATCGTGTCGACCGCGAAGCGGACCGGCGCTCAGGTTCGCGGGCCCATCCCGCTGCCGACGCGCATCGAGCGCTTTACGGTGCTTCGCTCGCCGCACATCGACAAGAAGTCGCGCGAGCAGTTCGAGATGCGCACTCACAAGCGTGTTCTCGATATCGTGGACCCCACCCCGCAGACGGTTGATGCCCTTATGAAGCTCGATCTTGCTGCTGGTGTGGACGTGGAAATCAAGCTCTAAGCCGTTAGGCTAGGAGCTTTCGGTAGACACGCCGAGAGGATACGCACATGCGCTCAGGCGTCATTGCACAGAAAGTCGGGATGACCCGCATCTTCACGGATGCCGGCGAACACATCCCCGTCACGGTTCTGAAGGTCGACAGCTGCCAGGTCGTCGCCCACCGGACCAAGGAAAAGAACGGCTACACCGCGCTGCAGGTCGGCGTCGGCAAGGCCAAGGTGAAGAACGTTTCGAAGGCCGAGCGCGGCAACTTTGCCATCGCCAAGGTCGAGCCGAAGCGCAAGCTCGCGGAGTTCCGCGTCTCCGAGGATGCTGTCATCCCGGTCGGCGCTGAGATCACCGCTGATCACTTCATTGCCGGTCAGTTCGTGGACGTCACGGGCATCACCACCGGTAAGGGCTTCGCCGGCGGCATGAAGCGCTGGAACTTCGGCGGACTGCGCGCCACGCACGGCGTCTCGGTCTCCCACCGCTCGATCGGTTCGACCGGCGGACGCCAGGATCCGGGCAAGACGTTCAAGAACAAGAAGATGCCGGGTCACCTGGGTGTCGAGCGCGTCACCACGCAGAACCTGCGTGTTGTGTCGACCGACGTCGAGCGCGGTCTGATCCTCGTCGAAGGCGCCGTTCCCGGTGTCGCCGGCGGCTGGATCTTCGTCCGCGACGCGGTGAAGCGCAAGCTGCCTGCGGAAGTGCCGATGCCCGGCGCGTTCCGCACGGCCAACGATGCTGCGCCGGCCGCCCAGGCTGAGCAGGCCCAAGAGGAGAATGCGTGATGAAACTTGATGTCACCACGCTTGAGGGCAACACCGCTGGTTCGGTCGACCTGAACGAGGCCATCTTCGGTCTCGAGCCGCGCGCCGATCTTCTGGCCCGTTGCGTCCGCTGGCAGCTCGCGAAGCGCCAGGCCGGCACGCACGCCGTGAAGAACCGTTCGCTCATCGATCGGACCACGAAGAAGGTCTACAAGCAGAAGGGCACCGGCAGCGCCCGCCACGGCGCCGCGAGCGCCCCTCAGTTCCGGGGCGGCGGTCGTGCCTTCGGCCCGCAGGTCCGCAGCCATGCTCACGACCTGCCCAAGAAGGTCCGCGCTCTCGCTCTGAGGCATGCGCTCTCGTCCAAGGCCAAGGACGCTTCCCTCATCGTCATCGACGATGTGAAGCTCTCCGAGGCGAAGACGAAGGCTCTCGTCGAGCGCTTCGGCAAGCTCGGCCTCGGCAACGCCCTGATCATCGGCGGCGCTGAGATCGAGACCAACTTCCAGCGGGCTGCTCGCAACATCCCGAACATCGACGTCCTGCCGGTGCAGGGCATCAACGTCTATGACATCCTGCGTCGCGAGAAGCTCGTTCTCACGAAGGCGGCTGTCGATGCGCTGGAGGCGCGCTTCAAATGAGCCTGGACCCGCGCCATTACGATGTAATCGTGAGCCCGGTCATTACCGAGAAGGCCACGGCCCTGTCCGAACAGAACAAGGTCGTCTTCAAGGTTCGACTGGATGCGACGAAGCCGCAGATCAAGGAAGCGGTTGAGAAGCTGTTCGATGTCAAGGTGAAGAGCGTCAATACCGTTCTCACCAAAGGCAAAGTGAAGATGTTCCGCGGCACCCGCGGCCAGCGGTCGGACGTGAAGAAGGCGGTTGTAACCCTCGCTGAGGGCCAGACCATCGACGTCACGACGGGCCTCTGATCGGTTGAGAGAGTGATCCGATGGCTTTGAAAACATTCAAACCAATCACCCCCGGCCTGCGCCAGCTGGTGATCGTGGACCGCAGCGAGCTCTACAAGGGCAAGCCGGTCAAGAAGCTGACGGAGGGCAAGAGCTCCTCCGGCGGCCGTAACAACCTGGGTCGCGTGACCGTCCGCTTCCGTGGCGGTGGTCACAAGCGCACCCTGCGTCTGGTCGACTTCAAGCGTCGCGCCCGTCTGGGCGATGTGGCGACGGTGGAGCGGATCGAGTACGATCCGAACCGCACCGCCTTCATCGCGCTCATCGGCTACGCTGACGGCGAGCAGGCCTACATCCTGGCCCCGCAGCGTCTCGCTGTCGGCGATCAGGTGTCGGCCGGCGAGCAGGTCGACATCAAGCCGGGCAACGCGATGCCGATCGGCAACATGCCGGTGGGAACGATCATCCACAATGTGGAGCTGAAGGTCGGCAAGGGTGGCGCACTCGCCCGCTCCGCCGGCACCTACGCCCAGATCGTGGGTCGTGACCAGGGGTACGTGACGGTCCGCCTGAACTCCGGCGAGCAGCGTCTGGTCCATGGCCAGTGCTTCGCCAGCGTCGGCGCGGTCTCGAACCCGGACCACATGAACACCTCGATCGGTAAGGCTGGTCGTAACCGCTGGCTTGGCAAGCGTCCGCACAACCGCGGCGTTTCCATGAACCCGATCGACCACCCGCACGGTGGTGGTGAGGGTCGCACGTCCGGTGGTCGTCATCCGGTGTCCCCCTGGGGCGTTCCGACCAAGGGCAAGAAAACCCGTTCGAACAAGCGGACCGACAAGTTCATCGTGTCGAGCCGTCACGCTCGGAAGAAGTAAGGATAGAGGCACGTCATGGCACGTTCGCTTTGGAAGGGTCCGTTCGTCGACGGCTACCTCCTCAAGAAGGCCGAGGCTGCCCGTTCCTCGGGCCGCAACGAGGTTATCAAGATCTGGAGCCGCCGCTCCACGATCCTCCCGCAGTTTGTGGGCCTCACGTTCGGGGTCTACAACGGTCAGAAGCACATTCCCGTCAACGTGAGCGAGGAAATGGTGGGTCACAAGTTCGGCGAGTTCTCGCCGACCCGCACCTTCCACGGCCACGCGGCGGACAAGAAGGCGAAGAGGAAGTAAGATGGGTAAGGCCGCGACTCCTCGCGCACTGAGCGACACAGAGGCACAAGCCGTCGCTCGCATGCTGCGCGTCAGCCCCCAGAAGCTCAACCTTGTTGCGGCCCTTATCCGCGGCAAGAAGGTTTCTGCGGCTCTCGCCGATCTCGAGTTCTCCCGCAAGCGCATCGCTCGCGATGTGAAGAAGTGCCTCGAGAGCGCCATCGCCAACGCCGAGAACAACCACAACCTCGATGTGGACGATCTCGTCGTCAGCCAGGCCTTCGTCGGCAAGGCGCTTGTCATGAAGCGCTTCCACGCCCGGGCCCGTGGCCGGGGTGCTCGTATCGAAAAGCCGTTCTCGAACCTCACGATCGTGGTTCGGGAAGTTGCCGAACAGGCATAAAGGAGAACCAGATGGGTCAGAAAGTTAACCCGATCGGTCTTCGGCTCGGCATCAACCGGACCTGGGACTCGCGCTGGTTCGCCGGCAAGGGCGAGTACGCCAAGCTGATGCACGAGGATATGGCGATCCGCGAAGCGCTGATGAAGCAGCTGAAGCAGGCCGCCGTTTCGAAGATCGTCATCGAGCGTCCGCACAAGAAGTGCCGCGTCACCATCCACTCGGGTCGTCCGGGCGTGGTGATCGGCAAGAAGGGTGCCGACATCGAGAAGCTCCGCAAGCTCGTCGCTAAGATGACGGACGCGGATGTGGCGATCAACATCGTCGAAGTCCGCAAGCCGGAAGTCGACGCGACGCTGGTGGCCGATTCCATCGCCCAGCAGCTCGAGCGCCGCGTTGCGTTCCGCCGCGCCATGAAGCGCGCCGTTCAGTCGGCGATGCGTCTGGGCGCGGAGGGCATCCGTATCAACTGCTCGGGCCGTCTGGGTGGCGCTGAAATCGCCCGCCTGGAGTGGTATCGCGAGGGTCGCGTTCCGCTGCACACGCTGCGTGCGGATGTGGATTACGGTACGTCCACGGCTTTCACGACCTATGGCACCTGCGGCATAAAGGTCTGGATCTTCAAGGGCGAAATCCTTGAGCACGATCCGATGGCCCAGGACAAGCGGATGAACGACGAAGGAGGCCGCTCCGGTGGCCGCCGCGAGCAAGCGGCGTAACCGAGAGGTCAGGAGAGGTTTGCCATGTTGCAACCGAAGAAAACCAAGTTCCGTAAGCAGTTCAAGGGCCGCATTTCCGGCACCGCGAAGGGCGGCACGGACCTCAACTTCGGCCAGTTCGGCCTGAAGGCGATGGAACCCGAGCGTGTCAACGCTCGCCAGATCGAGGCGGCTCGCCGCGCCATCACCCGCGCCATGAAGCGCGCGGGCCGGGTGTGGATCCGCATCTTCCCGGACGTGCCGGTGTCGTCGAAGCCGACCGAAGTGCGTATGGGTAAGGGTAAGGGCGCTCCCGAGTTCTGGGCGGCCAAGGTGAAGCCTGGCCGTATCATGTTCGAGATCGACGGCGTTCCGGAGGATATCGCTCGTGAGGCCCTGCGCCTCGGTGCGGCGAAGCTTCCGATCAAGACGCGCTTCATCCAGCGCATTGCCGAGTAAGGAGGGGATCATGAAGTCTAAGCAGAGAGCCTCCGACCTCAAGGCAATGTCGGCTGACCAGCTGTCGGACGAGCTGCTGAACCTGAAGAAGGAGCAGTTCAACCTCCGCTTCCAGCGCGCCACGGGTCAGCTCGAGAACACCGGACGCGTCCGTGAGGTCCGTCGGGATGTCGCCCGCGTCAAGACACTGCAGCGCCAGAAGGCCGCTGCGGCCAAGGCTTAAGAGGAAATCAAGATGCCAAAGCGCGTTTTGCAGGGCGTCGTTGTCAGCGATAAGCAGGACAAGACGGTCGTTGTGAAGGTGGAGCGTCGCTTTACGCACCCGGTTCTGAAGAAGACCGTGCGTAAGACGAAGAACTACCATGCTCATGACGAGAACAATAATGCCAAGGTGGGCGACCAGGTCTTCATTGAAGAGACCAAGCCGTTCTCCAAGCTCAAGACCTGGGTGCTCGTCGACCAAGCGAAGGCCTAAAAAGCTTTTTTTTGGGGTTGTCCGATAGGGGCGGTTCGTGTATACGACCGCCTCTCTCGACATTTGAAGGGCAGGGGACATCAGATCCCCGTCAGGCGTAGTCCGGGGGGCAATCGTGCCTTGGCCCGGAAACCTGTCTGAAACAAAGGAAAGGATCAAAGCCATGATCCAGATGCAGACGAATCTTGACGTCGCCGACAATTCCGGCGCCCGTCGCGTGATGTGCATCAAGGTTCTCGGCGGTTCGAAGCGTAAGTACGCTTCCGTGGGCGATATCATCGTCGTATCCGTGAAAGAAGCTATCCCGCGCGGCCGCGTGAAGAAGGGCGACGTCATGAAGGCGGTCGTCGTGCGCACCGCCAAGGACATCCGCCGCGCTGACGGTTCGGTCATCCGTTTCGACCGCAATGCCGCCGTTCTGATCAACAATCAGAAGGAGCCGGTCGGCACCCGTATCTTCGGCCCCGTTCCCCGTGAACTTCGCGCCAAGAACCACATGAAAATCATTTCGCTTGCGCCGGAGGTGCTCTAATGGCCGCGAAGATCAAGAAGGGCGACAAGGTCGTTGTCCTGACCGGTCGCGACAAGGGTAAGACCGGTGAGGTTGTCCAGGTGCTTCCGAAGGAAGAGCGCGCGGTCGTCCGTGGCGTGAACGTCGTGAAGCGTCACCAGCGCCAGACGGCAAACCAGGAAGCTGGCATTGTCTCGAAAGAGGCCGCCATCCACCTGTCGAACCTGGCCTACGCAGACCCGAAGGACGGCAAGCCGACCCGGGTTGGTTTCAAAGTTCTCGAAGACGGCCGCAAGGTTCGTTTCGCCAAGCGTTCGGGGGACCTGATCGATGGCTAAGGCTCAGGTGGACGGCTACACGCCGCGGCTGAAGAAGCACTACGAGGAAGTGGTGCGTCCGAAGCTCATTGAAGAATTCGGCTACAAGAACCCCATGGAAGTGCCGACGATCGAGAAGATCGTCCTCAACATGGGCGTTGGCGAATCGACCGCCGACTCGAAGAAGGCTTCGGTCGCCGCTGCCGATCTCGCACTCATCGCCGGCCAGAAGCCGGTGATCACGAAGGCCCGCAAGGCGATCTCGCAGTTCAAGGTTCGCGAGGGCATGCCGATCGGTGCCAAGGTTACGCTGCGCAAGGCTCGCATGTACGAGTTCCTTGACCGCTTCGTCACCATCGCGCTCCCGCGCGTCCGCGACTTCCGGGGCCTGAACCCGAAGTCGTTCGACGGCCGCGGCAACTACGCAATGGGTATCAAGGAGCACCTCGTGTTCCCTGAGATCAATTACGACAGGGTCGAGCAGGTTTGGGGCATGGACGTCATCATCACCACTACGGCGAAGACTGACGACGAAGCCCGCGCCCTGCTGCGTCACTTCAACTTCCCGTTCCGGCAGTGAGGATAACTGTCCTCAAACGCGGACACTGGAGATAAAAGCATGGCTAAGAAAAGCGCTATTGAGAAGAACAAGCACCGTCGTGAGCTGGTGAAGAAGTTCGCCGGCCGTCGCGAGCGCCTCCTGGCGGTCGCCAACGACGAGTCGAAGTCCATGGAGGAGCGCTTCGAGGCGCGCCTCAAGCTGGCCGAGCTGCCGCGCAACGCGAGCCCGACCCGCATCCGCAACCGTTGCGAGATCACGGGCCGTCCCCGCGCTTACTACCGCAAGCTCGGCATGTCCCGTATCGCTCTGCGCGAGCTCGGCAACAAGGGCCTGATTCCGGGCCTCGTGAAGTCCAGCTGGTAAGGGGGAGGGCATCATATGATCAACGATCCGTTGGGCGATATGCTCACCCGTATCCGCAACGCGCAGATGCGGCGTCGTGGTACCGTTTCCACTCCCGGCTCGAAGCTGCGCGCCCGCGTTCTCGAAGTTCTCAAGTCCGAGGGCTACATCCGCGACTACTCGCAGACCGAGTTCGGCAATGGCCGTACCGAGTTCTCGATCGAGCTCAAGTACTATGACGGCCAGCCGGTGATCCGCTCCATCGAGCGCGTCTCCAAGCCGGGCCGCCGCGTGTATGCCTCCGTCGACACCATGCCTCGCGTGGCCGACGGTCTCGGCATCACCATTCTTTCGACGCCGCAGGGCGTGATGGCCGATCACGAGGCCCGTGAGAAGAACGTGGGCGGCGAAGTGCTCTGCAAGGTCTTCTAAGGCCAGGCACCCGCACAGAACCACGAGGATTCGAAAATGTCACGAGTAGGCAAGAAGCCCGTTCCGGTTCCGTCAGGTGTGACGGCGACCGTCGACGGTCAGATGGTGAAGGTTAAGGGCGCGAAGGGCGAACTCTCGTTCCTCGTTCCCGAAGAAGTGCTGGTTGCTTTCGAGGACGGCGCCGTGTCGGTGAACCCGCGCGACGAGTCCAAGACGGCCCGTGCGAAGTGGGGCATGTCCCGCGCCCAGGTGGCGAACCTGGTCGAAGGCGTGTCCAAGGGCTTCGAGAAGCGCCTCGAGATCAACGGCGTCGGCTACAAGGCCGCCGTTGCCGGCAAGGTGCTGAAGCTGTCGCTGGGCTACAGCCACGACATCGACTACGCGATTCCGGCCGGCGTGACGATCACGACGCCGAAGCCGACGGAAGTCGTCGTGGCCGGCATCGACAAGCAGGTCGTTGGTCAGACTGCCGCCGAGATCCGCGAATACCGCGGTCCGGAGCCCTACAAGGGTAAGGGCGTCAAGTATGCCAACGAGTTCATCTTCCGCAAGGAAGGCAAGAAGAAGTAAGGACGACGTATCATGGCTGAGAAGAAAGGCGCTGAAGATCGCCGCAAGGCTCGTGTGCGCCGTGCGATCAAGAAAGCAGCGAACGGTCGTCCGCGTTTGTCGGTGTTCCGTTCGTCCAAGCAGATCTACGCCCAGATCATCGACGACGTTCGCGGCCATACGGTCGCTGCGGCTTCGACCCTTGAGGCTGACCTGAAGGGCAAGCTCAAGACCGGAGCCACCGTTGATGCGGCGAAGGAAGTGGGCAAGCTCGTGGCTGAGCGCGCGGTTGCTGCCGGCGTGAAGCAGGTCATATTCGACCGCTCGGGCTACCTCTATCACGGCCGCGTCAAGGCTCTGGCCGACGCTGCCCGTGAAGGCGGTCTGGATTTTTAACGGCGGGTGTAATCCAAGCAACCCTTAGCGAGCGGGCCCGCCGCCCGCGCAAGTGAGAGGTCTCATGGCTAGAGAACCAAGAGAACGTGCTGATCGCGAAGAGCGCGACAGCGAATTCGTGGACCGCCTGGTCCACATCAACCGCGTTGCCAAGGTGGTGAAGGGCGGCCGTCGTTTCGGCTTCGCTGCTCTCGTCGTCGTCGGCGACCAGAAGGGCCGCGTTGGCTTCGGCCACGGCAAGGCCCGCGAAGTGCCGGAAGCCATCCGTAAGGCCACGGACGCTGCCAAGCGCTCCATGATCCGCGTCGCCCTTCGTGAAGGCCGCACCCTGCATCACGACGTGAACGGCCGCCACGGCGCCGGCAAGGTCGTGCTCCGTGCCGCTCCCCAGGGTACCGGCATCATCGCCGGCGGCCCGATGCGCGCCGTCTTCGAGGTGGTGGGCATGCAGGACGTGGTTGCCAAGTCGCTCGGCTCGTCAAACCCGTACAACCTCGTCCGCGCAACCTTTGATGCGCTCAAGAACGAGGATAGCCCGCGTTCGGTTGCTGCTCGCCGTGGCCTCAAGGTCTCGACTCTGCAAGCTCGCCGCCGCGATGCCGATGCCAGCGAAGCCGCTGGCGCTGAAGCGTAAGGGAGGCTTTGACAATGGCAAAGAACTCTGCCGCTTCTGGCAAGACCATCACCGTTGAGCAGATCGGTTCGCCGATCCGCCGCGAGGCCAAGCAGCGCCAGACGCTGGTCGGTCTCAAGCTCAACAAGCTTCACCGCACCTCGACCTTGGAAGACACGCCTGCGATCCGCGGCATGATCGAGAAGGTCAAGCACCTCGTGCGCGTTGTCGACGGGCAGTGAGGAGAGCGTCATGAAACTCAACGAAATTCGTGACAACGAAGGTTCTACCAAGAACCGCATGCGTGTCGGCCGTGGTATTGGCTCCGGCAAGGGCAAGACCGGTGGTCGCGGCGTGAAGGGTCAGAAGGCCCGTACCGGCGTGTCCATCAAGGGCTTCGAAGGCGGTCAGATGCCTCTGCACCGTCGTCTGCCGAAGCGCGGCTTCAACAAGCCGAACCAGATTGATCTCAACGAGGTCAATGTCGGCCGCATCCAGCAGGCCATTGAGGCCGGCAAGCTCGGCACGGGCGCTCCGGTGACGGTCGAGACTCTGGTGGCTGCCGGTGTGGTCTCCAAGCCGCGCGACGGCGTGAAGATCCTTGGCGTCGGCGAGCTCAAGACGAAGCTTTCCTTCCAGGTTGCAGGCGCGTCCAAGTCGGCCGTTGAAGCGATCGAGAAGGCTGGTGGCTCTGTCACCCTGCTGGGTGGCGTTGCGCAGGCGTGAGCCAGCGCCCACATTGACTAAGATCCAAGCGGCGGCCCGCGTTCTGATCGCGTGGCCGCCGCTTGTGTGATGACCGTCACGGTTCAAGTATTTCGGGGACACCACTATGGCCTCAGCAGCCGAGCAACTTGCGGCAAATATTAATTTCGGCGCCATCGCCAAGGCCGATGAGCTCAAGAAGCGCATCTGGTTCACCTTGGGCGCCCTCATCGTCTATCGTCTCGGCACCTACATCCCGCTGCCCGGCATCAATCCGGAGGCGCTGGCACAGAGCTTCCAGAACGCCAGCGGCGGCGTGCTCGGCCTTTTCAACATGTTTTCGGGTGGCGCCGTGGAGCGCATGGCGATCTTCGCCCTGAACATCATGCCGTACATTTCGGCGTCGATCATCATCCAGCTCCTGACCTCCGTCCTTCCGTCTCTCGAGGCGCTCAAGAAGGAAGGCGAGGCTGGCCGCAAGATCCTCAACCAGTACACCCGCTATCTGACGGTAATGCTGGCGGTGTTCCAGTCCTGGGGCATTGCGGTGGGCCTGCAGAGCTCCGGCAATATCGTGGATGCCCCCGGTCCGTTCTTCCTGATCTCGACCGTGATCACCCTCACCGGCGGCACCATGTTCCTCATGTGGCTCGGCGAGCAGATCACGTCCCGCGGCATCGGCAACGGCACGTCGCTGATCATCTTCGCCGGCATCGTGGCGAACCTGCCGTCGGCGATTGCCGGTACCCTCGAGCTCGGCCGCCAAGGCGCGATCTCGACCGGTCTGATCATCGGCGTGATCGTGATGGCGATCGCCATTATCTACTTCGTGGTGTTCATGGAGCGCGCCCAGCGCCGTCTCCTCATCAACTACCCGAAGCGCCAGGTCGGCAACCGGATGTACGAGGGCCAGACCTCGTTCCTGCCGCTCAAGCTGAACACCTCGGGCGTCATCCCCCCGATATTTGCCTCCTCGCTGCTCCTGCTGCCGGCGACCATCGCCAGCTTCCAGAGCAACGCGGATGGGACCGGGTTCATTTCCACCCTGACCGCCTATCTCGGCCACGGGCGCCCGGCCTACATGTTCCTGTATGCGGCGCTGATCGTGTTCTTCGCCTTCTTCTACACGGCCATCGTCTTCAATCCTACGGAGACGGCGGACAACCTGAAGAAGCAGGGTGGATTCATCCCGGGCATTCGTCCCGGTGAGCGGACGGCGGACTTCATCGACCAGGTTCTGACCCGCATCACGGTGCTGGGTGCGATTTACCTGGTGATCATCTGCCTAATTCCCGAACTGCTGGTGTCTTATGCGGCCTTGCCATTCTACTTTGGCGGGACTTCGCTTCTGATCGTCGTGTCTGTTACCATGGACACGGTTGCTCAGGTGCACGGTCACCTGCTTGCTCACCAGTATGAGGGCCTCGTCAAGAAGGCGAAGCTCAAGGGTGCGCGCAGACGCTAACGATAGATACCTCGCCTGGAGGCGAGTAGTCTCGACGAAGTCATGGGGGCGTCGATGAGGATCATCCTGCTGGGGCCGCCGGGGGCCGGTAAAGGCACTCAGGCTGTGCGTCTGGTCGAGCGGCTGGGGATCCCCCAGCTGTCGACCGGCGACATGCTCCGCGCAGCCGTGGCCGCCGGTACGCCGGTCGGCCTCAAGGCCAAGGCTGTCATGGACCGTGGCGAGCTAGTGTCGGACGATATCGTCGTCGGCATCATCGCGGACCGAATCGAGGAGCAGGACGCCAAAGGCGGCTTCATCCTGGATGGCTTTCCGCGGACTGTCGCCCAGGCCGAAGCCTTCGATTCCATGCTGGCCGCCAAGGGCCTGAAGCTGGATGCCGTGATCGAGTTCAAGGTCAACGAGATCGAGCTGGTCGACCGCATCGTGCGACGCGCGCAGGAAACCGAGGCCCGCGGGGAGCCGGTCCGCAAGGACGACAACCCCGAGGTCTTCAAGACCCGGCTCGACGCCTACAGAAATCAGACGGCCCCGCTCTCGGCCTATTACGAGCGCACGGGCATGCTGAAGACCGTCGATGGCATGAAACCCATCGACGACGTGACCCAGGCGATCAAGGAAATCCTCGGTCGCTGAGGGGCAGGGGCTTGACGGACGGGTTAATTTCCGTTAGGGGCAAGCTCTTGCACAAGAACCTGCATATCCAGAGGGCTTCATGAGAGGCCGCTCTGGATTGTTGTGTTTTTCGCATAAGGAACCCGCGCAGGGGCCGGCCTCCACCGGACGCGCGATAATCATAACCCGAAGCTTTTGCTTCCCACATGGAGACGGACGATGGCCCGTATTGCAGGCGTCAACATCCCGACTGCCAAGCGCGTTGTGATCGCGCTTCAGTATATCCACGGCATTGGGCCCAAGAAGGCCCAGGAGATCGTCGAAAAGGTCAACATCCCGGCCGAGCGCCGCGTGAACCAGCTGACCGACGCCGAGGTTCTGGCCATCCGCGAGACCATCGACCGCGACTACATCGTCGAGGGCGACCTGCGCCGCGAAGTGTCCATGAACATCAAGCGCCTGATGGACCTTGCTGCCTACCGTGGCCTGCGCCACCGCCGCAGCCTCCCGGTCCGTGGCCAGCGCACCCACACGAACGCTCGCACCCGCAAGGGTAAGTCGAAGCCGATCGCCGGCAAGAAGAAGTAATTTCCCAAGCGGCCACCCCTGGCGGGTGGCCCTTTCTCCCGAGCGCCTGGCATGACGGGCGCGCTTGAAGGATCTTTGGAATGGCTAAAGAAGCTACCCGCGTCCGCCGCCGCGAACGCAAGAACATCGTTTCCGGCGTGGCGCATGTGAACGCCTCGTTCAACAACACCATGATCACCATCACGGACGCCCAGGGCAACACGATCTCGTGGTCCTCGGCCGGCGCGATGGGTTTCAAGGGCTCGCGTAAGTCGACCCCCTATGCGGCTCAGATCGCCGCTGAAGACGCTGCCCGCAAGGCTTCCGAGCACGGCATGCGCACCCTTGAGGTCGAGGTGTCGGGTCCCGGCTCCGGCCGTGAGTCCGCCCTGCGCGCCCTCCAGTCGGCCGGCTTCACCGTCACGTCGATCCGTGACGTGACGCCGATCCCGCACAATGGCTGCCGCCCGCGCAAGCGTCGCCGCGTCTAAGGTTATCCTGCGCGTGGGGCAGCCCCACGCGCGTTCCGGTTTCAAGGGATGGCTCCCATGCTAGCCCTTCAAGCCGTACCTCGAGAGGTGTGGTTGTGATCCAAAAGAACTGGCAAGAGCTGATTAAGCCGAACAAGCTCGAAGTCTCCCCAGGCGACGATCCGAAGCGTATTGCGACGGTTGTTGCGGAGCCGCTCGAGCGTGGCTTCGGCACGACGCTCGGCAACTCCCTGCGTCGCGTCCTGCTGTCGTCCCTTCAGGGCGCCGCCGTTACGGCCGTCCATATCGACGGCGTTCTGCACGAGTTCTCGTCTATCCCGGGCGTCCGTGAGGACGTGACGGACATCGTCCTCAACGTGAAGACGATCGCCATCAAGATGCAGAGCGAAGGCGCCAAGCGCATGACGCTCCGCAAGACCGGCCCTGGCGCCGTGACGGCTGGCGACATCAACACGGTTGGCGACGTTCAGATCCTGAACCCCGAACTCGTGCTCTGCAGCCTCGACGAGGGCGCTGAGATCCGTATGGAGTTCACGGTCGACACCGGCAAGGGCTACGTTCCCGCCGAGCGCAACCGCACCGAGGATGCGCCGATCGGCCTCATTCCGGTCGACTCGCTCTACAGCCCGGTGAAGAAGGTCTCCTATCGTATCGAGAACACCCGTGAGGGCCAGATCCTCGACTACGACAAGCTGATCATGACGGTCGAGACCAACGGCGCCGTGACGCCTGAGGATGCCGTGGCCTATGCCGCGCGTATCCTGCAGGACCAGCTCCAGGTCTTCGTCAACTTCGAAGAGCCCCGCAAGGAAGAGGCTGCCGCTGCCGCGCCGCAGCTGCCGTTCAACCCGGCGCTCCTCAAGAAGGTCGACGAGCTCGAGCTGTCGGTCCGTTCGGCGAACTGCCTGAAGAACGACAACATCGTCTATATCGGCGACCTGATCCAGAAGTCGGAAGCCGAAATGCTCCGTACGCCGAACTTCGGCCGCAAGTCGCTCAACGAGATCAAGGAAGTTCTGGCCGGAATGGGCCTGCACCTCGGCATGGACGTGCCGGGTTGGCCGCCGGAGAACATCGAAGACCTCGCGAAGCGCTTCGAAGAGCACTACTAAGAATTCCGAAGCCGCTCGTCACCTTGATGGGCGGCTTCGATCAAGCCCCGTCGGAAACCGGCGGATCAAAAGAGAGACGGTCCGTCCCTTGGCACGGCGGCCGGAAGATTTAGGAGAAAGCCAATGCGTCACGGATTCCGTGGTCGTCGCTTCAACCGCACGACCGAACACCGCAAGGCCATGTTCGCCAATATGGCGGCTGCGCTGATCAAGCACGAGCAGATCGTCACGACGCTCCCGAAGGCCAAGGACCTGCGTCCGGTCGTCGAGAAGCTGATCACGCTGGGCAAGCGCGGCGACATGCATGCCCGCCGCCTCGCCATGTCGAAGCTGCGCGACGAAACCATGGTCAAGAAGCTGTTCGACGTGCTGGGCAAGCGTTACGGCGACCGCAACGGCGGCTACACCCGCGTCCTGAAAGCCGGCTTCCGCTACGGCGACAACGCCCCTCTGGCCGTGATCGAGTTCGTGGACCGCGACGTGGATGCGCGCGGCCAGGATTCGGGCCCGACCATGAAGGAAGAGATCATCGAGGCCGCTGAGTAATCCTTGGCGCAGTCGATCCGATCAAGGGCGGCCTTCGGGCCGCCCTTTTTCTTTGAGCATTCGTCTCCCCATATCTCCGCTGGAGCTTGGACTTTTGAGCCCGGCGTTTTATCGAAGGGCATCGCTGAACGAGGAATTCTTGGCCATGCGCATCTCGCTGCTTCGCCTTGCCGTGACTGTTGCCGCGCTTGCTCTCGGAATCGTCGGGACGCAGGCCCAAACGCAAAGGGTCGTGCCCGAGAGCAAGGCCCAGGTCCAGCTCTCCTTCGCGCCTGTCGTGCGGCAGACCGCAGGATCTGTCGTCAACGTCTACGCCAAGCGCAACGACCGCCGGCAGAATGCCGCCATCGATGAGTATTTTCGCCGCTTCTTCGGCGACAACGCGCCAGGCGTTCCCCGCGGCCGATCCCAGAGCTCCCTCGGCTCGGGCGTCATTGTCGACCCGTCAGGACTCGTGATCACGAACAACCATGTGATCGAGAACATGAACGAGGTGAAGGTGGCGCTTGCCGACCGCCGGGAGTTCGAGGCCGATATCCTCCTGCGCGACTCCCGCACGGACATCGCGGTGCTCAAGCTGAAGGACGCCACCAACCTCCAGGCTGTGGAGTTGGGCGACTCGGAGGCCCTGCAGGTGGGCGACATCGTGCTGGCCATCGGCAACCCGTTCGGTGTGGGTCAGACAGTGACCCAGGGCATCGTATCAGCCTTGGCGCGGACCCAGGTCGGGATCTCCGACTATCAGTTCTTCATCCAGACGGATGCCGCCATCAACCCGGGCAACTCGGGCGGTGCACTCATCGACATGAACGGCCGGGTGGTGGGCATCAATACGGCCATCTACTCCCGCTCGGGCGGCAGCATCGGCATCGGCTTCGCCGTGCCCTCCAGCATGGTCCGGGTGGTGCTCAATTCCGCCAAGGGCGGCGCCAAGAACGTGGTGCGGCCTTGGCTTGGCGCGCGGCTCCAGCCCGTCGACGGCGATATTGCCAGCGGCTTGGGTTTGGAGCGCCCGACCGGTGTTCTGGTCACCTCCGTCTATGACAGGGGACCGGCCGCCGAGGCGGGCCTCCGGCGCGGCGACGCTATCCTGGAAGTCGATGGCCAGCCCGTCGATAATCCGGATTCCTTCGGCTATCGCTTTACCCTCAAGGGAACACAGGGGCAGGCGCCGCTGACCGTGTTGCGGAGCGGAAAGCAGAGCACGATCCAGGTCAGGCTCATGCCTCCGCCCGAAAACCCGCCGCGGGATCCGGTGCGCAGCCGAGGACGGACGCCGTTTACAGGCGCGACCCTCGTCAACATGTCGCCGGCGGTGGCCGACGAACTGCAGATCGACGTGGCCGACGACGGCGTCGTCGTCGCCGAGCTGGAGGAGCGCAGCGTCGCTGCCAGCGTCGGGTTCGAGAAGGGCGACCAGATCGTCGCCATCAACGGCGAGCGTGTGGCTAACACCCGGGATGCGGACCGCCTGATCAACCGGAACGGCGGCTATTGGGAAATCACCGTCAGTCGCGGCGGGCGGGTCTTCACCACCGTGCTTGGCCGTTAAGCGCGACGGCGCCGTACGGATGAGTTATTGGTGAAGGGAAAGATTTGAGTCCCTGTTCATCATGAGCGACCTGTTCTCCTCCGCCGGCCTCGACCAGAACGCGCCTCGTCCGCTGGCTGACCGGATGCGGCCGACAAAGCTGTCCGAAGTGGTCGGCCAGGATCATCTCGTCGGCCCGGACGGCATCCTCACCCGGCTCATCGCCTCGAAGTTCCTCGGCTCCCTGATCTTCTGGGGGCCTCCCGGCACCGGCAAGACCACGGTCGCCCGGCTGATGGCCCATGAGACGGACCTCCATTTCGACCAGATCTCGGCAATCTTCTCCGGCGTTGCCGACCTCAAGAAGGTCTTCGAGGCGGCGCGCCACCGCCGCTCGATGGGCACGGGCACGCTGCTCTTCGTGGACGAGATCCACCGCTTCAACCGCGCCCAGCTCGACGCCTTCCTGCCTGTGATGGAGGACGGCACGATTACCCTGGTCGGCGCGACCACCGAGAACCCGTCCTTCGAGCTGAACGCCGCGCTCCTCTCCCGCGCCCGGGTGCTCCTCTTCAAGTCTCTCGACGAGGAGGCGATCGGAAGGATCCTGAATCGGGCCGAGGAGATCACCGGCAAGAGCCTGCCGCTCGACGCGGAGGCGAGGGCGTCCCTCGTGCGCATGGCAGACGGCGACGGGCGCGCAGTGCTGACGCTGGCCGAGGAGGTCTGGCGTTCGGCCAAGCCCGGTGAGGTCTTCGATGCGGAGCAACTGCAGGAGATCATTCAGCGTCGCGCACCCATCTACGACAAGGGGCAGGAAGGCCACTACAACCTCATCTCCGCCCTGCACAAGACCATCCGGGGCTCCGACCCGGATGCGGCGCTCTACTACCTGACCCGCATGCTCGATGCCGGTGAGGACAGGCTTTTCATCGCCCGTCGGCTTGTGCGGGCCGCCGTGGAAGATATCGGCATGGCCGATCCCCAGGCCCTCGTGATCGCCAACGCGGCCAAGGATGCCTTCGATTTTCTCGGCTCGCCGGAGGGAGAACTGGCGCTGGCCCAGGCCACGGTCTATCTCGCCACGGCGCCGAAATCGAACGCCCTTTACGTGGCTTACAAATCCGCCACGCGGGTGGCTAAGGAACACGGCTCCCTCATGCCGCCGAAGACGATCCTGAACGCCCCGACCAAGCTCATGAAGCAGATCGGCTACGGCGACAGCTATGCCTACGACCACGACGAGCCGGACGCGTTTTCAGGTCAGGACTACTGGCCGGAGAAGCTCGGGGGGCAGTCCTTCTACGAGCCGGTGGATCGCGGCTTCGAGCGGGAGATCAAGAAGCGGCTGGACTGGTGGGAGAGGCTCCGGAAAGAGAGACGTAGGTAACTTTATATCTATATAGCCTCCTTGCTGCTAGGATCGGTAGGTTAGGGAGGCACCGATGAAGAGACTGATCCCCTTACTGATCTGGCTTGCGGCAGCCACGATCTACGCTCCGGCGCATGCTCAGAAAGCCGAGGTCGCTCCCGACGTCAGCGTCAGCCGCAAGACCTACCCGGTACCGGCCAACGAGGCGCCTTTCTTCAACTTCGCGGAGAAGACGGAGGGGCAGAAAGCCGCCGATCAGAAGCTCGTCGCCGCCGATCAGAAGCTCGTCGCCGCAGTGCTGGAAAGGGTTCCTGACCGTTCGAGAGCGGTGGGCACGGCTATCGACGCCGGCATGCGTGCCTTCCTGGGTGAGAACGATATCGCGACCGCCGCCAAGCGCTTCAATCAGGCCTACCTGTTGGATCCTCAGCAGAGCGGAATCTACCACGGCTTCGCGATGGTGGCGGAGGCCCGTTTCAAGGATTTCGCCTACGCCGACGAACTCTACCGGGTGGCGGCGCGCATGAAGTCACCGTCTGCGTCCCTCCGTGCCGATCACGGGCGAATGCTGCTGATCGCAGGCCGTCCCGGCGAGGCAAAGCCGCTTCTTGAGCAGCCCGTGAAGGACACGCCCGACTGGGCCGTGCCACGCATGAACTTGGCCTGGGCCACTCTGCAGACCGGGAACAGGGATGAGGCCTGCAGGCTCGCCGCTCAGGTCAAAGGGACGCAAATGGAGAACGTCGAGCGCGATCTGGCCTTGTTGAGGCAGAAGGGAGGCTGCTAGCTTGGCGCCATGCTCTCCTATCTCCTCGTCTTCCTCGGTGCCGGCATCGGCGGAGCCCTGCGGCATGGGGTGAATGTCGGCTGCGCCCGCCTGTGCGGGTCCCCGTTTCCCTGGGGTACGCTGACGGTGAACGTCGTGGGCTCCTTCTTGATGGGGCTCATTGCCAGTTGGCTCTCCGTCAAGGCGGGCGAGGGATGGAGCCAGCCCCTTCGGCTCTTCCTGACCACCGGCATTCTGGGTGGCTTCACCACCTTCTCAGCCTTTTCCCTCGACGCGGTGCTGATCTGGGAGCGGGGGCAGATGGGGCTCGCTGTGGCGTACATCGGCGCTTCCGTGATCCTTTCGGTTGCCGGATTGCTCACCGGTCTGGCGCTGATCCGCACGTTCACGGCCTAAACCTCGATTGCCGCCCGCGCGGCGCTCTGGTACCCACGGATCATGAGAAAAAGCGGTTCAGGACAGAATGGTGCCCGTGGCGGGCGGTCGGGCTCACGGCAGGGTTTTCGCTCGCGCGAGGACAAGCCTGCGCGCAAGGCTGCCCCGGCGAAGCCGCGCGGCGTGAAATCGGCTGCGGCCAAGACGCGGGCGCCCTCGGCTGTACGCGAGCAGCCCGCAGCACGGCCACAGGCAAAGCCCGCGATTGCAGAGGCTCCGCGCGGACCGACTCGGGCTCAGGCTAGGGCAGCGGCCCAGGAGGTTCTTGCAACGGGCGTGCAGACCCTCGTGGTCGAGCCTGACGAGGCCGACATGCGGGTCGACCGCTTCCTGGTCGCCCGGTTCCCGCAGCTGGCCTTCACGCATATCCAGCGCATCGTCCGAAAAGGTGAACTGCGCATCGACGGGAAGCGAGCTCAACCCAACGAGCGGCTTGTGGCCGGCCAGAAGGTCCGGGTGCCGCCGCTGAAGCTCGACCAGCCCAGGCCGGTTTCCCGTACTGCGGCCAAGGATCAGGACGAGCGCGATTTCCTGAAGTCGATCACGCTCTATGAGGACAAGGACGTCCTCATCATCAACAAGCCGATGGGGCTTGCCGTCCAGGGCGGCTCCGGCACCAAGCGGCATGTGGACGGGATGCTCGACTCCCTGACCGGCGAAGATGGGCAGAAGCCGCGTCTCGTGCATCGCCTCGATAAGGATACGGCCGGCTGCCTCGTGATCGCCAAGACGCGCTTTGCCGCCTCCACCATGGCGAAATCGTTCCGCGCCCGCACCACGCGCAAGATCTACTGGGCGCTCGTCGCCGGCGTGCCGCGCGTCCGGCAGGGCAGGGTCTCGACCTATCTCGCCAAGGAAGGCGACGAGGGCGATGCGCGCATGAAGGTGGCGCAGCACGGGGACGAGGGCGCAAGCCATGCCCTGACCTATTACGCCGTGATCGACACGGCGGCGCAGAAGCTCGCCTGGCTCTCCTTGAAACCGGTCACCGGGCGCACGCACCAGCTGCGCGCGCACGCAGCCCATATCGGCCATCCCATCGTGGGCGATCCGAAATATTTCGACATCGAGAACTGGGAGCTTCCCGGCGGCATCCAGAACAAGCTGCACCTGCTGGCGCGCCGCATCGTCATTGCCCATCCGCGGACGGGCAAGCCCATCGACGTGACGGCGCCGCTGCCGCCGCACATGCAGCAGAGCTTCAATCTGCTGGGCCTGGATACGAGCCAGTACGATCCCATCGTCGAGGCGCCCGAAGACTAGGGCGTCACTTCGGTACTCCGTATCTATGCTCGGTGCTTGGGAAAGCTGGCTCCTGCGCGGCTTTCCGGAACAGCCATGCCGACAGGAGCCACAGGGCGGAAAAGAACCCGGTCAGCACCACGATCACCCGTGGCCAGTTCGCCCCAGTGGCGCCCAAGCCGGCGCTCAGAGCGATGCCTCCGACCAGCGTCTGAGCAAGCGCCGTCGCGACTAAAACCTGCGCCATGCCGTAAGGCTTGAAACGCACGATGATGCCACCGAAAACCGGGGCGGCGAGCACACCGCCATACATCAGGTTGGCCGGGTTATCCTCGGACCCGATGATGCCCACGGCAAGGTTCATCCAGATGAGGATGAAGGCTGCCACAATGGCAACACCGACGGCGGCTCGGTACGCGGAGTTTCCCGTCAACCTTGTGGCCAGCTCATAGGTGCCGCAGGCGCCGAGCAGCATGGCGCCGAACACGATGAGATCAGTCTCATCCCAGTTCACTTCATCGGTGAACAGCATGGCGGCGAGCGGCAGCAGCCAGAGGAGCGCTGCCATCATCCAGAGCGCCATCCGCCACAAATGCCTGCGCTGGCCGCTGCTGTTCTCCTGACTTCCTGCCATGACCTGCTCCATGCATGCATGAGACTTTCAAGCTAGCTCAAGGCCGGCTGATTTCCCATCCTGTCGCACTTTCGCCGCGCAGCCGGCGCAGCATCGGTCGTCTCACTCAGCCATCCGGTTGTCTGAGCATTGACGATTGAGCATCGGATGAATCCCGAAAGTGCAAATCCGCTTTCGGGTCCGGTGCTCTGCAAGGAGGGAGATCGATGGAACACAAGCATCTTGATCAGCTCCGTAGCGTAGCCGACATTAAGCCCAGACCTTTGTCCCGTGAGGAACGACTTCAGCGTTGGATAGATCTGCTCGAACGGGATCCGAAACGCTCTCTGAACTCCCTCGGTGAAATCGAGTACAAGCCGCCGTCCGAGAGAGCGTTGATCCGCGAGGACAACTCTCCGCTCACGGTCGCCTATGAGGATCCAATCCTGCGCGCCGATGGCCTTGCGGGCGACAGGCTCGGCGATGCCATGCGCTATTTCGCGCTCTCCGACGGGCAGGCCCATTTCGCCCTCTGCTCGTGCCTCAGCGGGCGCACGATGGACGCCTCGACCTGTGCACGGAGATTGCAGAATGCGACCGGCAACGTCGCCTGGGAATCGGCGGTGGGCGCCTGGGCTCTGGCGGCGCTCGCGGTGAGCCTGCCGGGCCTCGTCTACCTGTTGGGCTGAGGCGGATTCCAGCGGCTGCCGATAATCACATCAGGAGACTGATCGTCTCCTGATGTTGCCTTGGCCGTTGCAGGCTTGCTCTGAATCGGAGACAAAGCTGCAGACTGGATTAAGGCACCTTCACATGCTGCATATCGAGCCCGTAACCCTCTCGACGGACCGCCTGACCCTGCGGCCCTTGAGCCCTGCCGACGTTCCCGCTCTCGGTGAGGCTGCCCGCGACGGAGAGCTCTGGGAGAAGAAGACCACGACCGTGCCGCGGCCGGAAGGTTTTGAGGCTTATGTGCGGAAGGCCTTGGAACTGCATGAGGTTGGTCTGGCACTGCCCTTCACGACCGTCGTGAACCAGGGGAACCGAGTGGTCGGCTCGACCCGCTACATGAACATCGATGCCGCCAATCACCGAGTCGAGATCGGCACCACGTGGATTGCCAAATCCTGGCAGCGGACCTTCGTCAATACCCATGCGAAGTTCCTCATGCTGCAGCATGCCTTCGAGGGGCTGGGCTGCAACGCCGTGGAATTGCGGACCCATCGCCTCAATGATCAATCCCGCGCGGCCATCGAGCGTCTCGGCGCCAAACTCGACGGCATCCTGCGCCAGCACATGATCATGCCCGACGGGCATATCCGCGACACGGCGGTCTACAGCATCGTCCGGGATGAGTGGCCTGAGGTGAAGGCCCGGCTCGAGCGGAAGATGGCTTCGGAATAGACGTCACGTCTCAGATGAAGCCGTGCTCGCGCAGGTAGCGGATGGAAGCGGCTGCGCTCCTGTGATGGATGAAGACGCCACCGGCTCCTTCCCAGAGATGGCGGTACTTGTCGCGGTCGTCGACCAGCGCATCGCCGGGCCGGCAATGTTCGCGCTTCAGGGCGGCCGTCGTCGTGATGACCTCCGTGCCTGGAAAGTGGCGCTCGGCCCAGCGTCGCTTCTGCGGCTCTGCCCAGTTGCCGCGGGGCAGGCCTGTCAGAATCACAGGGCTGAGGTGCTTCACGGCCTCGAACAGTTCCATGGCGTCCGGCAGGGGCTCCAGGCTGTTGAAGAAATCCCCGGCCGAGGCGAGTTCCGACCAAAAGCGCTTCAGGCCGAACCGCCGCTCGTACTCGGCCGGCGGCATGCCGAAGATTCGGGCTGCACCCTTGTCGAAATCCGCCAGGACTCCGTCGCAATCCAAGAACACGGTCGGCATGCGCGCTGTCCCTCCCATCTACCAGTCCGAAACCGGCGATGATTGGCATTGTTCCTATCCTACCCGCACCCTAAGCTTGGCGGATCGCGGAACGCTGTCCGACGGATCACGTTGGATTTTGAACAATGTTCGTCAGGTGAGTTGAACCATGAGCAGTGACGTTCGGGACAATGTGGACCGCCACCGGTTCGAACTGGAGCGGAACGGGGAGATCGCCTTCGCGACATACGAGCGGCGCGGGTCCGATCTCGTGATTCGGCACGTGGAGGCGGCTCTCCCTCTGCGGGGGACGGGTGCTGCCAGCGACCTCATGCAGGGCGTGGTGGAAATCGCCCGCTCCGAGGGGCGTAAGATTACACCCCTCTGCGGCTATGCCCGGACCTGGATTCGCCGCCACAAGGAATACAGCGATCTCCTGAATTGAGCGGAACACCCCTCCGTTTGTCGGGTGTGCCCATTCGCCGTACTGTGGACTGCGTCAAAATAAACTAAACAGCGGCTCCTTCTAAAAAATTCAAACTGCGCTATGGGGGCGCCGCCGGTGACAAACGTTCTCGAAAAAGCAAGGCAGCTCTTGGCCAAAAGAAGCGTGGCCATTTCAGCCGCCATCCTAGCCCTGGTCATTGCCGCCACCGTCTTCCTCGCCCCCCGCTATCTGGCTCAGCCGGTTGCCGAGATCACTTACTCGGAGTTCACGCGGGAGCTTGGCCAGAAGAAGGTTCAAAAGGTTCTGATCGAGAGTGGCGGCCTCTCGGTTTCCTTGGGCGATCGGAATGTCTTCGTCCGCATGCCGAATGGTCTCGTCAGCGCCGACTATATCGAACGCATCACCGCCTCGGGCGCCGAGGTCGATTTCAGGAAGCCCGGCTTCGATCCCGCCCATATGGCGAGCATCGTCGTGCCTATCGTGCTGGTGCTGGCCGTGCTCGCCATGCTGGCCATTCAGACCGATTTCAAGCCGACCTCCCGCTGGCCCAAGGTGGTCCGCAGTATTCCCAACCGCTTCGACGATGTGGCGGGCCAGGAGGAGGCCAAGGCCGAACTCCAGGAGGTCATCGCTTTCCTGAAGGACTCGGAAGCCTTCACCAAGGTGGGGGCCCGAATCCCCCGCGGACTCCTGATGGTGGGCCCTCCGGGGACCGGCAAGACCCTGATTGCCAAAGCCCTGGCCGGTGAGGCGGGCGTTTCCTTCATGGCCGTGTCGGGTAGCGACTTCTCCGCGCCTCTGATCGGCATCGCTAAAGGCCGTGTGTCCAAGCTCTTCGAGCAGGCCCGCAAGAAGGCTCCCTGCCTGATCTTCATCGACGAGATCGATGCCATCGGCCGCAAGCGCGGAGGCGGGGGATCGGCGGCCGATCGGGAGTTCGAATCCACGCTGAACCAGCTTCTCGTGGAGATGGACGGCTTCAACACCACCGCCGGTGTGATCGTCATTGGCGCCACGAATCGCGTCGACGTGCTCGACCCGGCGCTCCTGCGTCCCGGCCGCTTCGACCGTCAGGTCCATATCGGGCTGCCGGACATCTCCGGCCGCGAGGCGATCCTCAACGTTCACGCCCGCAACATCCGGCTCGCCAACGGGGTGAGCCTTGCCGCCATCGCCAAGGGCACGCCCGGCTTCTCAGGCGCCGATCTCGGCAACCTTCTGAACGAGGCCGCCATCTTCGCGGCGCGCGAAGGGGTCGCGGAGGTGACCCGCGAGCATCTTGAAGCTGCGCGCAACAAGATCATCATGGGGCTCGAGCGCCGCTCCCTCGTGATCACGGACGAGGAGCGCAGGCTCGTGGCGGTGCACGAGGCCGGTCACGCCCTGTGCGCGACCCTGCTCCCGGCCTCCGACCAGGTGCACAGCGCCACCATCATCCCGCACGGCCAGGCGCTCGGCCTCGTCATGCGCCTCCCGGAGCATGACCGTTTCTGCATCCCAGTGGAGAAGCTCGAGGCTGATCTCATCGTCGCCATGGGCGGCCGCGCGGCCGAAGAGGTCGTGTTCGGGCCGAAAAAGGTTACGACGGGCGCGGCTAGCGACATCGCGCATGCCACCAACATCGTGACCCGGATGGTGACCGAGTGGGGCATGAGCCCGGCCATTGGGATGGTCCGCGTGGCACGCTCGGGCGATAACCTCCCGCGGGAAGTCGAGCAGGAGATCCGGCGCATCATCGACGAGATGTACGAGGCCGCGAAGGCCTGCATCGAGGATAACCGCGATGCACTCGATGGCCTGACGGAGGCGTTGCTGGAGCAGGAGACGATCGAAGGCGACGAGGTTCGCCGGATCGTTCACATGCAGCAGGCGAGACTGGCGGCCTGAGCCGGCCGCCTCTCGGGTAATACGGGTGCGCGACCACTGTGCTGGCGACGGGGCCTGTTTTCTCATATGCTGCGCCACATCTGGGGGCTTCACATGAAACAACTCGTCCGTGCCGCTGTCGTTATCAGCATCGGCCTTCTGGCCACGGCTTGCGACAAGTGCGGCAACTGGAACATCAATACCCCGCAGGTCTGTCACGAGGCGAAGCCGCAAGGCTGATCTTCATACGCCCTGCGGCAGGATGTGATCCGACGTCGAGGCCAGGCGCTGTCATCGCGCCCGCAATTCTCCGTCGCCCCAGCCGTCGCGTGTAACGGGCAGGCCCAATTGCTCTTCGAGCAGGGCTACATAGAGATACGGCCGCGCCACATAGGGAAAGTGCCCGCCTGACTCGAAGCGGTAGGCGACCGAGGGCTGCAAGCGCTCTCTGACCGCCTCCCGCATCGCCGGTGGAATCAGAGGGTCGTCGGCGCTCTCGATTGCCGCAATTCGCTCCCGCGGCAGGTCTAGAGGCGGCAGTTCCGGCCCATGCTTGAGCGCGTTGAGCCGTGTGCGCAGTTCCGGCTCCTGGATGCGCCCTCCCACTTCAGCCAAAAGAAGATCGACGAGTTCCGCCTGCTCCGGGTGAGCGTCCCGCCAGGCGTTGAGACCGCGACCGAAACCGGCGCGGAGTTCATCGATCGGCGCACTGTCGAGATCGGATGAGTAGGGCGGTCTGGCGGCAATCCCACCAACCGAGTGCAGTGTATTGGCTGCGATGAGCCTCTCGACCATGTGCGGATACGCTGCGGCGAAATACTGTGCCAGGTATCCTCCGAGCGAGGAGCCGAGCACAGTGGCGCGGCCAAGGCCGAGGCGGTTGCATAATTCCGCCAGATCGCCCGCCCATTCGGCCACGCCACCACTCCCGGGATAGGTGATGGCGACAATACGGGCGCGGCCCTCCAGGGCCTCGATCTGCTGCCAGAAGATGTCACCGCGGCCCAGCGTCCCCGGAATGAGGAGCAGCGCCGGCCCGGCTTCGCCTGCCTCCACATATCCCCATTCGCGGGTGCCGATGAGGATCCGCTGCTCGGGATGACGAGCCGCGAAACGGTCTCGGGCTGCGATCAGGCTGTTGGGCATGCGGACGGTTCCTCCACGAGACTGCGTCGTCGTATGCACAGGCTGCAGCAGATGGCACGCGAACGCCAGAGCCGGAGCGCAGGCTCAGCGGCGATGCAGGGCGTCGCTTCCGCTCAGGTGCTCCGCCGCTCGATGAGAACATGCCCTGTGTCGATGATACGGGAAGCGGCTGTGGGCTGTTCGCCGTGAATGCCGCCGAGAATCAGGCGCGCGACTTCCTTTCCGATCAGGTCACCGGAGGGGCGGATCGTCGTCAGGGAGGGAATGCACGAGGCGCTGAAATCGAGATCTCCAAAGCCCACCACGGCAATCCTGTCCGGCACGGCAATCCCTTGGCGCTGGCATTCGAAGAGCGCGCCGAGGGCGATGAGATCATTCGAGCAGGCGATGCCGTCGAGGGAGGGAATCTGCTGGAGGGCGCGGTTCAAGAGGAGTGATCCGGCTTCGACCGTGGCTGCTCCGGGATGATTGATGATTTCACAGGTTGTCTGTGCTGCCGCGCGCTTTGCTTCTTCGGCGAAGCCGCTCGCGCGCTTGGCCGCACGGTGATCCTCCTGCATGCGGGCGCCGAGAAAGGCGATGGAACGGCGCTCCTTGGACAGGAGGTGCCGGGCGGCGGATGCACCTACCTGTGGGTGTGAAAACCCCACAGCCATGTTGATCGGCTTTCCACCGATCTCCCACATCTCGATGACAGGCACGCCGCTCGCTTGCAGAAGCTTGCGGGTCTCGGCGCTGTGGGACAGACCCGTCAGGACGACGGCAGCCGGAGCCCAGGCGAGGGCGGTTCGAACCAGGGCCTCCTCCTGCTCCTCTCCATACTCACTATGGCCGAGGATCACCTGCAGGCCCTCCACCGCCAGTTCGGACTGAAGGGTCGATACCGTCTCGGCGAAAAAGGCGTTGCGGATCGAGGGGACAATGACGCTGACGACCTTCGAGGATGCGGCCGCCAGTCCCCCTGCCACCAGATTGGGAACATAGCCCAGCGTCGAGATCGCACGGGCGATTTCCTGGCCTGCCGCGGGGGAAACGGCTGCAGGCTTGCGCAGGTACAGCGAGACAGTGGACGGGGAGACCTGGGCGAGCTTGGCCACATCCATCATGGTCACGCGCTGCATCTTGCGCCGCTTCCGCGGGATGCGATTCTGCAGGCTGGTGCCAGTATCCATGGGCTTCTCTTTCGTAGCGCTCCGAGAGAATAGTTTCCAGCATTATAGGGTTGGAAAGGTAATATCCCAAGGGAAAATGCCTGCTCGGCTGGCAGAATCCCTGTTCTGTTGCTCAGCTCCTAGGGCTTCTGAAAGCAGCTTGCGCAGATCAAATCGCAGCGCTATGATGCACACAATGAGCCGAAAAACCTGGGACTTGTCGCAGGGGCGTATGTGCAGGTGTGCCGGATGCGAGTGCGCCGCAGAGCAACAGGGATGGAGCATGTCGTCTGTCAGCTTCCGCAAGCTTGAGAAGACCTACGGTGCCCTGAAGATCGTCAAGGGGATCGACCTGGAGATTGCTGACCGCGAGTTCGTGGTGCTGGTGGGTCCCTCCGGCTGCGGCAAGTCGACCACCTTGCGCATGCTTGCAGGACTTGAGAGCATCAGCGGCGGCGAGATCCGCATCGGCGAGCGGGTGGTGAACAAGCTGCCGCCCCGCGAGCGCGACATCGCTATGGTGTTTCAGGATTATGCGCTCTACCCGCACAAGACTGTCTATGAGAACATGGCCTTCAGCCTGAAGGTGCGCGGGATTCCCTCCGCCGAGATCAAGCCGCGCATCACCCAGGCGGCCGAAATGCTCGGGATCACGCAGCTTCTTGAGAGAAAGCCGAGCCAGCTCTCCGGTGGCCAACGCCAGCGCGTTGCTATGGGGCGCGCCATCGTGCGCCGTCCCCAGGTGTTCCTCTTCGACGAGCCGCTTTCCAACCTCGATGCCAAGCTGCGCGGCCAGGTCCGCACGGAGATCAAGCGGCTTCACCAAGCTATCGGAACCACAATCATCTACGTGACCCACGATCAGGTGGAGGCGATGACGCTCGCGGACCGCATCGTGATCCTCAAGGGTGGCGAGATCGAGCAGGTCGGTACGCCGGACGAAGTCTACAACGCGCCGGCCAGCGTTTTTGTCGGCGGCTTCATCGGCTCGCCTGCCATGAATTTCGCGAAGGGCACGATCCGCGGTGGGCAGGTGATGTTCGACGGTGGGGCCAGCATTCCGCTCCACAGCCACTCGGCCGGGAAAGCCGGCGGCCTCGAAGGGCATGATGTCGTGGTCGGCCTCCGGCCGGAGCACTTCGTGCCGGCCGGCGAGGGCCATGCCCTGTCTGGCCGCGTGCAGGTCGTCGAGCCGCTGGGCTCCGACACGCTCATTCACTTCATGCTCGGCTCGTCCACACTGACTGCGCGCGTCGCGCCGGAGATGCGCCCGAACCCAGGCGAGAACCTCTCCATCGGTGTCGATCCTTCGCGGATCCATCTGTTCGATGCGGCGACGGAACGGGCCATCGCCTGAAAGGCGAAGGCCGAACAAAGGGTGCCGGCAACGACCGGCATCGTCAAACTTCCACGGAGGAAACGATGACTTTGAACAAGACCATGACACTGCTTCTGGCAGGTGCGGCTGTGACCCTGTCCGCGTCGGTCGCGACAGCGCAGACCAACCTGCGGGTATTCGTCTCGAGCCAGCACCGCCCGGACGTGTGGCGCAAGGCTTTCGACATGTACGAGGCCAAGAACGCCAACGTGAAGGTGACGATCGAAACCGGCGGCAACACCTCCGAGCAGCAGGCGCAGTACCTCAACACGGTCATGACCGCGAAGGACTCGTCTCTCGACATCATGATCCTCGACGTGATCCGCCCGGCCCAGTACGCAGCCGCCGGCTGGACCGTTCCTTTCAACGAGACTCTCGGCAGCGATGCCGCCAGCTACATGAAGCGCTATCTCCCGGCCTATGCCGAGGCCAATACGGTCGACGGCAAGGTCGTGGCTCTGCCCGCCTTCGCGGACGCCATGTTCCTCTACTACCGCAAGGATCTGCTCGAGAAGCACAGCATCCAGCCGCCGCAGACCTGGGACGAGCTCGCGGCCGCTGCCAAGAAGGTGACCGACGCCGAGAAGGATCCGAACCTTCAGGGACTCTCCTTCCAGGGCAAGGCCATCGAGGGCGCGGTCTGCACCTTCCTTCTGCCCTACTGGAGCATGGGCAAGCAGCTCGTCTCCGACGGCAAGCTCTCCTTCGACAAGGACGCTGCCGTGAAGTCGCTGAAGCTGTGGAAGGACTTCGTCGATCAGGGTGTTGCCAAGAAGAACATCGCGGAAGTGGCGACCGACGACACCCGCAAGGAGTTCCAGGCCGGCAACGTGCTGTTCGCGGTGAACTGGTCGTATGCCTGGGGTCAGTTCCAGGGTGCTGAGTCCGCCGTGAAGGACAAGGTCGGCGTCGTGAAGCTCCCGGCCGTGCAGGGCGGCCAGCCGGCCTCCTGCCTCGGCGGCTGGGAATGGGGCGTGTCCGCCTATTCCAACAACAAGACCGAGGCGCAGAAGTTCGTCCAGTATCTTTCGAGCCCCGAAATCTCGGAGTTCATGGCGATCAATGCAGCGCTGCTCCCGCAATTCCCGGAGGTCTACACCGACGCTGACGTAACCAAGGCCGTGCCGTGGTTCGCAAATGCAAAGCCGGTGGTCGAGACGGCCAAGGCCCGTCCCGTGACGCCGCGCTACAATGAGGTCAGCGAGATCATCCGCACAACCGTCAATGGCGTACTCGCCGGTCAGTCGACTCCCGAAGAAGGCGCCACCCAGATGGAAGGCCGCCTGCGCCGCGTGCTGCGCTAAGGCCCATAGCGATACCAATCTGACGGACGCCCATGGGCGTCCGTCACCCCAGCGCTGCAACCGGGCAGGATGATGACGATGGCGACGGCCAGCGAAACGACTCTAGTGACCATGCACAACGAGAGCGGCACGAAGTGGTGGACGCGTTTCCTTGATCCGAGCGAGCGCACCCTGGCCGTGCTGCTGCTGATGCCGGCGGCGCTGCTCCTGACCCTCATCATCGTCTATCCGGTCGGCCGGCTGATCTGGACGAGCTTCCAGAACCTGTCGCTCACCTCCGGCGTTCCGGCGACCTTCGCGGGGTTTGAGAACTACAGTCTCATGCTGGACGATCCGGTGTTCTGGGAGACGACCTGGAACACCGTTCTCATCACGCTCATCACCGTTCCGGGCGCGCTGCTCGTCGGCCTGGCGCTCGCTCTGATGGCCAATCTGCCGTTCAACGTGAAATGGCCGGTCCGACTTTCGCTCCTCATCCCCTGGGCGCTGCCGCTTTCGTTCGCTGGCCTCATCTTCGCGTGGTTCTTCCATTCCGAATACGGCGTGGTGAACGACGTTCTTCGGAGGATCGGCATAGAGGGTGTGATCTGGTTCAACTCGGCCAACTGGGCCTTTGCCGCGATCTGCCTCACGATCATCTGGAAGACCTCGTCCTTCATGGCGCTTATCATCCTCGCCGGGCTCCAGACCATTCCGCGGTCCCTCTACGAGGCGGCGGACGTCGATGGGGCAGGGCGCCTCAGGCAGTTCTTCGAGATCACGCTGCCGCTGCTCAAGCCCGCCATCGTCGTGGCCCTGATCTTCCGCACCATCACGGCGCTGCAGACCTTCGACATCCCGTTCACCATGACCCGTGGCGGTCCGGGCACGTCCACCGCGACACTCGCCATGTACATCCACCAGAACACGGTCGATTTCCTCGATCTCGGCTACGGCTCGGCGCTCGCCATGGTCATGTTCGTGCTCTCCATGGGCGTGACGGCGGTCTATCTGCGCATGATCCGGACCAAGGGGTGACAGCCATGAGCCACAACGCCACCGCCGACCGTTCGATCTTCTCCGGCAAGCCTCTGCGCATCCTGATCGGGCTCATCCTGGTCGTGAACGGGATGTTCCCGGCGCTGTGGATTCTGTTCACGTCGCTCAAGACGGAAGCCGAGCTGACCGTGAAGCCGATCACCTGGCTGCCGCATGCGCCCACCATCGCGAACTATCTGCGCGCCTTCACGGACCAGCCTCTGCTGCTGTTCCTTTTCAACAGCTTCATGGTGGCGATCCTCTCCACTGCATTGACGCTCCTCATTTCCCTGCTGGCGGCCTATGCGCTGGCGCGGCTCCAGATCCGCGGGCGAGACCTCATCCTGTCGGCCATCATCGCTGTGTCGACCTTCCCGCTCGTCACGCTGCTGGTGCCGCTCTTCGAGATCATGCGCGCGCTCGGCCTCCTCAACACCTGGGTGGCCCTCATCCTGCCCTACACGGTGCTGAGCCTGCCGGTCTGCACCCTCATCCTAGTCTCGTTCTTCGAGGGTATTCCGCGCGATCTGGAAAATTCCGCAATGATCGACGGCTGCACCCGCATCGGCGCCCTGTTCAAGGTCGTGGTGCCACTTTCGGCGCCCGGCGTGTTCACGGCGGGCATCCTGGCCTTCGTGAACGCCTGGGACGAGTTCCTGCTCGCGCTTTCGTTCAACTCCAACCCGATGCTGCGCACGCTCCCCGTGGGCATCACGCTCTACCAGGGCGAGTTCGCGTTCCCCTGGCCGGTGATCTCGGCAGCGCTCGTCGTCGGCATCGTGCCCCTCGCGATCCTGATCGTGATCTTCCAGGAGCGCGTCGTGTCCGGCCTGACCTCCGGCGGCATCAAGGGATAAGGACACTCTGACATGACACGCCGAACAATCGGGGAGCTGCGAAGCCAGCGCTGGTATGCCTCCGACGACATGCGCGGCTTCGCGCATCGTCAGCGCACGCAGCAGATGGGCTTGCGTCGGGAGGAGTTCCTCAGGAAGCCCGTCGTCGCCATCGTCAACACCTGGAGCGAACTCAGCCCCTGCCACTCGCACCTGCGCGACCGTGCCGAGGCGGTGAAGCGCGGCGTCTGGCAGGCAGGCGGATACCCGGTGGAGTTGCCCGCCCTGTCGGTCGGCGAGGTGATGGTGAAGCCCACCACCATGCTCTACCGCAACTTCCTCGCCATGGAGGTGGAGGAGCTTCTGCGCTCGCATCCCATCGACGGCGCCGTGCTGCTCGGTGGCTGCGACAAGTCCACGCCCGGCCTCCTCATGGGGGCGATCAGCATGGACATCCCGGTGATCTATTGCCCGGCAGGGCCCATGTCGAACGGGCAGTGGCGCGGGCACAAGACCGGAGCCGGCACCCACACCAAGAAATACTGGGACGAGCTTCGCGCCGGCAACATCACGCAGGACGACTGGGTCGATCTGGAGAGCCGGATGACTCGTTCCATCGGCACCTGCAACACCATGGGCACGGCCTCCACCATGACGTCCATCGTGGACGCCATGGGTCTCACCCTCCCGGGCGCGTCCTCGATTCCCGCAGCCGACAGCGGCCACCCGCGCATGGCCTCGGCCTGCGGTGAGCGCATCATCGAGATGATCTGGGACGACTGGAAGCCCTCCCGCTTCCTCGATGCCAGGAGCTTTCGCAATGGCCTCGTCGCCTATATGGCGCTCGGCGGCTCGACGAATGCCGCCGTTCACCTCATCGCCATGGCGCGCCGGGCGGGCGTCGATCTCACCCTCGACGACATGTCCGATATGGCGGGCCGGGTGCCGGTCTGCGCCAATCTTTTTCCGTCTGGTGAATACCTGATGGAGGATTTCTATTTTGCAGGCGGAATTCTGGCGCAGCTCAAGAAGCTGGAGCGCCATCTCGACAAGGACGCTATGACCGTGAACGGCAGGACGCTGGGCGAGAACATCGCCGGAGCCGACTGCTGGAACGACGAGGTCGTCCGGGGCGAGGACAACCCGGTCGTGCCGCTCTCGCGCGGCAAGACTCTGGCCGTGCTGCGCGGCAATCTGGCTCCCAATGGCGCCGTCATGAAGTCCTCGGCGGCCAACCCGAAGTTCCTCAAGCATACGGGGCCTGCGCTGGTCTTCGACAATCCCGCCGAGATGAACCGCACCATCGACGATCCCGACCTCGACATCACGGAGGATACGGTGATCGTGCTCCGCAATGCCGGCCCGGTCGGCGCGCCGGGCATGCCCGAATGGGGCAACCTGCCGATCCCGAAGAAGCTGCTGAAACAGGGCGTGCGCGACATGGTGCGCATCTGCGATGGACGCATGAGCGGTACGCACTATGGCACCTGCATCCTGCACGTGGCGCCGGAGGCGGCGGTCGGCGGACCCCTCGGGCTCCTGAGGACGGGAGATCTCGTGGAACTCGATGTGGAAGCCGGGCGCCTCGACATGAAGGTTGATGATGAGGAACTGGAGCGCCGCCGCGCCGACTGGAAGCCAGGCGCGCTGCGCTACGAGCGCTCCTTTGCGGCCCTTTACCAGCGCCACGTCTCCCAGGCCGACGAGGGCTGCGACTTCGACTTCCTGTCCACGCGCGGCCTCGTAGCCGAGCCGTCAATCTTCTAAAGGTTTTGTCATGATCGACATCGAGAACCGCTTCAAAGGCTGGCTGAAGGGGCAGGGACCCAAGCCGCCGCTCGGCACATGGCTCATGGCAGCCGCGCCTGCAACTGCCGAGGCCATGGGCTACAGCGGCTTCGACTTCCTCGTCGTCGACATGGAGCACGTGCCGATTGAAGTGTCGGATCTGGCGCACATCCTGCGCGCCATCGGCTGCACGCCGGCCGATGCGGTGGTGCGGCTCGCCTGGAACGATCAGGTGCTCGTGAAGCGCGTGCTCGATGCGGGCGCCCAGACGATCATGCTGCCCTTCGTCCAAACCGCCGAGGAAGCGCGTCAGGCCGTTTCGTTCGCGAAATATCCGCCGGAGGGCGTGCGCGGCGTGGCCGCCGTGCATCGCGGCTCCCGGTTCGGCCGCGCGGCGGATTACCTCAAGCGCGCAAACGATCAGATCGCAGTAATCGTCCAGCTCGAAACCCCGGAGGCCATCGAGCGGCTGCCGGAGATCGCTGCCGTTCCAGGGATCGATGCCCTATTCGTGGGCCCTGGCGACCTTGCCGCCGCCATGGGTCATATCGGCAACATCGCACACGCGGACGTTCAGGCGCTGATCGAGAGGGCCGCCAGGATAGCCCAGGAAGCCGGCAAGCCGGTCGGCATCGTCGGCCCCAATCCGGACATGGTGCGCCGCTTCATCGGATACGGCTACAGCTACGTGGCGGTGGCCTCCGACATCGCCATGATGACGAGCCGCGCCTCCGAATGGCTCGGCGCTCTCAGGGGCGACGCTGCCCCGGCTCCGGTCGCGCCCGCCGCAGCATATTAAGAACCTGAGGAGGCCATCCTGATCGTCACGCTCAGGAGCAGTGCTCTAAGGCTCGATCTGGCGCCCTCCATCGGAGGTGCCATCGCGAGCTTCCGGCATGACCGCGTGGCGCTGATGCGGGAAACACCCGAGCAGGCGCTGCGCGACGGGCTGGTGCGGCAGACCTGCTGCTATCCGCTCATTCCCTACAGCAACCGCATCGCCCAGGGGCGCTTCTCGTTCCAGGGTTTCGAGCATCGACTTGCGCTGAACTTCGGCGATCATCCGCATTCCATCCATGGCAACGCTTGGCAGAGGCCGTGGCAGGTGGTGGAAGCGGACGAGGCGCGCTGCCGTCTTTCGCTTACTCATCGCCCGGATGGAGACGAGGCGGGGGGCTGGCCTTACGCCTACCGGGCCGAGCAGCTTTTCGAGCTGTCTGCGGATGGCTTGATGCTGACATTGTCGCTGAAGAACGAGGATCATCGCGCCATGCCGGCCGGATTGGGGCTGCATCCGTTCTTCCCGAAGCGCCCTGGCGTTCGCCTGCAGTTCGCAGCCGAACGTGTCTATCCTAATGGCGAGGATTCGCTTCCGCTGGACGGCGCTCCGGTTCCGAATGATTGGAACTACCAAACAATGCGGGAACTGGGCGAACCGCGTCTCGACAACTGCTTTGCGGGATGGGGCGGAACGGCCCGCATTTCCTATGGTCAGGAGAGCATCGTCTTGAGCATCGAGGCCGATCCGCTGTTCGGCCATCTCGTGGTGTATGTCCCGGCGGAGCGGGACTTCTTTGCCGTCGAGCCCGTGAGCCACATGAACGATGCTATCAACCGGCCCGATCCATCGCTGCACGGCCTCAAGGTGCTGCAACCCGGTGAGCGCCTGACTGCGCAGGTGCGCTTCGGCGTGGAGGTGTTGTCGTGAGTCTTACAATCGCCTTGGATGTTCGCGCCGAACTGGGGGAATGCCCGATCTGGTCCGTGGAGGAGCAGGCGCTCTACTTCGTGGACATCAAGGGCAGGGCGCTGCACCGCTTTGCTCCCGCGACGGGCGAGCATCGAACCTTCGCGATGCCGGAGGAGATCGGGTGCATCGGGTTCAGGAAAGGTGGCGGCTTCATCGCGGGCTTCCGCTCCGGCCTCTGGCTGCTCGATGCCAATGGCAGCCGATTGCAGAAGCTCGCCGACAATCCGGAAGACCAGCGCACGAGCCGGTTCAACGATGGGCGCGTCGATCCGGCCGGCCGCTACCTGGCCGGGACCATCGATGAGCCCAAGGATGGCGGCAAGGCGCATCTCTACTGCTATGACTCTCGTGGGCTTTCGACTCTTGCCGACGGGCTTCTGACATCGAACGGCGTCGCCTTCTCGCCCGACGGGCGTACCCTCTACCACTCCGACACGCCCACCTTCACGGTGTGGCGCTACGCCTATGATCCAGCAATGGGCGAGGCCACGGACAAGACCCTGTTCGTGCGTCTCCAGCCGACAGAGACCGACCGGGGCCGCCCCGACGGGGCTGCCGTGGATGAGCAAGGCTGCTACTGGACTGCTCTGTTCGAAGGTGGACGGATCCAGCGCTATGCGCCGGACGGCCGCCTGCTCGCGGAATATCCCGTTCCGGCCCGCTGCCCCACCATGGTCTGCTTCGGCGGCGCCGATCTCAAGACGCTCTACGTGACCTCCGCCCGCACGGGTCGCTCCGAGGATGAGCTGTCGACATTTCCACATTCCGGCAGCCTGTTCGCCATGCCGGTCGACGTGCCGGGACTGCCCGAATACACATTCGATCTTTCCGTTTAAGGCTGCATTGCCATGTCGTTCGATTACACCACCGCCCACTATCGCTCCCTTGCGGGCCGATCGGTCGTCGTCACCGGAGGCGCGTCCGGGATCGGCGAGGAAATGGTGAAGGCCTTCGTAGCGCAGGGCGCGCGCGTGTCCTTCATCGATATAGCCAAGGAGCCCGGGGAGGCGCTGGCCAAGGCGACGGGTGCCGGCTTCCATGCCTGCGATGTCACCGACATTCCGGCTCTCCGCGAGGCGCTGTCCCGCATCGAGGACGATCATGGCGGCGTGGATGTCCTCGTCAACAATGCCGGCAAGGACGACCGGCACGACATGGCCGAGGTGGAGCCTGATTACTGGCGGCGCGCCCTCGCGCTCAACCTGGATCACCAGTTCTTCGCCACGCAGGCGGTCTCGAAGGGCATGGCGGCGCGCGGTGCCGGATCGGTCATCATGCTCGGCTCCATCTCCTGGATGCGCGGACGTCCCGGCATGGTTGGCTATACGACTGCCAAGGCAGCGATCAACGGAATGACCCGCACCCTTGCTCGCGAGTTGGGACCCGCTGGGATCCGGGTGAACTGCATCGTGCCTGGCGCGATCCTCACCGAGCGGCAGAAGGCGCTGTGGCTGACGCCGGAGCTGAACCAGCAGTTTCTCGACCTCCAGGCCCTGAAGTTCCGGCTCGACGCCGGCCATGTGGCCAGGATGGCGCTCTTCCTGGCCTCCGACGAGAGCGGCGGCTGCACGGGGGCTAACTTCATCGTCGATGCCGGCCTGACCCAGAATTGAGATTGCCATGAAGATCCAGACCACTTCCGACGGCTTCGACCTCGTCCTCGACGGCAGGCTGATCCTGCGCCACCGCAGCGAGGCCCCGTGCCTCTTCGTCGGCCAGGGCGATGCACGCATGGACATGTATCGCGGCAACTTCGACATCGAGGATTACGTCATCGAGCGCACGCCCCTGTCGCATGCGGTCGTGTCGGGCTCCGAAATCGCTTTCTCGAATGCGCCCGGGCAGAAGCCGCGCTTGACCCTGCAGGTATCCGGCGACGAGCGCAACGGCGCCATCGCTTTTCGGTCTGATGATTCCGCCATCAACCGGCTCTGGATCCGCATCGCCGCGGAGGACGGCGAGCATGTGTGGGGCGGCGGCGAGCAGATGTCTTATTTCGACATGCGCGGCCGGCGCTTTCCCCTCTGGACCTCCGAGCCTGGGGTGGGCCGCGACAAGACCACAGAGATCACCTTCAAGGCCGATGTCACCGGCAAGTCGGGCGGCGACTATTGGAACACCAACTATCCGCAGCCGACCTACCTCTCATCGTATCGCTATGCGTTGCACGTGGAGACGAGTGCCTACTCGGCCTTCGATTTTCGCCGCGGCGACTTTCATGAGATCGAGATCTGGGCCGTTCCAGAGCGCATCGAACTCACCGCTCGCCCGACGTTCATTGCGCTCGTCGAGGCCATGGCCGAACGCTTCGGCCGTCAGCCGCCGCTGCCGGAATGGGTCTATGGCGGCGCGATCATCGGGCTCAAGGACGGGGCCAATTCCTTCGAGCGGCTTGAGCGCATCATCGCGGCAGGCACGAAAGTCTCAGGCCTATGGTGCGAGGATTGGGTGGGGCTGCGCCACACCTCCTTCGGTGCACGGCTCTTCTGGGATTGGAAAGCCAATGATGATCGCTATCCGGCGCTGCGCCAGCGTATCGCTGAGCTTGAGGATCGCGGCATCCGCTTCCTCGGCTATGTAAACCCCTACCTCGCCGTCGACGGCTCCCTGTTCCCGGAGGCGGAGGCTGCAGGCTACTTCGCGACGGATGAGAACGGCAAAACGGCTCTTGTCGATTTCGGCGAGTTCGATTGCGGCGTCGTCGACTTCACGAACCCGGAGGCCTCTGCCTGGTTCGCTGACCGCGTCATCGGTCAGAACATGATCGATTTCGGTCTCTCCGGCTGGATGGCCGATTTTGGCGAGTATCTTCCCATCGACGTGAAGCTCGCCAACAGCGTCGATGCCAAGATCATGCACAATGCTTGGCCGACGCTGTGGGCCGAGGTGAATGCCCGCGCCGTCGAGAGCAGGGGAAAGACCGGCGAAATCCTGTTCTTCATGCGGGCCGGTTTCACGGGGGTGCAGAAGCACTGTCCGCTGCTTTGGGCAGGTGACCAATCGGTCGACTTCACCCGCCACGACGGGCTCGTCACGGTCATCTCCGGCGCGCTTTCGTCGGGGCTCCTTGGCAATGCCTACCATCACTCGGATATCGGCGGCTATACGAGCCTTTTCGGCAATGTGCGCACGGCGGAGCTCATCATGCGCTGGGCTGAGATGGGAGCCTTCACGCCTGTGATGCGCACCCACGAGGGCAACCGCCCGCGCGACAACCTGCAGATCGATCAGGACCCGCAGGTGATGGCTCATTTCGCCCGGATGACGCAGATTTATGTGCATCTCGTGCCCTACCTGAAGTCTCTCGTGGCGGAGGCCTCCACGCGAGGCCTGCCGGTCCAGCGGCCGCTCTTCCTCCATTTCGAGGACGATGCCCGTACCTATGCCATTCAGGACGCCTATCTCTATGGCGCGGACCTGCTCGTTGCTCCTGTCTCGCAGGCCGGGAAGACGGATTGGAGCACCTACCTGCCCGCGGGAGCGGATTGGGTTCATGTCTGGACGGACGAGACCTTTACGGGCGGAAGAGACGTGACCGTACCCGCGCCCTTCGGCCAGCCGCCCGTATTCTATCGAGTGGGCTCTCGTTTCGCGGAGCTGTTCGCAGGCCTGAGGACAATCTGAGCGATGTCGGTTGCGGAACTCATCGGCTTTCTTCTGCTGGCGGGCGCCGCCGCTTATGCTCAGACTCTCACCGGTTTCGCCTTTGGCCTCATCACCATGGGGGGCGTTGGGCTGACAGGTCTTCTGTCGTTGCCCGATGCCGCCATGATCGTCAGCGTGCTGACCCTGGTGAACGCCACGCAGATGCTGCTGAAGGGCTGGCGCGACGTGGCGTGGCGGGAGTTCGCCTTCGTCATGGCCGCCAGCATTCCAATGCTCTTCGTCGGCTATTGGCTGCTGGAATGGCTTGCCGGAACCCGTGCCGATCTTCTGCGCCTGATCCTCGGGCTCGTGATCATCGTCTCGAGCCTGCAACTGGCGCGAAAGCCGGAGCCGCTTGCGAAGCAGTCACGTGACGGATCGTTCCTCTTCTTCGGCTCCATCGCTGGCCTCATGGGCGGGATGTTTTCAACCGCAGGGCCGCCGCTGGTCTACCATTTCTACCGCCAGCCCATGCCCCTGGTGAGGATCCGGGAAACCCTCGTCACCGTCTTTGCCCTCAATGCCGTCTTCCGCATCGGTCTCGTGGTGCTCTCCGGCGACCTGCCATCCGGCTCGAACCTCACGGGTCTTTTTGCCATTCCGGCGGTTATGGGCGCGACCTATGCGGCACGTCGCTGGCCGCCCCCGGTTTCGGCGGCCACGATGCGCCGCATCGTATTCATTCTTCTGTTCCTCTCGGGCGTGTCGCTTGGAGCGCCTGCCGTCATCCACCTTGTGGAAGCTGTGTTATGACCGGGCAGCTGAAGGCTGTTGACCATCGTGTTGAGGAGCTGAAAAGTTTCATTCTTCTGGTGCAGCGGGAGAATGTGTGACGCCGGACGGCGCACCTGCACGGCATCAGTGGCTTCCTCAGGATCAAGTGCATCAGCCTTGCCGGCGCGTGGCAAATACAAAGCCGGGCCCAGCCGGACTGCTCCCTGTTGGTCGGTCCGTCATCAGGGATCCCCCGCTCGGAACCATTTATCTTGAGCGCCATTGCTCTGTGAAGCTTGATGGAGGCTCCGATGCCCGATGAGAAGATCGATCAGAAGCGCCCTGTGGACGCACAGAACGAGCAGAAACCGATCCAACAGCGCCACGTGGATGACACGGTCGACGACAGTTTTCCTGCCAGCGACCCGCCCGCTTGGACCACGTCAGCCTCGAAAAGTGTTGCGTCAGAATGCGAGCCTGACTCACTGAATGAGGTGCCTGCGCCCCCAGGGCAAGGGCTTGAGGAGCCATCCTCGAGCATTCTTCACTCAACAGCCGAGCAGGCCGCCGACACTGCCCGTGACCTTTATCAGCGAAGCCGAACTTACCTGGAGCGGGGCAGGCGCTATGTGCCTGAGGCTGAGCGCTACTACCGGCAAGGGACCGAAACCATAGCTCGCCCGGTGCAGGAACACCCGGTTGCTGCTTTGCTCCTTGTCGGAGGACTTGGTTGTGCATTGGGATGGATGCTGGGCCGGCGTACATCCGGCGCTTCTCCCGTACGGCTTTGGCATGCGGGATCCAACCGGCGTCCCACAGAAGCCCAGGCATGGCGCCCGGCACCCCACTCCGCGTCTGGAGGCCGCCACTTCCGTAGCCACGACAATGTCGAGGCGGCAAGCCACACGAACAACAGCTTCTGATGCGTTCTACGTCGGACGGGCCGAGATGCGGATCTCGGCCCGTCCGCAGAGTGCTGCTGCGTTAGACCACTGTTATGCAGATTTGCGGGTTGGAGCTCTCGCCCCCAGGGCTCCCAAGGCTGCGAATGACAGTCGCGGCTGGTGATCGTCAGCGGCTTGGATCTGGGACTCGCATACGACGCAATCCACTCCGCTTCTGACGCCCTGAATCCAGTATTGCGGTTCATAGGACGTGAGAGGGAGCTGCTTCACGACGACATAGGTGTTCCGGCTCGGACGCAGAGGGCTTGCCGGAACGACAGATTGGCCGACTTCGTACTTGTGGATCATGGCAGGCTCCACGAGGCTACCAATCAACCCCTCGTCTCCCGACAGGGGTTTTATTCCATAAGGTCAAATCGGGATCAAAGTTCCCATCCTTGGCTTTCGTTCAGACAGGAACCTTCCAGATTTCATCGGCATATTCGCGGATCGTACGATCGGATGAGAACCAGCCGACCCTGGAGGTGTTCAGCACGCTGGCTCGGCTCCACGCGGAAGGCTGCTGCCAAAGCTCGTCGACCTGGCGTTGGGTCGTCCAGTAGGAGTCGAAGTCGGCAGCCACCATGAACGTGTCGTCGAACGACAGGGCATGCGCCAGGGAGTCGAACCGGTGCGGATCGTCCGGCGAGAAGGTCCCGGACGTCATCAGGTTGATGGCTCTCTCAAATCGGGGCGACCATTCCGACCGGTCGCGGTGCATCCCGGCTTTGTGGAATGTCTCGACCTCGTCGGCGGTCATCCCGAAGATGAAGATGTTGTCGGCTCCGACACACTCGCGGATCTCGATGTTCGCTCCGTCGAGGGTGCCGATCGTGAGGGCGCCGTTCAGGGCAAGCTTCATGTTGCCGGTGCCGGATGCCTCCATGCCGGCGGTCGAGATCTGCTCGGACAGGTCCGCCGCAGGGATGATCGCCTCAGCCAGGCTGACATTGTAGTTGGGAAGAAAAACGACCTTCAGACGGCCGGACACGACAGGGTCGGAATTGATGGTCCTGGCGACATCGTTGGCGAGCTTGATGATCAGCTTTGCGCGGTGATAGCTGGCTGCGGCCTTGCCTGCGAAGATCTTGACCCGTGGCACCCAATTCCGCTCGGGTTCCGACCGGATGGCATCGTAGAGTGCAATCGCTTCCAGGATGTTGAGAAGCTGGCGCTTATATTCGTGGATTCGTTTGATATGGACGTCGAACAGGGCGTCCGGATCGATCTGCACCCCCGTCCGCTCGGCTACAACCTTGGCCAGATTCACCTTCGATGCGCGGCGCTGGTTCCTGAACCGGTCCTGGAAGGCGCTGTCGTCCGCCAGCCTCTCGAGTCTGATCAAGGCTCCTGGATCGTCCAGAACCGCCTCGCCGAGTTCCTGCACCAGGAGCTGCGTCAGTTGCGGGTTCGCCTGATGAAGCCATCGACGGAAGGTGATACCGTTCGTCTTGTTGACGATGCGACCCGGGTAGAGCGCATTGAGATCGCGGAACACCGTCTGGCGCATTAAGCCGGTATGGAGCGCCGACACACCATTGACCTTATGGGCGCCGATGAACGCCAGATGGCCCATGCGCACATACCGGCCCTGGCTCTCGTCGATCATCGAAACGGCCTTGATGAGCTCGACATCGGCCGACCGGCGGATCAAAGGCTCCAGGTGCAGCCAGTTGATATGATAGATGATCTGAAGGTGGCGCGGGAGAAGCCGCTCCATCAACGACACGGGCCAACGCTCGAGGGCCTCGGGCATGAGGGTGTGGTTTGTGTAGTTCAGCGTTCTGGTCGTAATCGCCCAAGCACCGTCCCACGCAAGATGATGCTCATCCACCAGAAGGCGCATCAGCTCCGCTACGGCGAGAGCCGGGTGAGTATCGTTCATCTGGATTGCTGCGCGATCAGGCAGCGTGTGGAGATCCCCATGCAGCCGGATGTGCCGGGCCAGCAGGTCCTGCAGGGAGGCCGAGGTGAAGAAGAACTCCTGGCGCAGGCGCAGCTCCCGTCCGGCCTCCGTCTCGTCGCCGGGGTAGAGCACGCGGGAGATCGCTTCGGCACGGGTCCGGTCGGCGAGCGCGCCGACATGGTCGCCTGAATTGAAGGCATCGAGCCGCAGCGGCTCGGCGGCCCGGGCCGACCAAAGCCTTAGGGTGTTGACGTGATTGCCGCGCCATCCGACCACGGGAGTATCGAAGGCAGCCGCCTGAATGGCTTCGGCGGGCCTCCAGACAAAGCCTGCCGGTCCGTCCGATGCGGGCATCTCCTCGACGAAGCCGCCAAACGGCACCTGATAAACCAGATCCGAGCGCTCGAACTCCCATGGATTTCCCCGAACGAGCCAGTCTTCGGGAAGCTCCTGCTGCCATCCGTCCCGGAGGCCTTGGCGGAACAGGCCGTGCTCGTAGCGAATCCCGTAGCCGTAGGCCGGGAGCTCAAGGCTGGCCATGCTCTCCATGAAGCAGGCGGCGAGCCGACCGAGGCCGCCATTTCCAAGGGCAGCGTCCGGTTCGATCGCGCGGATGCGATCCAGATCGACCCCGAGCCCGGCGAGAGCGTCTCTGGCGCAATCGGTCAGACGGAGATTGTTGAGGGTATCGGACAGCAGCCGCCCGATCAGGAACTCGAGCGAGAAGTAGCAGACGTGCTTGTGACCGGCCTGGTTCTGCCCTTTGGACACCATCCAGCGATCCATGGCGCGGTCGCGCACGGCCAAGGCCGTTGCGGTGAACCAGTCGTGATCGGTCGCATGAGCCGGGTTCGTGCCGACGTCATAGGTCAGCTTCGCCAGGATCGCCTGCTGGAACGCTTCCGTTTCGGGGTCCCTCGCCGGACGTGACGGCTCGCTCGCCGCATAGGTGGGCTCAGCCTCGTCACGATGAAGGGCGGAGGGCAATAGGCTTTGATCGAAACTCTCCACAGGCAACCCCTAGTCTGCAATTATCAAGCAAGAAACGATCTCGCCTGTATTGTGTCGGCATTCTTTTAACAGACCGATAGCAACTTCAGAATGATACTCAACAATAGTTATCAAATTACCCAGAGAGCGTGACGCCTCGCCGCAGTTCACGGCGTAATTTTCTTTCAGGCCAAGGTTGTTGCTGAAGGATGCGAAGGTCCAACAGCTTATTTTGCGCCGGCGGGAACTGCCTCCGGCTCGGATGGTTTAACCTTCACCATTCGTTCAAGGTCAGGTCATGGCCGACATTCCAGACATCACGCGAGAAGCACAGAATCGGGCGGTTCCGTCTCCGGTGGAGAGTCCGCCTGAAGCGCCGGATCAATCTCCTGCAAAAGCCAAGAGGCCGCCCCGAACGGGCCGGAGCAAGAGACAAGCTTCCCCGTCCCATCAGCAGCGTCTGGTCGTGGTCTCGAACCGGGTTCCTGTGCCCAAGGAGGGGACAAGCAAGGCGGGCGGCCTGACCGTTGCGCTCGAGGGGGCGTTGAAGCAAAGCGGCGGCCTCTGGTTCGGCTGGTCCGGCGAGACGGTCGAGAGCCCCTCCGACCAAGCGAAGGTCTCGCAGGCCGGCAACATCACCTTTGCGGTTCTGGATCTCTCCCAGCAGGACTACGACGAGTATTATGCAGGCTTCGCCAATCGGGCGTTGTGGCCTGTCTGCCATTACAGGCTGGATCTCGTTCAGATCGAGCGGCAAGAGCTCGACGGATACTTCCGGGTCAACCGAGCCTTTGCGGCCTCTCTGGCCCCATTGCTGCGGCCCGACGACGTGATCTGGGTTCATGATTATCATTTCATCCCCCTGGCTGCGGAGCTCCGGCGGTTGGGTTTCAAGAACCGGATTGGCTTCTTCCTCCATATTCCATGGCCGCCCTCTGATGTGGCCAGCGCTTTGCCAGCGTACCAGCAGCTTCTCCAAGGGTTCGGCGCCTATGATCTGGTCGGCTTTCACACACCACAGGATGCGGAGAATTTTCAGCGCTGCCTGATCCGTGAGAACATCGGAGCCTCAACGGGAACGGGAGAGCACGAGATCGACGGTCATAAGGTTCGGATCGGCGCCTTTCCGGTGGGGATCGACACCGAAACCTTTGTTCGTGCCGCCGCCAACGCCGAACGGAATGCTCTCGTGCGCCGAACCAAGGCGAGCCTCGGCGACCGGGCTTTGATCATCGGGGTGGACCGGCTCGACTATTCAAAAGGTTTGAAGCAGCGGATCGAGGCGTTCTCCTGTTTCGTCAAGTCCAACCCGGACTTCCGCAACCGCGTTACCTACATCCAGATCACCCCGAAATCTCGCTCGGATGTTCCCGAATACCAGCGCATGCAGCGTGAGATTGCGGAGCAGGCGGGGTGGACCAACGGAAGCCTCGGGGAGGTCGACTGGACCCCCGTGCGGTATGTCAACAGAACCGTTGGGCATGCAGCCCTTGCCGGGTTGTATCGCATGTCCCAGATTGGCCTCGTGACACCGTTGCGCGATGGGATGAACCTCGTTGCAAAGGAGTTCGTCGCGGCTCAGCAACCGGAAGACCCCGGCGTCCTGATCCTGTCGCGCTTTGCAGGCGCAGCGCACGAGCTCGACGGCGCCATTCTCGTCAATCCCTACGATACGGAAGCCTGCGCTGCAGCGATTGCACGGGCTCTCCGGATGCCGCTGGAGGAAAGGCGGGAACGGTGGGATTCGATGATGGCCCGGTTGCGGAGCAACACCGTCGAGGCCTGGTGCCAGCATTTCCTCGCCAGTTTGAGCGACACTTCCGATGGAGGCTTGGAACCGCATATCTCAACAAACGCAGAGAATGGACGGTATCCCTTCTCCGAAGCTGCGCCGGCTTAAGGTCGCCCTCGAATTTCCCGCTGCATGGCCTCGGTCGGACAAGTTCCGTTGAGAGTGCCGCGAGCGATCTGGATGGGAACAGGAACCAAAGCCAAGGGGGCTTGTTTCTGACAGGGAGGCTCTGCCGGTCAGAACTCGGTCTTTCCGATGCCGGTGGTGAACTCACCCCAGGTTGATCCAATCGAATAGCGACAGGGCCGAACCGTGTCACCAGCAGACAGCCTCCTCGCAAGCTCCCAGATCGCGCGGACGAAAGACGTAAGCCGCAAGGCTCCGCGGATCTACTACGTACACCCGCTGCTGGCCGGACCCTTGGACAACTGGGATGAGATCTTCGATCACGCAGCCGCCCTGGGTTTCGACACCATCCTGATGGCTCCGCCATTCGAGCCGGGACATGGCGGCAGCATCTTCCTGCCACGGGACATGACCCGGCTCCACCCGAGCCTCGGTCACGGCGAGGCGGCGGATGGGCTTGCGCGGGTTGCCGAAAAGGCCAGAGCCCGCAACCTCGGCCTGGCGCTTGACCTCGTTCTTGACCGGGTGGCGGCTGACAGCGCCTTCGCCCGCGAACTCGGCCTCGATGCCCCAATCCCGGACATCCTCGATCCACGGCAGGACCCTGCTGAAAGGGAAGCCGTGATCATCCCGTTCGATGGCGGTGGCCCGGACGATCATCCGCACCTGAAAACTCTGGCCGAGCGCCTGCGTGCTCTCATCGCTGCTGGGATCACAGGCTTTCGCTGCCTGCACTGGGACAGGGTCCCTGCGTCCGCTTTGAGGCGCTTCATAGCGGATGTCAGAGGACACGCGCCCGATCTTCAATTTCTTGCCTGGACCCCCGGAACGAACTTTCAATCAAGGCAGGCGCTCCGTGGTGCCGGCTTCAGTGGGACGTTTTCCTCGCTGTGCTGGTGGGACTTGAAGGAAAGCTGGATTGCCGACGAACACGAACAACTGAGGAGCATCGGCTACGAAATTGCCTTTCCGGAGGTCCCCTTCGACAAGCGCATCACTCACGAGGTGGAGCCTCTGGATGTGCTGGAGCGCCGCGCAACCCGCGCGTTGCGGCTTGCTGCGTCCGTCGGTGACGGCCTTCTCGTGCCGATGGGCTTCGAATTCGGTTGCCGGGACAGATTCGACCCGACCCGCGGCGATGGAGCTGGACTGAAGGGGCTGCGAGAACGGATCGCCTTTGAACTCACGGGAGAGGTCCGCGCGGCGAACCAGTTGCTCGCCGGCAATGATAAGCAGTTCGCCTGCAAGCCGGTGCATCTCGTCGTAGGGCATGCATCCCCGGTGACCGCTTTGCTGAGGACAGACGCGGAGGATGTGCGGCAAAGCAAGGCAGCCCGTCTGATCGTCGCGAACTCCGATCTCCGGCGGACAGCCCAGGCAACCGGTGCGTTCCTGGCGTCGGAGAGCGGCGCCCAGTTCATGCCGTTTCGCGAGGTGGGTGAGGGCGGCTTCGAACTCACTCCGGTAACGACTGTCAGACTCGATCCGGGCGAGGTCAGGATTTTCGAGGGCCATCCCCCCAGGCCGATTAGAGGAGCGGTATCAGTGCCGGCTGTCGACCAGGCCATCGTGGCACCGCGGCTCGTCATCGAGAATGTCACGCCAGCCGTGGATGGAGGCGCGTTCCCGGTCAAGCGGATCGTCGGTGAAGTGATCAGGGTGGAGGCGGACATCTTCGGCGATGGTCACGATCCTCTGATGGCCGCATTGGCTTGGCGTGCTGTCGACGAGGAACAGTGGCGCGAAACCCGCATGACCCTCCTGGTCAATGACCGCTGGAGCGCGGAATTCCCGCTGGAGCGGCTGGGTCGACACGAATTTGTCGTTCAGGCCTGGCGTGATCCCTTCGCGATCTTCCGGTCGGAACTGGAAAAGAAATACGCTGCCGGTCTCGACGTGACCCTGGAACTGGAGGAGGGGCGTCTCCTGGTCGAAGAGGCAAGGGCCGACGTCCAGGGTGACATCGCCGACCGCATCCACAGCCTAGCCGACAGGCTCGTCGATGCGGATTATGGCGCCCGCCTCGAGATCCTTCTGGCGCCGGAGACATCGGATGTCATGACGGCCGCGGACCGGCGGCCGTTCATGCTGCGCTCCCAGGCGATCTCCATCGATGCCGAACGCACGGCTGCCGGGTTCGCCAGCTGGTACGAGCTGTTCCCGCGCTCGATGAGCGATGATCCCAAGCGTCATGGCACGTTCGATGATGTGATCCGCAAGCTCCCATATATCCGCAACATGGGGTTCGACGTTCTCTACATGACGCCGATCCACCCCATCGGTCGAACACACCGGAAGGGCCCCAACAACAGCCTTAACGCAGGTCCGGACGATCCGGGCAGCCCTTACGCCATCGGTTCCGAGGCGGGTGGTCATGACGCCATTCACCCTGAGCTCGGTACGTTCGAGGACTTCCGGCGTCTCGTTGCCGCTGCCGCCGATCACGGGCTGGAGCTTGCCTTAGATATTGCAGTTCAGGCCTCTCCGGATCACCCATGGCTGAAGGAGCACCCGGACTGGTTCGACTGGCGGCCGGATGGAACGATCAAGTACGCGGAGAATCCGCCCAAGAAGTACGAGGACATCGTCAACGTGGACTTTTATGCCAAGGGCGCGATGCCGTCCCTGTGGATTGAGCTGCGTGACACCATTCTGCTCTGGGTCGAACAGGGGGTGAAGCTCTTCCGGATCGACAATCCCCATACGAAGCCATTCCCGTTCTGGGAGTGGCTGATCGGGGAAGTGCGCCGCGACCACCCGGATGTTGCCTTCCTGTCGGAGGCCTTCACGCGGCCGAAGATCATGTACAGGCTCGCCAAGATCGGCTTCTCACAATCCTACACCTACTTCACGTGGCGCAACGAGAAGGCGGAGATGGCGGAGTACCTGAACGAGCTCTCGCAGACGGCGCCGAAGGATTTCTTCCGGCCGCATTTCTTCGTGAACACGCCCGACATCAACCCGGATTTCCTGCAGGATGCGCCTCGTTCCGCCTACCTGATCCGTGCGGCTCTTGCCACGACGCTCTCCGGGCTTTGGGGAATGTACAGCGGGTTTGAGCTCTGCGAAGGGCGGCCCGACGTCAAGAAGAAGGAATACGCAGACAGCGAGAAGTATGAGCTCCGCGCGTGGGACTGGGATCGACCCGGCAACATCATCCGGGAGATCTCGATTCTGAACCGGATCCGGCACGACAACCCGGCCCTGCATACGCACCTCAACATCTCTTTCCTCAACGCCTCGAACGATAAAATCATCTTCTATGAGAAGGCGACACCCGGGCGTGAGAACGTCCTGCTCGTGGCGGTCAGCTTCGATCCCCACAATGTGCAGGAGGCCGATGTGGAGCTGCCTCTCTGGAAGTTCGGCCTGCCGGATCATGGCTCCGTGGCGGTCGAGGATCTCGTGCGTCAACACCGCTTCACCTGGACTGGCAAGTATCAGCGCATCCGCTGCGATCCGGGCGAACTTCCTTTCTCGATCTGGCGCATAGCCCCTAAGGACTGACAAGAATGCTCAAGAAGAACGACACGTCCCTCAAGAGCGAGACCACCCTTGGAACCGATCCGCTCTGGTACAAGGATGCGATCATCTATCAGCTGCATGTGAAGTCGTTCTTCGATGCCAACAACGACGGCATCGGCGACTTCGCAGGCCTGCTCGCTAAGCTGGATTACATCGCCTCCCTTGGGGTGAACACCATCTGGCTGCTGCCGTTCTATCCGTCACCCCGGCTCGATGACGGCTATGACATAGCCGAGTACCGCGATGTCAGCCCCGACTATGGCAGCTTGAAGGAGTTCAAGACCTTCGTGCGGGAAGCCCATGCCCGAGGGCTGCGCGTCATTACGGAGCTGGTGATCAACCACACGTCCGACCAGCATCCCTGGTTCCAGCGCGCACGCCACGCAAAGCCCGGCTCAAAGGAACGGGACTTCTATGTCTGGTCCGACACGGACCAGAAGTATCCGGAGACGCGGATCATCTTTCTCGACACCGAGAAATCGAACTGGACCTGGGATTCGGCGGCAGGTGCCTATTTCTGGCACCGTTTCTATTCGCATCAGCCGGATCTGAACTTCGACAATCCGCGTGTCCTCAAGGAAGTCCTGAGCGTCATGCGGTTCTGGCTCGACATGGGCATCGACGGGCTGCGCCTCGATGCCATTCCCTATCTCATCGAGCGGGAAGGCACCAACAACGAGAATCTTCCGGAGACCCACGTGGTTCTCAAGAAGATCCGCGCAGCGCTCGATGCCACCTATCCAGACCGGATGCTGCTGGCGGAGGCCAATCAATGGCCGGAGGACACTCAGGAATACTTCGGCGACGGCGACGAATGCCACATGGCCTTCCATTTCCCGCTGATGCCGCGCATGTACATGGCTATCGCGAAGGAAGACCGCTTTCCCATCACCGATATTCTGCGCCAGACACCTGAAATTCCCGAGAAATGCCAATGGGCGATCTTTCTCCGCAACCATGACGAGCTGACGCTCGAGATGGTGACGGACGAAGAGCGCGACTACCTCTGGAACACCTATGCGGCCGACAAGCGGGCTCGCATTAATCTCGGCATCCGCCGCAGGCTGGCGCCTCTCATGCAGAGGGATCGCCGGCGCATCGAGCTGATGAATGCGCTCCTCCTGTCCATGCCCGGAACGCCCGTCGTCTATTACGGCGACGAAATCGGGATGGGCGACAACATCTACCTCGGCGACCGGGACGGCGTTCGCACGCCCATGCAGTGGTCGCCGGACCGAAATGGCGGCTTCTCCAGGGCGGATCCGGCAAGCCTCGTGCTGCCGGCGATCATGGACCCGGTTTACGGTTTCGAGTCCGTCAACGTGGAGGCACAGAGCCGTGACCAGCATTCGCTGCTGAACTGGATGCGCCGCATGCTGATGCTGCGCCGCAATCACCATGCTTTCGGCCGCGGCACATTCCGGCTTCTGTATCCGGCCAACCGCAAGGTCCTGGCCTATCTGCGCGAGCACGAGGGTGAGACCATTCTGTGCGTCGCAAATCTGTCGCGGACGCCGCAGGCGGTCGAGCTTGATCTGTCGGCATTCGCCGGCCGGGTTCCCGTGGAGATGACCGGCCCGTCGCCGTTCCCACCCATTGGCCAGCTGACCTACCTGCTGACCCTTCCGCCCTACGGCTTCTATTGGTTCCAGCTCACGACGGAGGTCGAAAGCCCACAATGGCGGACAGCGCCTCCTGAGCAGTTGACCGAGTTCGAAACCCTGGTTCTGCGAGGCGGTCATCAGGGAGGCCTGGAGGAGCGGCACATTCAGCTGATCGCCCGGGACGTCCTGCCCACCTATCTGCCGATCCGGCGCTGGTTCGCCTCCAAGAATGAGACGCTGCACGAAGCGCGCATTCCGTGGACGGTGCCGATGCCGTTCGCCGAGGATGTGCTGATGGGCGAGATCGAGGCGATCGTCGGCCAGCGCACGGAGCGCTACTTCATGCCCTTGGGCATCGCATGGGAAAGCGCCGGGGGATTGCCATTGCCGCAGCAGCTTGCACTAGCCAGAGTCCGCAGAGGACCCCGGGTCGGCTTCCTGACCGACGGCTTTGCCGTCGACCGGTGGGCGCATGCGGTCCTGCAGGCCTTGTGCGAGAGATCGACGGTTGGGACCCCGGACGGAGAAATCCGGTTCGAGGGCACGCCCGAACTGGATTGCATGCAGGTCACGTCCGATGCTCCGATCCGCTGGCTCTCGGCCGAGCAGTCGAACAGTTCGTTGATCGTCGGCGACCTTGCGATGATCAAGCTCGTACGCCGCGTGTTTGCCGGTACGCACCCGGAAGCGGAGATGACGCAATATCTGACGAAAGTCGACTATCAGAACTCCGCTCCTCTCCTGGGGCAGGTCCTGCGGGTCTCCGAGGATGGGACACCGCATACCCTCGCCATTGTCCAGGGCGCTATCCGCAATCAGGGTGATGCCTGGAACTGGATGCTCGAGAATCTGAAGCGCACCCTCGACGAGTACGAGCTGATCGAAAACGACACGATCCCTGAGGAAGGTATCTTCACCACCCTCGAGAATTTCGCCGAAGTCGTGGGACAGCGCCTCGGCGAGTTGCACGTGGCTCTGGCTGCACAGACGGACGATCAGGCCTTTGCGCCGATCGCGGCTGGAGCTGGGGAGATCGATGGCTGGAAAACGAGAGCCCAGGAGCAGCTCGTGTCTGCTCTTGATATATTGAGTAATGTTCGGGGCGATCTGGATCCTGAGACCGGTGCGCTCGCCGACAGCATCCTCGAACATCGTGATGAGCTGATCACCGCTGTGGACCGGCTTGCGGAGGCTGGCCGTGGAACGCTCCTGACGCGAATCCACGGCGACTTCCACTTCGGCCAGGTCCTTGTCGCGCAGGGGGATGCCTACATCATCGACTTCGAGGGCGAACCCGTACGCGAGCTGGAGGAAAGGCGCGCAAAGACAAGCCCGCTCCGGGACGTTGCCGGATTGCTGCGCTCCCTTGATTACGTGGCCGTCACCGCATCTATGCCTGAGGAGGATATCTCGTCTCCGCAATTCCGCGGCATCCGCGGCTCGCTGCTCAAGAACTTCTATGCAGGAGCGCAAAGGGCTTTCCTGGATGCTTACTGGGATGCTACTGCTCAGGCTCCACAGCTCGGGCTCTCGCCTGACAGGCACCGGTCGCTCCTCGATCTGTTCCTGCTTGAGAAGGCTGCCTACGAGGTCCAGTATGAGGCTTCCAACCGTCCGAGATGGTTGGCGATCCCCCTCCAAGGCTTGTCCGATATTGTGCATCGCCTCGCAGACGCGGGACGCGGAGGACATGAATGACGCCCGGACGTGACAATCTCCTTGCCGGCATCGAGCCAGGCAATGTTCAGGCTTTGGTCGAGGGGCGGCATGGGGACCCGTTCTCGATCCTCGGGCAGCATCCCGCAGGCGGCGGAAGCATTGTCCGTGTCTTTATGCCGGGTGCGAAGTCTGTTGAGGTTCTACGGAGGGACACAGATGGAGAGCCTGACCGGTTGCATCTCGTGCATGCGGATGGGTTGTTTGCCGGAACGGTCGACCATCGAGAACGCTACAGGTTGCGCGTTCACTGGCCCGATGCCGTCCAGGAGATGGAAGATCCTTATAGCTTCGGCCTGCTCCTCGGCGACCTCGATCTGCATCTGATCGGGCAGGGCACTCACTACGAACTAGGCTCCGTCCTCGGCGCACAGCCCATGACCATCGACGGTGTGGCTGGCGTGCGATTTGCCGTCTGGGCTCCGAATTCCCGTCGTGTCTCGGTGGTGGGAGACTTCAACAGCTGGGATGGACGGCGCAATCCCATGCGCCTGCGTCGGGAGGCCGGAATCTGGGAGCTGTTCATTCCGCGCCTTGGCCCCGGCGAGCGCTACAAATTCGAGGTGGTCGGACCGCACGGACAGCTGCTGCCGCAGAAGGCCGATCCCATTGCGCGAGCGGCCGAGCCTGCTCCCGGCTCGGCATCCGTCGTCGCTCGTTCGGAGCCTTTCCGCTGGACGGACGCCGAGTGGATGGCGGCGAGGGCTGCGCGCCAGACTGAGACCGCGCCGATCTCTGTCTACGAGGTCCATGCCGGTTCCTGGATGCGACTGGAGAATGAAGGAAACCGCAGCCTCGACTGGACCGAGTTGGCGGATCGCCTGATCCCCTATGTGGCCGGACTGGGGTTCACCCATATTGAACTTCTGCCGATCACCGAGTATCCGTTCGGAGGCTCCTGGGGGTATCAGCCCCTCGGCCTCTTCGCCCCAACCGGTCGGTATGGGACCCCGGAAGATTTCGCCGAGTTCGTGAACCGTTGCCATGAAGCTGGCATAGGCGTGATCCTCGACTGGGTTCCGGCTCATTTCCCAACCGATGTCTGGGGGCTTGCGCAGTTCGACGGGACGGCGCTCTACGAGCATCAGGATCCCAGGGAAGGGTTCCACCAGGATTGGAACACCCTGATCTACAACCTCGGCCGCAACGAGGTGAAGGGCTTTCTGATCGCCAGCGCGCTTCATTGGCTGGAGCGCTTCCACATCGATGCGCTTCGGGTGGATGCTGTCGCATCGATGCTCTACCGCGACTACAGCCGCCAGGCGGGCGAGTGGATTCCCAATAAGTACGGGGGCAGAGAGAATCTCGAGTCCATCGAGTTCTTCAAGCATCTCAACAGCATCGTGTCCCACCGCTGCGGCGGCGCGATCACCATCGCGGAGGAATCCACCGCATTCCCAGGCGTTACCAAACCTGCGGAAGAGGGCGGGCTCGGGTTCACGTTCAAATGGAACATGGGCTGGATGCACGACACGCTCCATTATGTGGAGCAGGACCCCGTCTACCGCAGCTACAATCACGGCGCCTTCACGTTCGGTATGGTCTATGCCTATTCCGAGCGCTTCATCCTTCCGCTGTCGCATGATGAAGTCGTGCACGGGAAAGGATCGCTGATCCGGAAGATGCCAGGCGACGAGTGGCAGCGCTTCGCAAATCTGCGGGCCTATTTCGGGTATATGTGGGCGCACCCCGGCAAGAAACTCCTGTTCATGGGCGGCGAGATCGCACAGGAGCGGGAGTGGAACCACGATGCCTCGATCTCGTGGGAGTTGCTGGACAATCCGCGGCACGCCGGAGTTCAAAGGCTCATCGGCGATCTCAACCGCATCTATGCGACCGAACCGGCCCTCCATGGCACCGATGCCGATCCCAGCGGCTTCGAATGGGCGGTGGTGGACGATTCCGGAAATTCCGTCTTTGCCATGCTGCGGCTGGCACGGGATGGAAGTTCCATCATTCTTGCCGTCAGCAACATGACCCCCGTTCCGAGGATGTCCTATCGCATCGGAGTGCCGAGATCAGGGCTGTGGCATGAAGTTCTCAATACGGATGCGGCGATCTACGGCGGCGGCAATCTTGGGAATGGCGGGGCTCTGCAGGCCGAAGAGGTTCCATCCCATGGGCGCCCCTTCTCCTTGAACCTCGTGCTTCCACCCTTGAGCACGATCATGCTCCGCTGGGGTTAGCCGACTTTGAGGCGCGTGACCGCCGGATGCTCCTTGTGTTGCTTAGAACGGGAGCGGTTCCAAACCTTCAGAAGACATCGTCTTTCTGAAAGCATGGAACCGCTCCTTCGTGCTCATGGAATGAAAAGGTGCAGCGGTGTTCGAGGGCGAACGCGGCAATGTGTCTGAGCGCATCCTGAGAATCATATGAAAGCGTGTCCTCACCGAACATACGAGCCAGCACATCCTCCGGAACCGTAAGGGTCGCACCAGGATCCATATGGTCAAGCTCACGAGCAAGATCCTCTTTGATCATTCGGGCCTCCATTTCTACCCTCCACAATACCAGACTTTTCACGAGGGGAATGGAAAACCGGGCGAGGGGAACCTTGCATCCTGACTGCTGCCGAAGCTAGGTGTGCGGCCATTCTGGGACAGTGTCTGCCCGGCAGCCGAAAGCAAGTTCACACGTGTGATGAGGAAGCCTGTTCACACACGCGGCATTGACCCCACGTCTGAAGGAGAGGAGCCATCATGACCCAGGACAAAACCGGACCAGATGCGACACCTCGCATTGGACTCGATCTCGGTCGTCAGATTTTCGATGACCAGAACGGTGGTCATCACGAGCACCAGCAATCAAGCACAAGCGAGGAGGCCATTCGCCAGAGAGCCTACGAGATATGGGAGAGGGAAGGGCGCGCCGGCGATCCGCACGATCATTGGTACAGGGCCGAGCGTGAACTGAACCAGAGCCAGCCTGAACAATCCTCCGCAACCGCCGGGAATGCGCCCCCTGGCGCGGCTGGTGAAGCAACGGGAGCCGTGACGGAGCAGCCTCCTGGAGGTGAGGTCGCCCAGAAGAAAACCAGGCGCAAACGCACTTCTTAGAGGCTAAGGCTTAGTCGTAACGCCCTGTCGCACAGCTTCATCGCACGTACCGGTGGCGGGTATCGGCCACGGGTGCTGATAAGTTCGCTATCTGTCGATCTTGACCGGCCGGACCGGCGGTAGCGGCGCTCGTCCAGCCCCACCCCTCTCAGGAGAGGGCTTGGGTCCTGGAAGCGGAAGAAGCTCACCGTCATCGGCCAGCTTCCCGACTGCTTCTCTGTTCCCGAGGCGTCCATCTGCGAGTTCACCGGCAATCCATCGGGTGATCAGCGGCGCGGCGACGCTTGTGCCGTTCATGGCAACAACGGAGCCGCTGCGTGTTCCGGCTGCGAGAACGCCCGACTGAACGATGGAATCGTCGCTCACCGTCAACGCGTCGGGGCCGCAGCGATGGGGCGAAGGTGCGCCGGCAGGCGTCGTGATCGGTCCACCTGCGGAATAGGCGGGCGGCCGCAACTCCCTGCGCAGCAGGCCGCCGATCACAATTGTCTCCCTGCCCGTGGCTATCGCGTTGATCGAGCCCGCCCGCTTCACCGGGCATGCCGGATCGTCCTCTTCGAGAGGTCTGCCGTCATGGCCATAGATCTCATAACCGGGCACATCGAAATAGGCTTGGCGCCCCCGGCGCTGGTAGCCGACAGGCGCGTCGTCCCGTTGGACCCAGGCTTCGACGGCCTCGTGCGAAGATAGACCATTGTTCTTCAGAACGAGGTTCCACAGTCCCGCCGGAGCAACCGGATCGGTGGGGACACGGGAGTTCTCCGACTCAATCCGCATGGTCGGCTGCAGAGAGATCAGGAACATCCCGCGCTCCGTGGGCGCAGGGAAGAAATGGTACCGAGCCTCGCAGAGCGCCTTTCCACCTACGTCATATCGGAGAATGAAGTTGTCGTTCTCCTCCAGCGGGGGGCTGATGTCGCCCTGCGGGGTCGCGATGGTCAGCTCAACCCGATTGCCCGCAGCGGCGGCAGGCGGGAGCCAGATCTCGACGAAGCTCGGCGTGAGATCATCAGGCAATACGCGCAGGGGGAGAGTTGCCTCGTCGCCTGCGGCTTGGAATGAGACTGTCGCATGGGCCCGCGCCAGATGGCTGTTACCGGACGGGATGACGACCCGCATCGGCTTGTTGCCTTTCGTGGTGTTGTGCTCGCGCAGGATCCTGTCGAAGGCCAGCTCGATCTCGTGGGTGCCGTCGTGAGGGCCGGCGAGAAGCCCGTAGCTGAAGTTGACAACGACCGGCAGGCTCTGTCCTGCTCCAGCAATGGCCTGAGCCGTGTTGCGAATGTACTCCAAGGCTCTGACAGCATAAGGCGCCAGACTGGCTCCCGACGAGTCGGCCGTTGTGGCGCTCGGCAGTTGAACGCAGATGATCCGCCAGTCCGGCGCCTCATCCGGATCCCATCCGCAGGCGAGGTCCATCACGTGGGCGCCATGGGAGGCGCTCCATGCCAGGCTCTTTCGTCCTTCGAGAGCAAAGTCGGCGACCCCGGCGCGACGGTAGATCTCGTCCTCGTCGATGGAATCTCCTTGACGGCAGGTCGCGAGATAGTTGTCGATATCCGCCTTGGAGATCTCGAGCCCATTGTCGAACCCGATCGGCACGTTGGTGGCGGGGCCGTGCTGCACCCACACGGACTCGACCCGGGTCGTGCCGTCGGGTCTGCGAAAGCGTTCATGTGCAAAGGGAATGCCATCGTCGATGATGCCGATGATGACAGTGCCTGGTGTCACCCCCGGTGATGGAGATTGAACCGGACGGACTCCTTTCCATCCTGACGGAGCAACGGACGAGGAGGGCAGGGGTGGGCCGAGGGTGAAGCGCTCCAGGCTCCCGAGGAAGCGCTGAAATCTGCGGTCTTCGATCAACCGGAGGGTTTTTGTGAGGGGCAGAAACCGGACGTCGAAGGGTTCCGCATCACGAGGCGGTTTCTCCGGCATGTTGGGGTCTTCAGTGGTGTCCCGCCAGAGCGCCCAGGCCCCCTCGTTCCATGGCTCCGCTTTGCGGCGCAGGAGGACCGGAATGCTCTGTTCGGCGACTGATGGCAGCCGGAAGTCCTGCAAACCAGCACCCAGGGCCCAGTAGGAATATGGATCGACGACAGACCGCGAATTAGGGTCGATCTTCGGTTGAACGCGCGTCCATGCCATGGGGCGCTCCTGTTTTCAAAGTATTGAACGATGTGTACTCACTCCCATTCCGCCTTCGCTTTATCCCAGAGCCAGGCGAGGACGTAGGATTGGTGCTGTGGGTCGATGACCTGGTCGTTGGCTGCGTATTCTACGGAGTAGCCTGTCGCGCCCGGCATCGATGTGAGCGTCTCGTTCGTCACGTCATAAAGATCGTGCCAGATGAAGTCGCCGTCTTCAGGATAGTTCTCGCCTTCGAAACGCCATGCCCTGTATCCGGCTGCGCCGGAGCAGCGGTTGACGAAGTATTGGCCGAGCGTGAGGCCGAGAACCGCACCGGCGGCGCTGTCGACGGGAAAATGCACGCCTGCGACGGTCCGGTTGATGGCGATCCTTGCCGCGAGGCGGAGAAGCTGGGTACGCCAATCTACGCTGTCGTATCCGGGCCTTCCGGAGGCCTTCATCAGTTGCCACAGCACAAGAGCCACCGCGAACGATTCCGTCGCATGTCCGCTCGGCAGTGCTCCATGGGCCGGTGTGACGATCATCGGTTGAATCTGCGGCGAGTATTCGAGCGGTCGCCGGCACGCGAGCCCCTGCTTCACGCGCAGGTGCACGAACAGCGCCAGCCGCAGGATAGCGGCCAGCAGCTCCAGCGTATGGGGTGTCCGGTCAGGGTGGAGTTGAGCGATGGAGCTCAGAAAGGTGACGCCGCCGCCGACCTGCGCCAGAACCTCGCCCTGCCGATCCGGACGAAGTTCGGCATAGTGGTTCACGAAGGTGAGCTGTGCCTTGAAGATGGCTTCTGTCGGGCGTGCCATCAGAATGAGGGGCTTGTAGACCGGCGCGGGTGCATTGCCTCCGGCAGGTGCCGGAACCTCGAGATGCCAGACCGCCATATGGCGCGAAGCCATGGTATTGTCTTCCAGTGTGAAGCCGAGGCGCGAGACCAGCTCCGCATCGAAGATCGCGGCACGGACCCAGGGAGACCAGCGATCGAGGTTATCGGCGTCTTCCAGGTCGAGCTGATCGGGAATAGTCGCAGGTGCGCGCCATTGTCCGACAATTCCATCACGGCTGCGGATGAGGGCATCGCTCATGAGTGGCGAGTCGTAGACGGCACCGCCAACCCCACCGACGCCGCCCACTCCTCCAACGCCGCCTACACCCCCGACGCCGCCTACGCCGCCAACCCCACCCACGCCTCCGACACCGCCTACGCCACCCACTCCGCCAACCCCGCCGAGGGGTCCGATCCCTGCTGATAAGTAGCTCACGTTGGTCTGCTCCCTCGTTGTCGAAGCCCCGGCTATTCAGGCACTCCCGCCTGGTGCAGCACGGAAGCCCATTCTTCCCCAATCCTGTATCCGGTACTCGGCGAGCGCTCCCGCCAGCTGCGAATGGTGAGATGCGGCTCCAGCTGCATGAGTCTGCCCACCGTGCGACGGGCATCGTCATGATGCCCGAGTTCCCACTGCGCGATTGCCATGGCGCGCAGGGTCGAGGTGTGGGTGCAATTGGATTTGAGCGAGCGCTGCGCGAGCTTCAGGGCGCGATCGAATTGATGAGCCGTAAGGTGAGCGGTCGCGGCAAGTGAATCGTAGAAATAACGGTGAGGGTCGAGCGGCGAAAGCTTCCGGGCCCGCTGCGTGCAGCTCACAGCCTGCTGACCCTCGTCCTTGAACGCATGAAGCGTACCCTTGAGCAGCCAGGCGAGAGAGTCGTTCGGATTGTTCAGCAGAGCGAGATCATAGCGTTCTGTCGCAACGTCGAGCTTCTTCAAAAGGTTGGTATGGACGAAGCCGTCGATGGCCAGCGCCAGGGAGCATTGCGGATCGGCATCCAAGGCCTGCTTCGTACAGCGCAGGGCAAGTTGCGCATCCTGATGCGGATCGTCCGACCAGCCCTGCTGAACCCGCAGGACATGCCACTTGGCAAGCCACGCGCGAGGGATGGCCTGGCGCGGAGCTCGCTCGATCAGAGCCTCAAGGAGCCTGTGTGCCTCACTGAAATCATGAGGAGACAGGCGGTGCATCAGCGCCACGGCGGCAAGCAGCAGGGTGTAGCTTTTCAGGGTCGGCAGCGCCTGGGACTGAGCCCGCTGGAGCTCGCTGACCATGATCGCGGCGTTCACATTGGCAGCGATCTCATCGATCAGGTCGCGCTTGCCGGAGATGATGCCGCTCAGCTGCCCCTTGTAACGAGCCGACCATGCAACCTGTCCTGACTTCGCTTCGGCGAGTTCGGCCTCCACCATCACTTGCCGGTTCTGGACCCGGTAGGAGCCGGACAGCACATAATTTGCGTTGAGGTTGGCGCTGACCTGGGCCAGGGACGCATCCCTGCCGCGAAACACGGTCGTCGACAGGCGCGATATGACGTGCAGCTCAGGAGAGCGTGAGAGGTCCTGAATAAGCTCCTCGGCAAGCACCTCCCCCAGGACATGATGCTCGTCTTCCGGATCGCGCGTTGTGAACGGGACCACCGCCAGGGTCGGAAGCAAGCCTTCGAAGGCATAACCGGTCTCGATCACGGGTCGCGGTCCGGGCGGCCCGACGCGATAAGCTCGCACGGGCTGCGGCATGTGCTTGAGGTAGCACTCACCGAGATCCTCGATGTCTGCATCGAGATCGGCCGTGAGCTGGTCGCGCACATTGGCCGAGATGACAATCTCGCCAGGGCCTGCAAGGGTAAGGATCCGTGCTGCCCGGCTGACGCCACGGCCGTAGAGATCGGCTTGATCGATGATCACGTCGCTGATCTCGATGCCCATCCTGAGCATGATCTGCTGGGCTGGGGGAAGCGCCTGGTTCTGTCGATTGCGTTCCTGCTGGATCGAGAAGGCGGCCAAAACGGCGGATCGGACATCGTCGAAGTCCAACAGCATTCCATCACCCAGGCCCTTCGTGAAGTGGCCGTTGTGATCAGGAAGAATACGGCTCCGGACGTGCTCGACGAAGGCTAGCCAATGGGAGATGAACTCTGACTCGTCCTGCTCGACGAGACGAACGGACTCGACCACATCGAGGATCAGAACCGCCCGCTTCGCCCGTATGGCGGCAGGGAAGGGATCTCCGGATTGCTGGCCGATCTGCATTGAAAAAAGCTCGCAACATTGTTCCTGTCCACGGAGTGGCTCAGCTGGGTGACGGACGATGTTGGGAAGTCTTTTTTGTTTAATCCTAACGCATTCAGGCCCAGTTTGACAGTCCAGGAGTGAGTACCCAACCTGCCTTCAGGAAGCGACTGAAGAGTTCTTGGCGACCCGTCTCCGTATGAGGACTGCCAATGGGAAAAAGGCCCGGCATCTGCCGGGCCTTTTCATTTCAAGCAGTGATCAGTTGGCACTTCGTGTGCCACGCTCGAGGGTAAGGCCGGCGGCGGTCCGGGCGGCGAAGCCTTTCCAGTAGGTATGCTCGGGCTTGAAAGAGCCGTCCTTGGTGGCTGCGAAGACGCCCTCGCTCGCGCGCTCCACAGGCACGTCCATATAGGTGCCGAGTTCCGTGTCCGCCTTCACGTAGCGCCCCAGGAAGGCTGTGACGAAGTGCTGCGTGATGTTGTTCATGCGGACCGTGTCCCACACCGGGTCAGCATAGTGGTTGAAGGGCGTCGAGCTTCCACCCTCCGCTGTCTGCCAGCTTTCGACCGGCGCCGGGATGGGGGCTGCGGCGTTGTGATTGGCGTTCTCGAAAGTCAGCATGAAGCGGTCGGCGTTGACGGTGCCGCTGTAGAGCGCACGGACGCCCTTTTCATAGCCCGACACATCATCCTTGCTGCCGGCAATGTAGAGGATCGGCGTCGTGATCCCGGTGAGCCCCTCCTGGTTCCAGAAGCCGCGCTGCATGCCCCAGGGCGCGATGGCGACCACAGCCTTGATCCGTTCATCCCGTAGCTTCTTGTGGGTCTCGGACTCGGCCAGGTGCACGGACAGCATGCCTGCCGGCACGCCTGAGTCGTAGGCCACGGCTTCCTTGGTGACACCGGCCCCGGCGGTGATCACCGCACCGTACCCGCCCATCGAATAGCCGATGAGGCCCGTGCGGGAGGTGTCGACCAGCCCGTTCAGGAAATGCCCGTTCTCCTTCGACAGCTGATCGATCGCGTTGAGCACGAAAACCTGGTCGAGAGGCCGGTTGATCAGGGTCGACCCGAACTTGCCCTGGTCGTTGTAGGTGGAATCCGCATGATCGATGGCTGCCACCGCATAGCCTTTGGTGGCGAGGTTCTCCGCGAGGTGACTGAGCAGGAAGCGATTGCCGGGATAGCCGTGGCTGACGATCACCAGCGGGTAGGGGCTGCCGGCCGCCTTCTTGGGCTGGGCGTCGCGCACTGCCTTGCCATGGAGCGTCACCTGGGTCTTGCCATCCCGCAGGAACACCCCGGGATAGGTGCCGGACTGCTTGCCGTCCGTCTCCGCCGGGTACCAGACCTCCAGGGTAAGCTTCCGGTCATACCGTGGAGGCTCCTGGCCGGCTGCCGCTTTCAGGACGTCGATTTGATTCTTATTGATCACCTCGATCGTGCGGACGCCGATTGCGTGCTCGCCATGCTTGGCGAGGGCCGGCGCATCGGGGCGGATCAGGTCGATGCGATTGTAGTGAGTCATGTCCTGCCCGGATGAGAGGGAGGGAATAGCGAACAGGATCAAGGTCGCCAAAGCTGCACTTCTCACGAGGGTCCTCCTGGATGATCTAAGAACTTGGTGGGCGCCGAGCCAGCCGGTCGCCTTCGGAACGCTGATCATGCACTGCCCTGTGACACGGTGACGACGTTTCGAGCAGGGGACTGCAGATGGTTACGGTGCGGTGAACTTGTACAGGCGTTGATCAGGCCTCCAACCCCGGCACGAATCCATCTGAAGGCGTCTTCGTGTGCCATATTAGCCGAGGATGAACTCGCATATAGCGGGGCCGCGGTCGAAAATAAGTGAAAGCTCACATTGAAAATGGTGCCCCGAACTGAATCAGTGTTTCACTGATGGGCGAGGCAGACACCTGGGGTGCGATGGCTTATCGTACCCGGGAATTCTGGGAACAGGAATCATGAGTATCGAGGATCTCAAGGCCAGAGTTGCGCGTGAGTTCGGAACGCCCGCGGTGGTCGTCGACTTGGATGTGGTCGAACGCAACATCGCCCGAGTGCAGGGCTTGTGCGATGCTGCCGGCGTGGCCAACCGGCCCCACATCAAGACGCACAAGAGCCCTGTCATCGCATCCATGCAGCGGGATGTCGGCGCTCGCGGCATCACCTGCCAGAAGATCGGCGAAGCGGAGGTCATGGCTGAAGCCGGGCATAACGACATCCTGATTGCCTACAACATCCTGGGCGAGGAGAAACTGGGCCGCCTCGGCAGGCTCTTGTCCGAGGCGAAGGTAACCGTCGCAGCCGACAACCCCATTGTGGTGGCAGGCCTGCCGGAAGCCGCCGCCATCGCCGGGCGAGACCTGGGCGTGGTGGTGGAATGCGACACCGGTCGCAGTCGGGCAGGGGTCGAGACGGTCGCAGAGGCCGTCGCCCTGGCGAAGGATATCGCGTCGCGTCCAGGACTTTCGTTCGCAGGGTTCATGCTGTACCCGCCGGAAAACGCCATGGAGGAGACACAGGCCTTCCTGGATGCCGCCGTCGCCGGGGTCCGTGGCTTGGGCCTCGAGCCGCAGATCGTGTCGTCCGGCGGGACACCCAACCTCCTGAACCTAGGCAAGATCAAGGGCGTGACCGAGCATCGGGCCGGAACATCGGTGTTCAACGATCGAATGATGCTGGCAGCAGGCGTCGCGCAGCTGCAGGATTGCGCGCTGACGGTCTACGCCACCGTGGTGAGCCGTGCCTCATCGGAGCGGGGCATTCTCGATTCCGGGTCGAAAACCCTGACGAGCGACACCGGTGGGCTCGACGGGCATGGCCTTATCCTAGAGCATCCGCAAGCAAAGATCGCCCGCTTTGCGGAGGAGCATGGCTTCTTGGACCTATCAGCCTGCAACGATCGCCCGAATATCGGCGACATCGTCCGGGTCATTCCCAATCACGTGTGCGTCGTGGTCAACATGGTTGATCGCCTTGTTGCAGTCCGTGGCCATGAAATCGTCGGCGAGCTGCCCGTTGCAGCCCGAGGGCGTCTGACCTGACAGGTGCCGAGAAGAAAGAACCGGGCAGCTAAGGTCTGCAAGCATCGTCTCTGGCGGTTTCGGCCACTTGAATGGTCATGTCTCCCGATCATTTACATAGGTTTAGTTGAAACGCCGCCGATGAGCGGCGGCAAACGGGAGGCTGTCCGAGATGAGCGATGAGCCGAAGATCAAGCCCTATCCAGGTCCTGCAGGCGGTTGGGGCTCCGTCCGCTCCGTCGAAAGTATCCTGGCCAAGGAAGGGCGCTTGGTCAGCGGCAACGCGATTCTGCTCAAACAGAACAAGCCTGAAGGTTATGCCTGCGTCAGCTGCGCTTGGGCCAAACCGGCAGACCCACACCCCTTCGAATACTGCGAGAACGGCGCCAAGGCGACTGCCTGGGAACTCACCACGAAGCGGGTGACGCCGGAATTTTTTGCCAAGCACACGCTGGCAGAACTGCGGACGTGGCCGGATCACGATCTCGAAGAAGCGGGCCGCCTCACTCACCCTATGAGGTACGACAGTGCTTCCGATACCTATGTCCCTGTCAGCTGGGACGAGGCTTTCCAGGAGATCGGCCGGGAGCTGAAAGGCTTCGATCCGCGTCAGGTGGTGCTCTACGCTTCAGGCCGCGCCTCGCTCGAGACATCCTATATGTGGGCGCTCTTTGCCCGGCTCTACGGCACCAACAACCTGCCGGATTCCTCCAACATGTGCCACGAGAGCACCTCTGTGGCGCTGCCGGAGAGCATCGGCGTCCCCGTCGGTACGGTGATCCTCGACGATTTCGAACAGACCGACTGCATCCTGTTCTTCGGCCAGAACGTCGGCACCAACTCACCGCGCATGCTGCATCCGCTCCAGGAAGCCTCCAAGCGCGGTGTGCCCATCATCACTTTCAATCCTCTGAAGGAGCGCGGTCTGGAGCGCTTCACTAATCCGCAGGCGCCGACGGAAATGCTGACCGGGTCGGAGACCCGCATCTCGTCGCAATATCATCAGGTGAAGATCGGTGGCGACATCGCGGCTCTGATGGGTCTGGCCAAGATCCTGATCGAGGCCGACGACAAGGCGCGCGCCACCGGGGGAAGACCCGTTCTCGACCATGCCTTCATCGCCGAACACACTCATGGCTTCGAGGAGTTCGCGCAGGCCGCCCGGCAAGCGCAGTGGCCCGAGCTGGAGCGTCGTTCGGGCCTGTCCCAGGCGACCCTGGAGGCTGCAGCGACAGTCTATGCCCGCGCAAATGCCGTCATTGGCATCTACGGGATGGGCCTTACCCAGCACAAGGCGGGTGTCGAGAACGTGCAGATGGTGGTTAACCTGCTGCTCCTGCGCGGGAACATCGGCAGGCCGGGGGCAGGCATCTGCCCGGTGCGCGGCCATTCCAACGTTCAAGGCCAGCGCACGGTCGGCATCGCGGAGAAGCCAGAGCTCGTGCCCCTCGACAAGCTCAAGGAGCAGTACGGCTTCGAGCCGCCGCGGTGGAAAGGCATGACCACGGTGGAGGTCTGCGAGGGTGTCATCAAGGGCGAGGTGAAGGCTTTCGTCGCTCTCGGCGGCAATTTCGTGCGCGCTGCGCCGGAGACAGCAGCCCTGGAGGAGGCCTGGACGCGTTTGCGCCTTTCGGTACAGATCTCGACCAAGCTCAATCGCAATCACCTCATTCCGGGCGAAGTCACCTATATCCTTCCATGCCTCGGACGTATCGAGATCGACGAACAGGCGACAGGACCTCAGGCTGTTGCGGTTGAGGATTCCACCGCCTGCATCCACGGCTCCAAGGGCGTCGCGAAGCCTGCAAGCCCGGACCTCCTCTCCGAACCGCGGATCGTGGCAGAACTCGCCAAGGCAACTCTCCCGCCCAATCCCAAAGTGCCGTGGGATGAATGGGTAGGTGATTACGCCCGCGTCAGGGATGCCATCGAGGAAACCTATCCGGAGAATTTTCGCGACTTCAACAAGCGCATGTGGAAGCCCGGCGGCTTCCATCGCCCGATCGCAGCGCGCGAGCGGCGCTGGAAGACCGAGACTGGCAAAGCGAACTTTATCGTGCCGCAGAGCCTCGGAGCCGATCTCGGCATTGCGGAGAACCATCGCGACATCTTCAAGCTCATGACAGTCCGCTCCAACGACCAGTTCAACACGACGGTCTATGGTTATTACGACCGGTTCAGGGGCGTCAGGGGCACGCGCATGGTGCTGTTCATGAACCGCAACGATATCGCCCGGCTGAGCCTTGAGGAGGGGGACACGGTCACCCTCACGACGGCCGTGGACGATGGCATCGTGCGTCAGGTGAGCGGATTGCGGGTCACACCGTATGAGATTCCGGAAGGATGCTGCGCAGCCTATTATCCCGAATGCAATCCCCTGATCCCGGTCTGGCACCACGCTGACAAAAGCAAGGTGCCGGCGGCGAAGTCGATCCCCATTCGTATCACGCTCCAGCAGAAGCAATTGCCAGAGGCAGCGGAATGAGCCTTCACCTGGAGCCGGTCATCCGCCTGCCGCAGACCAGCGTGGCCAAGGGGGCGTTCATTGCCGGGGAGCGTGTGCTGCCGGAAGAGACCCCGGTGGCGCTCACATATAATGGATCCACCCACGCGGTGATGATGGCCAGTCCCGCTGACCTGGAGGATTTTGCCCTCGGCTTCAGCCTGTCGGAAGGGATCATTGCCGAGCCCGGGGACCTGACTTCCATGGAGATCGTCGAGCACGATCTTGGCTGCGAGGTCAGGATGTGGCTGCGGGAGACCTGCCGTGGCGCCTATCAGTCCAGGCGGCGTGCCATGGCTGGGCCTGTCGGCTGTGGATTGTGCGGGGTGGAATCTCTGGCAGAGGCCGTACGACCAGCGTCGAAGGTCGTCGGCACTCTCCAGTTGTCTCCAGGGGCAATTGCCGCCGCCATGGCGGACTTGTCGAAAGCCCAGCGGCTCAACAGAGAAGCGAGAGCCATCCATGCCGCGGCCTTCTGGCGCCCTGGACAGGGCTTGATTGGCATCCGTGAGGATGTCGGGCGGCACAATGCTCTCGACAAGCTGGCCGGATCGCTCGCAAGAGCCAGTGAGTCCTGTTCAGCCGGCATGGTGCTTCTGACAAGCCGTGTGTCGGTGGAAATGGTGCAGAAGGCAGCCCGCATGGGAGCCCCGATCATCGCAGCGATCTCAGCCCCCACGGCCTTGGCCGTCAGGGTCGCAGAGGGCTGCGGGCTTACCCTGGTGGCCGTGGCACGCGAGGACTCCTTCGAGGTCTTCACGCATCCTGAACGGATCGAGCACTTAGGAATGTAATCGAAGAGCGATGCAGAGCATCTCGCTTTATGCTCTGGTTTATCTCCTTACACTAGGGAAATTCCGTCAGGAGCGCTGGGTCGCACTCCCGACGGAAGCAGGCTGTTTCAGAGAACGAACATCAGAAAATGAAGTCGTTGCTGCCGAGATCTGATGCAGTGACGCCTTTTAGAAGCATCAAGTCGAACTTGTACCAGATCACGGCATCATTGCCGGCCTGCCATATGGCGAGATCAGACAGGCTGTCGACCCCGGATAGGCGACTGACGTCGATCTTGTCCTCACCGTCACGAAAGTCGGTGACTGTGTCGTGGCCTGATCGCTCGAAGACGAAGATGTCTTTTCCGGCGCCCCCGGTCATTTCGTCCTTGCCCTTGCCACCCATGAGGATATCGGCTCCGTCGCCTCCCTTGAGGATGTCCTGGCCACCACCGCCCTTGAGAATGTTGTTGCCCGAATTCCCAATCAGGGTGTTGTCGAGTTCGTTGCCGGAGCCATTGAGATGCTGGCTTCCGATGAGTGTCAGATTCTCTACGTCCTTGCCCAGAGAGTAGGAGACGGAAGCCTTCACCATATCGGTGCCCTGACCGCGGCTTTCGATGACTTCATCCTTGCGGTTGTCGACTTCGTAGGTGTCGTTGCCCTTCCCGCCCCACATCCGGTCCGCCCCGGTGCCGCCGCGAAGGAGATCGTTGCCGTCGCCGCCATACATTCCGTCATCGCCGGCTTTGCCGTCGAGACTGTCGTTCCCTTTCTCGCCATATAGGCGATCATTGCCGTCACCGCCGTAGAGATTGTCGTCGCCGCGGGTCCCTTTGACCAGAAGATCCTTCGGGGGCTGAGGCGGCTTCGGTATCTCGGGTTTCGGCTCAGAGACATCCTGCACGTTGATCGTAACCGTCTCGGAGTACGATCGCCCGGTATTGTCCGTCACCTTGATGGTGATGTCGTGGGATTTCGCCGTTTCATAATCCAGCTTGGCTCCCTCGGCAACCACAAGCTTGTCGCCGACGATCTTGAAGAGCCCCGCTGAGGGTCCGGACAGAGTGTAGGTGAACGTATCTCCCGCATCTTTATCGACAGCTGAGAGGGCACCAATGAGGGTTCCGGCCGCAGAGTTTTCCTTCACAGATCTGTTCGAGAGGGAGATGTCGGTTGGGGCATGGTAGACCGGCTCCTCGCGCGGAACACGGCTGCCGCTGGTCTGACCGCCTGAGGAGACCTTGAACACGTTGGAGAGGCCCGTAATACCGGTATTCCGCATGACGATATCGGCGAAGGTCTGTCCGCTGTCCTCGAACAGGCTATCGTCGAGAATTTCAAGGTAGTAGAAGCGGTCTCCGTCCTGCAGGCGATCAAGCTGCTCCAGGAAGAGATAGCCGAAGGTCGAGCCGAGTTGCCCCTTGGTCGCTTTTTCCGCCAGGCCGCCGACCCACAGGTCCATGGCATCGAACCCTTCCGGGTAGGCCTCCTTGAGCTGGTTGATGAAGCCGTCGGTCAATCCATTCCGTTTCTGGAAATCCTCCCAGCCGGAGTAGGGCCTCAAGCTTGCAATGCCGGTCTTCTCAAAGAGCTGCTCACGCACGGAGTTGAAGGGTGCGATACCGGTATCGCGTCCACGGAAGATGTTGAGAGCAGCCAAATCGAGCGGCCGCCCGACGAGCTGGTTACGAAGTGCATTGACTATATCCACATCGATCGCTTGGTGGGCGACCCCGGTCGCCCCCAGCAGGAGCTCGTCGATGCCCAGTTCCAAGACCTTGTTCGGGCTAAGGAATGCCTGAACCAGCGAGATATCGTGCATCTGGCCATTCGCGTCCTTGTAGCTCACGGTCTCGTTGAGCATGGAGTGGCCGAAACGGTAGCCCACGTGCGCGAACTCAGCCGAGATGGATGCATCGACGGTAGGATCGTATCCGTCGAAGCCGTGTTCATTCTCTCCCGGAGCGATGCCGCCTGCCATTGCGTCGGCGAACTCGGTGAACACCACACGCTGGTATTCTGCGGTATTAACGATCCGCGCTGCCTGGAAGTACTCCTCTTCTGTCCAGGTGCCGTTGGTGCGCGCCTTGAGCTGATCGACCCAGAAGTTGTGATTGCGCGCCCAGATCGTGTGCATGGACGTGAGCATCACATTCTCGTTCGCTCGTCCATCACCCGTGATGTAGTAATCCCCCATCTTGTCGAGATCATAGCCGTTGGCAGGATTGTTGCCGACATAGGACGGGATGAAGTCGAGCAGCAAGGCATGACCGGTGCCGTCGAAATTCGACATATCGGTGGAGGTCAGCTCCTGTCCGCCCGTCATAATGCGGTAGTTCTCGCGAACATGATTGAGCGTCGGAAGCAGGGCGCGTCCTGAACCGTCGATCTCTCCTGTGAGCATATAGGCCGTCTGCTTCGGGCCGTTTGGACCCTGATCCCATTTGCGCAGAAGATCGGTCACCTGCTCATGGGAGCCATAGACCTGATTCTGGTCCACATAGGGCGAGGTCATGTTGATGTGCTGGGCCGCAACTTCATCACCGTTGTTGGGAATGCCGTCCGGGTCGATTCCGGTGCCGGGCGCGTAATTGGCTCGTGACGCAGAGATCGGGAAGCCGTCTGCGCCGATCTGCACAACACCGGGCTGGCCTTTCGGCACGAAATCGAGCCCGTGATCGAAGTACTGGCCGAAGAAGGTCAGGAATGCGCTGCCGCCGAACGCATTCGGCATGTTTTCTTCGATACCGTCACCGTTGTTGTCCTGATTGGAGACGATATTCGAGATCTCGCGCGGCGTGTTCACCGTCGTCCGGATACCTGTCGCGCCGTCGGTGTAGTGCGGATCCGTCAAACGGATGAACTGCTGCCCGGCTTTGCCCCAGTTCGGGTTGCCACCGTTGTTTCCATAGCCGCTGGAGTCGCGGATCTGCCCGGTACGGACGAGATGAAGAATGTCCTGCAGATCCTCGTTGTCGAGTTGTAAAGCCATCGCACTCCCTCCGCGTTTGGCCGAATGGTCCCTTCCATGCTGATTGGCATTGAGGAGGAAGACTAGTCGGACTGACGTCGAGCGGGCGAAGGTCTGAGAAGACGTCGGACGAAAGTCGGGAGAGGGGGGCTTGGTTATATCAGCCTTATCCGAGGGTTAAAGGAATGGCGCTACAGAGAGCGCTCCTGGATCGGCCGTACTCAACTGATTTGTAAGAATAGTGGAAGTCAATTGTTAGGCCGGCAGCATCAGCGGGTCCGCTCAGGAGTGAGGCTGATGCTGCGGCATGTGGCTGGACATCATGAGGGCAGCTTCGACGCGATTGCGCACGCGCAGCTTCTGGAGAATGTTCGTCAGATGATGCTTGATGGTCTTCTCACTCAGGTCGAGGGAGTTGCCAATTTCCTTGTTGCTCCGACCCTGAACGAGAATGGAGAGGATCTGCCGCTCGCGAGGTGTCAGGTGCGGAAGGTTCGGACTGCTGGCTTTCAGCTCGACATAGTGTGCAGTGCCCGAGCGCATGAGCAGTTTTGCTGCGAGGCTCGGAGATATGAAGCTTTGTCCCTGTCCCAGCACCAGGACCGCCTGAAGCAGCTCGGCCCGGCTGGCACCTTTCAGGATGTAACCGCGGACACCCCGCTTCAGGGCGGCATAGACATGTTCCTCCTCGGCAGTGTCGGCCAAAAACAGGATGCCGATTCCAGAGTCCTGCTGGAGGATTGCCTCGACGGCTTCCATACTCCGGCCGAGAGTGCCGGTGTCGATTACGATGACGTCCGGCATCTGATCCTGCGCAAGCCGAATAGCGTCCTCGATCAAGGACCCGTGGCCGACGATCTCAATGTCCGCTTGGGAGTTCAGCGCGAGGATCACGCCGTCTCGAAAGAGCGGGTGTTTATCCACCACGCAGACACGTATACCTTGTTTCATTGGAGCCCCCCAGTTCCAATAGAATATCAAACATGGCGTAGGCGGATATTCATTTGCCGCTTGATGCATCAAAGGAGCATCGCCAATAATCCTATGATAATAAATTCTTAAAATACTTAGCAATAACTATAAATCGCGGGAATAGTGTCATACATCCCCCTTCGGAGTTAACTCAAAAGGGGTATGATCGCGAGAGGGCTGTTCAGGGGTTGTTCGAAGGCGTCGATCAGCAGGGCAGAGAAGCAAGGTGTGTGCATGCTGCAAAACTCGACGAGACCAGTCAATGTCTCAGTGGAGAGTTCGGTGACCTTCTTTTCGGTGGCGAGGGTTACTGCTTCCTGACGACAGTTCGCTCTGCAGCAATCATAGCTGCTTCCACGCGGTTTCGAACGTGGAGCTTCACCATGATGTTCGTCACATAGCCTTTTACAGTCTTCTCGGTCAGTCCCAGTTCGTCACCGATGAGCCTGTTGCTGAGACCGCGATGGATCAGCAACAGGATCTGTACTTCCCGTTCTGAGAGTTCGGGAAACTTGCCCGTCGCGTCCCGGGGTTCGCTCTCCTCCGCGCCCCGTGACATGATGAGCCGCGCGGCGAAGCTGGGCGACACATAACTCTGACCCCTGCTGACGATCCGGATGGCACTGGCCAGTTCGGAACTGCTCGTTCCTTTCAGCAAGTAGCCGCGGGCTCCCTTGCGTAGAGCGCTGCGCACCTCGTCCTCGTCATCGACGACCGTCAACATGAGCGTCTTCGTCGACGGGCACCTCAGAGCGATCTTGGCAACCGCATTGATGCCGCCGCCCGGCATGTTCATGTCCAGAAGGAGCACGTCGGGAGATTGGTCGACAGCGATTTGGTACGCATCGCCCGCGGACTCGCCTTGAGCAACGATTTCCATGTCGGTTTCGGATTCGAGGGCGAAGATCACCCCATCGCGGTAAAGAGGGTGGTCATCAACGACTCCGACCCGGATCTTACGCTGCATCGCACATCTCCATCTTGAGGGGGAGGGAGGCCCTGACGCATGTTCCCGCGTCCGGTGCGCTCGTTATCATCACGTCCCCACCAATACTCTCGATCCGATCTCGAAGTCCTGCCAAGCCTAGCCCCGGCTCCCGCGTATCGGTATCGGCGTCACGGATGCCTGGACCTTGATCCGATACCTCGACCGTGATGTGGATGCCGTCCCACGCGATGTCGATCCGTTGCCCTTGCCCTCCTGCGTGCTTGTAGGCGTTGTTCAAACTTTCCTGGATAAAACGGCATAGGGCAATCTTTGCAAATTCAGGAGCCTCCTTTGGAAGCTCGGAAACCATGCACTCGATCGTCGTTCCCGTTCTACGCTCATGCGACCGGATCATGAACAGCAGCGCCTCCTCAAGAGTCATGCTTCGAACCTCGGGGAGGAGCAGTCCCTTGCAGATGTGGCGGATATCGCCAAGGGCATCCGACAGTGCCTTATGAATTCTATGCAGGTTGTCGCTCTCCTGCGGCGAACTCTTGATCTTGTCGAGGCGAAGAAGTGCGAGGCTGATCAATTGGGCGACGCCGTCATGAAGGTCATAGCCCATTCGGCGTAGGAGGCGCTCGTTGTCCTCAGTGGCCTTGCGGGCGGCGCGCTCGATACGACCTTTAAGAAGACTGTTTTGACGCAGGAGTTCGGACAATTGGGAGACCCTCTCAATCAGCGCCAGGCGCTGCCGGTCTATGATCCGGCCGCTGTGAGCCACGACCACGAAAAGGCAGCCCATCATGTTTAAGGTAATCAGGGCGGTGGCGAGCCAAATCTGCCACTTCGAAGCGACCAACTCCGAATCCAGAGCACTTACCCGCTCGTGCAACTCGACGACTGCGATGACGGATCCTGTCGCCGGATCCCGAACCGGGGCGAAGACCTTGATGATGGGGTTGCTGGCGCTCTCGAACTGCACCTGAACGGCTCCAGACCACGTTTGCGGCGGACCGGAACTCCTTGAAAATCTCTGCCCAATCAGATGGGAATTGTCGCTATAGGCGACGAGACCATCCTGTCTCCAGATGCTGAGAAACACCACCTCAGTGCGGAGACCGGATTGATCAATAGCGCTTTTCAGACTCTGGATGCTCCTTGGTGAGAGCTGTTCGCTTGAGGCGAGCTCCTGAACATGTGGAGCGATGAAGTTGTTGACTGAGAAGACTGCCGAGGTCGCCTTGACAGTCGTCACGCTCTTCTCGATCCGCCATGTCACCAAGGTTCCCATGGCGGCCATCCCGATGACCATGACCGCAAAAGCCATGATCAGGAATTGCCCGGAGAGAGTTCGCCCACGCGTATTCGTGCCCTCTGGAGCACAATCAAGGCCTCTGTCACTGGAAGCGTACAAAGTGGCGATCCCCCCGTCCCCGGTCCCGCTTATTAGTGCCAGGATGCAGAGACTTCATCAAAGTAGATCCTATCTACCAGACAGGTAAATACTATCCGAAAGAGGTAGATACGCCGGGTAAGGCCGCGCCCTTTCCTAGAGGATCGATATATTGTGAAGGATATTTCAATATATTCATAGGTTTATAGTCTGGTCAAGATCTGTCTGGCCGCCCTGTGTCCTGAATTCAGGCCCGCAGAAATGCCGGATGTAAGACCATAGTCGGCTTACCGACCGAGGTCTGACAAGATCTCAAGACCACTGTCGGACCTTGGTACCGGAGTAACTCTTAGGACTTCAGGCCGTGTAGTTAACCGTCCGTAAATCTGACCAGAATGTGTCCAGGTGCCGTCGACATTGCGGCAACAAAACCGGAGGGGACAACTATGGTTAATCTCGTCAAGCACGATCTCGAGTTCATGCTGAAGCAGATCAAGATCGCCGAAGCGCATTCCAACGGCACGCCGCTTAATCAGATCAGGCTTGATGAGAACGGCAACGTCATCACCGACCGGGCATTCTATCTGAATACGGCTCCGGCCGACCTTGCTGCACTGCCGCTCGCAATCCCCAGCCCTCTGTCCCCCTATGGCCTTCGCACCGTGGATGGAAGCTGGAACAACATTGTCGAGGGGCGCAACGAATGGGGTGCCGCAGACGCGGAATTCCTGCGCATCACGAAACCCTACTGGCGCAATGAAAACGATGGCGACAGCATCACGTTCGGGCAGGGGTCGACCAGAGCGGTCACTTTCGCGGACGGGAACTATGGGGAGATGGGTCTTCCATCTGACTCCTCCGGGCTCGGAGGTGGAACGCTCGTCGACGCAGATCCGCGCATCATTTCCAACCTGATCGTCGACCAGACCCTAGATAACCCGGCAGCCATCTATGCCGCTTTGACCTATGCCGGAGTTACAGGTGCGGCCATCATGCCGGCGCTGAATGAGATCCGAGCAGCCAAGGCTGCCCTTGATCTGGCTAAGGCCAACGCTGGATCCGCTGCCGGAGCAATCCCGGCGCTTCAGCAGGCAGTGAGTCAGGCTCTGGCTGACGCAGCCGCCGCCTCGAATGCCGCACTCGCGGCCCAAGCCAAAGCGCAGGAGGATGCTGCCGCTTATTCGCAGGCAGTCTCCCTAGTGAATGCTGCCCAAGCGGATCTCGACTTTGCAGCTGCTGCAGTGAAAGCTCTCGCTGATGACGAGATACCAGATCAGGAGCAGCAAGAGGCAATTGACAAGGCAAACGAAGTTTATACGGCCGCCCAAACCTCTCTCATCGAGAAACAGGATGCCGCGAATACGCTCCGGCTGGCTTCGGAGGCCTCCGGCAGCGCCGCTAGTTCTGCTGGCGTCTTGGTGTCTCAGACTCAAGGCCTGTTGCTTGCTGCACAGCAAAATCTGACCCAGGCGCAGAATGCAAACACCAGTGCAACTGCGTCGGTTGTCACCGCCGAGAAAGCTTTGGATGACGTTCTGGCCGTACACGGCGTCGAGGTCGAGAATGGGAGCGTGGTTCTTCCCAATGTTGCGCCGGATGAAGGTCTCTCTGCTCCCTACAACAGCTGGTTCACCCTCTTCGGCCAGTTCTTCGACCACGGTCTCGATCTGGTCACCAAAGGCGGCAATGGCACGATCTACATCCCGCTGCAGCCGGACGACCCGCTGTACAACCCGAACAGCCCGCACACCAACTTCATGGTGCTCACCCGCGCGCCGACCGATGCGGTCAACCTGACCACGCCCTGGGTGGATCAGAACCAGACTTATAGCTCGCATTCCTCCAAGCAGCTGTTCATGCGTGAGTATGAAATGACCGAAGACGGTCCGGTCGCGACGGGCAAAATGCTCTCCGGCGCCCGCGGATTGGCGACCTGGAAGGAGGTTAAGGATCAAGCGCGTGAAAAGCTCGGCATCGAGCTGACCGACGCCGATGTGACGAACGTTCCGCTCTTCCTCATGGACGAATATGGAAACTTCATCCGCGGTCAGAACGGTTTTCCGCAGATCGTGAGGTCCTTCGGTGCCGACGGAAAGCCCGGTGGCGGGGACGACGTCATTGCAGAGGGCAATCCCGAAGCTCCGATTCCCACAGCCGGCGCCATCCGGACCGGTCATGCCTTCTTGGACGACATCGCCCACGCTGCCGCACCGGTTTTCCTGAACGGTGTGCTTCAGGCAGATGGCGACACAGCTGTTGGGTATAGCGGCGGCTTCACTGTTCGTGGCACTCAGACTGCATACGACAACGAGATGCTCGACGCGCACTACATCACTGGTGACGGCCGCGGCAATGAGAATATCGGTCTTTCGGCTGTCCACCACATCTTCCACTCCGAGCACAACCATGTAGTCGAGCAGGTGAAGGCGAAGGCACTGGAGTCCGGAGATCTGGCCTTCCTGAACGAGTGGCTGCGCGAGGATGTGACGGCAATTCCGACCACTTCGGAGGCCATTAACGCTCTGAAATGGGATGGAGCCCGCCTGTTCCAGGCCGCACGTTTCACGACTGAGATGCAGTATCAGCATCTCGTATTCGAGGAGTTCGCCCGCAAGATCCAGCCGGATGTCGATGCCTTTGTGTTCAATGCGTCAATCGACATCAATCCGGGGATCTTCGCTGAGTTCGCTCACGTCGTGTACCGCTTCGGCCACTCGATGCTCCGCGAAACCGTCGACCTCATTGATAACGACGGCAATTTCACGCCGATGAACCTCTTCGATGCCTTCCTGAACCCGCTGGCATTCGGCGGCAATGGCATCAACCACGACACTGCTGCCGGCGCGATCGTCCGCGGCATGACCAGCCAAGTCGGTAGCGAGATTGACGAGTTCGTCACGGACGTGCTCCGGAACAAACTCCTTGGCATCCCGCTTGACCTCGCGGCTCTCAACATCGCTCGTGGTCGGGATACCGGCATACCGCCGCTGAACCAGGCTCGTCGCGAGTTCCAGGTCATAGCAAACGGCGATACCCAGCTCGACGCCTATACGGGCTGGACGGACTTCATGCTCAACCTGAAGAACCCGGCTTCGATCGTGAACTTCATCGCGGCCTACGGCACGCATGGAACAATCACCAGTGCAACCACTGCCCAGGCGAAGCGCGACGCAGCCATGAAGCTCGTCTTTGGCGATCCAAGCCTTGATGAGGCCGACCGCCAAGCCTTCCTCAACGGCACGGGCCAGTATGCGCAGAAGCTTGGTGGCCTTGAGGATGTCGACCTTTGGGTCGGCGGCATGGCCGAGAAGAAGATGGCGTTCGGCGGTATGCTGGGCTCGACCTTCTCCTTCATCTTCGAGCTTCAGCTCGAGAACCTCCAGAATGCCGACCGCTTCTATTACCTGTCCCGCGTTCAGGGTCTCAACCTGTTGAACGAGCTGGAGAATAACTCCTTCGCCAAGATGGTGCTGAACAACACTGATCTTGGAGAACTGGGTTACGCCTTGCCTGGCGATATTTTCTCGGTGCCGGACCACGTCCTGTACATGGACAAAGCCATCCAGACCAAATTCGGATACGTGGATCCAAAGCACGACGACCCCTACCTTCAGGCGATTTCTAAGCTCGTGGAACGAGTTGACGCCAACAATGACGGTATTGCCGAATACCTCCGGTACAACGGCAATGACCATGTGCTCATCCAGGGCACAGGTGCTTCCGAGAAAATCGTGGCCGGCGGCGGCGATGACTCGGTATGGGGCATGGGTGGCGACGACACCATCGAAGCAGGATACGGCGTCGACAAGATCCATGGCGGTGAGGGCAACGACATCATCACCAATTCCGGCACGGATATCGGTGAGGTCGACATGCTTCACGGCGAAGGTGGCGATGACGTTATCCACGGCGGCAGCGGCCTTGCCCTGGTCTTCGGCAATGAGGGGCGCGATTACCTGATCGCCGGCCCTGACGGCAAGGAGGTGTTCGGCGGAACCGGCAATGACTTCATCATGGGCGGGGAGGGCGGAGACTTCCTCCTCGGCAACGAAGGTGACGACTGGATCGAGGCTGGACCCGGCTTCGACACGACCGCTGGCGACAACTCCGAACTGAACTTCAACTCGACCATTATCGGCCACGACGTCATGTTCGCCGGGCAGGACGAGCACGATTTCGACGCCGAGTCCGGCGACGACATCATGGTCCAGGGCGAGAGCGTCATGCGCAACGAGGGCATGTTCGGCTATGACTGGTCCATCTACAAGGGTAGCAACAAGGCCGCCGATGCCGACCTGTTGACTCCCATCTTCACCACGGACGAGCAGGACATCCTCCGCAATCGGTTCGACCAAGTTGAGGCCCTTTCAGGCTGGGACAAGAACGATGTGCTAAGAGGCGACAACCGTGGCGATCCGAATGCCGAAGTCGCTCCCGGCGCCAATGCCGACTCCACCTTCAAGTACAATGAACTGGACGAGGCGGGCATTGCCCGAATTGCAGGCCTGAGCCAAATCGTAACTCCGGACCTGTTGCACCAGGACAGGTATTGGGCGGACAGCACCGGCGCCGTGAAGAACGTGTTCCACGGTAACATTCTGCTCGGCGGCGGCGGCAGCGACATCCTGCAGGGCCGAGGCGGAGATGACGTGATCGACGGTGACCGCTGGCTGAACGTTCGCATCAAGATCCTGCACAACGGAGTGGAGTACACAGCCGACAGCATGGGCGGAAAGGTTTATGCCATCGCCAACTACAAGGATGGGCGGCCTGTTCCTGGTGAGGCCCCGGCCTTCTCCGGAAGAACGCTCAACTCGCTGATGCTCAGCGGCGAAGTCAAGCCGAGTGCCCTCTCCATCGTTCGCGAGATCGTTAAGGACGACGGAGCTGGGGATACCGACATCGCGATTTATAACGATGTCCGGGCAAACTATTCCATTACCAGCAACGCGGACGGTAGCATCACCGTGCGGCACGTCACGGTAACGGAAGGGACCGACCCGCTGACCGGCAGCAACCGTATCTCGGATGGCACCGACCGGTTGTCCAACATCGAGGTTCTCCGCTTCGCCGATGGCGATGTGGTTCTTACCCCGCCGGAACTCAAGCTGCGCGCCTTCGACTATCTCGACTATCGGGACGACTTCGATGACCGCAGCTGGGGCAATTCGGATGGCGCGACGGCCTGGGGGCCGGATTGGGTCGAATCCAACGACAGCGGTGGCCTGACCACCGGGCAGATCCAGCTCGATGCGCCGACAGGGTTCTTGAACCTGTTCTCGACCAACCAGTTGCAGTTCGTGGGGTCCAATACAGCCGGTGTCGCCGACGGTGCCGAAATCACCCGTAGCGTCAATCTCTCGACGGCGGGATCGGTGACGATCAGCTTCGATGCCGATCCCGACGATCTGGATGCGGGCGAGAACGTTCAGTTCCTCTTTGCAGCCGACGGCATAAACTTCGTGTCGCTGGCGACGATTGGAGGCGATGGAGGAAGCCAGCGCTATACCTTCACTCTGACTGGCCCATTCAGTGCCGACGCTAAGATCAAGTTCGCTGGGACGAGCATGAATGCGGGCGAGGGGGTTAGTATCGACAACCTTGTCGTACGACCTGCTCTGCCGGATCCGAATCCGTCCGTGAACCTCGCCACCAGCTTCACTGAAGGAGGTGCACCCATCACCATCGCTGATGGTCCGGGCATCGTAGAGGATAGCGGCGAGATTGCATCGGCACGGATCGTCCTGACCAATGCGCAGCTTGGCGATGAGCTCCTCGTCGGCACGCTCCCGGCAGGGATCACTCGAACCATCGTCAGCACCTTGCCGGGGACGATCACCGTCACCCTCACAGGTGCGGCGTCAACGGCAGCCTATCAGGATGCCATTCAGGCAGTGTCCTACCGTAGCACTTCCCAGAACCCTGCGGAGGGACAGCGCACGATTGCGGTGACGGTCAATGACGGCTTCCTGAACAGCAACGTCGCTACGACGACGATTACTGTCACGGCGGTCAATGACAGGCCGGTAGCGGGTAACGACTCCGTCATCACAAACCACACGACCGGGCCGATTGTGATACCGAAGTGGGTTCTGCTGGCGAACGACAGCGACGTCGATGGAAACTCCCTCGACATCAACGGAGTGAGCGTTGTCGGAAATACTCTTGTCAGTGCCTCTCTGGCGACCAATCCCGGATCGGTGACGGTGGTCGATCAGGCCAACGGCACGGGTGGCGTCTTCGACTACACCGTGAACGATGGCACCGGGACTGCGAATGCCACCAACACGGGCCGCGTCACGATCGACCGGGACACGGTCGGAGCGCTCAACGGCACGAACGGCAATAACATCATCCTGGTGAATAATACCAGCACGACCGTTGAGGCCGCCGGCGGTAACGACACCATCTTCGGCGGTGCTGGCAACGACATCATCAACGCCGGTACAGGCAACGATCTGATCGTTCAGGTTGCTGGCGTCGGCGGACGGGATCGGGTCGATGGTGGAACCGGGATCGACACATACCGGCTGGAAGGCGCGACGGAAGCGGAAACCTTCCGAATCTACTCGCGAGCCGAATGGCTGGCAGCCCAGGGCAACACCGCGGCCCAGATCAACGGCAATACGGAAATCGTTGTCACCCGCAATGGCACTAACGCTGCCTCGATCGTTGCCGAACTCGACAACGTTGAGGAGATCGTGATCAACGGCATGGGTGGTGGCGACACCTTCCTGCCGATCGGCAACTTTGCTGGGACCAGTCTGCTGACCAGCACAATCACCTTGGAGGGAACCGAAGGGGACGATACGGTCGACATCAGCTCTCTGCAGTCGGCTCACCGCGTGGTGTTCAAGTCCAATGGCGGTCACGATACCATCGTCGGCACGCTGCGGGCCCAAGATGTGATCGAGCTGGCACCGGGCCTCACCGCTGGTGATTACACCAAGACGGTAAACGCGAATGGAACCACGACCCTGGCAAGCGCCACCCATTCGGTCACCTACCTGTGCGAAGAGGATCCGGTCATCAGGGAATATGGAGATGACGACGACCATGAACACGAGGAGGATCCAGACGACAACCAGGCGCCGAGCGACAACAGAAAGCCCGTTGTCACCGACGACCGCTTCACGATCAGGAAAGGAGAGGTGCTCAACCTGACGGCAGCGCAGCTGCTCGCCAATGACCTCGACATCGACGGCGGAACGCTCTCCATCGTCGCACTCGATGAGGACGAGCACGGGACGGTTGTTCTCAACAGCAACGGAACCATCACCTTCACGCCGCGGGCCGGCTTCACGGGCGAGGCATCCTTCACTTACATGGTGTCGGACGGTCAGGGCGGCTACACCGAAGGCAAGGTGTCCATCACCGTCGATAAACCGGCTCCCATGTCCGTGACAGGCGGTCGCGGTCAGGACCGGCTCGTCGGGGACGATGCAGACGACCAGATCAGGGGCGGTAGCGGACACGACCATCTCGATGGTGGTGCCGGTGCCGACAGGATGTGGGGCGGCCGCGGCAACGACACTTATATCGTTGACGACCGCAACGACCGGGTCCACGAAAGCCGCAACCAGGGCTTCGACACGATCAAGGCAAGCGTGTCCTACTCCTTGGCTGGAACTCACGTCGAGAAACTCGTGCTGACGGGTTCGGCCAACCTGAACGCCACCGGCAACAGCCTGAACAACAGCCTCATCGGAAACAGCGGGAACAACGTCCTCGAAGGCGGAGGGGGCCGCGATACGCTCAAGGGCATGGCCGGCAACGATAAGCTGTATGGCGGGTCCGGCAACGACAAGCTCGAAGGTGGAGGCGGCGACGATCAGCTCTACGGTGGAAAGGGCAATGATCGCCTGAACGGCGGCTCCGGCGACGATCGTATCGACGGCGGCGGTGGCAACAACAGGCTGACGGGCGGCTCGGGCGACGACATCTTCGTGTTCAACAAGCAGCATGGCACGGACACGGTGACGGACTTCCGAGCAGGTCATGACAGGGTGGATGTGAGTGGCCTGTCCGGAGTGGACAACATGTCCGATCTGTACATGTGGCAGTCCGGTAGCAGCACCGTGATCTGGCACCAGTCCGCCGTCCTTGTCCTCAATGGCGTCAAGGAATCCGATCTCGACAGCAGCGACTTCATCTTCTGACGCTGCCGCTCGACATCGGTGTGACCTCGCCGGGAGCTATGCCCCCCAAAGCTCCCGGCGGGGTTACTCAAACAAGTCCGGTGCCTTTGAAGGTACTTTATGTGACGCAAACTTCCCAAGGTACAAGTCGATGACCAGCCCTCTCAAGAAACGCCTCAGTATCATGGCCTCCTGTCGCGGTGCCTTCCTGGGCGTCGCAGTGTTGAGCGGCCTGATCAACCTGCTTTATCTCTCGGGCTCCATCTTCATGATGGAAGTCTACGACCGGGTTCTCCCAAGCCAGAGCATCCCGACACTTGTCGGTCTTTCCGTGATCATCGTGGTGCTCTACCTCTTTCAAGGTCTCTTCGACGCGCTCCGCGGCCGGATCATGGCGCGTGTCGGTGCAGCCCTCGACGAAGACTTGAGCCAGCAGATTTTCCAGGGCCAGCTCAAGGCCCCTCTCAAGGGGAAGGTCGATGGCGACGGTCAGCAGCCCCTGCGCGATCTTGACCAACTGCGGGCGTTCCTTGCCGGCGGCGGGCCGTCCGCACTCTTCGACCTGCCGTGGATGCCACTCTATCTGTTCATCTGCTTCGCCTTTCACCCCTGGATCGGCCTTGCGGCCCTCGGCGGAGCATGTCTTCTCGTAGTGATCACGCTTCTGACGGAGGTGTTGACTAAAGGGGCATCGAAAGCAGCCGTGAGTGCAGCCCTCGTTCGCAATGGGATCTCCGAGGGCGCGCGCCGTAACGCGGAAGTCGTCCAGGCTATGGGCATGGCCAGGCGCATCGGCGTTCGCTGGGGGGATGCCAATGCAGATTACCTCTCTCACCAGCAGCGCGCATCAGACGTGGCGGGCGGCTTCGGCGCCATGTCGAAAGTTCTCCGGATGCTGCTCCAATCCATGGTGCTCGCAATCGGTGCCTACCTGGTGATCGACGGACAGGCGACGGGCGGCATCATGATTGCCAGCTCGATCCTTACCTCACGTGCCATGGCACCGGTCGAACTCGCCATCGGCAACTGGAAGGGCTTCGTCAGCTCCCGCCAGGGCTGGCACCGCCTCAAGAAGCTCCTTGAAGCGAATGTCCAGGCCGAGGAGCCCCTGAAGCTGCCAGCGCCTCGGTCTGTTCTCTCGGTTGAGAATGCCGGCACCGGAGCGCCCGGCGGGCAGAGGTTCTCGGTGCAGGACGCGTCTTTTGAACTGAGAGCTGGAAGCGGCTTGGGCATCATCGGCCCCAGCGCCTCCGGCAAGTCGTCCCTCGCCCGCATGATCGTCGGCGTGTGGCCGACATGGCGCGGCAAGGTTCGCTTCGACGGAGCCGCCGTCGAGCAATGGCTGCCGGAGGATCTTGGCCAGCACATCGGCTATCTCCCCCAGGATGTGGAACTCTTCGCCGGAACGGTGGCGCAGAACATCGCGCGCTTCGATCCGGAGCCTAAGGCCGAAGCAATCATTGCAGCTGCCAAGGCTGCCAACGTCCACGAGATGATCCTGCAACTCCCGGATGGCTATGAGACTCAAGTGGGCGAGGCAGGCGCCGCCCTGTCCGGCGGGCAGCGTCAGCGCCTGGCTCTTGCCCGCGCGCTCTATGGCGATCCCTTCTTGGTGGTGCTCGACGAGCCGAACTCGAATCTCGACAACGAAGGCGAGCAGGCCCTGACGGCTGCGATTATGAGCATCCGGGCGCGCGGGGGAGTCGTGGTGGTCATCGCCCATCGACCGAGTGCCCTTGCCGGCGTCGATCTGGTGCTCGTGATGGGCGAGGGTCGGATGCAGAGCTTCGGCCCGAAGGAAGAAGTCTTGAGCAAGGTGCTGCGCGCGGTCCCGGCCCCGCAAAGCGCCGAGCCACGGGTGGCTACCGCCACTTCGCTGAAAGCTGTCTAGAATCTGGGGGTCTGTCATGAAGTCCGAACGCAAAACAAGTGCCCGCACGGCGATCCGCCGCTACTCTCTGGTCGGCCTCTCCTCCGCCTTCTTCCTTGTCGGCGGGCTCGGAGGCTGGGCCGCCGTGACGGAACTGTCTGGAGCCGTGGTGGCGCCAGGGTCCATCGTGGTCGACACCCACGTCAAGAAGGTTCAGCACCCCACCGGTGGCGTTGTCGGTGAGATTCTCGCCCGCGACGGTGACCGCGTCAGGATTGGCGATGTGGTGGTTCGCCTGGATGAGACCGTTGCAAGGGCAAGCCTGTCGATGGTGTCGAAGAGCTTGGACGAGCTGGCAGCCCGTCAGAGCCGCCTCGAAGCTGAGCGAGACGGATCGGAGCAGATCGCCTTTCCGCTTGGGTTCAAGAGCCGTTTGCAGGATCCCGAGCTCGCAGGTCTGATCAAGGGCGAGACCAACGTGTTCCAGGATCGCCGCGAAGCCCGGGCCGGCCAGAAGGCGCAGCTGCAGGAGCGCATCGCACAGCTGCAGGAACAGATCGACGGCCTCAAGCTGCAGGCCTCTGCGAAAGGGGACGAGATCCAGCTGATCCAGGACGAATTGACGGGGGTGGAACAGCTCTGGCGCAAGAACCTCGTGCCGATTACCCGCGTCACATCTCTCAAGCGTGAGGAGACGCGGCTGCGGGGAGAGCGCGGGCAGCTCATCTCGAACATCGCGCAAGCTAAGGGGCGGATCAGCGAAACATCGCTCCAGATTCTCCAGATCGACCAGGATCTCAGGAGCGAGGTGTCCAAGGAGCTGCGCGAGGTGCAGGCCAAGGTTGCGGAACTCGTGGAGCGTAAGACCACGGCCGAGGATCAGCTCAAGCGCATTGACATCCGGGCCCCACAGGACGGCGTCGTGCACCAGTCGATCGTGCACACGGTCGGCGGTGTGATCAATGCCGGCGAGCCTCTGATGCTGATCGTTCCCGAGGCGGACGAGCTGTCCATCGAGGTGAAGGTCATGCCGCAGGATATCGATCAGCTCCGCCCCGGTCTCGACACGGTGCTGCGCATGTCGGCGTTCAACCAGCGGAGTACGCCGGAACTCAAGGGCAAAGTCAGCATGATTGCGGCCGATCTGGTGACGGATCAGCGCTCGGGCATGCAGTATTATCCCGTGCGCGTAGCATTCGCAGACGGCGAGCGTGCGCGTTTGGGCGATCTCAAGCTGGTTCCCGGAATGCCCGTGGAAGGACTGATCCAGACAGGATACCGCACCGTGTTCTCTTACCTGACCAAGCCCGTCGCCGACAACATGGCCAAAGCATTCCGCGAGGAGTAGCGGTGGAGGGAGCCGGGGCTCTGAAGCTCCGGTTCCTCTTTCCGCCTCAGCTCAGGGTGGCGACGCTCATGTCCCCCTGTTCGGACAGACGAGGGCCGAACTGGGAGGTGCTGATGGTCGGACGGCCGGTGATGAGTTCTGCGCAACGGCTTCCGAGCATCATTGCGGGCGCATTCGTGTTGCCCGCATTGATGTTGGGCATGGCCGAGAGGTCGCAGACCCGCAGGTTCTCGACTCCGCGGACGCGCAGCCTGGAATCGAGAACGGCCATCTCATCGCTGGCCTTGCCCATCCGGCAGGTTCCGCTCGGGTGATAGTTCGTTTTCACGAAGCGGCGGCAATGCTTCATGATAGCTTCGTCGCTGAGGTCGCTCGGGTCGGGAATGGAAATGCGCTCGATTCGCTCGGCGAGAGGAGTGGTCTGGAAAGCGCGGAGGAAGAAACGCTGCCCGTCGATCATTGCGCGGGCGTCGTCAGGATGGCTCAGCAGATTGGGTGAGACGAGCGGCATATCGTCCGGATCGGCCGAGTGCAGGCGAACATAGCCTCGGGACCTGGGCTTCACGACGACTGTCGTGATCGTCAGCCCATAGGTGTCATCCACGAGGGTGAGGGTATCCCGGTCCAGGTAGACGATGGGCACGCAGAAGGCCTGGATCGTCGGCTCAGCCTCGGGATCGGTCGGGTTGACGAAGGCGCCGGCTTCGACGCCGGCCGAGAGGATCGGCCCGGAGCCGAACAGCCGGAAATGGATGCCGTTGAGCAGCATGCGCCAGCCGACACCCTGCTTGTAATAGCCATAGGGCCCGTTGGCTTTCGCGATCAGCGGAACCTCCGGGTGGTCGATCAGATTCTCACCGACGCCAGGGAGATCGGCGACACACGAGATGCCGTGCTCCCGCAGCTGATCGGCCGGACCGATGCCTGAGAGCATCAGAAGCTGTGGCGTCACGAGCGCGCCGGACGCTACAATCACCTCACCGTCCGCATAGACCTGATGGTCCAATCCTTTGGCGTCGCGATAGGTCACGCCAACGGCTCGTCCGTTCTCTATCTCGATCTTACGCACCCGCGATTGCAGGCGGATGACGAGGTTCGGATTTTCGGCCAGCGGCGCCAGAAAGGCATAGGCCGCGCTGCTGCGCCGGCCGCGCCGGTTCATGAACTGGTAGAAGCCGACGCCCCGCTGCTTGGGGCCATTGAAGTCCGGATTGAAGGGCTCACCCAGGCCCTGAACAGCCTGCACGAACCAGCGTGACATGTCGTTGATGTGACCCGGATCCGACACCAGCAGAGGTCCATCGGCGCCATGCAGTTCATTGTAGAACCTGTTGTTGCCTTCCATGGTACGGAAGTGGGGGAGAACGTCGGCCCAACTCCATCCGGGATAGTCGTTCTCCCCGTGCAGCGTCTCATGCCATTCATCGTAATCGGACGGCCGGCCGCGCATGTAGACCTGTGCATTGACGGAGGAGCCTCCGCCGAGAACGTTGGCCTGCGGGATGTCGTGCACGCGCCCGTCGAGATGCTCCTGCGGCACCGTGTGATGGTAGCGCATATACTTGCTGCCGTTGATCATCTTGAAGATGCCCGGTGGCATGTCGAGAAGCGGATGGCGATGGGAGTACCCGCCCTCGAGGAGCAGAACGCGCCTGCCCTCATTGACGAGCCGCGCGGCAGCCACAGACCCTGAAGACCCGCCGCCCACCACGATATAGTCGAAACGCTCTTTCATTCGTGCATCCTGCTTCACGTTGGGCCGAAGGATGTCGGATCCCTCAGGCTCTGATCCTCTCAAGGCCTTCCCAGTCGAAGTCGATGCCGTGGCCAGCCCGGTCGGGCGCCAATGCGAAGCCATCCTCGATCTTCAAGGGCTCGGCGATATAGCGCTCGAGTCCAAAACCATGGGCTTCAAGGTAGGAACGGTTTGGACAGGCGGCGAGGAGATGCACGGTCACGTCGTGAGCGCCGTGGCTGGTGACCGGCAGATTGAATGCCTCCGCCAGATGGGCGATCTTCATGAAGGGGGTGACGCCGCCGCAATTTGTGACATCCGGTTCCGGATAGGTCACCGCGCCGCCCGCCACATAGAGCTTGAACTCCCACAGGGTGCGGAGATTCTCGCCGGCGGCGATCGGCAATCCGCCCTCGCGCACGATGCGGGCATGGCCCGCCGGATCGTCGGGAATGGTCGGCTCCTCAAGCCATGTAAGGTCGAACGGCCGGAGCGCGCGGGCCGCCCGGATGGCACCATCAACGCTCCATTTCATGTTCGCATCGACCATCAGCGGGAAGCCGGCGCCGAGATGCTCGCGCATAGCCTTCACGCGCTCGACGTCCTCGAACAAGTTGGCGCGGCCGACTTTCATCTTGATGGCACGGAAACCTTTTCCGAGGTTGTCATCGGTCTGGCGCAGGAGCTTGTCGAGAGGCAGGTCCAGATCGATGCCGCCCGCATAGCAGGGCACTTTGGCATCGAAGCCGCCAAGCGCCTTCCAGAGCGGAAGGTTGGCGCGCTTGGCCTTGAGGTCCCAAAGAGCCATGTCGAATGCCGAGAGCGCCAGGACCGTCGGACCGCCGCGGCCTCCGTAATGGAGCGCCCACCAGGCCTTGTGCCAAAGGCGCTCGATCTCGTCAGCCTCTTCGCCGTCCATGATCTCGGGCAGCTCTCGAGCGAGGATCGTGTCGATGGCAGCACCGTTGCGTCCGACCGTGAAGGTGTAGCCGACGCCCTCGGCGCCGTCGGAATCGCGGATGCGTACCGTGTTCAGCTCGAAAGCACGCATCTCGCCATGCATGGAATCGGTCAGAACGGTCGGCAGCGGGATGCGGTAGAAGCCGGGTTCGATGGAGGTGATCCGGGGCATGGTTGTCCTTCACTTGCTCAATGATATGCGGAGTCGTCAGGCGGCCTCTTCCGCGCGCATGCTCAGCCGGGCCTGAATGGCGACGACGAGCAGCAGGAACGCGCCGCGTATGACGGATTGCCAATAGGCCGAGAGGCTGATCCAGCCGAGGCCGTTCTCGAAATTCAGAATGTTGAAGATCAGGCCGAGAAGGAGCACGCCGGCCAACGTCGAGCCGACCGAGCCGACGCCGCCCGTGAGCAGTGTTCCGCCTACCACGACGGCCGCGATGGCGAACAGCTCCCAGCCGACACCCTCGATGGGTTGGCCAGCGCCGAATTGCGCCGCGAGGATCACGCCCGCAAGGCCCGCGAGCCCACCGCTCGCCAGGTATACAAGCGCCTTCACCCGCCGAGCGGGAAGCCCCATGAGATGGGCCGCATCCTCGTTGCCGCCGATCGCCAGAACGGTACGGCCGAACGAGGTGAAGTTGAGAATGATCGAAGCCAGGAGATAAGCGATCAGCGCGATCCAGGCCGGAATGGGAAAGCCCAGGAAATCACCCTGGCCGAGTTCCACAAACCCGGTCTCATAGGACACGGAGACCGATTGGTTGCCGGCCAGCAGCAGTGCGCAGCCGCTTGCCGCCAGCATCGTGGCAAGGGTTACGATAAAGGGGAGTATATTGAGCCGGGTGATGATGAACGCATTGCAGGCGCCGACCGCCAGGCCAGCCGCCAAGCCGCCGAGAAGTCCGGGTACCGCGCCATAGGGGGAGAGCAGGGCAGCGACGACGCTGCCGAGGGCTGCCGTCGAACCAACTGAGAGGTCGATACCACCGGTGATGATGACGAAGCACATTCCGAGCGCCACCAGGGCGAACATGCTGTTGTAGCGCAGCACGGAGAGTACGTTGAAGGCGCCGAGAAAGTTCTCGTAGCGCAGCCAACCGAACAGGACGAGGGCGATAAGGGCGAGGAGCACCCCGTAGCGACCGATCCCCTGAAACAGCTTGAGAGATGTTGTATGCATCGGCGACCTCAGCGGTGGCTCTGCCGCTGCAGCCAGACGGCCAGCACGATGATCGCGGCCTTCGCCACAAGGGCGGCCGCATCGGGGACGCCGTTTGCCAGAAGCGTATAACGGACGAGCTGGATGATCAGCGCTCCGACCAGCGTGCCGATGACCGTGGCCCGGCCGCCGGTGAGAAGCGTTCCGCCCACAGCTACTGCCGCGATGGCATCGAGCTCCATGCCGAGCCCGACGAGATTGGCGTCTGCGGCGGAGTTGCGGGCGATGACGATCAGACCCGCGATGCCGGAGAGAAGACCGCTGATCAGGTAGACGCGCTGTTTTACGGATGCCACTGGAATACCGGACAGGCGGGCGGCCTTCTCATTGCCGCCGATGGCAAGGATCTGTCGGCCGAATACGGTCCGCCGGAGCATCCAGGCTGCTGCAGCCACAATGACAATCATCAGGATGGCTTGGAATGGGATGCCGAAAACGCGCCCGAGGCCGATGAACTGGAAGCTCGGCAGGTTGAACACCTGCAGATTGCCGTTGGTGAAGACCTGGGCAATGCCGCGCCCAGCAATGAAGAGCACAAGCGTCGCGATGATCGGCTGGATGCGCAGGCGAGTCACGAGCCAGCCATTGAACCAGCCGAGTGCCGCTGCAACGAGAACCGGCACCATGAAGGCCAGCGCGATGCCGATGGCCGGGTGGGGCAGGGGGAAGAGCTTGCCGAGGAAGATCAGCGGCGCGAGCGCGCCTGCAATCGCCATGAGGGCGCCGACCGAGAGATCGATACCGCCTGTGGCGATCACCAATGTCATCCCAACGCCGACGATCACGATGGCGCAGACCTGGGTGAGATTGACGTTGAGCGTCTGCCACGTGGCAAAATTCGGCGTGATGGCAAGGTTGACCAGGATCAGGAGCGCCAGCGCAATCCAGGCGCCGTAGCGCGTTAAAACGGTTCTGATGTCGAACCGAGGCGCTCTATGTGCCGGAGGCAGGGTGGTCGCCGTATCAGCCATGAGCGGTCTCCCGGGCGTTGTCGTGCCCATGGGCCATGGCAGTCATCACACTCTGCTCGTTCACGGCGTCGCCCCTCAACTCGGCTGCAGTGCGGCCGTCGCGAAGGACAAAGATGCGGCTGGCCGCCTCCACGACCTCCTCCAGCTCCGAAGAGATCATCAGGACGCCGATGCCCTGTCCCGCCAGCTCCCGGATCAGGCTGAGAATTTCTGCTTTTGCGCCGACATCGATGCCCCGGGTCGGCTCGTCCAGAATAAGGAGCTTGGGATTCATGCAGAGCCAGCGGGCCAGCAGCACCTTCTGCTGGTTGCCGCCGGAGAGTTCGCGGATCCGCTGTTCCGGTCCGGTGCAGCGGACGCCAAGACGTTTAATGAAGCGGTCGACGATCTCTCGGCTGCGAGTCTCATCCACGATGCCGCGCCGGGCCAGTTGCGGCATGAGGGCGAGCGTCAGGTTCTCGCGTACAGACATGTCAGGGATGATGCCTTCGAGCTTTCGATCCTCCGAACAGAAACCCATGCCGGCCTGGATGGCGTCCGAAGGCGCCGCGATGGCATTCTCGCGGCCTGCGAAGCCGATCGTGCCGGCATCCGGCTTGTCCGCTCCGAACACCGCCCGCACAGACTCGGTTCGGCCCGCTCCAAGGAGACCGGCGAGACCCACGATTTCGCCAGGCCTGACATCGAAAGTGACATCGCTGACCTTGCGGCCGACAGCGAGGTTCCGGACTTTCAGCACGGGCTCACGTGCTTCGCCCGCCGCATCGGCCATGTCACGGCCCTCGTGCAAAACCTGCGACAGCTCGCGCCCAAGCATGGAGGTGACGAGATCGAGCCGGGAGAGCTGGGTCATCGGGGCGACCTGCACGGTGCGGCCATCGCGCATGATGGTGACCCGATCGCACACGGCGTAGAGTTCGTCGAGCTTATGGCTCACGAAGATCACCGAGACGCCGGCCTCCTTAAGCTGACGGATCACGCCGAACAGCACCTCGACCTCCCGCTCGTCGAGAGAGGAGGTGGGCTCGTCCATGATGACCAGCTTGGCCTCGAAACCGATGGCGCGTGCGATGGCGACCATCTGCTGCACGGCCGTGGGATAGGTCACAAGCGCGCGGCGGACGTCGATATCGATATTGAAACGGGCAAGCAGACCCCGGGCCTCCGCATGCATGGCGGACCAGTCGAGGAGACCAAAGCGGCGCTTCTCACGGCCAAGGCAGATGTTCTCCGTCACCGAGCGGTAAGGCACCAGGTTGATTTCCTGATAGATCGTGCTGATGCCGGAGCGCTGCGCTTCCTGTGGTGAGGAGAACTCCACCGGCTTATCGTCGAACAGGATCTCGCCGGCATCCTTCCTGTAGTAGCCGGTCAGGACCTTGATCATCGTGGATTTGCCGGCGCCGTTCTGACCGATCAGTGCATGAATTTCGCCTCTCTCCACTACGAGCTCGGCCGAGCGCAGCGCCGGTATGCCGGCGAAGCGCTTGTCGATGCCATGCATGGAAAGAAGCGGCGCCATGGAAGCTCCGTTCATGGGTTCAGCCATATAAGAAAGGCGCTGCCCAGTGTCATGGGCAGCGCCTTTGAGGTTCAGTAGGCGTCCGCGATGAGCTGAGCCGCGTTCGACTTATCGAAGAAGCGGTCGGTGTTCACCACCCAAGGCTCGATCTGCTCGCCCTTGGCATAGCGGGCCAGGGTCTCGAAGGCCTTAGGCCCGAACTTCGGATTGCACTCCACGGTGGCGAGCATCTTGCCGTCGATGATGGCCTGCAGTGCATCGCGCGTGCCGTCGATCGACACGACGATCACGTCCTTGCCGGGCTTTTTGCCAGCCGCCTCAAGAGCCGCAATCGCACCGATGGCCATTTCGTCGTTGTGCGCATAGATGGCAGTCGCGTCGGGGTGCGCCTGCAACAGCGTCTCGGCTACTTGTCGACCCTTGTCACGGGCGAAGTCGCCGGATTGCGACGCCACGACCTTCATGCCGGAATGGGCCTTGATGTAATCCTCGAAGCCCTTGCGGCGGTCATTGGCCGGCGACGATCCCGTGGTGCCCTCGAGCTGGATGATCTTGGCGTTGCCGTTCATGGCCTTGGTGAGAGCCTCGGCGGCACGCTTGCCTTCGTCCACGAAGTCGGAGCCAATGAAAGTGACGTAGTCGCGGCCGGCCTTGGCGAGACTCTGGTCTACGTTGCGATCAAGCAGAACAACCGGAATGCCAGCACGCTTGGCGGCCATCACAGCCGGGATCAAGGGCTTCTCCTCGCGGGGGGCAAGAAAAATCAAGTCGACACCTTGGGCAATCATCGAGTTGACGTCGGCCACCTGCTTGGCGGCGGAACCGGCAGCATCCGTGTAGACCAACTGATGTCCAAGCTTGGCGGCCTCAGCCTTCATGCTCTCCGTCTGCGCAATGCGCCAGGGATTGTTCGACTCGGTCTGGGCGAAGCCGACCTTGTATTTCTCTTTCTGCTTCAGCTTGGGTAGGTCCTGCGCGGACGCGCCGCCAAGTCCCAGACCAATGGCAGCAACACCCGTTGCGAGGGCAAGGAAAGTCCTTCTCAGCATCATCTTCCTCCATCAGGTTTTTTTATGCCCCTTTTCGGGGTTCTTGAGGTATTGCCGCTGCTCTTTATGGCTGCGGGTCGTCACCAACGGACATAAGTGGTCTGCTTCCGCAGGTATCCGTCGAAACCATATTTCCCATCCTCGCCGCCGAGGCCAGAATGCTTCCAGCCGCTGTGGAAGCCTTGAACCAGCTCGCCGCAAGGGCGGTTGACATAGAGCTCGCCGAAGGAGAGCTCCCGCGAGAGCCGCATCACCCGGCGCAGGTCGTTGGTATAGACATAGGCCGACAGGCCGTAGCTGCTGTCGTTGGCGAAGCTCAGCGCCTGCTCGAAGCTGTCGATGGTCATGACCGGCGCAACCGGACCGAAGATCTCCCGCTGCATGACCGAAGCCTTGTTGGTGTCGACCCGCAGCACCGTGGGTTCGAACCAATGGCCACGGGAGAAGTCTCCCTCCGTCAGACGGCGCCCGCCGGCGAGAACTTCGGCGCCGGCCGCGATGGCGTCGTTCACGATCTCCTCGACCTTGTCGACCTCAGGCCGGTTCACCTTCGGCCCCATGTCGGGGTTCGTCATGGGGTCGGCGACCCGCATCTGCTTCACCCGGGAGACGAACTTGTCGAGGAAGAGCTCCGCGATGTCGCGGTGCAGGTACATGCGTTCGTTGCAGGTGCAGATCTGACCACAATTGGTGAAGCGCGAGACGATGGCCGCCTCTACCGCCGCTTCGATGTCGGCATCGTCAAGGACGATGAATGGCGCCTTGCCGCCGAGTTCGAGGCGCACGACCTTGAGCTCATGAGCGCCAGCGGCATAGATCTCCCGTCCGGCGCGAACACTGCCTGTCATGGTGATCATGGCGCTGATGGGCGAGCGCACCAGAGCGTCGCCGACCGTACGCCCGTCACCGGTCACCACATTGAGCACGCCTTTCGGAATTCCGACCTCGTGTGCGAGGCGGGCGATTTCGAGTGCCGACAGGGGCGTTGATTCGTGCCCCTTGACCACCATGGTGTTGCCGGCCACGAGGGCAGGGCCGATCTTGCGAGCCGCCAAGGCGGCGGGATAGTTCCAGGCCGTCAAGCCGACGACCACACCAAAGGGCACCCGACGGATCCAGACCTCTTCGTTCTGAAAGTCAGAAGGGAGAATATCGCCTTCGATGCGGCGTGCGCTCTCGGCGGCGAACGTCAGAAACGTGATGACAGCATCGATTTCGCCTTCGGCCTGATTCAGGGGCTTGCCCTGCTCCAGCACCACAATGCGGGCGAGATGTGCCTTGTCCCGTTTCACCGCAGCAGCGAGATCGCTGACATAACCGGCGCGGACGATAGGCGGAAGAGCAGCCCAAGCCGGCTGGGCGCGGCGTGCCGCCTCCAGGGCATCATTTGCGTCCTCGGCGGTTCCCGCCGGCACAGAGGCAAAGACGACTTCGTTGGCGGGGTTCTCAACCTCGGAGCGTCCTTCAGACCGGCCCTCGGTCCAAGCCCCGTCGATATACATCTGATAATGGGTCACAGCCTCTTGGGGGCCAACCTGAACCGAGGTGGTCATAGCCGGCCCTCGCCAAATCCCCTCCAGGGGAGTTGCAGGCTAGAGTTCGACAGCGGGGTGCCTTGCGTTGGCGTCACCAGTCTCTCTCCCTGTTTGCTCAAGCTGAGCAATGTCAAACCAAACGTCAATTTCTGGTCTATTTGGTTCGACCGAAATTAGGATGGTCAGACGGTCGTGAGCTGTCAAGGCCTATCGTTTCCAGCCTTCTCACTCAGATGCTGCGTTTCTGCTGATTAATTCAGGCGGATGTTAGGCGCCTCAGGTATGGGTCCATGGATTTTGGTCGGACCATGTGCTACGTTCACTTGCCGGCAGATCAGGTTTGGCTCGCGTAGAATTCCCACCGAGGGCTGGATGTGTACAGGAACGAGGGGAGCATGGACCAGAGCGAGAAGCTGCATGGCCACGCGGCCACAGGGGCAGGCACGCGGCGGTCGGATGCTGTGGCGGCCGAACTGGTGCGGATGATCGAAACCGGCGGCCTTCAGGAGGGTGAACGCCTTCCGGCGGAGCGCGACCTGATGCAGCGCTACGGTGTGAGTCGGGCGGCCGTCCGAGAAGCAATCGTCTCGCTCGCTAATCGTGGTCTCGTCGAAACTCGCCTCGGACACCGCCCCATCGTCCGGAAACCCGATTATGAGATCGCCGTCGACAAAGTGGGTAATCTTGTCGGTCATCTTATGGTCGACCGGAAAGGTGTCTGGAATCTCTTCGAGACCCGGATCTTCATGGAGACGGCGCTCGCGCGCTGGGCCGCCAAGCACGCGCGGCGTGACGACCTCGAAGATCTCCGGGCGTCCCTCGACGCCAACCGGGAGGCAATCGGAAATTCAGTTCTGTTTGACGAGACCGACGCTGCGTTTCACGCGGTCCTTTATCGAATCCCTGGAAACCCGATCTACCCGGCGATCCATAAGGCCTATGTGGATTGGCTGACCCAGCATTGGCGCTCCATGAAGCGCGGTGCGGGCATCGACCAGATGAACTGCGCCGGACATGAAGCTATCTTCGAAGCCATCCTCGCCCGTGATCCCGACAACGCGGAGGAGGCCATGCGCCGCCATCTCGTGGCCGCATGGGAATTCGTGAGGTCCACCTTTCCGTCTGATAGCTGAACCGGCGCTTGTTGCATCAGATTTCGACTGCGATAGTTGCGGCGATGCGATGGTCATCACGGCGTCACAGAAGCGTCGCTAGAGACCTGTCCAGGAGGAGATATCATGAACTATCTTGCACTGCTCGGATCCGTCACTGTCATTCTGCCGACAATGATCGGATCGTCCCAGGCTCAGGAAAAAACACTGACCGGTGCGCCGACTATCGTGGTTGCCCATCGTGGCGCCAGCGGCTATCTGCCCGAACATACCCTTGAGGCCTACAAGATGGCCATCGACATGGGGGCCGACTACATCGAACCCGATCTCGTCGTAACCAAGGATGGCGTGCTGATCGCTCGGCACGAGCCGATGCTGAGCGGCACGACCGATGTGGCGAACCGGCCCGAGTTTGCGTCCCGCAAGACCACCCGCAAGGTCGATGGTGTCGATACGACCGACTGGTTCGCGAGCGACTTCACCCTCGCCGAGATCAAGCAGCTTCGCGCCAAGCAGGCCATGGCTGATCGCGATCAATCGAAGAACGGCCAATTCCAGGTTCCGACCCTGCAGGAGGTGATCGATCTCGCCAAGAAGGAGGGCTCTGCAAGGGGGAGGGCTGTTGGCATCGCTCCAGAGACCAAGCACTCCACCTTCCATGCCGCTCTCGGCCTGCCGATGGAAGACCGGCTGGTGAACGTCCTGAAGGAGGCCGGCTGGGCCGATGCATCTGCCCCCGTCGTCATCCAGAGTTTCGAGGTGGCAAACCTGAAGTACCTGAATACGCGAATCGACGTTAAGCTGGCGCAGCTGCTGGACGCGGAGGACGTTGACAAGGACGGCAACATCGTCCTCAGCGCGCCTTACGCCCAACCCTATGACTTCGTCGTGGTCGGCGACAAGCGCACCTACAAGGACCTTCTGACGAAGGAAGGTTTGGCCGAGGTCAAGTCCTACGCCGACATCCTGGCGCCGTGGAAGCCCTACATCCTCCCAACCAAGCAGGTCGATCAGAACAACGACGGTAAGGCGGATGATCTCAACGGTGACGGAAAAGCCGACGAGCAGGATCGTGTTCTCGCCGAACCGTCCAGCGTCGTGAAGGACGCCCATGCCGCGGGCCTCCAAGTGTTCACCTGGACCTTCCGCAACGAGGCGAAGCGTCTGGCCTCGACTTTCAAGGGCGATCCGGCGGCCGAGTACAAGGCGTTCTACGCACTCGGCGTCGACGGCCTCTTCAGCGACTTCCCCGATACGGCCATGAAGGCCCGCTGATCTCCAGGATTTTCTGATAAGCCCGGCATCGTAAGATGCCGGGTTTTTGCATGCTCAGCACGTTACTGGCACACATCCACCCAGTCGGCGCCGACAAGATCGGCCATGCGCTGGGGGGCGATGCGCACGGCCGTATGGGTAGAGCCCGCAGCCGGCACGACCTCGTCGTAGGCTTTCAGCGAGATGTCGCAATAGACGGGCAAGGGCGTTGCCAAGCCGAAAGGGCAGACGCCGCCGACGGGATGTCCTGTCAACGCGTGGACCTGCACCGCATCCAGCATCGACGCCTTGCCTCCGAACGTCGCCTTCACCTTCTTGTTGTCCAACCGCGCAGTGCCGCTCGTAACTACGAGGAAGCTTTTCTCGCCGACTCTCAAGGACAGGGTTTTGGCGATTCTCTCCGGCCCGACACCGTGAGCTTCCGCCGCCTGGGCAACAGTGGCGGTGCTCGTTTGCATTTCCATGATCTCGAGATCCGGTGCGTTCTGGGCGAGAAAGGCGCGAACGGATTCAAGGCTCATGGCCGGTCAACTCCCTTCAGGATAGCGGGGATATGCGGGTGCGCCTCACAGGCGCCAGGACTGCTCTTATGATAACCGCCGGCTTGCCGGGACTGCAAACCGCTCCTAGCGTTCACCCTCAGGGTAATCCGCGCCCCGGCTCGTTTCGGCCCAGGCTTCGATCTCCGCCAGGGTTTCCTTCAGCTTGCTCCGGACCCCTTCGAGAGCGATGGAGCCTAGCACCAGATGCTTGGGTGGGTCCTCCGCCTCGACCACCTTGATGATCGCCTCCACCGCCCGCACTGGGTCGCCCGGCTGCTTTCCGCTGATATTGGCGGTGGCCTCGAGCCGTGCTCCGACGGTGTTCTGGTAATCGGCGATCATCGGGCGCCGTTGCTGCAGGGATCGACCGGCCCAGTCCGTGCGGAACGGCCCCGGTTCGACGCAGGTCACCTTGATGCCGAGCGGAGCTACCTCCCGGGAGAGCGAGTCGGACATGCCCTCCACGGCATGCTTGGTCGCCGCATAGTATCCGGAACCCTCGAAGCCGATGAAGCCCGCCTGGGAGGAGATATTGATGATATGGCCGCGGCGGCGGGCACGCATGCCGGGCAGCACGGCCCGGGTCATGGCCGCAAGGCCGAAGACGTTGGTATCGAACTGAGCCCGGATCTCGGCGTCGTCGCCTTCCTCGATGGAGGATTGGTAGCCGTAGCCGGCATTATTCACCAGCACGTCGATGGACCCGAAGCGGTCCTCCGCCGCTTTCACGGCAGCGGCGATCTGACCGGGCTTGTTAACGTCGAGCGACAGGGCGAGGGCGTTATCCTCATGCCCCTGTGTCAGATCCTGCACCCTGCCGACGTCGCGGGCCGTGACGACCGCGCGCCACCCCCGGCGCAGGACAGCCTGGGCGAGCTCTCGCCCGAAGCCGGTGGAGCAACCCGTAATGAACCAGACGGGATTGTCGTTCAGTGGCATGCGCGGTCTCCTCTGCTCGGACGGGTACGGCAAGGGCATATAGGGCCGGATCCATGGCGATGAACCGGCTCCTTCCTCTCGATTTTCAGGAGGGCTAAGCTTCTTGGAATTCGACGAGGGGCTCGTCGTAGATCCCCGTGAGGAGCCTGCTATCCTGTCTGACGATGCCGCGGTACATGCCGGAGCAGTTGAAGGGCAGGGACACATTCCCGGCGCGATCCACGGCAATGATGCCGCCCGAGCCGCCTGCCGGAGCGAGCATGTCGATGACGACGGCACGCGATGCCTGGTCCAAGCTCTGGCCGGCATAGCGCATGCGGGAGGCGATCTCGTGCGCGGCTGCGTAGCGAATGAATATCTCTCCATGGCCGGTCGCCGACACGGCGCAGGTTTCGTTGTCCGCCCAGGTTCCGGCGCCGATGACGGGGCTGTCGCCCACCCGCCCAGGGGATTTCGCCGTCATGCCGCCCGTGGAGGTGGCAGCTGCGAGATTGCCATGCTGGTCGCGGGCCACTGCCCCGACCGTGCCGTGCTTGCGCGACTCGTCCTGGTCGTCCGCGCCGCTCTGGCGCATGGCGAGCGTCTCCTGCAGGGCCTGCCAGCGCTGCTCGGTGTAGAAGTAGGAGGTCTCCTCGAAAGCCAAGCCCTGCCGGCGACAGAACTCCATGGCGCTTTCACCGATGAGCAGCACGTGGCCGGAATGCTCCATCACGGCCCGGGCGGCGAGAACCGGATTGCGTGGGCCGCAGATTCCGGCAACTGCACCGGCAGAGCGGTCGCGCCCGTCCATGACGGCTGCATCCATTTCCTGCTTGCCGGCCGAGGTATAGACCGCACCTCGTCCGGCGTTGAAAAGCGGCTCGTCTTCGAGAGCCATTACGGCGGCGGTCGCTGCATCGAGCGCGCTGCCGCCGTCGGCGAGAATGACACGGCCTGCTGCGAGGGCACGGCGCAGGCCAGCGTGGTAGGCCGCCTCCCGCTCGGGCGTCATCTTGCTGCGCAGAATCGTTCCCGCACCGCCATGAACGGCCAGGGCGAAGTCGTTGCCGGATATGCTGTTGCTGGTCATGAGGTCGGGCGTCCTCTGAAAAGAGTTAAAGAGCGTCGGTCAGGGCGGGTCGATGGTGTCCGGAGCGGCCGGTCATGGAGCCGGCGGCGACGAGCGCATCGAGAACGGCCTCCTGCGTGGCATCGGCCATGGCCTCGAAGAGCAGATCGATGCGGTTCTCGTTCAGGATGCGGATGCCGATCAGCGCCGTCCTCTCGTCGTGTGAGAGAACATTGGCCGTTGTGAAACCTAGCGCAATGTCACCGCTGCCGTGGCCCCAAAAGGATCCGAGGCGCGCGAGTCCGACACCGGAGCGGCGGATGACGCGCTTGAGCTGTCGATCGTTCATTGGAACATCAGTGGCTGCAATGATGATGATCGAGCCCTTCTCCGTGGCCCGCCCGTCGGTCGCTATTTGAGGTGGAGCGATGACCCTGCCGTCAGGGAGGCGCAGATCGCCGGCCCGCCCAAAATTGGACAGGACGAGAATGCCCAGGTGATAGCTATGGCCTTCGAGGTCGAGGCGCCGGGACGAGGTGCCGATGCCACCTTTGAAGCCGAAGGTGCTCATGCCGCAGCCGGCACCCACCGAGCCGACATCAAAGTGGGAGGAGGCGTTCGCCAGAGCGATGCGTGCATCCTCCTCGGTAACAGCGAGCGCCTGGATGTCGTTGAGATAGCCGTCGTTGCATTCGAACACGAGGGGATTCACCGTGGCGGTCTCCCGACCGATGTCTGGGTTGTGTTCAATTGCGTGACGCACCAGCGCTGTGCAGCAGGTGCCGACCGAGAGGGTGTTGGTCAGAAGGATCGGGGTCTCGATCGTGCCCAGCTCCTCCACCTGCACCAAGCCGGCGCTCTTTCCGAAGCCGTTGAGCACGTGAACGGCCGCCATCGGCTTCTCGCGATAGAGGTTTCCGGCATGGGGGATGATGGCTGTCACTCCGGTGCGGATCTCCCCATCCACGAGGGTGCGGTGACCGACACGAACACCCGGCACATCTGTGATGCTGTTCATCTCACCCGTCGGCAGAGCGCCGCAGGCGAGGCCGACATCGCGGGCATGAGCAGGACGCTCCATCAGAGGCCCTGCTCCTTCACGAAAGCTGCGATCTCCGCATGGGTTGTTACCCATACGTCCGACCGTCGTGTGACTTCCTCCAGAAGCTTTTCCAGGATCCAGATGCGGGAGCGGTAACCGGTCACGTGCGGGTGCATGGTCAGAAGGAACAGGCCACCTTCTTCATAGGCCCGCTCGAACTCGCGGAAGAAGATGTCGTAGACGGCGGTCGGCGGGGTATGCGGGCGAAGGCCGTTGAAGCGGTGCATGTTGAAATAGACCGCGTCGTCGCGGATCCACTCCACGGGCAGTTCCACGATGCCTGTCGGCTCTCCCTGTTCCAGCAGCTCGTAAGGGTCATCGTCGGCCATCAGAGAAGAATCATACAGGAGCCCGAGCTCGCGCTCGATCCGCAACGTGCTCGGGCTGAAATCCCAGGAAGGAGTGCGCAGGCCGACCGGGCGCACGCCCGTGATCCGCTCCAGGGTGTCCGTCGCGCGGAACATCAGGTCCCGTTCGATCTCGTACGGCAGCTGGCTGTTGAGCTCGTGGATCCAACCATGGATGCCGATCTCGTGACCCTCCGCCACGACGCGCCGCTGCTCGTCTTCATACAGCAGGGCAGCGACGGCCGGGACGAAGAATGTCGCCTTGGCATCGTATCTGGCAAGAGCATTCAGAATACGCGGCACGCCTTGGCGGTTGCCGTACTGGCCCTGCGACATGCGGCCGATGGACTTACCGCCATCGCGCAGCTCGTTCGTCTCATGGTCGGAATCGAACGAGAAGGCGACGGCGCAGCGGGCACCGTTTTTCCATCGAGCAGGCTTCAACGAGCGCCCGGCGCGCACATGGTCTACCTTGTCGCGCCAGGTCTGCTCATCCCATGTCCAGGGCTGGCTGCTCATATCGTCCATGGTGCTCACAATTCCTTGTCTGACGTCATCTGAGGTTCGGTGGCGGTTCAGGATCGCCCGCCATCCACGGAGATGATCTGCCCCGAGATCCAGGCAGCCGCATCGGACGCGAGAAACATCACTGCGTTGGCAATGTCCTGCGGATACCCAAGGCGGCGGGTGTGGATGCTTTCCACCAAGCGCGCCTGCCCCTCCTGGCCGTAGCTCTCCCATTGACGCTGCGTGGCAGGGTTCGACAGCACGAAGCCGGGCGCCACGCTGTTCACGGTGATCCCGAACGGGCCAAGTTCGAAGCTCAGCTGCTTGGTCAGACCGACGAGCGCGTGCTTGGAGGCGGTGTAGGCCTGAATGCCAGTAAGGCTCGGACGCAGTCCGGCGCCGGACGAGATGTTGACGATGCGCCCAAATTGTCCACGCTTCATGTGAGGAGCCGCTGCCTGCGAGCACCAGAATGCGCCATGCACATTAGCCTCGAACAGAACGAGCCAATCCTGCTCGCTCACCTCCTCGATGGGCCTCGCCACCTGGCCCCGGACGCCTCCGGCGCAGTTGACGAGGATATCGATGCCCCCAAGCGCCTCCGCCATATCGGCGAAGACACCCGTGACGGCAGCGCGATCCGCGAGGTCGAGGGTTCGGGTTGCGTTGGCTCCAGCTTCGGTGGCTACACGCAGGCCGGCTTCATCAAGATCGAGGGCCCATACATGAGCGCCCTCAGCTGCAAGAGACTGGACGATGCTGCGCCCGATGCCCTGTGCCGCCCCGGTGACAGCAACACGGCGGTTGGTAAAGTCGAGTTTCATAGGTTGAGCATCTCGTCGAGCGTGGACCAGGATTGTTCTCGGCGGCCGTCCTCGATGTCGTGGATCAGCGCAACAAGCTTGTTGATGGCCGGCGTGGGGATGCCCGCCTCCTGGCCGAGGGTGCCAATGATGGCGATTTGTGCGTCAACCTCGGTCTTGCGCTTGCGCACGGCCAGATCGCGCCAGATGCCGGAATGGGTCTTCGCCGTGTGACGATTGAATTCGGCCATGTCGGCAACGGAGCGCCTCGCGGCGGCCTCGTCCGAGCCGGGCATGAAGGCGTCGGGATCAAAACCATTGAAGCCCAGAGGCTTTACGCCGCGGACTTTCGCCACCGCCATCACTTCCTGACCAAGAAGGTGATAGACCGGGAAGTGGCACTCCGAAGCCAGGTTTTCCGACATGGAGGCATTCGTCAGCGCAGTCGCGAAGAGCAGGGAGCCGTAACCGAGCTTACCCCAGAGGTAGCCCCAGATGTTGTCGGTGAGCACCGCCCTGGGCTCGAAGATTGAGAGCAGGCGGTGATAGTCGCGCACTATGTCCGTCGCCTGTCCGTCTAGCCCGCCAACCGCAACGGCCGCGCGGTTGCCGAAAAGAATACGCCCAGGCTCCAGCCAGTCGGCGCCGAAATTGACGAAGCATCCGACCGTGCGCTCGGCGCCGATCTCTTCGGCGATGATGATTTCGTTCAACCCGTTCTGGGCGGAGAGCACGGTGCCGTCTTCCGCCAGATGGGGCTTCAAGGCGCGCACGGCATCACGGGTATGGTGCGCCTTGACCGCGAGAATGATGCGTTTGAATTGCCCCGTCACCTCGGCGGGCACCGCGGCCTGCACGGGCTGGCGGAAGGTTTCCACAGGACCTTCGATGAATAGGCCGTCGCGCTTCATCGCCTCCACATGTGGCTCGACGAGGTCGACGAGAAGCACATCTTCGCCCGCGCGGGCGAAATAGGCGCCGAGCGTGCCGCCGATAGCGCCGGCGCCCCAGATCAGGATCGTGTTCTCGTTCATCACCAGTTCTCGATCAACGCGCGGGTCTCGTCGATGGCCACCGACCAGATGGCGTTCATGTCCTCGTCGGACCGCTGGAAGTATCCGCCGAAATTGCCATCCTGCAGGATCTCGCGCACGCCCTCAGGGCCGAAGGTCCGCATGCGCTCCAAGTCGACCATGGGCTTCTGATGAGACGGCTGCTCGATGCCGGGCAGGCGTGTCCAGGGGAAGTTCTCCATCCAGGAGGCATGCGAGGCGACTGGGTCGATCTCCTTCACCTTCTCGAAGGTGCGGGGAGCATTCCACCAGTTGTGGAATTTCACACGGCACTCGGGATTCTCGCCCATCCATTCGATAGCTGCTGTATGGCCCGGCGTATTGCCACCATGCCCGTTGACGAAGAGGATGCGGCGAAAGCCGGTGCGTTTCAGGGAATCGAGAATATCCGTGATGATCCGCAGGTAAGTGTCGGCCTTCAGCGAGACCGTGCCGGGATAAGCCATGAAATAAGGGGTGATGCCGTAGGCCTGAACCGGGAAGACCGGAACGCCCGTCGGTGCAGCGGCTTCAGAGGCCACACGCTCGGCTAGGATGCTGTCAACCGAAAGGCTTAGATAGGCGTGCTGCTCCGTGCAGCCCAGCGGTACGACGGCGCGATCATCCGTCTTCAGGTATTCTTCCACCTGAAGCCAGTTCATCTCACTGATTTTCATGAAGGCACTTCCTCTTGAAACACGATCGACGAGCGCAGACGCTCGATCACGGGCAGCAGCGTGGCGCGGATTGCATGCGGGTCCGGCACATAACGGAATTCCAGGGCCTGCCGACCGGGCGGTAGGAGCTTTCTCACTGCCGATTCGGCGCCACTGGCGTAGATCGCCACGTCGACCTGGGTGAGAAAGGTCGCAAGATCGGGGGCCGTGATCAGCCGGACGTCCACCGCCGATACGTGAGGCGCAAAGCGCAGAACGCCGGGCTTCATCAAAGCGGCAAATTCGGGGAAGATCGACACGAGGCCAACCCGTGCCATGGGATCGAGCATCGCGAGCTGGGCTCGCGTCTCCTCGGCAGGGATGAAGCTCAGCCCGACGACCGGGATGCCGGTTGGTACGAGGTGTTCGACTTCGCCGCGACGATGCGCCAGCGTCACGCAGATGTCACAGGGCAGGGGAAAGGCCTCTCCTGCATGAAGGGCGTCCACCGTCGTGACGGCGATAGTGTCTTCAGAGCCGAGATGGTCCTGAATGCGGTTGGCGTATTGCTGGGTTGTCTCGATGAAGTTGCCGACCATGACGAGACGCAGCGGGCGCGTCGGCGTGGGGCCGCGCGCGGCGCGGGCATTCACGAGCGACGACACAACCGATGGAGCAAGTCCCAGTTGTTCCGCCTCATTGAAGAGCATTTCAACCCGACGCTGGATTTTCCGAATGGCAAGGGAGCGCAGACCGTCGCTGTTATGCCCATCGCCTACATAGGTGCCGGCTCCTGGCTTTGCCTCGATGAGGCCGGACTCGCGCAACTCCCTGTAGACCGTGGCGACGGTCATATGCGCGATCCCAGCCCGCTCCGCCAACTCACGCACGGAGGGCAGGCGCTGGCCGGTCGGCAATTCGCCCAGAGCAATCCCGAATTCGATCAGTCCACGCAGCTGCGTGCCAAGCGGCACAGGGAGAGTGCGATCAAGCGCTCCCGCCAAGCTGGCAAGAATCCGCTCATCAGGGCTCTGTTCCGTTTCACTATAACGGATGCCTTCATAAGCGTCAGGTGCTGATTGGAGTTTGGGCAAGGTGCTGTTGACTTTTCTTGTTCGGGTGACCTACCGTTCTAATCGATAAGAACACCTTGGACGAAAAGCCAGGGTCTTAGCAAGAGGGGAAGTGAATTGAAACAAAACTTCAAGCTGGGCGGAACACTCGCAGCAGCTCTCGTCCTTGGTACCGTGCTCAGCGGCGGGGTATCGGCGCAAACTCTCACCATGGGTCTGCGTGCCGGTCCGGACTCTATCGATCCGCATTGGTCGACCCTGGGCAGCCAGGCGGAGGCTCTGCGCCATATCTTCGATACCGTTGTCATGTCGGACGACAATCTCGGTCTGAAGCCAGGTCTTGCGACCTCGTGGAAGCCGATCGACGATACGACCTGGGAGTTCAAGATCCGTGAGGGTGTAAAATTCCACGACGGATCCGAGCTCACAGCCGAGGACGTGAAGTTCTCGATCGACCGCATTCCGGTCGTGACCGGCCCGATGAGCATGACGATCTACACGAAGCAGGTGGCGGAGACGAAAGTCGCCGACAAGTACACCCTGCACGTGAAGACGAAGGCCCCGGCTCCGACTCTGCCGAACGATTTCATCCGCCTCTTCGTCGTTTCGAAGAATGTCGGCATGGAAGCTCGTAACGAGCAGTTCAACTCCGGCAAGGCTGCCATCGGCACCGGCCCGTACAAGTTCGTCTCCTGGGAGCCCAAGGGCGACCTCGTCCTCGAGCGGAACGAGAATTACTGGGGCGGCAAGCAGCCTTGGCAGAAGGTCGTCCGCAAGGAGATCCCGAGCGATCCGGCCCGCATGGCGGCGATGAAATCCGGCCAGGTGGACCTCGTCAACTACGTGCCGGCCACCGACTATGCCGCGATGCAGAAGGACAAGTCGGTCGACACCTTCGTGGCCGACTCGGTCTACTTCCTGAATCTCACGCCGAACGTGAAGGAGACCCTGCCCAAGAAGGTCAAGGTCGACGGCAAGGAGATCGATGCCAACCCGCTGCGCGATCCCAAGGTTCGCGAAGCCATGGATCTCGCCATCGACCGCAAGACGCTCGTGCGGGTCGTGCTCGAGGGCCTGGGCCGTCCGGCCAACCAGCTGATGCCCGCTACCTTCTTTGGTGGCAACAAGAACCTGCCGGAGAAGCCCTACGATCTGGCGAAGGCGAAGCAGCTTCTGGCCGATGCGGGCTATCCCAAGGGCTTCGAGATCGACTTCCACTGCACCAACAACCGTCTTCCGGGCGATGCGGCGGTGTGCGAGGCTCTCTCGCAGATGTGGGCTCGTGCAGGCCTGAAGGTGAATGCCAATGCCCTTAACGGCACTGTGTTCTTCCCGGCTCAGCAGAAGGGCGAGTTCTCGCTCTGGATGAGCGGCTGGGGCACGCTGACCGGCGAGGCGAGCTACACCTATGGCTCGCTCGTTCACACGGCAGACCCGCAGGTTGGCCTCGGCGCCTTCAACAAGCAGGGCTACTCCAACCCGGAGGTGGACAAGCTGCTGCAGGAAGGCTCACGCACGATGGATGACACCAAGCGGCGCGCCCTGTTCGAGAAGGTTACAGAGGTCTCCATGAACGACCGCGCGCTGATCCCGACCGTGCAGATCCAGACGGTCTGGGCTGCCAAGAAGGGCATGCTGACCATCCCGCCGCGGGTTGACCAGGAAACCCTGGCCTACGAGATCAAGCCGAAGAGCTGATCCCGACACCATCAGCCGGAGCCATCCGGCTGGTTTCTTCCGGAGGGAAAGAGCTTTCCCTCCGGCTTTTTCATTGGTGACATTCGTGGAATGCCGGGTGGTGGTCGCCTGGCACCCAGATTGAAGTCCACTCACGGGACAGCATGATCGGTTTTCTCATTCAACGCGTTCTGCAGGCACTCATGGTCGTGATCGCCATGTCGATCATCGTGTTCCTGGGCGTCTATGCTATCGGCAACCCGATCGACGTGATGATCGATCCGGCCTCCGACCAAGCGCTTCGCGAGGCGCTGATCCAGCGCTACGGCTTCGACCGTCCGTTGGTCGAACAGTACTTCGTCTTCATGAACAACATGCTTCACGGAGATCTGGGCGAGTCGTTCATCTACCGCCTCCCCGTGCTGAGCCTGATCCTGTCGCGCTTGCCGGCAACACTGGAGCTCGCGCTGACGGCGATGCTGATTGCCACCTGCCTTGGAATTCCGCTCGGCCTGTGGGCCGGATACAAGCCGGACTCGCTATCCGCCAAGGCGATCATGGGCTTCTCGGTTCTCGGCTTCAGCGTGCCCAGCTTCTGGGTCGGGCTGCTACTCATCATGGTCTTCGCCGTCGAACTGGGATGGCTGCCCTCCGGAGGGCGTGGGCCGACGACGGAAGTGCTCGGCATGAACCTGTCGATTACCTCGCTTGAAGGGTGGAGCCACATCCTCCTGCCAGCGTTGAATCTTGCCTTGTTCAAGCTCGGTCTCCTCATTCGCCTGACGCGAGCCGGCACCGTCGAGGTGATGAGCTCAGACTACGTGCGCTTCGCCCGCGCCCAGGGCCTCTCCGAAGGCAAAGTCGTGGGCTTGCATGTGCTGAAGAACATCTCGATCCCGATCGTGACGGTCTTTGGCCTTGAACTCGGCTCGACCCTTGCCTTCGCGGTGGTGACGGAAACGGTGTTCAACTGGCCTGGCATGGGCAAGCTGATCATCGATTCCATCACCGTGCTCGACCGTCCTGTAATGGTCGCCTATCTCATCCTTGTGGTGTTCCTCTTCGTCATGATCAATCTCGTGGTCGACCTCATCTACGGCCAACTCGATCCGCGCATTCGCGTAAAGGCCGCCTCATGACTAGCTCTCCCGCACTTACTCTGCCTGCCGAGACGACCTGGACTCGTTTTTCCAGCTTCTGGTCGGACTATCGGCAGAGTCCCGTCGCTGTAGCCGCGTTGATCGTCGTGGTGGTCGTGGTGCTCATGGCCGTCCTCGCCCCTTTCGTGGCGCCTCAGGACCCCTATAATCAGGAGGCGCTCGACCTCTTCGATGCGCGACTTGAGCCCGGTGAGGTGGGATCAGGCGGCTATGTCCATTGGCTCGGCACCGATGCTGCCGGGCGCGACATCTTTTCCGCGATCCTCTACGGACTGCGCACGAGCCTGATCGTCGGCGTCATGGCCGGCACCCTGGCGTTGGTCCTTGGCACCACGGTCGGCCTCATCGCTGCTTATTACGGCGGCCGCGTCGAGGCGCTGATCATGCGCGTCATCGACCTGCAGCTCTCCCTGCCGGCGATCCTTTTGGCACTGGTTCTCGTTGCAATGCTTGGGCAGGGGCTCATGCAGCTCGTTGCCGCGCTGGTCGCCGCGCAATACGCTTACTTCGCCCGCACTACCCATGGCGCGGCGAGTGCCGAGCGGCGCAAGGACTATATCGAGGCCGCGCTTTCGACACCGCTTCCAGCGCGCCATGTTCTGTTCCGACACCTCCTTCCCAACGCGCTGCCGCCTCTGATTGTCGTGGCGACGGTGCAGGTGGCAAATTCCATTGCGCTCGAAGCGACGCTGTCCTTCCTCGGCCTCGGCCTTCCAATCACCCAGCCGTCGCTTGGCTCACTGATCTCCAACGGCTTCCAGTTCCTGCTGTCCGGCCGCTACTGGATCTCGATCTACCCGGGCATCGCCCTGATGTTGACGGTCGTTGCCATCAATCTCGTGGGCGACCAAGTTCGCAGCATTCTGAACCCGAGGAACAGCCGATGAGCGATGCCGTTCTTCGCGTCAACAATCTGCAGACACAGTTCCAGACACGAGCTGGCGTTCTGAGGGCAGTCGATGGCGTCAGCTTCGAGGTAGCCCGCGGCCGCATCCTTGGGCTCGTGGGCGAGTCCGGCTCGGGCAAGAGCGTGACGGGTTACTCGATCCTGGGTCTGATCGAAGCACCTGGCAAAGTCGCAGGCGGCGAAATCCTTCTCAATGGCAAGGATATCACCCGCCTCAAGGGCGATGCCATGCGTCAGGTCCGCGGCGCCCAGATCGCCATGGTCTTCCAAGACCCGATGATGACGCTGAACCCGGTTCTAAAGATCGGGACGCAGATGATCGCTGCAGTGCGGGCGCACGCAAAGGTCTCCCGCAAGGCTGCTCGTTTGAAGGCACGTGATGCGCTCGCCAAGGTCGGCATTCCGAGTCCTGAGGAGCGTCTCGAGGCCTATCCGCATCAGCTCTCCGGCGGCATGCGTCAGCGTGTAGCCATTGCGACGGCGCTTCTGCACAGCCCGGCGGTCATCATCGCCGATGAGCCTACCACAGCGCTTGACGTTTCCATCCAGGGCCAGATTCTCGCGGAGGTGCGACGTCTCGCCGATGAGACGGGCACAGCTTTCGTGTGGGTGACACACGATCTCGCCGTTGTGTCGAGCCTCGCAGACGATATCTGCGTCATGTATGCGGGACGTGTAGTCGAAAGCGGTCCTGCCGCCGACGTCATCGCGTCGCCGCGTCATCCTTACACGGCAGGGCTCTTGGCCTCCGTGCCGGCCGAGCACGAGCCCGGCACGAAGCTGCCGCAGGTTCCCGGCTCGACTCCGTCCCTTGCCAATCTCCCGCAAGGCTGCGCCTTCGCGCCTCGCTGCGCCAAAGCAGGGCCTGCCTGCACCACCACTCCGCCTGTCCAGCATTTCGAGGACGGACGCACCGCCCTCTGCCATTACCCGATCGAGCCCGTTTCATGCCAGCCGCTCTCCTTGACATCGACCACGTATCGAAGCGCTTCGTAAAGCACCCCAATCTCGGGGAGCGGATCGCAGGCCTCCTCGGCGCCGGCCGAACCACCGAGGTCGTCCGTGCCGTGACGGATGTCAGCCTCAGCGTCGGCAAGGGCGAGGTCGTGGGCCTCGTCGGCGAGTCCGGCTGCGGAAAGTCGACTTTGGGGCGCATGATTGCCGGGATCTATACGCCGAGCGACGGCAAGATTCTGTTCGGCAACGCTCCCGTTGCTAAGGAGCAGGGGCGGCGCACGCAGAAGCTGACGACACGCGTTCAGATGATCCATCAGGATCCGTTTGCCAGCCTCAACCCGCGCATCCGCATCGGCGATACGGTGGCCGAGGGTCCGGTCGCGCACAAGATCGTCAAGTCGCGAGAGGCCGATTCCTACGTGGCCGACATGCTCGGCCGCGTCGGTCTTGACCCGAGCTACCGCCGCCGTTTCCCGCACCAGTTCTCCGGCGGGCAGAGGCAGCGCATCGCGATTGCGCGTGCGCTCGCCATGAAGCCGGATCTCCTCGTGCTCGACGAGCCCGTGGCCTCGCTCGACGTGTCGATCCAGGCACAGGTGCTCAACCTGTTCATGGATCTGCGCCGGGATCTCGACCTGACAGGTATCTTTATCAGCCACGATCTCGGCGTGGTGCGCCACGTGTCCGACCGTGTCGCGATCATGTATCTCGGGCGCATCGTCGAGCTGGCGCCCACCAGCGAGCTCTACGCCAATCCCAATCACCCCTATACCCGAGCGCTGTTCGAGAGCGTTCCTCGTGTGGGCGTGGGCCGAAAGAATTTCCGCCCCATCGCGGGCGAAATTCCATCTCCGCTCAATCCGCCGAGCGGATGCCACTTCCACCCCCGCTGCCCCTTCGCCGGCCCACGCTGCAAGCGCGAGGCCCCGCCGCTGGCGGCCATCGGGCCCGGCCGCTTCTCCGCCTGCCATCTCAACACCGGCGGCACTGAATAAGATCAGAGATCGACAATGACCCAGCAAGCCTCCTTCGCAGCGCTCCAGGAGCGCATTGCCGCCGTCAACGACGTGCTGAACGCAACCTCCCTGCTCACATGGGACTCCCGCACCATGATGCCTGCGGGCGGCGCGGAAACCCGTGGCCATCAGATCGCGACCTTGACCCGCGTCGCCCGCGATCTTCTTCTCGCATCCGAGACGGAAAGGGCTCTCAACGAGGCCGAGCGGGCTCTCGAAGGAGTGCCGGCGGACGCGGCCGAGCGGCGCATGGTCGAGCAGACGCGGCACGCCGTTGAGCATCACCGCAGCGTGCCGGCATCCCTGATCCAGGAACGGGCGTCCCTACGCACCGTGGCGCAGTCGGCCTGGATCGAGGCGCGGTCTAAGAGCGAGTTCTCGATCTATGAGCCTCATCTGGCAAAGACCGTCGAGCTCTCCCGTGCCTATGCCGATTGCATCGGCTGGTCCGAGCATCCCTATGATGCCATGGTGTCGATCTACGAGCCCGGCGAAACCGCAGCGAGCCTCAAGGGACTGTTCTCGAAGCTGCGGGACGGATTGTTGCCGATCCTCGCCGCCGCCCGCTCACGGCCGCGGCCGCGATCGGATTTCCTGTTCCGCGATTTTCCGGATGAGGGGCAGCGGGCTTTCGGCCTGAGCCTCGCGGAGAAGCTCGGTTATGATCTCCAGCGCGGACGTCTCGATACCACCGTACATCCCTTCGAGGTTTCGTTCACTCGCAACGACGTGCGGATCACCACCCGCTACAACCGCAACTATCTTCCTGCATCAATGTTCGGCACGGCTCACGAGGTCGGCCACGGGCTCTACGAGCAGGGCGTCGACCCGGCCTATACCCGCACGACCCTGGCGACGGATCTTGTGGGGCTTTACGCAGTCGGCGGCACCAGCTTCGGCGCCCACGAATCCCAGTCGCGCCTCTGGGAGAACCACATCGTCCGCAGCCGCACGTTCTGGGAGCGGCACTTCCCTGACCTGCAGCGGCATTTCCCCGATCAACTCGGCGACGTGAGTGCCGAGGAGTTCTATCGCGCCGTCACGCGAGTCGAGCCCGGCTTCATCCGGGTCGAGGCGGATGAACTCACTTACGATTTCCATATCATGCTGCGCGTCGACATCGAATGCGCGCTGATGGACGGCTCGCTTCCGGTCTCCGACCTTCCCGGTGCCTGGAACGCAGCGATCAAGCGTGATCTCGACCTGACCGTTCCGAACGACGCCAACGGCGTGCTGCAGGATGTCCACTGGTCGACCGGCTATATCGGCTCGTTCCCGACCTACACCATCGGCAACGTCATGGGTGCGCAGGTGATGGAGACCCTGCGCAGGCAGAACCCATCTGTCGATTCTTCCATCGAAGCGGGCGACTACAGTGTTCTGTCCGAGGAGCTTCGCACCAGAATCTGGCAGCATGGGCGCCGCTTCATGCGCGACGAGCTGCTGGAGCGGGAAACGGGCCGCCGTCTCGACCCGGCGCCTTACCTTACCTATCTGCACAACAAGTATGCTTCCTGAGTAACGTGGCCGCTCAAGAGCCCACGCCGCCTGCGGCCTCAGCCCAATAATGCAGGCTGCGGGGATTGACGGGGGCTCCGGCCGCCGCGTGCAGAGCGAGGATCGCCTTGTGAAAAGCCCTCGCCTCGCCGGGCCCTACGAGCAGCCGAAGGCTGTGTAGAATTCGCGTGATCCGCAGGTGATTGTGGTCGTGCGAGCTCAGCCACCAGCGCGTGTCCCGATAGAAGCACAGCATACGCCCAGTCGCCGCCTTGAGGGTGTCGACAGCGCGCGGATCGGCTCTGATTGCTGCGATTTCGGCTGGTGTGAGAATAGGAGAGTGCGGCTGTGCTGCGCTGCGGGTCGGGAGCGGGAACAGCCACTGAATGTAGTCGTGAACGGCTTCCAGATTCTTATCGGGAAAGCCGAGCACATCGGCAGCCAGGCGCCCGCGACCGTCCCGCCCCACGCCAGAAAGGAAGGCATGCAGGGGTCCTGCCGTTGCTTCAGTCATCGCGCCATCTCCTTTCTGGCGTTGCAGATTGGAGATCTTTCATGGCTCAAGTGAGGAGGCTAGCGGCGAAGCGGGCGCAGACAAGGAGCAGGAAGATGCCGAAAGCCACTTCGAGCCGACGCTTCGAGAGGCGATGAGCCAGACGCGCCCCCACGGGCGCCATCCAGGTGCTGGTGGGGATGAACAGCACGAAACCGAGAAGCGAGACATAGCCGAGAGCCAAGGGCAGCTGAAAGGCGACTACGTCGGGATAGTCAGCCATGTGCGGCCACCCTGCGTAGATATAGCCGAGGGCGCCAGGGATCGAGATGAGAATGCCGAGCCCTGACGAGGTAGCCACTGCCTGATGGATCGGACGGTTGTAGAAGGTCATGAACAGGTTGGAGAGCTGGCCGCCACCAATGCCCATGAGCGCCGAGAGAATGCCGATGAGCCAGCCATAGGCGATCATGATGAGCTTTGCCGGCATGTCGAGCCCGAAGCGCCAGGTATCCTTGCCGAAGAGCAGGCGGATGGCCGATATGCCCGCCACTACCACGAACACCGCCTTGAACAGGTCGGCAGGGGCATAGCGGGCGATGACGCTTCCGATCACAACGCCGAGCACCACAGGCACGGCCCAGATGCGAAGGATCGTCATGTCGACGGCGCCCTTAGCCCGATGGGCATTGAAGGAGCGGATTGAGGTCGGAATGATAATCGCCAGCGACGTGCCGACGCAGAGTGGCATGCGCACGTCCTCCGGCACTTCTAGGATCCGGAACAGTTCGTAAAGGATCGGCACTGCAACGGCACCGCCGCCGACGCCGAACACGCCCGCCAGCAGACCGGTGATGGCGCCAGCCGCCAGGAGCGCAACCACGAGCCAGGCGAGGTCGAAGAGAGGTATGCCGAACATCGGAAGGTCACCTTACAAAGCAGAACGGCCGTAGGATCTTTTGGACCCTACGGCAAGTGAGAGTGCTGCAGAAGCCGCTCTAAGACGCGCTTCCGGCAAGCCGCGCCTGATACTCGCTCGCTCTCTGGTCGATCCAGGCACGATCCGTGACTCCGCCAGGGTTGGAGCGGGTTGCCATGGCGTCCATGAAGGCCAGGAAACGCTCGTGGGCCACACCATACAGGCGGCGCAACTCGTCCAGCGGTTCAGCGTGGTCGTCGACGCGAAGATCCAGCATGGGGTAAGGCTCATCGCGCCAGACCTTGAGCGCAGCTGATTGCTTGCCGCGTTTGTCGCCGCCCTCGGCTTGTCCCGCATCGAGTGCGGTCAGAAGCCGGTCGGCAAACGGTAGGTCCATGCGCTCCTTGTAAGTGTCGAGGGTGGCCTGGACCACTGTCGGGCCAGCCAGCATATTGCCGGCCACCGACACGCCCTCATCCGTGAGGTGCCCACACCAGTCGACGCAGTCCCGGCCTGTATGCGCCGCGGTCCTGCCGTCCCGGTCGATTACGTGGAGCTGGCGGGATTCCCGTCCAGGATCCTGTGCAGTGAGAACCGTCACGATCTCCTCGGCGCTCCGTCCCTCGGCCAGGAATCTCATGCCGTCGGTTCCGTAAAGTGGATTGACGAGGGCCTGCGTGGCAAGTGCGCCGATCTTCGCCGTGCCATGGGGGCAGAGTGCTCCCACGGCGAAGAACTTGGTGGTGACGGCAACCCCGAATGAGCCGGTCTCGGGATCCTTTGCGATGATCGACCAAGTCATGATCTGGGCTCCTCAGCGTCCGACTGCGTAAGCCTGCATGAGGCGCGGGGTGGCGGCGCCATGGAGCAGTCCGTCCTTGTCGCGGCTGGCAGCCACAAGGCGTCCGACCGTCCAAGCCGGCGCAACCTCGACCTCGTGCCCGCGGGCGCGCAGATCATCGAGAACCTCAGCCCCGTAGGTCTCCTCCGCCATCAAGTGGCCGGGCTTCTGCTCGCGCGGGTAGAACGAGGAGGGGAAGTGCGCCGTGTGCGACATCGGCAGATCGATAGATTCCTGCAGGTTCAGCCCGTGGTGGGCGTGGCGCAGGAAGAGGAGCATCTGCCACTGCTCCTGTTGGTCGCCGCCGGGGGAGCCGAACACCATGTAGGGCTCGCCGTCCTTCTCCGCGAGGGTCGGTGTGAGCGTGGTGCGCGGCCGCTTGCCCGGCGCGAGGCTCGCGGGCAGGTTCTCTTCCAGCCAGAACATCTGGGCCCGGGAGTTGAGCATGAAGCCGAGTTCCGGAACGACCGGAGAGGATTGGAGCCAGCCGCCGGAAGGCATGGCGGCGATCATGTTGCCAAAGCGGTCGACGACGTCGATATGAACCGTGTCGCCGCGCCGGGCTGAGCGCATGGAAGCCAGAGTCGGCTCGCCGCCCGAAACCTTCTTGTCCGTGGTGGAGAGTTCGCGCAGCGCCTTCAGGGTACGCTCGACCTGGGCCTCGTAGCCCTCGACGCGGCCGGGGCGGAGTTCGAGGGAGGCCTTGTCGGTGATCAGCTTGCGGCGCTCGTCATTATAGGCGTCCGACAGCAGCGTCTGGATCGGCACGTCGATGAAATCGGGATCGCCGTAATAGGCCTCACGGTCCGCAAATGCGAGCTTCATGGCTTCGACCACCGTGTGAACGAACTCGCCGCTGGTGGGGCCCATGGCAGCAAGATCAAAGCCCTTCAGCAGCGCCAGTGTCTGCAGGAACACAGGACCCTGGCCCCAAGGCCTGATCTTGTTGACCCGGTAGTTATGGTAGTCATAGGTCTGCGGAGCGTCGTAGGACGCCTGCCACTTCGCCATGTCGTCGGCGGTGAGCACGCCGCGATGGCGCGATCCGCTCTGGTCCATCACCTCCGTCTTGCGCACGAATGCGTCGATGGCCTCGGCCACGAAACCTTTGTAGAAGGCATTGCGTGCCCCCTCGATCTGCGCCTCACGGTCACTCCCCTTGGCTTCCGCCTCGCGGATAATGCGTTTCCAGGTATCGGCGAGTTGCGGGTTGCGGAAGAGCTGACGAGCTTTAGGGACCTCGCCACCAGGCAGATAGACCGCGGCGGAGGTTGGCCACTCCGTCTCGAAGAACTCCTTCAGACCCTTGATGGTATCAGCCACGCGGGGCAACAGCGGATGTCCCTGCTCGGCATAGTAGATGGCTGGCTCCAGCACTTCCCGGAGCGAGAGAAGTCCGTGATCGCGCAGCAGGAGCATCCAGGCATCGAATGCGCCAGGCACGACGGTGGCGAGCATGCCGTTGCCGGGGATGAGCTTGAGGCCCTCACGCTTGTAGTGCTCGATGGAAGCGCCGCCTGGAGCCGTGCCCTGGCCGCAGAGCACCTCGACCTTCTTCGTTTTGGCCGAGTAGAACACGGCCGGAACTTCGCCGGACGGACCAACCAGATGCGGCTCGACCACCTGGAGAACGAAGGCGGAGGCGACGCAGGCATCAAAGGCGTTGCCGCCTTTCTCCAGCATCGCCATGCCGGCAGCCGAAGCGAGCCAGTGGGTCGATGTGACGATGCCGAAGGTGCCGAGGATTTCGGGCCGTGTCGTAAACATGAGGTTCTATCCGATATTTCGAGTTTCTACTGTTCGCGGGGGTCGAGCGCGTCGCGCAGTCCGTCGCCGAGAAGGTTGAAGCCGAGCACGATCAGGAAGATTGCGGAGCCCGGGAATACCGACATCCAGGGAGCCTGCTCCATGAAGTTCTTGGCCGTGTTGAGCATGGAGCCCCAGGAGGGGTTCGGCGGCTGCTGGCCCAAGCCCAGGAACGACAGGCTCGCCTCCGCGATGATGGCTGTGGCAATGGTGAGCGTGCCCTGGACGAGGATCGGCGGCAGCACGTTGGGAAGAACGTAGCGGACCATGATCCAGAAATCCGGGAGGCCGATGGCTCGCGCACCCTCCACATAATCCTCGGCTTTCACCGTCAGCACCTGCCCGCGGGTGAGGCGGATGAAGATCGGCATGGCGGACAGACCGATGGCGATCATCGCATTCGTGAGGCTCGGGCCCAGGAACGCCGCGAGCGCGATGGCGAAGATGAGGAACGGGATGGCCAGCATGGCATCCGTCGCGCGGGAAATGGCCGCATCGATCCAGCCGCCGAAGTAGCCTGCGACAAGACCGAAAGGCACGCCGAGTGCGATGGCGATGAAAACCGACACGACACCGGCCATGATGGAGGCACGTGCACCCCAGAGCATGCGGGAGAACATGTCGCGCCCCAGTTCGTCGGTGCCGAACCAGAACAAATCCGAGGGCGGCTTGCGGATGCTCGTGAAGCTCGGCTTGATAGGATCATAGGGCGCCAGATAGGGTCCGATGACGGCAGCCAGAATGAAGAACAACACGATGGCGCCGCCAACCACAGCGCTCTTGTTCTTCAGGAACTTGGAGAGTACACGGCTGCGTTTCTTCGGCAGGGCGACCTCGTCGGCGACAACGGCTGTAGCGGTCATGATGAATGCCTCAGGCGAGGATTGACGAGGACATAGAGGACGTCGGCCAGGAGGTTCATGAAGATGAACCCGACAGCCGTGCAGAGGACCACGCCCTGCACGACGGCGTAATCTCGATTGAACACGGCGTCGACGATGAGCTTGCCGAAGCCCGGAATGGTGAAGATCTGCTCGGTCAGAACAGCCCCGGCGAGCAACTCGCCGAAGAGAAGAGTCGACAGGGTTACGATGGGCACGAGAGCATTGCGCAGGGCATGCTTCAGAATGACCTTGCGAGACAGCAAGCCCTTGGCCCGGGCGGTGCGGATGTAATCGGAGCGCATGACGCCGAGCATGGCGCTGCGGGTATGGCGCATGAGGCTCGCGGCCAGACCCGTGCCGAGCACGAAGGCGGGCATGATCATGGTCTTGATGTTGAGCCAGAGATCTTCGGTCGGAGGCACGTATCCGGAAGCGGGCAGGAGCTGCCAGCGCACGGAGATCAGCATGATGAGCATGATGCCGAGCCAGAAATTGGGAATCGAGAGGCCCGACAATGCGATCACGTTGGCCGTGTAATCGACAGCCGTTCCCTTCTTGACCGCCGAGATGATGCCGGTGGGGATGCCGATGGCCAGCGCCACGATCATGGCCATGATGGCGAGCTCGAGGGTGACCGGGAGCTTGCTCATGATCAGGTCGAGAACCGGGATATCCGTGCGCAGCGATATCCCCAGATTGCCCGTCAGGGCCGAGCCGATCCAGGCGAAGTACTGAACCGGGATCGGATCATCCAGGCGGTACTTCTGGCGCAGATACTCCAGCACCTGCGGATCGCGCTCCTCGCCTGCCATGGTGAGAACCGGATCGCCAGGCAGGAGCTTCTGCAGGGCAAAGACCAGCAGCGACACGATGATGAGCGTCGGGATGGCAATGAGTATTCGTCGTCCGATGTAGCGCAGCATCAGCCTAAGGAACCTGCATCAGAGTAGAGGGAGCGTGCCCGGTTCTGAGGCCGGGCACGCGGTGTTCGTTAGATCAGGAGGCGAACTTGACGCCCTTCAGACGGATCATTCCGTCCGGGTAAGGCTTGAAATTCTGCACCTTCTTCGTGTGAACGAAGGGCCAGGGCTGGTAGTAGGTGTAGATGATCGGCAGATCCTGCTTCAGGATCTCCTGAGCCTGATCGTAAAGCTGCTTGCGCTTGGCCTCGTCGTTGATAATACGGGCCTCGTTCAGGAGCTTGTCGACCTGCTCGTTGCAGTACTTCCCGTCGTTCAGGGCGCCCTTGCAGGAGACGAACGGGTGGATGTTGCCATCGGGGTCGACGCGGCCGGACCAGCCGATCACGTTGACATCGAAGTTGCCGGCCTGCGCTTCCTTCTGCATCGCCGCGAACTCGGTCGGGCGCAGCGAGATGTCGAAGCCGGTCTCAGCCGCCATGGCCTGGATGATTTCAGCGATCTGCTGTGTGGTGGTGCTGGTGCCGAAGGTGAGTTCAAGCTTCACCCGGTCGACGCCTGCTTCCTTCAGTAGCTGCTTTGCCTTGGCGACATCGCGGGTGGTGGGGCCGAACTTGGGATTATTATAAGGGCTTGCCTGCGGGAACGGCTGTCCTGCCGGCGGGAAGATGCCCTGACCCACCACCTCGTTGATCACGTTGCGGTCGATGGAGAGCTCAAGTGCCTGACGGACGCGTTTGTCCTGGCCGAGCGGGGACTTGGCGCGCTCGCCGTTGTTCGTGTTGATGGTGAGGCCCTGGTAGCCGATGCCCGAGACAGGCGCGAAGACCAGGTTCGAGTCGCTCTTGACGGCCGGAACGTCGCTCGGAGCCAGGCGCTCGAGCAGGTCGAGATTGCCGGAGCGCAGGTTTGCCAAGCGGACGGTCGTATCCGGGATAGGCTGGAACACGATGCGCTCGAAGTTGAAGTTCTTGGCGTCCCAATGGTCGGCGAACTTCTCGAGGACGATCCGATCGTTCTGCACGCGCTCGACGAACTTGTAAGGACCCGAGCAGACGGGCTTCTGACCGAAATCGGCGGAAGCCAGCGCCTTCGGCGACATGATCATGCCGGCACGATCGGAGAGTTGCGACAGCAGGGTCGCGTCGGCGCGGGAGAGATTGACCTTCACGGTCAGGTCGTCGACGGCCTCGACATTGTCGACGGACGTCAGCTCGCTCTTGCGAAGCGAGTCCGGCAGCGTGCGGGCGCGGTCAATGTTGGCCTTCACGGCGGCGGCATTCAGAGGCTCTCCGTCATGGAACTTCACGCCGGGACGCAGCTTGAAGGTCAGCGACTTGCCGTCATCGCTCCACTGCCACTCGGTGGCGAGTTCCGGGGTGAACTTCAGGTCCGGGGTGATGTCGACGAGCTTGTTGCACAGGGACGTGAACACGATGCGACCGACGAAGGTACGCGCGCGATGGGGATCGAGCACGTCCGGATCTTCGTTCAGGCCGATGCGCAGGGTCTGAGCGGAGGCCGCGGTGCTCACAAGGAGCCCGGCGGCGATGGCCAGGAGCAGTCGTTTCTTCATATGCTTCGTCCTCCAATGATCCTCTGGATCAGTCTTCCTTCAGGGGCTCGTCGCGACGGGCTTATCCTGCCGTTCACGCCAAGTTTGGTACAGCGCCAGGCGCTTGGAGAGCGCTGCGCTCGGGGGCGGCGCGCTGATGGAACCAGCGCCCGCTCCCTGGATTTCGCGCCAGAAATGGCAGGCCACGCGCCGTCCGTCAGGAGCAGCCTCAAGAGCAGGGTGCTGCTCCTTGCAGACGGCTTGTGCGTGTGGGCAGCGGGTATGAAAGCGGCATCCCGACGGCGGGGCGGCGGGGCTCGGCACGTCGCCTTGAAGCAGGACCTTCGGCTGCCGGCTTACCGGGCTTGGGATCGGGATCGCGGCCAGCAATGCCTGGGTGTAGGGGTGCAGGGGATTGTCGAAGAGCGCATCCGTCTCCGACAGCTCCATGATCTCACCGAGATACATGACCGCCACCCGATCACTCATGTGCCGGATCACGGCAAGGTCATGCGCCACGATGACAAGCGTGAGACCGAAGCGATCCTTAAGATCCTCGAGCAGGTTGATGATCTGCGCCTGGATCGAAACGTCGAGGGCCGAAACCGGCTCGTCGCCCACGATCAGCTTCGGATCTCCCGCGAGCGCCCGGGCTATGCCGATACGTTGGCGCTGGCCGCCGGAAAACTCGTGCGGGTAGCGATCCGAGTGGGTGGGGAGGAGGCCGACCGTGCGCATGAGGTCCGCAACGCGGTCGCGCTTCGCAGAGCCGCTCGCCAGGTCATGCAGCCAGATCGGCTCCGCGATGATGTCGCCGACATTCATGCGCGGATTGAGCGAGGCGTAGGGATCCTGGAAGATGATCTGGAGTTCGCGACGCAGCTTGCGCAACTCGCTCTTGCTGAGCTTCAGGATCGAGCGGCCCTCATAGCGCACGTCCCCGGCGGTCGGCTCGATCAGCCGGAGGAGGAGACGACCCAGGGTGGACTTGCCGCAGCCGGATTCGCCGACGATCGCGAATGTCTCACCGCGCCGTATGTCGAGAGACACGCCATCGACGGCGCGCACGACAGCCGGGGAGGACAGCAGGCCGCCGCTGCCGAAATGCTTCTTGAGGTCCACGCCTTCAAGGATGACGTCGTTGGTGGGTGCCATCAGGCTCATGCGGCTGCTCCACGCTTTTGTTCGAGAGGTGCATACCAGCACCGGGCAAGGTGGCCGGGTCGAATCTCGCCGAGGGGCGGGAGCTCATTGCCGCAGCGGGCATCCGAGAAGGGACAGCGCGGCGTGAAGCGGCAGCCCTTAGGCATCAGTTCCGCCGGAGGAACGGTGCCGCGTATCGTCGCGAGGCGCCCCTGACGGCGGCCGAGCGACGGAACTGAGCCCATGAGGCCAATGGTGTAGGGGTGCTGTGGATCCTCGAAAATGGCCTCGACCGGTCCGCTTTCGACCACATGCCCGGCATACATCACGGCCACCTCATCGGCGACCTCAGCCACGACACCGAGATCGTGCGTGATGAGGATCATCGCCGTGCCGGTCTCCTCCTGCAGGCGCTGGATGAGGGCGAGGATCTGCGCCTGGATCGTCACATCGAGCGCGGTGGTCGGCTCGTCAGCAATCAGGAGCTCCGGATCGTTTGCGAGTGCCATCGCGATCATCACGCGCTGGCGCATACCGCCGGACATCTCGTGTGGATAGGCGCGCAAACGCTTTTCCGGTGCGGGGATGCGCACCTTCCTGAGCATGTCGAGCGCCCGCTCCATGGCTTCGGCCTTGGAGACCTTGCGGTGCCGGACGATGCCCTCGGCGATCTGGTCGCCAATGGTGAAGGCAGGGTTCAGGGAGGTCATCGGCTCCTGAAAAATCATTGCCATCCGGTCGCCGCGTAGATCCGACCGCTCACGCTCGGTCAGCGTCAGCAATTCCTGCCCGTCGAAGGTGGCTGAGCCCGCCACGATCCTCGCTGGAGGGGTCGGCAGAAGCCCCATGAGGGCCAGCGACGTCACGCTCTTGCCGCAGCCAGACTCGCCGACGATGCAGAGGGTCTTGCCCTTGCGCACCGAGAAGCTGACGTCATCGACAACGTTTACGCCCTTCGGGGCACCATCGAAGCGGATGGACAGCCCTTGAACGTTGAGAAGCGGCGGTTCCGAGGCCACGGCGGCATTGCCGGCACGGTGAACCTCTGCACTCGGCTGTCTGACGGCCTCATGTCCCATGGCGTATCTCTTTTTTAGTGTCTGCTGTCACGGGTTTTTCCGGAATCTGTCCATCCATGCGGGCGGGCAGGGGGCTGGTCATGACCTTGAGAAGGCCTTCGCGTACATGATCGAGATGTTCGCGCATAGCGTGTTCGGCCGCATGAGCCTCACGCTGAGCGATGGCGGCAATGACGCGGCGGTGCTGCTCGACATAAGCCTGCTGGCGTTCACCGGAGCGGGCCCGCTCCCGTAGGAGCCGCCATGCGGTGTCCTGGCGAATGCGGTCAACCATGTCGAAGATCGCAAGAAGCAGGGAATTGCCCGCCGCCTCTGCGATGGTGCGATGCAAGGCGCTGTCCCAGAGTTCCCGGCCGTCGGCATCCGAGGAGGAGGCCGTCTTCTCGGCCAGGCGGAGAAGGCGCTCGATGTCGCCGTTCGTGGCGCGCATGGCCGCCAGTCGGGCGAGGGCAGGCTCGATCTCCAGGCGCACGTCCATGACCTCGAGCGGATGCGTGCGCTTCGACAGTTCCTCAAGGTTGGCCGGCGTATGGGCCGGGCGCGGACCTGCGAAGGTTCCCTTGCCCTGATGCCGCCAGATCCGGCCTTCGGCCTCCAGCACCTCGAGCGCCCGCCGCAGGGCCCGGCGTCCGATCCCTATCTGGGCCGCCAGCACCCGCTCAGCCGGGAGCCGCTGCTCCCCTTCAAAGGAGCTGTCGTCCAGAAGAGCCCGCAACCGCACGAGAGCGAAGTTGGAGCTGTCTGCTGAAGGATCCGGGTTGGACATGAAATCCAGCTCCCTGTGAACCAATCTTGCTGCTGGATCAGCAGCCGCGATGTCTTGTTGCGCTCCTGGGAGCATTAACGCAACAAGGCTAGTCCGATCCCGAACCAATTTGCAAGTGGTTCGATGATGGTTCGTTAGTCGATACTGCTGATTTGATGATCAATGGATCATTCGGCACTAAGGCTACGCTCCGGGAGAGCCGTCGCGCTGTGCTTAAGGTTTCCGCAGCGAACCGGCTTCACCCGCTTGGAGCAGACCCAGCAGCCCGTCCCGATACGTCGGGTACCGGAGCTTTACGGCAAGTTCCGACTTGATCCGCGTATTGCGGACGCGCTTGTTATCTTCGTAGAAGGCGCGTGCCATGGGGGTCTGATCGGCTTCTTCGAAGGGGATCTCGGGTGGCGGTTCGCGACCGAGTAGCTCTGCGGCATAGGCAATGACGTCCTGAGGCGGCCCGGGCTCATCGTCTGCCACGTTGTAGATGGCATTCCGGCTCGGCTGCTCGATGGAAGCCATCAAGACCTGCGCAATATCCTCGGTGTGAATCCTGTTGAAGACCTGTCCAGGCTTCACGATGCGCTTGGCGGTCCCGTCCGCGACCTTCACCAGAGCGTTCCGGCCGGGGCCATAGATGCCTGCGAGGCGAAAGATCTGCACCGCAAACGGAGCGCTCGCGCCGAGTTCGAGCCATCGTTGCTCAGCGGCAATCCGCTGGCGCGCCCGGGTTGTTGCCGGATTGGGGGGCGTCCCCTCATCGACCCATGCGCCGCCTGCATCACCGTAGACCCCGACTGTGGACAGGTACCCAATCCAGCGCAGGCGAGGGGCCTTGGCAATCGCTTCGGAAAACTGCTCCAGGGTCGGATCTTGCCCTTCCGCCGGCGCTGCGGAGATCAGGAGAGCCTCCGCCTGTTCGAGATGCTGGAGAATGGCGGGATTGAAATCCTTCCCATCGAAGCGGCAGGCCCGAATGCCCGCTGCTTCGAGCGCCTTTGCTTTCTCCACGGAGCGGACGGTCCCGCCGACACTCGTGAAGCGATGGCCGTAATGGTGGATAAACTGGAGGGCGGTGTACCCTAAGCCGAAGACGAACAGGTTCATGAGATCGCGGAGCGTTGAGGCAATGACTGGCAACTTAGCGGCATGGGGGCGGCGCAGCAATGAATGGGGACGCGAACTCTCATCCTTCAGGGGTGCTGTCGTTTTGGTTGATCACGCTCCGGACTCCCGCCATAAACCTGTGCCGAAGCAAGCTTGATATCGTGAGTCCCGCAGCTTGGCTCTTAAATTGCGGGCCCTGGAGGTGAGCGATGGTCCTGACCAACCAAGACATGGTCGAGCTGGTTGCCTTTCGGCGCAAGCTGCACCGCATGCCGGAGCTCTCCAGGCAGGAGGAGCAGACCGCCCGCGAGGTTCAGGCCTTTCTCAAGGAGACCCATCCGGACTGGACCCTGACGGACCTCGGGGGCCATGGCATTGCGGCCGTTTACGAAGGCCGTGAGCCGGGGCCGACCGTGATGGTGCGCGCCGAACTCGACGGGCTGCCGATCCAGGAAATTTCCGAAGCGCCTCATCGCTCTGCCACGCCCGGCAAAGGTCATCTGTGCGGGCATGACGGCCACATGGCCATTCTCGCAGCATTAGCCCGGGAACTCGGCCGGAACCGTCCGCAGCGCGGCCGTGCCATCCTGATGTTCCAGCCGGCGGAAGAGGATGGTTCCGGCGCGGCAGCCGTGGTGTCGGACCCGCGCTTCCGCCAGATCGCACCCGATTTTGCCTTCGCCCTGCACAATGTGCCGGGTCTGCCCTTCGGCCAGGTGGCGCTCACGGAGGGTCCGGTCAACTGCGCCTCGCGCGGCATGCGAATCGTGCTCACAGGCAAGACCGCCCATGCCTCCATGCCCGAGACTGGCCTCTCGCCTGTGAACGTCGTTGCCCAGCTGATGCCACAGCTCACGGCCCTGGGCCGGGGTGGACCTTTGGAGGAGGGCTTCTCCATGGTGACAGTGACGCATGCCAGGATCGGAGAGCCGGCTTTCGGCGTGGCGCCGGCACATGGGGAGATCTGGGCAACACTGCGGACGCTCACCGATGCTGGAATGGAGGAGCTCTGCGCAAGCGCCGAGCAGCTGGTGCTGAGCGCCGCCCGTGAACAGGGGCTGAGCGTGGAAGTGTCCTACGACGATATTTTCCACCATTGCGAGAATGCACCGGAGGCGGTCGCACATCTGCGCCAGGCGCTCGAAGCCGAGGGCGTGCCCTATGACCGGGGCGACCTGCCGATAAGGGCCTCGGAGGATTTCGGCCGCTTCGGACAGAAAGCGCCCGCGGCCATGTTCTTTCTTGGGGCCGGCGAGAAGCACCCCAGCCTGCACAATCCGGATTACGACTTTCCCGATGACCTGATCCCGATCGGCGCCCGCGTGTTCATGCGGACGATACGCAACCTGCTGGGGTAGGACTTCCCTCGATTCTCAGAGCGGCAGGTCGCGCAGAGCCGACACGGCTGTCATCACGCCGCGAAGCTCGGCAAGGCCCCGCAAGCGGCCGATGGCGGGATAGCCTGGATGGGTGGGCTTGCCCACATCGTCCAGAAGCTCGTGGCCATGGTCGGGACGCATGGGGATGCGCCAATGCGCGTCTCCGGCGTCTTTGCGGCGCTTCTGCTCCTCCAGCAGCACTGTCACCAGAGCCACCATGTCGGTATCGCCGCCAAGGTGATCCGCCTCCATGAAGGAACCGTCCGGCTCCTTTGCCACGTTGCGCAGGTGGGCGAACCAGATCCGGTTCGCGAAGCGCCTGGCGATCGCCGGAACGTCATTGATCGGGTTCGCCCCGAGGGAGCCGCTGCAGAGGGTCAGCCCGTTCGCAGGCGAGTCCACGGCTTCGAGAATGAAGGCGATGTCGTCCGCATTCGACACGATGCGCGGCAGGCCCATGAGGGGGCGCGGCGGATCGTCGGGATGGATGCACATCCGCACGCCGACTTCTTCCGCCGTCGGGATCACCTCGCGAAGGAATCGGGCAAGGTTCTCACGGAGCGCATCGGCGTCGACGTCCCGGTAGCGGTCGAGCATGACACGCAGGCCAGGGATGTCATAGCGATCATAAGCGCCGGGCAGGCCGGCCATGATGTTCGACAGAAGCTGGCGCCGGTCCATTTCCGACGAGCGGTCATACCACTCTTTCGCCCTCGCTAAGACGTCAGGCAAATGATCCGCTTCGGCACCAGGACGCTGCAGCATGAAGCAATCGAAGGCGGCGAATTCATGCGCGTTGAAGCGTAAGGCCGTGCCGCCGCCGGGAAGAGGGTAGGCGAGTTCGGTGCGTGTCCAGTCCACAACCGGCATGAAGTTGTAGCAGATCGTGGTGACGCCGCACTGAGCCAGATTACGCAGCGATTGCCGGTAGTTGTCGAACAGGGGCGTCAGGTCGCCTTCGCCGATCTTGATGCGCTCATGAACGGGCAGGCTCTCGACCACGCTCCAGCGCAGGCCGAGCGAGGGGTCCGCGGCGATGAGCGCCTTGCGCTTCTCGATCTCCTCGATGCTCCAGACGACGCCGTATGGAATATGGTGCAACGCCGTCACGATCCCGGTCGCGCCGGTCTGGCAGACATGGGACAGCTTGATGACGTCTTCAGGGCCGAACCAGCGCCACGCTTGTTCCATGATGTTGCCTCTTCAGGATTGAGCGGATTGTATCTTTGCCCGTCCTACGCGCTGAGCGCCTGTGCCACAGCATCGTGTTCCGGTTCGAAAAGTTCGGGATATTGCATGGCAAGTTCCGGCAGGGTGCGAAGAATCTCGCTCAAGTGCTGATGCATGGCCTTCTCCGCCGCGACAGGATCGGACGACTTGATAGCCTCGACGATCAACGCGTGCTGCGCCACGATGGTGTGGCGCGGTGTAGCCTGCTTCACGTCCAGGTATCTCACCCGGTCCATCTGAGGCTTCACATCCTCGATCATGCGCCAGGCTGCCGGTCTGCCGGCAGCTTCCGCCAGAAGGCGATGAAACTCTTCGTCGAGAGCCATGAAATCATCCGACGAGGTGGCGCGCTGGGCTCGCCGTTGTCGAGTCAGACTGGCATTCAGTTCGGTGAGGAGTATGGGTGTAGCCTTGACGGCGGCCTCACGGACAACGGCACATTCGACAGCCTGGCGAATGAAGCGGGCGTCTTCCACCGCGGCTCTTGATATCTTGACCACCTGGGTGCCGCGCTGGGGCAGAACCCGCACCAGCCCTGCCTCGCTCAGCTTGATCAGGGCTTCGCGCACAGGTGAGCGACTGACGCCGAATCGCTGCGCGAGGTCCTGTTCCGACAGCATCTCGCCGGGCGAAATCCGCATGCTGACAATGGCTTGCCGCAAGGCGCGCGTGACCTGCCGGGCCATGGGTTCGCGGCTGACATCGAGCTTCGCAAGGGGGTCTCTCTCATTCATAAGTGGCACACTACCATACTAGTAGACCATTGCAAACGGGCTTGGATCGTCTTATGGTCTCCGGCAATGAGGCGCTTGAAAGTCACCGCAAATGGCTTGCCTGACGCGCCAAGGGAGAACGCCATGCTGATCCATCCGGACCGGCTTTTTCCGGCAGAGCCCGCTGCCCGCGAGGTGGCGCGCAGGCTTTATGCGGAGATCCGGGATCTGCCCATCATCTCCCCGCACGGGCATACGGATCCGCGCTGGTATGCGGAGAACGAGCCGTTCCCCGATCCTGCGGCGCTGTTCGTGGTTCCCGACCATTACATTTTCCGCATGCTCTACAGCCAGGGCTTGCGCCTTGAAGATCTTGGCATTCCGGTGAAGGACGGAAGCGAGGTCGAGCGCGATCCGCGCGCGATCTGGCGCCGCTTCGCTGCGCACTATCATCTCTTTCGCGGTACGCCGACGCGTGCGTGGCTCGATCACACTTTTTCGACGCTGTTCGGCTTCACGGAGCGTCTCTCGCCCGCGAACGCGGATGCTTACTATGACCGGATCGACGACGCTCTGCGCAAACCTGAGTTTCGTCCTCGGGCGCTCTTCGAGCGTTTTCGGATCGAAGCCATCGCCACGACGGAAAGCCCCCTAGACCCTCTGAAGCATCATGAGACCATTCGGCAATCAGGCTGGAAGGGCAGGGTGATCACCGCCTATCGACCCGATCCGGTCGTGGATCCGGAGTTCGAGGGTTTCCGACAGAACCTTGCCCGCTTCGGTGAGATCACAGGGTGCGACACGTCCACGTGGCGTGGCTATCTCGAAGCGCATCGCAAGCGGCGGGCGTTCTTCCGGGAGTACGGAGCGACCTCCACCGATCATGGTCACCCAACCGCCCGAACAGCCAATCTCTCGCAAGCGGATGCGGAGGCCCTGTTCCGACGCGTTTCGACGGAGAGCCCAAGCCCTGAGGATGCGGATCTGTTCCGTGCGCAGATGCTGACCGAGATGGCGGCCATGAGCGTGGAAGACGGCATGGTCCTGCAGATCCATCCTGGCTCCTTCCGCAATCACAACGAGGCGCTCTTCCGTTGCTTCGGTCGCGACATGGGCGCCGACATTCCTTCGCAGACAGACTACGTTCGCGCACTCAAACCGCTTCTTGACCGCTTCGGCAACGAGCCGAACCTGACGATCATTGTCTTCACCCTAGACGAGACGAGCTATTCCCGCGAGCTGGCTCCGCTCGCCGGACATTATCCGGCCTTGAAGTTGGGGCCGGCCTGGTGGTTCTTCGATGCGCCCGAGGGGATGCGCCGCTTCCGCGAGCTCACGACAGAGACCGCAGGCTTCTACAACACGGTCGGGTTCAACGACGACACGCGCGCCTACCTGTCTATTCCGGCCCGGCACGATGTGGCCCGTCGGGTCGATTGCGCCTACCTCGCCAACCTCGTGGTGACGCACCGCCTCGATGAGGATGAAGCCCACGAGGTGGCTTACGATCTCGCCTATCGCCTCGCCAAAGAGGCCTACAAGCTGTGACACGGGACATGGAGAAAAGAGCCATGTCGCACAGAACGGGAGGAAGAACATGACAAACCTGATCACCAGGCGGACCTTCGTCGGCGGTGTCGCCGGCGCCGCAGGCGTTGCCGCTTTCGGCGGTTCGGGCTTTGCCCAGGCCAATCTGCCGACGAGCCCGGTCACGCTCAGCATCATCGATGTCGCGGGTAATCTCGCGCTGACGCAGAAGGCCATCGAGAACTACCGCAAGGCCAAGCCGAATCTCGTCTCGCGCATCTCCTTCACCAAAGCGACCGCGCCTGAATTGGCCGGCAAGATCAAGGCCCAGCAGGATGCGGGTCGCGTCGATATCGATCTCGTGCTCACCGGCACCGATGCGCTCTCCGCCGGCATCGAGCAGAAGCTCTGGGTCGAGCTGATCCCCGGCCATGCCAATGCGCTGCCGAAGCTCGACGACATCTACCTGCCGGCCGCGGCCAAGATGCAGGGATTGGCCAAGGGGCAGGGTGTGGTCGTGACCTACTACCCGTCCGGTCCGCTGCTCGAGTACATGCCGGACAAGGTCAAGACTGTTCCGACCACCGCCGAGGAGCTGCTCGCCTACACCAAGGCCAATCCTGGACGCTTCATCTATGCGCGCCCTGCCAATTCCGGCCCTGGCCGTACCTTCATCATGGGCCTGCCCTACATCCTGGGCGACAGCAACCCGCAGGATCCCGCCAAGGGCTGGGACAAGACCTGGGCCTACCTGAAGGAGCTCGGGCAGAACATCGAGTACTACCCGTCCGGCACCGGTGCGGTGATGAAGGAGCTGGGTGAAGGCTCCCGCGACATGACCGTTTCGACCACCGGCTGGGACATCAATCCGCGCGTCCTCGGCGTCGTGCCGAAGGAGGCCAAGGTGGCGGCGCTCAAGGGCTTCCACTGGGTGGCGGACGCCCACTACATGTGCGTGCCCAAGGGTCTCTCCAACGAGAAGCTCGCGGTGCTCCTTGATCTCATGAACTTCCTGCTCACCAAGGAGCAGCAGGCCTATACCTACGATGAAGGCTATTTCTATCCGGGCCCGGCCGTGAAGGACGTGACCCTCGACATGGCACCGCCTGAGAGCCAGGCCGCCATCAAGGAATTCGGCCGTCCCGAATACGAGAAGTGGATCGCCGAGAACCCGATCGAGTTGCCGCTTCAGCCCGAGCAGATGGTCGTTGCCTTCCGCATGTGGGACGAGCAGGTCGCCGGCGGCAAGCGCAAGTAAATCGAAACCAAGGACCCGCGATGACCATAGCCCTATCCCAATTCGACGAAGTCCGGCTCGACCGTGTGAGCCGCGATTTCGGGGCGCTCAATGCCTTGCGCGACGTCTCCCTCACCATCCGACGGGGCGAGTTCATCGCCCTGCTCGGGCCTTCGGGTTGCGGGAAGTCAACGACATTGAACTGCATCGCGGGTCTTCTTCCTGTGACCGGTGGAGCGATCTGGCTCGACAAGAACCGGGTCGACACGCTGCGTCCCGAGGAGCGCGGCTTCGGCATGGTGTTCCAGAACTACGCGCTCTTTCCCCATCTCAACGTCCGCCAGAACATCGGCTTCGGCCTGAAGATGCGTGGGCGGCCGAAGGCTGAGATCGACCGCAAGGTTGACGAGGCCCTGAGCCTCGTCCGCCTCCAGGGTCAGGAGAACAAGCTGCCGGGCCAGCTCTCCGGCGGCCAGCAGCAGCGCGTGGCGATTGCCCGCGCCATCGTCATCGAGCCGCCTCTGGTGCTGATGGACGAGCCGCTCTCCAACCTCGATGCCAAGCTGCGTCTGGAAATGCGGGCGGAAATCCGGCGCATTCACAACGAGCTTGGGGCCACGACCATCTACGTGACCCACGATCAGGACGAGGCCCTGTCGCTCGCCGACCGGATCGTCGTGCTGCGCGACGGTGTCGTCCGGCAGGTCGGCGCGCCGAAGGAACTCTATGAGGCGCCGGCCCATTTCGACGTGGCTGACTTCATGGGCTTCCGCAACAAGCTGAGAGGGAAGGTCGTCGCCGTCGAGGGCGACCGTACCATCCTCGACGTGGAAGGCGCGCGGATCAGCGGCGTCGCCCGTGAGCGGGTTTCCGTCGGTTCGACGGCATATGCCGCCATCCGATCTGATGATCTCGAGGTGGGCGAGGCCGGGCCGAATGCGATCGCCGCAACGGTCGACACCATCGAGTATCGCGGTCGCGAATTTGTCGGGACCGCTCATTCAGCCGGTGGTCTGGATTTCGTGTTCCGCTCTCATGTGTCGGTGGAGCCGGGATCCAGGATTCATCTGCGGACGGAGGACGAACGCATTCTCGTGTTCGCGGAGCCCGTTCAAGGGAGGCAGTGATGGACGCCGTTGCTCACGCGCCTGCCGTCGAACACGGACCCAGCTTGCGCCAGCGGCTGGAGGCTCGTGGCTTCGACGCTGTAACACTCCTCGTCATTCCCGCCGCCATCTTCAGCCTGCTGCTGTTCGTCTATCCTTTTGCCTTCGGCTTCATTCTTTCCTTCGAACCGAAAGCCGGAGGGGACTGGCTTGCCAATTACAGGCGCTTTTTCTCGGATCCATTTCTCTACGAGACGATTGCGAAGACGCTCTGGCTCGCAATTCCGGTCACCCTCGTGAATCTTCTGCTGGCCGTTCCCATCGCATTCCGGGTCCGTCTCATGCGCCGCCAGCGTCTTCTGACGACGCTTCTCGTTCTGCCGATTACTCTCGGCACGGTTCTGGTGGCAGAAGGCTTGTTGAACTATCTCGGCCCTCAGGGCTGGTTCAACAGAACCCTGTTGACCTTCGGCCTGATCTCCCAGCCACTGAAACTCGTTCACAATTACTGGGGCGTCTTTGCCTCACTGGTGATCACGGGCTTCCCGTTCACCTTCCTGCTCACCCTGTCCTACGTGACCGGCATCGATCCGGCGCTTGAGCAGGCGGCCGCCACCCTCGGGGCGAGCGCGTGGCAGCGGTTCCGGCACATCTATCTGCCGCTGCTGATGCCAGGTCTTGCCATCACCTTCTGCCTCTCCTTCGTGCAGGCCTTTTCGGTGTTCCCCTCCGCAGTGCTGCTCGGCGAGCCGGCGGGGCCGACCCGCGTCATCTCGATTGCAGCCGCTCAGGCGGCCTTCGAGGAGTACGATTATTCCATGGGTTCTGCGATTGCGATGATCATGGGCTTCGTCCAGCTCGGCATCGTCGTTGCGGTGCTTGCCTCGCGCGGGCTGTTCTACCGTGGTCCTGCCTCCGGGGCGAAAGGGTAAACCGATGATCCGCGATACTACCATCGGAGCCAAGCTCTGGGCCGCAGCCGTGTGGGCCACGGTGGGCTTCTTCGTCCTCAACCTCCTTGCCATGATCGCCACCGTGGTGACGAGCTCGTTTGCCACCCGCTGGCTCGGCACATGGCTGCCCGCCGGCTGGACGACGCGCTGGTACACCTCCGCCTGGAACGAGTTTCAGCTCTGGGACGTGTTGATCGTGACCTTTCAGGTGATCGGCGCCGTGGTCTTCATCTCGGGTGCGCTGGGCGTTACCGCCGCCTATGCGCTGGCCCGCCGTGACTTTCCAGGCAAGCGGCTTCTCGTGCTGCTCTTCCTGCTGCCGCTTCTGATCCCGCCGATGACCTTCGGCATTCCGCTGGCGACCGTGCTCTATCAGACTGGACTTGCGGGCACCTTCTGGGGCGTCGTGGCGGCTAATCTCGTGCCGACCGTGCCTTTCGTGATCCTCGTCATGGTTCCGTTCATCGAGCAGATCGACCCGAAGGTCGAGGCCGCGGCCCGCGTGTTCGGAGCCAACACCTTCAAGCTGTTCATCTACGTGCTTCTGCCGCTGCTCCTGCCGGGCATCCTGGCGGCGCTGCTGCTGGTCCTGGTGCGCACCATTGCCATGTTCGAGCTGACCTTCCTCGTGGCCGGCCCAACCAGCCAGACCCTTGTGGTGGCGCTCTACTACGCCGTCTTCGCGGCCGGCGTTCGCGCCGTGCAGTCCATCGACGCCATGGCGGTGATCTACATGGTCACGACCCTGATATGGCTCATCATTGCCCTGCGCTTCGTCAACCCGACGCAGATCGTCACCCGCGCGAAGCAGCAGCCGGCGCATTGAGGTTCCGATGTCAGATCGCCTGAACGACGATAACCTCACGGATCTGCCTGGGGAGGTTCGACGCCCCGCCTATCACCGGAAGGATGTCAGGACAGGCATCGTCCACCTCGGCGTGGGCGCCTTTCACCGGGCGCATCAGGCCGTCTATACCGATGACGTCCTGGCAACGGATCTGAGCTGGGGCATCGTGGCCGCAAGCCTGCGCAGCCCTGACACCTACGATGCCCTACAGCCGCAGGATGGGCTCTACACCCTTTCGGTGCGGTCACAGGAGTGTGAAGCGCTTCGGGTCATCGGCTCGGTCCGCCGCGTCATCGTAGCCCCCCGCGAGACGGAAGACCTACTCGATACGATGGCGGATCCTCAGACGCGGATCGTGACCTTGACCGTTACCGAAAAGGGCTATTGCCACGATCCGGCGACGGGTGCCCTGAACGAGTCGCATCCAGATATCGTGCATGATCTCGCTTATTCGATGAACCCGAAATCCGCCCCTGGCTTCATCGTCGAGGCCCTGCGCCGTCGCCGTATCAACGGCGTGCCGCCCTTCACCGTGCTGACGTGCGACAACCTTCCGTCCAACGGGCGCACCGTGAAGCGCGTTCTCACCCGCTTTGCCGAACTGGTCGATCCGGACCTCGGCCGGTTCGTCGCAGACGAGGTCTCCTGCCCGTCGACTATGGTCGACCGGATCGTGCCCGCCACGAGCGATCAGGACCGTGAGCGGATCGGTGAGACGCTCGGCGTTGCGGATGCATGGCCGGTCGTCACCGAGCCCTTCACGCAATGGGTGATCGAGGACCGCTTTCCGCAGGGGCGCCCGGCCTGGGAAAGGGCAGGCGCCGAGTTCGTGAGCGATGTCGAGCCCTACGAGCATATGAAGCTCAGGCTGCTCAACGGCAGCCACTCGACGCTTGCCTATCTCGGGTATCTCGCCGGCTATGAGACCGTTGCCGACACCATGGCCGACGAGGCCTTCGTTCGGCTGATCCGGGGCCTCATGGACGAGGAGGTCACGCCGACGCTGCATATGCCGCCGGGTGCCGATCTGGAATCCTACAAGAGCGCCCTCATCGAGCGGTTCAAGAACCCCGCTCTGAAGCACCGCACGTGGCAGATCGCCATGGATGGCTCGCAGAAGCTCCCTCAGCGCCTTCTCGGCACGATCCGCGACCGCCTGAGCAGCGGCGCGCCGATCGGGCGGCTGTCACTCGGGGTCGCGGCCTGGATGCGCTATGTGACCGGCACCGATGAGAAGGGCGCGGCAATCGACGTTCGCGATCCTATGGCGGCGCGGTTGCGGGAGGTGGCGGATGGGGCAGGGCCGGCAGCCGAAAATTTGGCTCCTGGCCTGTTCGCCATCCGCGAGATCTTCGGAGATGATCTGCCGGCTGACCCCCGCTTCACAGGCGAGGTCACGGCACACCTGGCACGGCTTTATGACCTTGGAGCCAAGCGCACGGTCTCCGAGCTCAAAATCGGCTGAAGCCGGTAAACCCTATCCGGCAGCTTCTTTTTCACGCTTCTTCTGGCACGAGCGGCACCTGCAGCCATGCGGCTTGATGAAGGTTTCGAAATAGTTCTTTCCGTAATTATACGTGATCTCGTCGCCTGGCTTGATGCGCTTGATGGCCTTGATGCGGATCTTGCCGCGCGAGATCGTCGCCTGTGCGTTCGGGCGGCATGAATGATTGATGTACCGCGCGGTGTTCCAGCGCGGCGCGCCGTCGATGGTCCAGCGGCTGTTGATCTCGAACAGGTAGCGCGTATTCCGGCGTCTCTCGACCTCTTCGCTGGTGATCCGGGACCCGACATATTCGATGATGAAGGTCCCCTTCTCGATGACATCCGTCGCGAAGAGCCCGAGGCCGGTCTCCGAGCGCCCGATGCGAAAGAGGCCTTCCGGCCGTTTGGTACTCATATTCACCAAGAGCTCCGCGATACCTGAGAGACGTTGCAGGGTCCATGCCCGGGAATCATCGATTGATCAAATGGGTCAGCAGGCGATGTTCTCCAGATCCAAAGCCGCGTTTCTGCGTTCTGTCTCTTGGCGCCTTGCCGATGCCGGACAATTCGTGTTCGGCATCGGCATATCAAGGTGTGCGTGAGTCGTCTCGAAGAGGAACCGCATGAGCATCGATGCCCTTCCCCTCCTGTCGGAGCAGAGCCCCGGCATCGCGGTCAGCCGCCGCTCTCCTCTCTCTGTTCTGCCTGCGCTTGTTCGGGATCCGCTTCAGGCGCTGCCGCCGGAGGTCTACCGGGAGCCGCTCGTCTATTCGCGGGTCGCCAACCGAGAAAGGATTTTCCTTCTCGATCCGGCACTCATTCAGGAGGCCCTGGTTCGCAACGCCGATGCCCTGTCGAAGGGAGAGGATGTGCGGCGGGCCCTCGGCCCGGCTCTCGGTCAGGGGCTGTTGACGGCGGACGGCCCCCATTGGCGCTGGCAGCGCCAATCGGTGGCGCCCGCCTTCCGGCATGAGAAACTCGTCGGGTTGCTTCCTGCGATGATCTCGGCGGCGGAGCGGACCCGTGACCGTTGGCTCGGCATGGACTCCGGCGCAACGGTCAGGATCGGCCATGAGATGATGCGCACGACCTTCGACATCATAGTCGAGACCATGATGTCGGGTCCGGGCGGGATCGACGTGGTCCGGGTGGAGCGGGGCATCACGGACTATCTGAAGCCGACAGGCTGGATCTTCGCCCTGAGCATCCTCAACGCGCCCGATTGGGTTCCGTACCCAGGGCGGGGACGGGCAAGGGCGGCGACAACCTACCTTCGCTCCGCGATCACCGGCATGATCGCCGAACGTCGCCGGGGCGGGGAGGCGCGTGAGGATCTGGTCGCATTGCTCCTCGGTGCAGCCGATCCCGAGACCGGCCGCACGATGACCGATGACGAAATCGCCGACAACCTTCTGACCTTCATCACGGCCGGACACGAGACCACCGCCCTCGGGCTTGCCTGGACGCTTCTCCTGCTGGCGCATCATCCGGAGCACGAGGCGAGGGTGCTCGCGGAGATTGATACGGTGACCGGAGGTGGCCCGGTTCACACGGAGCATGTTTCCGAGCTTGCCTATACGCGGCAGGTCTTCTCGGAAGCCATGAGGCTCTATCCGCCGGCTCCGATCATCACCAGAACGGCAACGCGTGCTTTTCCGCTCGGCGGGTTCATGGTTCCCGAGGGTGCCGTCATCGTCGTTCCCATTCATGCCGTGCACCATCACGCCGCTATCTGGGAGCAGCCTGAGCGGTTCGATCCGGAGCGCTTCGCACCGGAGCAGGCGAAGGGACGGCATCGTTACGCCTACATGCCCTTCGGCGCGGGCCCGCGGATCTGCATCGGCAGCGCTTTCGCCCAGATGGAGGCACTCGCCATTCTCGCCGTCTTACTGAAGGCCGTCCGCCTCCGGCCGGAAACGGGCTCCATGCCGGCACCCATCATGAAGGTGACGCTGAGGCCGAGGGTGGATGCCGAGATGCTGGTTGAACCACGCTCCTGAATGAACAGCCGTTCAGGATTGTACGCCTCAAGGGCGTTCGCCTTCATAAGCGGCGAATATCAGAAGCATGGTGCGTACCTCGCACCAACGCAATCAGACGGCTGCCCTGATCTCCGGAACTGCCAGAACACTTTGCAGCGTATCGGCGAAGTTCTGATACGAAAACGGCTTCGACAAGGTTGCGCAGTCCCGGAAACGCTCCGGGAGCGAGCGGAAGTCGTAGCCTGTCGAGAAAATGAACGGAATTTTGCGGAAGCGCAGAACGTCCGCGACCGGGAACACGACAGATCCATCCACGTTGATGTCGAGAAGGCCGATGTCGATTTCAGCCTGAAGGGCCAGGGTGAGGGCGTGGTCCAGACGAGCCGCAGGTCCCACGACTTGGCAACCGAAATCCAGAACCATATCCTCGATCAGCATCGAGATCATGGCCTCGTCTTCGACGATTAGGACCCGCTTTCTGCGATCTTCAAGCATAAGCCCCTCCTGGCCGGATTCCACCTGATGCTGCACCTATTTGGCGTCGTTATTCGAATCAGTTGCAACCACTCTAGTCTGTACGTCGGTTCCGTTCGCTATCTTATGTTATTAAGACTTCCGAAAGGTATGGTAACCCCGCCGACAAGCTAAAGTAAATACCTAGGTTCCATGCTTCTCATGGAGCCTTTCTGGGGCGATTTCTGTGCGAATGACCGGCGCAACCTTGCTTCCCATGAACTCTTGGAGGGGATGATCTGACCCTGCGGCAGGGTGCCGACCCCGAACTGAGCCGGGTGGCAGTCATGGCGGGAAAAGTCATACCAGAACAGAGGCTTGCCGATCAGGTGGTCGGTCGGATCACATCCACGCTCCCGGCCAAGCTGGAGATGTCCTGGGGGGCATAATAGGAGCAGCGAAAACTTGGCAGCCCGGTCGCCTTGATCGCTTCTTGGCAATTGAGTTGAGCCGGGGGGTGACGACTTTGCCGTCGCTCACCTCTCACCAAGCCTCGGAGGCTGCTGTTTCTGCCATTTCCCAGGTTCAGCTGGACATAGGTCCTAAAAGCTTGAAGGGAGGCTGGAATTCCCGATGCGAAACCCGGGAATTCGGCCGAACCACCATTTTGAGACCTTGCGTGAAACGTTTAGGTATGAGTAGTTATCTTCTTGCTCTCAATGGTTGGGGGCTGTACGCCTATGGGCGTTTAGGAAACATGAGACTTTAGAAGGCAGTCCTGATGGGCCGGGGAAATGATCACCGTGATCGCCGACGTCAATTTGGCGGTCAACCCGAAGATCACTGGGGCGATTTCGCTCCGCCAACATCTTTTGAACGGCCCATGCGGCAGCAGACATCCTACGGCTCCTCAGCCGCAGGACCGGAGACTGAGGCGCGGGTGAAATGGTTCAACCCTGACAAGGGCTTCGGCTTCGTCGAGATGACCGATGGCTCGGGCGAGGCGTTCCTGCACGTCCGTCAGGTCGAAGCTGCGGGTCACTCCGCTCTGGAATCCGGCACGACCCTGGTCATCAAGGTCGGCACGGGCCAGAAGGGCCCGCAGGTCCAGGAAATCGTCAGCGTCGACACCAGCACGGCCGAGCCGGAGCCCCCGCGCGGTGCGCGTCCGCCCCGTCCGCCGCGTGCGGGCGGCCCCGGCGGCCAGTCCGGCGGGTTCTCCCGCCCGAGCGGCGGCCCCAGCGCACGCCCTGTGAGCGGTCCGCCGGAGGTCCCGGCCACCGTGAAGTGGTTCGACTCCGTGAAGGGCTACGGCTTCGTGTCGGTCGAGGGAGAGAGCAAGGACCTGTTCCTGCACATCTCCGTCGTCGAGCGGGCCGGCCTCGGCCAGCTCGACCAGGGCCAGGCGGTTCGCGTCGCCATCGTCGAGGGCCGCAAGGGCCCCGAAGTCGGCGCTATCGAACTCGCCTAAGAGGCTCTGCCTCCTTTACTTTCCGTGAAAAAGATCCGGGTCCACTGCGTCAGCAGTGGACCTCTTCAAATGCGCGCACCCACATCTCGCAGACCCCGGACCGCACAATGTCGTTGAGGGTGAACTCGACGATCGGCACCGGCAGCATCTGCGACTTGATCAGGTGAATGACCGTGCGAAGACCGGACGTCTCGCGCAGGTCGCACTGGCTCACATCCCCGTTGATCACCACTTTGCATTCCTCCCCGATCCGGGTGAGGAACGTCTTCATCTCGGCCGGAGTCGCATTCTGCGCCTCGTCGAGAAGGATGAAGGCGTCACGCCATGAGCGGCCGCGCATCACCTCGAACGGCACCATTTCGATGTCGCCGTTCTTGATCGCAATGTCGAAGGCCGCTGTGCCGATGCGCTCCTTGATGGCCTCGATGACAGGTGCTGCCCAGGGACCGAATTTCTCTTCGAGAGTTCCAGGGAAGAAGCCTAGGGAGCGGCCGCTCGGTACGTTGGGGCGCGTGAGAATGATCTTGCGGATGCGCCGCTGGCGGAACAAGTCCGCCGCATATGTTGCCGCGATCCAGGTTTTGCCGGTGCCTGCCGGCCCGAGAACAACGACCTGGGAGTTGGTCTTCAAAGCGTCGAGATAATCATCCTGTGTGGCATTGAGCGGTTTGATGGGCGGAAGGCTGCGCTCTCCCTGAAACTTGGATCCGGTGAGGTCGAAGACCTGCGCTGTTTCATGGGAGCGGCGGGTCTTGCGTCTCTGCTTCTCATGATGCTTGCTCAATGACCAACTCCGGGGTTTGAAACTGCGCACACCGATCATCCAGGCGCCGCGCAGAGGCGTCTGGAGAAAAACTTGCGAGCGAAGTGGGAATACGAGAGCGTGTCGTTGCGGGCGGTGTATGTCCGCGATCCAGAATGAGAGGATCAGCCTGCCTGCCCATCAAAGCCTATCTTTATCTGCCAGTGGCAAACTATCTTTGATTCTGATGACAGTTTACCGCTGCTACGCCTACCTGCGAGTCAAATGTTGAGGCGGGCTGCTTGGTTCCAGGGCATAATCCCTCTGCGATACGGAGGGGGGAATTAGCTGTGGATGGCGGCCGCGGTCCTCCGCAATGGGATCGTCCTGCCATCCCTCGCCAGGCTCTAACCGCCGATGGTAAGAAAAGAACCTCACAAGGATGAGAGCGGCATGATCGTGGTCTTTGGTTCGATCAACATGGATCTCGTCGCGCGGGTGCCGCGCATCGCCCGGCCGGGCGAAACCGTCCTTTCACGCCGGGCCGACAGCTTCTTTGGCGGCAAGGGAGCCAATCAGGCGGTTGCGGCTGCGCGGATCGGGCAGGGCCGACTAGGACAGGTCGCCATGGTGGGCGCGGTCGGAAACGATCCCTTCGGAATGGCTTGTCTGAAGAACCTGGAAGACAACGGAATCGATGTTCGGGCCGTTCGGGTTGCCGACGAGCCGACGGGCTGCGCCTTCATCACGGTGGACGAGACCGGCGAAAACGCCATCACGGTGGCGAGCGGCGCCAACATGGTCCTGCGCTCTGTGGATCTCCCGGACAGCCTGCTGTCGAAGGCTTCCGTGCTGGTGCTCCAGATGGAGGTGTCCCTGGCCGATAGTCTCGATGCCGCTGCAAGCGCCCGTCGGGCGGGAGCAAGGGTGGTCTGGAATTTCGCTCCCGTCCCGCCCGTCAAAGAGCGTTCAGGCATGGCCGAACTGCTGGAGGCGACGGACGTGCTGGTCGTCAACGAACACGAGGCGCTCGCCATCGCCGGGATCGTGGGTGTGCCAGCAGGCAACGATTATCTGAAAGCCGCCACTGCCCTGGGCGGCGATTTCGGCCCAACCTGCATCGTCACGGCCGGCGCTCAAGGGGCCTATGCGGTTTCGCGAGACGGCACACGGATTCATGCTGCGGCCCGGCCGATCACCCCGGTCGATACCACAGGTGCGGGCGACACCTTTGTCGGGGTGCTGGCAAACGGCTTCGCAGAAGGTTTGGAGATCGGCCCTGCCATGGAACGGGCCTGTGCTGCAGCCTCCCTGTCCTGCCTGACGCCGGGAGCACAGGCCGGTATGCCCAGGGGTGAGGCCCTGGAGCATTATCTCTCCCAGGCCTGAGCGCTCCCCTCCGGGATGACCTTGGTCAGGCTGCCGGTGGCTGGGAAGAGGGGGATCAGGCAGGCCTGGAGAGCGTGGTAGAGATCAGGCTTTCCGGTGAACACAGACGTGCTCGGCGTCAGATCCTCGGTGAGTTCTGGCCGCCACCCGCCGTGTCGATGATCAATCAGGTGGCGATCGGCGAAGCCCCAGAGGGTGCGGTACCATTGCTCGTGGAAGTCGCCTGGGCTGTGCTCAGCAAGAAACGCCGCCGCGCCGATGGCCTCCGCGCAGGGCCACCAGAGCTTCAGCGGCAGCCTCGGCGTGTCGTCCCAGTCGAGGGCGTAGAAGAAGCCACCCCGGTTTTTATCCCATCCCAGCTCGATGGACTGCCGGAACAGCTCACAGGCCGCCTCCGGCATCCAGGCATGGCGCTGCCCGCCCAGCGACCAGAGCTGAAGAAGAAGCCTCGCCCATTCCAGCCAGTGGCCGGGCGTGGTGCCGTAGGGGCGGAACATGTCGTCGCCGCGGTACTCCCTGTCGAGGCTCCAGTCCGCATGGAAGTGCTCGGCGACTCTGTAGCCGAGAGAGGCCGCATGCCGGCCGATGATGAGGCCCGCGATCCGCTCCGCCCGGTCGAGGTAGGCGCGGTTGCCCGTAGCCTCGAAGGCGGCCATCAGGGCCTCAGTGAGATGCATGTTGGAATTCTGGCCGCGATATTGGCTTAACGGCTGCCAGTCGCGCGTGAATTCCTCGGCCACGGCCCCGTGCTGCTCCTCCCAGAAACGCTCGTCGAGGATCTGCGTGATGTCGTCCAGCAGCCGGTCCGCGAGCGGATGCCCAACGACCTTCGCGCTGGAGGCTGCCAGCAGCACGAAGGCATGGCCATAGGCCTGCTTGGTGTCGTCCTTCGGTCCGTCATCGTCGAGCGACCAGACATAGCCGCAGTTCTGCGCATCCCGATGGGCTTTCCAAAGGTAATCCATGCCGTGATCGACGATAGCATCGCAGCCGGGCCGTCCTAGGAGCGTGCCGATGGCAAAGCAATGCACCATGCGGCTAGTGTTGTGGATCTGCCGGACAGGATTGACGGTCGCGATGGGGCGGCCCGCATCGTCGAGATCGAAGAAGCCACCGGCTGGATTGACGACGCCGCGCTGAAAGAACTCGAACAGGTTGCTGGCCTGCTCGAACAGCCAATGCCGGTGAAAGTGGTTGGAGCGCCACGGCGTGCCGAGCGGCGGAAGAACAGGCTGGTTCGTCATGACACCCTCTCTATGATTCAGCTGCGCTCAGCTATGAACCGCTCGACCTCGTCCCAGGACGGCGGATTGGCCCCGCGCCGGGTGCAGACGATGGCGGCTGCCGCGGCGGCGAAGTCGAGGGCCGTGGTGACCTGCGCTTTGCCCAATCCCGCAACACCCTGAGGCGTCAGCAGGCCGTTGGCATCGAGCCAAGCCAGCAGCCCGGCATGGAACGTGTCGCCGGCGCCAACGGTGTCGACCACCGCGATCTTCGGGACAGGGCGCTCCAGGATTGTGTCACCGAAGGCCGCAAGAGGACCTTTCTCGCCGCGGGTGACGATCACGAGCTTGGGACCGCGCCGAAGCCAGGTTCGTGCGGTGGCTGCAAGGTCGTGCGTCTCGTAGAGCAGTTCGATATCCTCGTCGCTCGCCTTCACGATGTCGGCATAGGCGAGCAGGTTATTGAACCGCTCCCGATAAGCGCTGAGATCGCCCACGACACGCGGCCTGACATTGGGGTCGAGCGAGATCACCCGCGCTCCGGCTTCCCGGCGCAGCAGGGTCTCGATGGCGCTGGCGATAGGCTCGACACCCAGCGCATAGGAGCCGGCCGCGATGGCGTTCACGTCGGCCGGCAGTTCGGCGGGCAGCGCCTCAGGCGTGAGAGCGCGGTCGGCGCTGTTCGGTGCATAGAAGGAGTATTGCGGCTGCCCCGATGGGCTGGTGGCCACGACGCTGAGCGTCGTGACATTCGGAAGGCGCTGGATGTAGGACGAGCTTACTCCGGACTCGGCGAGCTTCTCGGCCAGGAAGGTGCCGAACACATCCTCGGACAGGGTGGACAGGAATGCTGCCGGACGGCCGAGACGCCCGAGCCCGATCGCCACATTGAAGGGCGAGCCGCCGGCCACCGCCTCGGCGGGAAAACCTGTGGCCGTTGCGGTGCCGATGAACAGATCGATCAGCGCTTCGCCGGAAACCAAGATCATAGAAGGGCTCCTGACAAGATCATGACGTCATCTGAAGGGTTCAGACCGGCACGCGCTCGGCAACGTCCGACGGAGCGGGTTCCGAGGACACAGCCGCGATCCGCTTGAGATCGCGCAATACATGGTCGAGCTCCACTGGCCCAGAGACGCCGCCGAAGCCGAAATAGAGTGAATTGAAGTGCTGGAAGAGCTGCTCATAGACCGCGTGCGCGGCCGGATCCGGCTCGAAGGTGCGGAAAGGCAGGCAAATGGCGGCCTGAGCGCTGTCGAGATCCGGGTGCGATCCGGCCGCAAGGCTTGCAAAGATGCTGGAGCCGAGCCCGGTCGGAATACCGTTGGGGACGAGCACGGGTCGGCCGAGCACGTTGGCATAGACCTGGTTCAGCACCGCATTGTGCTGGGGGATGCCGCCGGCATTGATCACGCGTTCTACCGGCACCCCGCCCTTGGCCATGCGTTCGAGGATGATGCGGGTGTGGAAGGCGGTGCCTTCGATGGCGGCAAACAGTTCGTCTTGCGCCGTGTGCAGCAGGTTCCAGCCCAGGGTGATGCCGCCGAGATCCGCCTTTACAAGAACAGTACGGTCGCCGTTGTCCCAGGTCAGCCGCAGGAGCCCCGTCTGGCCGGGGCGATACTGCTCCAGACCTCTCGAGAGCTCCTTGACGTTGGTGTTGGCGCGACGCGCAATCGCTTCGAAAATGTCACCTGTGGCAGAGAGGCCGGCCTCAATACCCACGAGTTTCGGATCAACGCTGCCTGGTACGACGCCGCACACGCCCTGGATCAGGTTGGCGTCCTGCGCCATGGCGATGATGCAGGTGGAGGTGCCGACCACGTTCACCACGTCCCCGACCCGGCAGCCTGCCCCGATAGCATCCCAATGGGCGTCAAACGCTCCGACTGGGATCGGAATGCCGGGCTTCAAGCCGAGTCGCTCCGCCCAATAGGGCGTGAGGTGGCCTGCAATCACGTCGGAGGTTGCGTATTCGCCAGCGAGCTTGTCGCAGATGCCCTCGAAAAGCAGATCGACCTTCGTGAGAAACTCCTGCGGGGGCAGACCGCCCCAGCGCGGATTCCACATCCACTTGTGCCCCATGGCGCAGATGCTGCGCTTCAACCGGCGTGGGTCGGTGACGCCTGTGAGCGTCGCCGCCATCATGTCGCAATGCTCGAGGGCTGTGACCAAACGCTCGCGCTTCTCCGGGTTGTGGCGCAGCCAGTGCAGGAGCTTCGAGAAACCCCACTCATGCGAATAGACGCCGCCGCACCACTGGATGGCCTCAAGGCCTTCCTGGTGGGCAAGGCGGGTGATCTCCTCGGCCTCCGATTTAGCCCGGTGATCGCACCAGAGGTAATATTCGTCGAGCGGCTCAAGGCCTTCGCCCACCATGACGACGCTGGAGCCGGTGGTGTCGATGGCGAGCGCTGCCACGTCCTCAGCCGTCACTCCAGCTGATTCTAGAGCCCCGCGCATGGCGCGCGCTAGGGCGTCCATATGATCGGCATGGGCCTGGGTCGCATAGTCTGGAGTCTCGCGCTTGCGGTGAAGCGGATACTCCGCCGTGGCAAGCCCGAGCGGGCCCTTGCCGTCATCGACGAGGGTAACCCTTACGCTCAGAGTGCCAAAGTCGACACCTGCTACAACGGCCATGGATCTCTCCCGAACAACGATATCGGCGATTGAATGGGCGCCGCCCTAGTTTTCCGCCTGGCCATAGGTCGCGCTTGCGCCATGCTTACGGAAGTAATGCCGGTCCAGAAGGGCCTGCGACACACCTAGCGCATCAGGCCGCAGCGAGAACGTGTGCATGGCCATGCGGGCCACGACCTCCAGCACGACGGCATTGTGCACGGCGTCATCCGGCGTCCTGCCCCAGGCGAACGGCCCGTGACCGGCGACCAGGGCGGCAGGGACCTCCATAGGGTGACGGTTGCCGAAAGCTTCCGTGATGGCGATGCCCGTCGCACGCACATAGTTGTTCTTGATCTCGTCTGGCGTCAGCTCCCGAGTGACGGGAACCGGACCGTAGAAATAGTCGGCATGGGTGGTGCCCAGGGGCGGGATCGGGCGGCAGGCCTGCGCCCAGGCGGTGGCGTGCTCGGAATGCGTGTGCACCACGCCGCCGATCTCCGAAAAGGCCTTATAGAGGTGAAGATGCGTGTCGAGATCGGATGAGGGGCGTAACTCGCCCCAGATGATCTTTCCATCGAGGTCTGTGATCACGATATCGTCCGCCTTCATGCGCTCGTAAGGCACGCCGCTCGGCTTGATGGCGACGAGGTTGTCCTCCCGACTGATGCCGCTCACATTGCCGAAGGTGTAAAGCACGAGGCCGCGGCGCACCACTTCCAGATTGGCCTCCAGAACCTGTTCGCGCAGCTGCTTCAACATCGGGTCGCCTCCTGATGGCCCGTGAATGGAAAACAGCGGCCACAGCTCGCGCCATGGCCGCCGCAGGTGGGGGCAAGGATCAGCGAACGGCCTGCCAGCCCTTGTAATCCTTGACGTTGTCGGCGGTGATCAGCTTCGGCTCGAGAAGGATCACGTTCTTCTCGGGCTTCTTGCCGTTCACGATGCCGACGGCGAGCTCATAGGACTGAGCCGCCATGATGTAGGGGTCCTGCGAGGCCGAGGCCTTGATCAGGGAGGTGCCCGACTTCAGCTCGGTCTCGATATCCGGGGCACCGTCGACGCCGGTGATGATGAACTCATTGCGGTTGAGCTGCTTCGCGGCCAGGCTGACGCCGATAGCTGTCGGATCGTTGATCGCGAAGACGGCGTCGATCTTCGGGAAACGGGTTAGCAGGCTCTGGCCGACGGCGAACCCGCCCTCACGGGAGCCCTTGGCATCCTGGTTGTCCGAAAGCACCTTGATGTCCGGATACTTAGAGAACACGTTCTTGCAGCCTGTGACCCGGTCCACGATGGACGACACCTGGGGGCCGTTGATGATGAGGACGTCACCCTTACCCTTCAGGTGATCGGCAATGTACTGGCAGGAGAGCTCGCCAGCCTTCACATTATCGGTCATCACCGTCACGTCGGCGCCGGCCGCGGCCACGTCGAAGGCCGCGACCACCATGCCGGCCGCCTGGGCGCGCTTCACGGAAGGCTCGATAGCTTTGGGATCGACCGCGTTGATCATGACGATGTCGGTGCCAGCGGCCGAGAAGTTGTCCATCTGCGTGAACTGCTTGTTTAGATCGTAATCCGCAGACACGGAGGTGATCTTCGCGGCCGGCGTGATCTCCTTCGCCTTGGCCTCGATGCCCTTGATGGTCGCGACGAAGAACGGGTTGCCGAGCAGGCCGACCGAGATGCCGACGTTCTTCACGTCCTTGGCATAGGCCGGAGCCGCGAGGCCGGCGAGAACGGCAAGGCTGAGAGAGAGACGGGAAAGTGCCATTGGTTCCTCCAGGTGAATATGCTATGCGATACCCGGAGCTTGTGCACTCTTCCGGGAAGTCGCTTATACGAGCGCCGTTTCAGAGCGCTGGTACCTCGCTTCAGGTGCGCGCCGATCCCTTGAGGCGGTAGCGGTCGAGCGCCACTGCCCCGATGATCACGAGCCCCTTGATGATGAACTGCCAGATGTCGGAGACGCCCACGAGGATGAGGCCGTTCGACAGGATGGCGATGATAAGCGCGCCGATCAGCGTGCCCCAGATGGACCCGATTCCGCCAACGAAGCTGGTGCCGCCTAGAATGACGGCCGCAATGGCGTCGAGTTCGTAGGACTGGCCGAGCTGCAGGCCGTTCGCCGCGAACAGGCGAGCCGCCGACATGACGCCGCCGAGGCCGGCGGCGAGGCCGGAGAAGGCATAGACGAAGAGCAGGACCGCCCAGACCTTGATCCCTGTGAGGCGCGCCGCGTCCGGGTTGCCGCCGACCGCATAAATGTGAACGCCCAGGACGGTTCGCCTGAGGATGAACCACGAGACGATCACCACTGCGAAGGCGATCCACACCAGCCACGGCAGACCGAACAGGGTACCGTTGCCGATGAAGGCGAAGGGAAGCTGCGGATTGAACTGCGTTGTATCGCCGCCGAGCAGACGCGCAACGCCGCGCACGGCGGTGAGTGATCCGAGGGTCACGATGAAGGGCGGCAGCTTCGCAAAGGCGATCAGCGCGCCGTTCAGAAGCCCGAAGCCGAGACCCGCCAGCAGAGCTGCCGGAATGCCGAGCATTCCCCATTCAGGAATAAGCGATCCCAGGATGGCCACCATGGCGGCCGCCGCCAGGATCGAGCCAACCGAAAGGTCGATGCCGCCCGTGAGGATGACGAAAGTCATGCCTGCGGCGAGCACCGTGTTGATCGAGGCCTGCTGCATCACGATCGACAGGTTCTGGAAACTCATAAACCGGCCGGACATCAGCTCGAACACGACGCCGAGGATGATGAGCACTGGCAGCATGCCGATGGCCTGCAGGGTCGAGCGCCACGCGAGGCGGCGCTGCTTGCTCTCAGATGTCGCATCGACGCCTGCGGGTCCGGTCGCTTGGATAGATGCGCTGGTGTCATTCGGGGATGTCATTCGGCCGCTTCCCTTACGCCTGTCGCAATGCTGATGATGTTTTCCTGTGTCACCGGTGGGTGGCCTGCACCGCCGACCTCGCCCTCGATTCGGCCTTCGCGCATCACCAGCACGCGGTCGCAGATTCCCACGACCTCCGGCAGCTCGCTGGAGATCACGATGATGCCGACACTCCGCTTCGCCAACTCATCGATGAGGCGATAGATCTCGGATTTCGCCCCGATGTCGACGCCGCGGGTCGGCTCGTCGAGGATCAGGACCTTCGGCTTCGTCTCGAGAAGCCGCGACAGAAGGACCTTTTGCTGGTTACCGCCCGAGAGACTGCCCACAAGCACGCCGTCCCCAGCTACCCGGATCGCGAGTGCCTTGATGGCGGCTGCCGCTCGTTCCTTGGCGGACCTCAGGTTAAGCACGCCTCCCACGCGTGCATCCCGGCCCAGCACGCTCACATTCACGTTCTCGCGCACGGTGAGATCGAGGAAGAGCCCGAGGTGCTTGCGGTCCTCCGTCAGATAGACGACGCCGGAATTGATCGCGTCCTCGGGAGCGTGGATCAAAAGATGCTTTCCCCGAAGAAAGACCTCGCCGCTTGTTCGCGGGTCGGCACCATAAATAAGGCGCGCTAGTTCGGTCCGACCCGCGCCGACAAGGCCTGCGATACCGAGCACCTCTCCCTCGTGCAAATCGAAGGAGCAGTCGTGCACACGAACGCCGTCACCCATGTTTTGGACCGCGAACATGACCTGTCCGCGGCTCTGATGGGCGTCATGTTCCTTCTTATAGAATGATGAGAGATCCCGACCCACCATCATCTGGACGAGACGCTCGGCCGAGATTTCATTGCTCACGAGAGTGCCGACATAGGAGCCGTCGCGGAGCACCGATACCCGATCCGCGAGCTCATAGATCTCGGCCATGCGATGGCTGATATAGATGATGGCGAGACCTTCCGATTTCAGCTGACGCACCAGCGCGAACATCGCCTCTGTTTCACGGGAAGAGAGGGAGGTCGTGGGCTCATCCATGACCAGAATGCGCGAATTCGCAATCAGGGCGCGGGCGATCTCCACGAGTTGCCGCTCGGCCATCGAGAGTTCGCTGACCTTCGTCGTTGCCCTGAAACGCACGCCGAGGCGTTCTAGAACTTCCTGACAAGCCTTCTCCATGGAGCGGCGGTCGACCATCGGGCCGGATTTGTGCTCGCGCCCGAGCAGCATGTTCTCCGCCACCGTCAGGTTAGGGGCGAGCGAAAGCTCCTGGTAGATGATGGAAATACCGTGTTGTCGCGCCGCGAGAGGTCCATCGATGGTGACTTGCTGGCCGTTGATGCGGATCTCTCCACCTGGATCCGCCTGGTAGGCACCGGACAGAATCTTCATCAGTGTGGACTTGCCGGCGCCGTTCTCCCCCATCAGCGCATGAATCTCGCCGGGATAGACGGTGAGCGTGACATTCGTGAGCGCTTTGACCCCAGGAAAGGTCTTGGAGATGTCCTTCATCTCAAGGATCGGGGTGGATCCTGTCATGGGCGCTCCCCTAAAGGTGCTTCATCGAAGCGGCACTGATCTGCTCGCATTCAGCCAATCTGTCATGTTGGTCGAGCGGCCGGATGAGCAGGTGTTATGACTGCCGTAAATGCTTCATGGCAATCGGTTTTCAATCCCTTGCTTTCTCCCTCGGGAAGGAGTCCACAACTTTTCCTGCGCAGTTGATTATCGACGTTCAGGTAGAGTTCTGTCTGAACGAACAGTTGCTCTCATCAATGTCGCAATAATCTTACATGCTTCGTTTCAGGAGCGTGCGAATTCTGGTTTCAGAGCACGATAGAGGCTCCGGAAGGCCTGGATGCGCGGCTGGTAGAGTTCGACAAGGCGTGGGTCCGGACCGATGGTCTCGAGAATGGCTGGTGCGGTGCAAACCTCTTCCGGTGCTTCCCCTGTCACGGCCAAACGCGCCAGGCGCGCTGCGCCGAACGCCGGCCCCTTGTCGCTGCCCTGATAGCGTACGATGGGAATGTTCAGCACGCTGGCGAAGATCTTGGTCCAGAACTGGCTCTTCGAGCCTCCCCCGATGATGCCGGCCTGTGTCAGGGGCGTGCCGGCCTGCTCGAGTGCCTGCTTCGCATCGGCGAAACTGTAGGCGACACCTTCGAGGACGGCCTGCGCCACGTCCGTCTGTTGCGTGTCGGGAGAAAGGCCGAAGAACACGCCGCGCGCATGAGGATCGTTGTGCGGCGTCCGCTCGCCGGCGAGATAGGGCAGGAAGAGAACGCCGGACGGCCTGCGATAGGCGGCTTCCGTTTCGCGCAACAGGTCGCCGATATCCCGCTTGAGAAGAGTGGCCGCCCAGGCAAGGCAGCTTGCGCCGTTCAGCATGGCGGCCATCTGGAACCAGCGGCCGGGCAGCGCATGGCAGAAGGAATGCACCAGGGCCTCGGGGGCCGGGCTGTAGTTCTCCGTGGTGACGAGAAGCTGGCCTGAGGTCCCCAGGGAGATAAAGGCCGCTCCATCCCGGATCGCGCCCAAGCCGACGGCTCCGGCGGCCGCATCGCCCGCGCCGCCGGCCACCACGACATCGCTCCGCATATTCCATTGCCGAGCAATCGTAGGGCGGACGGTACCGGAGGCCTGCGAGCCCTCCACGAGACCTGCCATGTGATCGCGGGTCAGGCCCGTGGCCGCAAGCGCCTCGTTGGACCAATCCCGCTTGGCCTCATCCAGCCACCAGGTGCCTGCCGCGTCCGACATTTCCGTGACGATGGCGCCGGTCAGTTTCAACCGGATGTAGTCCTTCGGCAGGATCACCTTGCGGACAGTACGGAATGTCTCAGGCTCGTGCCTTGCAAGCCAGACGAGCTTCGGCGCCGTAAACCCAGGCATTGGAAGGACGCCCATGTCACGTGCGAGATTCGGATGCTCGGTCGCAAGCTCCTGCGCTTCCTTGAACGAGCGCCCGTCGTTCCAGAGGATGGCCGGGCGCAACGGCCGGTTGGCCGCATCGAGCAGCACCGCCCCGTGCATCTGCCCCGACAGGCCGACGGCGCGCACGTCCGCAAGAGCCGCTGCATCCTTTGCATGAAGTTGATCGAGGCTCGCCTGCACGGCCTGCCACCAGGCTTCCGGGTCCTGTTCCGACCAGAGGTTTTGCGGACGGGAGACCTGCAGGGACGCATCAGCCTCTGCAATCGTCGTCTGCCGCTCATCGACGAGAATCGCCTTCACTGCCGATGTGCCGACATCGATCCCAAGATAGTGAGGCATGCCGCGTTCTCCCTTATGGCTGCCGGATTATGGCTTGGCCGTCATGCCCTGCCTATAGCTCAGTCGCCTCCATTGGGCGCGAGCGCGGCGAAATCCAGAGGCTCGGCCATGAAAAAATCTCATGGTCGAATTGTCGCCAGGATATTTAAATGCCTGAGGCATGCCCCAAATATTGTCGCATGCCCGAGAAATCGAACAATCAGTCTCACCCGATCCATTCTGATGCGCCGTCCCCGGCGGCTGCGCTGAGCGCAAACGTCCGGCTGCATCTCGGAAAGCAATTGCGGGCGCTGTATGGCGACCCCGCTGAAGACAAGCTGCCGCGCGACCTCGCGCGGCTCGTTGACCGCGTCGCCCAGGTCATCCGTGCGCACACGGAGCCTGTCGATCAGGATTTCGTCAACGGCGTGATGGACGCGCTGCCGAACCTGCGCGCCTTCGCCCTGTCATTGACCGGAAAGGTCGATCAGGCGGAGGATCTGGTGCAGGACACGGTGCTCAAGGCGCTGACCAAGCAGGATACCTTCGAGACCGGCACCAACCTTCAGGCTTGGCTCTTCACGATCCTGCGCAACGGCTTCTACTCGACCCATCGCAAGACCAGCCGTGAGGTCGAGGACGGAGACGGGACCCATGCCGCAAGCATGATCGCGATCCCCGATCAGGAGGACAAGCTCGCCCTCCAGGATCTCTCGTCAGCGCTCGAGAAGCTGCCGCAGGAGCAGCGGGAGGCTATCATCCTCATCGGCGCCGAAGGCATGTCCTACGAAGATGCCGCAGAGGCGCTGGGCGTGAAGGTCGGCACCATCAAGAGCCGCGTGAACCGCGCCCGCAATCGCCTTGCGGAACTGATGGGCACCCCCAGGGCCGATCACGACCACTCGGCAACGGCCTGACGAACATATGCCCGATGCCTCCCAGGCATCGGGTATTTCTATGCTCCCGCCATCCTGCCCCTGATCGGCCTGCGACCTCGGGAGGCCATAGCGGACGCTGCCATTCCCCGAAATATCAGCCGCGATCCACGGCCTGTTCCTCGAACTTTTCCATGTGCTCCAAGGTTGAGCTTGTAGCTGGGTGGCTCGAAACCGCTCTTCCGCCAAGGAGGGGAGCATGGAACACAGGCCTCTGTCCGAACTCAGTAGCGTCGCCGACCTGAAGATCCCTGAAACCGTCAAGGTTCCTGTTCTGTCGAAACGGGAACGTCTGGATCGCTGGATCGAGCTCTTGGAGCGGGAGCCGGACCTGGAGCTCAAAACCCTCGACGAGATCGAGTGGAAGCCTAAGGCCCAGCGCCTCGCCATGCGGGCCGACGGGTCCGCCCTCGCCGTGGCCTATTCGGATCCAGTTCTCCGGCAGGCCGGACTGCGCAGCGACACCTTCGGGGATGCGGTCGATTTCTTCCAGATCTCCGAGCACGACGCCCATATCGTCCTGTGCTCATGCCACGGCGGTGAATCGATGCATGCCGATGAGGCGGCTCGCCGGGTGCGCGGGATCCGGTCGCCGAGCCTCTGGGCGCTCTATTTCGGCTGGTTCCGATAAGGCTGCGGCCCTGGCTAAAGCATCGTGCGGACCCAGCGGGCCGCGCTAGCGAAAAGTGGACCCGGTTTTCCGGTCCACACGATGCGCCAGCATAAAACTTAAGCATCGGAATTGACCCCAAAAGTGCAAATCCACTTTTGGGTCCGATGCTTTAGGATCAATCCTTATAGGGATCGAGCTCGCCGGGGCCTGCCATGGCGACGGCAAACGGCCGGAGGGTGTGCTCGATCTCGATCGTGCCCTCGTGGAAAGCCAGCACCTCCTCGAGGCGCCGGTAGACCATGGGGCTCTCGTCCACGTCCCCGCCGCGCAGCAGAATGCCTTTCTCCCGCAGCCACGCATCCATCTCGTCGCGGGTGAAGCGCGGAGGGCGCGTCCATTGGCCTGCCTTATTCTTCTTGCCCTTGGCCTCCATACGGCCGAAGAGGCGGCCGGCGCCATGGACGGTCGAGTAGAGGCTGTCGGCGCTCTCCGGGCTGTCGACCCCGTGCAGGATCACGGCGTTGTCCCCCATGGAGCCGCCGACGAAGCCGCGCTGGCCCGGAAAGGCCGGTGTCGCGCCCTTGCGGACCACCCAGTAATCCTTGCCGTCATGGCTCTCGCGCCAGACGAAGTTGTGGTGGTTGTGGACGGAATCGGTGATCCGTCCGCCGATGATCTGACGCACACGCTCCACCACCCACTCGCGGCCGGCATAGGCGTAGAGGCCGCCGAGCTTCACCCCGGCGAGATAGCTTTGCCCGACCTCGCTGTCCTGATGGACGAGAGCCGGCTCGACCTCCATGCCGTCCTTGGCACCCACGAGAGCCAGATGCTTGGTGGTGATCCTGTGGCCGAGGCCGCGGGAGCCGAAATGCACCCCGATCCAGACGAAGCCCTCCTCGTCCTCGAACAGGTCCACGTAGTGGTTCCCCGAGCCGACCGTGCCCAGCTGCTGCCGGGCCATGGTCTTGAGGTCCCGGGCTCCAGCCTCCTCCCATAAGGTTGAGTCGAACAACTCATGGTCGACCTTCACGGCGTTCTTCTGTCCGATCCCGAAGCTGATGGAGCGCACGATATCCGAGAGGATCCGGCCGGCTTGAGCCGCGATGTCCTCGTAGCGGGTATCCAGCCGGACCGCCATGTTGCCGCAGGCGATGTCGAAGCCGACGCCGCTGATGGAGATATGCTCCTCATAGGCCACCACCCCGCCGATGGGATGGGCATAGCCGAGATGCCCATCGGCGCAGAGCACGCCCTTGAAGGCGCTCCCGGCCTCCATGCAGCGGTCGAGCTGCCTGATCGTCTTCTCGTCGTGCTCGCCATAGATGCGGGTATTCGCCGGCACACTGATCTCCTCAAGCTCAAGGGCGGTTGTTGTAGAGCTCGCGCAGGCGCTCGACCTCACGTTGCAGGGCATCCAGGCCGCGCGCGATGTCCCGGCCCATGTTCTCGACCACCCCCGTCCCGGCAGCCACGTCCGGGCAATCGAGGGTCCCGTCCCGGCGGTGCCGGGGCGTGATGCCGCCCTGGGGCGTGAGCAGGTAAGCGCAGCCGGTATCCTCGTCCCGCCAGACGACGGGCCGGTCGAGTGCCATGGCAGGATAGGCCAACAGCACCAGAAGGGCAGCGGTGCACCAGGGGGCGGACCTGTTCATGGCGGGACCTCCAGGGTTCAACCTGACCTGTCAGGCAATGCCTGCCCGAGCGCGCGTGTTCCTTGAGCGGCAAGCCGCTGCCTTCCGTCGATTTGACTTCCCGGCGGGTTTGGAGGACATCACGCGGTTTGATGGCTCGTGCCCATGGGAATCCCTACCGGCACGACGGCTTTCCCGCCTCCGGAGTGATTGATGGACGGTTCTGTCCCCCAGCAGCGGATGTCCTTGCGCCACGTCTCCGTGGCCCAAGTAACGAGCATCGTCGAGCGGAGCCATGCGCGTCTCTGCGCCGTGCTCGTGCTGCTCTCGCTCGTCTGCTTCCTGCCGGGCTTCACCACGCTCCAGCCCATGGATCGGGACGAGCCGCGCTATGCCCAGGCCTCCAAGCAGATGCTGGAGACCGGCGACTTCGTCGATATCCGCTTCCAGGACGAGGCCCGGCACAAGAAACCTGTGGGTATCTATTGGCTGCAGAGCGCCAGCGTCGCCCTGGGCGAGGCTCTGGGGGTGCCGGAGGCACACACCACCATCGCGCTCTACCGGATCCCGTCCCTGTTCGGGGCCATCGCCACGATCCTGCTGACCTATTGGGCGGCCCTGGCTTTCTTCGGCAGGCGAGGGGCCTTTCTGACGGCCGCTCTGATGGCGACTTGCGTCATCCTCATGGTCGAGGCGCGGCTTGCTAAGACTGATGCCATGCTCACCGCTTGCTCGGTGGCCGTGATGGGAGGCCTCGCCCGCGCCTATTTGAGCCGCGGCGCCGGCGTCCTGCCCCGGCGGTCGCTGCTGATCTTCTGGACCGGCTTTGCCTTGGGGATTCTGATCAAGGGTCCTCTCGTCCTCATGTTCGCAGGCCTCGCGGCGGCGGTTCTCTCTTATAAGGAGCGCTCCGCCCGCTGGTTGCTGACATTGAGGCCGGGGCTCGGCCTTCTCTTCACCCTTGCGATCGTTCTGCCGTGGTTCGTGGCCATCGCCATCAAGAGCGGCGGTGAGTTCTTCGCGGCCTCTGTGGGTAAGGACATGCTCGGCAAGGTCGGCACCGCGCAGAAATACCACTGGGCGCCGCCCGGCTTCTATCTGCTGTCCTTCTTCGCAACCTTCTGGCCCGGCGCCATCCTGGCCGCCATTGCGGTGCCCTTCGCCTGGATCCACCGCCAGGAGGAACCGGTCGCCTTCGCGCTCGCCTGGATCGTCCCGTCCTGGATCGTCTTCGAGGCGGTTCCGACGAAGCTGCCGCATTATACGATGCCGCTGTTTCCGGCAGTGGCGATCATCACCGTGATGGCAATTGCCAGGCACTTCGTGGGCCCGCATCGGCCGGCCGCAAAGCCCGCAGCTTTGCTGATCCCGTTCATCCCGGTCGGCCTTGCCATCGGGCTGTCGGCAGTTGCCTGGTCCTTCGACGGCCTGCCGCCCTTCCGGGCGCTGCCGGCGCTCGTCATCTCGTCGCTCCTGGCCCTTTGGGCCTGGTGGCTGTTCGTAAAGAACCGGATGGTGCCGACCCTCTGGGCCGGCTTCCTGTCCTCGGCTTTCCTCGCCGTCGGCGTGTTCGGCTTCGCCCAGCTCGACCTGCGGTCCCTCAAGATTTCGGATCGTCTCGCCGAGGTGGCCCGCAACGTACCCTGCGAGAACCCGCTGGTGGCGACGTTGGGCTATCGCGAGCCCAGCCTCGTCTTCCTGACGGGCACGAATCTCGACATGCTGGATAGTGGGGCCGAGGCCTCCCGGTTCCTGCGCCAGGGCGGCTGTCGCGTCGTCTTCGTGGACAAGCGCTTCGAGGGCGAGTTCCGGGCCGAGAACGAGCGGTCGCAGCAGAAGCCGGTGCTCTCGGCCCGGGTTCAGGGATTCAACATCAACAGCGGGCGGCAGGTCGATATCGCGGCCTACGGCACAGGTTTCTAGAGCCTGACATGCCCTTCGAAGAGGTGGCCGAAGATGGCCCTGGACGGATGACAGACCTTTCCACAAGCCCGCGCATCAGCGTCGTGGTGCCCGTCAAGAACGAGGCGCTCAACATCCTCCCGCTGGTGGAGGAGATCGAGCAGGCCTGCGCCGCGCTTGCAGCCTTCGAGGTGATCTATGTGGATGACGGCTCGACCGACGAGACGGGGCAGCAGGTCCTGAGCGCCCGCGCGACGCGACCGTGGCTGCGCCTCATGCGCCACGCGGCGAGTTGCGGCCAGAGCGCGGCCGTCCGGACCGGGGTTCAGGCGGCCCGCGCGCCTGTCGTCGTCACCCTGGACGGGGATGGGCAGAACGATCCCGCCTTCATCCCTCAACTCGTGGCCGCCCTCGACGATCCGGCCGTTGCCCTTGCGGCCGGGCAGAGGGTCGGGCGCAAGGACGGCGCATACAAGAAGTGGCAGTCCCGCATCGCCAATGGCGTCCGGGGCCGCATTCTGAAGGACGGTACCCGGGATACGGGCTGCGGGCTCAAGGCCTTCCGACGTGACGTCTATCTGCGCCTGCCGTACTTCGACGCCCTGCACCGTTTCATGCCGGCTCTCATCAAACGCGAAGGGTATCAGATCGCCCATGTGGACGTGGTCGACCGGCCCCGCCATGCGGGGCACTCGAATTACGGGATGTTCGACCGGCTGTGGGTGGGCATCCTTGACTTGGCCGGGGTCTGGTGGTTGATCCGCCGCCGCCGCCGCGTTCCCGCTGCCCAAGAAATCGTCTGATGGAAATCGTCTGATGCTGATGCGCCTGTCCCACGACCTGGGGCTCTACTTCTACGACGTCCTCGTCGCCCGTTTCGATCTCTGGGCCGCGTTCGGGGTTCTGGCCCAGCTCGTCTTCGGCGCACGTTTCATCGTCCAGTGGATCGCGAGCGAAAAGGCGGAAAAGAGCGTGATCCCGATGGGATTCTGGTTCCTGTCCATCGCCGGCGGGCTGATGACGATGGTCTATGGCTTTGCCCGGCGCGACATCGTCATCATCCTGCCCCAGATGCTGTCGATCTTCATCTACATTCGAAATCTGATGCTCATCGCCAAGGACAAGCGGCGGAAGGCCGAGGCCGACTTGCCGACGTGAGAGGCTTCACGTCGCCGGCACCGGCAATCCTCGATCTTAGACCATCAGTCCGCCTCGCGGAGACGGGTGAAGCCCGCATCGAGATCACGCTTCAGGTCGTCCAGGTCTTCGAACCCGATATGGAAGCGAAGTGAGTGCCCGCCGGGTTCCCAGCGGGTCGCGGTGCGGTAGCTGGCGCAATTGAACGGAATTACGAGGCTCTCGAACCCGCCCCAGGAATAGCCCATGCCGAAGAGGGCAAGGCCGTCGAGCATGGCGGCGAGCGCCCGGTCCGAGCAGGGCTTGAGGACGATCGAGAACAGGCCCGAAGAGCCCTTGAAGTCCCGTTTCCAGATCTCGTGGCCGGGATAGCTCTCGATCGCCGGATGGAGCACCCGTGCCACCTCCGGCCGGGCCTCGAACCAGCGGGCCATCTCCAGGGCCTGCTTCTCGTGCTCGCGCAGACGCAGCGCCATGGTGCGCAGGCCCCTCAACCCCAGGAATACGTCCTCAGGCCCCGGGCACATGGCGAAGGCATCGTAGGTGTCGCGAAGGGCCTTGAAGCAGCGCTCGTTGGCCGAGACCATGCCGAGCAGAAGGTCCGAACCGCCGCTGAGATACTTGGTGCCGGCCTCGATGGCGATGTCGACCCCGCGCTCATGTGGCGGGAAGAGCAGGGGGGTCGCCCAAGTGTTGTCCATGAGGACCACGGCCCCATGCCGGTGCGCCACCTCGGCAATAGTCGGGATGTCCTGCATCTCGAAGGACTGCGATCCCGGAGCCTCCGTGAACACGGCCGTAGTGTTTGGACGGAGCAGGGCCTCGATCCCGGCGCCGATCTGCGGATCGTAATAGGTGGTTTCCACACCAAATTTCTTGAGCATCCCGTTGCAGAAGTGCCGGGTCGGCAGATAGACCGAATCCGTCATCAGCAGATGGTCGCCGGCCTTGAGGCACGACATGAGGGCGACGGTGACCGCCGCGAGGCCCGACGGCGCGAGCACCGTACCCGCGGCACCGGCCAGTTCGGTCCAGGCGATTTCGAGGGAATTTGTGGTCGGAGTCCCCTTAGTCCCATAGGAATAGCGCCCGCGCCGGTGCAGCAGGTCGTCGGTCGTGGGGTAGAGGACCGTGGAGCCGCGATAGATCGGCGTGTTCACGAATCCGTGCTGCTCGAAGGGCTCCCGTCCGGCATGGACGAGGCGGGTGCGTTCCGAGACGTTTTCAGGCTTAGGGGGGAGTTTTGACATCGGCTCAAGGGCTTGCTGAGGAGGCCTCGATCTGAAACCGCGCGGCCTTTGACGTCAAGTCAGCCACGAATTGCCTCCCATCAAGACTTGACCAGTGATCAATCATTGAATTTGATGGATTTCGATGCCGTCTCGACCGAGGCGGCGCGGAACGGACTAACCGAGGCTCGGCTGGGGGGTATCCAGGATCCGTCGAGTCATGTGGAACTATTGGGAGAACATACCAACATGAAAAAGGCTCTCGTAACGATTGCCTTCGGTCTGACGGCCAGCCTGTTCGCCACGGCCGCTTCGGCCCAGGCTACGCTCAACAGCGTGAAGCAGAAGGGCTTTCTGACCTGCGGCTCGAACACGGGTCTCGCCGGCTTCGGCCAGCCTGACGCCCAGGGCAACTGGACCGGCCTCGACGTGGACCTCTGCCGCGCCATCGCAGCCGCGATCTTCGACGATCCGACCAAGGTTCGCTATATCCCGCTCGCCGCCAAGGACCGCTTCACGGCGCTCCAGTCGGGCGAGGTGGACGTGCTGTCCCGCAACTCGACCGCGACCATGTCGCGCGACACGCAGCTCGGCCTCGACTTCCCGGCCATCAACTACTTCGACGGCCAGGGCTTCATGGTCCGCAAGAAGCTCGGCGTCTCCTCCGCCAAAGAGCTGAACGGCGCCTCGATCTGCACCCAGCAGGGCACCACGACCGAGCTGAACCTCGCCGACTACTTCCGTGCCAACAACATGAAGTACGAAGTGGTGGCGTTCGCGACCTCCGACGAAACCTTCAAGGCCTATGACGCCGGCCGCTGCGACGCCTTCACCACGGACGCCTCCGGCCTCTATGCCGAGCGTCTGCGCGCCTCGGCTCCGGACGATCATATCGTCCTGCCCGAGATCATCTCGAAGGAGCCGCTTGGCCCGGCAGTCCGCCACGGCGACAACCAGTGGGGCGACATCGTCCGCTGGACCCACATGGCCATGCTGAACGCTGAAGAGCTCGGCGTCACCAAGGCCAATGTCGACCAGATGAAGACCTCCGACAACCCGGAGATCAAGCGTCTGCTCGGCACGGAAGGCAAGTTCGGCGAGACCGTCGGCCTGACCAACGACTGGGCCGTGCGCGTCATCAAGCACGTGGGCAACTACGGCGAGTCGTTCGAGAAGAACGTCGGCGAAGGCTCGCGCCTGAAGATCAAGCGCGGCCAGAACGCGCTCTGGACCAAGGGCGGCCTGCAATACGGCATCCCGGTTCGCTAAGCGATCCGAAAACAGGGCGCCCGGGTCTCCCGGGCGCCCTTCAAGAATACACCTCGACAATAACAAAAAGCCGCTTGACCCGGGCACGAACAGGGGATGACGGCCGGGTATCGAGAGCCGCCAGAGGATGAACTCAGTGCAGACCGCTGTCAGTCAGACATCGCCCCCCAAGAAATCGTTTCTCTACGATCCGAAGGTTCGTGGAATTTTTTATCAGGTCGTCCTCGTCGCCGCGGTCATCTTCCTGTTCTATGTGGCCGCAACGAACGCCATCGAGAACCTGCAGCGCGCCAGGATTGCCTCAGGCTTCGGCTTCCTCAACAACACGGCCGGCTTCGACATCAGCCAGACCCTGATCCAGTTCAGCGCGGCAGGCAGCACCTATGGCGATGCCTTCATCGTCGGCCTCCTGAACACGCTGATCGTCTCGGCCATCGGCATCTTTTTCACGACCTTCCTGGGCTTCCTGGTTGGCATCGCGCGCCTGTCCAAGAACTGGATGGTGGCGAAGGTCGCCATGGTCTACGTGGAGGTTCTGCGCAACGTCCCGCTGCTGGTCCAGCTGCTGTTCTGGTACATCGCGGTGCTCGGCGCTCTGCCGCAGCCGCGCAACTCCCTCGAGATGGGCGCTGGATTCTACCTGAATTCCCGCGGCCTGTTCATGGCCAAGCCCCTCTGGGCGCCCAACATTGGGGTGCTCGTCACCGTTCTCGTTCTCGGCTTGGTCGGCAGCTTCTTCTATCGCCGCTGGGCGAGGATTCAGCAGGAGCAGACCGGCCGGCAATCCCCTGTCATCAAGGTGACGCTCACCCTGGTCTTCGTCCTGCCGATCCTGACCTGGATCGTGCTGGCGCTGTTCGGTGCCAATCCCATCAGCTTCGAGATGCCGCGCAAGGGCACGTTCAACCTCACCGGCGGCATGCAGATCCTGCCGGAATTCGTGGCGCTGCTTCTCGGCCTCGTCACCTATACGGCGGCCTTCATCGCCGAAGTCGTCCGCGCCGGTATCCTCGCAGTCTCGAAAGGACAGACGGAAGCCGCGGGATCCCTTGGTCTTCCGCCGGGCAAGATCCTTCGCCTGGTGGTGATCCCCCAGGCCATGCGCGTCATCATCCCGCCGCTGACGAGCCAGTACCTGAACCTGACGAAGAACTCGTCGCTGGCTGTCGCCATCGGGTATCCGGATCTCGTGCAGGTCTTCATGGGAACCGTGCTCAACCAGACAGGCCAGGCCATCGAGGTGGTGGTGATCACCATGGGCGTGTACCTGACCATCAGCCTGCTGACCTCGGCCTTCATGAACGTCTACAACCGCCGTGTGGCGATCGTCGAACGGTAGGAGATCCCATGAGCACCGCCGTCGACATGCCCAATTTCGTCCGCGCCAGGGAGGTGGAGGCTCTGCCCCCGCCCAATCTGGCCCGAGGACCCATCGCCTGGATCCGGGAGAATCTCTTTTCCGGCCCCTTCAACACGATCCTGACCCTGGTGGTGTTCTACCTCCTGTATGTCAGCGTTCCGCCGCTCATGAAGTTCCTTATCATTGATGCGGTCTGGACCGGCACCGACCGGGCCGCCTGCCGCGCCGACACGGGCGGCAGCGAGAGCGGCGCCTGCTGGGCCTTCATCTGGGACAAGCTCAACTACTTCATCTACGGCTCCTACACGATATCGGAGCGCTGGCGGGTGAACATCTTCTTCGCCCTCCTGGCCATCGGCGTCGTGTGGCTCCTGTGGCTGAAGGCGCCGCGGCGGGACCTGGGAGCGGTCTATTTCTTCTGGGTGTTCCCGGTCGTCTCCTACATCCTACTGACGGGCGGCAACGAGAGCTTCAGCGGCCGCTTCTGGATCGGGTTCGCCATCTTCGGCGCATTGGTGATCGCCCTCTTCGCCTTCGTGGCCGCGTTGCTCAAGGCCTCCCTGCGCCCAGCCTTCATCCTGGGTGGCGGCATCGTGGGCGTGATCGGCGTGACCCTCGCTCTGGTCGATCTCGATTTCGGCCTCGCCCATGTGCCCACGTCCCTGTGGGGCGGCGTTCTCGTCACCCTGCTGGTGGCGACGGTCGGCATCGTGGTGTCGCTGCCGTTCGGCATCGTGCTGGCCCTCGGGCGGCGCTCGAAGCTGCCGATCGTCAGGATGGCCTCGGTGATCTTCATCGAGTTCGTGCGCGGCGTGCCGCTGATCACGGTCCTGATCATGGCCAACACCATGCTGCCGCTCTTCCTGCCGGGCGACATGACGGTGGATCGCCTGCTGCGGCCGCTCATCGGCACGGCGCTCTTCGCCTCCGCCTATATGGCCGAGGTGGTGCGCGGCGGCCTTCAGGCCATGCCGAAGGGGCAGTATGAGGGTGCGATGTCGCTCGGCCTCAACTACCCGCAGATGATGTCCCTCATCATCCTGCCGCAGGCCCTGCGCATCGTGATCCCCGGCATCGTGAACACCTTCATCGGCCTGTTCAAGGATACCTCCCTGGTGGCCATCGTGGGCATCTTCGATCTGGTCAAAACCATCGAGGCGTCGCGCATCGATCCCGCCTGGGCGGCGCCCACCATCGGCATCACGGGCTATGCCTTTGCAGCCCTGTTCTACTTCGTCTTCTGCTTTGGCATGTCGCGATACTCCCTCGGGGTCGAGCGGCGCCTTGCGGCTGGTCAGAAACGGTAAACAATCATGGCAACGACAATGTCTGCTCAGCATATTCCTTCCGCCACGATCGACCCGAACGCCCAGCCGGCGATCGAGATGATCGATGTCCATAAGTGGTTCGGCGAGTTCCACGTTCTGCGGGACATCAACCTGAACGTGAAGCGCGGCGAGCGCATCGTGATCTGCGGCCCCTCGGGCTCCGGCAAGTCCACGATGATCCGCTGCATCAACCGCCTTGAGGAGCACCAGAAGGGCCGCATCATCGTCGACGGCGTCGAGCTGCTGGACGACCTCAAGCGCATCGACGAGGTGCGCCGCGATGTCGGCATGGTGTTCCAGCACTTCAACCTCTTCCCGCACCTGACGATCCTCGAGAACTGCACGCTCGCGCCGATCTGGGTGAAGAAGATGCCCCGCAAGGAGGCCGAGGAGGTCGCCATGCACTACCTGACCCGGGTCAAGATCCCGGAGCAGGCCAACAAGTACCCGGGCCAGCTCTCCGGCGGCCAGCAGCAGCGCGTGGCGATCGCCCGCTCCCTGTGCATGAGCCCCAAGATCATGCTGTTCGACGAGCCGACCTCGGCGCTGGATCCCGAGATGGTGAAGGAAGTGCTCGACACCATGGTGGGCTTGGCCGACGAGGGCATGACCATGCTGTGCGTGACCCACGAGATGGGCTTCGCCCGCCAGGTGGCCGACCGGGTGATCTTCATGGATTACGGGCAGATCGTGGAGATGAACACGCCGGACGAGTTCTTCCGCAACCCGCAGCACGAGCGCACCCGGCTCTTTCTGTCCCAGATCCTGCACTGAGGCGGATCCCGCGAGACGCAAAAGGCCCCGAGATCGCTCGGGGCCTTTTTTCTTTTGCCTGATTGTCCATTCCCGCGTCATGGCCGGGCCTGTCCCGGCCATCCCGATCTCGAAAGGCGCTGTGCTTCACCGATCGGGATCACCGGCACAAGGACGGTGACGACCTCGGGCGAATGGTCAGTGAGGGTTACGAACTCTTCTTCGCCGGCCCTGTGGCTACCGGCAGATCCTCCCGCGCGCCCCATTCGGCCCAGGCGCCGTCATAGATCGCCTTGATCGGGCGGCCGGCAACCTCGAATGCAACGCCGAGAATGGCCGCCGAGACCCCGGAGCCGCAGCTGGTGATCACGGGCTGGCCAGGATCGACGCCGGCCTCGGCGATGGCCTTCTCGAGACCCTCTTTGTCCTTCAGGCGGCCGTTCTCAATGATCCGGTCGAAGGGCAGATTGAGGCTGCCCGGGATGTGACCCATGCGAAGGCCGGGCCGTGGTTCGGGGGCTTCGCCCTGGAAGCGGTCGGCCGGTCGGGCATCGACCACCTGGGCGGCATTCGATTGCAGGGATTGCTGCACGGCCGTGGCATCCGCCACGACGGAGGGGTTGAAACTGGGGGTGAAGGTGCGGGACGCGCGGGGCTTTTCCGGACCGGTCTCGACCGGCCGTCCTTCGGCCTTCCAGGCGGGAAAGCCGCCGTCGAGGATCGAGACATTGCGCGCACCGAAGGCCTGGAAGGTCCAGCGGACCCGTGGGGCCGAGAACAGGCCGGCGCCATCGTAGACGACGATGGTCATGCTCTCGCTGATCCCCATCGCGCCGGCGGCCTTCGCGAACTCCTCGGGCGAGGGCAGCATGTGGGGCAGGGACGACGAGGTGTCCTTCACGGTGTCGATGTCGAAGCGCACCGCGCCGGGAATGTGACCCGCGAGATACTCGGCCTGCGAATCGCGGTTCTGCGTGGGCAGATACCAGGAACCGTCCACGACCACGAGGTTCGGGTCGTTCAGGTGTTCCTGCAGCCAAACGGTCGACACGAACGGTTGGGACATGGGCCACTCCTTTCGGATGGGAGATAGGGTTCAGTCGGCAAGGGACAGGCGAACGCGCCGGTTCTGCTTGCCCTTCTTCTCGATGTCGGTGATCACGACCGTGCCAATCTCAGCCGTGCGCCGCACATGGGTGCCGCCGCAGGGCTGAAGATCGATTCCCTCGATCTCCACAAGACGCACTCGTCCTGACCCACGCGGGGGCTTCACCGACATGGTTTTGACGAGGCCGGGATTGGCATCGAGTTCCTCATCGGTGATCCAGCGCTCCGTGACGGGAGCGTCACGGGCCACCAGCGCGTTCAGTTGGTCCGTGATCGCTGCCTTGTCGAGGCCCGCATCCTGGATGTCGAAATCGAGCCTCCCGTCGCCATCGCCGATGGAACCGCCGGTAACCGGGTAGGGCAGCACCACGCTGAGCAGATGAAGCGCCGTGTGGACGCGCATGCGCTTGAGGCGCCGCGGCCAGTCGAGCTGCAGGGTCACGGTGTCGCCTTCCGCCAGCCGGGAGGCTGCTTCCGTCCCGACCAGATGCGCCACCTGCGAGCGGTCAGCGGCGTAGACGGTGTTGGTGATCTCGATCCTGTCGCCATCGGCCTTCACGAGCGCGCCCACGTCGCCCGGCTGCCCGCCGCCCTGGGCGTAGAACACCGTGCGGTCGAGAATGACGCCGCCCTCCGGCGTGATCCCGAGAACCCGCGCGTCGCAGGAGGTGGCATAGGCATCGTCGCGGAAAAGCAGTGTCGTGGCGGTCATGAGCGTCTCAACATATGGAAAGGCGAGGGGCGATGCTGACGGCAACGGGCGCGGCGGGTCAAGCCATTCCCGCCGTCGGATGGCAGGGAGCGGGTTCGGATGCCAAGTCCCGCAGGCTGCGAAAGGCCTCAAGGGCGCGCTCGCGGGCCGGGCCGTGAGGGACGATGGGTTCCGGATAGGTGTCGCCCAAAACGACACCCGCTTCACGAAGCACGCCGGGCGTAGCTTCCCACGGCTTGTGGATGAAGGCCGATGGGAGCCGCGCGAGTTCGGGAACATAGGCTCGAATGTAGTCCCCGTCCGGATCGAACTTCTCGCCCTGGGTCACCGGGTTGAAAATCCGGTGGAAGGGAGCCGAGTCGGGGCCGGAGCCTGCGATCCATTGCCAGCTGAAGGCGTTGTTGGCCGGGTCCGCATCGACGAGAGTGTCCCAGAACCAGGCCTCGCCCCGGCGCCAGTCGGTCAGCAGGTGCTTCACCAGGAAGGAGGCGGTGATCATGCGCACCCGGTTATGCATCCAGCCTGTCCGCCAGAGCTGGCGCATGCCGGCATCGACGATAGGGTAGCCGGTGAGGCCTCTCTGCCAGGCCCGCAATGCCTGGCGATCTTCGCTCCAGGGGAAGTTCTCAAACCGGCTGCTGTGTGGCCTGTCCGGCAGATGCGGGTAGAAATGAAGCAGCTGGTGGGTGAAGTCGCGCCAGGCGATCTCGCTCAGGAACTTCTCCGCATCCCGCTCCAGTCCGGGCTCGGCCTCGACCGCATTCCTAACCGAATGCCAAATCTGCCGCGGGCTGATCTCCCCGAAGCGCAGGTGCGGCGACAGGCGCGAGGTGCCCGCCTGCGAAGGCCGATCCCGCCCCTGGGCGTAGCCCTTCAGGCCTGTTTCGACGAACCGGGAGAGCTTGGCTTGAGCGACGTGCTCGCCCCGCTGCCATTCCTGCCTCATTCCGGCCGCCCAGTCCGGGGATGAGGGTTCGAGGCCGAGATCCGCCAGCGAGACGGCCTGATCGAGAATCGATGGCGCCCAGACGCCGCCGCTTAGCCCTCGAGGAGCTGATATTGGAGGTTTGATCGACCGGGCGTTCACGGCCCGAAGGTAGGGGGTGAAGACCTGGAATGGCTTGCCGGCCTGGTTCGTGATCTCCCAGGGCTCGTGCAGGAGACGACCGTTGAAGCTGTGAGCCCTGATGCCGCGATCAGCCAACCGCGCCTTGATGGCGCTGTCGATGGCAATTTCGGCCGCGTCATAGCGGCGGTTCCAGTAGATGGCCGCAGCGCCGCTTTCCCGCACCACATTTTCGACGACGGACAGAGGGGAGCCTCTCAGGAGGAGTAGGCTGGAGCCGGCGCGCTCCAAGGCGTCGCCGAGCGCCTTCAGCGATCCATGCAGCCACCAGCGGGCTGCGCCTCCAAGCCGACGGATGCCCTCGGACCCGTCGTCGAGCACGTAGAAGCATAGAACCTGCGATCCGGTTACCGCCGCTGCGGACAGGGCAGGGTTGTCGCTCAGGCGATGATCGTCGCGAAACCAGACGAGGACGGGGGCAGGTGAATCGCTGTTCATGCCGACACCATACAGCCACGCTTACCGTGCGCGACACCGCAGATGGCGAAGATCGACAGCTTGTGATGGAGAGGTGAAGGTTGGCTCCGGCGGTAGGATTCGAACCTACGACCAACGGATTAACAGTCCGCTGCGCTACCGCTGCGCCACGCCGGAATAAGCCTAACCTCCAAAGAAGCCGATATATGAGCTTCTCGAGCGCCGCGGTGTCTTCAAAGACCGTTCCCCGGCGAGGTGGGAGGCATATAGCACGGGTTTTGAGCGTTGCAACCCCCTTGTTGGCGCGCGAGAGTTCAAAAGGGGCTGTTGCTCTTTGGGGGGACGCTTGCTATGGAGCAGCCGTCGCGTTCGCGGCACGCCCCGGATGGCCTCGTGGCGGAGTGGTTACGCAGAGGACTGCAAATCCTTGCACCCCGGTTCGATTCCGGGCGAGGCCTCCAACAATTTCTAAAGGCACTGTCGATGGTCGATTTCGCTCAAGCGCGCCGTATCATGGTTGATGGCCAGCTGCGCACTTTCGATGTGAACGACATTCCCCTTCTCGACGCCATCGACAGCGTGCCGCGCGAGCTTTTCGTGCTGCCGGGCCGTGAAGAGCTTGCCTATATCGACCAAGACGTTCTCGTCAGCGACGGCCCCGAACGGCGCTACATGCTCTCGCCGATGATCCTGGGGCGCCTGGTTCAGGCTCTCGGGATCGATGCAGGCGACCGCGTGCTCGACGTGGCCTGCGGCCGTGGCTACGCCTCGGCGGTGTTCAGCGAGCTCGGGGCTCAGGTCACGGCGCTCGAAGCCGACGATACTCTTGCCGGCGCGGCGCGGCAAAGCCTGAGCGCAGCCGGCGCAGGAAACGTCACAGTCGTGACGGGACCTCTGGAGCAAGGCCACGCGGGCAATGCTCCCTACGATGCCATTCTCATCAACGGTGCCGTCGAGGTTCGCCCGGAAGCGCTGCTCCAGCAGCTTGCCGAAGGCGGGCGACTGGCCTGTGTGAAGGGCCGCGGGCGCGCAGCCCGGGCGACCCTTTATGTGCGCACCGGCGATGCTGTCGGCGAGCGCGCCCTGTTCGAGGCGGCCGCTCCCCTGCTGGCTCCGTTTGTTCAGGTCCCTGGCTTCACGTTCTAATCCTTTCCAAATCCTTTATTTCTCGGTTTGGCGGTGTCGCTTTTTTGCGCCACCCGGGCGCAAAAATGGAATTGAGTGCAGCGCGTTGTTGCCGACTCGGTTCCCTTGGGTATTGTTGCGCTTTGAGTCGGAACGATTTCTAAAATGGCGTCGATGGCGGTCGATGGCCTTGAATCGCTAGGCAGGTGCGCGTGTACGAGAAGAATTCCAAGAAGACGTATCGCTTGCTCTTTGGGGCCATGACCTCGGTGCTCGTTCTGATGAGCGCCAGCGGGGTGTCAGCGGAGACCTTGGAGAGCGCCTTGGCGCGCGCCTATGGCAACAATCCCGAGTTGAATGCCCAGCGGGCCGGCGTCCGCGTTCGCGACGAGGACGTCGCGCAGGCGAAATCGGGCTATCGCCCCCGGATCAATGCAACGGCTGACATCGGCCGAACCTTTGTGGAAGCCGACACCGGCAGGCCGAGAACGCCTTTCGGCGGCGGAAGCAGCATCAGCCGCTCGACGCCCCGCGGATTCGGCGTCGAGATCAACCAGCCCATCTTCGACGGGTTTCAGACCAGCAACCGCGTTCGCGCGGCGGAGTCCGGCGTGCTCGGTTCTCGGGAACAGCTCAATACGAGCGAGCAGAGCGTGCTGCTCGATGCCGCGACCGCCTATATGGATGTCCTGCGGGATACGGCCATCCTCGACCTGCAGCGCAATAACGTCGAGGTGATCGACGAGCAGCTGCGGCAGACGAGAGACCGCTTCAATGTCGGCGAGGTGACCCGGACCGACGTTGCTCAAGCGGAGGCCCGTCTGGCTGCGTCCCGGTCCGAGGCGAGCTTGGCCGAGGCCAACCTGCGCAACAGCATCGCCACTTATCGCCAAGTTGTCGGCGTCGAACCTCAGCAGCTTGCGCCGGGGCGTCCCCTGGACGCCCTGACGCCGCGCTCGGTCGATGCGGCCGTGAAGATCGCCCTGAACGAGCATCCGGCGATCAAGGCGCGTCAGCACGCGGTGGATGTGGCCGAGCTGCAGGTGAAGGTTGCCCAGGGCGCGCTTGCGCCGCAACTGGGTGTGGCTGGATCGGTCGACCAGCGCTATGACCGCCAGGCGGTGGGAGACAGCGCCCTGTCCGCTTCCGTGGTCGCGCGTCTGACGGTCCCGATCTACGAGGGCGGTCAGGTTTACGCCGCCACCCGCCAGGCTAAGGAAGAGGCAGGACAACGTCGTCTTGAGGCCGACTCGGTCCGCGACCAGGTCCGCGCCGCCGTGCAGTCGTCCTGGGGACGCCTGGAGGCGGCCCGCGCGCAGATCCAGGCCGCGCAGGCGCAGATCGATGCCGCTGAAACCGCGCTGAGCGGCGTGCGCGAGGAGGCCCGCGTCGGCCAGCGCACGACCCTCGACGTGCTGAACGCCCAGCAGGAACTCCTCACCGCGCGTGTGAACCTCATCCAGGCCCAGCGCGACCGGGTGGTTGCCTCCTACAGCCTCGTCAATGCCATGGGGCGGCTCAACTCCCGCGCCCTCGCTCTGAAGGTGAATCACTACAGCCCGAAGATTCACTACGATCAGGTCAAGGATCTTTGGATCGGCACGTCGACGCCGGACGGTCGTTGATAAGTTTCGGGGCCAGAACTTTTTAGTTCTGGCCCTGCTTGTTTTCTAAAAGCTTGCGTAAAATACTTAACGAACATTCATGAGAATGTGATTCTTGAAGTTTTTGATTTGGATGCGGCTATGGGTTCATCGAGCCTGAAAGTTAACGAGCCATCGATGGAAGATATTTTGGCTTCCATCCGGCGGATCATCTCCGACGATCAGGAGGTGTCACCGCCCTCCGAACACCAAGAGCCGAGTTCCTCACCCCTGAAGAACGTGCTGGACATTGCGGAGCTTCATGTGTCGCCCCTCATCGGCACGAGTCCCAATGAGCCGCTTCTGGGCCCCTGGAGCCGAGGGGATGCTGCCTTCGTCGATCATCGGTCGGATGTGGAAACGAGTTCCGACTGGAAAGCCTTTGACGCATCGGAGGAGCCGGCGCCCGCGCCCATCATCGTGCCTGAGCCTATCCTCAAGGCCGCGGCCAAGCCTACCCCAACTGCCGCTGATAGTCTCCTCTCCAGCGAGACCAGCGCCTCGGTGTCCGGCGCCTTCAACCGCCTGAGCGAGACAGTCAAGCCCGCTCAGCCGCAGACCGTGGAGGACCTGATGAAGGAGATGCTGCGGCCGATGCTCAAGGCATGGCTCGACGACAATCTTCCTTCCCTGGTGGAGCGCCTCGTCCGGGCCGAAATCGAGCGGGTGACCCGCAGCCGGGGCTGAGATTGCCTCGCGTCTGTTGACTTCGGCCGGTCGGTCCGGTTTGTAGCCGTCTTGCTTGCGCGTTATTCGCGCCAACGGGCCGGTATCTATCATGATGGACAAGACGTTCGATCCTTCCTCTGTCGAAGCACGCATTTCCACCCGCTGGGAGGAGGCCGAGGCCTTCAAGGCCGGGCGCGAGGATCGCAAGAACGCTGTACCCTACACGATCGTCATTCCGCCGCCGAACGTGACCGGCTCGCTCCATATGGGGCATGCCCTCAACAACACGATCCAGGATATTCTCTGCCGCTTCGAGCGGATGCGCGGCAAGGACGTGCTCTGGCAGCCGGGGATGGACCATGCCGGCATCGCCACCCAGATGGTCGTGGAGCGCAAGCTCGCCGAGCGCCAGATCCAGCGCCGTGACCTGGGCCGTGAGGAGTTCGTCAAGCGCGTCTGGGAGTGGAAGGAAGAGTCCGGCGGCACCATCGTGCGCCAGCTCAAGCGCCTCGGCGCCTCCTGCGACTGGTCGCGCGAGCGCTTTACCATGGACGAGGGCCTGTCCCAGGCCGTGCTGAAGGTCTTCGTCGACCTCTACAAGCAGGGCCTGATCTACAAGGACAAGCGCCTCGTGAACTGGGACCCCAAGTTCCAGACGGCAATCTCCGACCTGGAGGTCATGCAGGTCGAGGTGAAGGGCAACCTCTGGCACATCCGCTACGCCATCGATGGTCAGCCGGATCGCTCGATCACAGTCGCCACCACCCGTCCCGAGACCATGCTGGGCGACGTGGCCGTGGCGGTTCATCCCGAGGACGAGCGCTACAAGGACCTGATCGGCCAATTTGCGATCCTGCCGCTGGTCGGCCGCCGCATTCCCATCGTGGCCGATGAATACTCCGACCCGGAGAAGGGCACCGGCGCGGTGAAGATCACTCCCGCTCACGATTTCAACGATTTCGAAGTCGGAAAGCGCCACAAGCTGCCGCTCATCAACATCTTCGGCACCGAGGCGCAGCTGGTGCTTTCCGGCAATGAAGACTTCCTCGATGGGCTCGCGCAGACCGACGATCTCAAGGCCGTTCTCGCCCTCGATGGCCTGGATCGCTTCGAGGCGCGCAAGCGCATCATCGCGATGCTCGAAGAGCGCGAGATCCTCGTGCAGATCGAGCCGAACACCCATGTGGTCCCGCACGGTGATCGCTCGAACGTGGTGATCGAGCCTTACCTGACGGATCAGTGGTACGTGAACGTCAAGCCGCTCGCCGACCGCGCCCTCGACGTGGTGCGCAAGGGCCAGACCAAGTTCGTGCCTGAGAACTGGGAGAAGACTTATTTCCAGTGGCTGGAGAACATCGAGCCCTGGTGCGTCTCACGCCAGCTCTGGTGGGGCCACCAGATCCCGGCCTGGTACGATGATCAGGGCAACGCCTATGTGGCTATGAGCGAGGATGAGGCTCTGGCCGAGGCGCGCGCGAAGCACGGAAAAGACGTGGTGCTCAAACGCGACGAGGACGTCCTCGACACATGGTTCTCCTCGGCGCTCTGGCCGTTCTCGACCCTCGGCTGGCCAGACGATGCGCCGGAGCTGAAGCGCTACTACCCCACCAACACCCTGGTTACGGGCTTCGACATCATCTTCTTCTGGGTCGCCCGCATGATGATGATGGGCCTGCATTTCATGGACGAAGTACCCTTCGACACCGTCTACATCCACGCCCTCGTCCGCGACGAGAAGGGCGCCAAGATGTCGAAGTCCAAGGGCAACGTCATCGATCCGCTCGACGTGGTGGAGCAGTACGGCGCCGATGCCCTGCGCATGACGCTGGCGTCGATGGCCGCTCAGGGGCGCGACATCAAGCTCTCCGTTCAGCGCGTGGAGAACTACCGCAACTTCGCCACCAAGATCTGGAATGCGGCGCGCTTCGCCGAGATGAACGAGTGCCGACGCGTCGAGGGCTTCGATCCAAAGGCCGTGACGGAGACGCTCAACAAGTGGGCGCTCAGCGAGTGTGCCAAGGCGATCAACGAGGTGTCCGCTGGCATCCAGGCCTACAAGTTCAACGAGGCGGCGCTCTCAGCCTATCGCTTCGTCTGGAACGTGTTCTGCGACTGGACACTTGAACTGTCCAAGCCTGTGCTGCAGGGCGCCGATTCCGCGGCGAAGACCGAGACCCGCGCGACGATCGCGTTCATCTTCGACGAGATCTGCAAGCTCCTGCACCCGTTCATGCCCTTCCTCACGGAAGAGCTCTGGGCGATCAAGGGCGAGGATGGTCCGCGCCGTGAGGCGATCCTGGCGCTGAGCGCCTGGTCGAATCTCGACCACCTCATCGACCAGCAGGCCGAGGCCGAGATCGGCTGGGTGGTGGACCTCGTCAACGAGATCCGCTCCGCCCGCTCGGAAACGAACGTGCCGGCGGGCGCTCAGATCCCGCTCGTGCTCGTGGCGTCCTCCGCCGACGTGCAGGCCCGAGCCGGACGCTGGGGCGATATCGTGAAGCGCCTGGCGCGCATCTCCGACATCTCCTTCGCGGAGGCCGCTCCGAAGAGCTCGATCCAGCTCCTCATCCGCGGCGAGGCGGCAGCCCTGCCGCTGGAGGGCGTGATCGACCTCGACGCCGAGCGCGCTCGCCTCGCCAAGGAGATCCAGAAGCTCGATGTGGAGGTCGGCAAGATCGACGCCAAGCTCGGGAACGCGGACTTCATCAAGCGCGCGCCGGAAGAGGTCGTCGAGGAGCAGCGCGAGCGTCGCGAGGAGTCTCTGACCCGCAAGGCGAAGATGGAAGAGGCGCTGGGCCGCCTCAAGGATGCCGGTTGAGGTTTGCATGGAGAACAGGACTGAAGGGCGTCATCGCCCTTCTTTTCGTTTTGGTCGGCTTCATCGTCCTGACTGCCCGGCATGGTGATCCCAAGCTGTTTCCTGCCGGACGAGATGGTCTTGAGGTGGTGTTCGTCAGCAACGGCTATCACTCTGGATTGGCGCTTCCCCGCAGACAGGTAGCCAATCTGGGAAGTGCCAAGGGGCTGCCGGCTCTGATTTCAATTGCCTCACGTTTCCAGCATTACGATTGGGTCGAGTTCGGGTGGGGCGATGCCGAATTCTATCGGGCCACACCCACGCCCCATGACTTCAATTGGCGTCTCGCTTGGCTCGCCCTCACGGGGCAGGGCCAAGGAAGCGTTCTGCATGTTGTCGGCTTGGACGAAGAACCGGAACGGATTTTTGCCGCAGCCGATGTCGTAAGAATCAGGCTCTCCCCGGAGGGTTTCTCTCGTCTCGCGCAGAAGATCGAAGAGTCCTTCGCGACGGACGGTGATCGGCGGCCTCAGGAACTGGGTCCCGGTCTCTATGGACCAAGCCTGTTCTACAAAGCGTCAGGTCATTTCAACCTGTTTCATGTGTGCAACCATTGGGTCGCCGACCTGTTGGATGCTGCCGGTGTTCCGACAACGCCTGCGCTCTCGATTCTTCCCGCAGGACTGCTTGCGGATCTGACATGGCGCTCTGGTCTGAAACTGGCACGGACGCAATAGGCCTCTCAGCCTGGCTCACCCCAACACGAAATCCACAAGCAGCTTCACGTTCAGCACCACGATCACCACCGCGATGAAGCCGGCAAGGGCTGTGAGCCATCGTGGGGTCACGAGGGCGCCCATCTTGGCCTTCGAGGCGGTCATCGTCACAAGGGGAATGATCGCGAAGGGGAGCTGGAGGCTCAGGATCACCTGGCTCAGGATCAGCAGTTTCGCCGTGCCGCTCTCGCCATAGGCGATGGTGACGATGGAGGCTGGGACGATGGCGATGCCGCGCGTGATGAGCCGGCGCATCCAGGGTGCCATCTTGAAGTTGATGAAGCCCTCCATGACGATCTGGCCCGCCATTGTGGCCGTGACCGTCGAGTTGAGGCCGCAGCACAAGAGCGACAGGCCGAACAGCATCGGCGCGATGGCGCTGCCGAGGATCGGCTGGAGCAGGGTGTGCGCCTCGCCGAGCTCGGCGATTTCCGTGCGCCCCGTGTGGTGGAACGCGGCCGCCGCCAGGATGAGCAGCGAAGCGTTGATGGTAAGCGCGAACATCAGCGCGATGGTGGAGTCCCAGGTGGCGAAGCGCAGGGCCTCCCGCTTTTCGGGAAGCGTCTCGCCATAGGCGCGGGTCTGCACGATGCCGGAATGCAGGTAGAGGTTATGCGGCATCACCGTGGCACCGAGGATACCGAGCGCGAGGTAGAGCATGTCCGGATTCGTGACGATCTCCGTCGTCGGCGCAAAGCCCGCGATCACGCCGGCCCAGTTCGGGTCCGCCATGGCGATCTGGATGCCGAAGCACACCGCGATCACGCCGAGCAGGGTGATGATGAAGGCCTCGACCCAGCGGAAGCCGAGGTTCTGCAGATACAGGATCAGGAACACGTCGAGCGCCGTGATGATGACGCCGATCTCCAGCGGGATGCCGAAGAGCAGGTTGAGGCCAATGGCCGTACCGATGACCTCGGCGAGATCGGTGGCGCAGATGGCGAGTTCCGCCAGCGCCCAGAGCACCCAAGCGACGGGCCGCGGGTAAGCATCGCGGCAGGCCTGGGCGAGGTCTCGGCCGGTGGCTACGGCCAGACGGGCGCAGAGCGACTGCAGGATGATCGCCATGATGTTGGAGATCAGCGCCACCGACAGCAGGGCGTAGCCGTATTTCGACCCGCCGGCGAGAGACGTCGCCCAGTTGCCCGGGTCCATGTAGCCCACGGCCACGAGATAGCCCGGCCCCATGAAGGCCGCTGCCCGTCGCCACGTCGATCCCCGCCGCACGGCAATGGAGCGGTTGACCTCCGGCAGGGAGGGCAGGTCCGAGGAGCGCCGCCACGCGGCCTTCTGCACGAGGGAGACGGGAGCCGACTGATCCATGGTCACTTTCTGCAGTTGCAAATTATTTGCAAGAGAAGGCTAGCGTGGAACAAACGTCCGGGCAAGAGGAGAGTTGCACAAAGTTGCATCGGATCGGCCCTTTAACCCGAAAGGGACGGCCGGCCTGTTGGACGACGAGCCCCAGGGGCGGTTCGCGCGTGACAAGAGGCTTGAGGTTTGCTCTAGGTTTCCCAAAACCTGAACGGACATCAGACAAGGGATGGACATGCTCGAGAGCGTCCTGATTGCCAATCGCGGCGAGATCGCGTGCCGCATCATCCGCACCGCCCGGCAGCTGGGGATGCGCACCATTGCGGTCTATTCGGAAGCCGACGCGGATGCGCTGTTCGTGCAGATGGCGGACGAAGCCCATCTCATCGGCCCGCCGCCTGCCCGCGAGAGCTATCTCCAGATCGACAGGATCATCGAAGTGGCCCGGCGCACCAAAGCCGCCTCCATCCATCCCGGCTACGGCTTCCTGTCCGAGCGGGCGGAGTTCGCCGAGGCCTGCGCGGCGAACGGCATAGTATTCGTCGGCCCGCCAGCCTCCGCCATCAAGGCAATGGGCCTCAAGGACGCCGCCAAGGCCCTCGTGCAGCAGGCAGGGGTCCCGGTGGTGCCCGGCTACCACGGCGCCAAGCAGGATCCGGATTTCCTGCGCCAGAAGGCCTACGAGATCGGCTACCCGGTCCTCATTAAGGCGGTGGCGGGCGGCGGCGGCAAGGGCATGCGGCGGGTCGAGAAGGCGGCGGACTTCGACGCCGCTCTGGAGAGCGCCCAGCGCGAGGCTGCGAGCGCTTTCGGCGATCCGCGGGTGCTGGTGGAGAAATACATCCTCTCGCCGCGCCATATCGAGATCCAGGTCTTCGCCGACAGCCACGGCAACGTGGTGCATCTCTTCGAGCGGGACTGCTCGCTCCAGCGCCGCCACCAGAAGGTCATCGAGGAAGCGCCCGCTCCCGGCATGCCGCCCGAGATGCGTGACGTGATGGGCCGCGCCGCCGTGGAAGCCGCCCGCGCGGTGGGCTACGTGGGCGCCGGCACCGTCGAGTTCATCGCCGACGGCCGCGAGGGCCTGCGCCCGGACCGGTTCTACTTCATGGAGATGAACACCCGTTTGCAGGTGGAGCATCCGGTCACGGAGGCCATCACGGGACTCGACCTTGTGGAACTGCAGTTCCGCGCGGCGTCCGGCGAGGCGCTGCCGTTCAGCCAAGACGATCTCGCCATCGACGGTCATGCGGTAGAGGCGCGGCTCTATGCCGAGGACCCGGAGAAGGAGTTCCTGCCGTCGACAGGCAAGCTCTGGGCTCTGGAGTTCCCGGAAGGCGAGGGCGTCCGCATCGACACCGGCGTCGAGGCCGGAGCGGAGGTCACGCCCTATTATGATCCGATGATCGCCAAGGTCATCGCGCACGGCGAGACGCGCGAGGAGGCGCTTTCGCTCCTGGCCGAGGCGCTTGGCCGGACGATTGTCGCCGGTCCGAAAACCAACGCGGCCTTCCTCAAGAAGCTGTGCGAAGCAGAAGGGTTCAGGGCAGGGCAGTTCGACACGGGGTTCATCGACCGCAATCTCGACGCGCTCGGTGTCGGACCTCAGCCGCGCGACGACGTCGCCGTGTCGTTCGGTGCGGCGGCGCTCATTTCGCGAGAGATCGAGCGCCTGCGCATGATCGAACTGCAGAAGAGCGACGAACCATCCTCGCCCTGGTCGAGCCCGGATGGCTTTCAACTGCTCGGGGCTCGTAGCGTCGGCGTGCCGCTCCTCGTCGATGGCGAGCGGGTCGATGCCCGTGAGGTATTCAGCCCGGAGCACCATGGCGCGAGCACGGTGGCCGTTGGCGAGAGCGACCCCTGGGCCGATGAGGAGATCGACCAGGAGGTCGAGGCACCGCACGGCGTCTACATCCTGCGCAACGGACGCCAGACGCTGGTGCAGCCTTACGACCCCTTCGATGTGGATCTCGAACACATGGACGAGGGCGGCTCGGTCAAGGCGCCAATGCACGGCAAGCTGGTGGCCGTGTTCGTGCAGCCGGGCGACAGGGTCGAGAAGGGTCAGCGGCTCGCCATCGTCGAAGCGATGAAGATGGAGCACGTGCTTGTGGCGCCCTCCGACGCGGAGGTGGCGGAGATTGCCGCCGAACCGGGTGCGCAGGTGGCGGAAGGCGCGCGCCTGATCGTGTTCAAGACGGAAGATTAACCTGCGGCGCATCGCCGGATGTCCGATCCGCGATGCGCATGGTTGAAAGCAGACATGGCACTTCACCTGATCAAACTGTGCGTCGGCTGCGACTCGATCACCGATCTTGAGCAGTGGATCGAGGAAAACCGCTCGCTCCATCGCCGGCTTGGACGCGACTATGAGCAGACGCATACGACCCGCATGGTGCCGAAGCGCATGGAAGAGCTTCTGGGCGGCGGTTCGCTGTACTGGGTTATCAAGGGCCATGTGGCAGCCCGGCAGACGCTTCTCGACGTCCGCCCCTTCACGGACGGCGACGGCATCGGGCGCTGCCGGTTGGTGCTGGAGCCGAAGGTGGTCGCCGTAGAGCCGAGGCCCTGTCGGCCGTTTCAGGGCTGGCGGTATCTCGTTGCGAAGGATGCCCCGCGTGATATCGATGGAAGCGCAGGAGACCTTGCCAAGATGCCCGAGGACATGCGCCGGGAGCTTGCCGAACTCGGCCTTCTCTAACTTATGTGAATCCGTGGAGGCGTTGCGATGAAGCTCTCGATCATCTTGTCCCTGCTGCTGATTGCCTCAGCCGGCTCGGCGCTTGCGAAAGAGTGCCGCACGCCGCACCTGCCGCCTGGCATGGAGGTGAGGCTTCCGCCTGGCTGCGAGGAGCCCCTCGCAAGCCGTTCAAAGGCGGAAAGGCGCAATGGCATCAGGGCGGAGCAGGGCTTCATCGATCTGGGTAACGGCACGCAGGTGCGGATCAGCGGCCGCGTCCGGGCGGAATACGGGCTTCGCCGTTAGACTTTTTTGCTGGGGATCTTCCTGGAACCTCGCTGCCGCGATTCGCATTGGCTCAGCAGTTCAGTTGAGTGGAGGTTCCGATGCTGATGTGTGCATCCGAAGGCCGGCACTGGCGTTACGAGGTCTGTGAGCATGACGACGGCTATCTCGTCCAAATGCGCGACCTGACGACCGGGGAGCTGGATGAAGAATTCTCCACCATCTTCCGCACCCTGCCGGTTGCGTTCGCCTATGCAGAAATGTCGGCGGCTTATGAGCGCTACGCGGCCTGCGAGCTGGAGCAGTCGGAGGACGAGCAGATCGAGTTCGATGTGGAAGCCACCGAGCGCCACTTCATCGATTTGAGCGACAGGCTTCACGATTCAGGCATTAACGGCATCGTCGTCCAGGCCTGGGAACGCGAGAGCCAGCGCGGCACGGCTCGTCTTCTGCACTGAAACTTGATCGGCAGGCAGCGGCTTCGCGGTTGCAAGCCGCTGTCGCCCCTCTAGAGCATCGTGCGGAAAAGTGGAGCCGGTTTTCCGCACGATGCTCTCATTCACAAGAAAGCATCGGATGGATCCCAAAAGTGCAAGTCCACTTTTGGGTCCGATGCTTTAGCATCGCTCCACCACGACTCACGTCGATGATGGAGTTCCCATGGCCGATCTCTCCGCCTTCCCGATTATCAGCCGCTGGCCGGCCCAGCATCCCGACCGCATCCAGCTTTATTCCACACCCACGCCGAACGGCGTGAAGGTCTCCATCATGCTGGAGGAGATCGGGCTCGCTTACGAGCCGCACTTCATCAACATCGGTGAAAACGAGACCTGGGGGCCGGAATACCTGTCCCTGAACCCGAACGGCAAGATCCCGGCCATCATCGATCCCGATGGACCGGACGGCAAACCCTTCGGCTTGTTCGAGTCCGGCGCCATCCTCCTCTACCTCGCCGAGAAGACAGGCCAGCTTCTGCCCTCCGACCCAGCGCGCCGCTACGAGACCATCCAGTGGGTGTTCTTCCAGATGGCCTCGGTCGGCCCGATGTTCGGCCAGCTCGGCTTCTTCCATAAGTTCGCCGGCCGCGAGATCGAGGACAAGCGGCCTCTGGAGCGATACCGCAACGAATCCAAGCGCCTGCTGGGCGTGCTGGAGACCCGGCTCGAGGGTCATGACTGGATCATGGGCGGTGACTACACCATCGCCGACATCTCCCTGCTGGGTTGGGTTCGAAACCTGATCGGCTTCTACGGCGCGGGCGAACTGGTCGAGTTCGACAGCCTCAAGCGGGTGCCGGCATGGCTGGAGCGGGGCTTGGCCCGTCCGGCGGTTCAGCGCGGTCTCACCATTCCGGCGCGCCCGGCCTGAGTCTGCTGCCGCCGCATTCTTCAAGGCGGCGATTTACATCCGACCCATCCCGGCCCACATGTTGGGATGGGGACGTAAAACCATGATGCTTCTTTTCGGAATCGCTGCAGTCGCCCTTCTGTGGTGGCTGGGCAAGACTTACACGCGCACCGACCCGAAGGCGCTGGCGAAGGCCGTCAGAACCATAGGCGGAGTCGCCGCCATCGGCGCGGCCGTATGGGTGGGCATCAAAGGCCAGCCCGGCCTTGCCCTGCTCATCGGTGGGCTCGGCGCGTGGGCGTTGGGATGGAACGTCCTCAATCTCCCTGGACCTTGGAGCCGGTTTCAGCCCCAGTCCGGCCGCTTTTCCCGCATCCGCTCGGCCATGATCGAGATGGAGATCGACCATGCCACCGGCGCGGTCGAGGGCAGCGTTCTGGTTGGGGCCTTTGCGGGAAGGCGTCTCTCCAGCCTCGATCCGGGGAGCCTGCGCCGCCTCCACGACGAGTGCAGTGCCCACGACCCGCAGGGTGTCCCCCTCCTAGAGGCGTATCTTGATCGCCGGTTTACCGGCTGGCGTGAAAACGCTCAGGGAGATCGTGACACGCGGACGCGCACTCATGCGCAGTCTGGCGTAATGACGAAAGAAGAAGCCTATCAGATCCTGGGGCTTCAGCCGGGTGCGAGCCTCGACGAGGTCCGAAAAGCGCATCGGACCTTGATGAAGAGGCTCCATCCCGATCACGGGGGGACGGCGTACCTCGCGGCTCGCGTCAACGAGGCGAGAGAAGTCCTGCTGGGCCGACATCGCTGATACTCCACGCGCGATCCGGTGGTCTTAGCTGAGACGGCGGAAGCACACGCACCGTCTCAGGGTTCTTCAACTCTGTCTCAGCCGCGGGAGGCGAAGCAGTTCACGCCGCTCTTCTTGAGCTGCTTGCAGGTCTTCGCAGCATCGTCCGACTCCGAGAAGCCGGAGAAGCGGGCGCGATAGAGAGTGCTGCCGTCGACAGTCACCTTTTCCGTGAAGGGAGAGGCTTTGCCGAGCAGCTTGCCGAAGCGGCTGCGGGCGGTATCGAGCATCTCCTTGGCCTTGGACTCGTCATCCGTGGCGCCGAGCTGGATCACCCAGCCCGTCACGGCCGGACGCTCGACCTTCTTCGGCTCGGGGGCTTCGACCTTGAGCGAAGCGGTCTTCGTCGGGGCCTGGGCGGCAGGCGCCGCCTCGACAGGCTTCGCCTCGATCTTCGCCACGAGGGCAGCCTTCTGCGACGCCGGGATCTGGGCCGGGGCAGCAGCCTGCTGGGGCAGCGCGGCATAGGCTTGGGCGTTCAGGGGCAGCGGCTCCTGGCCCTTCTGCCAGCGCACCGAGGAGGTGGAGGAGGGGGTCGTGGTGGAGCTTGCGCCCGTGGCGGATGCCACCACGGGACGCAGGGTGTTCAGGTCAAGCGGCTTGCGATCGGGGGCGGGTTGGGGCGTCGTCGCCTGGGCCATCGGCGCCTCCGGGCTGGCAGACGCGACCCTAACCGGAGCCTGGACGGGAGCCGGCTCGACCGGACGGGGAGCGGGAGCCTCGGCCACCATGGTGGGCTGGGCCGAGCCTTCGACCACCGGCGGGGCGATGCGGGCGCCGGCATAGGCGCGGGGCAGATGATCGTCGATCAGGCCAGCCATCTTCTGGTCGCGGGACGCGCCGGAACGGCCGCCGAGCACCACGGCCACGATGCTGCGGCTGGCGGTGTTGACCGAGGTCAGCAGATTGAAGCCGGACAGGCGTGTATAGCCGGTCTTGATGCCGTCCACGCCCTCGACCTTGCCCAGGAGGCGGTTATGGCCGCGGATCGTGCGCTTGCCGTACTGGAAGGAGCGGGTCTCGAAATAGGCGAAGTATTTCGGGAAGCGGTCCTGGATCGCACGACCGAGCACCGACAGGTCGCGCGCGGTGGTGATGTTCGGCGGATCGTTCGGAAGGCCGTGCGGGTTGTAGAAGGCGGTGGAGCTCATGCCGAGCTCCCTGGCCTTGCGGGTCATCATCTGGGCAAAGGCCTCTTCCGACCCGGCGATGTTCTCGGCCACCACGACGGAGACGTCGTTGGCCGAGAGAGTCACCATTGCCTTGATGGCATCGTCGACCTCGATGGTCGAACCGGGGCGCAGGCCGAGCTTGGTCGGCGGCTGGCTGGCGGCATAGGACGAAACCGTCAGAGGGGTGCTGAGGCTCATCCGGCCCCGCTCCAGCTGCTCGAAGAGCAGGTAAAGGCTCATGACCTTCGTGATGGAGGCGGGGATACGAGGTGCATCGATATTCTCGCCCTGCAGAATCTTGCCGGTCTTGGCATCGACCACGATGGACGCGGTGGGTGGGCCGTAGCCGCCGCCAGCCGGAGCCTTGCGGCGGGCTGCCTCAGCGGGAGAGGTAACCGTAATGGCAAATGACGCGACGATACCAACGAGAGCCCATGCTTTTCGGTGTCCTGTCCAAACCGAATTCATGCTGAAAAATCCCTGTTTCGTTTGGTTCTTAGGCCCTTGCGCCCGGCTCTCTACAAGGAACCGTTGCCGGCGCAACACATGCTCTGACGGTAAGGGGTTGCGGTTACGGGGGGGTTAACAGGGGCGATTCCGTCGCGGGGTCTGTTGTGCAATGCACAATGGAACTTGACAAGTTTTTGTGCAGTGCACATAAAGAGTTCCGTCAGCTGCTCAGCGGCGCCGACCATCATTAAACGCCTTATTGTCGAGGTTCACAATGCTTCAGCCGTTCACCCAGATTCAGAAGCTCGGCCAGGACAACCTGGATGCCACCATGAAGGCGCTCGGCGCTTTCTCCAGCACCTCCCAGGCGATCGCCACCGAGGCCGCAGAGTTCGCCCGCAAGTCGTTCGAGCACACCTCCTCCACGGTCGAGAAGCTGCTCGGCGTCCAGACCCTGGACAAGGCAGTCGAGATCCAGACGGCCTACGTGAAGGGCGCCTATGACAACCTGGTCAGCCAGTCGACCAAGATGGGCTCGCTCTACTCGAACCTCGCCACCGAGACGATGAAGCCCTACGAAGGCCTCCTGTCGAAGACCGCTGCCTAAGGCAAGCAGTCTCCTATCCTTTAGGATGAAGCGCCCGGCCTCGTGCCGGGCGTTTCGCGTTGGGCAGGATGCGTCGGGGCTCGGCTGCCCCTTTGCCCCGGTCGCGAAGGCGTGACCAAGATGTCGCTCTTTTCATCCATGCTGCGACCACCCATCTGGTTGATCTGGCGAACTGAATGGAGCGACTATAGATTTGGCTTTGTGGTGTGGCTCGAACCGGGATGCGAGCCACGGCAGGGCCAAGACGAGAACAAGGGGCGGTCGTCCGACGATGTTGCGGTTAGCTTACGGTACTATGACTCTGTCGGGGCAGTCTCCGATTTCGGCTGCCGGCGGGTCGCAGCCTCCCGGGAGAGATCCCGGAGGCGATGATGGTGGGCGCTCCAATACGGCCATCATCACGAAAACCAAGCCGCGCACGAAACGGCCGAACCTTTACCGCGTTCTCCTCTTGAACGATGATTACACCCCGATGGAGTTCGTGGTGCATGTGCTGGAGCGTTTCTTCAACAAGAATCGGGAAGATGCGACCCGGATCATGCTGCACGTCCACCAGAACGGCGTCGGGGAATGTGGAGTTTTTACCTACGAGATTGCCGAGACCAAGGTCACCCAGGTGATGGATTTCGCCCGGAAGCACCAGCACCCTCTGCAATGTGTAATGGAAAAGAATTAGCCGAGCCCCGCTCATAAAGGACAAGCCGTTGCCGAGCTTTTCTCGCAGTCTTGAACAAGCCCTTCACCGAGCCCTCGCTCTTGCCGGCGAGCGCCGCCACGAATACGCAACCCTCGAGCACCTTCTCCTGGCCCTGATCGACGACCAGGATGCGGCCGCCGTCATGCGGGCCTGCAATGTCGATCTCGACACCCTCCGCCGCAACCTGGTGGATTACGTCGACAGCGAACTCGCCAACCTCGTCGCGGACGGGCGCCAGGACTCCAAGCCGACGGCCGGCTTCCAGCGCGTGATCCAGCGGGCGGTGATCCATGTCCAGTCCTCGGGGCGGGATGAAGTGACGGGCGCCAACGTGCTGGTCGCCATCTTCGCCGAGCGGGAGAGCCATGCGGCCTACTTCCTGCAGGAGCAGGACATGACCCGCTATGACGCGGTCAACTACATCAGCCACGGCATCGCCAAGCGTCCAGGCCTCACCGAGAGCCGCTCTCCGCGCGGTTCCGAGGAGGAGTCGTCGAACGAGCGTCCGACTCAGGAAGAGGGCGATGCACGGGCGAAGAAAAAGGGCGACGCCCTCGAGGCTTACTGCGTCAATCTCAACAAGAAGGCGAAGGAAGGCCGGATCGATCCGCTCATCGGCCGTGAATCCGAGGTCCAGCGCACCATCCAGGTCCTGTGCCGCCGCCAGAAGAACAACCCGCTCCTCGTCGGTGATCCCGGCGTCGGCAAAACCGCCATCGCGGAAGGCCTTGCCCGCAAGATCGTCCAGGGTCAGGTGCCGGAGGTCCTGAAGGGCGCCACCGTCTTCTCCCTCGACATGGGCACGCTGCTCGCCGGCACCCGCTATCGAGGCGACTTCGAGGAGCGCCTGAAGCAGGTGATGAAGGAGATCGAGGCTCATCCGAACGCCATCATGTTCATCGATGAGATCCATACGGTGATCGGCGCCGGCGCCACCTCGGGCGGTGCCATGGATGCCTCCAACCTCCTGAAGCCTGCCCTTGCCCAGGGCAGCCTCCGGTGCATCGGCTCGACCACCTACAAGGAATACCGCCAGTATTTCGAGAAGGACCGGGCTCTCGTGCGTCGCTTCCAGAAGATCGACGTGAACGAGCCGTCCGTGCCGGATGCCATCGAGATCGTGAAGGGCCTGAAGCCCTATTTCGAGGACTTCCACAAGCTCAAGTACACCAACGACGCCGTAAAGGCCGCGGTGGAGCTGTCGGCCCGCTACATCAACGACCGGAAGCTGCCGGACAAGGCGATCGACGTGATCGACGAGACCGGCGCGTCGCAGATGCTCCTCCCCGAGGGTCGCCGCAAGAAGACCATCGGCATCAAGGAGATCGAGGCGACCATCGCCACCATGGCCCGGATCCCGCCCAAGACCGTGTCGAAGGACGACGCGGAGGTGCTCGCGCACCTGCAGGACACCCTCAAGCGGGTCGTCTACGGGCAGGACAAGGCCATCGAGGCGCTCTCCTCGGCGATCAAGCTGGCCCGCGCCGGCCTGCGCGACGCGGAAAAGCCCATCGGCTCCTACCTCTTCGCCGGCCCCACGGGTGTCGGCAAGACCGAGGTTGCCAAGCAGCTTGCCACGTCTCTGGGCGTCGAACTCCTGCGCTTCGACATGTCGGAGTACATGGAGCGGCATACGGTCAGCCGCCTGATCGGCGCGCCTCCCGGATATGTGGGCTTCGACCAGGGCGGTCTCCTGACCGACGGCATCGACCAGCATCCGCACTGCGTGCTCCTGCTCGACGAGATCGAGAAGGCTCACCCGGACCTGTTCAACATCCTGCTCCAGGTCATGGACCACGGGAAGCTGACGGACCACAACGGCAAGCAGGTCGATTTCCGCAACGTGATCATCATCATGACCACGAATGCGGGCGCCGCCGACATGGCCCGCCCGGCCTATGGCTTCACCCGCACCAAGCGGGAGGGTGACGACACCGAGGCCGTGAACAAGCTGTTCACGCCGGAGTTCCGCAACCGCCTCGATGCCATCATCTCCTTCGGTCACCTGCCGAAGGAAGTGGTCCAGAAGGTCGTCGACAAGTTCGTCATGCAGCTGGATGCCCAGCTCGCCGACCGCAACGTGTCGATCGAGCTCACGGACGAGGCCCGCGACTGGCTGGTCGAGCACGGCTACGACGAGGCCATGGGCGCCCGCCCCATGGGCCGTCTGATCCAGACGACCATCAAGACGCCCCTCGCCGACGAGGTTCTCTTCGGACGCCTCAAGGATGGCGGAGCGGTCAAGGTCGTGGTCAAGACCGACGAGATCGGCCTGCAGAGCCTAGGGTTCGAGTATGTCGAAGGCCCGGTGAAGCCGAAGCCCGAGAAGGTCGAGACGAACGCCAAGAAGAAGCCCAAGGCGAAGTCCGCGTCTTCGAAGACAAAAAAGTCGGTGAAGCCGAAGGGCCCCGATGGTAATGGTGGCGGAGGTGTCCGCACCGTTCCGAAGGTACCGTTGGTTAGAGCATGACGACTGAAATTCACGAGGGGCCGCTGCAGGCCTCCCGCACCCTGGATGCTCCGGCGAAGGCCTCGTGGCGCGAGAAGCGCTACCAGCGCCGTCGCCGACGCGTCTGGTTCGAGGAGATCCTCGGATGGATCCTCGTGCCGGTGATCATCCTTGGCTGTTACTGGTTCCTGGAAGTGGGCCTGAGTGCTCTCGGCAGTTCGCCGGCGGCGATCATGGAAGGCATCGAGGCCATTATCGCCACCCTCTAAGGGCCTGATCTCCAGTCGATTTCATGAAAAGCCGTACCGGCACCTCCGGTACGGCTTTTCGTTTGCCCTCAAGGCATCGGACGTGAAATCGGACCCACGTCCGATGCTTCACGTCTCTGGCTTTGAGCATCTCTCCACGCAGAACCGGTGCCCACTTTTGCGTTCGAACCTCTAGGTGATCGGAGCGTCGACGGTGCAGACGACGCCGGCAGGAGCGAAATCGATCGTTGCTTTCCCATGGAGATCCTGAGCGAGGCTGCGCTCGATGAGGCGGGTGCCGAAGCCCCTGCGTTGCGGAATCTCGACCGCCGGCCCGTTGGTCTCCGACCAGGTCAGATGCAGGCGTTTCTCCGGAGCATCGTTGACCGACCAGGCAATCCGCACCTCGCCGGCTTCATTGGACAGGGCGCCGTACTTCACCGCGTTCGTGGCGAGCTCCTGGAGGGCCATGGCAATCGCCAGAGCCATCCGGGGCGAAAGGCGAACGTCCGGCCCTTCCATATGGATGCGCGTCTCGCGCTCATGCCGGTAGGGCGTCATGGCTTCCCGGACGATCTCGAGGAGGCCGGCGCCCTCCCAGTTCTCCCTCGTCAGCACGTCGTGGGCGCGGGAGAGGGCAAACAGGCGGGCCTCCATGGCTGAGCGAGCCTCCCCCATGGTTCCTGCATTGCGGAGAGTCTGAGAGGCGATGGACTGCACGGTGGCAAGCGTGTTCTTCACCCGGTGATTCAGCTCATGGATCAGGAGCTGCTGATGCTCTTCGGCCCGCTTGCGCTCGGTGATGTCCATGACGACGCCGCGGGATCTGATGATCCTGTCCTTGTCGTCCCGCACATACTCACCCCGCCCGTTCACCCACCGGATCGCGCCGTCGGGCATCACGAGGCGGAGCGTCCATTCGAAGTTGCGGAAGCCGGTGTCCTCCTGCTCCCTGTCGCGCTTGTCCATAATCTTCGAGACATCATCGGGGTGATAGCGGGCCCGGATATCCGCAATCGTCAGCACATGATCGGGTGGGTAGCCGTAAAGCTCGCTGAGGCGCGCTGAAGGGTTCATCCTTCCCTTGACGTGATCGAAGTCGAAGATGGCGAGCGAGCCGGCCTCGAGAGCCGCCATCAGCTCCGCCTCTCTCTCGATCAGAGCCTCCTCGGCTTCCTTGCGATCGGTGATGTCCAGGAGAACGCCGACCGTTCTCGTCGGAAACCCGTCGGGACCGAGCAGCATCTCTGCGCGCATCAGGAGCCAGCGCAGCGACCCGTCAACTCTGTAGAACCGGTACTCGGCCTCGAAGAACCGCTCTCCCTTCTTGAGGGCGCTCAGCGCGGCGGCGGTCAGCCGGTCTCGATCCCCCGGATAATAACGGGTCCGGATCTCGGCGATATCCAGTTCGGCATCCGCCGGAAATCCGAGGATGCGGTTGAGCTCGGGGCTCGCCGTAATGTGGTCCGTTGCCGTTTCATGCTCCCATACGGCCATGCGGCCCGCATCGATGGCGAGCCGCAGGCGATCCTCGCTGGCCCGGAGCGCGATCTCCGCACGGGCGCGTTCGAGGGCGTCCCAGATGCGCTCCGCCACATCCTCGACGAGCTTCGCCTCGCTCTCGGTCCAGAATCGGGGCGTTCGGTTGTGCACGTAGATTGCCGCCACCATGCGCCCGCGCTTGATCAGGCTCACCGTCATGGCAGCTGAGAATTCCAGGGCGGCGAAGGTGGCCAGATGGTCGGGCGAGTTGGTGCGCGGGTCCTCTGCGGCATCGCGGATGACCAGGCTATCGCCGCGCCTGAGGGCTTCGTGGATCTCCGGGCCGAATGCCGCTAGATCGTAGGTTCCCGTCAGGTGGGCCACCGTACCGTCCGTCCAGTTGCTTTCGGTCGTGAAGTAGCGGGCGGTCTCCTCGACCTCACCGAAGCCCACGCGGCTGACCCTCAGATGCTCGCCCAGCATCTGCTGCGCTGCGGTGATGACTTCGCTGGGCTCGTTCAGGCCGCGCAGGTGGTCGCTCAGGCGGACAAGAAACTCGAGCCGCTGCTCGCTCAGGACCTTCGAGGTCGTCTCGTGCACGATGCAGAGAACGCCGCCGACGTCGCCGTTCTCGTCATGGACCGGGCTGTAGGAGAAGGTCCACCATGTCTGCTCCGGATATCCTTTCCGCCGGAGGGTAATCGGCAGATCCTCGAAGTAGCTGGCCTCGCCGGCGAGAGCCCGCTCCGCAATCGGCCCCATGACATCCCAGGCTTCCGACCAGATCTCGCGAAAAGGACGGCCAAGGGCCTCGGGCTTGGTGCCCAGCATTGGCCTGTAGGCATCGTTATAGAAGGCGGTCAGCTCCGGTCCCCAAACCATGAAGGTCGGAAACTTCGAATGGAGCATCATGCTCACGGCGGTGCGCAGGGAGTGCGGCCATGTCTCGATGGCGCCGATCGGGGTCGACGACCAGTCGTGACGGCGCACCCGCTCGCCCATGGCGCCGCCATTGGCAAGGAAGTCCGGCAGAGGCGTGAGACGGTGCTGCATCACGGGAGCTTCCAGCGGGTCGGGCTTGATGTCATCCAAGAGGTTAGAAATCCGAAACGGCAGAAAATCGTCCCCGTCGGGCTGCATAGGAGACTGGGAGGAGACAATTCCATGAAGTTTCGACGCGATGGAAGAAGGGGTTGATGTCGGCAAGACACATATGAACCGTTATCCCGTGATTTCTAGGACCCACCCTCGACTTGTCGGTGCCTTGTCCAAGGGTGATGTCGCTTTCCCAACCGTCATGGTTTGACCTCACCGCTGACGGGTCCTAGCCTGAGGCGGTTTCGATCCCGGAGCGGAACGTTCTCCAATGGCTCGGACGATCACGAGGGCACCATGACGAAACTGATAGGCCTGTCCGGCAGCCTGCGGCAGGCCTCGTACAACACCGCCCTTCTTCGCAATGCCGCCGGCATGATGCCGGAGGGTTCCGAACTCATTGTGGAGACCATTCGGGACATTCCGCTCTACGATGCCGACCTGGAAGCGGCCGAGGGAATCCCGAAGAAGGTCACGGCACTGAAGGACGCCATCGCGGCTGCAGATGGGCTGCTCCTCGTGACGCCGGAGTACAACAATTCGATCCCAGGCGTGTTCAAGAACGCCATCGACTGGCTTTCCCGTCCGGACTCGGACATCAAGCGCGTTTTCGGAAACAAGCCCATGGCCGTGATTGGCGCTTCGCCGGGCGGCTTCGGCACCATTCTGTCCCAGAATGCATGGCTCCCGGTCCTGCGCACCCTGAAAGCCGACTTCTGGTCCGACGGTCGCCTGATGGTGTCGCGGGCCGGAACAGTCTTCAATCAGGACGGCAGCCTGACTGATCAAAAGATCGAGGACCAGCTTCGGAAATTCCTTGCAGGCTTCGTCGCCTTCGCGCGGCAGCGTGCATCCTCTGCCGGCGCCTAATCCTCTTCCCGATGCTTGAAGGGGGTCGCTTCCTCAAGCTCCTCGGCGGCCTCAGATACGTAGAGGCGCTCCTGCTCGAGATAGGCCTCGATGGCCCGGCGCAGCCCGGGATCGGCGATGTCGTGCGCCGATGAGGTGATCACGGGCCTGTAGCCGCGCGCCAGCTTGTGTTCGCCCTGGGCTCCCGCCTCGACCCGGTCGAGGCCGCGCGCGATGGCGAATGCGATGGCCTGATAGTAGCAGACCTCGAAATGCAGGAACGGGTGATCCTCGATGCAGCCCCAGTTGCGCCCATAGAGGCGCTTGTCGCCGATGAAGTTGATGGCGCCCGCAATGTAACGGCCGTCGCGTTTGGCCATGACGAGCAGCACCCGGTCGGCCATGCGCTCGCCGATGAGCGAGAAGAAGAGGCGGTTGAGATAGGGGCGGCCCCATTTGCGGGAGCCGGTGTCCATGTAGAAGGCGAAGAAGGCATCCCAGTGCGCCTCGGTGATGTCCTTGCCCGTCACCCATTCGACCGTGATGCCGTTGGAAAGCGCGTCGCGCCGCTCCCGCCGGATCGCCTTACGCTTGCGCGAGGCAAGGGCCGCCAGGAAGTCGTCGAAGCTGCCGTAGCCTTCGTTGAACCAGTGGAACTGCTGGTCGGCCCGCCGAAGGAAGTTCTCGGACGTGAAGGCTTCGAGATCGTCCTGCTGCAGGAAGGTCGCGTGGATGGACGAGGCACCGGTCTGATCCCGCAACGCCCGCAGGCCGGCGATGAGATAGGAGCGGGTCTCCGCCGCCTGGGGGCCGTTCGGCACAAGGAGGCGAGGGCCGGTGGCGGGCGTGAACGGCACGGCCACCTGGAGCTTGGGGTAGTAGCGTCCACCGGCTCGCGAATAGGCGTCAGCCCATGAATGGTCGAAGACGTATTCGCCCTGGGAATGAGATTTCAGGTAGCAGGGCGCAACACCCAGAAGTCTCTCAGCTTCGTCCTCGACCAGGACGTGCAACGGCGCCCAGCCGGTCTTGGCCCCGACGCAAGCAGAATCCTCGAGCGCGGAGAGAAAGGCATGAGACACGAAGGGATTGACCGGATCGTCGTCGCCGGAGCCCGTGCCCTGGGCACAGGCATCCCACTGGGCGGCAGGAACGGCCTTCAGGCCCTGGGCAATTTTGACTTGGACGTTCACTGAGTGGAAGGACCCCGCCGTTAGGGATTAAGAGCTAATCACTCGGCGAGATCCTTGCAACCGTCAGTCTGTGGCCACCTCTCCGTCATCCCGGGGCCACGTAGCGGAGCCCGGGATCCATAACCGCTAACATTGGAGGATAATCTCCGTGTTAGCCGAGCAGCATGTTTTGGAAGCGTCGTGGTTATGGATCCCCGCCTTCGCGGGGATGACAACCGGATGTCTCAGGGCAGAAAGCCTTCGAACACCATCTGGTCTGCGTGCTTCTCGGCGTGGGCGCGCTCCTCAGGCGTCCGCACCGTCCAGGTCATGACGGGCAGGTTCCCGAGGAGCCTGCTGAGATGGGTGGAGGCGCAAGGAATGTCCTTCACGCGCCAGGACAGGAAGTGCGGCTGCGACTCCCCGAAATGGAGCAGGTTCGCCATCCGGTGCTTCTTCTCGGGCGTCAGGAAGCTGTCAGCCTTGGATGCATATTCCAGTTCGCCGATGAACCCGCGCGTGATGTTCGGGGCATGCTCGCGCAGATACGCCACGATGTCCGGATCGAAGGACTTGATGACGAACGGGCCGTCGTAATCGCTCAGGATTTCGATGACGCGCTTCGTCAGCCGCATGTCCTCGTTGAACTGGCTCTTGATCTCGACGACCAGCGGCGTGCGCCCGGCAATGTTGCCGAGGTAATCCTTGAACGAGGGAATCTTGTCTCCGCCAATCGTACCCGAGATGCCGATCCGGGTGAGATCGGAGAGCTTGCGCTCGGCGACCAGACCCGTTTCGCCCGTGATGCGGTCGAGCTCGAAGTCGTGAAAGACGATGGCCTCGTTGTCGGCGGTCAGCTGAACGTCGAGCTCGATGGGAAAGCCACGTGCGATGGCGGCTTCCGCAGCCGAGACCGTGTTCTCGATGACACCCTCGGACTTGTTGTGAAGGCCGCGATGGGCAATGGGCTTCGCGACGAGCCAGCCGGGGATGCTCATTGGACTTCGAACATCCCTTCGACTTCGACGCAGGCATCGAGCGGCAGTTCCGCCACGCCGACGGTGGAGCGGGCATGCCGGCCGGCATCGCCCAGCACTTCGACCATCAGGTCCGAGGCGCCGTTCATGACGGGGGCGAGAGCGGCAAACGTGGGCACCGCGTTGATGAAGCCGCCGAGGCGCACGCAGCGGGTGACCTTGTCCAGATCGCCGACCGCCGCCTTCAGCTGGGCGAGCAGATTGATGGCGCAGAGCCGCGCGGCCTCCTGGCCGACCTCAGGCGAGACCTCGGCCCCGACCTTGCCCTTGTGGGCGTCGGCCATCTTGCCGTCGAGCCCAAGGCAGAGCTGCCCGGAGATGATGACCAGATTGCCGGTTCGGACGAACGGCACGTAATTCGCAACCGGCGCGGCCGGCGTGGGCAGGGTGATCCCCAGTTCCTGAAGTTTCTTGTCGACTTTGCTCATGGAGGCCTCGATGTGTGACATCATCCGGACGGAGTAGTGGCGGATGAGCCGGAAGGACGCAAGCGGGAACATTGCCCTGTGGGCGGGAGCGGCCTATCTTGCCTGACGTTGCGTCGGGAGAAGATATGCGTTTGTTCGTTGCGGCCTTCGGCCTGTCCATCGCCTCGCTGATGCCTGCTGCCGCCGAGACGGCGAAGGCCCCGGTTCAACTCGCGCCCCATCGGGCCGTCTATGATCTGTCGCTTCTGCGGGCGGGCGGCTCCAACGGGGTCGAGAGTGCAAGGGGCCGCATCGCCATGGAATTCGGCGGCGATGCCTGTGACGGCTACACCCTCAAGTACCGTCAGGTGACGATCCTCAACAGCAGCGAGTCCGGCGCCAACACCATGGACGTCCAGACCGCCACCTATGAGACCGGCGACGGCCGCTCCATGCACTTCAAGTCCACGTCGTTCCGCCAGGGCATGATCAAGGACAGCGAGGTCGACGGCGACGCGAAGATCAGTCCGGAAGGCATGCTCAATGTCGACCTCAAGCAGCCGAAGAAGACCGCGTTCGGCTCCACCGGCGAGACGGTGTTTCCGACCGAGCACCTCAAGCGCCTCATCGAGGCCGGGCGCCGGGGCGATACGACCCTGTCGGTCCGGGTCTATGACGGCTCCAACAAGGGCGACAAGGTTTACGACACCCTCGGGTTGATCGGCCGCAGGATCGAACCCGGAACGGCCCTGGCCACCCTGGAGGAGCCCGTCCGGAAGGACGATCTCGCCTCCCTGGCGCGCTGGCCCATCACCATCAGCTATTTCGAGGAAGGCAAGGGCGACCGGACGCCGGTTTACCGGATCTCTTTCGAGCTCTTCGAGAACGGCATCAGCCGGGACCTCAGGCTCGATTACGGCGACTTCGCCCTCAAGGGCGAGCTGAAGAGCCTCGACGTCCAGAAGCCGAGCCCCTGCCAGCGCTAGAGCATCGGACCAAAAAGTGGATTTGCACTTTTGGGATCCATCCGGTGCTCCTTCTTAGAAGAGCGCGTCGTCCCGGGACGACGCGTTAGTTCTTGCGCAGCACGATTCCCTTCTGCAGGGCGCCCACGCCGAACTTCTCGCGGATCTTGTCGATGGCGGCCTCCATATGGGCCTGCCGCACCACGGATTGGTCCGCAAGGTCGCCCTTGTCCGCGTCTGCCGCATCGCACAGGTCGGCGGCACCGATGCCGATGAGGCGGAAGGCGGTGCCGTCGCAGGAGGCTTTGAGGAGCTGCCGCGCGGCGTCGAAGAGACGGGCGGCAAGCTGCGTGGGCGCGAGGCCCGAGCGGGTGCGGGTGAGCAGCCGGAAGTCCTTGTCCTTCAGCTTCAGGGTCACGCTGCGCCCGGCGAGGCCCGCCTTCTTGAGGCGGCGCGAAACCTTCTCGGAGAGCCGCCAGAGGATCGGCTCCAGTTCGTCGAACGAACGCAGGTCCGTCTCGAAGGTGGTTTCCGCCGAGATGCTCTTGGTCTCCCGCTCCGGCGTCACGGCCCTGTGGTCCTCGCCCCAGGCGAGCCGCGACAGACGCTGCGAGTCGCGGCCGAGCGCCTCGAACAGGGTCCTCAGCTCCACGTCCCGCAGGTGGGCAATCTGCGTCACGCCCACCTTGGCGAGCCGGGCTTGAGCCGAGGCGCCGATGCCGGGAATGATCCCCACCGGCTTGTCGGCCAGGAAATCGGCGGCTTCCTCCCGGCCGATGATCGAGAAGCCCCGCGGTTTCTGGAGGTCGGAGGCGATCTTGGCCAGGAACTTGTTGTAGGACAGCCCCACCGAGATTGAGATGCCGATCTCGTTCTCCACCTTCCGGGCAAAGCGCGCCAGCGTCAGGGCCGGGCTGCCGTGGTGCAGCCGCTCCGTTCCGGTGAGGTCGAGAAAGGCCTCGTCGATGGAGACCGGCTCCACCAGTGGGGTCAGTTCCAGCATGAGCTGGCGGACTTCGCGGCCCGCCTTGCTGTACTTCTCCCCGTTCGGCTTGATCACCGTCGCGTGCGGGCAGAGCTTCAGCGCCTGGAACATGGGCATGGCGGAGCGAACCCCGTAGATGCGCGCCATGTAGCAGGCGGTCGAAACGACCCCGCGCTTGCCGCCGCCGATGATCACCGGCTTGTCGGCGAGGCTCGGATCGTCTCGTTTCTCCACGGCCGCGAAGAAGGCGTCGCAATCCACATGCGCGATGGAGAGGCTGTCGCGCTCCTTGTGCCGCAGCAGGCGAGGGGACCCGCACGCCTTGCACCGTGCCGCCAGGGGGCTGGCGGCCAGTGTCAGGCAGTCACGGCAGAAGGGCGCGTTGCTCATGGGACGATGAGGCTATTCGAACTCGGAGGGAGACAGGGTCCAGCGGGCGCTCATGATGTGCTCGGGCTTGGTGTTCAGCTCCTTGGCGAGCGCGAGCAGCAGCGGCTCGTCGGAGACCACGTAGTCGAGGATGCCGGCGAAGAAGCCGGACGACGAGGCGACCGAGCGGATATTATCCGGCCCGAGGCCCGAGACGGCCAAGAACCGTCCAAGGCGCTCCTCGTCGCTCGTGATGAAGGCAAAAGCCCCCACTGCGACATTTTCGGCCTCCTCGCGGGTAACTCTTTTTAAGGGTGTGTTCATGCTGTCAGTTTGCATTTCATCAATAGGTTTGGACCTAACTATACCATCAGACGAAAACATGGGCCGGTGAAGTGCGTTTTGGGCCCCGGGATAGCGCCAATGAAGAAGACCGTGCTCATTGTTGAGGATAACGAACTCAACATGAAGCTCTTCAACGATCTCCTCGAGGCCCATGGCTATGCGACCCTCAAGACCAGCCATGGCATCGAGGCCATGGAACTGGCCCGGGCTCACAAGCCGGACCTGATCCTCATGGACATCCAGCTGCCCGAGGTCTCCGGTCTCGAGGTGACCCGCTGGCTCAAGGCCGACGAAGAGCTCAAGTCGATTCCCGTCATCGCCATCACGGCGTTCGCCATGAAAGGCGACGAGGAGAGGATTCGGGAAGGCGGCTGCGAAGCCTATATGTCGAAGCCCATCTCAGTGGCCAAGTTTATCGCGACCGTGAAGACTTACCTTGAGGCAGACAGCAAGCCGGCATGACTTGGAGAAATCCTTAGCCGGGGTGAATCCGACGCCTGAGCAAGCGGATTCATCTCCTTGAGATACCTCTGCTTTAAATTTTTTGGGAAAATGCCGCTTTTTGGCCACATGGGTGCTTGCAACGCCTCATGTTTCCTATACGTTCGACCATAGTTTCCGCTCCAAGCGGAAGAAATGCCCTACGGATGCTCAGGTCCGCCGCATCTCCTGGGACTTCGTGGGCTCGGCCAGCCTGGGAGCAGATGTTGCCTCCTCAACGCTGCTCTCGGCTGGCCACCAACTTTTCCAATAAGGCGCCGCAAGGCGCCTTTTGTTTTGGCCAGATGCCTCCTCAGGCGGGTTCGGTATGAACCTCCTGTTTCTGAAAGCGAATCAGCTACTTTCCTGTTTAAGCCAAGCTTCGCCGTAAGGAAATATACCCTTAGGTAAGCCTTGACGCCTTTGCGATGCGGGATGCGGTCTCGATCCTGCCCTGCTAGCTTAAGCCAACGCTTTCCAATGGGATGAGGGATCATGGACCACCGCACACCTTCCTTGCCGCCTAGAACGGCGCTGACCCGCTTCTCCGTCTCTCCCTTGTCCACCATGACCCGGCGCCTGGCCGATGTGGCGTCCGGCCGTGCGCCCGCCGATCTCGTGATCACCGGGGCCCGGGTGCTGTCCACCTACAGCGAGCGCATTGCGCCGGAGCGGGAGGTCTGGATCGCCGGCGGTCGCATTGCCGCCGTGAAGCCGGCCGGTTCCTACCGGCAGGTCGGAGGTGCGCCCAGCCGGGTCTATGACGCCAGGGGCGGCATCATCGCGCCGGGGCTCGTCGATCCGCACATTCATATCGAGAGCAGCATGATCACGGCCTGCGCCTATGCGGAGGCAGCGCTGCTGAACGGCACCACCACGATCTTCTGCGACAGCCACGAGATCGGCAACGTGATGGATGCAGCCGGCATCGAGATGATGCTGGAGGATGCGCGCCATGCACCGCTCTCGATCTTCCTCACGGTTCCCAGCACAGTTCCTGCCACCACGCCGGATCTCGAAACGGCCGGTGGCGACCTGACGCCCGAGAAGATCGCGGCGCTCTTCGACCGCTGGCCCGAAGCTGCGGCCCTCGGCGAGAAGATGGATTTCGTGCCGGTCACCATGGGCGACGAGCGCAGCCACGCGATCCTCGCAGCGGCGCTGGAGCGCGGCAAGCCGGTCTCCGGCCACATCTACGGGCGCGAGTTCGTGGCGGCTTATGCGGCAAGCGGCGTCACCGACACGCATGAAGCGATCGACCGGGACATCGCCGACGATCTGCTCGATGCCGGCGTGTGGATCTTCCTGCGCGGCGGCCCGCCGACCACGCCGTGGCATTCGCTGCCTGAGGCGATCAAAACGATTACGGAGCTCGGCTCCTCGCACAAACGCATCTGCGTCTGCACGGATGATCGCGATGCGGACGATCTCATGCTGTTCGGCATGGACTGGGTCACGCGCGAAGCCCGCCGCGCCGGCATGAGCCGCGAGCAGGCCTGGAGCATGGGCTCGCTCCATCCTGCCACGCGCTTTGCCATGGACGGCGAGATCGGCGGCCTCGGCGGCGGACGGCGTGCCGATCTCGTGCTGCTGAGCGACGACCTCGACGTGCAGAACACCTGGTACGGCGGCGAACTCGTGGTCGAGGGGAAAAAGATCACGCCCGTGCTCGATCAGGCGCTCTCCAACCGCTACCGCTATCCCGACGAGGCCTATCGCACGGTCCACATGCCGAACGTGCCGAAGCTGATCCCGGATCTGCCGACCGAGGCCTGCACAGCCAACGTCATCCGTGTGGCGCTGCCGGGCATCGTGCTCTTCCACGACAAAGTGCAGTTGCAGAAGGAAGAGAGCTGGGACGCTCTGCTCTCCAAGAACGACCTCACCTTCGTGACCGTAATCGAGCGCCACGGCCGCACGGGCGGCAAGGGTGTGGCGCACGGCCTGCTCAAGGATTTCGGCCTGAAGAGCGGCGCGGTGGCGAGCAGCGTCGGGCATGACTCGCACAACGTGATCGTGGCCGGCACCAATGAGGCCGATATGCGCGTGGCGCTCGAGACTCTGATCGAGAGCCAAGGCGGCGTCTGCGTGGTGGATCAGGGCAAGGTCGTCGCCATGGTGCCGCTGCCCATCGCGGGCCTTCTTTCCGACAAGCGCGTGACCGAGGTGGCCGAGGAAACGCGTGCGCTCAAGGCGGCCTGGGAGAAGGCCGGCTGCAAGATCGCCTATATGGGATTCAACCTCATCCCGCTCTCGGTGATCCCGGAAATCCGCATCACCGACAAGGGGCTCGTGCTGGTGCCGGAGATGGAGCTGGTGCCGCTTTACGAGAGGTGAGTTCTCAGCGTGAGGCGGTGGCTTCGAAAGCAGCGACCGCCTCACGCATGGCAGCCACAAAGGCAGGATGCTGGTAAAGATCGTTGTGCCCCGCATCCGCAATCGTGCGATCAAGAACGAGATTGGGAATGGCGCTCCGCAAGGGCACAGTTCGACGCGGCGGGACGATGGTATCGCGGCCTGCTGCAATCAGTGCCGTGGGCGTCGGCCGATTCTTCACCAGATCAATGGTCGGCATGTGATGGCGCAGGAGGAGGTTCGTCGGCGCCCAGGAGAAGTGCTCCCGCGCCAGAGCTTTCAGCGAGTCGAACGGCGTGACGAGGATCAGGCCCGCGAGTTCCCGGCGGTGCGCCAGATTGGCTGCCACACCGCTGCCGATGCTGAAGCCGACCGCAACCACCTTCCGAGGGCGCTCCTGCTGCAGGTGATCGAAGATCGTCAGCGCATCCGCGAACAGCGCCTTCGCGCTCGGCTCTCCGCTGCTCGGCGGATAGCCGCGATAATGGAAGGCCATCACCTCATGGTCGGGAAAGAGCCCATGCAGGGTGAGCGCGACGGCATCCGCGTTCCAGGCATTGCCGCCGAACCCGAGCAGGAGCGGCTTCTCGCCAGACGCCTTTCCAAGCCGCGCGCCGATGAGGCGATCGCCATCGGGTGTGGCCACTTCAAGTCTTTCTGCCGATGATGGAAGTAGAGGGCGATTGGCGGCCGCCATCTGAGCCGGGAACAGCATCCTGGTCTGGAACAAGGCCGTCACAAGGACGAGGCCCGCATAGAGCATGGCGATGCCGAGAACGAGAGTGAGAAGCCACATGGGTGCTGACCTGGATGTTCGAGCCACAGGCACATCAACTCCCTGCAGCCGTTTTGGTGCGCCCTGAGGCCAACTCGTCGGTGCGGGCAAGCAGATCGCCGAGGTTCTTCTGGAACTGCTCGAAGGCGAAACCCAGGGCGAACACCTGTCCGACCGTCTTTCCGGTAAGCTCGCGAATGAGCGCATCGACTCGCAGCGCGTCCGCATCGCCGTTGAATGCCTCCAAGGCCGCGCGGAAGGTTTCCGGATCCGGCGCCTTCGTGTGGTTGCGAAGAGCGTCGGCCAGGCTCAGGAGCAACGCACGCGTGGCCTGATGCAGTGCTGTGAGCGAGGGCCTGAGCCTGTCCAGAACCGGAGCGGGCAGGGGACCGGACGCCGCACGGCCGATCATCACGAGGTCATGGCGCACCCGGTAGAGGGTGCGGATGAGCGGCTCGGGATCGGGTGCCTCGGTGAGGTGGGTTCGGCGCTCCCGTGCCGCTTCTTCCGCGGCGGCTTCCGCCTTCTTCAGAGCCGAGCGGATCTGCGGGTGGATCTTCTGCAGGGCCGAGCGGCCTGTCAGGCCCGCGGTCAGCTCGTCGATGAACACGGTAACAAGGTCCGCGTTGAGCGACACGACCTTGGCGGCGGCCTCCGTCATCAGGGTATGGGCCCGCGCCGGCAGCACGAAAACGGCAACGAGCACCCCGACGATGTTGCCCAGCGTGATCTCCAGCACCCGGTCGATGGCCGAGGCAAGAGGGCCGATGGCCTGTCCTGTCGGCGGCAGCAGCATGATGAGCGACGTGATCGGCGCCACGCGGAAGGCTGGCTTGACGGCTGCAAGGATCGCCAGGGGGAACAGGGCTACGATGATGGCGAGCCCGAGAGTCAGAGCCGAGTCGTGCGGAATGAGAGCGGCGATCACCCCGCCATAGACTGCTCCCGCGAGCGTGCCGCTGAAGCGCTCGACGGCAGCCTTGAGGGAGCCGCCGACGCTCGCCTGCATCACCACGACGGCGGTGATCACCGCCCAATAGCCCTGCGGCATGTCGAAGAAACGGGTAACCGCGTAGGCCAGGACACCCGCGATGGTGACCCGCAGAGCCAGCCTCAGCTCCGCGCCCCGCGCGCCGATGCGTTCGCCTGCTCGCTCGATCCACCCAGACAATGCCATGCGATTCTCCGAACGCGGAGCATAGCGGGTGGTTCGCAGGATGGACTACGGAAACGGCGCCTGGCCGGACGAGGCTATTCGCGCGGCAGAACCACGAGGCTTGCTCCGCAATCGTCGCAGGTGCCGAGGCTGGGCGACGCGATCATCTGTGACGTGCCGCATTCTGGGCAGCCCTTGAGGGCCATCCTGAGGGATCCCACCGTGTGATGGGCGCTTTGACGGTGAGCCTCACTCGCCCCGACGATGCTCTCGAACATGGCTGCCTCCCTTGTGGCGCCAAGATGCTGCGCCCCACCGGCAGGCTCGTCAACGAAGCTTTCTAGGTATTCAGGCCGGTTCCCGGTGGCCGGTCGTCAGGATCGGTTCGAAGCGTGTGACAAAGCACGCCACGACGGAGAACAGGCCGAAGAGAACATGCGGCCAGAGCACCCGGTCGGCAAAGCCGAACAGGAACGGTGAGGCCGCCAGCACAGCTCCGCCGAGCCCGTCGAGGATCAGATGCATGGGCATTGGCAGGATTTTCAGGAGGCCGAGTTCGTAGGCCGTCACGACGGAATACAGGATCGCTCCTACGCCGAACACGATGGCCACCCATGTGGCGGCCGCCACATCCGCAAAGCCGAAGAGCCACGGGCTTGCCATGAGCGCGATGCCCCAGAGGTAATCGATCACGCCATGCACGCGGGTAGGAAGAAAACGCATGATGGTGCTCTTTAGGCCCGTGCCGCACCTTGCGCGCCACCGGTGTTCTGCTCGAGCCACTGGATGATGTCGCGGCTTTCCAGGATCGGCTCTCCGTCGACGACGAGGCAGGGCACCTGGGTCTTCCCGGTCAGCTGCGCGAGCCTGTCCTTCGCGCCCTCGGTCTCGTTGACCTCCAGATACGCGATCCGGTCCTGCAGGCCGCGCTCCTCGATGAAGTCGCGGACGCGGGCCGAATAGGGGCAGGCCCATTTGTGAATGAGTTCGAGCTTCAAGATCCTGTCCTTTCGGGGGCTGTTACTTGAGGGAGCGACGGCGCCGGCGGAGCAGCGTGGCGATCCCGACAATGAGGCCGGACAGCACGATGATCGTGCCGATCGTCATCAGCCAGATGGCGCCGCCCTCCATGGAGTCTCTCCCTCACAATCTGTTCGCCAACGTCGGGCGCGTGCGCCTGTTCCGTATGGCTCCCGGCCTTGTGCGGGTAGCGGCTCGCTCTACTTCGCCAGACGTCAGCGAGAGGGCACGACGGCGCATGAGCAGGATCGAATGGCGGCAGGATCGGGTGGCTGGCGTGCCGCTGAACCGCCATGTCGGCTTCGTCGGGGCCATCGAGGTCGGCAGCGTGGCCTATGACGGCAGCAACCGGTTCTGGATCTGGTCGACGCCCCTGCAGGAGGATGCCTGGGGCTATGGACCCACCGAGCAGGCGGCCAGAACGGCCCTCGAACTGTGGCTGGCGTCCTGGCTGGAAAACTTCCGGCCGTTCTTTCAGGCTGGCGACGCCCCGCCGCCAGCCTGACCGATATGGAACGTATGGTCCGTCAGACCCGGGTGTTGCGGCCGCGGCCCATGAAGTAGAAGACCAGGGCCGCGATGACCACGACTGCGACGATGATCCAGATCCAGTCCATGCCCTCGCCGGCAGCACCGCCGGGATTGGCAGCCGTGGTCGTTCCGGACGGAGAGGTCGTTCCACCGCCAGGGGTGCCGGGAGTTCCGCCCGGCGTGGTCTGGGCCATGGCGATGGCGCTCCAGACGGTCAGCATCATGGTCAACAGGGAAACCTTGAGCGTTTCGATCATCTGATCTCTCCTTGTCCCGACATCGGGCATAGGATCAACGTCCTCATGCGACACCCCGTTCCGGAAACCCGAGCGGAGGCTGTCTCGGAACAAGGGCGGCTCCGCCTCAGTTGTCGCGACACGCTTTCCTCTTGGACAAGGAACGTGCGGGTGCCTTCAGAAGACCAATCTCCGGTGATCGTTCTGGTGGACGAGGAGCCGACCATCCGGCAGGCCACTGCCCGCCATCTGCGCGAGGCCTCCTTCCAGGTCGTGGAGGCGGCGGATTCGGACGAGGCCCTGAAGCACCTCGAAACCTCGTCCACGGTCCATGCTCTCGTGACGGACGCTCACCTTCCCGGCACGATCGACGGGCACGAACTCGCCGGTCTGGCACGCAGGCGCTGGCCCGATCTCGCGGTGGTGATGATGTCCGGGCATTCGGACGCCACCTCGGGTCCCGTGCCGCCTGGGGCCGAGTTCGTCGCCAAGCCCTATCTGACCACCCATCTCGTTCCAACCCTGAACCGGCTGCTCGGGAGAGGCGCATGACCCACGTGGTTCTGCTCGGCGACAGCATCTTCGACAACGGCGCCTATGTGCGGCGCGGCGAGCCTGACGTGATCAAGCAGGTCCAGGCGAAGCTTCCGGGCGACGGGAGGGCAACGCTCTGCGCAGTCGACGGCGCCGTCACGACCGGGGTCCTGAGCCAGCTGTCTCGGGTGCCGTCGGATGCGACCCACCTCGTCGTGAGCGTCGGCGGCAACGATGCCCTGCGTCACAGCGGAATGCTGCGCGAGCAGGCCCGCTCGGTCGCCGAGGTGATCGGCCGGTTCGCCGCCGTGCAGGACGAGTTCGCCCGCAATTACCGCGCCATGCTCGACCGCGTTCTCGACCGAGGCCTGCCGACCTCCGTCTGCACGATCTACGATGCCCGTTTCCCCGATCCCCAAGAGCAGCGCCTCGTCGTGACGGCGTTGTCCATCTTCAACGACGTCATCACCCGCGAGGCCTTTTCCCGCAGGATTCCCCTGATCGATCTGCGCCTCATCTGCGACGAGGCGGACGACTATGCCAATCCCATCGAGCCCTCCGCGAAGGGCGGCGAAAAGATCGCCGGCGTGATCGCCCAGGTGGTGGCCGGGAACACCATTTTCCCGCGCTCACAGGTCTACGCACAGTGAGCTGCTCAGTCTCGTGAGGGGGGCTGACCTGTGCGTCCAAGGCCCTTGTTGCTTCAAAACTTGGAGCATTTCTGAACAAACTTTCAGAAAACCTTGATTTTACAAAGAAAGATAAGGGTTTGGCAGCTAAGCTGCGAACCAAATCTCAAGTTCCGAATTGAATTGGCATTGAAGGGTATTTGCCACTTCTCACGAGGTCGACCATGAAGAGGTTCGCATTACTGGCAAGTGTTGCCATCATCACTGTCGGAAGCGTCGGGACCGCTGATGCTCAGTACCGGCGCCACCATCGCGGTGGTTGGAATAATGGCGGCGCGGTTGCCGCCGGCCTGATCGGCGGCGCCGTCCTCGGCGGCCTGCTCACCGCTGCGGCCACCCCGTCCTACGCCTACCCGGGCTATGGCTACTATCCCTACAGCGCTCCGGCCTACGGCTATCGGTCCACCTATAGCTACGGCTACGGTTATCCGGCGGCCTATCCGGCTTATAGCGCTCCGGCTTATGGCTATTACTCGGCACCGGTAACCCGCGTCGTCTACCAGCCGGCCCCTGTCTACCAGACCCGCGTCGTCTACCGTCAGCCGCGCGTAGCGACCCGGGTCGTGTATCGCGAGCCGCGCTATCGCACCCGGGTCGTGTACCGCGACCGGGACCGTGCGGCTTACTATCGAACCACCCGTGGGGATGTGGTCGTCACCGGCTCGCTCCGCCGCCACAACCGAGAGATGGACCGGGTCCGCCGCTGGGAAGACACCCGCTCGAGCCGGTAATTAGAGCGGAGCCGCCCAACCAAGCTCCGCCCAGCCCAAAAAGAAAAACCGCCCGGAAGGGCGGTTTTTATCTGAGCAGTTCTATTGGAAGCCGATTACTTGATCTTGGCTTCCTTGAACTCGACGTGCTTCTTCGCGACCGGGTCGTACTTTTTGAAGGTCATCTTCTCGGTCATCGTGCGCGAGTTCTTCTTCGTCACGTAGAAATAGCCCGTGTCGGCGGTGGAGACGAGCTTCACTTTGATCGTTGCGGCTTTGGCCATGGTTCAAGACCTCTTGTTCGTTTCGGCGGTTCGGGTGGCCTCAGGGCGTTGCCGAAACGCAAAGGCCGGGCGAACCCGGCCGGAAAATCGTGCGGTTCCCATGCCCGATTATCGCGAGCCCGTCAAGGGTGAAGGACAGGAGGGAGGCGGATTCTCACCTTACAGGTTGTCCCTGGCCTGCCAAGCAGAGCCCAGGATCGCTGGACGAGAATGGCGCCCTTTTCCTGCTCGCGCTCCCGGATCTTCGCTGCGCTTCGTCCGGGGTGACGATCCTGGTTACAGCAATTCCTTCACGAACCGGCCGCGCTGCTGGTGGAAGAAGGGGACCGGGAGCTGTTGAGCGAATCCGGCGGCGATGCGGGCCTCCAGTTCGCCGAGGATGACCGTTGTGATCGGCGGCAGGTCCAGGGCCTTGGCCTGATCGATGGTGACCCAGGCCAGTTCCACAAGCTCGGCTTCCGGCCCGATGACGCCCCCGACCTCGTCCGCGATGGCGGTCCGGTCCACGGCGAAGAATCGGGTATCGAAGCGCCGCACGCGCTTCGGCGGCGTGATCGCCCGTCCGATGAAGTGCAGGGCTTCGAGGTCCGGATGGACGCCCCGCTCCTGAAACGCCGTCCAGGCGGTGTCGGCGGGGGCACGCTCCGGGCTGCCGTACTCCTTCGTGCCGAGCATCAGGCCCGTCTCCTCGAAGGTTTCCCGGATGGCGGCGAGGGCCAGGGCCCGGCAGCGTTGGGTCGACGGGCGCGTCACCCGGGCCATGAGGGCCTGCTCGGCGCGGGGGTGGAGGGCGCCCGTCACGGTCATGGACCGGTCGCCGGCCTCGATGCGCCCGCCGGGGAACACGAACTTGCCCGGCATGAACTTGAGCCCCGCATGGCGCTTGCCCATAAGGACCTTCGGGGTCTTCGCCTTGCGGTCGATGATGATGAGGGTTGCGGCGTCGACGGGGCGTAGGACGGGGGCCTTGGGATTGGTCTCAGCGGAAACGAGGCGATCCATCTTCGCCAGGGTTTCGATATCCGTCACGTTCAGTTGTCCTCGTCGTGATTCTTCTTGGCGCGGGCCGCCCCGAAGCCATGCATACCTAGCGCGTATTGCAGCCCCACGACAGCGCCTTTCACCGGCTGAAGCAGCGCGAGGCACAGGATCAGGGTGAGCGCTGGCCAGGTGGCCAGATGCACCCATAAGGGCACCTCAAGCCTGGTTTCGGTCATGAGAATGCCGTAGCCGAGAAGGTGGCCGACGATGAAGATCACCACATAGGGCGGAAGGTCGTCAGCCCGGTGATGGTGAAACTCCGTCCCGCAGGATTCGCAGTAATCGGCAACCTTCAGGAAGCGCCCGAACAGCCGGCCTTTGTTGCAGGCGGGGCAATGGCCCAGGAAGCCCCGCCGCATGGCGGGAACGACCTTCACCTCGCCCGGATCCGCCGCTGGAGCGGTCTTGATCGTCAAAGACATGCCTCGTCCTTACCTCAGGCGCGTCCGCGCCGCTTGACCTTCACCCTGGTCGGGGAGCGGGCGGCAGCTCCGGCCGCCTTGGCCCGGCGGGCCGGCCGTTTGCCGCCCTTCAGGCCGCCGCCGCTGGTCTTGCCCGTGAACCGGCCCTTGGTGAGGAGTTCGAAGCGCAGCGCCCCCGCCACGGGGGCCGCCTCCACCAGCTTCACCTCCACCTTGTCGCCAAGGCGGTAGGTCTCGCCGGTATCCTCGCCGCGCATCGAGTGGGTGGTCTCGTCGTAGCGGTAATAGTCGTTGCCGATGGTGGCCGCCGGGACGAAGCCGTCCGCGCCGGTCTCGTTCAGCTTGATGAACAATCCCGCCTTCGACACGCCGGAGATCTGCCCGTCGAATGTGGCCCCGATTCGGTCGGCCAGGAAGTGGGCGATCAGGCGGTCGATTGTCTCACGCTCCGCCGCCATCGCCCGCCGCTCGGCGGCCGAGATCTTGGCGCTGATCTCGATCAGCTCCGCCCGGGTGGTGCTCGCAGGCAGCCCGTCCTTGCCGAACTTCAGAGCCGAGACGAGCGCCCGGTGCACGATGAGGTCCGCATAGCGCCGGATGGGCGAGGTGAAGTGGGCGTAGCGCTTCAGATTCAGGCCGAAATGGCCATAGTTCTCCGCCGCATATTCCGCCTGGGACTGGGAGCGCAGCACCACCTCGTTGATGAAGAGCTGGTGTTCCGAGCCGTCGACGCTGCGCAGGATGCGGTTGAACAGCTCCGGCCTGATCGGCCCCTGTCCAGGAATCTTGAGCCCGATGGAGGCGAGCACCTCGCTCAAGGAGCGCATCTTCTCCAGGGAGGGCTCGTCGTGAACCCGGTAGATCAGGTCGGACTGCGCCTGCTCCAGGGCTTCCGCGGCCGCCACATTGGCGAGGATCATGAACTCCTCGATCAGCTTGTGCGCCTCGAGCCGCTCGGGCACGAAGACCCGGTCCACGGTCCCATCGGGTTTGAGCACGATCTTGCGCTCGGGCAGGTCGAGGAAGAGCGGCTCGCGGATATCACGCGCCTTTTTCACCTGCTCGTAGGCGGTCCAGAGGGGCTTCAGGATCGTGTCGAGAATCGGCGTCGTCACCTCGTCCGGGCGACCGTCGATGGCGGCTTGGGCCTGCTGGTAGGAGAGCTTTTCGGCCGAGCGCATCATCACCCGGTGGAAGCTGTGGCGGACTTTTCTCCCGTCGGGGCCGATCACCATGCGCACGGCAAGGGCCGGTCGGTCCTCCCGTGGCCTCAAGGAACAGAGATCGTTGGAGATCCGCTCCGGCAGCATGGGCACCACCCGGTCGGGGAAATAGACCGAGTTGCCGCGCTCCTGCGCCTGCTCATCCATGGCGGAGCCGGGGCGCACATAGGCCGACACGTCGGCGATTGCCACGGTGACGATGAAGCCGCCGGCGTTGTTCGGGTCCTCGTCCGGCACCGCGTGGACGGCGTCGTCGTGGTCCTTGGCGTCCGGCGGGTCGATGGTCACGAGGGGCAGGGCGCGCCAGTCCTCGCGTCCCTCCAGGGTGGCGGGCTTCGCGGTCGCGGCCTCGTCCAGCACAGCCTTCGGGAACTCGTTGGGGATGTTATGGGCGAAGATCGCGATGAGGCTCACGGCCTTCTCGGATTTCACTGAGCCGAGGCGCTCCTTCACCTTCGCGGTCGGCAGGCCGAAGCGGCCGTGCTTCACGATGGAGACGGCGATCAGGTCGCCCTCCTGCGCCTCGCCCTCGTCGCCGGGCCTGATCTGCAGTTCCTGATCGCGCGCCTTCTTGTCGACCGGGATCAGCCTTCCGCCGCCCTCGGGCAGGCTGCGGAAGATGCCGAGCACCTGGGCCTGCTTCTTGGCGATGATCTTGGTCACGCGGCCGGAATAGCGGTGGATATCGCCGGGTTTGAGCGGATCAACCCGCAGCAGCGCCCGATCGCCGACACCCGCCACGGGCACCCCCGGACGCGGCTTGCGCGGCGACACGATGATGATCGTCGGTATTGAGCCGTGCTCCTCCTCGTCCCATTCCGTCGGCACCGCGATCAGCTCGCCGTCCCGGTCGCGCTTGGTAATGTCGGCGAGCACGACCGGCGGCAGCTGGCCAGCCTTGTGCATGGTCTTGCCCCGGCGGTCGACGACGCCTTCGATCTCCAGATCCTTGAGGATCTGCTTGAGCCAGATGCGGTCGTTGCCCTTGATGTTGAAGCGGTGGGCGATCTCCCGCTTGCCCACCTTGCCCTGGGCCTGGGTGATGAAGGACACGACCTCCTCGCGGGAGGGCAGGTTGGTCTGGGTGTCGGGACGTTTGGCCAAGGAGGAACTCGTTCGGTTGACGGGGTCTTGTCGCACGCAAGCTTGGCTGCGACCAGCCCGGCGGCTGTCATTGTCATGACGCGCGGAAACGCCAAGAGATCCATTCCGCAGCGAAGGGCCGTTCAGGCAAAAAATAAGGCCCCCGCGAGGGAGCCTTGAGGGACCGGCCCGTGGGGGCAGAATGAGCCGGTGAGCTTGTACAACGGGCTGGGAAGAAGATGGTTCCAAACTTTTTTGAAAAAATCGAAGAAAGTTCCGAGGCTGCCAAACTCAACGTCATGGCTGGCTTGTCCCGGTCGCCCTGATCCGAAAAGCGATGCCTTTACCAACCGAGATCACCGGCACAAGGCCGGTGATGATGTCGAAAGGGAGCAACTACCTAACGTTTTCCTCAAATATCCAGATCCGCCTCGTCGGCGAAGGCGGCGCGTTCCTGGATGAAGGCGAAGCGGGCTTCGGGCTTGTTGCCCATCAGGCGCTCCACCACGTCGCTGGCCTCCGGCCGCTCGTCGTCGGCCACAACCACCTTCAGAAGCAGGCGCTTCTTCGGGTCCATGGTGGTTTCCTTGAGCTGCCCCGGCAGCATCTCGCCCAGTCCCTTGAAGCGGCTGACCTCGACCTTGCCGCTGCCCTTGAACACCGTCTTCATGAGGCGCTCCCGGTCCGCCTCGTCCCGGGCATAGGCCGACTTGGCCCCCTGGGTCAGCCGGTAGAGCGGCGGGACTGCAAGGTAGAGGTGCCCGTTATCGATGAGTTTGGGCATCTGCCGGTAGAAGAACGTGATCAGCAGGGTGGCGATGTGGGCGCCGTCCACGTCCGCATCGGTCATGATGACGACCTTCTCGTAGCGGAGATCCCCTTCCCGGAACTGGGAGCCCTGGCCGCAGCCGAGCGCCTGGACGAGGTCCGAGATCTGCTGGTTCTGGTGCAGCTTGTCCCGGCCGGCCGAAGCCACGTTCAGGATTTTTCCGCGCAAGGGCAGCACGGCCTGGGTGGCGCGGTCGCGGGCCTGCTTGGCGGAGCCGCCGGCCGAGTCGCCCTCGACCAGGAAGAGTTCGGAGCCCTTGGCGCCGGCATTGGAGCAGTCGGCCAGCTTGCCCGGCAGGCGCAGCTTGCGGGTCGCGGTCTTGCGGGCGACCTCCTTCTCCTGACGGCGGCGCAGGCGCTCCTCGGCCCGGTCGATGACCCAGTCGAGCAGCTTGTTGGCCTGCTGCGGCGAGGCGGCGAGCCAGTGGTCGAAGGTGTCGCGGATCGAGTTCTCGACGATGCGGCCGGCCTCGACGGTGGCCAGCTTATCCTTGGTCTGGCCCTGGAACTCCGGCTCGCGGATGAACACCGACAGCATGGACGCGCAGGTGGCCATCACGTCGTCGGTGGTCACCGCCGCCATGCGCTTGGCCTGGTTCACGCGCTCGGCGTGCTCGCGCAGGCCGCGCAGCAGGGCGATCCGCAGGCCGTTCTCGTGGGTGCCGCCCTCAGGGGTGGGCACCGTGTTGCAGTACGAGGTGGAGAACCCATCCTCGTTGGTCATCCAGGCGACCGCCCATTCCAGCGAGCCGTGGCTGCCGGGCTTGGTGATCTTGCCGGAGAAGATCTGGTCCGTGACCAGCTCCTTGCCCTCGATGTCGTGGAGCAGGTAGTCCTTCAGGCCGTTCGGGAACTTGAAGGTCGCGTCCGCCGGAACGTTGGCGACGCCCTCGACCAGCGAGGGAGCGCATTTCCAGCGGATCTCGACGCCGCCGAACAGATAGGCCTTGGAGCGGGCCATCTTGAACAGGCGGCGGGGCTGGAAATGAGCCTCCTTGCCGAAGATCTGCCAGTCGGGCTTGAAGCGCACCTTGGTGCCGCGCCGGTTGAGCACGCGGCCCACGGTCTCGATCTTGCCCTGCGGAATGCCGCGGGAGAAGATCTGCCGGTACAGGGTCTGGCCGCGGGCGACCTCGACCTCGAGAATTTCGGACAGGGCATTCACCACCGACACGCCGACGCCGTGCAGGCCGCCGGAGGTCTCGTAAACCTTCGAGTCGAACTTGCCGCCCGCATGCAGGGTGGTCATGATCACTTCGAGCGCCGACTTCTTCGGGAACTTGGGGTGCGGATCGACCGGGATGCCGCGCCCGTTGTCGGTCACGGACAGCCAGCCGCCTTCCTCCAGCTCCACCTCGATGAAGGTCGCGTGGCCCGCCACCGCCTCGTCCATGGAGTTGTCGATCACCTCGGCGAAGAGGTGGTGCAGCGCCTTCTCATCCGTGCCGCCGATATACATCCCCGGCCGGCGGCGGACGGGCTCAAGCCCCTCCAGCACCTCGATGGCCGACGCGTCGTAGCCGGCCTCGTCCGGGGTGCCCTGGGGGGGCGCCTGGCGGGAGACCTTGACGGCGGCGTTGCGGGCCGTGGCAGGCGCGGCACGCTTGGCCGCGGCGCCCCCGAAGAGATCGTCGTTGTCTGTCATTGGGACCTTGGTCCGGGATGATGATTCGCGCTTCTTTACACTATTTCTCATCCCGTTTTTATACGAGAACAAAACGGAAACGTGAAGATGATTTTCAGTGACAGGCGGTAAAAGTGTGCGGCACGTTAGCCTGTAAAGGTTACCAACGAATTCCCCCTAAAGACTGTCTTACGCCCGTCATCCGGAACTGTTTAAATTCTATTCACGTTGAATGGTTAAGCATGAGCTTAACGGGAGATTTAGGCGTGACGACGCGGACAACTTTGGCACCGGCCCAGAAGCTTCATCTCGACCGCGCCGCGCGCAATGCGGGCGAAGCCTTCGCTTTCGACGAACCCGATACCGCGACATCAGCGCCCCGCTCCTATGGGACAAGCCTGATCTGGCTTGGCATGGCGGCCGTGGCCGTCATGGGACTGAGCCTGGTCGTCTACTCAGTCTAATCCTCTAACGTTTCCTCGTCGCGGTTCCGGTTTCGGCGGAAAACCCGGATGAGCTTTGCCTCGAGACGGGTGCCGTAAGTCAGCAGGAACAGCGTGACCAGGGTACCGGCCGCCGTGATGAACCATGCACCCAAACCGGCCGTCACCCCGAGACCTGCCGCGATCCAGACCGTCGCTGCCGTCGTGAGGCCCTGAACCTCCGTCCCGTCCTTGGCTCGCAGGATCGAGCCTGCGCCAAGAAAGCCCAAGCCCGTCAGGATACCCTGCACGACGCGGCTGACCGCGTCCTGCGAGAAGTGCAGCCCTTCATAGACCGAGCCCGCCAGGATCACGAGAGCAGAGCCCAGGGAGACGAGCCCCAGCGTCCGCATCCCGATGGGCTTGTTGTGAATGTCCCGGTTGATGCCGACGATCATGCCCGCGATCGTCGCCACGCACAGGCGCAGCGAGATCTCGACCTGATCGCCGTATTCCTCGTTCAGCCAAAACAGCCACTCGTCCATCGCACTCAGCCTGCCTTGGCGGTCTTCTTTGCGCCAGCCGACTTGGTGGCAGCCTTCTTCGGAGCCGCCTTCTTGGCCGTGCTCTTCTTGGCTGCGGTCTTGGTCGCTGTCTTCTTGGCCGCAGGAGCCTTGGCGGCAGCTTTCTTGGCCGGAGCCTTGCGGCCGCGGGCGGGCTTCTTCGACGGGCCGGCTGCCCGGCGCGCCTTCAGAAGCTCGACGGCCTCGTCCAGCGTCACAGCCTCAGCCGCCATGGTGCGCGGCAGGGTGGCGTTGGTCTCGCCGTCCGTCACGTACGGACCGAAGCGCCCGGCCTTCACCACGATAGGCTTGCCCGATTCAGGATCTGCACCCAGGGGGCGGCCCGGGTCGGCCGCACCACGACGGGCGCCGCCTCCGCCGCTCTCCTTGGTGACGATCAGGTCGATGGCCCGGTTCGCGCCGATCTCCAGCACGTCGTCGCCGGCGCCGAGATTGGCGTAGGTCTTGCCATGCTGAACATACGGCCCGTAGCGGCCGATGCTCGCCAGGATCGGCTCACCCGATTCCGGGTGGACCGCCACCTGACGCGGCAGCGCTAGGAGCTTCAAGGCTTTCTCCAGATCGACTTGGGCGGGGGACAGACCCTTCGGCAGGGAGGATCGCTTGGGCTTCTCGCCCTCGCCGAGCTGCACGAAGGGGCCGAAGCGGCCGTCGCGCAGGGTGACCTCCAGACCCGTGTCCGGATCCTGGCCCAGAACCTTCACGCCGGGCTGGCCGCCGTTCTCGGACGAGCCTTCGCCGTCGCCGTCAACGCCGGTCGCGGCAAGCTGGCGGGTGAACTTGCACTCGGGGTAGTTCGAGCAGCCGATGAAGGAGCCGAACTTGCCGAGCTTCAGGGAGAGCTGACCCGTGCCGCAGGTCGGGCAGGTGCGCGGGTTGGAGCCGTCGCCCTTGTCCGGGAAGATGTGCGGCCCGAGCAGTTCGTTCAGCGCGTCGAGCACCTCGGTGGTGCGCAGCTCCTTGGTCTCGCCGATGGCGGCCGAGAAGTGCTGCCAGAACTCGCGCATCACCTGCTTCCAGTCGATCTCGTTGTTCGAGACCCGGTCGAGCTGCTCCTCCAGGTCCGCGGTGAAATCGTATTCCACGTAGCGGCGGAAGAAGCTTTCCAGGAAGGCGGTGACGATGCGGCCCTTGTCCTCGGGGACGAGGCGCTTCTTCTCGATCTTGACGTATTCGCGGTCGCGCAGGGTCTGCAGCACGGCGGCATAGGTGGAGGGCCGGCCGATGCCGAGCTCTTCCATGCGCTTGACCAGCGAGGCCTCCGAATAGCGCGGCGGCGGCTCGGTGAAGTGCTGGCTCGCGGCGATGCGGCGGCGTTCCAGGTGGTCGCCCGTCTTCATGGGCGGCAGGCGGCCCTCGTCCTCGTCGGCCTCGTCGTCCTTGCTCTCGTTGTAGAGGGTGAGGAAGCCGTCGAACTTGATCACCTGGCCAGTGGCGCGCAGGTCCAGCTTGCGCGGGCCCACCTGGGCCGTGATGTCGGCGGTGGTGCGCTCCAGCTCGGCCGATTCCATCTGGCTCGCGATGGTGCGGGTCCAGATCAGGTCGTAAAGGCGGGCCTGCTCCGGCTCCAGGTACTTGGCCACATATTTCGGCAGGCGGCTCATGTCCGTCGGGCGGACGGCCTCGTGGGCCTCCTGGGCGTTCTTGGCCTTGGTGGTGTACTTGCGCGGGGCGCCCGGCACATAGCGGTCGCCGTATTCCTTGCCGATCACCCGACGGGCGTCCTGCACGGCCTCCGGCGCCATGTCGACGCCGTCGGTCCGCATATAGGTGATGATGCCGACCGTCTCGCCGCCGATGTCCACGCCCTCATAGAGGCGCTGGGCGATGCGCATGGTCTGCGCCGGCGCCAGTCCGAGCTTGCGTGAGGCCTCCTGCTGCAGGGTCGAGGTGGTGAAGGGCGGGTAGGGGTGGCGCTTGGCCGGCTTGGCCTCGATGTTCGCCACCGAGAAGGTCGCGAGCTCCAGGTCCTTTTTGAAGGCTTCCGCGTCTTTGCCGTTGCCGATGTCGAGGCGCGTGATCTTCTTGCCGTCGGCCCCCACGAGCCGCGCGTCGAACACGCCGCCGTCCTTGGTGGCGAGCGTGGCGATCAGCGACCAGTATTCCCGGGGCTTGAACGTCTCGATTTCGAGTTCCCGGTCGCAGACGAGGCGAAGCGCCACCGACTGCACGCGGCCGGCCGAACGGGCGCCGGGGAGCTTGCGCCACAGAACGGGCGAGAGGGTGAAGCCCACGAGATAATCGAGGGCGCGGCGAGCCAGATAGGCATCCACCAGCGCTTGGTCGATCTGGCGCGGCTGGCGGAGCGCCGCCTGGACAGCGTCCTTGGTGATGGCGTTGAAGGTCACGCGCTCGACCGGCAGGTCCTTCAGCACCCGCTTCTCACGCAGGGCTTCCAGCACGTGCCATGAGATCGCTTCACCTTCGCGGTCCGGGTCGGTGGCCAGGATGAGCTTCTCGGCGCCCTTGATCGCCTTGGCGATGTCGGACACCCGCTTCGAGCCCCTGTCCTCGAGCGTCCAGATCATGCGGAAATCGGCATCCGGGTCGACCGAACCATCCTTGGCGGGCAGATCGCGGATATGCCCGAAGGAGGCCAGGACCTCGTAATCCTTGCCGAGATACTTGTTGATCGTCTTGGCCTTGGCAGGCGACTCGACGACGAGGACTTTCATGAACGACTTCCTAAAGCGGGAGCAGACGAACGCCCTGCTGCCAGGGCGTAACCGGCGGTCAGCCCATGACCGCCGCGGGGCGGGAATAAGTGGTTGATGATGGCCGACAAGTCAAATCGAGCCGGTCGGCATGCTCTTTTATATGGCCATGGTGGCCCGCTCCAGCAAGGGATTCACAGTACGCCTAAGGCTGCCGGCGCGGCGACTGGGCATAAGATGGCCGACAGGCAAATCCCTTGCTTGCCGCCGTTTCCCGGAGCGCCTATAGCCATCGCTTTAAGATGACAGACGCCCCCCGATCCGTTTTTCCCCACCGGCACCTCCTCGGCATCGAGGGGCTGTCTCCCTTGGACATTCAGGCGCTGCTCGACCTAGCCGACGAACAGGTCGAGGTGAGCCGCCAGGTCGAGAAGCGGAAGACGACCCTCCGGGGCCGGACCCAGATCAACCTCTTCTTCGAGGCCTCCACCCGCACGCAGTCGTCCTTCGAGATCGCTGGCAAGCGGCTCGGCGCCGACGTGATGAACATGCAGGTCGGTTCGTCCTCGGTGAAGAAGGGCGAGACCCTGATCGACACGGCCGTGACGCTGAACGCCATGCGGCCCGACATCATCGTCGTGCGCCATCACGCGGCCGGCGCCGTGCATCTGCTGGCCCAGAAGGTCGATTGCTCGGTGGTGAATGCCGGCGACGGCGCGCACGAGCACCCGACCCAGGCGCTCCTCGATGCTCTCACCATCCGCCGCAACAAGGGCCGCATCGAGGGGCTCACGGTGGCGATCTGCGGCGACATCCTGCATTCGCGGGTGGCGCGCTCCAACATGATCCTGCTCGCCGCCATGGGCGCCCGCGTGCGCCTCGTGGCGCCTTCGACCCTGATCCCGCCCGGCATCACCCGGCTCGGCTTCGAGACATTCACCAGCATGGAGAAGGGTTTGAAGGACGCCGACATCGTCATGATGCTGCGCCTCCAGCGTGAGCGCATGAACGGCTCCTTCGTGCCGTCCGTGAAGGAGTATTTCCGCTTCTACGGCCTCGATCAGGAAAAGCTCAGCTTCGCCAAGCCCGACGCGCTGGTCATGCATCCTGGCCCCATGAACCGGGGCGTGGAGATTTCCTCCGACGTGGCCGACGGCGCGCAGTCGCTCATCCGCGAACAGGTCGAAATGGGCGTCGCCGTGCGCATGGCGGTGCTGGAGGCTCTGGCGAGCCATCTGCCGAATAGGTGAAGGCGTCATGAGCAACCAACCCATCCTCCTCAAGAACGCCCGCCTCATCGACCCCGCCAGCGGCCGCGAGGAGCGCGGCGGCGTGCTCGTGCGCGACGGCGTGATCCAGGATCTGGGCCCGCAGCTGAAGGAGGCCGCCGACGCACAGGCGATCGATTGCGGCGGCCAGGTGCTGGCCCCCGGCCTCATCGACATGCGCGCCTTCATCGGCGAGCCGGGTGGGCCGTATCGCGAGACCCTGAAGAGCGCCGGCGAGGCGGCTGCGGCGGGCGGCGTCACCACCGTGGTGTCGATGCCGGACACGAGCCCGGCCCTCGACGATCCGGCGGTGATCGACTTCATCGTGCGCCGCGCCCGCGACACCTCCACGGTCAACATCCGCCCGGCGGCGGCGCTGACCAAGGGCTTGCAGGGCGCCGAGATGGCGGAGATCGGCCGCCTGAAGGAGGCCGGCGCCATCGCCTTCACGGACGGGGCGCGCCCGGTCACGAACGCCCAGGTGATGCGCCGGGCGCTCACCTATGCCCGCGACTTCGACGCGCTGATCATCCATCACGTGGAGGATCCCGATCTCGTCGGGCAGGGCGTCATGAACGAGGGCGAGTTCGCCTCCCGGCTCGGTCTGCCCGGCATCCCGCGCGAAGCCGAGACGGTGATGCTGGAGCGCGACATCCGGCTCGTGCGTCTCACCGGCGGGCGCTACCATGCGGCGATGATCTCCTGCGCCGACTCGGCCGAGATCGTGCGCGCCGCGAAGGCGAGGGGACTGCCCGTCACCTGCGGCGTCTCCATCAATCACCTGGCGCTCAACGAGAACGACATCGGCGACTACCGGACCTTCCTCAAGCTCTCGCCGCCCCTGCGGCACGAGGACGACCGGCAGGCGATGATCGAGGCGCTGGCGGACGGCACCGTCGACGTGATCGTCTCGGACCACAATCCACAGGATGTTGAGAACAAGCGCCTGCCCTTCGCCGAGGCGGCCGACGGGGCCGTAGGGCTCGAGACCCTGCTTTCGGCCGCCCTGCGCCTCGTCCATTCGGACCGCATCTCCCTGCCGCGGCTCCTGCGGGCCCTGTCAACGAAACCCGCGGAAATCCTAGGTTTGCCCGTTGGCCGGCTCGCGGTCGGCGCCCCGGCCGACCTGATCGTGTTCGATCCGGACGCTCCTTATGTGCTCGACAAGCGCCAGCTCAAGTCCCTGTCCAAGAACACGCCCTTCGACGAGGCGCGCCTCGAAGGCCAGGTGACCATCACGATGGTGGCGGGCCGGGTGGTTTTTCAACGCGAAACGATGTAACGAGAAGTGAATGTCTGACGAGGCCAATCTCCTGTACCTGCTGGCGGCTCTGCTTTTCGGCTATCTCCTGGGCTCGATCCCGTTCGGGTTGATCTTCACCCGCATGGCGGGCCTGGGCGACGTGCGGAAGATCGGGTCCGGCAACATCGGCGCCACCAACGTGCTGCGCACCGGGCGCAAGGGGCTCGCGGCCGCGACGCTCCTGGCCGATGCCCTGAAGGGCACGGCGGCGGTGCTCATTGCCGCGCAATGGGGCCCGCAATTCGCAACGATGGCCGCCCTCGGGGCCTTCCTCGGGCACCTCTTCCCGGTCTGGCTCGGGTTCAAGGGCGGCAAGGGCGTTGCTACCTTTATCGGCGTGCTGATCGGCCTCAAGCCCCTGGCGGCGCTGATCTTCTGCGCGATCTGGCTCGCGGTGGCTTTCGCGTCGAAATACTCCTCGCTCTCGGCCCTGGTTGCCAGCGCAGCGTCGCCGATCGTGCTCTGGCTGCTGGGCGAGCCCGGCATGGCCGGCATCGCCGTGGTGCTCGTGGCGCTCCTGTGGTGGAAGCACGGACAGAACATCAGCCGCCTCCTTGCCGGAACCGAAGGCAAGATCGGCCAGAAGGGATGATCCCATGATCCTGACGGATGAGCAGCGTCTCGACTGGCTCCGCCTCATCCGTTCGGAAAATGTCGGTCCGCGCACCTTCCGCGCCCTGATCAACCAGTATGGCGGGGCGGGAGCCGCGCTGGACGCCCTGCCGGATCTCGCCCGTCGCGGCGGGCGCCTGCTGCTCAAGGTCTGCAGCCGGGCCGAGGCCGAGAAGGAGATGGCCGCCGCCGCGCGCCTCGGCGCACGCTTCATCGCCATGGGCGAGCCGGACTATCCCAAAACCCTCCAGGCCGTCGACACGGCCCCACGCCTGATTGCGCTTCGCGGCAATGCTGCCGTGCTGGCCAGGCCCTCTGTTGCCATCGTCGGATCGCGCAACGCCTCCGCGTCCGGCCTGACCTTCGCCGAGAGGCTCGCGCGGCAGCTGGGCGAGGCGGGCTATGTGGTCGTGTCAGGGCTGGCGCGGGGCATCGACACGAGAGCCCACAAGGCGACGCTCGGGACGGGAACGGTCGCGGTGCTCGCCGGCGGGCACGACCGGATCTACCCGAGCCAGAACGAGCCGCTGCTGCAGGCCATCCTCGACCAGGGCGGGGCGGTGGTCTCCGAGATGCCCATGGGCTGGGAGCCGCGCGGGCGCGATTTCCCCCGACGCAACCGCATCGTCTCCGGCCTTTCCTATGGGGTCGTGGTGGTGGAGGCGGCGCGGCGCTCAGGCTCGCTCATCACGGCGCGCTTCGCCCTGGAGCAGGGGCGCGAGGTCTTTGCCGTGCCGGGCTCGCCGCTCGATCCCCGCGCCGAGGGCACCAACGATCTCATCCGCGACGGCGCCACCCTCTGCGCCGGAATCGAGCATGTTACAAGCGTGCTGGAGCCGCTTGTCGCCTCGGGTCCGCGTCTCGACCGGAGCGTCGAGGAGCCCCAGTACATCCTCGGGTCGGAGGAACTCTGGGACGAGCTCGACCTGCCCGACATCGCCCGCGCGCCGGTGCGGTCCGTCATGCCCGATGCCGGGATCGAGGACGAGGCGGAGGAAGGGCAGGCCGACCTGATCACGTTCCTTGGCCCGTCTCCGGTCGCCATCGACGATCTCGTCCGGCAATCCGGCCTGTCGATCCGCTCGGTCCAGACGGCCTTGCTGGAACTCGAGATCGCCGGGAGGCTGGAGCGTCACGGCGGCAATGCGGTGTCGCTGCTGAAGATCTAATCGTCCTTGTCGCCGGACTGCACCGCCCGGATGGCTTCCAGCCGGGCCATGTCGAGCAGATAGGCCAGAAGATCGAGATTGGCTTCGCGGGCGAGGTAGGACAGCTCCGCCGAGAACTCGGCCACATACTGGGCCGTTTCCCCGGGGCTCATCTTGCGGCCGGTGTGGACGCTGTCCTCAGCGCCCGAAACGTCATTCGCGGACAGGTCTTTTCCGGAGGGGCGCAGGGCTTTGGTCATGAGGAATGAAGCTGTCTCACTGTTGCAATTCGCCTAGTTAGCAGCACAACTGTCAATAAGACAAGTCAATGCTTTAGACTTGAAGTTGCATGTCTGGCTGCGGTGATCAACCGAGAAGGGAAATGAGCACCGGCATGGAGAGCAGGGCAAGCAGGGTCTGGAGCGTCAGGATCTCCGCCATGAGGCCGGCATTCCCGCCCATCTGGCGCGCGAGCACGTAGGCAGCGCTGGCCGAGGGCACGGAGGCGGCGATGATGGTCACCGTCATGTCGTCCCCGGTCACACCCATGAATCCCGCGAGGGTTCCGGCCATGACCGGCAGGAGGACGAGCTTGAGGCCAGCCGACAGGGCGTGGGGCAGGCCCGGACGGGCAAGGCGCCGGATGTCGAGGCCCGCGCCGACGATCAGCAGGCCCGCCGCGAGCGCCGCCCGGCCGATGACCTCGATATAGGCGGCCAGCGGTTTGGGCAGAGGAGGCGCCAGCAGGTTGAGGGCAAGGCCCACGGCGCAGGACCAGATGAACGGGTTGGTCACGAAGGAGCGCAGGATATCCCAGGGGCTGCGCCGGGGCTGGCCGGCAAAGCGGATGAAGACGTAGAAGGCGAGCAGGTTGAGGAGCGGCACCATGGCGGCGATGGCAACGGCGATGAGCGCGATGCCGCGTTGGCCGAACAGGCTGCCGGCGACCGCCAGCCCCACGAAGGTGTTCCAGCGCGTCGCCCCCTGAAAGATCGACGTGAAGCTGGGGCCGTCGATGCCGAAATGGCGCTCCAGCAGCGGGCGCAGGGCGAGCACCAGCACGGCCATGGCGAGGATCGCGCCGACCAGCGCGCCGCCGACGCCGAGAACCGGCACTGAGGAGAGATCGGCCCGCGACAGGGTATCGATAATGAGCGCCGGGAAGAAGATCACATAGGTGACGCGCTCCATCCCCGACCATTGCTGCTCATTGATGAAACCCGTGGCCCGGCATAGCCAGCCGGTGGCGATGATCAGGAAGGTCGGGATCAGGCTGGCGAAAACGGCGGACATGGGGAGCCGGAGCAGGAGGGAGCGGGCAATCCGGCAAAAGCAGGGTGCATGATGCGCTTAAGGCGGATCGCAGCCATCGACAAGCGCCGGATAAGCTTGCATTGGAATCCGGTCCCGATACTCCACTTGTCTTTGTACGCGCTCCGCCAGAGGCCCCATGATCCAGGTGACGAACTCCATCGCGCTCGATGAAGCGGAACTCCAGGAAAGCTTCATCCGCGCCTCCGGCCCGGGCGGGCAGAACGTCAACAAGGTGGAAACCGCCGTCCAGCTGCGCTTCGACGTGCGCAACTCGCCCTCGCTGCCGGATTATGTGAAGGAAAAGCTGGAGCGGCTCGCCGGCAGTCGCTTGACCAATGACGGCGTGCTCATCATCACCGCACAGCGCTTCCGCTCGCAGGAGCGCAACCGGGAGGATGCGGTGGAGCGCCTCGTGGAACTGGTCCGACAGGCGACGGAGCGGCCCAAGCCGCGCCGGCCCACGCGGCCGACGCTCGCTTCCAAGAAGCGCAGGCTGGAGGCGAAAGGCCGCCGGGCCGATACCAAGAAGGGGCGCAGCGGCAAGCCGGCCTTCGACTAGGATCGAAAGCCGGCTTTAGCGCATCGTGCGGACCCAGCCGGCCGCGCCAGCGAAAAGTGGATCCGGTTTTCACTGCGTGGCCCGCTGGGTCCGCACTCAACGATGCGCCAGCAAAGAGTTGGAGCATCGAATTGGATCCCAAAAGTGGATTCCACTTTTGGGTCCGATGCTCCAGCCTGTGAAGGGCTGCCTGATCAGCTGTAAGTCCGCCCCACGCCCACATCCGACGTGTGAGGGGTCGTGTGGGTCATCAGGGAGACGCCGATCTCCATCAGGCCGATGATCAGGTGCGGCCAGAACACCTGGTCGGCAAAGCCGAAGAGCCAGGGCGAGGCCGCGAGCAGCAGGCCGCCGGCCGCATCGACGCCGAGATGCAGCGGCATCGGGATCACCTTGGCGAGCGACAGCTCGTAATCCGTCATGATGCTCATGACCAGGATGGCCGCGCCGAGGATGATGGGCACCCATTGAGCCGCACCGCCATCGGCGAAGCCGAGCACGAACGGAGCCACGATCAGGAGAAGCCCGGTCAGGTAGTCGATAACGCCGTGGGTACGGGTTGGAATGAAACGCATAACGATCCTCATCCTGCATGGTTGGTGACGCGCGAGAGCGCATCAGTCAAAGCCCAGCCAGAGGACCATGTTCCCGTTCCGAGAGGCTTTCATGGCCCATGCCCGGCCTGCGAAGCCTCTGAACTAACTTATGTTATCTTTCTGGCGGGTACCTGTGTTCGCCGCCTCTGAAATCCGAGACCGTGTGGCATCCCCCGTTCTCCCGGATGGCGTCCGGACCGATCACGGCCTTTCCGTGCCCGCCGGGAATGTCGAGGATGTAGGTCGGCTGGCACAGGCCCGAGATGCGCCCGCGCAGGCTGGCCACGAGGGCACGGCCCTCCTCGATGGAGAGGCGGAAATGGCTCGTGCCCGGCGCGAGATCGGGATGGTGCAGGTAGTAGGGCTTGATCCGGTTTTCCACGAAGGCGCGCATCAGGGCGGCCAGCGTGTCGGGATCGTCGTTGACGCCCCTCAGGAGCACCGACTGGCTGATCATCACGATGCCTGAATCCACCAGGCGAGCGCAGGCGGCGCGGGCGTCCGGGGTCAGCTCGCGCGGATGGTTGGCGTGGAGCGCCACATAGGCCGTCTTGCCGCTGCATTTGAGGGCCGCGATCAGCGCCTCGTCGATCCGCTCCGGCTCCACCACGGGAACGCGGGTGTGGAAGCGGACGATCTTCACGTGATCGATGGCGGAGAGCCGCTGCGTGATCTCGGTCAGCCGACGCGGGGAGAGCACCAGCGGGTCGCCCCCGGTGAGGATCACCTCCCAGATCTCCGGATGAGCGGCGATATAGGCGAAAGCCTTGTCCATGGCCTCGGGCGAGAGGGTGCCGAGCCCCTGCGGCCCGACCATCTCGCGGCGGAAGCAGAAGCGGCAATAGACCGGGCACACATGCACGGCTTTCAGCAGCACCCGGTCGGGATAGCGATGGACGATGCCCTCGACGGGGCTGTGCGCCAGATCACCGATAGGGTCGTCCCGCTCCTCGGGCGTGGTGGTCAGCTCCGCCGAGTCGGGCACGAACTGGCGGGCGATGGGGTCGTTCGGGTCGTTGCGGTCGATCAGCCGGGCCATGGCGGGGCTGATGGCGACGGCGTAGCGCTCGGCCACCGCCTTGAATCCAGGGAGTTTCTCGGGCGCCACGAAACCGGCCTCCGCCAGTTCGGCCGGATTGCGCAGGGGGCGGATCGCGTTCACCGGCCGGTCTCCGGCACGGGCGCCCAGAGCACCTGGTCGATGCGGGAGGCGCCGGTGGCGAGCATCACCAGCCGGTCGAAGCCGAGCGCGATGCCGCTGGCCTCGGGCATGTGGGCCAGGGCCGCAAGGAAATCCTCGTCCACAGGGTAGCTTTCTCCATAGACCCGCATCTTCTCGGCCATCTCCAATTCAAAGCGGCGGCGCTGCTCGGCGGCGTCCGTCAACTCGCCGAAGGCGTTGGCGAGTTCCACCCCGCAGGCATAGAGCTCGAACCGCTCCGCCACCCGCGGGTCTCGGGCAGCCGGGCGGGCGAGCGCCGCCTCGGCCACGGGGTACTCGTCCAGGATCGTGGCGCGCCCGAGGCCGAGATTGGGTTCGACCCGCTCCACGATGACACGGCTGAACAGGTCCGCCCAGGTATCGTCCTCCGCCACCCGCAGGCCCGCCACCTTCAAGCTGGCGGCAAGGCTATCCCGGTCGGTTTCGCCGTCGAGGCTGATGGAGGTGAGGAGGTCGATGCCGGCGAAGCGCTCGAAGGCTTCGGCCACGCTCAGACGCTCGGGCTTCCGGAACGGGTCGGTCTCGCGGCCGCGCCAGGTGAGGGTGCGGGTGCCGGCCGTCTCGGCGGCAAGGCCCAGGATCTCCCCGCAATCCGTCATCAGCGTCTCGTAGCTCTCGCCGGCCCGGTACCATTCGACCATGGTGAATTCAGAGTGGTGCAGCGGGCCGCGCTCCCGGTTGCGGTACACATGAGCGAAGCACGCAATCCGGGGCTCGCCCGCGGCCAGCAGCTTCTTGCAGGCGAATTCCGGCGAGGTGTGGAGATAAAGGGGCGTCCGCGACCCGTCGTGGCCGATGGCTTCCGTGGCGAAGGCGTGGAGATGTGCCTCGTTGCCCGGCGAGGTCTGGAGCGTGGCGGTGTCGACCTCGACGAAATCCCGTTCCGCGAAAAAGCCGCGCAGGGCCGCCTGGATCCGGTTCCGCCCCATGAGGAAGGGCCGCCGGTCGGCGTGGACATGGGGCGTCCACCAGGGGGAGGGAGCGGCCAAGGTCTTATCCATTCCAAAGGGTTCCGCGAGGTCGGACTGGCGATTTGCGCCAAGATAGGCTACTTGCGGCACCGAAAGCATTTTCGGTGCCACTGGGGCTCGGACGACCCGACCCTCACGACGCGCCCCTATATGTCACAAGGAAAGCCTCACGTGAAGGTCATCGCCTCTACGCTCCGCAAAGGCAACGTCGTCGATATGGACGGCCGGCTCTATGTGGTTCTCACCGCCCAGAACATCCACCCCGGCAAGGGCACGCCGGTCACCCAGCTCGACATGCGCCGCATCTCCGATGGCGTGAAGGTCTCCGAGCGCTATCGCACCACCGAGCAGGTGGAGCGCGCCTTCGTCGAGGACCGCGAGCATACCTTCCTCTACCAGGACGGCGAGGGCTTCCACTTCATGAACCCCGAGACCTACGACCAGGTCGTGGTCCCGGAAGACATCATCGGCGACCAGAAGGCCTACCTCCAGGAAGGCATGGCCGTGATGCTCTCGCTTCATAACGGCATTGCGATCGCCATCGAGCTGCCCGCCCGCATCACCCTTGAGATCACCGAGACCGAGCCGGTGGTGAAGGGCCAGACGGCGTCCTCGTCCTACAAGCCCGCCATGCTGTCCAACGGCGTGCGCACCCTGGTGCCGCCCCACATCCAGGCCGGCACCCGCGTGGTGATCATGACGGAAGACGGCTCCTACGTGGAGCGCGCGAAGGACTAAGAGCCCTTTCCTCTCCCGTCATCACCGGTCTTGTGCCGGTGATCTCGACTGGAAGAGTGCAGCGCCTCTCAGGATCAGGATGGCCGGCACATGGCCGGCCGTGACGTCTAGCGGAGCCAATCACACCTTGCAGGGCAGGCGGTTCCGGTGAACGCTCACCGGGCGTCCTGCCCTTATCTTTTTGCGGAGTCGAACAGTCTCATGACGAGCGGTCCTGCCTATCCCATCAACCCTCTTGTCGCCGATGTCGGCAGCCCGCCCATCCCGGAGGCGCAGGCCTGGACCAGGCGCTATGACGGCTCTTATGGACCGCTGATCAACCTCTCTCAGGCGGTGCCGGGCAACGCCCCCCATGCGGAGCTGCTGGAGCGGATGGCCGCCGTCGCCGGCACGGCCGCCGGATCGCAATACGGACCGATCAACGGCGATGCGCCGCTCAAGGACGCCTATACGGCCGAGCTGTCCCGCATCTACGAGGGCCGCATCGCGCCGGAGGATACGGCGGTGACAGCTGGCTGCAACATGGCCTTTTTTGCCGCCATGATGCTGCTCGCCCATCGCGGTGAGGCGGTGCTGCTGCCGACGCCCTGGTACTTCAATCATCAGATGACGCTCGACATGCTCGGCATCGAGCCGCGCCCGCTGCCCTGCCGGGCGGAGAACGGATTCGTGCCGCGCATCGAGGATGCGGAGGCGCTGATCGACGGGAAGGTCAGGGCCATCGTTCTCGTCACGCCCAACAACCCGACCGGCGCCGTCTACCCGGCCCATGTGATCGACAGCTTCGCGCAGCTCTGCGCCAGGCGCGGCATTTATCTCGTGATCGACGAGACTTATCGGGATTTCCTGCCGCCCGGCATGAACCGCGCCCATGGGCTCTTCACCCGTGAGGACTGGCGCAGCACGGTGATCCAGCTTTACTCGTTCTCGAAATCCTACGCGATCCCTGGCCACCGCACTGGCGCGATCACCGCGGACGCAAGTCTGATCGAGCAGGTGGCCAAGATTCTCGACTGCATCCAGATCTGCGCACCGCGGACGTCACAGGGCGCGCTGCCCTGGGCCATTGAGGCCCTGCGCGACTGGCGCGAGGATAACCGGGCGGAGATCAACCGCCGTGCACAGGTTTTTCAGGACGCGCTCGCGCCGTTGCCGGAATGGACAATCGAGTCGGCCGGCGCCTATTTCGCCTATGTGCGTCATCCCTTCCCCGGGGCCAAAGCACAGCAGGTGGCGGAGAAGCTGGCGACCGAACGGGGCGTCCTGTGCCTGCCAGGAAGCTACTTCGGCCCGGGCCAGGAAGGGCATCTGCGGGTGGCCATCGCCAATGTGGGCGCGGACGTTCTGAGCGGGCTGGCGGAGCGGTTTCGAGGCCTGTCGCTCTGATACCTCTTTCTAGGCAAAACCATAAACTATGGGGGCCGCCCTTGGCAGGAGGGTAGGGCGGCGGTTACTCTCTTGGTCAAACAGGTGCCTGAACCGGGTGCTGCGGGGAATTCGTTTTGACCGTCAAGACTGACGTGACAGCAGATGCAGGAGACCGGCTTCCCGATCCGCTCAACGGGTCGGCGAACGGTCCCTCCTGGACTGTCGAGCGTCCTGCGCAGGCGGAAAGGCGACGTTCTTCCCGAAGCTACGCAGCGCTCGATCTCGGCACGAACAACTGCCGCCTTCTCATTGCGGAACCTGCGCATTTCGGCTTCCGGGTCGTGGATGCCTTCTCGCGAATCGTGCGGCTCGGCGAGGGGCTCGGCCTCGGCAACCGGCTCAGCGACGGCGCCATCGAGCGCACCATCGACGCGTTGCGCGTGTGCCGTGAGAAGATGGCCGCGAAGGACGTGAAGCGCGCGCGACTTGTGGCCACCGAAGCGTGCCGCCTCGCCGAGAACGGTCCCGCGTTCATCGACCGTGTCCGCGAGGAACTCGACCTCGACCTCGAGATCGTCGACCGCAAGACGGAAGCCTATCTCGCCGTCACCGGCTGCGCGTCCCTGGTCGATCCCAAGGCGCAGTCCGTCATCGTGTTCGATATCGGCGGCGGCTCCACCGAGATCGCCTGGCTCGACGGACGGGCGCCGCATGCTTTCGCCGATCCGTGCAAGCGCATCCGCGCGTGGGATTCGCTCCCCGTCGGCGTGGTGACGCTGGCCGAGCGCCACGGCGGCATCGACGTCACGCCCGAGATCTTCGAGGGCATGGTCGAGGAAGTGTCCGAGCTTCTCATGGATTTTGCCCTTGTGGCCGCCCAGGCGGGGCGCGCCCATAACTTCCATCTGCTCGGAACCTCGGGAACCGTCACCACGGTCGGCGGCATTCACTTAGGACTCGCGCGCTACGACCGGCGCCGGGTCGACGGGATGTGGATGCGCAACGGCGAGATCTCGACAGTGATGGATCGCCTGCTGCATTCGGACTTCAGTCAGCGGGCGGCGAACCCCTGCATCGGCAAGGAGCGGGCCGATCTGGTTCTCGCCGGCTGCGCCATTTTGGAAGCGATCCGCCGGGCCTTCCCGTCGGAGCGTCTGCGCATCGCGGATCGCGGACTGCGCGAAGGAATTTTGATGAACATGATGCGAGAGGATTCCGTGTGGCGAGGGGGCAGCCAAAGGTGAGTGCCAAGTCCAGTACGGGGTCCGGTTCGGGTGTCCGCAATCTCAAGCAGCGCGTGAAAACTGCTAACAAGCGGTCCCTCTCTTCCCAGAAGTGGCTGGAGCGCCAGCTCAACGACCCTTACGTCGCCCGCGCGAAGCGCGAAGGCTATCGCTCCCGCGCGGCCTACAAGCTTTTGGAGATCGACGAGAAGTACCGCATCCTGAAGCCAGGCCAGCGGGTGGTCGATCTCGGCGCCGCACCGGGCGGCTGGTCCCAGATCGCCGCCAAGGTGGTTGGGCCTAAGGGCAAGGTGGTGGGCATCGACCTCCTGCCCATCGATCCCATGCCGGGCGTCGAGTTCATCGAGCTCGACTTCCTGGACGAGAGCGCTCCCGGCCGGTTGATCGACATGCTGGGCGGTCCGGCCGACATCGTCATGTCGGACATGGCGGCCAACACCACCGGCCACAAGAAGACCGATCACCTGCGGATCATCGGCCTCGCCGAAGCGGCGATCTACTTCGCCCGCGAGATCCTCGCGCCCGGCGGCGCCTTCATCGCCAAGGTGTTCCAGGGCGGCACCGAGAACCAGCTTCTCGCCGACCTCAAGCGCGACTTTGCCGTGGTCCGGCACGTGAAACCGGCGGCGAGCCGGGCGGATTCAGCGGAACTCTACGTGATGGCGACCGGTTTCCGGGGACGGGCGGACGAAACGCCTGAAGCCTGACGGCTTCTAAAAATGATCATCGGATCAATCCCAAGAGTGCCCTCCACTTTTGGGTCCGATGCTCTAGCCTCAAGCCTCGGATACCAAGGAACCACGACCATGGCAGTGCACCGCATCGGCATCATCGGCCTCGGCAAGATCGCGCAGGATCAGCATCTGCCCGTGATCAGGGCCAACCCGGATTTCGAGCTTCTTGCCGTGTCGAGCACGCGCGGGCTCTCGCACGAGGATGCCAAATACACCTTCCAGGATTACCGCGAGCTTCTGAAGCTTCCGGACCTCGACGCGGTCTCCATCTGTACACCGCCGCAGGTCCGGCATCAGATCGCCCGCGAGGCGCTGCTGGCCGGCAAGAGCGTGCTGCTGGAAAAGCCCCCGGCCGCTACGTTGAGCGAGCTTGAAGACTTGAGGGCGCTTGCCGCGAAGGTCGGCAAGGTGGTCTTCACCACCTGGCACGCCCAGTACAACAAGGCCGTCGAGGAGGCGAAGAAGGCGCTCGCCGGCTGGTCCATCAAGCGTCTTCAGGTGACCTGGAAGGAGGATGTGCGGCACTGGCATCCGGGCCAGCAATGGATCTGGGAGGCGGGCGGCTTCGGGGTATTCGACCCCGGCATCAACGCGCTCTCCATCGTCACCCGCATCATGCCGGAACCGGTCTTCATCAAGTCATCCAGCCTGGAATTCCCGGCCAACCGCGATGCCCCGATCGCCGCGAACCTCACCTTCTCCATGAGCCACGGGCAGGGCGACCTCCAGGCCGTCTTCGACTGGCGCCAGACCGGCCCGCAGACCTGGGACATCGAGGTGGAGACCGAGGCCGGCCTGACCCTCAAGCTCACCCATGGCGGCAGCTGCCTGGAAATCGGCGGGCGGCTGATGGTTCATGAGGACCCCGCCGAGTACCAGGGCATCTACCGGCGCTTCGACGCCTTGCTGACTATCGGCCATTCCGAAGTCGACGACGCTCCGTTCCGTCTGGTGGCGGACGCGTTCATGGTGGGCAAGCGGGTGCAGGTGGACGCGTTCGAGGATTGATGCTCACCGTCATGGCCGGGCTTGTCCCGGCCATCCCGAGCCGAAAAGCGTCGTGTCTCACAAATCGGGATTACCGGCACAAGGCCGGTAATGACGTAATGGGATCAGGCATTCAGCTCCTCATAGAGATCACGCCACGTCGGATTCATCCCAAGGATCAGGTTGGTTTTCCAAGCGCGGGACCAGCGCTTGATCGACGTCTCGCGTTGAATGGCGTCTGCAATGCTTGGGTAGCTCTCGTAGTAAACGAGCCGGTCGATCTTGTAGCGCCGTGCATGATAGCTGCCGCATCCGGTCTTATGCTCCCAGACGCGTCGTGCCAGATCGTTGGTGACGCCTACATAGAGCGCTCCGCCGGGTCGGCTCGCAAGAAGATAGACGTAATATAATCTCATCTGCTGAGATTGATTGACTGTCTCGGCGAGGGCAAGTCCCCATCACCACTAAGTCATGGCCGGGCTTGTCCCGGCCATCTCGATACGGTGAGGCTCCGACGGCTGGAATGGTCAGGATCACCGGCACAAGGCCGGTGATGACGAGGGTTAGATATGAGCCGCCCGGAATGACAGTGGCTGTCCTCAAGCCAAATTCTTCTTCAAGAACGCCACTGTCCGCTGCCAAGCGAGATCGGCCGTCGCCTTGTCATACCGCGCTGCGTTGGTGTCGTTGTTGAAGGCGTGGTTGGCGCCCTCGTAGACGTGGATCTCGTACGTCGTGCCCGCCTGCTTCAGGGCAGCCTCGTAAGCCGGGATGCCGGCATTGATGCGCTCGTCGAGGCCGCCGTAATGCATCATCATGGCGGCTTCGATCTTCGGCACGTCCTCCGCCTTCGGTTGGCCGCCGTAATAGGCCACGCCGGCATCGAGGTCCGGCTCGTTGACTGCGAGGTTGTTCACCGCGCCGCCGCCCCAGCAGAAGCCGATGGCCCCGACCTTGCCGTTGCTGTCCGGACGACCCTTCAAATAGGCCACCGCCGCCTTGCCGTTGGCGATCACGTCGGGCTGCTTCAACTGGCCGATCATCTCGCGGCCCTTGTCCTCGTCGGCAGGCGTGCCGCCCATGGGGGAGAGGTAATCCACGCCAAGGGCGATGAATCCTTCCGTCGCCATGCGGCGGGTCACGTCCTTGATATGCGGGTTGAGGCCCCGGTTCTCGTGGATGACGATCACGGTCGGCAGCTTGTCGGAGGCATCCTTCGGCTTCACCAGATAGCCCTTGAGGCCGGGCTGCCCACCGGGGATGTCGACGGTCTCGGCGGTGATCCGCGGGTCGGTCTCCGGCACGGTCTGGGCGTGGGCGTAGTTGTTCTGCAGGATCGGCAGGATGGCCGCCGCGCCGGCGGCGCTGCCGGCGAGCGCCACGAGCTTGTCGAGGAAGGAGCGGCGGCTCATGCCGCCATGGGTGAAGTCGTCGTAGAGATCGATGATGCGCTGGTCCATGGTGGCCTCCCGGTCTTTGCCGGGATGCTAGCGCAGCTTAGCGGCCCGACGCACCGTCCCCGAGCCCGGTGGAGGGCGGTCTGTCCTTCACAATCCTGTGTCCCGACATCTCGGCGCCCGCATTCGGCGAGAGGCGGATGAAGATGAATCCGGACAGCGCCGAGATGGCGGCGACCGCCCAGAAGGCCGGTCCGAAATCGGCCGCCGTGATCCCGGGCGCGCCGTCCATGCTGGAGGCCATTTCCAACACGAAGGCTCCGAACGCCACGCCGATGCTGAGCGAGACCTGCTGGATGGCGCTTCCTAGGCTCGTGGCGTAGCTCATCTCCCGGTTGGAGATTTCCGCGTAACCGATGGCGTTGAGGCTCGTGAACTGAAGCGAGCGGAAGCAGCCGCCGACCAGCAGGATGATCATGATGAGCCAGTGCGGCGTCTCTGGCGTGAAGAACCCGTTGGCCGCCACGAATGCCGCACCGATGAAGGCGTTGATGGTGAGCAGCCTGCGAAAGCCCGTGCGTTCGAGGATGCGCTTGGCCATGGTCTTCATGAACAGCGCGCCCACGGCCGCGATGAAGGTGAGCGAGCCCGACGCCAGGGGACCCAGGCCGAAGCCCACCTGCAGCATCAGCGGCAGCAGGAACGGGATCGCTCCGATGCCGATGCGGAAGAGCGAGCCGCCGACGACGCTGACGCGAAAGGTCGGCACCTTGAGCAGGCTCAGATGCAGGACCGGGTAGGGCGTGCGCCTTGCGTGAAAGACATAGAGGACTAGGCTGATGCCTCCGACCACCATGCATCCGATCGAGATCTGGGTCGGGACGAGATGCTGCCCGGTGGTGGAGAAACCGAGCATCAGCAGGGAGAAGCCGACGCCGGTCAGCAGGAAACCGATGAGATCCAGCGGCGGCGTGTCGTCTTCCCTGATGTTCGGAACGAACTTCAAGGCACAGATGATGCCGAGGATCCCGATGGGGATGTTGATGAAGAAGATCCAGCGCCAGTGGGCGAATTCCGTGATGAAGCCCCCGAGCGGCGGTCCGATGATGGGACCGATGAGGGCCGGGATCGTGAGCGTTGCCAGCGCCTGCACCACCTCGCTGCGGGCGACGCTGCGCAGGAGCACGAGGCGCCCGACCGGCACCATCATGGCCCCGCCGGCGCCTTGAACGAAGCGGGAGAACACGAACCATTCGAGGGAATTGGCCCAGGCGCAGGCGAGCGAGCCCGCCATGAATACGCCGATGGCGGCGGTGAAGATGGTGCGGGCCCCGTACTTGTCGGCCATCCAGCCCGAGATCGGGATAAAGATCGCGAGGCTCACCAGATAGGAGGTCAGCGCCAGCTTGAGGGCGATGGGGGCGGTTCCCAGATCCTGCGCGATCATCGGCAGCGATGTGGAGATCACGGTCGAATCCATGTTCTCCATGAACAGGGCCGTCGCGATGATCAGCGGGAGAAGGCGGGATTGACGCATGACCGCCGGACTTAGCGCTCGGCAACCTTCTTGCAAAGGCCTTGGTCGTGCATTGCTGATCTTCTGGGGATGCGTCTCTCAACCCTTTGCGAAAATGAAACGCCGTGCTACGGACCCGTGCCAACTCGCCAACGCGTTATTTTCTCATCCGCGCAGCTATCAAGGAGTTGGCCATGGCCTCTGTATTCGCCGATAAGATCATCGAGGGACTGACCTTCGATGACGTGCTGCTCCGACCCGGCCGCTCCGAGGTCCTGCCCAGCGACGTGGATGTGGCCACCAAGCTGACCAAGACCATCCGCCTCAACATGCCGATCATCGCATCCGCCATGGACACGGTGACGGAAGCCCGCATGGCCATCGCCATGGCCCAGAACGGCGGCCTCGGCGTGATCCACCGCAATCTCGAGCCCGACGCCCAGGCCGAGCAGGTGCGCCTCGTGAAGCGCTACGAGTCCGGCATGGTGATGAACCCCATCACCATCTTCCCGGACGAGACGCTCGCCGATGCGCTGTCGATGATGAAGCATAACGGCATCTCGGGTATCCCAGTGGTCGAGCGCGGACCCGGGGGCGCGAAGGGCAAGCTCGTCGGCATCCTGACCAACCGCGATGTGCGCTTCGCCAGCAATCCCGGCCAGAAGGTCTCGGAGCTCATGACCAAGGACCGGCTGATCACGGTCCGCGAGGGCGTGAGCCAGGACGAGGCCCGGCACCTCCTGCACCAGTTCCGCATCGAGAAGCTCCTGGTCGTCGACGATCACTTCCGCTGCATCGGCCTGATCACCGTCAAGGACATCGAGAAGCAGGTGGCCTATCCGAACGCCGCCAAGGACTCCCAGGGACGTCTTCTGGTCGCCGCTGCAACGACGACGGGCGAGCAGGGCTTCGAGCGCGCCGAGCGCCTCATCGATGCGGGCTGCGACGTGGTGGTGGTCGACACCGCCCACGGCCATTCCGTGAAGGTGCTGGAGAGCGTCACCCGGGTGAAGAAGCTCTCCAACGCCGTGCAGGTGGTGGCCGGCAACGTGGCGACGCGCGAGGGCGCCCAAGCGCTCATCGATGCGGGCGCGGACGCCATCAAGGTCGGCATCGGGCCGGGCTCCATCTGCACCACCCGCATCGTGGCGGGCGTGGGCGTGCCCCAGCTCACCGCCATCATGGAGGCCGTCGAAGCGGCGGCCCTGGCCGACATTCCGGTGATTGCCGACGGCGGCATCAAGTTCTCGGGCGATCTCGCCAAGGCGCTGGCCGCCGGCGCCTCCTGCGCCATGGTGGGCTCGCTGCTCGCCGGCACGGACGAGACCCCGGGCGAGACCTTCCTGTACCAGGGCCGCTCCTACAAGGCCTATCGCGGCATGGGCTCCGTGGGCGCCATGGCCCGCGGCTCGGCCGACCGCTACTTCCAGGCGGAGGTGCGCGACACGCTGAAGCTCGTCCCGGAGGGCATCGAAGGGCAGGTGGCCTACAAGGGACCCGTCGCGAGCGTGCTTCACCAGCTCACCGGCGGCCTTCGCGCCTCCATGGGCTATGTGGGCGCCGCGACCCTGCCGGAATTCCGTGAAAAGGCGCAGTTCATCCGCATCACCAGCGCAGGCCTGCGCGAGAGTCACGTTCACGACGTGACGATCACGCGGGAAAGTCCTAACTATCCGACTCGCAGCTAAGCTTAACGCGAGCCACCCCATGAGCATCTCCTCCGTCATCCTGCCCGTCCTCGTCCAGGTCGGGCTCACCCTGATCCTGCTGTTCTGGATGGGCCGGACCCGGGTCGGCCATCTTCGCAAGGGCGAGGTGCGGGTGAAGGACATCGCGCTCGGCCAGCGCAACTGGCCTGCCCGAGTGACGCAGATCCAGAACGCGTATCACAACCAGTTCGAGCTGCCGGTGCTGTTCTATGCCCTGGTGGCCCTGGCGCTGATCACCCGCAAGGCGGACATGCTGTTCGTGGTCATGTCCTGGATATTCGTGGTGAGCCGCTTGGTTCACGCGGCGATCCATACGACCTCGAACAAGATCTCCCAGCGCTTCATGGCGTTCGTGTTCGGGGTGCTGATCCTAGCCGCCATGTGGGTGATCTTCGGGATCCGCATCTTTGCGGCGGAGTCGGGCGTTTAAGTCAGGACGGGATGGGCGTTCGCGCCCATCCCGCTCAAGTGATTAGTAACGACGGCCGCTCTCGAGCTGGGTCTTGGCGTCGGTCTGCTTCATGGGAGGCGACTGGATGTCGGCAGCCGGGGCGGTGGCGCAGGCGGCGATCGCGAGGGTGAGGCCGAGGGCGACAAGGCCGCGGGTCAGGCGGGTCAACATAGAGTTGGTCTCCAGAAGAGGAATCGTGCGGAATGCACGCACTCTCTCAAGTCACGTCTGATCCTGACGGAAAATAGGAAACATTGTGTCGTATCTACGGCCAAGCTCGAGTGTGCTTTTCTCATGACACCTGCCGCCCGCATCTCCGCCGCCATCGAAGTCTTGGCCGATATCGAGGCCCGGCGCCGCCCGGCCACCGACGCCCTCAAGGATTGGGGCCTGTCGCACCGCTTCGCCGGCTCCAAGGACCGGGCCGCCATCGCGAGCCTGGTCTACGACGCCCTGCGCCGGAAGGCCTCCGCCGCCTGGATCATGGGGGACAACGCCCCGCGGGCCGTGGTGCTCGGCATGCTGCGGCTGCAGCGCGGGCTCGATGTCGATGCCATCGCGGCCCTCTGCTCGGGCGATCGCTTTGCTCCCGAGCCGCTCTCAGGCACCGAGCGCGAGCGGCTGGACAAGGCCGACCTCTCCGGCGCCCCCGCCCATGTGGCGGGCGACTTCCCGGACTGGATCGAGCCGTCGCTCCAGAGGCTCCTCGGCGACGAACTCGTGCCCGAGATGCAGGCGCTGTCCACCCGTGCGCCCCTGGACCTGAGGATCAACACCCTCAAGGTCTCCTCCCGCGAGGAGGCGCATGATGCCCTGCCGCATCTGGGCGCCGTCGAGACGCCGCTCTCGCCGCTGGGCTTGCGGATCCTGCCGGGCGAGGACGGGCGCGGACCCGCCGTGCAGTCCGAGCCTGAGTTCCTGAAGGGCTGGATCGAGATCCAGGACGAGGGCTCGCAGCTCGTGGCGCTGATGTCGGGCGCCAAGCCCGGCGAGCAGGTGGTGGACCTCTGCGCGGGCGGCGGCGGCAAGACCCTGGCCCTCGCGGCCCTGATGGAGAACCACGGCCAGATCTACGCCACGGACAACGACGCCCGCCGCCTTGCGCCGATCCACGACCGTCTGATGCGGGCGGGCGTCCGCAACGTCCAGGTCCGCACGCCGAGGGCCAAGGCCGACGCGGTGACCGATCTCGACGGACGCATGGATTGCGTTCTCGTGGACGCGCCCTGCACAGGCGTGGGCACCTGGCGGCGCAACCCGGATGCGAAATGGCGCCTCAGGCCCGGCAGCTTGGAGGTTCGGCGCAAGGAACAGGCAGCGGTGCTCGACCGGGCGGCAGGGCTCGTGAAGCCGGGCGGCCGCATCGTCTACATCACCTGCTCGATTCTCCCTGAGGAGAACGACGACGCGCTCGCGGGCTTCCTGGAGCGTCACGAGGGCTTCAAGCCGGTCTCCCACGAGGAGATGCTGGGCAAGTCCGAACTCGGCTTCCTCAAGAACGCCACCCGCAGGACTGCCTATGGGCTTCAGCTGACGCCGCAGCAGACCGGCACCGACGGCTTCTTCATCGCTGTGCTTCTGCGCAAGGCCTAGAGGCCGACGATCTTTCTCCAGAGTTAGTCCCGAAGGGATCGAGAAGGACTGGGATTACGGTCTCGCGGTCAGATTTTCTCCGCGAGCAGGAAGGGAAGCTGAAGTATTCGCAGGGATCCGGAAAATATTCCGTAGGCGCAATGTGCTTAGACATTAAGAGTTGTTGCCGGTCTCTCAAACGGATCTAAGCTCGCGGCAATAAATCAATTCAGGGAGGGGGCGACTGCCAAAGGAGAACAACAATGGCGGTACGCACAGGAACCAATCGCGGTGATGCCTTGAGGGGGACGAGGGCGAGCGACACCCTCAACGGCCTCGGAGGAGACGACACGATCGTCGGCGGCCGCGGGCACGACGTTCTGAACGGTGGATTGGGTGACGACCTTCTCCGTGGCGGGCCAGGACGAGACCGTCTCATCGGTGGGCCGGGGGAGGACTGGGCCGACTACCGGGATGCGGCCACCGCGGTGACCGTTTATCTGGGCAGCCCGACTCGAAATACAGGGGAGGCCCTGGGAGACCGCTACTCGTCCATCGAGCGCCTAAGAGGTGGCCGTTTCGACGATACTCTTGTCGGTACCTCCCGCGACAACGTGCTTGAAGGCGTGACGGGTGCGGACATTCTCAATGGAAGCCTGGGCTTCGACTTCGCCCGATACAAGTCCGCTCCTGAGGGCGTAACAGCCAGCCTCGCGGATCCATCCGTGAATACGGGTCATGCCGCCGGCGATACTTACATTTCAATCGAAGGCCTCCAGGGCAGCGACTTCGCCGATACGCTGATCGGCGACGCCAACAAGAACGTCCTTGTCGGCGGATTGGGAGCCGATGTTCTCAACGGCGGCGACGGGTTCGATTTCGCACGATACGACGTGTATCACAACGGCCGGCTCGGCGTGACGGCGGACCTGTCGAACTCCGCGCTGAACCAGGGCCGCAACGCTATCGGGGACAGCTATGTCTCGATCGAAGGCCTCGTCGGCACGCGCTTTGCGGACCGGCTCACCGGTGACGACGCAGCCAACAACCTGCAGGGGCAGGCCGGAAACGACAGGCTCAACGGCAATGGCGGGAACGATACGATCACCGGCGGTTCGGGGCACGACCGGATCAACGGCGGCTACGGCAACGATGTCCTGAAGGGAGAGTCGGGGCGCGATTCCTTCGTGTTCGACAGCACCTTGAATGCCACGGAGAACGTCGACCGGATCCGGGCCTTCTCCGTCCGGGACGATACGATCCGCCTCGACGATGCGGTCTTCACTGAGGTGGGCCCCACCGGTCGTCTGGCACAGGCCGCCTTCTACAGGGGAGCCGAGGCGCACGACGCCAACGACAGGATCATCTACAACCGGGCGACGGGCGCGCTTTACTACGATCCTGACGGGGACGGGGCAGCGGCTCAAGTCCAGTTCGCCCAGATGGCTCGAGGGCTCGGGCTGAAGAGCACCGATTTCCTCGTGTTCTAGTCAGCCGCACCTCCCGGCGGTCATCCGAGCCCCGGTTGCCTCACAAGCGACCGGGGCTTTTGCTTGACGGTGGAGCGGGCGCGGCCCCTGCCGCCGGGCCATCAAAATCGCGGGACTGTAGGCCTCGGAACCTCAAAGAACATGACATCCGGGCCGATATGAGGGTAAAGCACGGGAGCTTTCCGCTCCTTCCTTCAGGGCCCACGCGAGAGACCATGACCCAGACCCACGACAAGATCCTCATCATCGATTTCGGCTCCCAGGTGACACAGCTCATCGCCCGGCGCGTGCGCGAGGATGGGGTCTATTCCGAGGTCGTTCCGTTCCAGAAGGCTGCCGAAGCCATTCGGACCATGAAGCCCAAGGGCGTGATCCTCTCCGGCGGGCCGGAATCGGTCACGACAGACGCCTCGCCCCGCGCGCCGAAGGAGGTTTTCGAGGCAGGTCTTCCGGTCTTCGGCATCTGTTACGGCCAGCAGACCATGGCGGCGCAGCTCGGCGGCTCGGTCGAGGGCGGGCACCACTCCGAGTTCGGCCGCGCCGAGATCGAGGTTCTCACCGAGAGCCCGATCTTCCAGGGCGTCTGGCAGGTCGGCAAGAAATATCCCGTCTGGATGAGCCACGGCGACCGGGTGACCAAGCTGCCCGAGGGCTTCGAGGTGCTCGCCGCCTCCGAGAATGCGCCCTTCGCGGTGGTGGCCGACGAGGCGCACAAGTTCTACGGCGTGCAGTTCCACCCGGAGGTGGTGCACACCCCCCAGGGAGCCCAGCTGATCCGCAACTTCGTGCGCGACATCGCCGGCTGCCGGGGCGACTGGACCATGAAGGCCTTCCGCGAGGAGGCCATCGAGCGCATCCGCGCCCAGGTCGGCACCGGCCGGGTGATCTGCGGCCTGTCCGGTGGCGTCGATTCCGCCGTGGCGGCCGTCCTCATCCACGAGGCCATCGGCGACCAGCTCACCTGCGTGTTCGTCGATCACGGCCTGCTGCGCGCCTCGGAAGCCGAGCAGGTGGTGACGCTGTTCCGCGACCACTACAACATCCCGCTCGTCCATGTGCAGGCGCAGGACCTGTTCATCGGCGCGTTGGAGGGCGTGTCGGACCCCGAGGTCAAGCGCAAGACCATCGGCCGGCTCTTCATCGACGTGTTCGACGAGGAGGCCAAGAAGATCGGCGGCGCGGATTTCCTCGCGCAGGGAACGCTCTATCCCGACGTGATCGAGAGCGTCTCCTTCACCGGCGGCCCCTCCGTCACCATCAAGAGCCACCACAATGTGGGCGGCCTGCCCGAGCGCATGAAGATGAAGCTTGTGGAGCCCCTGCGCGAGCTGTTCAAGGACGAGGTGCGGGTGCTCGGCCGCGAGCTCGGCCTGCCCGATGCCTTCGTGGGCCGCCACCCGTTCCCGGGTCCGGGCCTCGCGATCCGCGTGCCCGGCGAGATCACCCGCGAAAAACTCGACATCCTGCGCAAGGCCGATGCGATCTATCTGGAAGAGATCCGCAACGCGGGCCTCTACGACGTGATCTGGCAGGCCTTCGCCGTGCTGCTGCCGGTGAAGACCGTGGGCGTCATGGGCGATGCCCGCACCTACGACCATGTCTGCGCGCTTCGCGCCGTCACCTCCATCGACGGCATGACGGCGGATTTTTACTCCTTCGACATGACCTTCCTCGGCCGTGTCGCAACCCGCATCATCAACGAGGTGAAGGGCATCAACCGCGTCACCTACGACATCACGTCGAAGCCGCCCGGCACCATCGAGTGGGAATAGCCGATGCCGGTGACGCTCTACGGCATCAAGAACTGCGACACGATGAAGAAGGCCCGCGCCTGGCTCGACGCCAGGGGCGTGGCCCACACGTTCCACGACTACAAGGCTCAAGGCATCGACCGTGCGCGGCTGGAGTCGTGGGCGCAAAGCGTCGGCTGGGAGGCGCTCCTCAACCGCGCCGGAACCACCTTCCGCAAGCTTCCCGAGACCGACCGTACAAACCTTGACGAGAGCAGGGCGTTGTCGCTCATGCTCGACCAGCCCTCCATGATCAAGCGCCCGGTGCTCGACCTCGACGGGCGCCTCCTCGTTGGCTTCAAGCCGGAGATGTATGAGGCGGCTGTCGGGTAAAAGGCGCTCTCAGTCCTGAGTTCTCTCGTCATGCCCGGCCTCGTGCCGGGCATCAACGTTTTTGGGATCGCATTGCTAAGACGTGGATGGCCGGGACGAGCCCGGCCATGACGAGTTTTGATGTGATGGACACTCAACAAAAAGGCGGGCCGCAAAGCCCGCCTTTGTCGTGTCCGAGGCCAGCCGCCTTACTGAATCTTCGGCGGCTCGTCGAAGTTCAGGCCAGGGAGGCCGCCCGGGGCGCCGGGCGCGCCGAAGCCGGGGACGAGGAGGTCGTCGAGCTTCTGCTGCACGGCCGCCGGATCGACCACGGGGCCGGCCGACTTGTAGTGCGTGACGATGCCCGGGAAGAGGACCACGATGGCCACCATGATCAGCTGGATGATCACGAAGGGAATCGAGCCCCAGTAGATCTGGCCCGTGGTCACCGGCTCCATGCGCTTGCCCGTGACCTTGTCGATATACGGCACCTTGGGGGCCACGGAGCGCAGGAAGAACAACGCGAAGCCGAAGGGCGGGTGCATGAACGAGGTCTGCATGTTCACGCCCATCATGACGCCGAACCAGATCAGGTCGATGCCCAGCTTCTCTGCCGCCGGTCCGAGCAGTGGGATCACGATGAAGGCCAACTCGAAGAAGTCGAGGAAGAAGGCCAGCAGGAACACCATGATGTTGACCACGATCAGGAAGCCCACCTGGCCGCCCGGAAGCGAGGTCAGCAGATGCTCGACCCAGATGTGCCCGTTGACGCCATAGAAGGTCAGCGAGAACACGCGGGCGCCGATCAGGATGAAGAGCACGAAGGCGGAGAGTTTCGCCGTCGCTTCTGTCGCCTGGCGCACGATGGTGAAGTTGAACCGGTTCGGGTTGTTGTCGAGCCGGCGCTTCACGGCGGCCAGGATCACCGCCCCGAGGGCGCCCATCGCGCCGCCTTCCGTGGGCGTGGCGAGGCCGATGAAGATGGTGCCGAGCACGAGGAAGATGAGCAGCAGCGGAGGCACCATGACGAAGGTGGTCTGCTGCGCCATGTTGGACATGAGGCGAAGGCCGGTGAAGCGCTCGACGATGCCCACCACCAGGGCATAGGCCGCGCCCGCGATGACCATTTCCAGGGTCAGGGCGGTGCGCTCGTAGCCCTGGTTGCTGAGAACCACGTAGGCGCCCACGAGGAGCACGGTCAGCACGGCGGAGATCGCGATCCGCTTGGCGCCGAGCACCCTGTTCATCAGCGCGCAGATGAGAGCCACGACGGTTCCGACGCAGATCGTCAGGATGACGAAGTCGGCGCCGGATTTCGTGTTGGTTTGCGACAGGATGTAGTAGCCGACAAGGCCGGAGAAGAGCACCAGAACGCCGAGCTGCCACACGCCGCGCGAGCCGTTGGGCTCACGGAAGCCGACCGCTTCCAGCGGCAGGCCGGGAGCGGCCTTCGGGTTGATCATCGAGGCCAGGAAGATGTAGCCCGCGTAGAGACTCGACAGGATCAGGCCCGGCAGGAAGGCGCCTTCGTACATGTCGCCGACCGAGCGGCCGAGCTGGTCGGCCATGACGATCAGCACGAGCGAGGGCGGGATGATCTGCGCCAGCGTGCCCGACGCCGCGATGATGCCGGTCGCGAGGCGCCTGTCGTAGCCGTAGCGCAGCATGATCGGCAGCGAGATGAGGCCCATGGAGATCACGGAGGCCGCGACCACGCCCGTGGTGGCGGCAAGCAGCGCGCCCACGAACACCACCGCGTAGGCGAGGCCGCCGCGCAGGGGGCCGAAGAGCTGGCCGATGGTGTCGAGCAGGTCCTCGGCCATGCCGGAGCGCTCGAGGACCAGCCCCATGAAGGTGAAGAACGGGATCGCGAGCAGCACCTCGTTCGACATGGTGCCGTAGACGCGATCCGGCAGCGCCTGGAGCAGGGGCCAGGACAGGTTGATGGTCTCGGGCGCGAGCGGGGCGAGCTCCACTGCGATGAAGAAGAACAGCAGGCCGTTGGCCGCGAGCGCGAAGGCGACCGGGTAGCCGAGGAGGAGGAAGATCACCAGCGCGCCGAACATGATCGGTGCGAGGTTCTGGGCGATGAAGGCAGCCATGGACGAGAGACTCCGAATTCAGATCAGGGCGAGGGGCGTCAGCGGATGCCGTCGCCTGGAGGCTCGCCGCCCTTGGTTGTGCCCGTGTCGGCCAGCTCGGCGATCAGCCGCTCGGCCTCCGCCTCGGGGCTGTGATGGCCGGAATGGTCATGCTCGTCCACCAGCTGGCCGTTCATGATTGCCACGCGCTTGATGAGCTCGCTCAGCCACTGGAAGGCGAGCGACATGAAGCCCAGCAGGATGAGGCCCTTGGCCGGCCAGATCAGCAGGCCGCCGGCATTGGAGGAGACCTCGCCGGAGCGGTAGGAATTGAAGAAGTAGGGGAAGCACAGGTAGATCATCAGCGCCAGGAACGGCAGCAGGAAGAACAGGTGGCCGATCAGGTCGATGGTGTCGCGACCGCGCTTCGAGAGCTTGCTCGACAGGATGTCGATGCGGATGTGCTCGTTGACCTTCAGGGTCCAGGCGGCGCAGAGCATGAACACGGCGCCGAACAGGTACCATTGCAGCTCGAGCCAGGCATTGGACGAGACGCCGAAAAGGCGCCGGATGATGGCGTTGATGGCCGAGACCAGGATGGCCACCACGATGGCCCACGCGGCCAGCTTGCCGATGCGTTCGTTGATCGAGTCGATGACACGGGATAGCCCAAGAAGTGCCGTCACCTGTCTCCCCCTTAGAACCTGTTGGTTGAAATCTTGCGGCCTAGCTATCGGACTTGCCCTGGACCCGCCAGTGCCGTTTTAGTCGAATGCAAGGTTTTGACGGGTCCTAGCGGGGAAATATTCGTGCGGCAAGGGCTGGCGGTGTTAAAAGTTTAGGCAGCGCAAGGCTTTGAGGACGAGCGGAAACTTGCGACCTGCGACCTCTAGGCATTTTTGCCGCATCGCCTGTCTTCCCAAAGGCTACGGTTGGTTTATTCCATGAGAGACTGGCGATAAGTTCCTAGCTCTGGAGGCTCCCCGTGACGCTGCTCGTTCTCGGTCTCGTGCTCTTTCTCGGCACCCATTCCTTCAGCATGGCGCGCGAGCGCCGCGCGGCACTCATCGGCAGAACCGGGGAGGGGCCATACAAGGGGTTGTATTCCCTCCTGTCGCTTGCAGGCATCGTGCTGGTCTCCATCGGCTACGGGCAGTACCGCGCCAACGGCTACATCCCGGTCTGGGACCCGCCGGTCTGGACACGGCACCTCGCGCTCCTGCTCGTCCTCGTCGCCTTCATCTGCTTCGTGGCGGCCTACCTGCCCGGCCACCTCAAGGCGCGGCTCAAGCACCCCATGCTGGCCGGCGTGAAGATCTGGGCGCTGGCCCATCTTCTCGCCAACGGCGATCTCGGATCGATCCTGCTCTTCGGCTCCTTCCTCGTATGGGCGGTGCTGGCCCGCATCAGCGCCAAGCGCCGGGACGTGGCGGCCCAGCACGGCGGCACGGCGGCGCCGGCGGGCTGGCGCAACGACATTCTGGCCGTTGTCATCGGAACGGCGGTGTATCTCGCGTTCGTGTTCTGGCTCCATCCATGGCTGATCGGGGTTCCGGTTCTCCCCATGCGGGCATGAAGCCTCTCGCCTTGTGCATTTGTGTGTGTTAGGCGACCCGCTTGAATTACAGGAGGCGGCCCGCGCGCCGCATGAGAGACACGATGGCTCAGAACGACGAGTTCATTCGCGAAGTCGATGAGGAATACCGCCGCGACCAGATCACCCAGATCTGGCAGCGCTACAACGGTATCATCATTGCGGTGGTCGTTCTGATTGTGGCCGGCGTCGGCGGCTGGCGCTTCTGGCAGTATCGCCAGCAGAACCTCGCCCAGGAAGCCGCCGTTCGCTACGAGGAGGCGCTTCGCCTCTCCTCCGAGGACAAGGGTGAGGAAGCCCAGTCTGCATTCGAGAACGTCGTGAAGGAGGATTCCGGCACGGGCTATGCCATGCTGGCCCGTTTCCGGCTTGCCGCCGAGCTCGGCAAGCAGAACGCGGAGAACGGCGCCTCGGCCTTCGACGCCCTGGCCAATGACGCCGCCCTGCCTGCGCTCTGGAAGGATCTCGCGCGCCTTCGCGCCGCGTGGCTGCGCCTCGACACCGCCGAGCCGGCCGCCCTGCGCCAGGCCATCGAGCCGCTTGCCGCGCCGGCCAATGCATGGCGCCATTCCGCCAGGGAACTCTTGGGGCTATCCGGTCTTAAGGCCGGTGACATGGATTATGCCGGCCGCTGGTTCGACCAGATCGCCGCCGACCGCGAGACGCCCTCCGCCCTGAGGCAGCGCCTTGCCGTCTACACGGCTCTCGTGGCGGGCGGTCCGGTTCAGGCCACGCAGTAGGATAGGACAAGACATGACGCCCACCGTCGCCATTGTCGGGCGGCCGAATGTCGGCAAATCGACTCTGTTCAACCGTCTCGTCGGCAAGAAGCTGGCGCTCGTGGACGACCGCCCGGGCGTGACCCGCGACCGCCGCGAGGGCGAGGCGCGCCTCGGCGATCTCGAATTCCGCATCATCGACACGGCCGGCCTGGAAGAGGCCACCGAGGAGTCGCTCCTCGGCCGCATGCGCGCCCAGACCGAGGCCGCCATCGTGGATGCCGACGTCATCCTCTTCGTGATCGATGCCCGCGTGGGCATTCTGCCCGCCGACCGGCCCTTCGCCGAGATGGTGCGACGCTCCGGCAAGCCCGTGATCCTCATCGCCAACAAGGCGGAAGGCGCGGGCGGCCTGGCTGGCGCCTACGATGCGTTTTCGCTGGGGCTCGGCGATCCCGTGCCGCTTTCCGCCGAGCACGGCGAGGGCATGGCCGACCTGTTCGAGGCCCTGATGCCTCACTTCCCCCATCCGGACGAGATGGAGGGAGACGAGGACGACCCGAACAAGCCCCTGCAGGTGGCCATCGTCGGGCGGCCCAATGCGGGCAAGTCCACCCTCATCAATCGCATGGTGGGCGAGGACCGCATGCTCACCGGCCCCGAGGCCGGCATCACCCGCGACTCCATCTCGCTCGATTGGGAGTGGCGTGGGAAATCGATCAAGCTGTTCGACACCGCAGGCATCCGAAAGCGCGCCCGGGTCGAGGACAAGCTCGAGAAGCTCTCCGTGGCCGATGCCCTGCGCGCCGTGCGCTTTGCTGAGGTGGTGGTCATCCTCCTCGACGCCACGATCCCGTTCGAGAAGCAGGACCTGACCATCGTCGACCTGGTGGAGCAGGAGGGCCGCGCACTCGTGATCGGGCTCAACAAGTGGGATCTGGTCGCCGACCAGAAGGGCCTGCTGAGCGACCTGAAGGAGAAGGCCACCCGCCTGCTGCCGCAGGTGCGCGGCGCCCCGGTGGTTCCCCTGTCGGGCCTCGCCGGCAGCGGCATCGACCCGCTCATGAAGGCGGTGCTGCACGTCTACGAGAAGTGGAACACCCGCATCTCGACCGCACGGCTCAATCAATGGCTCTCCGAGGCCATCGACGCCAATCCGCCGCCTGCCGTGTCAGGCCGCCGGATCAAGATCCGCTACATGACGCAGATCAAGTCGCGCCCGCCGCACTTCGCCATCTTCGGCAATCAGCTCGACGCCCTGCCGAAGAGCTACACCCGCTACCTCGTCAACGGCATCCGCGAAGCCTTCGACCTGCCGGGCACGCCCATCCGCGTGTCGCTGCGCATGGGGGCGAACCCGTTCGACAAGGACAAGCGCGGGTAGGGCTCACGTGTCATCCCCGGCGCACGAAGTGCGGGAAGGGGATCCATAGCGCTGAGCGTGTGAGTAGATTCCCGTCCCCTGCGATGGCTTCGCCATCTCCGGCCGGGAATGACACCCTCCATCGTCATGGCCGCACGTGTTGCGGCCATCCATGTTTGATGGCGGCCGAGGGAGTAGCGAAACGCTTCGCCCCCGCCACGCAAGCGATCACCGCAACGTTGACCGCAACCATCCCCCAGCCCACCGCCTCGTTCAGAAGCAATGCGGCCAGCATCAGCCCGAAGAAGGGCTGGAGCAGCTGCAGCTGCGACACGCCCGCGATGCCGCCGAGCGCCAGGCCGCGATACCAGAACACAAAGCCGATGAGCATCGAGAACAGGGACACATAGGCGAGCGAAAGCCACGCGGGCATGCCGATCCCGCTCCAAGAGGCAGGCAGGTTGAGCAGCATCAGGCCCGCGGTGAGCGGCAGGGAGAGAACGAGCGCCCAGGAGATCACCTGCCATCCACCGAGTTTGCGCGAGAGCTTGGCGCCCTCCGCATAGCCGAGGCCGCAGGCCAGGATCGCGCCGATCATGAGAACACTGCCGACCGGGGAGGCTCCGCCTCCCTGGAGCAGGGCGAAGCCCGCCACCAGAGCGCCGCCGAGCCCTGAGAAGATCCAGAAGGCGGCCCTCGGCCGCTCGCCGCCGCGCAGGATGCCGAAGACGGCCGTGGCCAGCGGCAGCAGGCCGACGAAGCAGATGGACTGGGCCGAGGTGATGTGCTGCAGCGCCAGCGCCGTCAGCAGCGGAAAGCCCACCACCACGCCCAGCGACACGATGGCGAGCGGCAGGAGATCGCCTCTCGCAGGCCTCTTCTGGCGCAGCAGCACGAGTAGCGCCGCGCCGAGGAGCCCCGCGATGGTCGCCCGCGCAAGTGTCAGGAACAGCGGATCGATGTCGAGCACGGCGATGCGGGTTGCCGGCAGCGAGCCGCTGAAGATCAGCACCCCGAGAAAGCCGCTGATCCACCCCTCCGTCGTACTGTCCATGCGCTATCCTCCGCCGCGTCGCCATCACAGCAGGAACGGCATGGCTTTTCCAGAGACGGTGCAGTACGGTTAGACCAAACTGTCATGGGACGACGGGCGGTACAGTGGACGATCTCACCTTCACCAATCGCGACGGCACCCTCGTCGAGCATGTCATGGCGGCGATCCGCCACCGGATCGCCAGCCGCTCCCTGGCGCCCGGCGGCAAGCTCCCGTCCATCCGAGCGCTGGCCCAGGCCATGCAGGTGTCGAAATCCACCGTGGTGGAGGCCTATGACCGGCTCGCGGCGGAAGGCGTCATCCGCTCGCGGCCCGGCTCCGGCTTCTACAGCGCGGCCGCCCTTGCGCCCTTGTCGCTCGCTGAGCTCGCCCCGCGCCTCGACCGGGCGGTGGACCCGTTCTGGGTTTCGCGGCAATCCCTGGAGGCGCGAGGGGCCGTGCTGAAGCCCGGCTGCGGCTGGCTGCCGGGGCCCTGGATGCCCGAGGAGGAGATCCGCCGGGCCCTGCGCGGTCTGGCCCGCACGAAGGACGAAACCGGGCTTACCGATTACGGCACGCCTCTCGGTCTTCCCGCCCTGCGCGCCTTCCTCTCGCGCCGCCTCGCGGAGCAGGGCGTCGAGGCAGCACCCGACCGGATTCTGCTCACGGATTCCGGCACCCAGGCCATCGATCTCGTGTGCCGGCTGCTGGTCCAGCCCGGCGACACGGTGCTGGTGGACGACCCCTGCTATTTCAACTTCCTGGCCCTGCTGCGCGCCCATCAGGTGAATGTGGTCGGCATGCCCATGACCCCGACCGGCCCCGATCTCGGCGCCTTCGAGCAGGCGCTCGGCTCGCACAAGCCGCGCCTCTACATCACCAATTCCGGGCTGCACAACCCGACCGGCGCCACCCTCTCCACCGTGACGGCGCATCGCCTCCTGAAGCTCGCCGAGCAGCATGGTCTCACCGTCGTCGAGGACGACATCTTCGCCGATTTCGAGCACGAACCCGCGCCGCGTCTCGCCGCTCTCGACGGCCTCGACCGGGTGGTGCGCATCGGCAGCTTCTCGAAAACCCTCTCGGCGTCGTTCCGCTGCGGCTACATCGCAGCGAGGCCGGACTGGATCGACAAGCTCACGGATTTCAGGATCGCCACGGGCTTCTCCAGCAACCGCCTCGCGGAGGAACTGGTCCTCGGCGTTCTCGGCAGCAGCGGCTACCGCAAGCACCTGGAGAATCTGCGCACGCGGCTTGCGAAGAGCATGGCATCCGTCATCCCGCGCCTAGAGCGGCTGGGCGTCACGCCTTGGATCGTGCCGAAAGCCGGCATGCTCCTCTGGTGCCGCCTGCCGGGCGATCTCGACGCTGCCGTCGTCGCGCGCCACGCGCTGAACGAGGATGTGGTGCTCGCCCCCGGAAACGTGTTCAGCCCGGCGCAATCGGCGAGAAGCTTCATGCGCTTCAACGTGGCGCAATGCGCGGACGAGCGGGTGTTCGCGGTACTCGAAAGGTCGATGCGGGTTGCAGGCTGACTAGCCGTCATCCATGCCGATCCGGCGCGCCGCCTCGCGGAACAGGGCCTGGTCGTCAGGTCCGAGCTGCATCGCGCTCAGGAAGTGGCTCATGCCGTAACCGGGCAGGGCAGCGCGGATGGTGGCCAGCGTGACATGCGCTTCATCGAGCCGCCCGGCGAACGAAAGGGCGAGCGTCGCGATCGCCGCGATATGCGCATGCGCGTTCGGCCGGCTCGCCGCGGTCACGCCCGCGGCGGCGGCCTCATCGAACCGGCCAAGTCGGATGAGCGCCATGGCGCGCGAGCCGAGCATGCCGAACAGCAGCGGGTCGTAGGGGCTCAGCCGGCGCGACTGGTCGGCGGCCGCAATCGCCGTCTCCGGATCGCCCGCCTGCGAATGCACGAAGCCCAGGGTGTAATGGCCCAGCGCGAAGTTGGGCGAGAGGTTCACGCTGGTCTCCAGCTCCCGCAGGGTCTGGTCGTAGCTTCCGCGCAGCCACAGGGCGCGGCCCATGGCCAGGTGAGCGGCCGGGTTGCGGTCGTCGATCATCAGGCCCTGGCCTGCGGCCCGCAACGCGTGGTCGACCTCCGAACGCCGTTCGGCCCAGCCCTGGAAGGCGTTCTGGAAATGCGTGAAGGACAGGCCCGCATAGGCGCGCGCAAAAGTCGGGTCGATGGTGAGCGCCTGCGCGAAGAAGTGTTGCGCCGTGTCGTTGTCCTGCTTGTTGAACCGGTACATGTGCCATAGGCCGCGATGATGCGCCTCCCAGGCGTCGAGGGAGTTCGGCGGCTTCAGGATGGCGCGGTTGCGCTCCACCGTCTCGATCTCGCTCGCCACCGTGGCCACGATCCTGTTGCCGATCTCATCGAGCACCAGAAAGGCATCGTCGATGGAATGGCTGAGGATGTCCGCCCAGACGATCCGCCCCGTGCGCACCTCGGCGAGCTCCACCTGCACGGCGAGATGGCCGGGGCTGCGGCGGATCGAGCCGTCGACCACGTAGTCCACGTTCAGCAATCGCCCGGCCTCGTTGGGCGAAACGTTTCGGTCGTGCAGCGCGAAGGTCGAGCCTTGAGAGATGACGAAGAGGCTGCGGAGTTTCGCCAGCCGCGTGATCACGTCGTGCACGAGAGCATCCGCCACGCCGCCGCGCAGGCGCGGCGCGCCGGACTCGTCCGCGAACGGAATGACCGCGATGGAGCCGTGATGGGGCGCAGGCTGCACCGTTCCCGGCGCCACCGCATCGGCCGCGATGATCGCCTGTGCGGGGACCAGGCGAGGGGGCTGCGCCACCGCCTCCCGCCACACCTCGCGCAGAGGCGCGCTGTCGAGCCCCTCCTGGTCGAACAGCCGGATCACCGCATCGAGATGGCTCTTGCCCTCCTGAACCCGCTGCTGCCGGGCCAGCATGCGCAGCAGCCGCGCGTGGACGCGCTCATCGAGCGGACTGAGCGCAGCCCACCGCTCCAGATACAGCCCGGATTCGGCCTCGCCGAGATGATCGACCAGATGCTCCAGCACCCCGGTCTGGAGGCCGCGATAATGGCGCCGCTGCGCCACGAGCCAAGCGTTGAACGCGGGGCTGCGGTCGAGCGTAAAGCCGTCGAGAAACTCGCCCGCGAAGCCGTCGGCCATCTGGCACAGGGCCGGCAGCGACTGCACGGCGATGCCCTGCCGGGCTATTCCATCGAGCTGCAGCGCATCCACGTGGCAGCCCGAGAGGTCGAGGCGCACAGTGTCGCCCTCCGTCCCGATCCGGCCGGCATCGCCGACGATGCGGCGGATCTTGCTCAAGGACCAGCGCAACTCGCCGCGCGGATCGTTCGGCACGTCCCAGAGCAGCTCGCAGAGATGGCTGCGCGTCGGCGGGTGGGGCGCAAGCGCCAGATAGGCGAAGAGTGCGCGCACCTTGCGCGAGGCCGGCAGCGGCACCGGCTCGCTGCCGCGCAGGATGGCGAGCGGCCCGAGCATCCGCACGGTCACGGGCGCAGCGTGACTGAAGTCTGCGGCGTCGGTCGATTCCACGGCCGAACCCACGCTGCCTCCCACGTTCACCTCCACGTGCGGCTGCTACGGTCTCACCAATGGGCTTGAAGGCTCGAGGTCGCTCGAAGCCGGGAGCGGGCCCATCCACGCCATAAGGAGGCCGTCATGGCTGATGCCGCTGTCACGATAAACCAGGAAACCCAACCCGTCCAACCGGACCTCGCCGCCATCAAGACCCGCCAGCAGGGCGCGTGGTCGTCCGGCGATTACGCGGTGGTCGGAACGACCCTTCAGATCGTCGGCGAGGAGCTGTGCGAGGCCATCGACCTGCGCGCCGGCCAGCGCGTGCTCGATGTGGCGGCCGGCAACGGCAACGTCTCGCTGGCGGCTGCCCGCCGCTGGTGCGACGTGGTCGCCACCGATTACGTGCCGGCGCTGCTCGTCCGCGCCCGGGAGCGGGCCGAGGCCGAGCGTCTACCCATCGCCATCCGGGAGGCGGACGCCGAGGCCCTGCCGTTCGAGGACGAGAGCTTCGACGTGGTCGTGTCCACCTTCGGGGTGATGTTCACCCCCGACCAGGAGCGCGCCGCCTCCGAGCTCCTGCGCGTGTGCCGCAAGGGCGGCAGGATCGGCCTCGCCAACTGGACGCCCGACGGCTTCATCGGCCAGATGTTCAAGACCATCGGCCGCCACATGCCCCCGCCCGCCGGCATCCGCCCGCCGTCCCTGTGGGGCCAGCGCGAGCACCTCGACCACCTGTTCGGCCGCGGCGCCACCTCCATCCAGGCGCGCCGCAAGCACTTCGTGTTCCGCTACCGCTCGCCCGAGCATTGCCTGGAGGTGTTCAGGACCTTCTACGGCCCGGTCCTCAAAACCTTCGCGGCCCTGCAGCCCGAAGGCCAGGAAGCCCTGCGCAAGGACCTGCTCTGGCTCATCGCCGAGTTCAACCGCTCGGGCGACGACACCATGGTGGTGCCGAGCGAGTATCTCGAGGTGGTGATCACGCGGTAGGTGGGGTGGGGAGGGCTTACGCCACCCGCCTGAACTGGAAGGTCCTGCCGCCGTCCATGGTCGCGACCTCGCCGATGCGGGCAGCGGCGGCCAGAATGGCGGCGATCTTCGGCTCCGCCTTCTTGCCCTGCTTGTAGGCGGCAGCAATCGTCGCGGCGTCCACTGGGCCGCGTGCGGCGGCAAGCGCCGCGAAGACCTCTGCTGCCTGCTCGATGGCACTTGTGGGGAAGGAGCGCTTCTGCTCCTTCTCCGACACCACCAATTCGACAGCGGTCTGCGCACCGGCTTCGGCAGCCGCCTGCTTGTCCACGCCGCGCCCGAAGCGGGGGATCTGGTAGTCGGGCCGCAGCCAATGCACGATCCCGCGCTTCTCCTCCGCCGCACGCTCGGCATTCAAGGTGACGAGGCGTGACAGGATCTCCTCGTCCGAAAGATCCTGTGGCCAGCCATAAGCCTGGAACACGAGAGCATCCAGCTTCTCGTGCAACTCCTTCAGGATCAGGATGAGCCCCTCGTCTTTAATGCGCTCCTCATCCGCATTGAGCGTTGCACCGGCTTTCAGCTTCTCCAGCACGTTATACATCTGTGTCAGCGTGAGCCTGGGGTGCTCTTCCTGGCGGGCTTTACGGAATGCGTCCAGCTCTTCCGCAACTGTGCGGATGCGTGTCTTCAAAGCATTGTCGCAAAGCGGGAAAGGGAAGGGGTCAAAGACTTTGGATTTCACATAAACGGAGTCGTTGCCAACGCCGAGCCAACCACCCGCGCGAAGAGACCAAAGCACATGCAGACGTGAAGCGAGTATACCAAGTACAAACGCATCCTGGCTGGCGATAGCAAGCAGCTTGTTGTCGGGCAAGATACCGGCACGGAGAAACTGAAAGATACGGTGTTTCGCTGTTTCTACTGTCGCGATGTACCGAGGAAGGTTTGCAAGTGCAGGGCGTAGCTCACGACGAGGTTCGCCAAAAACCCACCAGTTCGTGCGGTAGGTTGCGCGATTGTTCGAATCTCGCTCTGGTTTTACTGTCTCTAGCACATGTCGATAGACTTCAGGGTACTGCTGGCGGACTCCGTCAGATTCTAACCCGAAGAGATCAATCACCAATACGCCACGCGGGGTTGCTGTAAGATCTCGCCCGTTTCGATACGGACGAATGTGGTTCTCAAGACCTGATCGCTTGCCAAGGCCAAGATGCTCTGCCTCTTTCGGGGAGACAATAAAACCGGAGCCGTGAAGTGAGACGCCTCGTGAAGACAATCCCTCATTCGCTAGCAATGGAAGTGCCGCTCCCACATCTAGGTCTGCAGCCAAGTCAGCATGGATACGTCCAGAACGCTCTGTGAACTCCACAACGGGAGCATCCGTATCGAGATCGTCCTCGCGCACCACATCTCGCAACACACCATCGTTGGTGCCCTTCGCCACCACCGTCATCGCGATGCGTACGGCGGCAGATTCCTTCGTCGCCTTCGTCCATGGATGATCGGCAATTGCCATCAGCAGCGACACGGGCGTCTTCGCCTCCATGCGCCTCTTTATAACGCGGCGGGAGAATTCTTGCGTTATGGAGTTAGTCGTCACGAAGCCGAAGCGGCGCAGACGCGTGCCCTTCACAGTCAGCAGTTCCGCCGCCCGATCCCACCAATACATGACGAAGTCTGCGCTCTCATTGATGTGAGGATGCGCCGCCCAGAGAGCTTCCGTATAGGCGTCGCCCAGCCGCGCGCGAATGTCCTTGCCACCGATAAAAGGCGGATTGCCGACGATGAAATCCGCCGCAGGCCAGTCGGGTCGGCGCGGGTTCGGATAGGTCTCTACGCCGTCACACACGACGGGAAGGGGATAGCCGTCCCAGGTTAGCACGGCGTTCTTCACCTCGATGTTCTTGAACGCCTTCAGGATCGGCTCTGAGGGGACGCCGCCTTTCGTGCGGAAGTGCCATTGCAGATAGCCGATCCAGAGCACGAGTTCGGCAATCGCCGCAGCGCGCGGGTTCAGCTCCAGGCCGAGGAACTGGTGCGGATCGACATTGTGTGCCTCAAGGTCTGTCAGCACTTCCTGCCCGCCGAGATCGACGAGGGCTTCCAGCACTTCGCCTTCTAGGCGCTTCATGAGTTCGAGCGAGACATAAAGAAAGTTGCCGGTGCCGCAGGCAGGGTCGAGCACTTCGATCTTGCAGAGCTTGTCATGGAAGGCGCGCACCTCGTCCGCTGCGCCTTTCAGGTCGCCGGTCTCGCGCTTGGCTTCGGCGATGGACTGCACCTGTCGCCAATCCTCCCGCAAGGGCTCGATGACGGTGGCGACCACAAGGCGCTCCACGTAGGTGCGGGGCGTGTAATGGGCGCCGAGGCGCTTGCGTTCGTTCTTGTCGAGAGCCTGTTCGAGAAGCGTGCCGAAGATCGCGGGCTCCACCTCGCGCCAATTCTTGGCCGCAGCCACGGCAAGCTCGCCGATCTCCTCGACTGCCAAAGGCAGGGCGCGGGCATCAGCAAACAGATTGCCGTTGAAGCGCAGAACCCGCTCGCGGATCGAAGCCGCGAAGGCACCCGCATTCATGCTCCGCCAGAGATCCTCGACCAGGGGAACGAATTTTTTTGGATCCTTGCGGCATTCCTCCAGCAGGCCCTTGAACGAATCCTCCGGCAGAAGTCCCACATCTTCCGCGAACATTGTGAAGAGGCAGCGCATGAGGAACAGTGCCACGTCCTCCGCCTGAAAGCTTTTCGCTTCAAGGGCCTTGGATACGGCAGCGAGGCGCTCCGCGATCTCGCGCGTGGCCTTGGCGGCGATACGGGTGGGATCGAGAGAGTGCGGGTCGAGCCAGATGCGCTGCAACCGCTCGCGCACCTCGGCCTTGCGCAAGTCTTCCAGATAGATGCGAAACCCCTGACGGTCGGGGAACTGGGTGTAGTTCTTGCCCTGACCCGAGAAGTCGGCAAACACCTCGATGCAGTGACCGACGTCGCAGACGAGGATGAAGGGCGGCCACCTATGAGCGGTGGGGAGCGCGCGGGCGTAGTCCTCCGCCTGCCGCTTGGCGTTCTTCATCAGCGCGTCCCAGGCGCGGTCAGCGCCCCGCCTGCCGCGTTCTCCGTCCGGAAGTTCGGAGGCGAACAGATCGGCAGTTCCGGCCACTTCCTTCTTGCCACCCTTGAGACGGCTCTGCTTGGCCTCCAGCACGAACGAACCGCGCCTGTAAAGATCGATGCGCCCGAGGCTCTTTTCGTCGTCGCGCTGCTTCTGCACCACGCGCTCGAAGACATAGTCATTATGCTCGTGGGTCGCGTCGGCGGCCTCTGGCTCCGGCAGATTGAGCAGACGACAGAGCCTGATCAGAAAGAGCTGGTAATTGGCGCGCTCCTGCCCGCCTTCACGCCCCTGCCAGTAGGTGATGAATTGGTCTATGTTTGTCGGAGACGGATCGGGCGGAAGAGCTAAGGACATTTATGATATCACGTTATTAAACGTAATATCATTTGCATGCTCGTTAGGGTTGTGTGCAAGTGGTTTTATGCCACTTTCGACCTTTGACTAATCACTACTGCCGATGCTCCCCTGGATTGATGTTCTATTTTTGTTCTTGACAATCCTCCTAACCTCGGCTATATCATTGCCTTAGACCTGCCTCTGTTGAGGGGCGCGCTCGCGAGGCGTCGCAGTGTGGAGGCAGGCACGGTCCTGTGGTGCAGCCTCGCAAGCTGCATCGACAGGAGGCCCAGGCTGTGTGCCGGTGGTCGGAATCGGTTCAAGGCCCCCGCTGAGCAGGCGGACCCCGCCTTGAGCGGTCACCGGGCTGGCACCGCCTGTCCGCCTAAAGAAGCCGTGCGCGAAGAGACAGTTCGGCTCTTCCCTTTCACCATCACACATCGAGCCGGGCTGCCATTCGCGCCACCCTCAATTGCCTCAAAGGCTCGGAGCCAAAACGGCTCCTGAGCCCGCAAGGCCGTGCCTATCTTCCCGATCCTTTTCATTCAGCTCTTTCATCCATGAGGTTTCAGCATGAGCCGTGTTCGCACCATCCTGTCCCGCATGCCCGATGCCGACGATGCCCTGCGGCGCCTCGCCGACGTGATCCAGGTGCCGTCCACCTGCCGCCGGCGCCGGTGCCGCGAGCAGGGGCGCTGCCAGGGCGGCTATGGCCCGCCGTGCTATTTCGAGGACCGCAAGCGCTTCGCCGATGCGGTGCTGGAGGACATGCACCAGCACCGGGAGTTCTGGACCGCCCAGCGCGCCAGCTTCGAGGCCGTGCTCAGGCAGTGAGGCGAGCCCAGGATCGCCGCCTTCCGGAACTTGCCGCAACAAAAAAGCCCCTCCGGTGCGGAGGGGCTTGTCGCGTGTCCTGCCGGATGCGTCAGGCGATGGCGAAGTCGTCGTGCGCGATGGTGGCCTTGTTGGCCAGGATGGCGAACTTGATCTGTGCCGTGCCGCCGACGCCGTCCTTGTCGTAGTAGAGGGAGCCGGTCTTCTTGTCGTAGATGATCCGGTCGTCCGCGTCGTGGGCCTTCGTGCCGAGGTGGAACGCGGTCTCCTTCAGCGGGCCGCGGGCGATCTTGGAAAAGACCGCGCGGGACAGGCCGATCGCGTCGTCCGCCGCCTTGAAGTCCATGATCTTGTCGACATTGGTCTTGGCGTTCAGCTTGGTGTCGAAATAGAAGCTGTCCGGGCCGCTGCCGCCATAGAGCGTGTCGTTGCCGGCGCCGCCCGCGAGGGCGTCCCTGCCGCCATAGCCGTAGATCTTGTCGTTGCCGCCCTGGCCGTAGAACCCGTCCATGCCGTTGGTGCCCTTCAGCACGTCGTTGCCGGGGGTGCCGATCGGCGGGAGAGCCAGCGCGTTCGCCTTGCTCCACAGGGTGTCCTGATCCTGGCCGATGCTCGGCATGCTCCAACCGGTCTTCAACGTAGTCCTCGTGCTCATCTCTTGGTCCCCTCAAAGCGGTCTGTGCCGATGTTCGAATCGGGTTGAATGAAAGCAGACGCTGATTAACACAATGCTATTACCTAACGATAGGTCTGTGTTCCGGCGCACAGAAGAGGTCATTGACAGCCAGGAGCGCAGCTCCGAGCCTTGCCGTCGAGGAAACCCACGACGAGAGGCGCCGCCCATGAACCTGTCCGCCCTGCTGCGCCAGCGCTCCGACGCCGGCAGGCCCGTTCGCGTGGCGCTGATCGGCGCAGGCAAATTCGGCTCCATGTTCCTCGCCCAGGTGCCGACCATTGCGGGGCTCGATGTGGCGGTGATCGCCGATCTCGACCCGGACCGGGCCCGGGAGGCCTGCCGCAATGTCGGCTGGGAGGAGGCGCGGATCGCCGGCACGCGCTTCGTGGCCGACGGGATCGAGGCCTGCCGAGCGGACGATGTCGCGGTGGTGATCGAGGCCACAGGCCACCCGGAGGCGGGCATTCGCCATGCGCTTGCCGCCATCGAGGCGGGCCGGCACATCGTCATGGTCAACGTTGAGGCGGACGTGCTGGCGGGGCCGCTGCTGGCCGAGAGGGCCAGGGAGCGGGGCGTGGTCTATTCCATGGCCTATGGCGACCAGCCGGCGCTGGTGGCCGAGATGGTCGACTGGGCCAGGGCCGCAGGCTTTACGGTGGCGGCCGCCGGCAAGGGCACCAAGTACCTGCCTGTCTATCACCAGGTCACGCCGGACGATGTCTGGACCCATTACGGCCTGAGTCCTGAGCAGGCCAAGGCCGGGGGCATGAACCCGCAGATGTTCAACTCGTTCCTCGACGGCACCAAGTCGGCCATCGAGATGGCGGCCATCGCCAATGCCTGCGACCTCGACGTGCCGGAGGAGGGCTTGAGCTTCCCGCCCTGTGGGGTCGACGATCTCGCCCATGTGCTGCGGCCGAGGAGCGTCGGCGGGCACCTCGATCGTGACGGCATGGTCGAGGTGGTGTCCTCGCTCGAACGCGATGGGCGGCCCGTGTTCCGCGACCTGCGCTGGGGCGTCTATGTGGTGCTCAAAGCCCCCAACGATTATGCCGCCGCCTGCTTCAGGCAATACGGCCTGCCGGTCGATTCCACCGGCCGCTATGCCGCCATGTACAAGCCGTTCCACCTGATCGGCCTGGAGCTGTCGATTTCGGTGCTGAGCGCGGCCCTGCGCGGCGAGCCGACGGGCTCCACCCGCGCCTGGCGCGGCGACGCGGTGGCGGTGGCCAAGCGCGATCTCAAGGCGGGCGAGATGCTGGACGGGGAGGGCGGCTACACGGTCTATGGCCGCCTCGCACCGGCCTCCCGCAGCAAAGCCGGGCGCATGCTGCCGGTCGGGCTGGCGCACGGCGTGCGCCTTACCCGTGATGTCGCCGCAGGCACCATGGTGACGGAGGACGACGTGGCTCTCGATGCCGAGCGACTCGCTGTCCGGGTGCGCCGGGAGATGATGGAGCGCTTCGGCTGATTTAAGCCGGCGGCTGCGGCTCGATGACTTTGCCGTCCTGCGTGAAGTCGTAGATCTTGCCGGTCTGATCCCAAGCGGGCAGGGCGAGCTTCACGATGTGCGGGGCGAGCTCCTCCGGGGTCTTGAGGGTCAGCGGATCCTCGCCGGGCATGGCGGCGCGGCGCATGTTGGTGCGCAACGGGCCGGGGTTGAGCAGCATCACTCTGACCGGGGTCTTCACCGTCTCGGCCGCATAGGTGCGCACCAGGGCTTCCAGCGCCGCCTTCGAGACCGCGTAGACACCCCAATAGGCCGTGTGCTTGTGGGCGGCGCCCGAGGTGATGAAGATCGCGCGGCCGGCGTCAGACGCGCGCAGCAGCGGATCGAGGGAGCGGATCAGGCGGTAATTGGCCGTGACGTTCACCGCCATCACCTCATCCCAGACCGGCTGGTCGATATGGGCGAGCGGCGCAAGCTCTCCGAGCTGGCCGGCATTGCCGAGGAGGATGTCGAGCTTGCCCCAGCGCTCGTAGATCGCGGCGCCCAGGCGGTCGAGGGCCTCGAGGTCCTTCAGGTTCACCGGCACCAGGGTGGCGGAGCCGCCCTTGGCGCGGATCTCGTCGTCGAGGGATTCGAGGGCTCCTTGCGTGCGGGCCAGCGCAATCACATGCGCGCCGGCCTCGGCCAGGGCAAGAGCCGCCGCGCGGCCGATGCCGCGCGAGGCGCCGGTGACGACCGCGACGCGGTTCTGAAGGGGCTTGTCCATGGTTCCTCAGTCGGCTTCGGCGAGAACCGCGAGACGGCGCGGGGTGGCGACGGTGAGGTCCGTCAGCCGCGTCGGGTAGTCGCCCGTAAAGCAATGGTCGGTGAATTGCGGCTGCGCCGGGTTGCGGCCCGTCTCGCCCATGGCGCGATACACGCCCTCGATGGACAGGAAGGCAAGCGAATCCGCCCCGATATACTGGCGCATCTGCTCCAGGTCGTGCGTGGCGGCGAGCAGTTTTTCCTTCTCGGGCGTATCGATGCCGTAGAAGTCCGGGTGCGTGATCGGCGGGCTGGAGATGCGGAAATGCACCTCCTTGGCCCCGGCCTCGCGCATCATGCGGACGATCTTCACCGAGGTGGTGCCGCGCACGAGGCTGTCGTCCACGAGCACGATGCGCTTGCCCGCGATGGCCGCGCGGTTGGCCGAGTGCTTCATGCGCACGCCGAGCTCGCGTACCGACTGGGTCGGTTGGATGAAGGTGCGGCCGACATAATGGTTGCGGATGATGCCGAGCTCGTAGGGAAGCCCGCAGGTCTGGGCATAGCCGAGCGCGGCCGGCACGCCGGAATCCGGCACCGGGATCACCACGTCCGCGTTGGCGGGAGATTCGAGAGCGAGCTCGCGGCCCATGCCCTTGCGGATTTCATACACGCTGCGGCCGTTCACGACGGAGTCGGGCCGGGCGAAGTAGATGTACTCGAAGATGTCAGGGCGGGGCGCCACCTCCGGCGCGTAGCGGAAGGACTCGATGCCCTCGTCCGAGATCACCACGCATTCGCCGTTGTCGATGTCGCGGACGAAGCGGGCGCCGATGATGTCGAGGGCGCAGGTCTCGGAGGCGAGGATGTAGCGGCCGTCGAGCTCGCCCAGCACCAGCGGGCGAATGCCCAGCGGGTCGCGGGCGCCGATCAGCTTCTTGTTGGTGAGCGCCACCAGGGCGAAGGCGCCCTCGATCTTCTGGATCGCCTCGACGAAGCGGTCGATGACCCGGTCCTTGCGGCTGCGGGCGACCAGGTGGACGATCACCTCCGTGTCGGTGGTGGACTGGCAGATCGCGCCGTCGCGGATCAGGTTGCGGCGAAGGGTCAGGCCGTTGGTCAGGTTGCCGTTGTGGGCCACCGCAAAGCCGCCGCCGTCAAGCTCGGCAAAGAGCGGCTGCACGTTGCGCAGCACCGTCTCGCCGGTGGTCGAGTAGCGGGTGTGGCCGATGGCCGAGATGCCCTCCAGGCGCTCGATGGTCGCCCGGTCGGAGAAGTTGTCGCCCACGAGGCCGAGCCTGCGCTCGGAGTTGAAGACCGACCCGTTGAAGGTGACGATGCCGGCCGCCTCTTGGCCCCGGTGCTGCAGGGCGTGGAGGCCCAGGGCCGTGATGGCTGCCGCGTCCGGGTGTCCGTAGATGCCGAAGACGCCGCATTCTTCGCGCAGGGTATCGCCGTCGAGGTCGAGGTTCACCTGTTTCGCGGTGACCTGCCACGTCTCAGACAAAGCAGACATCGATCATACCTTTGGGATTCGCGCCCGCACCGGCGCCGCCCCTATGTAGTCATCCTCAGGCCAAACGCCAACGCCTATTCTGACGCTGCCGGTTTCTCGGGCGCTGGCAGACGCTTGGCGCATCGGCTTGGTCCCAAAAGTGCATTCCACTTTTGGGGCCGATGCTCAGCTGCGCCGCTGGGGCGGCTGCGGTGCCGCGGGAGCGGCAGGGGCCGCCGGGCGCTGCGGATCGGGCTCGGCCGGCTCGGCGTCTGTCGGCGCGGCATCCTTGTTGCGCAGGCGCTGGATCAGGGCCTCGGCGTTTTCCGGCAGCATGGCGATGATGTTGTCGCGGGTGTTCTCCATGGCCGGGCGGGTCTTGGAGGCCGTCGCCCATTCGGGCTCCTTGCCCTGGAGCAGCCAGCCCAGGAACGCCCAGCCGATCACGCAGATCAGGAAGCCGCGCGCAGCCCCGAAGAACAGGCCCAGGGTCCGGTCGAGGGCGCCGATCCGGGAATCGAGGATCAGGTCGGAGATCTGCACCGTGATGATCGACACGATGATCAGGGTGATGACGAAGATTGCCCCGATGGATGCCACGAGCGCCACCGTGTTGCTGCTGATGTACTGCTGGGCGATCGGCAGGGCGGTCGGGTGCAGGTACCAGGCGGCCGCGGCCGCAACGACCCACGCGACAATGGCGAGCACCTCGCGTGTGAAGCCACGCACGGCAGCAAGGAGAGCCGAGATCAGGACGATACCGATAACGACGAGGTCCAGAACGGAAAAGGGCATGGGCCGGGCCTACGCAGGTGAACAGGGGTGGAGCCGCCTTTGCGGGTTCGAAGCCTGGCTCTATAGCGTTAAGAAAGGCTTTCGTCACCCCGGCGAAGTTGAGCCGGCATCGGAAGCGGCGGGTGCGCCGCCTCCGCAATGTGCAACTCAGGCGACGTCGATGATCAGCTTGCCGAAGTTCCGGCCCTCCAGGAGGCCGATGAAGGCTTCCGGCGCGCTCTCGAGCCCCTGGACGATATCCTCCTTGTACCTGACGCGGCCCTCGGCGATCCAGCCGGCCATGTCCCGGTAGAAGGCAGGGCGCTGGTCGCTGAACTCGCGCTGGATGAAGCCGCGGATGGTCAGGCTCTTGGTGAGCACGTCGCGCATGAGGACAGGCAGGCGATCCGGCTCCTCGAAGGCGCCCGTGGCGTTGTACTGCGCGACGAGGCCGCAGACCGGGATGCGCGCGAAGGTGTTGAGCAGGGGAAAGACCGCGTCCCAGACTTTGCCGCCCACATTCTCGAAATAGATGTCGATGCCATCGGGGCAGGCCGCCCGAAGGTCCTCCGCAAAGGTGGGCGAGCGGTGGTCCAGCGCGGCATCGAAACCGAACTCGTCCCGCACCAGCGCGCATTTGTCCGAACCGCCGGCAATCCCGATCGCACGGGCGCCCTTGATCTTCGCGATCTGCCCGACGGCCGAGCCGACAGGTCCGCTTGCTGCCGCCACGACCACGGTCTCGCCGGGCTTGGGCTGCCCGAGCGTGAGAAGCCCCGCATAGGCCGTGAAGCCCGGCATGCCGAGGACGCCGAGCGCCGTCGTGACGGGCGCCTGGTTCGGGTCGAGCTTGCGCAGCGCCTTGGCATCGGCAACCGCATGGGACTGCCAGCCGGAGTGGGAGAGAACAAGATCGCCGGGCTTGTAGTCGGGATGGCGGCTCTCCAGGACCTCACCAACCGTGCCGCCCTCCATCACGTCACCGATTTCCACCGCGGCCGCATAGGATTTCGCGGCGCTCATGCGCCCCCGCATGTAAGGATCGAGGGAGAGGTAACGAACTTTGAGCAGCACCTGACCCTCGCCAGGAACAGGAACGGGCGTCCGAACCAACTTGAAATTGTCGTGGGAAGGGCGGCCGGTGGGACGTGAGGCGAGGAGGATCTGGAGGTTCTGTTCTGTCACCGATAAGGCTCCTGACGTGGGCTCGCACGCTACTCTGCCTGGGCGTGCTCGTGTCGTCTCATTAGGTCAATGCGTCGTCCTGCTCCGTCAAGTCTCAGGGCTTCAGCCAGACAGGCCATACAGAAAAAGAAGAGCCCCGGCGTTGCCGCCGGAGCCTCTCGGGTTTTGCAGTTAAGGGAGTTTACATGAATAGGAAGTCGTCGGCGGTGAGCGTGGTGCCGGGCTTGACCTTGAGGATCTCGATGCCCTTGCCTTTGCCCGAGCCGTCCACGTCTAGGTAAACGAAACCGTTCTTCTTGTTGTAGAAGATGTAGTCGTTCGACCCATCCGGCGTGTCGTCCAGCTTGGTGCCGACGTTGAAGAACTTCTTCTGAAGCTTCTGCCCCTTCACGAAGAGCTTGTCGAACCCGACGGACTTCTTGCTGCCGCCTTTGTCGTCAGGCTTGCCCTTGTCATCCGAGCTCTTCTTCGAATGCACATCGCTTGTCTTCGGGCCTTTCACCTTGAAGGCCTTCAAAGCCGCCAGGCTGATCTGAATCGTATCATCAGAAGCCTTGAAGTCGTAGATCTGGTCGAATTGGCCCTTCTTCACGGCAGTGTCGAACACGAAGGTGTCCTGACCCAGGCCGCCATAGAGCTTGTCCTTGCCAGCTCCGCCGTTGAGAACGTCGTTGCCGTCACCGGCGTAGAGGGTGTCCTTGCCCGCCCCACCCAGCAGCGTGTCGTTCCCGGCGTAGCCGTAAAGTTTGTCATTCCCGGCGCCACCATTGATGCTGTCGATCCCGGCCGTGCCGGTGAGGCTATCGTTCTTCGATCCGCCATTGATAACATTCACAGGCTCGACAGGATCTTTGACGACATCCGTGATGGTGAGCGTGATCTGCTTAACGGTCCACATGTCCTGTTCTGTGCCGGCACTGTTATCGTCAAAGGCCCTCACCCAGAAGGTATAGGTGCCAGCCTTGGCATCCCCAGGCTGGGACTTGAGCTTGATCTGATTGCCTTCGATCACGAAAAGCGGGTCTGTTGTGACTTTTCGGCCTTCAGCGTCCGTTACAAAGGCGTAGGAGAGATTTTCCTGATCCCCTGCATCCTCATCGATCGCATGCAATGTGGCAACGACAGTTCCGGCCGCTGCATCCTCTGCGGCCGTCCCCCCGCTCATCGTCAGGTTCGATGGAGCTTCCTCGACGTCGATCACAGTGATGGTGACTTCACTTGTGATTGGGGCTTCACCATCCTTCTCGGCAGTGATCTGCAGAGTAAATGATTTAGAGCCTAGTGCCTCGAAATTGACTTGCCTGTTTAGAATAAGATCGTGGTCGAGGTAATCATAAGAAAAGCGGGCGTCATTAAACTTGAAGGTGTATCCCGGAAGTGCTTCTTGCCCATTCTCGTCGCGAACATAAAGGTTCTGCACTGTATATCCAGGCTGAGCACTTTCGTAGATTTCAAAATCTGAAATGTGTAATACAGGCATTTGTTGGCCTCAAAAGAGTGCAATCTAAAGTAAACTAACATTGAGACCTCAATGATAGTTTGTTCGGTAAGATTCTGTCTGAAACGTTTTAATGTGTCAATTCTGGAAAGCGCCCTAATCGCTTGCATTTCGGCAAACGGGCTTAGGAGGCTTTGCGGCGGCGCGCTGCGATGTTAGCCACTAGGTCAGTGATGTGCCCAATTGATGCCGTTGCAAGGGAAGGTTTTTCCTTCTTAGCCTTGTCGTTGCGCGCTGCTGGAGACACAGCGCTTGAAAAGCCGAGCTTCGCCGCCTCTTTCAGTCGCGCCTGTTCCTGAGCGACCGGCCGAATAGCGCCCGACAGGCCCATCTCGCCGAAATAGACCGTATCCGGCGGCAGGGGATTTCCCGAAAGGGAGGAGACCAAAGCGGCAGCAGCGGCAAGATCGGCCGCAGGCTCCGTGATGCGCAGCCCGCCCGCCACGTTGAGATAGACGTCGTGCATGCCGAGCTTCAGGCCGCCATGGGCCTCCAGCACCGCCAGCACCATGGAGAGGCGGCTCTGATCCCAACCCACTACGGCGCGGCGGGGTGTTCCGAGAGAAGATGGCGCGACGAGGGCCTGGATCTCGACGAGCAGCGGGCGCGTGCCTTCCATGCCGGCGAACACCGCCGTTCCGGCGGTCGCCATGTCACGGCCGGCGAGGAACAGTTCGGAGGGGTTCGGCACCTCGCGCAGGCCCTGATCGGACATCTCGAACACGCCGATTTCGTCGGTCGGCCCGAAGCGGTTCTTCACGGCGCGCATGATGCGGAAATGGTGCCCGGTATCGCCCTCGAAGGACACAACAGCATCGACCATGTGCTCGACGACGCGGGGTCCGGCGATCTGGCCGTCCTTGGTGACGTGACCGACGAGAATGACGGCCGTGCCGGTGGTCTTGGCGAAGCGGATCAGCGCCTGAGCCGAGCCGCGCACCTGGGTGACGGTGCCGGGCGCGGATTCCACCGTCTCGGTCCACATGGTCTGGATCGAGTCGATGATGGCGAGCGCTGGCGGCCGGCCTTGGCTTAAGGTCGCGATGATGTCCTCGACATTGGTCTCGGAGGCGAGCTCGACGGGGGCTTGGCCGAGGCCGAGACGCTCGGCCCGCAGGCGCACCTGGGCCACTGCCTCCTCGCCCGAGATGTAAGCGACGCGCTCACCGCGCATGGCAAGCGCCGCCGAGGCCTGCATCAGCATGGTGGACTTGCCGATGCCGGGATCGCCGCCGAGCAGGATGATCGAGCCATGCACGAAGCCCCCGCCGGTGACCCGGTCGAGCTCGGCGATGCCGGAGGGCGTGCGCGGGGCTTCCTTGGTCTCGCCTTGCAGGCCTTCGAGGGGGAAGATGCGGCCTTTGGCCCGGGAGGGGCGGGTGGCCACGGGGCCTGCCATGGGGCTCGCGGAGCCCGCTTCCTCCACGATGGTGTTCCAGCCGCCGCAGGCCTCGCACTTGCCCTTCCAGCGGTTGTAGACCGCGCCGCATTCCTGGCACGTGAAGGCGGGGTGACGCTGCTTGGCCATCAGCCTTCTCCCCCGCGATAGGCACGGGCGTAGCGCGCACCGAGATTGGTGAGGATCTCGTACCCGATGGTGCCGGCGCGGCGGCCCACTTCGTCGATGGTCAGTTCGCCGCCGATCAGCGTGACGGTGTCGCCGCGTTGGACCTGCGCTTCCGGCACATCTGTGACGTCGACCGTGATCAGGTCCATGGAGACGTTGCCCGCGAACGGGCAGGCTTGTCCGGCGACCAGGGCCGTGCCGGCGAGGAATTCCTCGCCGCTTTTACCTCTTGCGCTCGCCGAGCGCGGAAAGCCATCGGCATAGCCTACCGAGATCGTCGCGATGCGGCGCCTGTCGAGCGCAAGCCAGCGTCCGTTATAGCCCACCGTGTGCTCCGCCTCGACCCAGCGCAGCTGCACGATACGGCCTTCGAGTCCCACGACCGGGCGCATCGGGTTGTCGCGGCTCGGCGTCGGGTTGCCGCCGTAGAGGGCATAGCCGGGACGCACGAGATCGTAGCCGGGCTTGTCGCGCAGGAAGATACCCGAGGAATTGGGGAGCGAAGCCGGAATATGCGGCAGCGAGGAGCGGATGGCCTCGAAGGCTTCGATCTGCTGAGCGTTGAGCGGGTTGTCGCTCTCCTCGGCGCTCACGAAATGGCTCATGAGCAGGGCAATCTCGAAGTCCTCAAGCTCGCCACGATCCTTCAGCGTCAGGCCCTGCGGCACCGGGAGCCCGAGGCGGTTCATGCCGGTATCCACATGGATCGCGGCCTTCAGCTTCTGCGATTGCACCCGGCAGAACCCGGCCCATTCCTCGATCTCCTCGAAGGAGCCGAGGACGGGGCGCAGATCGTGCTCGGCGTAAGTCGTGCAGGTGCCGGAGAAGAGCCCGTTCAGCACATAGATCGTCGCTTCAGGGGCAACCGCGCGGGCGCGGATCGCCTCGCTCAAGTGAGCCACGAAAAAGGTGCGGCAGCCGACGCGGGCGAGGGCCGGCACAGCCTTCTCGATGCCGAGGCCATAGGCGTCCGCCTTGACCACGGCCGCCGTCTCCGCGCCGCCCGCATGGTCGCGCAGGGTACGCCAGTTTGCCGCGAGAGCGTCGAGGTCGATGTGAAGGATGCCACCGGCGGCCTGTTCGGGGATGGCGCCGGTGCTGTCGGTCTGAGAGGTATGCTCGGTCAATCGCCAATCCGTTCGGGTAGTTTGTCTTCATCCGCAAGGTCGGTGAAGCGGGTGATGTCGGCCTGGAAGGCCAGCTGCACGGTGCCGGTCGGTCCGTGACGCTGCTTGCCGATGATGACCTCGGCCTTGCCGTGAACCTGATCCATTTCCGACTGCCACTTGAAGTATTCCTCGGTGCCGGGCTTCGGCTCCTTGTTCTTCAGATAGTACTCGTCACGGTAGACGAACATGACCACGTCGGCATCCTGCTCGATAGAACCCGATTCACGGAGGTCGGAGAGCTGCGGCCGCTTGTCGTCGCGGGATTCCACCTGACGGGAGAGCTGGGACAGGGCGACCAGGGGGACGGACAGTTCCTTGGCGAGCGCCTTGAGACCGGTGGTGATCTCGGTGAGCTCCTGCACGCGGTTCTCGCCCTTCTTGGACGAGCCGGAGAGGAGCTGCAGGTAGTCGACGATGAGAATGTCGAGGCCGCGCTGGCGCTTGAGGCGACGGGCTCGGGCGGCGAGCTGGGCGATGGAGATGCCGCCGGTCTGGTCGATGTAGAAGGGGATCGACTGCATCTCGCGGGCGGCTTCGGTGATCTTGTAGAAATCGTCCTCGCGCATGTCGCCGCGGCGGATCTTGTAGGAGGGCACCCCCGACTGCTCGGCGATGATACGGGTGGCGAGCTGCTCGGCCGACATTTCGAGGGAGAAGAAGCCCACGATGCCGCCGTTGACGGTCTTCAGATTGCCGTCCTGCTGCTTCTCGGCCCGGTAGGCCTTGGCGATGTTGAACGCGATGTTCGTCACCAGCGAGGTCTTACCCATCGCAGGGCGTCCGGCCAGGATGACGAGGTCGGAGGGCTGCAGGCCGCCCAGCGCCTTGTCAAGGTCCTTCAGGCCCGTGGAGATGCCCGACAGGGCGCCCTCGCGCTTGTAGGCGGCGGCCGCCATGTCGATGGCGGCGGTGAGCGCATCGGAGAAGCGCTGGAAGCCGCCGTCGTAGCGGCCGGTTTCGGCAATCGCATAGAGGCGCCGCTCCGCCTCCTCGATCTGTTCGCGGGGCGAGGAATCCACGGGCGCGTCGAAGGCGACGTTCACCATGTCCTCGCCGATATTGATCAGGTTCCGGCGGATCGCGAGGTCGTAGATGGCGCGGCCGTAATCCTCCGCGTTGATGACGGTGGTCGCCTCGGCGGCGAGACGCGCGAGATATTGCGACACGGTGATGCCGCCGAGATCCTGATCACCCAGGAATGTCTTCATGGTGATCGGGGTCGCGACCTTGCCGGCCTTGATCAGGCTGGTGGCGACCTCATAGATGCGCCGGTGCAGGTCCTCGATGAAATGGCCTGCTTCGAGGAAGTCGGAGACACGGTAATACGCGTCGTTGTTGACCAGGATCGCGCCCAGCAGGGCCTGTTCGGCCTCGATGTTGCTGGGGGGCGTCCGAAACTGCGGTTCGGCGGCTTCGAGACGGGCGATCAGGGCGTTGGCGGTGGCCATCCGGCGCTCCGGGAAACAGGAGAAGGGTTAGAGTCTCTTAGACCGCAATTGGTGTCCTAAAGGTTGCCGTGCGGACACGAAGGAGGACTTGCCTCCGAACTGTCCTCGCTGTCCTCGATTCTCACACCGTCCATCTTTTCGCGGGCGTCCCAGCTTGACTCTCCCGCAAGCCTGAAACCCAAAGAAAAAACGCTCCCCGTCGAATCGACGGAGAGCGTCATTTTAGAACAAAACAAGAACTAGAGCAACCGCTCCAGCTTACAGGTCGTCGTCGCCGCCAGCCTCGGCCAGGGCCGCGCCGACCTCGAGGCCGAGGTCGTCGAGGTTGGTCTCCTCGCGGGTCGTGACGGCCTCGCCGCGTGCCTGACGCTCGGCTTCCTCGGGGCTGCGGGCGACGTTGATCGTCACCTTGACCTCGACCTCCGGATGAAGGGCGACCGGCACGGCGTGCAGGCCGATGGTCTTGATCGGCTGGTTGATGGCGATCTGATTGCGGTCAACCGTGAAGCCGTTCTGGGTCATGATCTCGGCGAGGTCGCGGGTGGAGACCGAACCGTAGAGCACGCCGGTCTCGCCGGACTGGCGCAGGATGATGAAGCTCTGGCCGTTCAGCTTCTCGCCGACGGTCTCGGCTTCCTTGCGGCGCTCGAGGTTGCGGGCCTCAAGCTGGGCGCGCTGAGCGTCGAAGTGCTTCTTGTTGGCCTCGGTGGCGCGCAGGGCCTTGCCGCGCGGCAGGAGGAAGTTGCGGGCATAGCCGGAACGGACCTTCACGGTCTCGCCCATCTGGCCGAGCTTTGCGACGCGCTCGAGAAGAATAACGTCCATGGTTGTCTCCTTTAGGTTCGTGATCAGGTGGAAAGGGTTGGAGGCGGATTCGGTCGCGTGCCGAAGCGGCGGCGCAGGCCGAAGGTGGAATCGGCGATGCCGAAGAGGGCCAGGGCAACCATGAGGATGCCCTGAGTAACGAAGATCAGGACGTACATGGCGCTCAGGAGGAACGAGCGGCCCGATTTGCCCCGGGTGCGGTCATGGACGGCGGCCAGCCCCTGCAGGGCAAAGGCCATCAGGAAGGCGCCCGATAGGGCCATGCCCAGCGCGCCCATGAAGCCGCCGAGGTTCGCCAGGATCAGCGCCCCGATCAGGATCAGCGCGGCGGAGCGCGGCATCACCAGTTCCGGCACCGGCGGCCAAGGGCGCGGCAGGCGCTTGGACGCCAGGACGATCCGGCCGGCGGCCCACAGGTAGAGCGCCAGAATGGTCACAAAACCCTGGGCCGATAGGAACGAGGTCAGGCGCGAGAAGATCGCGATCAGCTGCTCGCGGGTCTCGGCATCGAGAGCCCCTTCGCCCGTGGCGGCGAACTGGGCATTCACGAAGGCCTCCGCCACCTCGCGGGTGTTCTGAGCGAAGGCGGAGTAGTCGCCGCCCGTCGAGATCACGCCTGCGGCAATGATCGTCAGGGCAGCGGTCGCCGCGGCCCAGGCCAGCAGGCGTCCGACCGGGTACCATTCCATGGTGCCGTCCTGTCCGGGGCGTCCGAGCAGGGCGAGGTAGGACAGCCACCAAGCGGGCAGGGCGGTGATGAGCGCGAAGCCGATGCCGCTGAGCGGCGACAGGATGAGCGCGATGGCGAGGCCGCCCACGAGGGCAGCCACGAGGCCGGAGCGGTGGTCCCAGCCGAGGGACACGATCAGAACGGGAATGGGAGCGAGCAGATACAGCATGGCCGCCAGCGGGGTCGCCTTCACGATCACCGCGGTCAGGAGGGCCGATACGAGCCCTGCCCCTATGCCTGTTGCTACAAAATTCATCGTCTCGCTGTCCCGCTGCTCAAGGCAGGGTTAGAGGCATCGCCTCAACTGACCCGGCGGATTCTCACCGCTGGGCGATCTGGAAGGAGAATGGCTGCCCGATGGGTCGGGCAGCCAAAGAGTTTTAGCGGATCACGTAGGGCAGGAGGCCCAGGAAGCGGGCGCGCTTGATCGCCTGGGCGAGCTCACGCTGCTTCTTGGCCGACACGGCCGTGATGCGGGACGGAACGATCTTGCCGCGCTCGGAGATGTAGCGGGACAGGAGCTTCGTGTCCTTGTAGTCGATCTTCGGCGCGTTCGGGCCCGAGAACGGGCAGGTCTTGCGACGACGGAAGAAGGGACGACGGCCGCCGCCAGCGGCGCCACCGGTTGCACCAAATGCCATGATTAAGCCTCCTCGCCTTCGCCGGCGCCGTCGAAGCCGCCGCCGTCGCGCTCACGGCGCTCGCGGTCCTTGCGCTCGTCGCGGTCGCGCTTCTGCATCATCACGGACGGCTCGGTCTCGAGCTCTTCGACCTTGATGGTCATGAAGCGAAGGATGTCTTCGTTGATGCGCATCTGACGCTCCATCTCGGCCACGGCCGGAGCCGGAGCGTTGAGGTTGAACATCGTGAAATGCGCCTTGCGGTTCTTCTTGATGCGGTAGGCGAGGGACTTCACGCCCCACATCTCGGTCTTGTCGACGGTGCCGCCGTTCTGCTCGATGACGCCCTTGTACTGGTCGACCATGGTCTCGACCTGCTGCGGGGTGACATCCTGGCGAGCCATGAAGATATGCTCATAGAGAGGCATAATGGGCCTTTCTCAGGGTTTGAGGACAAGCCTTGCACTGTTTTGAGGAGTGTCTCGGCCGTTTCGCGCATCCGATCGGCGCCAAGCCCTTCGAGCCTGCAAGGCCCGAGCGATTGTCGAAGGCGGAGACACGGGACGACGGGTTCGTGAAAACCCTGCATGGCCAAGCCATACCGTCCGTTCAGCCCCCGGCCGGAGCGAACGCGAAGCGGGGGCTATAGGCGATTTGCGCCGGAAAGGCAAGGCGCTATCGGTGCCAGGGAGCCTGCCGCCAGACGAACCACGATATGTACCATTGCGAGCCGGTTACCATTGGTTCTATCACTGTGATCATGGGAACCAGTGGAACCAGCACAAGGATAAATGCCAAGGCAGGATGTTTATCGCGCCGCCAGAGAATAAAGGCCGGCAGAACGAAGAGGAGGAAGGCAAGGGCCGCCCCGATGGCGTAGATCGCGCCAATGCCTTGGCTGATCCCATCCGCATCCCATTGGGCGGAGATGCCGCTTGCCAAAATCCAAGCACAGACAAGCGCCTCAAAGACGATGAGGACGGGCAATAGGATGAGAGGCGTCATTGAGGCCACTGCCAGCGACCGTAGGGAAGCGATTCAGAGGACCAAGACCCCGGAGATAAGGGATAGCAGCGCCAGGATCAGCGCGCCCCCCAGATGGCGTCCTTTCAGAGCAAGGATGAGGGCAGGCAGCGCAAAGGCCAGAAAGGCCGCGCTGGGCACGGCGGCAGCCGCAAAGGCCCAGCCTGCATCCACTGAATCCGATGGGGCGAGAACGAGGGTAGCAAGGAGCCAGAGCCAGGCTGCCGTCCCAAGGCCGAGAATAAGGAGTATGACAGTGCGTAGCATAGGCTCGGATCGCTGGATTTATCTGTAATGTAATTACTATAGACTTCGGCGGCCCCCCTCAAACGAATTTTTGCCTGAACGAGCCTGGTGCGCGTCCGCCAGCGCTAGGAAATACGCCGCTCTCTGCTACAAACGGGCTCATGAAAGCTCCTCCTCTTCGCCTCGGCGTCAACATCGATCACGTTGCCACCGTCCGGAACGCCCGTGGCGGCACCCACCCCGATCCGATCCGGGCCGCCCATCTGGCGGTTCTGGCCGGCGCCGACGGGATCACGGCCCATCTGCGCGAGGACCGGCGGCACATCCGCGACCAGGACATGGAGCGCCTCAAGCGCCAGCTCTTCGTGCCGCTCAACTTCGAGATGGCGGCGACCTCCGAGATGGTGGGCCTCGCCACGCGGCTTCACCCCCATGCGGCCTGCCTCGTGCCGGAGAAGCGTGAGGAGCGCACCACGGAAGGGGGGCTCGACATCATCGGAGGCCATGCCCATCTGCGTCCTGTGATCCAGGAACTGAAAAGCGAAGGCATCCGCGTGTCCCTCTTCGTCGAGCCGGAAACCGACGTCATGGACGCCGCCTGCGATCTGCAGGCACCCGTGGTCGAGCTTCATACCGGCACCTATTGCGAGGCCGTGGTCGAGGGCGACGAGGCGAGAATCGCCCATGAGCTGGAGCGCCTGCGCCGGGCAGCCGAGCATGGGGCGAGGATCGGGCTCGAGATCCATGCCGGCCATGGGCTCGATCTCGTCTCGGTCCGGCCCGTGGCGGCCATTCCGCAGATCGTGGAGCTCAATATCGGCCACTCCCTCATCGGCGAGGCGATCTTCATGGGGCTCGACGAGGCCGTGCGGACCATGCGCGCCGCCATGGACGAGGGCCGGGCACAGGTGCCCGCATGATCCTCGGCATCGGATCCGACCTCTGCGACATCCGGCGAATCGAGAAATCCATCGAGCGCTTCGGCGACCGATTCACCCACCGCATCTACACGGAGGGCGAGCGGGCCAGGAGCGACCGCCGCGCCGCCCGGGCTCCTTCTTATGCCCGTCGCTTCGCCGCCAAGGAGGCCTGCGCCAAGGCCCTGGGAACAGGCCTGAGCCATGGGGTCTTCTGGCGCGACATGGAGGTCGTCAATCTTCCCGGCGGCCGCCCGACCATGCGCTTGACGGGCGGGGCCCTGGAGCGCCTGCAGGCCATGACGCCGGCAGGCCATAAGGCCGTCGTCCACGTGTCCCTGACGGACGACCCGCCCATGGCCCAGGCCTTCGTCATCATCGAGGCGTTGCCGGCGTGAGACGGGGCTGCGTTGCGGCAGGGCGCGGCTTAGGTTAGATCATGGCGCGGCAAAGCGGCCTTCCCGGTCGCATTCAGGTGCCGCAACGACGATATCGAGAGAGGCTTGCACCCGGGGCTGAGTGCAAACCCCTCTCGACTGTCACAGCAGAGGAAGGCAGCCGGCGCTGCCCCTCCCAATGAGCATAGGTCGAGTGACGTGAGCGAAAAAACCGGCAAATACGTAGGTAGCACCGTGAAGAACGAAGAAGGCGGCCTCTGGGAAACGATCAAGGTCATCATCCAGGCCCTTCTAATCGCGGTCGTGGTGCGCACCGTGCTCTTCCAGCCCTTCAACATCCCGTCGGGCTCTCTCATCCCGACCCTGCTGATCGGCGACTACCTGTTCGTCTCGAAGTATTCCTACGGCTATTCCAAGCACTCGATTCCCTTCAGCCCGGGGATCTTCTCCGGCCGCATCTTCGGCTCGGAGCCGAAGCGGGGCGAGATTGCGGTGTTCAAGCTGCCGAAGGACAACTCGACGGACTACATCAAGCGCGTGATCGGGCTTCCCGGCGACAAGATCCAGGTGATCAGCGGCGTGCTGCACATCAACGGCCAGCCGGTGCAGCGCGAGCGGGTGGAGGACTACAAGACCACCGACCTGTACGGCCGCACCGTCAGCGTGCCCCAGTTCCGCGAGACCCTGCCCGGCGGCGTGACCTACAACGTCATCGAGCGTGACAACGACCGCGGCTACTGGGACAACACGAATGTGTACACGGTGCAGCCCGGCCATTTCTTCATGATGGGCGACAACCGCGACAACTCCACCGATTCCCGCGACGACGCGAGCGTCGGACAGGTGCCGTTCGAGAATCTCGTGGGCCGCGCCGAAATCATCTTCTTCTCGATCGACGAGACCGCGTCCCTCTGGCGTCCGTGGGAATGGCCGCAGAAGATCCGCTGGAATCGCCTCTTCGAGGGGATCCGCTGACCCGTGGCACGCCGTAAGCCGAACCTCGACGAGCTTCTTAACAAGCTCGGCTACCGCTTTGAGAATCCTGCGCTCCTGGACGAAGCACTGACCCATGTCAGCGCTCCCAAGGCGGACGGGCAAAGCTATCAGCGCCTGGAGTTCCTGGGCGACCGGGTGCTCGGCCTCGCCATCGCCGACCTGCTCTACCGCACCTTTCCGGGCGCCCCCGAAGGCGAGCTGTCCCGGCGTTTGGCGGAGCTGGTGCGGCGCGAGAGCTGCGCCGAGATCGCCATCGCGTGGGATGTGGGGCCCTATCTCAAGCTCGGCGCCGGAGAGGCGCATGCGGGCGAGCGCCGCAACCAGACCATCCTGGCGGATGTGTGCGAGGCGATCATCGGCGCCGTCTTCATGGATGGCGGCTACGAGGCCGCCCGCGGCGTGATCGAGCGCGCGTTCCAGCCGCTGCTGGAAGCGCCCCGCCGTCCGTTGCGCGACCCCAAGAGCGCCCTGCAGGAATGGGCTCAGGGACGCGGCCTGCCGCCGCCCACCTACACCATCGTCGAGCAGACCGGACCGGACCACGCGCCGAAGTTCCGGGTGATGGTGAAAGTGAAGGGCGCGGAAACCGAGTTCGGCCTCGGAACATCGAAGCGCATCGCGGAACAGGCGGCGGCGCGAAGCCTTCTCTTGAGAGAGGGCGTCTGGACGGAGGAAGAGCATGGAACAGCCTGAGCAGACCCAGACAAAGGCCGGTTTCGTCGCTCTCATCGGCGCCCCGAATGCCGGCAAGTCGACGCTGCTGAACTCGCTCGTCGGCTCCAAGGTGTCCATCGTGTCCCGCAAGGTGCAGACGACCCGTGCCCTAGTGCGCGGCATCGCCATCGAGGGCGAGGCGCAGCTTATTTTCGTGGACACGCCCGGCATCTTCAAGCCGAAGCGCCGCCTCGACCGGGCCATGGTCACCTCGGCCTGGGGCGGGGCGGGGGATGCTGACGTGATCGCGCTCCTGCTCGACGTGCGCAAGGGCATCGACGAGGAGGCCGAGGCGATCCTCGCCAAGCTGCCCGAACTCAAGCGCCCGAAGGTCCTGATCCTCAACAAGATCGACCTGATCGAGCGCTCCAGGCTCCTTGAGATGGCCTCCAAGCTCAACGAGCAGGTGCCGTTCGCCCATACCTTCATGATCTCGGCCCTCAAGGGGGACGGCATCGAGACCATGAAGCGCCAGCTTGCGCAGATGATGCCGGAGGGCCCCTGGCTCTATCCGGAAGACCAGATTTCCGACGCGCCCCTGCGCATGCTGGCGGCCGAGATCACCCGCGAGAAGATCTACGAGCGTCTTCACGAGGAACTGCCCTATCAATCCACCGTTGAGACGGATCAGTGGCAGGTGCGGCCCGACGGTTCGGTGCGCATCGAGCAGACCGTGTTCGTGGAACGCGACAGCCAGCGCAAGATCGTGCTCGGCAAGGGTGGACAGACCATCAAGGCTATCGGCCAGTCGGCCCGCAAGGAGATCGCCGAGATCGCCGAGTCGCCCGTTCACCTCTTCATCTTCGTGAAGGTGCGCGAGAACTGGAGCGACGATCCCGAACGCTACCGCGAGATGGGCCTGGAGTTCCCCCGAGGAGGCTAGCGCATCGTGCGGACCCTGGGTCCGGTCCACACGATGCGCCAGGATAAAGCGTAAGCATCGGATGATCCTAAAAGTGCAAATCCACTTATGGGTCCGATGCTTTAAGCCCGGTACGCCGTTCGCAAGCCGCCCCAGTGGCGGCCGAGAACCCGGATGGGAGCGTCCACCTCCTGCATCATGACGATCTTGCCGCCGCCCATGTCGCGGGCATAGGCCTGCACGATGAAGGGTCGGGTGGAGCGTGCCGCCGTGATGCCGGCGCGGTCGTCGAAGATCCGCTTGTTGCGGGCGTTCGCCGCGTTCCACACGGGATCGCCCGCCCGCTGCGCCTGGGAATAGATCCTGTTATGGACCGGGATGTAGCCGTTGCGGTCGATGGCGAGGCAGAAGGCCATCGTTGAATCCGTGCCCAGCACCTTCTCGAGGACCGAGGGCAGGAGCTTCTCGAAGACCGGGAGATAGGCCGTGCCGTACTGGACCGGGTCCGTGCCCGGAATCAGCCGGTAATCGGTGTCGAAGACCGCATCCCGCGAGACCTGTCCGTCCGCGACGGACTGCTCGATCAGCCTCTCCACCTGACGGGCGGTCTCCTGCGCGAGCAGGATGCGCGGCCGGTAGCTCGTCTCCACCTGCGCGACGAACTCGTCGATGCGGGCGCGGGCCTCGTCGTTGAGCCTGTCGAAGCAGCAATGGATGCCCATGGGGCTGAGAGCCACGACCCGGGCGCTGACGCGACCCAGGTGCTGGATGTCGATCTCCACCGGCAGGCCGGGCCTTGCATCGAAGTTCGGAATGGCAGCCATCAGCAGGCCGCCGGAGCTGACGTCGATCAGCCGCGAGGAAGCGCTCCGATGGGAGATCCACAGCGTCGCCGGGCGTTCGACGGGAAACCGGTCCGCCCGGCGCCTATCGCCGATCTCGCTCTGGCGGATGACGGTGACGAAACGCTGGCCGAGGGCCTTGGCCAACCCGTCCGCCTTCCGGGTGGCCTGATCGGCCTCGTGGGCGCGGCCGCTCGCGTTGAGGGAGATGGAATCCACGTCACCGGCACGGTCGCTCACCCTGGCGACGCTGGAGGATGTCACGCCGGCAAGGCGGGAGGCCTCACTGATGGCGGCGTTCTGCTCCCCGACGGCGCCGCGCACCGTGTCAAAGACGGGGCGGACGCCTTGCACCGCCTCCACAACCTCCGTCACGGCGCCCGTCGAGGCCTGGGCGGTCTCGCGCAGGCGGTCGATGCGCAGGCGGATGTCGTCGGCGGCCTTGCCGGTCTGGGTAGACAAGGCCTTCACCTCGTTGGCCACCACGGCAAAGCCCTTGCCGGCCTCGCCGGCCCGTGCCGCCTCGATGGTGGCGTTCAGCGCCAGAAGGTTGGTCTGGCGCGCCACCGCCGAGATCGTGTCCACGATGCCGACGATTTCCGCCGTAGCAGTGGATAGTTGCAAGATCAGGTCGCTGGCCTTCCGGGCGGCTTCGATCGCGCTGTCGATCCGCGTGCTCGCATGCTCCATGGAGCGGCCGATCTCCGCCGACGTGACGGCGAGCTCCTCCGTCGATGAGGCGAGCGAAAGGCTCTCGGCCGATGCGGTCCTGCCCGAGGAGGCAAGCTCGCCGGCATGGCTGCGGATCTCGGCCAGATCCTTCTCCACCGCAGCCACGTCGGAGGCCGCGACCGCGATCGCCCGCGTGACGCCCTCGATGGCTTTGAGAACATCCGCCTCGAGCGAGTCCACCACCTCGGTGTCGAGGCGGCTCTCGCGAGTGACCGGGGGCGCTTCTTCCTCCGATCCGACCTGAACCGTTTCGCTCCGGGCATCCGCGTGTGGAGCGCGCCGCAGAATACCAAACATCGCCGGGCTTCCATTCTTTTCATGCTTAACGCAGCGTCATCTGGAAACCTTAACGAAGCGACAATGCCGACCAGGATTCCTCTCAATTTGTCGGGTCATGCACCTGTTCATTCAGGCCGGGGCATCGTTTTGGCCAAAATTGATCGCTGAAGGCCCGGAATCCTTTGATTTGCGCCGTTTTGTGCGCTTCCGCCACGCAACCAGATGAACCGCAGGGCTTTAACATGAAAGTTGATGGAAAGCCGGTTTGTCTCCGGACACAGCCTTCCTGACGTTGCGTTCCAGCCGTTTCAGCGTCGACGTCCCGGAGAGGCCATGAGCAGCCCTTCTGACCAGACGGCGCAAAGGCGTCTCGCAGCTGTCCTTGCCGCTGACGTGGTGGGCTATTCCGATCTTATGTCCAAAGACGAGGAAGGCACGCTCAGCCGCCTCAGGGATCTCCGGCGTCAGGTCATCGAGCCCCGCATTCGCACCCATCACGGGCGGCTGGTGAAAACGATCGGTGACGGTTTTCTGGTCGAGTTCCCAAGCCCCGTGGATGCGGTACGGTGCGCGATGGATCTTCAGGAGACGGTCGCCCGAAGCTCCGGCAAGGCGGATGCCAAGCCCCTTCAGCTCCGCATCGGCATCAATATCGGTGACATCATGGTCGAGGAGGATGGCGACATCTTCGGCGACGGCGTCAATGTGGCTGCCAGGCTGCAGAAGATGGCGCTGCCCGGCGGCATCTGCCTCTCAGGCAAGGTCTACGAGGAGGTCAGGGGCAAGCTTGCCTACGCGTTCGAGGATCGGGGCGAGCACCACTTCAAGAATATCGGGCGGCCGATCAGGGTCTTCTGCCTCCTGGAAGGAATGGATACGGCGCAGCGGACGGGGGAGCGCCGGCCCGCCGGCTCTCATCCGGAAGGCCCCTCCATCGCGGTCCTGCCCTTCGTCAACATCAGCAAGGACCCCGAGCAGGAATACTTCGCCGACGGTATCGTCGAGGACATCATCGCGGCCCTGTCGCGCTTCAAGTCGTTCTTCGTCATCGCCCGGAACTCCACCTTTGCCTACAAAGGGCGTGTCGTCAGCGTCCAGCAGATCGGCCGGGAGCTGGGCGTGCGTTATGTGCTGGAGGGCAGCGTCAGGCGCTCCGGTCCAAGAATTCGGATCACGGCCCAGCTCGTCGATGCGAGCACCGGGATGCATCTCTGGGCCGAGCATTACGACGGCGTCGTCGAGGACGTGTTCGATCTCCAGGACCAGATCACCGCCAGTGTCGTGGGATCGATCCAGCCGTCGATCAGGACGGCCGAGATCGAGCGTGCCAGGCGCAAGCGCCCTGAGAGCCTCGACGCCTATGATCTCGTGATGCGCGCGCTTCCTTATGTCTGGGCTCTGGAATACGAGGCCAACAAGGAGGCGGCCCGGCTCCTGGACAAGGCGCTTCTTCTCGATCCGGGTTATCCCCTCGCCATGGCCATGGCCGCCTGGTGCCGCGGTCAGCGCATCGTCTACAACTGGTCGAAGAACCTTCAAGAGGACAAGCGCGAGACCCTGCGACAAGCCCAGGCGGCAGCGGCCCTGGCCCACGAGGATCCCTTCATCCTCACCGTGCTCGGTGCGGCCCTGACGATCACGCGGGAGTTCCAGCGCGCCACGTCGATGCTGGAGCGGGCGCTGTCGCTGGATCCGAACTCGGCCTGGGCCTGGAACCGCAGCGGATGGCTTCACAACTACCACGACGACCCGGAGGTCGCGATCGAGCATTTCGAGCGATCCCTGCGCCTGAGCCCCTTCGATCCGATGGCATTCAATTGCGAGATGGGAATCGGCTGCGCCCACTTCATCGCGAGACGGTACGATCTTGCCGCGCAATGGCAGGAGAAGGCGCTTATGAGCAAGCCGAAAACCCCTTGGATCCATCGCACGCTCGCGCCTGCCTATGCGCTTGCGGGAGAACTCGATAAGGCGCGGGACAGCGTCGGCGAACTGGTGAAGGGCTATCCCGGAATCCGGATCGCCGACATTCTCCAGGCGATGGCCTTCAGCAAGGAAGCGATGAGCCGGTTCGCGGAGGGGCTGCGACAGGCGGGCCTGCCGGAGTGAGACTGTCCCAAACGAAAAACCGGGAGGGTGCGCACCCTCCCGGTCTTAGATGTCACTGCTGCTGGTTCTGGCCCTGCAGCAGCGGGGTGATCCGGCGCATGGCCACCCGGCGGTTCTCCCTCTCCGGGGCTTCCGTCCTCACCTTGAGGTACTGCTCACCATAACCTTGGGTGGTGAGGTTCTCGGCCGGGATCTGGAAGCGCTCGGACAGGATCGTCGCCACCGTTTCGGCGCGGCGGTCCGAGAGGGTGAGGTTGTCCTCGTCGCTGCCGACCGCATCCGTGTGGCCTTCGATCAGGAAGATCTCATTCGGGTTCCGGGCCAGGGCGGATTTGATCGCCTGGGCAATGCCCGTCAGAGCGCCAGCCTGATCGCCGCCAAGCTCCCAGGAGCCGAACTCGAAGGTGACCGTGTCGACGTCGACCCGGCGCATGCGCTCGCGCAGCGGCTGGCTGCGACGGACCTCGTCGAGGGTATACGACCGTTCGATCCGTTCCACCGGAGGAGCCGTGAAGGCCTCGACCAGATCCTCCTGCGAGGCACTTTCCACATCGACGATGTATTCCTCGCGGGGAATACGGACGACGGGCGGCGGCAGGCGCACGACGTCCTCCTCGACATAGCCGTAACCCGTCGCGCGGCGGTCACCGCGCCGGTTCTCGATGAGCACCACCTCGCGGCCGCCTGCGGGTTCACGCCTCACGCGGCGGATGAGGTTGCCGTACTCGTCCCGAACCGTGACGATTTCCGTACCGTCGGGGCGGCGCACGATGGTGACCTCCTCGTTGCCGCTGCGCCGCTCCACGCGAACGTCGGCATCGCGATAGGTCCGGCGGAAGCGCTCGGTCTCGTCGTGGCGGATGATGACTTCATCGCCTTGGCGAATGATCGTGCGGTTGCCGGGCTCTTCGATGATCAGACGGCCGCCCTCACGACGCTCGCGGCGCTCGCGACGCAGGTCCTCGATGCGGACGCGGGACGCATCCAGCGGCTGGGCTGTGGCAGGAGCTGCCTGCTGAGGCGCAGTCTGGGCCGGTGCCGTCGGCGCGGGAGCCGTAGGCTGGGCTCGCGTCGCGGGAGCGGCGGGAGCCGGGGCTGCCGGAGCCGTGGGTGCAGCGGTCGGCGCCGTCGCTGGAGCAGCAGGTGCCGGGGTAGCAGGTGCCGTGGTGGTCGGAGCAGCCGGGGCTGTCGCCGGGGCCGAAGGCGTGGGAGCCGTGGTCGTGGTGGGCGTATCCTGACCGGGACGCTGGTCGCGGGCGCGCTGGCGATCCTGTCGGTCACGGTCCGGACGATTGCGGTCGGGCCGCTCGCTGTCGCCGGCACGGGCCGGCTGCTCTGCATCGGCTGGGCGAGGGGTTCCTGCGGCAGGCCGCTGCTGGGCCGGAGCCGGAGGTGTCGCCGGCTGAGCCGCTGGAGCCGGAGGTGTTGCCGGCTGAGCCGCCGGAGCGGGTGTGCTGGGCGGCGTTTCGGCCGCAGGCGATTGCTGGCGCGGACGCTCGCGCTCGCCGGCGGGACGATCACGGTTCCGTTCGCGCTCCTGAGCAGCCGGGCGGGCCGGCCGCTCGGGCGTCTCGGCGGACGGACGGGCGCGTTCCGCAGGCTCTCCCTGGGCTGGACGCGCTGGCGTGGCAGGCGTCGTGCCGGAGGGCGGCGTGGGCCGCTCGGCCGGTTGTGCCGCGCCACGGCGCGGCGGCGGGGCATCCTCGGATTCGGTGGCCCGCGAGCCGCGCGGCCCA
>NZ_JPUG01000069.1 GCF_000739015.1 Microvirga sp. BSC39
CGGACTAGAGACTGTTATGGACCCGGCTTGAGGTCATTGCCGTTGGGGTGAGATGACCTCACCTCGCAAGCCTTACCCCTCCGATGTCTCCGATGAAGAATGGGCGCTGGTGGCGCCCTATCTGACGCTTTTGCCTGAAGAGGCAGGTCAGCGTGAACACTCCTTGCGTGAGGTGTTCAACGGCCTTCGCTACATCATCAAGACGGGAGCGCCCTGGCGCTGGATGCCCAACGACCTGCCGCCCTGGGCTGAGGTCTACCAGCAGACCCAGCGCTGGCTCAACGCCGGCTGCTTCGAAGAGTTGGCGCACGACCTTCGCGCGGTGCTGCGCCTGGCGGCCGGGCGCGATGAGGAGCCCTCGGCCGCTGTGCTCGACAGCCGTACGCTGCGCTCCAGCCCGGAGAGCGGAGCCCGCGCGGGCTATGATGGCGCCAAGCGCAAGAAGGGCTCCAAGCTGCACATGGCGGTGGACACCCTCGGCCATCTGCTGGCGGCCCACGTCACACCCGCCACCGCTGATGATCGGGCTGAGGTGGGACAACTGGCGCAAGCCATGCAGGCCGCCACCGGCGAGAGTGTGGATCTGGCCTATGTCGATCAGGGCTACACGGGCGAGAGGGCCGCGGCTGCCGCCCGCGAGCATGGGATTGAGCTGGAGGTGGTCAAGCTGGCTGAGGCCAAGCGCGGTTTTGTGTTGTTGCCGCGCCGATGGGTGGTCGAACGGACCTTCGCCTGGGCCACCCGCTTTCGCCGTCTGGTGCGCGATTACGAGCGTTTACCTCAAACCCTCGCAGACCTGCATGTGATTGCACTGGTCTGTATTATGCTGCGACAGGCCGTCAACTACAGCGCAGTCCATAACAGCCTCTAGTCCTTCAGACTACCTTCCGCTTTGAGAGAAAGCGCGTCTTAGGGACAGGAGTGGTCCAGAACAGCCCTGTGGCAGGATAACCAATGTATTGGAAATTATATTTAGAGGCCAAGGCCTCCCGTTGCTCAACCGTCCTCTATGTGCAATGTTATAAATCTTCAAAAATTCGCTAGTTCTGGGGGCACCAATGGCTTATATTCCACTTACCGAGAATAATGATACACAGGTTATCTACAACGTCACTACTGATGATTCCGATGAAATTTTCCATGGATTGGGTGGAGACGACACTTTCCTCGTAAATACTTTCCTCGTAAATAATTACGTCTACGGCATCAGCATTTCAGGTTCCGATAGCGCAGGATTCAGGTCAGAGCTTCAGTGGGATGTTGTCCACCTCGCTGTCTCCGCACGTTTCAACGCATTGAGCTTTATCGACGTTCTGACTTTTACATCTCCGAACTCTGCCACGACCCTCACCTACAGTGCCAACAGCAGCTTCGGTGTGTCACAGGTCGTAGGATCCACTGCTGGCATCGACACCATCCACTTCACAAGCGCTTCGGAGCGAGTCAATCTCGACCTCTCCGGAACAGTCTTCGCGAATTGGGGACGCGCCAACTAGACGATTCTGGTCGACTTAAACACCGACGCCTCAAAGACCTTCGACGATCGCTTCTTCGGCAGCGCGGCGGGAGAACGCGTCACGGCAGGCAATGGCCGTGACCTCCTCTACGGCAACGCCGGTGACGACTACCTTGATGGCGGCGAAGGTATCGACGTGCTCGATGGCGGCGACGGCAGCGACACGCTCATCGGAGGCAATGACCGTGGCCGTGATGGACCGAACATCCTGAAGGGCGGGAAGGGCAACGACGTCTACAAGTTCAATGAGAAGGTCGACATCGTCATCGATGCCGGCGGCCTCGACAGCAGGATGGTCTCAAAGAACTCAACGTTGTCCACGAATGACAAGTTCGAAGGCTTGGCCGCGGACGATACGCTCAGCAAGGCGATCAACCTCACGGGAAATGCCAAGACCAACATCCTGATTGGCCACAACGGCAAGAACTCCGTGAAAGGTATGAACGGCAACGACATCCTGGAAGGTCGCCTGGGCAACAATCAGCTTGATGGTGGCGCCGGCAACGATAAGCTCTATGGCGGCCTCGGCACCGACAAGCTCACCGGCGGCGCAGGACGGGACACCTTCTATTTCGACACCGCTCTGGGTGGCAATGTCGACAAGATCGTCAGCTTCTCGACCAAGGACGACAAGATCGCGTTGGACACGGAGATCTTCACCAGCCTTGCAGGAGGCAAGCTGGCTACGTCCGCCTTCTACATCGGCGCCAGTGCCAAGGATGCCGACGACCGCATCATCTACAACAAGTCGACCGGCGCCCTCTCCGACGATGCGGATGGAACAGGCACCGCATTCGGGGCGATCAAGTTTGCTACGCTTAACAAGAACCTCAAGCTGACAGCTTCGGACTTCATCCTGATCTAAGCGACCGAGAAACTACCTATTCAGCCCGCTTCGACTTAGGCCGAAGCGGGTTTTTTGTTGCCCACCATCCAGAGAAGCTATCAGCCAAGAGGGGTTTCGGCCCCAATCATCCTACTCCAAAGATCGGCCGCAGAGATCATCTCGCCTCAGGCCTCACCAAAGAGTTCATCACCGGCGAAGCGGGTTGCAACATAGATATCGTCCGATACCGTTCCTGTTACACTGATCTTGCCCGTCCGCGCATCGAAGACCTGCGCCTTGGCCCTCATCGTTCCATCAAAGGCAACTTCCGACCAATTGATCATGAAGCGCCCGTCCCTGAGGACGGTGATGTCAGGCTGTACGGCCTCTCCCCCACCGGTATTGACTACGATCTCCTCCTCATCAAGGGGCGGCTTCCATCCGCATTGAACACTTGGGCACGGATCACCTATTTGGCTGTGCTTGTACTCCGATGGGCAACTGCGAGAACAAAGCGACCATTGTCCAAAGCTTCGATACTTGGCTCGACCTTCTGACCAGTCGCAGCCATTTCAAAGTTGTAGTTCTGCGAGCCAAGGATCACCCGGTCCTTCACACTGTATTTATAGATACGGTCCGCATTAACCTTGCTCGGTTTAGCGTCGAAGACGAAGTTGTCGCGGCCCGCCTCGCCATAGAGACGATCCACACCGAAACCGCCAAAGATGGTGTCGTTGCCGGCACCTCCATAGATCTTGTCGTTGCCGCTACCTCCATCCATCTGATCGTTGCCATCGCCCCCATAAAGTTCGTCGAGGCAGGCCTCCGCCTTCAGAACATCATTCCCGCCATAGCCGATAAGAGTATTGTTGCCTGCCCCTCCAGTGATCTTGTTATCCGAGTTCGATCCGGAGAGGTTGAAGGATACCTCGCTGGCCGGGTTCATAAGGCTCAAAACCTCGACCTCGGCATCTCCAGAAAGGGCATAGCTCACAGAGGTGAGAACCGTGTCAAACCCTCCACTGCGGCCTTCCCTCACCTGATCCGAGGTGTGATCAACGATATAGGTATCGTCACCAAGGCCGCCGATGAGAACGTCTCTGCCGCCTCTTCCATCGAGCCGATTGGCGCCTCGATTGCCGATCAAAGTGTTGTCGAGTCCGTTTCCGGTAAGGTCAAACGGACGCTTCCTGCGGGATCGTGAGCGACCAAGTTTGCGATGGCCAAGCCTTCGGCAAGAGTGAAACTCTGGCTCGTCCGGATTGTATCGAAACCGGAGATGTCAATTATGGTGTCGCCGAGAGGATCGATATAGACATCGTCGCCCGCGCCGCCGTCCAGAGTATCAGTGCCGGCTCCGCCGTCCAGGGTATCACTCCCTTCCCCGCCGATAAGATGATTTCTGTCCAGGTCGCCCGTGATCCGGTCGTTGAAGTCTGAGCCGATCACCCCTTGGATGCTGTCGTAGATATCGCCAGCCGCGTAATTGCCGGTGTTAAGGACAGGGCTGCTCAGGGAGACCTCTACTGCACTGGTAGCTTCAGCATAGGAGACAAAGTCAAAACCTGATCCTCCTTTAAGGAGATCGTTCCCCAGTCCACCAGCAAGTGTATCGCTGTCATCTCCGCCAAAAAGGTTGTCATTGCCCATTCCGCCGGAGAGGAGATCGTTCCCAAGGTTGCCAGTAAGCCGGTCATTTCCGCCTTCCCCTTCCAGGGTATCATCATTGACGGTACCCTCTTCGGCTTCATCCGCATCGGTGCCAGTCCATACCTTTCCTATCGCGAAAGCCGTGATTGCGGGAGCAAGTTGAACCTGAACATTGTTGAGCAGATCATCACTTCCCCAGATGTCCGATTGCTCATAGAAGTCTCAAAAATATAGCGATATTACGTATCGACATTTATCCATGAGCAGCCCCAGAAATGCAAACATTTCTTCAACCGAGCGCCCTAGCTCAGCCATAAGGCTTGCGGAACACAGCAAGAACGGCTACCTTGTTCCTGATTTGTTTCAGAATCGCCTTTTCCAAGGCAGTAAGGGCCAGCCATGCTGACGCGCAAACAGCACGAACTGCTCCGCTTCATTCATGAGCGGCTGCGGGAAACCGGGGTTCCGCCGTCCTTCGACGAGATGAAGGATGCGCTCGACCTCAAGTCTAAGTCGGGTATCCATCGCCTGATCACGGCGCTCGAGGAGCGCGGCTTCATCCGCCGCCTGCCCAACCGAGCCCGGGCGCTCGAGGTAATCCGCCTGCCGGAGAGCACCAGCGGTGCAGCCAGCCAGCGGCGCTTCACGCCGAGCGTGGTCGAAGGTGGGCTGGCCGGTAAGGCCAAGGCCGCTCCGCCGCCGGCCTCCGACCCCCGCGACCGCGAGATGTCGATCCCTGTCATGGGCCGGATCGCCGCCGGTACGCCGATCTCGGCCATTCAGACCCGCAGCCACTCCATCACCCTGTCGGGCGACTTCCTGGCCCAGGGCGACCACTTCGCTCTCGAGGTGCGCGGCGACTCGATGGTGGAGGCCGGCATCCTCGACGGCGACCTCGTGGTCATCCGCCGGCAGGACAATGCCAATACGGGCGACATCATCGTGGCGCTGATCGACGAGGAGGAGGCGACCCTGAAGCGCTTCCGCCGCCGCGGCTCCTCCATCGCCCTGGAGGCCGCCAACCAAGCCTACGAGACCCGCGTGCTCGGCCCCGACCGGGTCAAGATCCAGGGCAAGCTCGTCAGTCTAGTTCGTCGGTACTGACCTCGTCTTCGGGAAGATCCTGCTCAGGGACAGGCCTTGCAGCCCTTGGCCTCCCCTGAGCGGGCGCTCCCCCAATCTGGATTGACCGGTCGCCAGGCCAGGTCATCACCTCATGGCCTTTCCTGACGGACGTGACCTCGATCTTATCGGGTCCAAAGCGCAGCGTCGTGGCTCCGCGCTCCTTCAGCGCCTTACCGTCGAGGACGAAAGGCAGCCGGCATGTGGGCGGAGCTTGCAGCCGGGTGACGATCACGTTAGCCCGGCGGCAATCCTCCTCGAAAGCAGCGTAATCCTGGACAAAGGCGATCCGCCGTCCATCGGCTGCGACCATGACGCAACCAGCGGTGCCACAGCGTGCTTCACGCCTGAGGCTGGCATCGTCCACATTCCTGCCATCACCATCGGCACGCAGCCATTGCTCGGTCACGAAATCGGAGGGCCGCCCGACAAGGGCGAGCTGTCCCTGAGCGCCGCGGATGGCCGCTCCCGCCCCTTCGCGATCGATGAAGACATCGTGGCGATCCGGAACACTCGTGAAGGCAAGCCCCATCCCCGCAGGCAGCAGAGCCATCCATCGCAGCGGTGACGCCGGGATGGTGAGGATGAGCAGGCCCAAGCTGAGGAATGCCAGCGCGCCAATGCTCAGCGCCGGCACCACCATGGTCGAGCCGCTGAAAGACCCGACCCAGGCCGATACCGCAAGCACCTGCTCGACGGCCGCACCCATCACCTGCCAGACCGGACGGTCGAGACCGAAGGGATACGCGAGCACACCCAGAACGGCCGAGGGCATGACCACAGCCGAGACGAGCGGCAGGGCGAGTGCATTGCCAATAAGACCGTAGGGATTGAGGGTTTGGAAGTGATAGGCGGCGAAGGGAGGTGCAGGATCTCCAGCATCTGCGGCGTGGGTGGCAGCATGAGGCGCAGCTCCATGCGCCCGTCGTCGAGGAGCGGCAGGCAGACCCGCACGGACCACGAGACGACACCATCCTCGCCCTCGGACCAGCGCAGGGATGGGACTGCCTTGGCGAGCTCCTCGGCCCCCTTTGCAGCCCATTCCTCAAGGCTCCGCATCTCGGCGAGGGCGGAGGTCACCCGGCCGTCGTCGACGAACCCATCGTGCTCAGGCAGGCCCAGGTAGCGCCGGAGGGCCTCGGTGTCGACGTCGCGCTGCGACGGGGCCACCCTGCGGATCGCGTCCTGGAGGATGTCGGCGGTCTCCTGTTTTCGCTTGCGTGCCATGCTCTAGCGTTCTTGCCTAGAAAGACAGTGTCAACGCCGCTCGTCGCGAACCGTGCCCTCCGTCCAACGGCAGATCGGCACACGGCACGTTAAGCAGGTGGCGACCAAATAAGACGGATCTCATCCCCACAGCAACACAAAGCCGGCCTCCAGAAATTTCTGGAGGCGTAAGCGCTTACGCAAAATCGCCAAGCTGATCGATGATCTTGTCATCCGGCGTTATTGCTCCGGCAGCATCTTGCCCCTGCGAAGTGCCGGCACCCTTCAACTCCTGCTCCGCTCTGGACCAGTGGTCCTCCGGACTGCCGGAGCAGCCCTCGCTCTCCCATATCTCGTAGGCCCGCTCGCGGGTCCTCTGCTCTAGGTGCTTTGCCATCGCCCGACTCCATGCCTCAGGGGCAACTATCCTCAACCAAGCAGGCGTGATGTCGTCTCTCACATGTGCTCTGATCGGCCCCAGAACCTGCTCTGCCTTGAAGCTAGGGGACTGCTCTGGCGCGTGAAAGGAGCCTGACATGCGCCCCCTAGTCGGCGCCGGGGTCTTGACCTGTTCGCCAGACGCGGCAGGATAATCCTGCGCAAGCGCACCTGAAGGGACTGAAGGAATATTCAATGGCGACTGGGACTGTGAAGTGGTACAATGAAACAAAGGGTTATGGCTTCATTCAGCCCGACAACGGCGGCAAGGATGTGTTTGTCCATGCCACAGCCCTTGAGCGGGCTGGCATGCGCGGCCTCGCTGAAGGCCAGAAGATCTCCTATGAGGTGGAAGCCGACCGCCGTACGGGCAAAGAGTCTGCTACCAACCTGCAGAAGGCTTGATTGAGCCTACCCTTTCGTCAGCTCAGCGCTGACCCTTCAAGCCGCTCCTGACAGGGCGGCTTATTCTTGGGACAGGCCAGACCATGGAGTTCCGGAGAAGATAGAGGCATGGCCTCATTTTCCAGCGGCTGCCTCCCCATGGAGCTTGTCATCGTACCACTCGGCCAGGTCGGAGGTGAAATCCTCATCCTGATCCAGGCGCACCAGAAAAGCTGAGGCTAGGAAGTAGTGGAACGGAATGTCGGAATGCCCATCGTCAAGCATGGCGTCGACATCCGGACTGGCGAATAGCTGGCGGCTGATCTGGCCATCTTCCATGCCCAGGACGACAGCGACCTGTCCGGGCTCCAGGGTGATCGTGGTCTTCTGGTTCTTGCTGTCGGTCATGCTGACGGCTCCCTTGCGACGACGCTCGGTCTCAGTCCCTCAATCCTGCGAAGGTTCACACGTTCCCTGCTGCAGGACATCAGCGTGCGCTGGACCTGTCACCAATCCTGCGGCCGCGGGTCGCTCAGGACGAAACGGAAAAAGGGGAACATCGCCTCTCCATCCAGGTTGGCTCAGTCCGATCACAGCTTTCTTGGAGAAGCCGGATGGCACAGAACGCAGGCGCCAATCAGGGTGGGGTCAACAAGACCCGGGACAAGAGCGCGGATAGCAAGCGCCGGCAGGACGACGAGACGGGGGACCGGCACACCGAGGCGAAGCCGCTTGACCCCGGGACCGGAACAGATGGGCGCGCCCCGAGCGACATGACCGGCGGCCGCAGCTGAGGCGCAACCGACCATTCCTCTGACCATAGGAGACAGCCATGGCCAAGAAGGCACGCATGCGGCCGTCCTGGAAGAAGGCGAGGCGGACCAAAGCCCAGCCGTCAGGATCCCGCGCCGAGAAGGTCACCCAGAAGCGCAGCTAAAGGCTCGCGTTGAGACAGCCACCGACACCAACCACGAGGAGCAAGCCCCATGTCCGAACAGAAGCCTATCCCCGGCGCACGGACGAACCCCGAGGAAATCCCCCAGGAGAGCCATGGCGGCTCCAATGGCCGCGGCACCCCTCATCCCCAGGGCAAGGACGGCAACGGCGCCCAGAAGCGCCAGCAGCAGAAGAAGACCTAGCTCCATCCCCAGAAACCAGCCGGCAGCACAGGTGACCCATGACCACTCGTAACCACAACAACCGCAGCGAGAAGCAGAAGGGCCACGTGCCCTATCGGGATGACGAGGCCGTTCAGAAGGGCAATAAGGACGCCGGCCACCAGGGTGGCCACCAAGGCGACGGCGGTGGCGGCGTCCCAAAGACGCAGGGCCAGAGCCAGGCGAACAAGGACGTCGACAACAACCACCAGAACCGCGGCCACGGCTAGGAGGCGTCCCGCGTTCTTGCAACCCACCGATGTCAGGAGACCTTCCATGCCAGACCCGAACGATCCAGCGGCCGGCCGCTCATCCGCCGATCAGGGCGGAGACCCACAGCAGGACGAAGGTGACGTTCCGAACCTTGGACCGGTGTCGGATCCGGCGGGACGCGACTTCGGCGATTCCGCAGGCTATGGCGGCGGCGGCTCGACGCGCGACTACCAAGAGGTGGTTGGCGAGAACCCGGTGACCGCCGGCAGGCCCAATCCGCTCGATGTGGTGATCCCGCCAGAGCCGCACGGGTCGGACAAGGAAGGGGCTTGATGTTCACCGTGGAGATTGGAGGTCGACCTGCCGCCGTCCTGAACCTCCCGACCGTCGCCGATGCGGAAGAGCTGCTTGGCGACCAGGAATTCCGGGATGATCTCACCGCCCTGCAGTCCGAGGGCCGTCCCCTCTAGGACGGGCAGGCGGCAATGAGCCTGCGCGAGGCTAACGGCGACGAACGGGCCCAGTTCGAGAACTCCGCAGCAGATGAGGACGACGACGGAGGCTTTGTCATGTTCCTCATGGACGTCACCAATTTAAATGCCCCAAACGGCCGAATGAGTGAGTGCCATGACGCGGCTGTTGAGTGCTATCGCGGTGAGTGCGTCGACGGACGCTCCAGCTGAGCCCGGGCGAAGGCGGTCAGAGGTCTCGCGTCTGGATTGAGAATGGCCGCAACCCAGCCGTCCGGGAACCCACGGAGCTCCTGGTTGTGGGCCCGCACGGCGCTGATGAGGTCGCTGCGCGCGACCACAAGCCGGTCCTCCAACCTCAGAAACTCCGCCAGCTGCGTCGCGAAGTGCGTGTCGCCGGTCAGCTCGGGATAGCGCTCGGCAGCATCGTCCAACGTGGCGAGAGCGGCAGTGAGGCGATGCTGTGCCTCCTCGTAGTGCCGGAACCGCTCCGGTTCGGCGATGAACCCATCGGCGTTCAGGATGGCGATCACCTCATCGCGGGCGGCCATGACCTCATTGAGCACCTCGCGCTCGGCGGGGGCCTGCCTTCGCACAGCCTCGACCAGCTGCGGCACCTTGTCGGCTCGCTGGCGGTACAGACTCTGCACCTCACTCCAGGCCTGCTGCGCGCGCTCCCTCAGAGCGGGAACATCGCCATGATCACAGGCTACCACGCTAAACATCAAGCCGAGAGCAAGGCTCCACCGTCCAAAGCCCCTGAGCAATAGCTCCTCCTGCTGTGCAGGGGCTGACTACTCGTCGATGTCGTCCGGCACGGAGCGGTCACTTACCTTGTCGGGCCGCGGCACCTTCTGGTTGCCGACCTGTGCCATTCCCGGAGTAGCCTTCCCGGGTTCCGTATCTTCGGATTTCGGCTCGGGTTGCGACTGCGGCTGCTGCTTGTCCTGGGTCATCATTAGGATCCTCGTTTGCTCCCTCTACGTGGCAGACGAATTGTTATTCCCTCCGTCACGGGGGCTTCCGACTGCTTCCGATGCTCCGGTGGCAGCGGCGGCAGGCGCATCCTCCACGTTGGCTTCCGAGCGCTCCTGCGTGGTCCCACTTAGCTCACGCTCCGCTCGGAACCAGTGATCCTGCGGATCGCCCGAGCAGCCTTCGCTCTCCCAGATCTCGTGGGCCCTCTGGCGGATCCTCTCCTCGCCTGGGCTAGTCCGCTCCTCCTGGCGGTCACTGCCGCTTGGATCATCGAAGATCTGACGACCAAGATCGAGGCCGATGCGCGGTGTTGCATCCGGTCCGGTTTTATCCTGTGTCATGATTGCTCCCGTTTTTGCGGATCTACATATCAATCTCCGGCGCCGAAACATCTTTCCCATCTAACTTGAAAGCGCCTTTTAGCACTGTCGGAATGCGATCCTGCTGATCACGGCAGAAGGGCTATCGGTTTTGCTTCGTCAGCCCATCGTGCTGTGACCTTCTCTATCGCGTCACCAACACCTGGGCCGCCGCATCCGCCAGGCGCCGGTGTGCCTGCGTGGTCGGATGGATGTCATCACAGAACAGATAGCCGTTGCAGTTCCGGCGCTGACCGCAAGGCGTGGTGATATCGACAAAGCCCGCTGCGGCTGGATCGGCCCAGACCCGCTCGGCCAGCTGCCAGACGTCGAGACGGTACGGCCGTGGGCTTGTACGGCCAGCAAAATCTGAAAGGACCCGATCAAGGGCGCTGTTGAAGCGTGCTGCAAGCTGGTTTGCGGCTTCAACAGTCTGGCTGCCCTGAGCCCGCACCGCCGGGGTAATCCCGATCCTGGGAAGATTGGGCACGAGAATGTCGGTGGCACCCTGGCTCACCAGATCGGCCACAATGCTCCTCAGGGAAGCAACGGCGGCATCCACCATCGTGGCCGCCTGAGGCTGCCCAACGGTCGCCAGCAGGTCGTTGCCTCCACCATACACGATGTGAAGAATGCGCCCATTTGGGCGCGATGTTCGGAGATAGGTGCTGGCCTGCGCCCGCAGGCTTGTGTTGCCGGAACTCGGATCGAGACGAGCCCCGCCGACGGCATAGTTGGATCCACCCGTCCGGCTCGGCTTGAGCGACACTCCGAGCCGTTCGGCCAGGTGCTCGACCCACACGGGGCCATTCGAGGCGCGCCCCGCATTGCCGTTGTCCGACAGGCTGTCACCGAAGACGACGATCTGATCAAAGGCCAGCTGGGCCTTGGCGGAAGAGTTCATGAGACCAACCGCGGCAAAGAGGATGAGAGAGACAATCGAACGGAATATGGCGGTTCCACTTGGAGATAGAGACTTCATGCTAGCTCCCGACTGCTTGCCGAGTTCGATTTGCGTCCATCTCATCGAAACTCGAAACGAATGGCAGCTTTTGCAATTGCATCCCGGCGCATGGGCAACGGACTTATCTGTTCCCGCCCCACATGGGTCAGTTCCATTGCTTTCCTCCTATGTGAAAGGTCGTGACGGCGAGCCTTCCGGTCGGCCATCCGCATTGCATTCGGCTCAGCACACCACTGTTTGAACGAGTTTGCAGAACCTCTGACGCAAGGGCCTTGACATAGAGGCATGCATGAGCAGGGTCGCTCGGACCAGACGGTCCGGCCCAATATCCTCATCGGACACAAGATCGAGCAGTTCCGCCAGCCGGGTGCGGGCGCGGTTGATCCGGCTCTTGATGGTACCAAGGTTTGTGCCGCAAATCTGAGCCGCCTCCTCGTAGGACATATCCTCCGCTGCGACGAGAACCAGGGCCTCGCGCTGTTCGATGCTGAGCTGGGCCAAGGCCGCCAACATGTCGCTGAAGTCCAGACGTGCACTCTGCTCAGGCATTACAGCAAGTCTCTCCGCCATGGCTCCGTCGGCATCTTCCACCTCCCGGCGGTGGCGACGCATGTCAGTGTAGAACTGATTGCGCAAGATGGTGAAGAGCCAAGCCTGCATGCTGGTGCCGGGCTGGAACTTGTCCAGGTTTTCGAGCCCACGCAGCAGAGCCCCTTGAACAAGGTCGTCCGCGTAGGTGATGTTGCCGGACAGCGAGATGGCAAAGGCGCGCAGACGCGGGATCGCATCCAGCATCGCCTGACGGACAGAGGGATCAACGGTCATTGTATGCGCTCCTCGTTCCATTCATGGCTTCAAGGGTCCGGATGAGTTGTTCGGGAACGGGATCATTCATCAGGTGGGCGTAGTAGGCGCGAAGCCGCTCTCCGAGACAAGCGGCAACGTCGGGTGGAAGGGCTGGCTCGTGGGGCCTTCGGTTTTGACAACCGGAAGCTCCCCAGTGTCACCAAGCTTCCTCTGGGTAACTTTGGGCATCGTCATCAGCACGCTAGTTCCTCCGAGCAAGACCAACAGTTCTCTGATGGCTCTCCAGAGAACCAGCAAGATAACCTACCCGTAGATGATCGGAGGCGGCCTGCCATTAACCTATGATGATCTTGAGATTAGGCGTCAGGTAGCACGAGAGAACACTGTGAAGGGCTTTGACCGGAAAAGTATGGCTACGATTAGCCTACGTGAGTGAGGGGATAGTCAGTCCCACTCAGGCTGTCTCAATGGTTTTGCTTTCCATCGGCCCCAGTGAGAGCCCTGTCGGTTACCTCCAACGACGGGGCTCTTCCGGTTCCTGAACAACGGGAGATCTCGCGTGATGGCTTCGCCCCTACTGCATGATCGTTGAAGACCAGGCGCTTATTGGTCTGTCACTTGAGGCGTTTTTGAAGGACGCTGGGTTCTCGGTGGCTGGCCCATTCCTCTCCTGCGCCAATGCTCTGCGCTGGCTGGAGCACAATACGCCGCACGTTGCTGTGCTGGACGTCAGCCTCAGGGACGGCACCTCCTTGCCCATCGCACGTGAACTGAATGGGCGTAACACGCCTTTTGCCGTCTATTCAGGCCTTTCGTTCACGAGCAACCTCCCGGACGATCTCCAGGGCGTGCCGTGGCTGGAAAAGCCTGTCCCACGGGAGGAGTTGACTGCAACGATTGCTCGCCTCGAGCGAACAAATGCTTGAACGGCGGATTAGTACGACACCTCGACAACCGCCGAAACAGCGATGAGCAGGAGAGCCGATGTTTACCCTTGAGATCGGAGACAAGCCGATTGCCATCACCGATGCCGACGAGGCTCAGGCGCGAGCCATCTTTGAAAGTGACGAGTTCAAGCAGGACCTGACGGCAATGACCAGTGAAGGGATACCGCTGTGGGACGGGAGGGCTCCTCTGACCATCCGACCCGCATCACAAGAGGAGACCGCTACATTCGAGGCTCCTGACATGGACCTCGACGATGATATTGACGCCGCGGAGGATGACGATGGCCTGTTTGTGACCTTCCTCGTGCCGATTGACCATGATCATGAGGATGTCTCGACCATTCCACCACACCTGCAGAGTTGATGGTCCAAACCAATTTTGCGCCTGAAGCGGCAGAGGAGCAGGCGATGTTCACCTTGGAGATCGGCGGCCGGCCGGTTGCCATGACTGATGCAAGCGCGGAGCGGGCCCATGAATTCTTCGCGGGACAGATGTTCAAGGCCCATCTCGGGCAACTCATGAGCCAAGGACAGCGCTTGTGGGATGGGATAGCCCCACTGGTGGTGCGGCCCTCGTCAGAGGAGGAGATCGTGAGGTTCAAGAGAGTTCAGGCCGCTGCGGATGAGGAGCAGGAGGACGAGGAGGAGCCTGATACCTTCTCTGTCGTCTACCTCGTCGAGGCCGAGGAAGAGGAAGTTGAAGCGGGCTGATCGGCCGGGGCCCGGGTTCGAACGGACCGCCGCTTGCACTATTCCATACTTTTGAAGGTCCGCCAGCGATCATCCGAGGCTCGATATGGCCACTCGAACATCGTTTGAAGAAAGTACGCAGCGGATGGGATCTCCTGATCGGCAGCCCATGGTTTCCGCTTCTACGAGAGAAGCGAGCGCTTCACTGGCTCATCACGTCGTGATCGTCGGTGCCGGGTTCGCTGGCCTTGCTCTTGCGCAGGCGCTCGGAAGCACACCCTTGCGTGTGACCGTGATCGACCGCCGCAACTACCATCTGTTCCAGGCTCTCCTGTACCAGGTGGCCACAGCCGTGCTGTCGCCTGGCGAGATCGCCCAGCCGATCCGGCGCATCGTGGGGCGGCACAAGAACATCACGGTTCTTCTGGGCGAAGTGGACGGCATCAACCCGGAGCGCAAGGAGGTCTCTGTCAATGGTGAGGCTCTCACCTACGATACCCTCGTGCTCGCCACAGGCGCCACCCACGGCTACTTCGGGCATTCGGAATGGGCACGCTTTGCGCCGGGGCTGAAGACCCTGGAGGATGCCCGGCGCATCCGGGCGCAGATCCTGATGGCGTTCGAAAAGGCCGAGATGGAGCGCGATCCCGCCGAGCGCGAGCGCCTGATGACCTTTGCCATCATTGGAGGCGGCCCGACTGGGGTAGAGATGGCCAGCGCCATTGCAGAGTTGGCCCGCCAGGCTCTTGCGCAGGATTTCCGCCATATCGACCCGACGAAGGCACGCATTCTACTGATTGAGGCGGCGCCGCGCATCCTCGGGCCGTTCCCGAAGGATCTCTCGGCCAATGCGGAGCGGGCGCTCAAGCGGCTTGGCGTTACCCTGCTCAGAGGCAAGCCCGTGGAGGACGTCAACGGACGGGGCGTCACGGTCGGCGGCGAGTTCATCCCGTGCTCCACCGTCGTCTGGGCCGCAGGTGTGGCAGCCTCACCGGCCGGGCAGTGGCTGCATGCCGGAACTGACCGGGCCGGGCGTGCTGCCGTGGCCCCTGACCTCTCCGTCCCAGGTCTCGACAATGTTTATGTGCTTGGCGATGTTGCCCTTGCCACGGGCGAGGATGGCAAACCCCTGCCCGGCCTGGCTCAGGTTGCCCACCAGCAGGGCCGCTATCTCGGCAAGGCCTTGCCGGCCCGCATTCTGCGCAACGAAACGCCTCCTCCATTCCGCTTCAACAACCGGGGGAACCTCGCTGTGGTCGGGCGAAACTCGGCCGTCGTCCACTGGGATAGCTTCAAGCTGAAGGGTTTCGGTGCTTGGCTCCTGTGGGGGATTGCCCACGTGTACCTCCTGGTTGGATTCCACAACCGCTTTCTGGTCACCATGCGCTGGCTCTGGACCTATCTCACCTTCCAGCGCGGGGCGCGGCTGATTGCGGAAGATGTCACCAGAGACCTGTCCAAGGACACGAGCACGAGCCGGAAGACCGGTGCTGCGGCGAACGAGCCTGGTGCAAGCCGAGGATTGGATGCGCCCCGGGTTCATGGATGACAGGCTGATGCGTGTTGCCATCGAGGGCCGGAAGGCAGCGGACCTGAGCTGATCGACTGGGGAATCCTGCACTTCTTGCGCAGCACATCGACGCTGTCAGTCGTTGGAGGCGGAGATATGCCAAAGGGTGGAGCCGATCTTTGAACATGCCAAGGTTGAAACGGTCCAGAGCCAAGACAGGAACGGACGCCCCAACAGCGGCGCAACGGCTGGCGCTTATCCTCGCCGGAGGCAACGGACTTGGGGCGTTCGAAGCCGGGGCCTACCAGACGCTGCACGATCACGGCCTGCAACCCGACTGGGTGGTGGGCACATCGATTGGAGCCGTCAACGGCGCACTCATTGCTGGCAATCCTCCGGAGCGGCGGACAGAGGCACTGCAAGCGTTCTGGTCGAAGGCGGCCTGGCCCGCAGCGGGCGGAGGGATTGCTCCAAATAGGCTGGTCCAAGCCATGCAGCGCTTTGCCGGGCAACTGCAGACAGCCTCGTTCGGGAATTCGGCCATGTTCGTGCCGAGCTTCACCGGAATGACCGCCAATGGAACGGGCACCATTGGTCTTTACGATCTGTCGCCCCTGCGGAGCACGCTGGCGCAACTGGTCGACTTCGATCTCCTCAACACAGGCGCCGTCCGGCTGACGGTGGTTGCCGTCGATCTGGAAACCGGAGACGAGGTCCTGTTCGACACGCAGACAGACTGGCTCGGCCCAGAACACATCATGGCCAGCAACGCCCTGCTGCCGGACTTCCGACCCATCGAGATCGGAGGCCGCCTGTATGGCGACGGTGGGCTGGTGTCCAACCTGCCCATCGACGTGGTGCGGCGCGAACCTGATGGGGATCGCCTCTGCCTTGCCATCGAGCTGTTTTCCGCTCGAAGGCAACGCTGCACGACCTTTGCCGAGGCTGTGGCCCGGCGCCAGGAGCTTTTGTTTGTCAATCAGAGCCGATGGTTTCTGGAGGCTTACGTGCGCGAGGACAGGGTCCGGAACACGCTTCGGGCCGTTCTTGATCTCGTGCCCAAGGAGTTGCGGGATCGACCCGAGGTCAGGGCTGCCCTGGTGGAAGCGGAGCGGCCGGACATGCGGCTGGTGACGATTGGTGGGGATCCGGGTCCCGAGGTTGGCAGCTGGTTCTACGACTACTCCGAGCAGGCGATCATGCGACGCTGGGACGCCGGCGCAAGCAAGGCCAGGGACGCGTTAACCGCGCTCCAGGGCGCCCTGGCATCGAACCAAGCGACCTCAACGACCCGGTGAATGTGTGGGATGCATCCGAGAGCATCCTGCATGCTCCATTCCCATACGGACCATACCGCAAGAACTAAGGAAAACAGCATCATGACAGACAGGATCGACGGGAAGGTCGTCGTCATCACCGGCGCATCGAGCGGCATCGGCAAGGCTGGTGCCCTGGCATTGGCCGATCACGGAGCCCGCCTGGTTCTGGCGGCACGCCGGGAGAAGGAACTGGAGGACACCGCAGAGGCCTGCCGCGCCAAAGGAGCTAAGGTCATCACCGTGCCGACCGATGTTGCCGAGGAGGCGCAGGTTCAGGCGCTTGCCAAGAGTGCTCTTGATACCTTCGGCCGGATCGACGTCTGGTTCAACAATGCCGGCATGGACGCCTTCGGCCGCTTCGAGGACATTCCACCGGAGACTTTTGAGCGCGTCCTCCAGATCAACCTCATGGGGATGGTCTATGGCGCCCGGGCCGCCCTGCCCCACTTCCTGGAGCGCGGCTCCGGCATCCTGATCAACAATGCCTCCTTGATCGGCAACTGCCCGTCACCGTTCCACAGCCCATATGTCGCAAGCAAGTTCGCCATCCGCGGGCTCTCGTTTGCCATGCGTCAGGAGGTGATGCATCTGCCTGACGTTCACATCTGCGTCCTCTCGCCGGCGTCGATCGACACGCCCCTGTGGCAGCGCAGCGCAAACTACAGCGGACGGGCGATCAAGCCGCTGGACCCGGTTCATCCCGTGGAGCAGGTGGCGGAGGTGCTGCTCAATCTGATCCGGTATCCGCAACGCGAGGCGTTCGCCGGCGTGTCAGGGTGGATGGCGAGTGAGCAGTATGCAGCCCAGCCTGCCATGACCGAGGCGTTGGTCGCCGTCCATGCCGGACAAACCCTGTTCCTGGATGAGCCCGCCGGACCAACCGACGGATCGCTGTTCACGCCGGAAAGCGGCAACGGCGGCACGAGCGCGGGTTGGAGCTCGCCGGACCGGCCGGGGTTTGCTGTGGGTGACACCCTGCCCCTGATGGCCAGCCCTGCGCTTCTCGCCATGGCACCGGCGCTATACACGTTGAAGCTATCGGCCGGCTTCGCCCAGCAACTCAGCATGCAGTTCGCCCCCTCATTGGCTGGCGCCTTCGCGGCAGCAGACCAGCTGCCCGCCGCACTGACCTCACCCCTGCGGCGGACAACGCCGTGACTTGCAGTGGGACCGGGCATTTGCCCATTCTCTGGAGCGACCCTGATGCGATGAGACTGGGGCGATGACCTGCAACAGACCGGAAGCCGCCTCCCAGATCGTGGCAGCCATCGAACAAGCGCTGCCACCCGACCCGCGCCTTCGCGACCTTGTCGATGCGCTCGGGGAACGGGCGGGCGGCATCTTGCTTGCCGCCATCGCCATCCCGGCGCTTATTCCGGTCCCGGGGGTTCCGCTTGGAGCGGTGTTCGGCACGGTTCTGTCGATCATCGCCTGCCAGATGGCAGTTTCTGGAGCAGAGCCCAGGCTTCCCCATTGGCTTGCCCGGGTCAGGCTCAAGGCTCCGGTGATCACGCTTCTGAGCCGCCGCGGCCCTCCCCTGCTGCGGCGCGTGGAGCGTCGGCTGCGGCCCCGTGCCAGCGTGCTGATAACACGAACAGGCAAGCTGCCTCTTGCTCTCGTCATGGCACTGATGGGAGCTTTGATCGCCTTGCCGATCCCATTCGGCAACACGCTTCCAGGCCTTTCAGTGATCCTCATGGGCCTTGGTCTGGCTGCCGATGACGGTCTTGCTGTCTTGGGAGCCCTGCTTCTGGCACTTCTGGCAACCGGGGTTTCCGTCGCACTGACCTGGGCCGCCTGGTCAGGGATTGTTCACCTGCTCGGGTGATTGGAGGCGCAGGAACGCTGACCTTATCAAAGCCCGAACGAGCGCGCCAATCCACGCCAGGGCCGCGCGTGCCTGTCGCGTGCTTGGACGCAGCTACTGTCTCCTGATGGCCAAGGCCAGGTCTGTCGCGAATGGTGGCACCTTTAGTTGCAGGAAGGGTTCAGGACCTTTTGCGGCCTCAAACGTTGCACAGACACCACCATGGAGCCGACGGCGCCGATGCCCTTGTAGTAGGCATCGCGGGCGAAACCATAGCCGCCGGGCCATGCCGCTTCCGGTGGCGGCAGAAGACGGGCGGAGCCGGCAATGAACTGCCCGGCCGTCAGCCCTGCCCCAGTGCGCACTGAGACGCGCACGAGACGGGGACGTTCACTCTCTGCAACATCCTTCATCTCCACAATCCGGATAAGGAGCCTCTGCCCCCCTTCCCGGTCCTCCACGGCCTCGACGAAGCCTGCAATGGTCGTAATCGTGATACGGGTGAGAGCCGGAGCGGCAACACTCCGAGTGCGGATCACGCCAGCCGAAAAACCTGCAAAGACAGCCGACAGCGCAATCATGGCGATGAAAGCCGTCATGCTCCGGCGCAGGGCGATCGCTGCCGCACCGCACAAGGCAAAGGCTCCCATCGGCGCCCAAAGGGCCGGCATGCCGTCGGCCTGGAAGAACAGGAGGATGCCGGCGCCGAAACAGACCGGAATCCAGGGGAAGAGCCGACGCTGCTCAATCTCACACGTGACGGCCTTTGCTAGCCAGCCGCGCGCATCGAGGAGCCTCCACTCGATGCCGGCGCTCCAAGACCGGGGCAACGCCACCACCCGCGCAACGCTGCGCGGGATCCGGCGGATCTTTCCTCGGTTGTCTTCCATCGCGGCTTCGGCTTAACGCGGGTTCGGTTGCATGCTAGACGACCGCACGCTCCGCCCCAAGCCGCCCTGTGGATTGAGTCGGATGGCTGCGGCAGCACGGCCGCGCGACCCCCGGTTTCTTTAGTCAAGGTTCTCCTGCGATGACCGTCGTCACCCGCTTCGCCCCCTCTCCCACCGGCTTTCTCCATATCGGAGGGGGGCGCACGGCCCTGTTCAACTGGCTCTATGCCAAGCGGCATGGAGGCAAGATGCTGCTGCGCATCGAGGATACGGACCGGGAGCGCTCCACAGACGCCGCCATCGCGGCCATCCTGGACGGGCTGCAATGGCTCGGCCTCGATTGGGACGGCGACGTGGTCTATCAGTTTTCCCGCGCTGCCCGGCATAAGGAAGTGGCCGAGAGCCTGCTCGCCCAGGGCCGCGCCTATTACTGCTATGCCTCCCAGCAGGAGCTGGAGGAGATGCGCGAATCTGCCCGCAAGGAGGGCCGCCCCCTACGCTATGACGGACGCTGGCGCGACCGCGATCCGTCCGAGGCCCCCAAGGACGTGAAGCCCGTCATCCGCCTGAAGGCGCCGACCGAGGGCGAAACGGTGGTCGAGGACGAGGTGCAGGGCCGCGTGGTCTGGCAGAACAAGGATCTGGACGATCTCGTGCTCCTGCGCTCGGACGGCACGCCCACCTACATGCTGGCCGTGGTGGTGGACGACCACGACATGAACGTGACCCACGTTATCCGCGGCGACGATCACCTCACCAATGCGGCCCGTCAGACGCAGATCTATCAGGCCCTGGGCTGGGATGTGCCCAACATGGCCCACGTTCCGATGATCCTCGGCCCGGACGGCGCCAAGCTCTCCAAGCGCCACGGCGCCCTTGGGGTCGAAGCCTATCGCAGCATGGGCTATCTGCCCGAGGCTATGCGCAACTACCTCGTGCGCCTCGGCTGGAGCCATGGCGACCAGGAGATCTTCTCCACCCAGGAGATGGTCGACGCCTTCGATCTCAAGAACATCGGACGCTCCCCGTCCCGCTTCGACTTCGCCAAGCTGGAGAACCTCAACGGGCACTATATGCGCCAGACGGAGGATGAGAACCTGGTGAAGGCCATTGAGGAGATCCTGCCGGAACTCGGAGCAGAGCGCGGGATCGGCACAACCTTCTCCCCGGGCTTGCGCGACAAGATGACTGCCGCCATGCCGGGCCTGAAGGAGCGCGCCAAGAACCTCGTAGAGCTGCTCGACAGTGCCTACTACCTCTATGCCCAACGGCCGCTTCATCTGGATGAGAAAGCCGCCAGCCTCCTCGCGGACGGACGGGCTCGCCTCGACGGAATCGCTGAGAAGCTCGATAGCGTTTCCGATTGGTCGGCCCAGAGCGTGGAAGCCGTCGTGCGTCAGCATGCGGAGGCTGTCGGAGCGAAGCTCGGCCAGGTGGCGCAGCCCCTTCGGGCGGCTGTGACCGGCCGCGCGACGTCGCCGGGACTCTTCGACGTCATGGCGGTTCTCGGCAAGGACGAAACCCTGTTGCGGCTACGCGATCAGACCAAGGATGCGCCCGCTGCATAACGGGCAAATCTCGCCTTTAGACGTGCTTGCCCCCTCCCTATGGATAAGCTACCGAAGGCGCCATAAACCGACCGACCGGCAAACCCTGGTTCGGCAGCCCCGAGGGCCTACCCCGCTCCCCCGGTTGCTCTAGGTTCTGCCCGGCCTCCTTTTGAAAGGGCCACGACGCATGAGTTCCAGCACCAGCACCATTTCAGTCGACGGCAAGTCCGTGGAGCTGCCGGTAAAAGAAGGCACCATCGGCCCGAGCGTCGTCGACATTTCCAAGCTCTACGGCCAGACCGGGATGTTCACCTACGACCCGGGCTTCACCTCCACGGCGGCCACCGAGTCGAAGATCACTTATATCGACGGCGACAAGGGCATCCTGCTCTACCGTGGCTATCCGATCGACCAGCTGGCCGAGCATGGCGACTTCCTCGAGACCTGCTACCTGCTGCTCTACGGAGAGCTGCCGACGGCTGCCCAGAAGGCCGATTTCGACTATCGCGTCACGCGCCACACCATGGTGCACGACCAGATGAACCGGTTCTTCACCGGCTTCCGCCGCGATGCGCACCCGATGGCGATCATGGTCGCCTGCGTCGGTGCCCTCTCGGCCTTCTACCACGACTCCACCGACATCTCGGATCCGCACCAGCGCATGATCGCGTCCATGCGCATGATCGCCAAGATGCCGACGCTGGCCGCCATGGCCTACAAGTATTCCATCGGCCAGCCGTTCGTGTATCCGCAGAACGATCTGGATTACACGTCCAACTTCCTGAAGATGTGCTTTGCGGTCCCGGCCGAGGAGTACAAGGTCAACCCGGTTCTTTCCCGCGCCCTCGACCGGATCTTCATCCTGCACGCCGACCACGAGCAGAACGCCTCGACCTCGACCGTTCGCCTCGCAGGCTCCTCGGGAGCAAACCCGTTCGCCTGCATCGCGGCCGGCATCGCGTGCCTGTGGGGCCCTGCCCATGGCGGCGCCAATGAGGCAGCCCTGAAGATGCTGGAGGAGATCGGCACGCCGGATCGCATTCCGGAATACATCGCCAAGGCGAAGGACAAGAACGATCCGTTCCGCCTCATGGGCTTTGGCCACCGGGTCTACAAGAACTACGACCCGCGCGCCCGCATCATGCAGAAGACCACCCACGAGGTGCTCAACGAGCTCGGCATCAAGGACGATCCGCTCCTGGACGTGGCCGTGGAGCTCGAGCAGATCGCGCTCAAGGACGAGTACTTCGTCGAGAAGAAGCTCTACCCGAACATCGACTTCTATTCGGGCATCACCCTCAAGGCGATGGGCTTCCCCACCTCCATGTTCACGGTGCTGTTCGCGCTCGCCCGTACGGTCGGCTGGATCGCCCAATGGAGCGAGATGATCGAGGACCCGTCCCAGCGCATCGGCCGTCCGCGCCAGCTCTACACGGGCTCGCCGGAGCGCGATTACGTGACCGTCGCTCAGCGCGGTTGAAGACATCGGGTGCGATAATAATGAAAGGGGCCGAAAGGCCCCTTTTTCGTATCTGCGTCCTCGGACCAGCGTGTCATTTTCGGCTGGAGCGCAGCGGAGGGGAAGGGAGTCCATAACACCGCGCCTGATCGCAGATCCCATTCCCGGCCCTCGGGCCGCCGGGATGACAGACAGGAGGCGCTACGCCTCTCCCTTGGATGACAGCACCTCTTCCACGATCCGCGCCGCCCGTTCGCTCGGAACCTCGTCGCCGATCTTCATGAGAGTGTCGAGCTTGCCGAACGCCCTGATCTGCCGCTGGCGTTCCGGGGTGTCGCTGAGAAGGGGCAGGAGCGCATCGGCCAGCCTCTCGGGCGTGCAGTCCCATTGAATGAGCTCAGGGATGACGTTCTCACCGAGCACCAGGTTCGTGAGCACGATGGAAGGCGCCTTGATCAGGTATTTCAGCACTTCCTCGATCTTCGAGACCCGGTAGGCCACCACCATCGGCACGCCTGAGAGCCCCAGTTCCAACGTGACGGTACCCGAGGCGGCAAGAGCCGCGTCGGCCTGCCGGAAAGCGGCCCATTTGGCCCCCTCGCCCTCGACGATCCGAGGCTTCACGCTCCAGTTCTCTACCCGCGCTCGAATCTCATCGGCAACATGAGAAACAGCCGGGATCGTCACCTCGAAAGGAGGCGCCGAGCGCTCCTTCAGCAGCGCCAGGGCAGCGCCAAACGGCTCCATGAGACGGCTCACTTCCGAGCGGCGACTGCCGGGCAGGACGAGCAGGTTGATGGGCTGGCCCTCGACGCGCTGCCTCTCACCGGGTGCAGGCCTGATCTCGTCGAGACGCTCGATGAGCGGGTGCCCGACATAGGTCGTCGGCGGGCCGCCCAGGCGTTGATGCGCCTCGGGCTCGAAGGGCAGCAGCGCGAGGAGATGGTCCACATAGGCCCGCATCTTCGGGGCGCGTCCTGGCCGCCATGCCCAGACGGACGGGCTGACGTAATCGACGATGGGAATGTGCGGCGCGCGCCGGCGGACGGCCTTCGCGACACGGTGCGTGAAATCCGGGCTGTCGATGATCACCAGCATGTCGGGCTTTGCCGCGACCACCGCGTCCGCCGTCATGCGGATGCGTTTCAGGATGGCCGGCAGCCGCGCGATCACGGCGGAAATGCCCATCACGGCGATCTCTTCCAGGGGAAAAAGAGAGCTCAAGCCTTCTTTGGCCATGGCATGTCCGCCAACACCACCGAAGCGCAGGCGCTCGGCTCCAAGCCGCGCCTTCAGTGAGCGCATCAGCTTGGCCCCGAGCTGATCGCCCGATTCCTCGCCGGACACGATCCAGACCGTCAGGGGCTTTCTGTCAGCCAAGAGACTTCTCCATCCACGGCAGATCGACGGCGATGAGGAAGAGACCAAGGCGGTCGGCCGCGCGCAGTGTTTCCTCCTGCTCTAGGACGAACGTGGATCCCGCCCCGATGGCGATACCGGCCAGTCCCGCTCTGGCCGCCTCTGTGACAGTGCGGGGACCAATGGTCGGCATGTCGACCCGCAGGTCCTGACCGCGCTTGGCGGCCTTGATCAGCACCCCACCCTCTTCGCGGCGGCGAAGGCCGAACCATGACTGTCGCAGGTGTCTTACCCGTCGGATCATTCCGTCGGTGCCTTCAGGCCCCTCGATGGCGAGGACATGCCTGCGGTCGACGACGGCTCCCTGCCCGATATCGAAGTCCGATAGGGAAACGAGAAGCTCCAGCCCAAAGGCTATGGCCTCATGGTCGTCGGCTCCCGGCTGCCGCGCACCGGTGAGCAGGCGGGAGGCTACGAGATCGGGGGCAAGCTCATGGGCGCCGATAACCCGATGCCCACGCTCCTCCAGCAGCATCACGGCGCCGCGCAGCACTTGGTCATCCCCTCGCGCAATGACCTCCTTCACCTCGTGCATGTTGCGAAGCAGGGAGTAGGCGCTCAGCAGTGCGGAAAAGCCAGGTCGGCGAACGGCTCCGACGAGGGAGACGGCCTGTGGCCGCCAGCCCTCGAGGGTGCTCATGATGGTCTTGAGATCGAGAAGATCGACGGTAGCGTGAGCACGGCGCTGCAGTTCGGCCTCCGCAAAGCCGCGGAAGGCCAAGACCCGGACGTCCTGTCCCGTCCGCTCCAGATGGCTCAAGAGCTGGATGGGAAGCTGCCCGGCCCCGGCGAGGATTGCAATGGGGCCGTGGGGCATCATCCGGATGAGCTGACGGGATCCCGTGGGGTGCAGATTGCTCGATCCTTGCCCTCACGAATGAAGTCGAGGATCTCGTGCACGAAGGGATGGCTGTCGAACTCGCCTGCCACATCTTCAACGCGCTCGGACAAGGTGCCCTCATCGGCGAAGAGAAGGCGATACGCACGACGGATATCGTGGATCTGCTCGCGGGTGAACCCGCGGCGGCGCAGGCCGATGATGTTGAGGCCGGCGAGATGCGCCCTATTGCCCATGGCCATGCCGTAGGGAATCAGGTCGTTCTCCAGCCCTGACATGCCGCCCACGAAGGCGTGAGAGCCGACGCGGGCGAACTGAATGACGGCTGAGCCCCCACCGAAGATCACGAAGTTGCCCACCGTGACATGGCCTGCCAGCATGACGTTGTTGGACAGAATGCAGTCGTTCCCAACCTTCGTGTCGTGGCCCACATGGGAGCCGGCCAGGAAGGCGCAGCGATCGCCGATCACGGTGCGGAGGCCGCCGCCCTCGGTGCCGGGGTTCATGGTCACGCCTTCGCGGATCATGCAGTCGGCACCAATCTCGAGCGTCGAAGCCTCGCCCTTGTACTTCAGATCCTGCGGAATGTGGCCGATGGAAGCGAACGGAAAGATCCTCGTCCGAGGACCGATTGTGGTACGCCCGGCCAAAGCAACATGGCTGATGAGCTGGCAGCCCTCGCCGAGCTCCACCTCGGGTCCAACTGTGCAGAACGGGCCGATCTTCACGCCCGGACCGATCTTGGCGCCGTCCTCGATGACGGCGCTCGGATGAATCACCGTTTCCATTAGTCGTTCACCAGCATGGCGCTGACTTCGGCTTCGCAGACGAGAACACCATCGACCTTCGCCTCGCCCTTGTACCACCACATGTTGCGGCGGTTGTTCAGCTTGCGCATGTGGAACTCGACCCGGTCGCCCGGCTCGACCGGCTTGCGGAACTTCACCTTGTCGATCGTCATGAAAAACACCTGCTTCGGCTTGGCCATCTGGGCCATTTTGGCCTTCACGCAGATGGCGCCCGCCGTCTGAGCCATCGCCTCGATCAGAAAAACGCCAGGGAAGATCGGGCGCGAGGGGAAATGGCCCGTGAATTGTGGCTCATTGAAGGTGACGTTCTTGATGCCGATGCACGAATTGTCGCCGTCGATCTCGATGATCTTATCGACCAGAAGAAAGGGATACCGGTGCGGCAGCAGCTCCAGGATCTCCATGATATCGGCGGTTTGAAGCGTGGTGGGCGCTTCGGACATGACGGGAACTCCGAACGGTAAGAATGCCTTCAACAAACGTTATGAAGACGCATCGTCGTCTTTGGCGGAATCGCCCCCGGATGCAAGCTTTTTCAGCGCCGTGATCTCACGGAACCATTCCCGCATGGGTCGGGCGGGAATGCCACCCCAGCGAGCTCCCGGCGGGACATCGCCGTTGACGCCGCTGGTGGCTGCGATCTGGGCACCCATGCCGATCCGGACGTGCCCTTTCACGGCCACCTGGCCGCCGATGGCCACATAATCCTCGATGGTGGTCGAGCCGGCGATGCCGACCTGGGCCACGATCACGCAATGACGCCCGATGACCACATTATGGGCAATCTGGACGAGGTTATCGATCTTGGTGCCCTCGCCGATCACGGTATCGCGGCTGGCACCCCGGTCGACCGTCGTATTCGCCCCGATTTCCACGTCGTCCTGGATGATGACGCGTCCGACCTGCGGCACCTTCAGATGCCCCTGCGGCCCCATCGCAAAACCGAAGCCGTCCTGCCCGATCCTGACACCCGGATGGAGAATGACCCGGTTGCCGAGATAGGCATGGGTGACAGTCACGTTAGGGGCAATGGAACAGTCCCGCCCAATCCTGACGTTCGGTCCGATGACCGAGTGAGCGCCGATCAGGGTGCCTGATCCGATCTCCGCATGCGGCCCGATGACGGCGCCTGGATCCACGCGCACCCCATGCTCCAGCCTCGCAGAGGGATGGACGAAGGAGCCGGGGGATACCCCGGTCGCGGCAAAGGACGATTCCGGCCGCATGGCGGACGGAAACAGGATCGCCAGAACCTGAGCGAAAACCCGATAGGCCTGGGGCGTGACCAAGGCCACCGTGCCGGAGGGCACCTTGGAGGCGTAGCGTGGCGTCACCAAGCAGGCTGTGGCTTTGGTCGCCACCAGCGCCCCGACATAGGCGGGATTGTCCATATAGGCGAGATCGCCAGGACCTGCGTTCTCGAGGGGAGCAACCCCACGAAGCAAAAACTCCCCGTCGGCGCCGTCGGGGAGCGTTACATTGGCCATCTCCGCCACCTGACGCAGATTCAACGTCTGGCTTTGCGGGAAGAAGTTCGATTCAGCCATGAAGAATAAGTGAGGGCGCCTTTCGGCGCCCTCCCCGATTAGAAGCGTGTGCCGCCCGTGAACCGGAAGGCCTGGGTGCGGTCGCCGCCGACCAGAGCTCCGTTTCTGATTACACCCTCTTCCTTGGAGAGTGCGTACGCATAGTCGAAGCGGATCGGACCGAGCGGAGAGGTCCACAGGATCGAAGCACCGACCGACGAGCGCAGCTTGCTGCTGTCTTGGACATCGATCCTACCGCCGTCGACACCCTCGAAGACTGTCGGGCCGTCATAGCCGTAGAGCGTACCGGCGTCGGCGAACACGGCGCCTCTCAGACCCAGTTCACGCGGCAGGACCGGGATGGGGAACTGCACTTCGAGCGAGCCGCCGAAATAGGTGGTCCCACCGAGGGCATTCGCCCTGCTGTCGGTTGTCGAAATGTCGCGCGGGCCGATGCCGTTGGACGCGAAACCGCGCACCAGGGACGGGCCCATGAAGAAGTGGTCGATGATCCGCAGATCGCCGCCCGCGTCGCCATTGTCGCCGAGGCCCATGATGTGGCCGCCCTGGATGCGGGCGATACCGACGACATCCTCGAGGAGTTCACGGTAGTAGCGAGCGTCACCGGTCACACGGAAGAAGCGGGAGTCGCCGCCAAGTCCGGCGAAGTCCGTCTTCACCTCGCCATAGAAGCCGTTGCGAGGATTACGGGTGCTGTCGAGGGTATTATAGTTGAAGGTCAGGCCGGCCAGGGAGGTGATCGTCTCGCCCTGAGCGTTCTTGATGGCGAGAGATGCCTCGCCGTTCTCCAGGCAGTTGGTGGCAGTCGTGACCCCGGGGATCGGGAACGAGCAATCGTTGTACGGACGATCCTCATCGTTCGGGATCGTGATTTCCTGCTGGTACAGCGAGTACCGTGCCGTGACCGTGAACTCTTCCGTGAACGGAAGGCCCAGGCGCAGCGTACCGCCAGTCATCCGGTTCTCGTAGCGGGAGTACCGGGTCTGGTCGCTGAACTTCGAGAACAGGTCGATACCTGCCGACATCCGGTAGCCCAGGAAGTACGGCTCGGTGAACGAGAAGTCGATACCGTGAGCGCGCTGTCCGAGCTGGCCTGCGAGGCGCACGAACTGGCCGCGGCCCAGGAAGTTGGTCTCGGTCACGGAGACTTCGCCGATGAAGCCGTCGGCCGTCGAGTAGCCGCCCGAGATCGAGAAGGCGCCGGTGGACTGATCTTCCACATCCACGTTCACGACCACACGGTCGGCCGAGGAACCAGGCTCGTTGGAGACACGAACCTGCTTGAAGTAGCCGAGATTGTTCAGGCGACGCTCGGCGCGGTCGATCAGAACCTGGTTGTAGGCATCGCCTTCGCCGAGCTCGAATTCGCGACGAATAACGTAATCGCGGGTGCGGCTGTTGCCGCGTACGTTGATGCGCTCGATGTAGATCCGCGGGGCTTCCTCAACCACGTAGGTGAGGCTGATCGTGCGGGTCGACGGGTCGCGGGCACCCACGGGACGCGCGAGGGCGAAGGGATTGCCCTGACGGGCAACGTTGGCGGTGAGATTCTGAACCGACTTCTCAACGGCTTCGGCGTTGTAGACCGAGCCTTCCGAGGTCGAAATGCCCCTGCGCAGGGCCTCGGGATCGACTCCGGGCAGACGGGGATCGACGCTCACGCTGCCGACCCGGTACTGCTCACCCTCTTCGACCGCGATGGTGATGACGTAGCCACCGCCATTGGCATCGAACGCAACGTCGCTGGAGACGATGCGGAAGTCCGCATAGCCGTTCTTCAGGTAATAACGACGGATCAGCTCCAGATCGTTGGCGATGCGGGCCGGATCATAGACGTCGGTGCTCTTGAGGAAGCTTAGGAGATTCGTCTCGGTGGTCTGCATGACGCCACGCAGGCGGCTGGACGAGACCTGGTTGTTGCCGACGAACCGGATTTCCTTCACGCCGGTCTTGTCACCCTCGACGACCGTGTAGACCACGTCCACCGTGCCATTGGGGAGGTCGACCACACGCGGCGTGACCTGGGCAAGGCCCCGGCCGGACATCCGATAAATCTCGAGGATGCGACCAACGTCGGCATCCACAGCGGCCTGATTGTAGGGCGCGCGAGCGCGGGCCTGGAACTGATCCTGAAAGGCCGCGCTCTCGACCTTCTTGTTCCCTTCGACCACCACACGGTTGACGATGGGACCCTGAGCGGCCGAAGCACGGCGATTCCTTGGGGCCACCTGCTGCGCGAAGGCGCTCTCCGCGGCAGTAATCCCAGCCATCAGCGCGCTGATCGCGATAACGGCGGTGGTGGCCGGCTTCTTCCGGCGAGGCGTGGTCGTCGACATCATCAACTGGCCCGTTCTTTGTCTTTAATCCCTAGCAGGGGTGTCCCCGCAGGCTGGAGACGAGTGCCCCCAACCTTATCCATGTGAAGCGCTTGTACAAACTTTCGCCGCTATTGCAAACGGCGCGTCCACAACAGAGTAGCGATTTTTATCCTGCGTGGCGTCCTTGTCACGATCCCGGGCTCATAAAACTGGTGCCAAGGTGAACAAGATCATTCCAGGTGGCGAACAACATGAGCATCGCCACCAGGGCAAACCCGATTCTGAAGCCAATTTCCTGGGCTTTTTCGCTCAGAGGACGGCCGCGCACGGCTTCAATGGCATAGAACAGGAGATGGCCGCCATCCAGCAGGGGAATGGGGAAAAGGTTAATGAGGCCGATGGAGACCGACATGAAACCGATCAGGCTGACAAGGCTGTACACCCCGCCGATATCGAAAGCAGTCCCGGAGGCCCGGGCGATTCCGATCGGCCCCGAGAGCTGATCGGCCGATTCCACCCCCACCACCAGGCGCCGGATGAAGTTGATCGTCCGCTCGACAAGGTTCCAGGTCTCGACCACGGCAGCCTTCAAGGCCCCCCAGGGAGAATAGGTCAGGCGTTTGATGGCCGAGGGGTCACGGGAGGCCTCAACGCCCAGAAGGCCGATGCGCTGCTTACCAAATGGACTGGTCCGCTCGACGAAATTCGGCGTCGCCGTAAGGGCGACCGTTTCGCCGTTGCGCTCCACCGTGAACGCCAGGGGCTCGCCTGCGCTGGAGCTGACAATGAGCTGCATGTCGGCAAAGGTCTGGATGCTCCTGCCCTCGACGGTCAGGATCAGATCCTTGGGCTGAAAACCTGCCTTCTCGGCCGCGCTGCCCGGCTGAACCGCCTCGATCCGCGGCTCCAGAACCGCCCGTCCGTTGAAGTAGTTGAAGCCTGCGAAGATCGCGATTGCCAGGATAAAGTTGGCGATCGGCCCCGCTGCCACGATGGCAGCCCGCTTGGCGACATTCTGGTGAGGGAAGCTGATGGCGCGCTGCTCGACCGGCATCTGATTGAGCTGACCCTGGTCCGGGACGCTCGCGGCGTTGAGATCGCCAACGAACTTCACGTACCCTCCGAGAGGAATGGCAGAGATCTTCCACCGCGTCCCCTTCTTGTCCGTCCAGCCGATCAGCTCGCGCCCGAATCCGATGGAGAAGGCCGTCACGCCAACGCCGCACAGCCGACCGACCCAGAAGTGGCCGAACTCATGAACGAAGACGACCACCGTGAGCACGACGAGGAAAGCGACCAGGGTCAGGAACAGAGAGCCTGTTGCGCCGCCGATCATCGAGAGAAAGTCCATCTGTGTCCCTTTCGCGCCCTATCGAACCTGTACGGCTTCGACAGGGGCTGGAATGAGCCTGCGCGCCGTCTCCCGGGCCTCCTGATCGATAGCCAGGGCATCGGGGACGGTCGACGGCGTTGAAATCTGTCTTCCGGAGAAAATCGAGCAAAGCCTCTCAACAATCTCTGAAATATCATAGAATCCGATTGTGCCTGCCATGTAGGCCTCGACGGCGATCTCATTGGCGGCATTCAGGATCGTGGGCATCGCCCCTCCTGCCTTGAGCGCAGCCTTCGCCAAGGACAGGCACGGGAACCGGTCCTCATCGGGCCGCTCGAAGCTTAAACGGCCAATCGCGGCAAGATCGAGACGAGGCAGGTCCATCCTCAGGCGCTTGTCACCCCGGAGCGCATTCGCGATCGGGACCTTCATGTCAGGCAAGGCGAGGCCGGCCGTGACGGCGCCATCGCTCCATTGGACAAGTCCATGAACGATGGCCTCCGGATGAACCAGCACATCGAGGCGCTCTGCGCCGAGACCGAACAGATGATGAGCCTCGATCAATTCGAGGCCCTTGTTCATCAGGGTGGCGGAGTCGATGTTGATCTTCGATCCCATGGACCAGACCGGGTGAGCCGAAGCCTCCTTGGCGCTGGCTTTCGCAATCTGCTCTCTCGGCGTGTTGCGGAACGGCCCGCCGGTTGCGGTGATGATCGCCTTTTCGACATCCCGGTTGATGCCCGCGGCGAGGGCTTGATCCAACGCATTGTGCTCGGAATCGACCGGCATGATCTCGGCACCGAGGCGACGAGCATCGGCCATGAAGGCATCGCCGGCGCAGACAAGGCTTTCCTTGTTGGCCAGGGCAATCCGCCTCCCCGGCTTCAGGGCGGCATAGGTCGGGGCGAGGCCTGCAGTTCCGCTGATGGCGGCCAGGACAATGTCGGTCTCGCGCCCGGCGGCCTCCAATACGGCGGCCTCGCCTGCTCCGCTCTCGATTCCCGTCCCGGAGAGTGCCTGCCGCAGGGCCTCACCTCCGCGCTCGTCGGCCAGCGCTGCGAATTTTGCCCCAAGACGGCGGGCGACCTCTGCCAAGGCCAGAGCATCGCGGCCGCCCACAACAGCCTCGACACTGAGTTCGTCGCGGTGGGCCAGCACCACATTCGCCGTCGATCGGCCGATCGAGCCGGTTGCTCCAAGGATCGTGAGGGAACGGGTCATCAAGGCCTATACGGTGGGATCGAGGGTCAGAAGAACAAGAGCGACGATGAGGCAGACAGCCCAAAAGCCATCGAGCCGATCCATGACTCCGCCATGGCCTGGGATGAGGTGACTTGAATCCTTGACCTGGCAATGGCGCTTGAGAGCCGACTCGCCAAGATCGCCGACCTGGCTGGCGATGGACGCCACGACGGAAAGAGCCGCGATGCCGGTAAAAGTCAGAGGCAGGGCGGCGTCATAGCGCTGACCGACCCAGGCGACTAGGAGCCCGCACGCGGTTGCGGCAACGACCCCACCGATGAAACCGGACCACGTTTTCTTGGGGCTGATGGGGGGGCAGAGCTTCGGCCCCCCGAAGGTCCGACCCGTGAAATAGGCTGCGATATCGGTGGCCCAGACCACCGCGAACATCCAGAGCAGGCCGACGATCCCAAGATCCGGATGAGCGCGCACGATCGGTGGGATGAGAACGACCGGGGCCGCATAGACAAAGCTGGAAACAGCCCAGACTCGTTTCTGAGCACCGGACACCGCCAAGGCTCCGGCCAGCAAGAAGGCGAGGCTTACGACGAGGGAGAGCCAGATGCCGGCGCTGAGCAGGAAAAGGAGCGTCAAGGCCGCAAGGCCCAAACCAAGGATGGTCTGGACAAGGCGACGGGGCTCGATCCCTGTCATGTCGGTCCATTCCACCACGATGGCGATCCCGGCTGCCAGCCAGAACAAGGCAAAAGGCCAGCCGCCCAGATAGGCCGTGAGGAGCGCGGCGGCCACCATGACAAGGGCCGACAGGACCCTGGCCGACAGTTCCTTGGATGGGACCGGCTTGGGGTGAGGCGGCGATGAGCCTTCGTCCGCAACCATCGTCAGACAGCCCGGGCGCTCAGCCCGCCGAAGCGGCGGTCGCGCCTGCAATACTCATCGATGGCGGACTTGAACACCGTCTCGTCGAAATCGGGCCAGTAGCCCGGCAGGAACACGAACTCGGAATAGGCAGTCTGCCACGTCAGGAAGTTCGAGACCCGCTGCTCCCCGGACGTCCTGATGACCAGATCCGGGTCCGGTATGCCATGGGTGTCGAGAGCCGCCCCGACCGTATCCATGTCGATATCGGCTGGATCGAGGCTGCCTTCCTTCACCCGCAGGGCCAGAGCCCGGATGGCGCTCACGATCTCCTGCCGCCCGCCATAGTTGAAGGCGATCACCAGGGTCAGACCCGTGTTGGAACGGGTGAGCTGCTCCGCCTCGTCCAGGAGGAGGCGGATGTCCGAGGCCAGGCCCTCCCGCTCTCCGATGATCCGGACCCGGATGTTGTTGGTGTGAAGCTCGGCCAGATCATGGCGGACGAACCGCTTCAGAAGCCCCATGAGATCGGAGACCTCTTCAGCCGGACGCCGCCAGTTCTCGGCGGAGAAGCTGTAGACGGTCAGGTAGCGGATCCCGAGGGCACCCGCGATCCGCACGGCCCGACGGATCGCCTCGACGCCGCGCCGGTGCCCCTCGAAGCGGGGCAGGCCCCGTTGAGCAGCCCAGCGGCCATTCCCATCCATGATGATGGCAACGTGGGCCGGCATCCCCTCGCCTGCTTCCCTGCAGGCAAAGCCTGGATCCACCCGTTTGGCTTCGCCGCTCATGATGTCCTGTTCCGATGCACGTCTGATCCTCAGACGTGCATGATTTCCTTTTCCTTGGCGACCAGAATGCTGTCGATCTCGGTCACGAACTGATCCGTCGCCTTCTGCACCTGGTCGGCATGGCGCTTTCCGTCATCCTCGCTGATCGCGCTGTCCTTCTCAAGCTTCTTGAGGAGATCGAGGCCGTCGCGGCGCACGTGACGAACGGCGACCTTCGCCTCTTCGGCATATTTGTGCGCGACCTTTACCATCTCCTTGCGGCGCTGCTCGTTCATCTCGGGGATGCGCAGCCGGATGACCTGGCCTTCCGTCTGGGGATTGAGGCCGAGATCCGACTCGCGGATCGCCTTCTCCACGGCAGCCACCATGCCCCGGTCCCAGACCTGCACGCTGAGCAGGCGCGGCTCCGGCACGTTGACGGTAGCCACCTGCGAGATCGGCATCGCTGCGCCATAGGCGTCGATCTGGATCGGATCGAGCAGATTCGGGGAGGCGCGGCCCGTCCTGAGGCTGCCCAGGTCGTTCTTGAAAGCGTTGATGGCGCCCTGCATGCGGCGCTTCACATCGGCGATATCAAAGGTCGTAGCCATCGGTTTTGTCCTTACGCGAACTGTCTAAACGGGCTTACGCCCCCCAAGGTCCCGCATCAAGACCCTTGGATCAAGGGGCGACGACCGTGGAGGGCACTTTCCCCTGGAGAAGAGCCGTGACGGAGCTGGGAGCATGCACCGAGCCCACGATGATCGACAGCTTGCTCTCGCGAGCCAGTGCGAAGGCCGCCGTGTCCATCACCTTCAGGTCCCTGGCGATGGCCTCGTCATGGGTCAGACGGTCGAATCGGACCGCATCCGGGTCCTTCTTGGGATCGGCCGAGTAGACGCCGTCCACCTGGGTGGCCTTGAGCACCGCATCGCAGCGCAGTTCGGCCGCGCGCAGGACCGCGGCGGTATCGGTGGTGAAGAACGGGTTGCCGGTGCCGCCGGCCAGGACAACCACCTGCCCCTTGTCCAGGTGATGCAGGGCGGGCTGGCGGGCATAGGTCTCGCAGATCGTCGGCATGGAAACCGCCGACATGGTGCGGGCCGGAACGCCGGCGGCGTTCAGGGCCGTCTCGATGGCGAGCGAGTTCATGACCGTGCCGAGCATGCCCATGGAATCGGCCGTGGGGCGGTCGATCCAGCCGGCAGCGCTCATGCGGGCTCCGCGGATGATGTTGCCGCCGCCGATGACCACGGCGATCTCGAAGCCGGCCCGGGTGGCCTGGGCGAGATCCTCAGCCAGGGAGGACAGAGTCTGAGGATCGAGCCAGTAGCCGTCGGGAGCCATCAAGGCCTCACCGGAGAGCTTCACCAGGATGCGCCGGAACGTTGCCATCATCAGACCTTTCTTTTCGAACCCTCTCATGAAAACGGCGGCTGAGGAGCCGCCGTTTTGCTTAAGGTCGATTTAGGCCTTGAGACCGGCCTGGGCGGCCACTTCCGCCGCGAAGTCCGGAGCCTCCTCCTTCTCGATGCCCTCGCCGAGGGCATAGCGGACGAAGGCCTTCAGGGTCACCGGCTTGCCGGCCTTGCCCTCGGCTTCCTTGAGCACCTGGGTCACGGTCTTGGACGGATCGTGCACGAAGGGCTGCTCCAGGAGCGTGACTTCCTTGAAGTAGCTCTTCAGGCCGCTCTCGATGATCTTCTGCATGACGTGGTCCGGCTTGCCGGCGTTCTTGTCGCGCAGAATGGCGCTCTCGCGCTCGACGGTGGCCTGATCGACGCCGGAGGCATCGAGAGCAAGCGGGCTGGTTGCCGCCACGTGCATGGCGATCTGACGGCCGAGCGTGCCGAGAACAGTCACGTCACCCTCGGATTCCAGGGCCACGAGCACGCCGATCTTGCCGAGGCCTTCGGTGACGGCGTTGTGCACGTAGGACGCGATCACGCCCTTCGACACCTCAAGCTTCGTCACGCGGCGCAGGGTCATGTTCTCGCCGATGGTGGCGATGAGCTCCTGCAGCCGGTCCTTGACGGTCGTCTGCGAACCCGGGAAGTGGGCAGCCTCGAGGGACTCGATGGTGCCGTTGCCCATGAGGCCGATCTTGGCGGCTTCGCGGACGAAGGCCTGGAACTGATCGTTGCGGGCGACGAAGTCGGTCTCGGAGTTGACCTCGAGGATCGTCGCGGTGTGACCGGACGACTCGACGGCCACGAGGCCCTCGGCAGCGACGCGGCCGGCCTTCTTGGCGGCCTTCGACAGACCCTTCTTGCGGAGCCAGTCGATCGCGGCCTCCATGTCGCCGTTGGTCTCGGCGAGAGCGGCCTTGCAGTCCATCATGCCGGCGCTGGTCGTCTCGCGCAGCTCTTTCACCATCGCAGCGGTAATGTTCGCCATGGCTGTTCCTTTCAAAGGTTTACGCATAGAGGGAGCCCGGCGCTCGTGGAACGCCGGGCTCGATCATTCGTTCAAGCGGCGCTGCAGGGTGCGGCGCCGTAAGGCTTACGCAGCAGCGGCTTCGATCATCGAGCGGGCCTGGTTGATCCAGCCATCGCGCTCGAGGCGGCCGTTCAGCTTCAGGTCCTTGTCGAGCTGGGCGATATCGCCCGGCTGCATGGCAGCGAGCTGCCAGTAGTGGAAGATGCCGGCTTCGTTCAGCTTCTTCTCGAGCTGCGGGCCAACGCCGTTGAGCTTGGTCAGGTCGTCCGGAGCGCCGCGGGGAGCAGCCAGACGCTCGAACTGCTCGCCCTCATAGGCGGAGACGGCAGCCGTGTCGTTGGCCGGAAGCTCTTCAGCCATCGGGTTCTCGGAGGCACCGATGTCGATGCCCATGTCGCCGGCGCCGCGGGAGATGCCGTCGAGGGCAGCGCGGGCAACCAGGTCGCAATAGAGCGAGATCGCACGGCCGGCGTCGTCATTGGCCGGGACCGGGAAGGTGATGCCGTCCGGATCGCAGTTCGTATCGACGATGGCCGCCACCGGGATGCCGAGGCGCTTGGCCTCCTGGATCGCCAGCTGCTCCTTGTTGGTGTCGATGACGAAGATCAGGTCGGGCGTGCCGCCCATGTCCTTGATGCCGCCGAGGGCGCGCTCGAGCTTTTCCTTCTCGCGGGCGAGCATGAGGCGCTCTTTCTTCGTGAGGCCCTGGCCGCCGCCGGCGAGGATCTCGTCGACCTTGCGCAGGCGGGAGATCGAGCCGGAGATGGTCTTCCAGTTGGTCAGCATGCCGCCGAGCCAGCGGGAGTTCACGTAGTACTGCGCCGAACGCTTGGCCGCATCGGCAACCGCATCGGAAGCCTGACGCTTCGTGCCGACGAAGAGCACGCGGCCGCCCTTGGCCACCGTGTCGCTGACGGCCTGGAGGGCGCGGTGCAGCATCGGAACCGTCTGGGCGAGGTCGATGATGTGGATGTTGTTGCGGGTGCCGAAGATGAACTGACCCATCTTCGGGTTCCAGCGGTGGGCCTGGTGGCCAAAGTGAGCGCCAGCCTCAAGCAGGCTGCGCATCGAAAAATCGGGAAGCGCCATAATCTATTCTCCGGTTAAGCCTCCGCGGAACAGTGGACCGGACCCTTCCGGCCACCGGGGGTTCCTCATGAGTCATGAGGGGATTCCGCGTGTGGGATGCGGGCGCATATAGGAGCAAACGCGAGGAAACGCAAGCGGGACGTTCTCCTGCCGGGGCATGGCGCCGTCTCCTCCCCGCTGTCATCCCCGCGCAGGCGGGAAGCCATAAACACGACGTTTTAGGAAAGGCGGGCAGCGTTACGCTTCATCCTGCCTCGTCAGCGGTTATGGATCCCGGGCTCGGCTGCGCCGCCCCGGGATGACAGCGTTTTATTTTGAGGACGATCCCGGATCGGCTGCGCCGTTCGGGATGACGATCTCTGTCAAAGAGCCAGCGCCTCTAGGCCTGAGGCCGGGAAGCCTCAAGCCTGAAGGTGATCGAGGGTGGCGCGAATGGCAGCCCGGCTCGATGTGTGTATTGGAATGGAAGAGCCGGAGTGCCTCTTCGCGCACGGCTTCTTTAGGCGGACAAGCGGTGCCGGCCCGGGGACCGCTCAAGGCGGGGTCCGCCTGCTCGACGGGGGCCTGAGACCGATTCCGACCACCGGCACACAGCCTGGGCCTCCCATCAGCCGGGTTTGCGAGACCCTGCTATGGGACCGTGCCTGCCTCCACACTGCGACGCCTCGCGAGCGCGCCCCTCGTCAGAGGCAGGTCTACACAACGATATAGCCGAGCTTGCAGCTTTTGTCAAGAACAAAACAAGAACACACATGCGCCCGCCACCCCTCTCCCTGTGCGAGGGAGGGCTCCCGCACTGCCTCAATTCATATGAACGTCCACCACCCCGGGCACCGCCCGGAGAGCGCCGGCGACCTGAGGCGAGGCCATGTATTTGCCGGGAAGCTTGACCTCGACCTCCCGGTCTCCATCGTCGAGAATCAGCACCAGGGACACCTCGCCCTCGCCTCTCGCCTTCAGGCGCTCCTGCACACTCGGGATCGGCCGCTCGTCCCGCAGGAAGATCCGCATGCCCTTCTGGTGTTTGGCGAGAGCTTCTTCGAGAGGCTCGGCGATGCCGATGCGCGCCCTCACCTCCTCGCCTTCCATTCCGGCCTGGAGCATCAGGACGACGGCGGCGCCAGGCTCCAGCACCTCGCGGAACCGCATCAGGCCCTCCGAGAAGATGATGGCTTCGAACTGCCCGGTCTGATCGGAGAGCATGAGAATGCCCATCTTGTTGCCTGTCTTGGTCCGGCGCTCCTGCCGGTCGAGCACGGTGGCCGCGACACGCCCGACGGAATTGCCTGCCTTCACGGAACGGCAGAATTCCACCCAGGTCTGAACCCGCAGCTTCTTGAGCAGGTCGCCGTATTCGTCGAGCGGATGGCCCGACAGGAAGAAGCCGACCGCATCGTATTCCCGCTGCAGCCTCTCGGCCGCCGGCCAGGGATCGTAGTGCCCGATCCGCAGTTGGACATCGGCTGAAGCGACGCCTCCGAACATGTCCATCATGCCGCCATTGGCGGCTTCATGGGATTGCTGGGCGAGGCTCATCATGGCGTCGATGGATGCGCAGGCCTTGGCGCGGTCCGGCTCGATCTCGTCGAATGCGCCGGCGGCGATCAGGTTCTCCAGCGTGCGCTTGTTGAGCATGCGCGGATTGATGCGCCGGGCGAAGTCGGCGAGATCCTTGAAGGGCTTGTCCCCACGGACCTCGATCACGCTCTCGATGGCCTGCCGGCCCACGCCTTTGACGGCGGCCAGCGCATAGAGAATCTGCCCCTGGCCGTCCGCATCGTACTGCACGTCGAACACCACTCCCGACCGGTTGATGGACGGCGGGATGACCTTGAAGCCGAGGCGCTGCGCCTCGCGGCGGAATTCCGACAGCTTGTCGGTGTTGTCGAGATCGAGCGTCATGGACGCGGCCAGGAACTCGACCGGATGATTGGCCTTCAGATAGGCGGTCTGGAACGCGACGAGCGCATAGGCCGCCGCGTGGCTCTTGTTGAAGCCGTAATCGGCGAACTTCGCGAGCAGGTCGAAGATCTCGTTGGCCTTCGCCTTGTCGAGGCCGCCCTCCTTGGCACCCGAGACGAAGCGCTCGCGCTGCGCGTCCATCTCGGCCTTGATCTTCTTGCCCATGGCGCGGCGCAGAAGGTCCGCGTCGCCGAGCGAGTAGCCAGAGAGGACCTTGGCCACCTCCATCACCTGCTCCTGGTAGACGATGATGCCGAAGGTCTCGCGCAGGATCGGCTCCAGTTTGTCGTGGGGGTACCAGTCCTTCTTGTTGTGCTCGTCTTTGCCCAATTTACGGGCGCAATAGACCGGGATGTTCGCCATCGGACCCGGACGATAGAGCGCCACGAGGGCGATGATATCCTCGAAGCGGTCGGTCTCCATTTCGACGAGGGCTTTGCGCATGCCCGCCGATTCCACCTGGAACACGCCGACCGTCTCGCCGCGCTGGAGCATCTCGTAGGTTTTGCGGTCGTCGAGCGGCAGCGCCGAGAGATCGACTTCGATGCCTTTGCGGCGAATGAGGTCGGCCGCGGTGCGCAGGACGGTGAGCGTCTTGAGGCCCAGGAAGTCGAACTTCACGAGGCCCGCCTGCTCGACCCATTTCATGTTGAACTGGGTCACGCGCATGCCGGTTTTCGGGTCTCGGTAGAGCGGCACCAGTTCCTGCAGCGGACGGTCGCCGATCACGACGCCGGCCGCGTGAGTCGAGGCGTGCCGGTGCAGGCCCTCGAGCTTCTGCGCGATGTCGAGCATCCGCTTGACGACGGGTTCCTCGTCGATGGCCGCCTGCAGTTTCGGCTCGCCTTCGATGGCCTGTGCGAGAGTCACCGGGTTGGCCGGGTTCTGCGGCACGAGCTTGGTGAGCTTGTCCACCTGGCCGTAGGGCATCTCCAGCACGCGGCCGACGTCGCGCAGCACGCCGCGGGCGAGCAATGTGCCGAAGGTGATGATCTGCGCCACCTGCTCTTCGCCGTATCGCTGCTGCACATACTGGATGACGCGCTCGCGTCCGTCGACGCAGAAGTCGATGTCGAAGTCGGGCATCGACACGCGTTCCGGATTCAGGAAGCGCTCGAAGAGAAGGCTGAACCGCAGGGGATCGAGGTCGGTGATGGTGAGCGCATAGGCCACGAGCGAACCGGCACCGGAGCCACGGCCCGGGCCCACGGGAATATCGTGGTCCTTCGCCCATTTGATGAAGTCCGCCACGATCAGGAAGTAGCCGGGGAACTGCATCTTGCGGATGATGCCGACCTCGAAGGCGAGGCGGTCGCGGTAGTCCTGCTCGGTCAGGCCCGGTGCCGGCCCATGCGCGGCGAGACGCTTGGCGAGGCCTTCCTCCGCCTGACGCTGCAACTCCTCGCCTTCGTCGAGAGTGGCGGCGTCAGGGCCGGTGCCGAAACTCGGGAGAATGGGCTTGCGGGTCCTCACGCGCGTGGCGCAGCGCATGGCGATCTCGACGCTCGCCTGCAGCGCGTCCGGCAGGTCCGCGAACAGCTCCATCATCTGCTGGCGCGTCTTGAAGTGGTGCTCAGGCGAGAGGCGGCGGCGATCCGGGTTCGAGACGATCTGCCCTTCCGCAATGGCGAGCAGCGCATCGTGCGCTTCGTAGTCCTTCGACGAGGAGAAGAATGGCTCGTTGGCGGCAACGATCGGCAGGCCGTTGCGGTCTGCGAGCGTCAGCAACTCGCCCTCGATCAGGCGCTCGTCCTCCAGTCCATGTCGCTGGATCTCGACATAGAGCTGATGGCCGAAAGCTTCCTTCAGGGTATCGAGCCTTGCCTGCGCCAGGTCCTGACGCCCGCCGTTGCGCAGGGCGCTGTCGAGGGGGCCCGTAAAGCCGCCCGTCAGGGCGATGATGCCCTGGCTGTGAGTCGACAGCACGGGAGCGGCAACGCGGGGGCTTTCGCCCAGCGGCACGCCGAAATAGGCGTGGCTCACGAGGCGCATGAGGTTGCGATAACCCTCCTCGTTCTGCGCCAGCAGCACGATGTTGGCGGGCTGGGGCACCACGCGGGCCACCGGGTCGGCCTCCTCGAAACAGACCGAGAGCTGGACGCCCGCGATAGGCTGGATGCCGGAGCTCGCCATCTTCTCGGAGAATTCGAGACCGCCGAAGAGATTGTTGGTGTCGGTGAGCGCCAGCGCCGGCTGCTTGTCGGCGGCGGCGAGTTTCGCCAGTTGCGCGATCTTCAGGGCACCCTCGAGCAGCGAATAGGAGGAATGCACGTGCAGATGAACGAAGCCGATATCGTGAAGAATGCGCGCCATGAAACTCTACTCACTCAATGGCACGCATAGTGACACGATTCTTTCCTCGAAATCCTAACCCGGGACCTTGAGGACTATGTTCCTGTGAATCGCGGTGGGTTGTTGTGGATTTCCGGTATCAAGCGATGGGAGAAAGAACCAGAGCCCAGATTGCCACGGCCAAGCCGAACATGGCGAGAGAAGCGATTTCGGCGGCGGTCTCGATGATGAAGCGAAGCATGGTGTGATCTCCGTGTTCCCAATATGTTCATATTTGTTCATTGGATGTTCTGTGTAAAGCCTGTGCAGAGGCTGCTGTCGTGACGGAGTCAACAAAGCGTAAAGACGCGATCCCCCAGACGGGAGCGCCTCAAGGGCGTCTAGCGCCACTTCAGACTGAAAGAATGAAAGCTCAGGGCAGCTGAACGATCAGCCCATCGCGGATGGTCACGCGCCGGTCCATGCGGGCGGCGAGATCCATGTTGTGGGTGGCGATGAGAGCCGCGAGCTTCGAGGCGCGGACGATGGCCACGAGGGTCTGGAAGACCCGGTCGGCCGTGTGCGGGTCGAGGTTGCCGGTGGGCTCGTCGGCCAGCAGCAGGCGCGGGGCATTGGCAACCGCGCGGGCGATGGCGACGCGCTGCTGCTCACCGCCGGAGAGCTCGCCCGGGCGGTGGTCGAGGCGCTTGCCCAACCCCAGGAAGGTCAGGAGCTGCTTCGCGCGATCCTGTGCTTCCGCCTTCGGCAGACCGCGGATGAGCTGCGGGATCACCACGTTCTCCAGGGCGGAGAATTCCGGCAGGAGATGGTGAAACTGGTAGACGAAGCCGAGTTCCTCGCGGCGGACGCGGGTGCGATCCTGGTCGTTCATGGCGGCCGTCTGCTTCGAGCCGACGAAGACCTCGCCGCCATCGGGCTTTTCAAGCAGCCCCGCCACATGAAGCAGGGTCGACTTGCCCGTGCCCGAGGGCGCCACGAGGGCGACGATCTCGCCCGGCCAGATCGCAAGGTCTGCCCCGCGCAGCACTTCGAGGAAGCTGTCACCCTGCGGGTAGCGACGCTCGACTTTCGACAGGTACAGGGCGGGCTGGGACTGGGCTGGCGACATACTCAACCGTAACGCAACGCTTCGACAGGATCGAGTTTCGCGGCCCGCCAGGAGGGATAGAGGGTCGCGAGCAGCGACAGCACCATCGCCATGATGAGAATGGTCGCCACTTCGGTGGGGTTCACATCGGCAGGCAGTCGGCTCAGGAAATAGAGTTCAGCCGGAAAGAGATTCGTGCTCGTGAGCCGCGAGATCACATCGCGGATGGTCTCGACATTGAGCGCGAGCAGGAGACCGAGGCCGAAGCCCGCGATGGTGCCGACGATGCCGATGGAAGCGCCCGTAATGAGAAAGACCCGCATGATGGCGCCGCGTGTCGCCCCCATGGTGCGCAGGATCGCGATGTCCTCCGACTTGTCCTTCACGAGCATGATGAGGCCGGAGATGATGTTGAGCGCCGCCACCAGCACGATGAGCGTGAGGATGAGGAACATCACGTTGCGCTCGACCTCGAGCGCCCCGAAGAAGGTTCGGTTGCGCTGGCGCCAGTCGGTCATCAGGATCGGCCGCCCCGCCGCCTCGTCGATGGCCATACGCGCCTCGTCCACCCGGTCGGCATTGTCGAGATAGACCTCGATCAGCTGCACGTCGCCCTGACGGTTGAAATAGTTCTGTGCCTCCGTGAGCGGCATGAACACGAAGGTGGAGTCGAACTCCGACATGCCGATCTCGAAGATCGCCTTGACCGGATAGCCTTTTACCCGCGGTGCCGTGCCGAACGGCGTGGAGGCGCCACGGGGCGTAATCAGCGTAAACGTATCGCCCGCCTGGAGCGACAGGGCATCGGCGAGACGCCGGCCGATCGCCACCCCCTCGCCTCCTTCGAAATCATCGAGCGTGCCCTGACGGATATTGCCGGAGATATGCTGGATCTTCTGCAGGTCCTCAGGGCGAATGCCGCGCACGAGCACACCGCTGCCGTTGTACTGCGAGGAACCGAAGGCCTGCCCCTCCACGAGCGGAATGGCGCGCCTGACGCCCGGCACGGCGGCGATGCGCGCGGCGACCTCCGGATAGTCGGTCAAGGGGCTTTCCAGGGGGGCCACGAAGATATGGCCGTTGATGCCGACGATCTTGTCGAGCAGCTCCTTGCGGAAACCGTTCATGACCGAGAGCACCACGATCAGCGTGGCGACGCCGAGCATGATGCCAAGGAACGAGAAGCCGGCGATGACCGAAACGAACCCTTCCCGCCGCCGCGTGCGCAGGTAACGCCCGGCGAGCATCCACTCGAAGAGCGAGAAGGGTTTCGTCCCCGTAGGTGTCGCTTTGGTGTCCGGTGCCTTGGCCATGGGAGCTTATCGGTGACCGATCAGGCGCGCGGCCACGTCCTCGAGGGACAGCGTCTCGCGCTCACCGGTGGCGCGGCGCTTCAGCTCCACCTTGCCCTCGGCAAGGCCCTTCGGACCGATCACCACCTGCCACGGCACGCCGATGAGGTCGGCGGTAGCAAACTTGCCGCCAGGGCGCTCGTCGCGATCATCGTAGAGTACGTCGCGGCCGGCGGCGGAGAGCTCGCGGTAGAGCCGCTCGCAGGCAGCATCCGTGGCGGAGTCGCCTGCCTTCAGGTTGAGGATCGCAACGTCGAAGGGCGCCACGGCCTCGGGCCAGATGATGCCGTTCTCGTCGTGGCTGGCCTCGATGATGGCGGCGATCAGGCGGCTCGGGCCAATGCCGTAGGAGCCCATATGGACGTCCCGCTCCTGCCCGTCCGGCCCCATGACTCTCGCGCCCATGGGCTCGGAATACTTGGTGCCGAAGTAGAAGATGTGGCCGACCTCGATGCCGCGCGCGGACATCTTCTTCTCGCCCGGAACGGCGTCAAACGCCGCAGCATCGTGCATCTCGGATGTCGCGGCATAGAGCGACGTCCACTTGTCGACGGTGCTCTGCAGGCCGGGAACGTCGTCGAAATCGGTGTCGACCGCCGGAATGTCGAAGTTCAGGTAATCCGCGTGGCAGAACACCTCGCTCTCGCCCGTCGAGGCCAGGATGATGAACTCGTGGCTCAGGTTTCCGCCGATGGGGCCGGTATCCGCCCGCATCGGGATGGCTTTCAGGCCCATCCGGGCGAAGGTGCGCAGGTAAGCCACGAACATCTTGTTGTAGGAATGGACGGCGCCGGCCTGATCGAGATCGAAGGAGTAGGCGTCCTTCATCAGGAACTCGCGGGAACGCATGACGCCGAAACGCGGGCGCACTTCGTCCCGGAACTTCCACTGGATGTGATAGAGGTTCAGGGGCAGGTCCTTGTAGGAGCGCACATACCCACGGAAGATCTCCGTGATCATCTCCTCGTTGGTGGGGCCGAACAGCATCTCACGCTCATGGCGGTCCTGGATGCGCAGCATCTCCTTGCCATAGGCGTCGTAGCGACCCGACTCGCGCCACAGATCGGCCGACTGGATCGTGGGCATGAGAAGTTCGACGGCGCCGGAGCGGTTCTGCTCCTCGCGGACGATGGCGTTGACCTTGTTCAGGACCCTCAAGCCCAGCGGCAGCCAGGCATAGATGCCCGCCGATTCCTGGCGAATCATGCCCGCGCGCAGCATCAGGCGGTGGGAGACGATCTCCGCCTCCTTGGGCGTCTCGCGGAGGATGGGGAGGAAGTAGCGGCTCAAACGCATGGGACGCCTTTTAAGGTCTCGATCTGAACGGAAGCTGAGTAACGACTCGTTTCCCGCACACAACACAGGCCCCGGGCAAAAGACAAGCTGTCATCGGTTCGCAGGGCCTGCGGCGAGGCGGATTAGACCAAAGATGAATACATGAAACGCCGAATTTTGCATCATCGACGGCTTGAGAAAGGTGACACCCCAACGGAAGGTGACTATAAACAAAATCCTAACGTCTTTAGACCTTCAAGGGTCAGAGGCTACGGTCCGAGTTTCGGGAGGAACAAGACCCCTAAGCGCCAGACAGGCGCCGGCCTAAGAATGCCAGGGATCAAAAATTGCCAAAAGGCAGTTCAGGCAAGGCGAAAGCCTTGCTTTTCTTTTGGGCTGAGCCTCGAAGACTTCAAAGTCCTGCCAGCGGGAAGACCGCTGCGACGATCACCAGCACCACCGAAGCGACGAGTGTCGTCCAGATCGCCTTCTCGCGCAGGGCGGGAAGCGCAGGCGCTCCGGGCTCGCTGCCTCGGACCACCTCACCGGTCTCCGCCTGGCTGCGGACGCCGAAGGGCAGAACGGCAAAGAGCAGAATCCACCAGATCACGAAGTAGAGGGCCAAGCTGCCGCTCACCCGCAGGTCGAAGCCGTTGACCGCGATGGCTACGCCAAGCGCTGAGACGACCACCACGACGCCCAGGGTGGACCAGACCGAGCCGGAAAGGGTTTTCACAAGGTTTGTCAACAGCTTGTCCTCAGGCTTGCTCAAGCTCGATGAGAGTACCATTGAAGTCTTTCGGGTGCAGGAAAAGCACGGGTTTTCCATGAGCTCCGATCTTCGGCTCGCCGGTTCCGAGCACCCTGGCCCCGGAATTCACAAGCTGGTCCCGTGCAACTTCGATATCGTCGACCTCGTAGCAGATGTGATGCATCCCGCCGTCCGGGTTCTTCTCCAGGAAGCGGGCAATGGGGGATTCCGCGCCTAAGGGCTCCAACAGCTCGATCTTGGTGTTGGGCAGCGTGATGAACACGACGGTCACACCGTGCTCCTCAAGCGGCTCAGGCGCCGACACCTGGGCACCAAGGGTCTTGCGGTAGACCTCGGAAGCCGCCGCGATATCGCGAACCGCGATGGCAACATGATTGAGACGTCCGATCATCTGGCTCTCCCAGGGCTCGATACCCTATGCCTCGATCACGAGAACATGGCAGGCGGGCTTCTTGCCCCATTCCTGGTTCACGGCCGCGCGGACCGCCCGGTGGACGGCGTTCTCGACCGCCTCCGGATCCCGGCGCTTGGCCTTCGGCAACCCATCGAGCAGGTCCGCCACGGTGTCGGCGATGATGTCGGTCAGATCCCTGCCCTGCCGGTTCTTGTCCGGCAGGCCCATGGCGTCGATCACCGGATCGCCCACGAGTTCGCCCCGGTCGTCGATAGCGATCGCAACCGTCACGATGCCCGCGAAGGCAAGCTTGCGGCGCTCTGGCAGTGCCCGGTCCCCGGCGCCGATGACGATGTTGCCATCGCGATAGAGACGACCGGCCGGAATGTTGTCGACGATCTCGGCCGGACCGGGCGCGAGACGCACCAGGCTCCCGTTCTTCGCGCGAACCACCTCCGGCACGCCCTGCTGGCGGGCGAACTTCGCATGCTCGCTCAGGTGCAGCGGCTCGCCATGGGCGGGAATCGCGATGCGAGGCTTCGTCCACTGGTACATCTGGGCGAGCTCGCCCCGGCGCGGATGGCCTGAGACGTGGACCAGTTCGGTTCGGTCCGTGATCACCTCGATGCCCTGCTCGATCAGACTGTTGATGATGGAGCCAACCGCCTTCTCATTGCCCGGAATAGCTCGGGACGAGAAGATCACGCGGTCACCGGCAGAGAGCGCAATATCCGGATGCTCATCCTGGGCGATGCGGGCCAGGGCGGCACGGGGCTCGCCTTGGGAGCCTGTGAGAATGGCCACGACTTTGTCGCGCGGCATGTAGCCGAAGCTATCCGCCGCGCGGAACTCGGGCAGATCTTCGAGGTAGCCGCACTCCTTCGCCACGTCGACGACCCGGTCCATGGCCCGGCCCACAACGATCACTTCACGTCCGCACTCGCGGGCGGCCTCCGCCACGGAGCGGATGCGGGCGACGTTGGACGCGAAGGTCGTGATGGCAACCCGATGCGGCGCATCGTTGATCAACTGTGCCAGGTTCTTGGCCACGTCGGATTCGCTGGGGCTGACGCCTTCGCGCACCACATTGGTGGAATCGCAGATGAGCGCCAGAACGCCCTCATCCCCCAAGGAGCGGAACGCCTCCTCCGAGGTCAGGCTGCCGAGATAAGGGGTATTATCGAGCTTCCAGTCGCCCGTATGAACCACGAGACCGTGGGGCGTGCGGATCGCAAGCGCGTTCGACTCGGGAATCGAATGCGCGACCGGCACATATTCGATGTCGAAGGGCCCGAGCTTCAGCCGCTGACCCGGCACGATCTCGTTCAGGTCGATCTTCGGCGCGCCAGCCTCGGACAGGCGGCGCGTTTCCAGGAGACCGATGGCGAATTTCGTGGCATAGACGGGCGCCTGCAGGCGTGGCCACATCTCGACGAGGGCGCCGATGTGGTCCTCGTGGGCATGGGTGATGAAGATACCCAGAAGGTTGTGGCGCTCCTCTTCGATGAAGCGCAGGTCCGGATAGACGAGGTCGATGCCAGGCAGGTTCTCCTCGCCGCCGAAGCCCATGCCGCAATCGACCAGAATCCACTGACGGTCGTTCTCCGGGCCGAAGCCGTAGAGGGCAGCGTTCATGCCGATCTCGCCGAGACCGCCAAGAGGGAGGAAGACCAATTCGTCCTGGTGGGATGCCATTAAGATTGAGACCTTTTCGTGCCAGCGCTCGGCTTGGTTATATCGTGCAGCAAATTGGGAAAATAAAGGTCGCCCGCGTCGATGAGTTCCATGCCGGCGGCGCCGTTGAGCTGCAGGCGTCCGAAACGGTCGAGGCCTTCGAAGACGCCCCGCTTCTCGCCCGAGGGCAGCCGGAGGGTGACCTCCTGCCCCACCCCGGCGGCGCGCTCGAGCCAGAGCTTCCGGATGGCGCCGAACGGATCGGACACGTTGATGCGGGACGATGCCCGCCATGCCGCGAAGGCACTGGCAAAGGCGGAAGAGAGAGCAAGAAAAACCTGATCGCGGCTCAGGTTGGGCTTCACCTGTTGCAGGCTCGTTGCCGGATACGGGGTGCCGGAGGGAGCGAACGATACGTTCACCCCGAAGCCGATCACGGTGGCGAGTTGCCCTCCGGGCTCAAGCCTGTGCCCTTCGAGCAGAAGGCCCGAGACCTTGGCGCCATCAAGCAGAAGATCGTTTGGCCATTTAAGGGCAAGGCGCGGAGCGCCAAGGCCAGTGACCGCCTCCACCGCCTCGTGCAGGGCAAGCCCGGCCACGAAACCAAGCTGCGGCGCAGAGGCGACCTCGCAGGGATCGATCAGCAGAAGGCTGGCATAGAGGTTGCCCTGAGGCGACGACCACTGCCGGCCGTGCCGCCCCCTGCCGGCAAGCTGCTCGGCGGCGACGATCCAGAGCTGGCCCGGATCGCCCGATTGGCCTGCCTGGAGGGCGTCGTCGTTCGTCGAGCCTGTCGCCTCAAGGGAGAGCAGCCTGTATCCGGCGGACTCGGTCTCGGGCGACAGGTGCACGATCAGAACAAGGAGCTCGCGGCAGCGCGCGCGGCCGCCACCAGCGGCGCCGGAACGATGCCGAAGAGGACGACGAAGATGCTGCAGAGCGCAAGGACGAGCTTCACGCCTGCCGGCATGGCATCGTAACGCTCGGCCGGCTCATCGAAGTACATCACCTTCACGATGCGCAGGTAGTAGTAGGCGCCGATCACGCTGGTCACAACGCCGATGATGGCAAGCGCCACCAGGTCGGCCTCGATGGCTGCGTTGAACACTGCGAACTTGGCGAAGAAGCCGGCGAGCGGCGGGATACCCGCGAGCGAGAACATCATCATGCCGAGGCAGAAGGCGAGCACCGGATGGGTCCGCGCCATCCCGGAGAGATCGTCCACCGTCTCGTACATCACGTTGCCGCGACGCATGCCGAGGATCACCGCGAAGGTGCCGAGCGTCATGGCGAGATAGATCGCCATGTAGACGATGACGCCCTGAATGCCCTCGGCCGTGCCGGCCGAGAGGCCGATCAGCGCATAGCCCACGTTGCCGATGGAGGAATAAGCCATCAGGCGCTTGATGTTGCGCTGGCCGATGGCCGCGAAGGAGCCGAGCACCATGGAGGCAATGGAAATGAAGACGATGATCTGCTGCCACTGGACCGTGATGCCCGGGAAGGCATCGATGAACACGCGGGTGGCCATGGCCATGCCGGCCATCTTGGGAGCGGCGGCGAAGAAGGCGGTGACCGGCGTGGGCGAGCCCTCATAGACGTCCGGTGTCCACATATGGAACGGCACGGCCGAGATCTTGAAGGCGATGCCGGCGGCCACGAAGACGAGGCCGACGATGGCGCCGATGCTCACATTGCCCTGAAGGACGGTAGCAATGACCGGGAAGGAGACGCTGCCGGAGAAGCCGTAGACCAGGGACGAGCCGTAGAGCAGCATGCCGGACGAGAGCGAGCCGAGCACGAAGTACTTCAGGCCGGCCTCGGTCGAGCGCACGTTGTCGCGGTCAAAGGCGGCGATGACGTAGGACGACAGGCTCAGAAGCTCAAGGCCGATATAGAGGGCGATCAGGTCATTGGCCGAGATCACCATCATCATGCCGATGGTCGAGAGCACGATCAGGATCGGGTACTCGAAGCGGCTGATCCCCTCGCGGCGCATGTAGTCGAGCGAGAGAATGACGCCGCCGGCGGAGGCGATGAGCGTCAGGGCCTTCATGAACTTGGCGAAGCCGTCGACCACGAAGGAGCCGCCCATGGTCTCGACACGCTCGCCCGGCAGCATCAGCACCGCCACGAAGGTGACGGCGAGAAGCGCCAGGGCGATGATGTTCATGGCGTAGCCCGGTCGCTCGCCACGGATGGCGCCGAACAGGACCATGATGAGGGCTCCGGCCGCCATGAGGATCTCTGGCAGCACGGGGCCGAATGCGGGGATGGTGAAGGCGGGGTTCATCATGACCTCAGTGTGCGGCGACAGCTGCCGTTTTCACGGTGGCGAGCGCAGCCTGAACGTTGTTGAGAAGCGTCTCCGTCGGTGCCGCGAAGACGTCGAGGATCGGACCGGGCTGCACGCCGTAATAGATGATGAGCAGGATCAGCGGCGCGAAAGTGATGATCTCACGGCGGTTCAGGTCGGTGATCGTCTGGAGCGCCGGCTTGTCGAGCTCTCCGTAGACCACACGACGATAGAGCCAGAGCGCGTAAGCGGCCGAGAGGATCACGCCGGTTGTCGCGAAGAACGCCACCCAGGTGTTGGACCGGAAGGCTCCCATCAGGGTCAGGAACTCGCCGATGAAGCCCGAGGTGCCCGGCAGGGCCACGTTGGCCATGGTCAGGATCAGGAACACCACCGCATACATGGGCATCCGGTTCACGAGGCCGCCATAGGCCTTGATCTCGCGGGTGTGCATCCGGTCGTAGATCACGCCCACGCAGAGGAAGAGCGCGCCGGAGATGAGGCCGTGGGAGATCATGGTGAACATGGCGCCCTGGATGCCCTGCTCGTTCATGCTGAACAGGCCCATGGTCACGAAGCCCATATGCGCCACCGAGGAATAGGCAATGAGTTTCTTGATGTCCTCCTGCATCAGGGCGACCAGCGAGGTGTAGATGATCGCGATGACGGAAAGAGCGAAGACCAACGGGGCGAAATACTCCGAAGCCTCCGGGAACATTGGCAGCGACACACGGATGAAGCCGTAGCCGCCCATCTTCAGCAGAACGCCGGCCAGGATCACCGAGCCTGCGGTCGGCGCTTCCACGTGGGCGTCTGGCAACCAGGTGTGGACCGGCCACATGGGCATCTTCACCGCAAAGGATGCGAAGAAGGCGAGCCAGAGCCAGGTCTGCAGGTTCGACGGGAAATTGTGGGCGAGAAGCGTCGGGATGTCGGTGGTGCCCGCCTGCCAGTACATGGCCATGATGGCGAGCAGCATCAGCACGGAGCCGAGCAGCGTGTAGAGGAAGAACTTGAAGCTCGCGTAGATGCGCCGCTTGCCGCCCCAGATGCCGATGATGAGGAACATCGGAATCAGGCCTGCCTCGAAGAACAGGTAGAACAGCACGAGATCGAGGGCGCAGAACACGCCGATCATCGTGGTCTCGAGGACCAGGAAGGCGACGAAGTATTCCTTCACCCGATGGCCGATCGACTCCCACGAGGCCAGGATGCAGAACGGCATCAGGAAGGTGGTGAGCAGGATCAGCGGCATGGAGAAGCCGTCGACGCCGAGCTTGAACCGGATGGTCTCGGTCAGCCAGACATGGCTTTCCACGAGCTGGAACGATGCCGTGGCCGTGTCGAACCGCGCCCAGGCGACGAGCGACAGCAGGAAGGTGGCAATCGTCGTGGCAAGCGCCGCCCAGCGGGCGTTGGAGCGAGCAGCCTCGCTGTCGCCGCGCAGGGTCAGGATGAAGGCCGCTCCGACGAGCGGCAGGACCAGAAGGCCCGAGAGGATGCCGAAGCCGAGCATTAGTGGGCTCCCCTGAAGAGATAGAAGGTCACGAGAGCCGCAACGCCGATCAGCATCGCGAAGGCATAGTGATAGACGTAGCCGGTCTGCACCCGCACCACCCCGCGCGTCACGTCGAGGACGCGGGCGGAGATGCCGTCAGGGCCAAGTCCGTCGATGATGCGCTGGTCGCCGGTCCGCCAGAAGAAGCGGCCGATGGACATGGCGGGCCGCACGAAGATCGCGTCGTAGAGCTCGTCGAAGTACCACTTGTTGAGCAGGAAGCGGTACAGGATCGGGTGATCGGACGCGAGCCTTGCCGGCTGCTTGGTGTCGACGATGTACATGTACCAAGCGAGCACAAAGCCGAGACCCATCATGATCGACGGCAGGAGCGGTACCCAGCCCGGGAGGTGGTGCATCTCCTCCAGGATGTGGTTCTCGGGACGGGCGAACAGGGCCCCCTTCCAGAAGTCCTGATAGCCTTCGCCGATGAAGGCATCGTGGAACACGATACCGGCCAGGACTGCGCCAATGGCGAGCACGACGAGCGGCACCAGCATCACCAGCGGGCTCTCATGGGGCGTGTGGTCCCCATGGTGACCATGCTCGTGCTGGGCGTGATGGGCAGGCTCCACATCCCGGCTGTGATCGTCATGCTCTACACCCTCGTGGTCGTGCGGCGCGTGAGCCGCATGGCCCGCGTGAGCCGCATGACCATGATGGCTGTGACCCCAGCGGGCAGTGCCCTCGAAGGTGAGGAAGAACAAGCGCCAGGAATAGAACGACGTCATGAAGGCAGCGACGACCGTTGCCAGGAAGGCGAAGGAGCCGGCGGTCGAACGGGCCGCGTAGGCCGCCTCGATGATCGCGTCCTTCGAGTAGTAGCCGGCGGTGAACGGAAAGCCGGTCAGCGCCAGGTTGCCGATGAGCATCATGGCCATGGTGATGGGGATGTAGCGGCGGAGCGCTCCCATGTGGCGCATGTCCTGCTCGTGGTGCATGGCATGGATCACCGAGCCCGCACCCAGGAACAGCAGCGCCTTGAAGAAGGCGTGGGTGAACAGGTGGAACACGCCCGCGCTGTAAGCGCCGACGCCGAGGGCCACGAACATGTAGCCGAGCTGCGAGCAGGTCGAATAGGCGATGACGCGCTTGATGTCGTTCTGGACCAGACCCACGGTCGCGGCGAAGAAGGCCGTGATGCCGCCGATGACCGTCACGACGGTGAGCGCAGCCGGTGCGTACTCGAAGATCGGCGACAGGCGCGCGACCATGAACACGCCGGCTGTCACCATGGTGGCGGCGTGGATGAGGGCGGAGACCGGGGTCGGGCCTTCCATCGCGTCCGGCAGCCAGGTGTGCAGCAGGAACTGCGCCGACTTGCCCATGGCGCCCATGAAGAGCAGCAGGCAGGCGATGGTCAGGGCATGCCACTCGATCCCGAGGAAGGTGAAGTTGGCATTCGCCAGCTCAGCCACGCGCGGGAAGATCGCGTCGAAGGTGACGCCGCCGAAAAGCACGAAGACCGTGAAGATGCCGAGCAGGAAGCCGAAATCGCCGACACGGTTGACGATGAAGGCCTTCATGGCCGCCGCGTTGGCGGAATCCTTCTGATACCAGAAGCCGATGAGCAGGTAGCTCGCGAGACCCACGCCTTCCCAGCCGAAGAACATCTGGACGAGGTTGTCGGCCGTCACCAGCATGAGCATGGTGAAGGTGAAGAGCGACAGATAGGCGAAGAAGCGCGAGCGGTGCGGATCCTCGTGCATGTAGCCGATAGAGTAGAGGTGCACGAGCGCCGAGACGGTGTTCACCACCACCAGCATCATGGCCGTCAGCGTGTCGATCCGGAACGCCCAGTCGACCTGGAGGTCGCCGACGGACATCCAATGGGCGACCTGGACCCGGGTGGCGCCGTCTCCGAAGCCGACCTGGATGAAGGACACCCAGGAGAGGACGGCCGCCACGAAGAGCAGCGCCGTGGTGATGATCTCGCTCGGCCGGGGGCCGAGCACGCGGCCGAAGAGGCCTGCGATGAGGAAGCCGACGAGCGGCAGGAAGACGATTGCGTGATACATGTGCGTTTACTTCGCCGGTCCGTTCGGGCTTACAGCTGATGCATGATTTTGTTCAGAAAACCGGTTCCCACTTTTCTGAATCATGCTCCTAGCCCCTCATCATGTTGACGTCTTCAACCGCGATCGAGCCACGGTTGCGGAAGAAGACCACCAGAATGGCCAGCCCGATGGCCGCCTCCGCCGCCGCGACCGTGAGGATCAGCATGGCGAAGACCTGGCCGACGATGTCGTTCAGGTGGGTCGAGAAGGCGACCATGTTGATGTTCACGGCGAGCAGGATCAGCTCGATGGACATCAGGATGACGATCACGTTCTTCCGGTTGATGAAGATGCCGAACACGCCGAGCGTGAAGAGGACGGCCGCGACGGTGAGATAATGACCCAGTCCGATAACCATGGCGTGCCTCCTTAGATGCCCTGGCGGAAGGGAACCTTCCGCACCTCGACGGCCGTTTCCTGCGTCCGGGCGTTCTGCTTGGAAATGTCCTGGCGCCGCACGCCGACCCGCTCGCGCAGGGTCAGGACGATGGCACCGATCATGGCGACCAGCAGGATCAGGCCGGCGGCCTGGAAGAAATAGAAGTAGCGGGTGTAGAGCACCTGGCCGATGGCCTCGGTGTTGGTCATGACGTCGGCCGACGGGATCGGCACCTGTGGGGACCGGACCAGGCCCGGATCGACGGTGTAGGTGCCGACCACGAGGATCAGCTCCAGCAGGAGGATCAACCCGATCAGGCCGCCGATGGGCAGGTACTGCAGGAAACCCTGGCGCAGCGCCGCAAAATCCACGTCGAGCATCATGACGACGAAGAGGAACAGCACCGCGACCGCGCCCACATAGACGATCACCAGGATCATCGCCAGGAACTCTGCCCCCATCAGCAGGAACAGGCCCGCCGCATTCACGAAGGCCAGGATGAGGAACAGCACCGACTGCACGGGATTGCGGGAGGCAATCACCATGAAGCCGGAGGCGATCGTGATCGTCGCGAACAGATAGAAGAAGGCGGCGGTAACCGTCATGCTCAGTTCAAGCCGCACAAGGCGGCCCCTTCCGACGTTGCCCCGGAAGAATCCGGCGGCCTGTCTATAAATTCCGAATCCGGCGGGGACAACCCGCCGGAGCTGCTTGCCTCCCTGCCCTCACCGGGCCAGAGGCGCTCTTACCGGTAGGGGGCGTTCTTCGCGAGGTTCTTCGCGATCTCGCGCTCCCAGCGCTCCCCGTTCTCGAGAAGCTTGGCCTTGTCGTAGTAGAGCTCCTCGCGGGTCTCTACCGAGAATTCGAAGTTCGGCCCCTCGACGATGGCGTCCACCGGGCAGGCCTCCTGGCACATGCCGCAATAGATGCACTTCACCATGTCGATGTCGTAGCGGGTCGTGCGGCGGGTGCCGTCGTTCCGGCGCGGGCCGGCCTCGATGGTGATGGCCTGCGCCGGGCAGATGGCTTCGCAGAGCTTGCAGGCGATGCAGCGCTCTTCCCCGTTGGGATAGCGCCGCAGGGCGTGCTCGCCGCGGAAGCGAGGCCCGCGGTGGCCCATCTCGAACGGGTAGTTCAGGGTCGCCTTCGGCTTGAAGAAGTACTTCACCGTCAGGATGAAGCCTGCGACGAACTCCTTCAGCAGGAGCGACTGGGCAATGCGGTCGAGCTGCATGGCCGATCTCCTTTAGCGGACGCCCGGCGCATTGCCGGTTGCCATGAGGACAGCCGCCACGATCACGACCATGGCGAGCGACAGGGGCAGGAAGACCTTCCAGCCGAGGCGCATGAGCTGATCGTAGCGATAGCGGGGCACCAAGGCTTTCACCATGGCGATGAGGATGAAGAGGAAGCTCGCCTTCAGCACGAACCAGATCACGCCGGGCACCCAGGTGAAAGGGGCGAACGGGATCGGCGACAGCCAGCCGCCGAGGAACAGGATCGTGCCGAGCGCGCACATGGTCATGATGGCCACGTACTCGCCGAGCATGAAGAGCAGGTACGGGGTGGAGGAATATTCCACCATATAGCCTGCCACGAGCTCGGATTCGGCCTCCGGCAGGTCGAAGGGCGGGCGGTTCGTCTCAGCCATGGCCGAGATGAAGAACACCACGAACATCGGGAAGAGCGGCAGCCAGTACCAGCCCAGGATGCCGAGGCTGGAGTTCTGAGCTTCCACGATGGCCGACAGGTTCAGGGTGCCGGCGCACATGAGCACCGTCACGATCACGAAGCCGATCGACACCTCGTAGGACACCATCTGGGCGGCCGAACGGAGCGCGCCGAGGAACGGGTATTTCGAGTTCGAGGCCCAGCCGCCCATGATGACGCCGTAGACGCCGAGCGACGAGATCGCGAAAATGTACAGGATGCCCACATTGATGTCGGCGATGGCCCAGCCGGCATTGAGCGGAATGACCGCCCAGGCCGCCAGCGACAGGGTACACATCAGCAACGGCGCCAGCAGGAACATGCCCTTGTTGGCAGGCGCCGGGATGATCGGCTCCTTCAGGACGAACTTGAGCAGATCGGCAAACGACTGGAGCAGGCCCCAGGGTCCGACCACGTTCGGGCCGCGGCGCAGCTGAACGGCCGCCCAGACCTTGCGGTCGGCATAGAGCGCGTAGGCGATGAAGATGAGAAGCGCGACCAGCATGAGCAGGCTCTTGCCCAGCATGATCGCGACGGCGAGGAGGATGTCCCCAAATTCCATGATCCGTTCCTCTTACTCAGCCGCCTCGAGCTTCAGCTCACGGGCGAGCGCGGAGCACTCGGCCATGACGCCGGAGGCGCGGGCAATGGGGTTCGTCAGGTAGAAGTCCTTCACCGGGCTCACGAAAGGCTCGCGTCCGAGGGTGCCGCCGATATTGGCAAGCGCCTGGATGGCCGCGAAGCCGTCCGCCGGCTGAACCGTCTCGACCGCGGCGAAATGCGGATAGGCGGCATAGAGCTTGGCGCGCAGGGCATTGAGCGAGTCGAACGGCAGGCGGTGGCCCAGCACGTCGGACAGAGCGCGCAGGATCGCCCAGTCCTCGCGGGCCTCGCCGGGGGCGAAAGCCGCGCGGTTGGCGAGCTGCACCCGGCCTTCCGTGTTGACGTAGGTGCCGGACTTCTCCGTATAGGTCGCCGCCGGCAGGATCACGTCGGCGCGGTGCGCGCCGCGGTCGCCATGGGTGCCCTGGTAGATCACGAAGGCCCCGGGAGCGATGTCGATCTCGTCCGCGCCGAGATTGAACAGCACGTCCACTTCGCCCTGCGCCATGGTCTGGGCGTTCAGGCCCCAATCGCCCGGCACGAGGCCGAGATCGAGGGCGCCGACGCGGGACGCGGCGGTGTGCAGAACCGAGAAGCCGTTCCAGCCGTCCTTCACCGCGCCCACATCACGGGCAAGCTGAGCGACAGTGGAGAGAACCGCCAGACCGTCCGGGCGGGAAAGAACGCCCTGCCCCACGATGATCAGCGGACGCTCGGCGCCGCGGAGCTTCTCGATGAAGCTGTGGCGACCCGAGGCGAGCTCCGAGAGCGTCTCGGGACCGGCGCCGAGATACTCGTAAGGATAGGTGAGGTCCGCATGCTCGCCGATCATGGCGATCGGCGGCGGGGCCATGCGCCAGCGCTTGCGGATACGCACGTTGACGAGCGAGGCCTCGATGCGCGGATTCGAACCCACGATCAGGATCGCGTCCGCATCCTCGATGCCGGAGATGGTGGTGTTGAACAGGTAGGAGCCGCGGCCGTAGACCGGGGTCAGCACGCTGCCGTCCTGGCGGGCGTCGATGTTGGTGACGCCGAGGCTCTCCATGAGGAGCTTCAGGGCGTACATCTCCTCAACCGCAGCGAGATCGCCCACGATGGCGCCGATGCGCTTCGGGTCAGTGCCCTTCACGCGGGCAGCGATGGTGGCGAAGGCCTCCTGCCAGGAGGCAGGGCGCAGGCGGCCGTTCTCCCGCACGAAGGGGCGGTCGAGGCGCTGGAGGCGCAGGCCGTCCACGATCTGGCGGGTCTTGTCGGTGATCCACTCCTCGTTCACCGCCTCGTTCACGCGCGGCAGGATGCGCATGACCTCGCGCCCACGGGAATCGACGCGGATCGAGGAGCCGACCGCATCCATCACGTCGACGGAGTCGGTCTTGGTGAGCTCCCAGGGGCGGTAATGATAGGCTTCCGGCTTGTGGGTGAGAGCGCCGACCGGGCAGAGATCCGCCACGTTGGCCTGAAGCTCGGAGCCGAGGGCCTTCTCGAGATAGCTCGTGATCTCCATGTCCTCGCCGCGCCACAGGGCGCCGAGATCCGGCACGCCGGCCACTTCGGCCGAGAAGCGCACGCAGCGGGTGCAGTGAATGCACCGGTTCATGGAGGTGCGCACCAGCGGGCCGAGGTACTTGTCGGTGACCGCGCGCTTGTTCTCGTGGAAGCGGCTGGTGTCGACCCCGTAGGCCATGGCCTGGTCCTGCAGGTCGCACTGGCCGCCCTGGTCGCAGATCGGGCAGTCGAGCGGGTGGTTGATGAGGAGGAACTCCATCACCCCTTCCCGCGCCTTCTTGACCGTCGGCGACTTGGTGGAGACTTCCGGCGGCTCGCCGTTCGGGCCCGGACGGCAGTCGCGTACGCCCCAGGCGCAGGACGCGACCGGCTTCGGCGCGCCCTTCACCTCGACGAGGCACATGCGGCAGTTGCCGGCGATCGAGAGCCGCTCATGGTAGCAGAAGCGCGGAATCTCCGCACCGGCCGCCTCAGCCGCCTGGAGCAGGGTGTATTCCGCAGGAACGTCGACCTCGACGCCATCAACGATGATTTTCGCCATCTTCAATCTCACTCCGCCGCGATCATGACGGATTCGGAATGCGGGTTCGCCGCGTAATCGTCGATCCGCTTCTCGATCTCGTGACGGAAGTGGCGGATCAGACCCTGAACCGGCCAAGCCGCCGCGTCGCCGAGCGCGCAGATGGTGTGGCCTTCGATCTGGGTCGAGACTTCGAGCAACATGTCGATCTCGCGCTTTTGGGCGCGGCCCTCGGCCATGCGGTTGAGCACCCGCCACATCCAGCCCGTACCCTCACGGCACGGGGTGCACTGGCCGCAGCTCTCATGCTTGTAGAAGTATGCCAGGCGAGCGATGGCGCGGACGATATCGGTGGACTTGTCCATCACGATCACGGCGGCGGTGCCGAGGCCCGACTTGAGATTACGAAGGGTGTCGAAATCCATGTAGGCGTCGGCGATCTCATGGGCCGGAACGATCGGCACGGAGGATCCACCGGGGATGACGCCGAGCAGGTTGTCCCAGCCGCCGCGGATGCCGCCGCAATGGCGGTCGATCAGCTCGCGGAAGGTGAGGCCCATGGCCTCTTCCACGTTGCAGGGCTTGTTCACGTGACCCGACACGCAGAAGAGCTTGGTGCCCACGTTGTTCGGACGGCCGATGCCGGAGAACCAGGAGGCGCCGCGGCGCAGGATCGTGCCGGCGACGGCAATGGACTCGACGTTGTTGACGGTCGTGGGGCAGCCGTAGAGACCCATATTGGCCGGGAACGGCGGCTTCAGGCGCGGCATGCCCTTCTTGCCCTCCATGCTCTCGATCAGAGCCGTCTCCTCGCCGCAGATGTAAGCGCCTGCACCGTGATGGACGTAGAGGTCGAAGGGATAACCGTGGATGTTGTCCTTGCCGATCAGCTTGGCCTCGTAGGCCTCATCCACCGCCCGCTGGAGCGCAAAGCGCTCGGCCACGTACTCGCCACGGATGTAGATGTAGGCCGCATGAGCCCCCATGGCGAAGGATGCGAGAAGGCAACCCTCGACCAGGAGATGCGGATCGTTCCGCATGATCTCGCGGTCCTTGCAGGTGCCCGGCTCCGACTCGTCGGCGTTCACGACCAGATAGTGCGGACGGCCGTCCGACTGCTTGGGCATGAAGGACCATTTCAGGCCCGTGGGGAAGCCTGCGCCGCCGCGGCCGCGCAGGCCGGAGGCCTTCATCTCATTGATGATCCAGTCGCGGCCCTGCTCCAGGAGGAACTTGGTTCCGTCCCATGCGCCGCGCATCTGCGCAGCCTTGAGATCCGGCGAATGGAAGCCGTAGAGATTGGTGAAGATACGATCTTTGTCCTGAAGCATTCCCGATCACTCCATCAGGACGTCATGTTGTCTTTGTCGACGACCACATCCGGCTTGCTCTCGCTGCCGTCGCGGCGTGTCTCGGCCTCGGCGGGCGGCGTTCCGGCTTCCGGGGTCGTCGGGCTGGTGGGCACGGCCTCGCCATCCTTGGTGGGCGAAGCCACGTAGGATTTGCGGCTCTGCGGAGCAGGCCTTGCGCCCTCTTCCGTATGCGACTTGCCCTTGGTGGCCGTCGACGGATCGGCGGCTTCCTTGCGGTCAACCGGATTGATCGGCGTCTCGCCGTTCTTGGCGCGCTCCGCAGGGGTGTCGGCGACAGGGCTCTCGATGGGGCGGCCTGCGGTCGGCTTTGCGGCCTTCACCTCTTGCGGGATGGAGGCCATCGCGGCGGCGGCTTCACCAGTCTCAGCAGCCTTTGCCTGCTCGTCGAAGCGCTTGCGCCAGGCCCCGACGAGCGAGCCGTCATACAGCGTCGGATCCTGCAGGGTGTTCACGGCCTCGAAAGGCTCCGACCGGTTCCGGCCGATCTGCGAACCCTTCTTCACGGGACGACCGGCGGCAAGATCGTCGAGGAGCTTCTCGAAGTTCTCAGCCGTCAGGTCTTCGTAGTAGTCGTCGTTGATCTGCACCATCGGGGCATTGGAGCAGGCGCCCAGGCACTCGACCTCGAGCCACGAGAAGTTGCCATCGGGGCTGACATGGTTCTGCTCGCCGACGCGGCTTTCCAGGACCTTCCGGATGTCGCCGGCTCCACGCAGCATGCAGGGCGTCGTGCCGCAGAACTGGATGAAGTGCTTTCCGACCGGCTCGAGGTTGAACATCGTGTAGAAGGTCGCCACCTCCATCACGCGGATGACCGCCATGTCGAGCTTCGCGGCCACGGCCTCGATAGCCTTGCGCGGCAGCCAGCCGCCCGCCTGCTCCTGAGCCTTGCCCAGCAACGCGATCACGGCCGAGGCCTGCCGGCCCGGGGGATACTTGGCAATTTCCTTGTCCGCAAAAGCCTCGGTCTCCGGGGAGAGAACGAAGCTCTGGGGCTGCAATTCTTCAGGCGCGAGCTTACGAACGGCCATACACTCTTCTCCTCATCGTCATGGCCGGGCATCAGCCCGGCCACACGACTTGAACCAATTCAGCACGCTTCAAAGAGCGTGGCTTCCTGCTCCGGCTGCGGGGCAGGTATTCCTCAGCGGTCGACCTCGCCGAACACGATATCGAGGGAGCCCAGGACGCCCGCGACGTCGGCCAGCATGTGGCCGCGGCACATGAAGTCCATGCCCTGCATGTGGGCAAAGCCCGGGGCGCGGATCCTGCAGCGATAGGCCTTGTTGGTGCCGTCCGACACGAGATAGACGCCGAACTCACCCTTCGGAGCCTCCACGGCGGCATAGACCTCGCCCGCAGGGACGTGGAAGCCTTCCGTGTACAGCTTGAAGTGATGGATCAGCGCTTCCATCGAACGCTTCATGTCCTTGCGGGATGGCGGGGCGATCTTGCCGTCGAGCGTGGTCACGGGCCCCTGCCCGTCCGGCGCCCGCAGCTTGTCGAGGCACTGGCGCATGATGCGGACCGACTGGCGCATCTCTTCCATGCGGATGACCTGGCGGTCGTAGTTGTCGCCGTTCTTGCCGACAGGGATGTCGAATTCCATCTCCTCGTAGCACTCGTAGGGCTGCGACTTGCGCAGATCCCAGGCCACGCCGCAGCTGCGGACCAGAGGACCGGAGAAGCCCCAGGTGAAGCAATCGTCCAGCGTGATCGTGCCGATGTCGACATTGCGCTGCTTGAAGATACGGCTGCCCATGACGAGGGTATCGAGATCGTCGAGCACCTGCAGGAACGGGTCGCAGAAAGCCTCGATGTCGTCGATCAGCTCCGGCTGGATGTCCATGTTGACGCCACCGGGCCGGAAGTAGTTGGCATGCAGGCGGGAGCCGGAGACGCGCTCGTAGAAGATCATCAGCTTCTCGCGCTCCTCGAAGCCCCAGAGGGGCGGCGTGAGCGCGCCGACGTCCATGGCCTGCGTGGTCACGTTCAGGAGGTGCGAGAGCAGGCGCCCGATTTCAGCGAAGAGCACTCGGATGAGCTGGGCCCGGCGGGGCACAGAAATGCCGAGGAGCTTCTCGATGGCGAGGCAGTAGGCATGCTCCTGGTTCATCGGCGCGACATAGTCGAGCCGGTCGAAATAGGGATTGGCCTGAACGTAGGTCTTGTACTCGATCAGCTTCTCGGTGCCGCGGTGAAGCAGGCCGATATGCGGATCGACGCGCTCGACCACCTCGCCGTCCAGCTCCAGCACGAGGCGCAGCACGCCGTGCGCCGCCGGATGCTGCGGGCCGAAGTTGATGGTGAAGTTGCGGATGTTGTGTTCGCTCATCGGTCGCTCTCTCCGCCCCTTAAGGCCTTGGCCTTCTCGTCGCCGGGCAGCACGTAGTCGGTGCCTTCCCAGGGAGAGAGGAAGTCGAAGTTGCGGAACTCCTGGCTGAGCTTCACCGGCTCATAGACCACCCGGCCTTGACCGTCGTCATAGCGAACCTCGACATACCCGGTCATCGGGAAGTCCTTGCGCAGGGGGTGCCCTTCAAAGCCATAATCGGTGAGGATACGGCGCAGGTCCGGGTGCCCGGTGAAAAGAACACCGTACATGTCGTAGGTTTCACGCTCGTACCAGTTCGCCGCCGCGAAGACGCTGTTGAGCGACGGCACGGGGGTCACCTCGTCCGTCCGAACCTTCACGCGGATACGGCGGTTATGGTGCGGCGCCAGGAAGTGGTAAACCACATCGAAGCGCTCCTCGCGGGCAGGATAATCCGCGCCGCAGATATCGATGAAGCAGACGAACCGGCACTGCGGATCGTCCCGCAGGAACGTTGCCACCCGCACGATGTCCTCGCGGCGGGCGACGACCGTCAGCTCGTCATAGGCAATGGCCCGGTCCTCGATCGCCTCGCCGAGGGACGAGGCGATGTGATCGCTCAGGGCTTGGAGCTCAGCACTCATGCAATGACCTTTGCTCAGCGCTCGATGGTGCCGGTGCGGCGGATCTTCTTCTGGAGAAGGAGAACGCCATAGAGGAGTGCCTCAGCCGTGGGCGGGCAGCCCGGGACGTAGATGTCGACCGGCACGATGCGGTCGCAGCCACGAACCACGGAGTAGGAATAGTGATAGTAGCCGCCGCCATTGGCGCAGGAGCCCATGGAGATGACGTAGCGCGGCTCCGGCATCTGGTCATAGACCTTGCGGAAGGCGGGCGCCATCTTGTTGGTGAGCGTTCCGGCCACGATCATCACGTCCGACTGGCGCGGCGAGGCGCGCGGCGCAAAACCGAAACGCTCGGCATCATAGCGCGGCATGGACATCTGCATCATCTCGACGGCGCAGCACGCCAGGCCGAAGGTCATCCACATGAGCGAGCCGGTGCGCGCCCAGGTGATGAGATCCTCGGTCGAGGTGACGAGGAAGCCCTTGTCGGACAGCTCCTCGTTGATGGAGACGAAGTAAGGATCCGTCGAACCGACCGGGCTGCCGGTATTCGGGTCGATGATGCCACGGGGGGCAGGAGCGACCAGGGTCGACTGATTGTCAGAGATCAATCCCATTCCAGGGCTCCCTTCTTCCACTCGTAGATGAAGCCGACCGTCAGCACTCCAAGGAAGAGCATCATGGAGATGAAGCCGAACCAGCCGAGATTCCCGAACGTAATGGCCCAGGGAAACAGGAACGCCACTTCAAGGTCGAAAATGATGAAAAGGATGGCCACGAGATAGAACCGCACGTCGAACTTCATGCGGGCATCATCGAATGCGTTGAAGCCGCACTCATAGGCGGACAGCTTCTCCTGGTCCGGACGGCTGTAGGCAACGATGAACGGCGCCACGAGCAACGCCACCCCAATCAGGAGAGAGACGCCGATAAAGATGACAAGAGGCAGGTAGTCGGCGAGGAGATTCGTCATACGACACCTAGAAGGACAGGAATCCGGCCCGGGGCCGGCAATCTGCAACGCATTTAAGCCTCAGAAAGGCCTAAAACACCCCCCTGCGACATCACGCTGATTGCGCCGGAGCCTTAGCCGAGATCCCCTTCCGTGACAAGTGTTTGCACTGCCGCAAAAAGAACGATTCCAAACTGGGAATTCGATTTCTGCATGGCTCCGGGCCTGACAGAACCGGTGCGACTCAGCGTTAGCGGCATACCCAAGGCAGTTTGAGGCGCAAGGACCGCGAAGCCATTGGAAGGGCTGAAGATTCGCTCTTACGGTCTAGTTACTTTATATAGTTCGGCATTTCGTCTCGTAACGTGAGCCTCGGATGTACATTCGTTTCCATAAGCTGGCTGCCCTGGCGCTCGCCTGCCTTATCCCCACGGCTGCGTCGGCCCAGAGCAGCCGCCGGCCTGCGGCTCCTGCCCCCACCGGCCGCCTTTTCATCACTGTCGATCTGAAGGGTTCCGGGAGGAAGGATCTATCCAACAAGGTCGAATGGTACCGGCTCACGGCCGATCGCAAGCTGGAACTCGAGCTTGCCATGTACATGCCCACGAAGAGCCCGGCCCCCATGATCAAGGTCGGCGGCATCGACCAGAGCAATGCGCCCATGCCCGAAGGCATGGCTGCCCTCAAGAATGCGGTCGAGACGTGCAAAGGGGACCAAGCCTGCGAGAGGCAGGCAGCGACGGCCATCATGCAGAAGATGATGGCCAGCCCCGGGGGTCTCGGAGCCATGCAGCCGGATGACGCCCGCTTCCAGAACTGGGTGGCCGACCGGCGCATTCCCTGCGCGACAGGTGTCGCTATGGTGGCGGACGAAGGAGATGGAATGAACATCTCACAGCCCGCCCCGGCCAAGCCCTACAAGTTCCAGCGAACCGGCAAACTGGACCTTTCGGGGCAGCCTACGGGCGTTCTGGACAAGGCGTGTCAGGCCGAGATCTCCGTCGACCTTCAGAAGGGCCTTCTCAGCCTGCGCCTGAATGGGCTCAACATCCCGGTCCCGGTCCAGATGAGCGGCCAAGCCTATACGAAAGAGACGTCGGTTCCGTTCCTCGAGGGCCGGGGCAAGTTCGAGCTGTTCGACCAGCCCATCAAGGTGGACGAGGCCACATGGAGCGGCCAGGGCCGGTTCGAGAATGTAGGGTCCGTGTCTCACAACTCAGGCCAGACGGTTGCCCCCATGACGGGCACCCTCACCTGGCGGTTCGTGCGGGGCTAAGCTCGGCTGAATGGCGTCCTGGCAGACGGAAGCATTCGAGGCGATGAAAAGGCTCGAATGCCCTTCCTCCTGCGGATCACCCTCAGGGCGGCCGTCCGGCTCCGCACGGGTCATGCAGTCCTACGTCCACCGACGGTGGATTGTGCTGGATTGAACCTGATTTTGGGGAAAGTGGCGCGGGCGACGGGGCTCGAACCCGCGACCTCCGGCGTGACAGGCCGGCACTCTAACCGACTGAGCTACGCCCGCGCATCGGACCGCCGAAGCGGTGTGGGTGCGGTTTAAGAGCCGCCCATCCCCCTGTCAAGGGTGCAACGCACTCATTTTCAATTGCCCTGTCAAAACGGGTACGATGGAGGCCGATTGAATCCCAAAGCAGGTAGCAGCTGCCTGGCAGGCGTCTATTCCACCACCACAGCATCTCCGGGGCTTCTCAAGGACGTCAGCACCCGGTCGCATTCATAGAGTTCCTCCAGAGCGACTTGAAGTCTGCGGAGCGCCTCCCGGGGCAGCTCCTGTTGTGAGGCAAGCGGGAGATCGTCCTCTTCAGGCACTAGCCCCTCTGAAACCGGAGCGTCCTCATCGGCATGTGCAACGTCGCGCTCGGGGCCGAGTTCAGCAAGGGTCTGCTCACCCCGGCCAATCCCCTGGACGAAGCGTACCCCCTCCTCCTTCAGGATCCGCTGAACCCCTTTAATCGTGTAACCTTCGCCATATAGAAGGTGGCGGATTCCCTTGAGCAGGTCGACGTCATCCGGGCGGTAGTAGCGGCGCCCGCCGCCGCGCTTCAGCGGCTTGATGTGGTTGAAGCGGGTCTCCCAGAAGCGCAGCACATGCTGGGGCACGTCGAGATCGTCGGCAACCTCGCTGATCGTGCGGAATGCGTCGGGGCTCTTGTCCATGACGCCGCTTGCCATCCGGATCAATCCTCGCCTTCGAAGGTCTCACCGTTGATGTGCGCCTTCAAGACGTTCGAAGGCTTGAAAACCATGACCCGGCGCGGATCGATCGGAACCTCGACGCCGGTCTTCGGGTTGCGGCCGACGCGCTCGCCCTTGCTGCGCACGATGAACGAGCCGAAGGAGGACAGCTTGACCGTCTCGCCGGCAGCCAGGGAGTCGCAGATTTCAGCCAGGACCCGTTCCACCAACTCGGCTGATTCTGTCCGCGACAGGCCCACCTTCTGGTAAACCGCCTCGCTCAGATCCGCTCTCGTTATCGTCTTGCCAGCCATTGAGCTCCCCAGCGCACTTGAGTTCGTTGGTCCTGTCGCCTTGTGACGACGCTATGCAGATGGCTCCCTACGGTCAACCGCCAAGGTGTGAACCATCGGAACACCAGAGGTCAATTGCCTCGATCCTACCAGCGGATCAAGGCGCTTCCCCAGGTGAAGCCACCACCGATCGCCTCGATCATCACAAGGTCGCCATCCTTGATCCGGCCGTCCTTTCGCGCTGCGTCGAGAGCCAGCGGGATCGAGGCGGCCGAGGTATTGCCGTGCTTGTTAACGGTGATGACCACCTTCTCCGGCGCGATCCCGAGCTTGTCGGCGCTTGCCGTGATGATGCGTCGGTTGGCTTGGTGCGGCACGAACCAGTCCAGTTCGTCGGAGCTCGTGCCCGTTGCCTTGAAGGCGTCCTGCACCACGTCCGCCACCATGCCGACGGCGAACTTGAAGACCTCGCGGCCTTCCATCTTCAGGACACCGGTGGTCTTCGTGGAACCCGGACCGCCGTCCACATAGAGCTTGTCCCGGTAGCGCCCATCGGAACGGAGATGGGATGTCAGCACACCGCGGTCGGCGGAGGTGCCCTCACCCTCCTGGGCCTCGAGCACGAGGGCGCCCGCGCCGTCGCCGAAGAGCACGCAGGTGGTGCGGTCGTTCCAATCGAGGATTCGCGAGAAGGTCTCCGCCCCCACCACGAGAGCGCGCTTGTGCGAGCCGGATTGCAGGAATTTGTCGGCGGTGGCGACCGCATAGACGAAGCCGGTGCAGACCGCCTGCAGGTCGAAGGCCATGCCATGGGTCATACCGAGGCCGGTCTGGATCATGGTGGCGGTCGACGGGAAGGTGTAGTCGGGCGTGGAGGTCGCACAGATGACGAGATCGATGTCATTGGCGGTCAGCCCGGCATCGGCCAGGGCCGCCTCAGCCGCCTTGATGCCGAGAACCGACGTGGTCTCGTCGTCCTCGGCAATGTGGCGCTCTTCGATGCCGGTCCGCTGCACGATCCAGTCGTGCGAGGTATCCACCAGCTTCTCAAGATCCTGGTTCGTCAGCTTGCGCCTCGGCAGATAGGAGCCGATGCCGCGTACGATGGAACGGGTGCGTTTCAAGATGCGCCTTCCTACAGCACGATCCAGGCAGGTGGGAACCGATTGCCCGAAAAGGTCATGCTATTCCAAAAAGATAAGAGCATGTACATGCTCTAAGCAGGCTGCCCGACCGGATCATGATCGAGCATGCTCCGGATTGTGTTCATCAATTCGAAGTGAGCCATGTCATAGGCGACATCGATGGCGCTGGCGAAGCCGAGATCGTCGGTCCCGCCGTGGCTTTTCACCACAACCCCCTCAAGGCCCAGGAACACGCCGCCATTGACCTTGCGGGGGTCCATCTTGTCCCGGAGAGCGTTAAAAGCCTGTTTCGCGAAAAGGTAGCCGATCTTGGCCATCAGGGTCCGGCTCATGGCCGAGCGGAGATACTGGCCGATCTGCTTGGCGGTGCCTTCGGCGGTCTTCAGGGCGATGTTACCCGTGAAACCTTCCGTGACCACCACGTCGACGGTGCCCTTGCCGATGTCGTCTCCCTCGACGAACCCGCGATAGTCGAGGTTCGGGAGGCTCGTTTCCTTGAGAATCCGACCGGCCTCCTTGACCGCCTCGATCCCCTTGATCTCCTCCGTGCCGACATTGAGGAGCCCGACCGTCGGACGCTCGAGGTCGAACACGATCCGCGCCATGGCAGCACCCATGATGGCCATATCGACCAGATGGCCCGCATCGGCGCCGATGGTCGCTCCCACATCGAGCACGATGCTCTCGCCCCGCATCGTCGGCCACATGGCCGCAATCGCCGGGCGCTCGATATGCGCCATCGTCTTCAGGCAGACCTTGGCGGTCGCCATGAGGGCTCCAGTATTGCCGGCCGAGACCGCGGCATCTGCCTCCCCGTCGCGCACCGCCTGCACGGCGCGCCACATGGAGGACTTGCCCCGCCCCATGCGGATAGCCTGGCTGGGCTTCTCGTCCATGGAGATGGCCATGTCGGTATGCCGCAACTCCGTGGCTGCCTTCAGCCGGGGGTGCGCGTCCAACAGAGGCGCGATCACCGTCTCGTTGCCGAACATCAGGAAGCGCAGGTCGGGGTGCCGCTCCAAGGCCAAGGCAGCGCCCGGGATCACAACGGATGGGCCGTGATCGCCCCCCATCGCATCAAGCGAAATACGCACCGGCTTCGGCATAAGCGGTTGTTCTTTCTTTTAAGTCGTTCAACAGGGGGCGGAAAATAGCGGTTTGCCGGGGCTCCGCAACTGAATTCTGAGCTCCGGGCAAAAGGGTCAGGGGAGGCGAAAACCATGACGCCCGTGCTTCCAAACCGCCCGTTACTTGCCTTCCCTCAGCTTGTTCAGGGCCGCAAACGGCGAGTCCTTCTCATCGGAAGGGTCCCGATAATCGAAGTCGACGCCGGGTTTGCGCGGATAGGGGTCAAGCCCGAGAGCCAGGAACTCGGCCGTGAGTGCACCTAGGTCGATCTGGCCGTTCACGATCTCATCCGGAGGCTCATACTCGTTGATGTCGGTCGGCGGCTCGGCCGGCATGCCCGAGGACTCGGCGAAATCCACCTCGACCTCCTCCTCGACGGCGGAGTCGAAGGGCTCGAGGGTCGTGACGCAGATCTGGGTGATGGAGGCCTTGACCACCCCGGTCACATTGATCCCCTTGGCCGAGGTTTTCAGGTGATAATCGCCGCTGAGCGACTGGATGGCTGGCAGCCCGAAATCCCGGGCAAGGGCTGCGCATTCTTCGGCCGTTGCTTCCACATGCACGTCCTGCCCGCGCGGCGGGATCTTCATGACGTCGATGAGCCGCGACAATGGACCCACGGTTTCAGGTGTCATGGGGTTCCCTCCTTATGCGAAAGCTTCGGGCCTCGGGAAGACGGGCCCTGTCTCCAGAAGCACGTCGAGGCTGGCGGTCTTGAACTGCTGATCGGCCGCGAGAGCATAACACGCAAGGGCGGTCGCCGGTGCCTCGCTGCCATAAGCGTTCCGGCCAAGAGCCGAGGCGAGACCCGCCTCGTCGGAGGCGTTGAAAGGACCGTCATAGGCCTGGGCCCTTCCGTAGAAGGACTCGGCGATCTTCTTCATCCGCTTGGGCACGACCGTATCGCCCACGCCCATCTCCCTCAGGGAAGCATCCATGTCCCGGAAGAAGGCGTCAGTCAGGTCCTTGGCGACCTCATCGGCAGGGCTCGGCAATTCGCGCAGGGCCCGAAGCGCCAGGATCATGTGGAGCGACAGAGCCTCGAACCGTCCCTCGACGGTGTCCGGAATGCCGAGTGACGCGTAGAGCCCCGGCTCACGGGATGCGGTCGCGACGCTCTTGTAGAGCGTCGCGATGATTGTGCGCCGGGGATCCTTGCGGAAGAGACTGAAGATCACAGCCCTGCCCTTCCAAAGCTTGTCAAAATCGTAGCCCCGGGTTACGCCATCACGGTCCATAGGCGCAAGCTTATCCGCGCCGCATTTTCTGGAAGAACCGCACGATGCGTCGATATCATCCTCTTTTGGTGCGCCTGGCTACAGCAACCTTTCTCGCTTCGTCCGTCGCCGCCTGCACGGTGGGCGAGGAATTCCAACGCGGCTATGTCGTGGATGAGCGCGCCATCTCCCAGGTCAGGAAGGGCATGAGCGCCGAGCAGGTTCTGCAGACCCTCGGAACCCCCTCGACCGTGTCCACCGTGGGCAACCGGAACTGGTACTACATCAGCCAGAAGTCCCGCCGCTCCCTGCAGTTCATGGGCGAGCAGGTCGTGGATCAGCAGGTGACGGCGGTCTATTTCGACAACAGTCTCCGCGTCGAGCGCATCGCCCTTTATGGCCTGCAGGATGGCCGTGTCTTCGACTTCATCAGCCGCACCACCCCTGCCGGCGGTGAGGAATCGAGCTTCCTCGGACAGATCTTCCGCGGCGCGAGCGGCTTCAACCCGTTCGGCACCTGAGCCGAAGCTTTCGGAAACCTTGATGGCCGGGCTCGCCCCGGCCATTTTCATGGCGAACGCCTCATGAAAAAACCCGCGGCTCTCACCGCGGGTTTCGTGCATTCAGGACCGCTGCTTCTACGAATGAGCCAGGATGGCCAGGAGAAGCAGGGCGATGATGTTGGTGATCTTGATCGCCGGGTTCACGGCAGGGCCTGCCGTGTCCTTGTAGGGGTCGCCGACGGTGTCGCCGGTCACGGATGCCTTGTGGGCCTCCGAACCCTTGTGGTGGGTCGTGCCGGAGGCATCGGTGAACCCATCCTCGAAGGACTTCTTAGCATTGTCCCAGGCGCCGCCGCCCGAGGTCATCGAGATGGCAACGAAGAGACCCGTCACGATCACGCCCAGCAGCATGGCACCGACGGCCGAGAAGGCCTCGGACTTGCCCGCCACCCAGTAGACCACGAAGTAGGTGACGATGGGAGCCAGCACCGGCAGGAGCGACGGCACGATCATTTCCTTGATCGCCGCCCGGGTCAGCATATCGACGGCGCGTCCGTAATCGGGACGGTCGGTGCCGGCCATGATACCCGGCTTCTCCCGGAACTGACGGCGCACTTCCTCGACCACCGCACCGGCTGCCCGGCCCACGGCCGTCATGGCGATGCCGCCGAAGAGGAAGGGGATGAGACCGCCGAACAGAAGACCCACCACCACGTAGGGGTTGGTCAGGGAGAAGTTCGGAGCCACGCCCTGGAAGTACGGATACTGCGCCGCGTTCTGGGTGAAGTAGTTCAGGTCCGAGGTATAGGCCGCGAAGAGCACCAATGCACCGAGGCCCGCGGAGCCGATGGCATAGCCCTTCGTCACCGCCTTGGTGGTGTTGCCGACAGCGTCGAGAGCGTCCGTGGACTTGCGGACCTCCTTCGGCAGGCCGGCCATCTCGGCGATGCCGCCTGCATTGTCCGTCACCGGACCGAAGGCGTCGAGAGCCACGATCATGCCCGCGACGCCCAGCATCGCCGTCACCGCAATGGCGATGCCGAAGAGACCCGCCAGCTTGAAGGCCACGATGATGCCCGCGATGATGACGATGGTCGGAAGCGCGGTGGACTCGAGGGAGACCGCGAGGCCCTGGATCACGTTCGTGCCGTGGCCGGTCACCGAGGACTGGGCGATGGACCGCACGGGACGGAAGCCGACGCCGGTATAGTACTCGGTGATGACGACGATCAGAGCCGTCACGGCAAGGCCGATGATGGCGCACCAGAACAGGTCCTGGCCGGTGAACTCCGCCCCCGTAATCGTTCCGAAGCCGATCATCTGCCAGGTCACGAGGCCGATGGCGATGGCGGACAGCACACCGGTCACGATCAGCCCCTTGTAGAGCGCGCCCATGATGGACTCGTTCTGTCCGAGCTTGACGAAGAAGGTGCCGAGGATCGAGGTCACGATGCAGGCCGCGCCGATGCCGAGCGGATACAACAGCATGGTGTCGAGATTCGCCTGCCCGGCGAAGAAGATCGCCGCGAGAACCATGGTGGCGACCACGGTCACCGCGTAGGTCTCGAACAGGTCAGCCGCCATGCCGGCGCAGTCGCCGACATTGTCGCCCACGTTGTCGGCGATAGTCGCCGGGTTGCGCGGATCGTCCTCCGGAATGCCGGCTTCGACCTTGCCTACGAGGTCGCCGCCCACGTCGGCGCCCTTGGTGAAGATGCCGCCGCCGAGACGGGCGAAGATGGAGATCAGCGAGGCGCCGAAGCCCAGCGCCACGAGGCTGTCGATGACCACGCGGTCAGAGGGCCGGAACCCATCGATCCGGGTGAGATAGCCGTAATAGAGGGCGACACCGAGAAGGGCGAGACCGGCCACGAGCATGCCCGTGACGGCACCGGACTTGAAGGCCACATCGAGGCCTCCCCCGAGGGACTGAGTTGCAGCCTGGGCGGTGCGCACATTGGCGCGGACGGACACGTTCATGCCGATGAAGCCCGCTAGACCCGAGAGGATGGCGCCGATGGCAAAGCCGATGGCGACCCGTATGCCGAGCAGATAGGCGATGATGGCAAACAGAATTACGCCGACGATTGCGATGGTGACGTATTGCCTGCGGAGATAAGCCTTCGCGCCTTCGGCAATTGCCCCGGCAATTTCCTGCATACGCTGCGAACCGGCGTCCCGCTTCATCACGTCGCTGATGGCCCAGAAGCCATATGCGATCGAAAGAAGCCCGCCCAAGATAATTAGGGTGAGTGCCATCATGCCATCCTTGTTATGGGAAAGCAGAAAGCCGCTCCTCAAGGCTCGTTTTCTGGCCTTGAGCGGCCCCTACCCCCAGCGAACTTTATATTTGGTGGCAAAAAACTAGGCAGTTCGCAACAATCCTGCGGAAAGAACACACAGGAATACCTTTAGACTTTAGCGGGTGCGATCACCTTGGCCTTTTGCTGCCAAGCCAGAAGAGCTAGGGCAATGAGGACAGGCGGGAAGACCAGCCAGTTCACGCTTTCCCACCCGCCGGCGCTCAGGAGCTTGCCGGAGGAGAACGACGCCACGGCGACCGAGCCGAAGATCAGGAAGTCGTTGGCGGCCTGAACCTTGGCGCGCTCCTCGGGACGATAGCAATCGGTCACCAGAGCCGTGGCTCCGATGAAGCCGAAGTTCCAGCCAAGGCCAAGCAGAATCAGAGTGATCCAGAAGTGGGCGATGGTTATGCCCGACAGCCCAATCACGGCGGAAATAGCGATCAGCACGAGCCCCGCCGCCGTCACCGGCCCTTTGCCGTAACGGGAGATCAGGCGGCCGGTGAAGAAGCTCGGGCCGAACATGGCCAGGATATGCCACTGGATGCCGAGCGCCGCGGCTCCGACCGAATGGCCGCAGCCGATCATCGCCAGCGGGGCCGCCGTCATCATGAAGGTCATGAGGCTGTACGACACCAGCCCCGTAACGGCGGCCACGATGAATCGGGGTTGGCGCACGATTTCGCTCAAGGGCCTGCCACCCCCAGCCTTTGTGGAGGCAACGCTCACCGGCGCCGGCCGCATGAACCACACCACGATCATCGAGAGGAACGCGAGAGCTGCCTGCCCCAGGAAGGCTCCGGCGAAGGGCGCGGCCTCAACCGCATCCCGGGTCCAGATCACGGTCTGTGGCCCGACCACGCCGGCAACTAGGCCGCCCGTCATGACCCAGGAGATCGCCTTCGGCTTGAAGGCCTCGGAGGCCGCGTCGGTCGCGGCGAAGCGGTAGCTCTGGTTGAAGGAGCCGTAGCTTCCGATGATCAGGGTGCCGAGACAGAAGAGCACGAAGCTGTAGGAGGCGATGCCGTAGGCCGCGAGGCAGCCGCCGGCCAGGCCGATGCCGGCGCCGACCACATAGCCGATGCGGCGTCCCGCTTTGCGCATTAGCATGGCGGCCGGAATCGTGCCGAGGGCCAGCCCGAGATTGAGCAGGCTCACGGGAAGGGTCGCCAGTTCCTTGTTCGACGCCAAGGCCTGCCCCACGAGGCCACCAAGGGAGACCACGATAGCTGGGCTAGACCCGCCGAGCGCCATGGCGACAGCCAACACGACGGCATTGTGCTTGGCGATCCCGTCACTGGAGGGCGCCTGGTAGGAGCTGTCAGAAATGCTGGTAGGAGCCGACATCGTAGCGTCTTTCGAGACCGTTCATCCGAAAGAGCGGCCGATCGGACCCTGGGACGACTCGGCCGATGACGGACAGGGGGATGCCGATGCTATCGGCCTCCTGGCGGAACCTGTCGAGAGCCTTTTCCGGGACAGTGCAGAGAATCTCGTAATCGTCGCCGCCGGTGAGGGCCAGATCCAGCAGTTCGGGCGACGCCTGAATGGCCTTGGCGACCCCCGCCGACAGCGGCACCTGATCCGCCTCGATCAGGGCAGAGACGCCGCTGGCCTTCATCATCTTGGCGAGATCGCCCGCAAGACCGTCCGAGACATCCATGGCGGCGCTGGCATGATCGCGCAGGGCGGCAGCGAGCCGGTGGCGGGGCTGGGGGTGGAGATAGCGGCCGGCGAGATGCGCCTTCTCGTCCGGCGAGAGGCCATCGCTCCAGGACGGGGCGGAGCGGAGCTTGAGCCCTAAGGCCCCGTCGCCGATGGTGCCGGTGACGCAGATGAGGTCACCGGCCTGCGCCGTGGTCCGCTGGACCATGCGGCCGGCCGGCACCTGCCCCACGGCGGTGACCGACAGGGTCAGGGGCCCCCTCGCCTTCACCGTGTCGCCGCCGAGAAGCGGGCACGAGAAATCCCGCGACGCCTGGCCGAGCCCGGCAGCAAAATCCGCAAGCCAGTCCTCGGTCCAGCCGTCAGGCAGGGCGAGGCTCAGGAGGAAGCCTGCCGGATCGGCGCCTTTCGCGGCAAGATCGGAGACGTTCACGCCAAGCGCCTTGCGGGCGATGGAGCCGGGAGCGTCCTCGGGCAGGAAATGGACGCGCTCGACCAAGGCGTCCGTGGTGAGGACGAGGTCGTGGCCGGGTTTCGGCGTCAGGCAGGCTGCGTCGTCCTTGAGGCCGAGGGCACCTTCACCTGCGATGGGAGCGAAGAATCGCGCGATGAGGCTGTCCTCGCTCGGGCGTTCGCTCGCACTCATCGGCCGGCCACCATCGCCCGTTCGCGTTACCGCCCGCCCTGCCCGGCGGCCTTCTTCTCGAGCTCGCCGGGGCGAACCTCGCGGGCGACCTTGTCGAGCACCGCATTGACGAGACCCGGCTCGTCGTCGCCGTAGAAGCCGTGGGTCACGTCCACGTATTCGGTGATGACCACGCGGGCCGGGACATCCTTGCGGAACATCAGCTCGTAGCCGCCGGCGCGCAGGATCGCGCGCAGCACGGCCTCGATCCGCTTGAGGGGCCAGTCGGTGGCGAGCGCGTTGTCGATCCTGACGTCGATGTCGCGCTGGTTCTTGACCACGCCCGACAGGATGTCGCGGAAGAAGGTGGTGTCCGACGGCTTGAACTCGATGCCCTCGACCTCGCGGCCGATCCAGAAGGCCTCGAACTCGGCGAGCGCGTCGATGACGGTCTTGCCGGAAATGTCCATCTGGTAGAGGGCCTGGACGGCAGCGAGGCGAGCGGCCGAGCGCTCTGCTGGCTTCGTCATGATATCAGGCCTCCAGTTTCTGTTTGATGCGCAGGACGGCGAGAGCCGCTTCCACCGCGCCCCCACCCTTATTCAATTCATTCACGCTCGCGCGGGTCCAGGCCTGCTGATCATTCTCGACGGTCAGGATGCCGTTGGCGAGCGGAATGCGGCGCTCGACCGACAGGTCCATGAGGGCGCGGGCGCTCTCGCCGGCAACGATGTCATAGTGTCCGGTCTCGCCGCGGATCACGCAGCCCAGGGCCACGACGGCATCATAGGGCCGGCCGGCCTTCTCGGCTGCGTCGAGCGCGATGGCGATGGTGGCCGGGATCTCGAGGGCACCGTCCAGGGTCAGCACGTCCATGGTGGCCTGCGCCGCCTCGACGGCGCCTTGCGCGCCGCGCAGAAGCTCATCGGCGATGTCGTCGTAGAAGCGGGCCTCGACGACGAGAATGCGGGCACCGGGGACCGGCGGACGGGAGCCTTGCGGCTTGGCGGAATGGGCGACCATAGGTCTCGAACACCTTTAGTGTGAGCCTTCATTCCAAGCGTCTGGACGAAAAGCGCCGGCAGTTCTCCTCCCCCTTGTGGGGAGGGAAAACCCGCGCCAGACCTTTTCGGTCCGACTCTCAGGATGAGGGCTATATAAGGAAAGTTGAAAGTCCCTACCCCGCCCGGCGCGCGTCCGCAAGCCGCGCCGCATAGCGGGCCATGAGGTCGACCTCCAGGTTGAGCCTGTCGCCCACCTGCCGGTCGCCCCAGGTGGTCACGGCGAGCGTGTGCGGGATGATGAGCACGGAGAACATGTCGTCGTTGACCGTGTTCACGGTGAGCGACGTGCCGTCGAGGCAGACCGAGCCCTTTTCGGCAATGAACGGGGCAAGCGCCGGCGGCACCTTCAGGGTGAATCGGGCGGTCGGTCCCCAGGGATCGTCGCCCGCCGTGATCGCCTCCTTGGCCACGATGGTGGCCAACCCGTCCACGTGCCCGGTGACGATGTGTCCGCCGAGTTCGTCGCCGATCTTCAGGGAGCGCTCCAGATTGACCCTGGTGCCCGCCTGCCACTCGCCGACCGTGGTGCGCTCCAGGGTTTCGGCCGCGGCATCCACGTCGAACCAGCAGCCGCCCTCCCGCTCGCCGAAGGCAACGACCGTGAGGCACGGCCCGCCGCAGGCGATGGAGGCGCCGAGCACGATGGTGGCGGGATCGTAGGACGAGTGGATGCGCAGGCGCTTGAGGGTGCCTTGAGACCCTTCGGCCGCCGCGACTTCACCGACATCGGTGACGATACCCGTAAACATCAGGGTCTCTCCCAGAACATGAAAAGATCGGGGCCGATCTGCTCCTCGGCCCATAGGCTAAGATTGTCCATGCGGTCCTGCAGCGACAGGCCGAGCGCCGGAACGTCGCCCTCGCCCCGCGCCGAGCGGCCCGTGATCAGGACCAGATCGTCGATGAGATCGACTCTTGCCAGCGCATCCGCCAGATCCGGCCCGCCCTCGCAGAAGACCTGCGTGACGCCGCGTGCGCCGAGAAGCCCCAGGGCCTCGGGCGGGCAGACGCGACCGGCTTCGTCGCTGGAGACCCGAAGAACCTCGACACCCTGCGCCGTCAGCACCCTTTCGGCGTCGACAGGTGCTTCCACGGTCGTCAGAATCCAGGTCGGGATCTCCCGCGCACCGGCTGCAACCCGCGATGTGATCGGCGTCCTTAAGTGGGAATCGACGATGACGCGGACCGGGGAGCGGCTCTCCAGGCCAGCCAAGCGCACGTTCAGCAGCGGATCGTCCGCCAGCACCGTCCCGACGCCGACCATGATCGCATCCGCATGGGCGCGCATCAGGTGGACCTTTGCCTGAGCGATCTCTCCCGTAAGGATCAGGCGCGGGCCATGGCGCGATCCGGCGAAACCTTCCGTGCTCCGGGCGAGCTTCACGGTCACGGCAGGTCGCCCCTTCGCGACCCGGGTGACGTGTCCCCGATGAAGCCTTGCACCCTCCTCGGCCAGGCACCCGATGGTCATCGGGATGCCCGCATGGCTGAAGCGCTCCGGTCCCTGGCCGGCCGCGTGTGGGCTCGGGTCGGCGACGCTGACGACGAGGCGACCGATCCCGGCCGCCACGATGAGATCGGTGCAGGAGGGGCCGTGGTCCCGGCTGCTGCGGGTGGCGCAGGGCTCGAGGGTCACGTAGAGGGTCGCCCCTCGGGCGCGCTCCCCGGCAGCTTCAAGGGCCATCCGCTCCGCATGGGGCCTACCGCCAGCCTGGGTGATGCCTTGCGCGACAATGACAGGCGCCTCGCCGCTCTCATCGACCAGCACGGCTCCCACGGAGGGGTTCGGCCAGGTCAGGCCGAGATGCCGGGAGCCAAGCGCAATGGCGAGGCGCATGAAGCGCTCGTCCTCGCTCGTCCGGTCAGGCGGCAGCCCCCTGGCGCCGGGTCCGGTCATGGCTCGGTCGGCGCGCGCTTCTTCTTGGGAGGCGGCGGCAGGTCGACGGTTTCGCCCTCAGCCAGCTTGCCAAGAATCTCCTCGAAGTCCCTGGCTTCGCGGAAATTCTTGTACACGGAGGCGAAGCGCACATAGGCCACGTCGTCGAGGCCCTTCAGCCCCTCCATGACGAGTTCGCCCACCTGCTCGCTCGACACCTCGCCGTCGCTCATGCTCTCGAGCTGGCGCACGATGCCGTTGATCATGCGCTCGACGCGCTCGGGCTCCACCGGCCGCTTGCGCAGGGCCACGTCAACCGACTGCTGCAGCTTGTCCCTGTCGAAGGGAACGCGCCGGCCGGAGCGCTTCACCACCGTGAGCTCGCGCAGCTGCACGCGCTCGAAGGTCGTGAACCGACCGCCGCAATCCGGGCAGATGCGGCGGCGGCGGATGGACGAGGAATCGTCCGTGGGGCGGGAATCCTTCACCTGGGTGTCCAGGCCCCCGCAGTAAGGGCAACGCATGGATCAGCTTTACCCTCAGGCGTAGATCGGGAAGCGGCGGGTCAGCTCGTGAACGCGAGCCTTCACCGATTCCTCCACCGAGGCATTGGCCTCGTCGCCGTTCTTCGCCAGACCGTCGAGGGTCTCGACGATCAGCTCGCCGACCCGCTTGAACTCGGCCACACCGAAGCCGCGGGAGGTGGCGGCGGGCGTGCCGAGACGGACACCGGAGGTCACCATCGGCTTCTCGGGATCGAATGGCACGCCGTTCTTGTTGCAGGTGATGTGGGCGCGCCCCATTGCTGCTTCCGCCGCCTTGCCGGTGAGCTTCTTCGGGCGAAGATCGACCAGCATCAGGTGATTGTCCGTGCCGCCGGCCACGATGGCGTAGCCGCCAGCCTGCATGGTGTCAGCCAGCACCTTGGCGTTCTCGACCACGGAGCGGGCATAGAGCTTGAACTCGGGGCGCAGGGCCTCGCCGAAAGCAACAGCTTTCGCTGCGATCACATGCATGAGCGGGCCGCCCTGGAGGCCCGGGAAGATGGCCGAGTTGAACTTCTTGGCGAGGTCTTCCTCGTTGGTCAGGATCATGCCGCCGCGGGGGCCGCGCAGGGTCTTGTGAGTGGTGGTGGTGACCACATGGGCATGCGGGAACGGGGACGGATGGGCACCGCCAGCCACGAGGCCGGCGAAATGCGCGATGTCGACCATGAAGAAGGCCCCGACCTCATCGGCAATCTCACGGAAGCGGGCGAAGTCCCAGAAGCGCGAATAGGCCGAGCCGCCGGCCACAATCACCTTCGGCTTGTGCTCGCGGGCGAGCTGGGCCACCTCGTCCATGTCGATGATCTGGTCGCTCTCGCGCACCTTGTAGCTCACCACGTTGAACCACTTGCCGGACATGTTGACCGGCGAGCCGTGGGTCAGGTGGCCGCCGCAGGCCAAATCCAGGCCCATGAAGGTGTCGCCCGGCTTCATGAGCGCCATGAACACGGCCTGGTTGGCCTGGGAGCCGGAGTTCGGCTGGACGTTGGCGAACTTGCAGTCGAACAGGCGCTTGGCGCGGTCGATGGCGAGTTCCTCGGCCATGTCGACGAACTGGCAGCCGCCGTAATAGCGGCGGCCGGGATAGCCTTCCGCATACTTGTTGGTCATCACCGAGCCCTGCGCTTCCAGGACGGCGCGGGACACGATGTTCTCGGAGGCGATCAGCTCGATCTCGTCGCGCTGGCGGCCGAGTTCCAGGCCGATGGCGCGAGCGATCTCCGGATCGCTGTCGGCGAGGCTTGCCGAAAAGAAGCTGTTGGAGAGATGGCTGTGTGCCGCTTCACTCGCGCTCATGAGTACCCTCGCCTTGGTGTGAGCCCGCCAGAGGCGGGCCGCTGAATCCTGGTTGCCTGGGCTTTATCATGGCTGGCTTCACCGCGCCAACCCGCTCGCAGGACATGCCCACTGGGCTTCAGGAATGCAACGGCCGGCCCGGATAGAAGCCGGAGGCCGGTTCCAGTGTCATTCCCGGCCGGAGCGCAGCGCAGGGGAAGGGATTCAATGAAGCTGAGCGTGTGAGTGGATCCCCTTCCCGCACTTCGTGCGCCGGGGATGACACCCTCCTCGTCATGGCCGGGCTCGTCCCGGCCATCCCGATCGAAAAGCGTCGCGCCTCTCGGAAACGAGATCACCGGCACAAGGCCGGTGATGACGTCGCGATAGAGGTGAGCTCCGCAGGTCAGTTCTGCAGGAACATCTCCTGGTCCGGCTCGGTGGGCACGCGGCTGGCGACCGGGATGGCGTTGCCGAGGCCGTCCTTGTTGTAGATGTCGTCGCGGAACTGCACGAGGCCGTCGGGGGTCGCCCAGGCGGTCACGTAGATCCAGTGGATCGGAACCGGCTGCGCCAGGCGCGCATCGATGCGCTCGCCGGACCGGAAGGTGGCGTCGATCTGCTCGCGGCTCCAGCCGGGGGTGTCCTTCAGGAGCCATTCGATGTAGTCGCGCACGTTCTGGATGCGGATGCAGCCCGAGGAGACGAAGCGGAAGTCGTCGCCGAAGATGCCCTTGGAGGGCGTATCGTGCATGTAGACGCCGTGCTGGTTCGGGATGTTGATGCGCACGAACCCCATGGAGTTCAGGTCGCCGCCCGGATCCTGGCGGAAGCGGTAGCGGGTCGCCTCGTCCGAGAACCAGTTGATCTGGCTGGAGGGAATTTCCTGGCCGGCCGCATTGAAGATGCGGATCTTGTTCTCCGTCAGGTAGTTCGGCTCCTTCTGCATCTTCGGGATGAGGTCCTTCTTCACCACGGAGGCCGGAGCCGTCCAGAACGGGTTGAAGTTGACCTCGACCACCTTCGAGTTCAGCAGGGGCGACTGGCGGTCGATCTTGCCGACGCCGGCCGCGTGGCGGGTGTGGACGACGCCGCCCTCCACCGCCTCGACGAGAGCGGCCGGGATGTTGGCCACCGCGTAGCGGCCGGGCAGCCCGGTGCCGACGAGGCTGCGCAGGCGCGCGACGTTGATCTCGAGCTGACGGATGCGCAGGTCGACCGGTACGTTCACGGCGACCACGGTCGGACCCGTCATGGTGCCCGTGGAGCTGATGCCGTGGCGGGCCTGGAAGCGGCGCACGGCCGACTCGACGTAAGAATCGTAGATCGGCGATTCGCCGGCGGCCGGATCGAGATCGCCGGAGATGATGAGGCGCTGGCGCAGGGCCATGACGGCCGGGCTCTTGGAGCCTACGCGCAGACCCTGGGCGCCCTGCACGGGCTGCCAGCCGCCGCGGGCGGCGATGTTGCGGTAGTACTCGATCATCTGCTCGGTGGCGGCGAGCGACTCGGCCGAGAGCATCGGGGTCGAGGTCCGCTGCACGCGGGTGCGGGAAACCGCCTCGTAATTCTGCGACCACTCGGCCTGGGTCTGGGCAAACTGCTGCGCCAGGGCTCCGGTGGCCGGCGTGAAGATCAGGGCGAGCGATCCAGTCAGTAGGTTACGGCGAGACAACATGAGCGCAGGCTCTTCCCGGTTAGGTGTGGTCATGGCGGGAGTGACGGACAGACGCCCGGCTCCCCCTCTCCTGGCGATTAAGTGCCGGGATAGGATTAAAGAACGGTATCGAAAACGAGGAACATCGGGGCCGTTTTATGGCAATCCGCCCGACGGGCCGCTCCTCGCGCCTCGGAACCGCTCTCGAGGGCCATGTAACCTTGAACTGTTGTCTTGATGATACACTTCTGCGTGAGGAGCTTGGCTATGGGAAGCGGGTCAGTGCCCCTCCCGGGCCGCCAGCCAGGAGATGCCGAGATAGACGGCCATCAGCGTGAGGAAGAACGCCACGGTCGTCACCCCGCTGGAGAGGATCCCGGGGAAGAAGGCCGCCAGGATCAGGTGGCTCATGATGGCCAGAAGCCACATGATTCCCCCCCAGGTGCTCGCCATCCACAGGCCGACGGCGGCGATCAGGTCGATCAGGGCGAAGTAGATGATGGTGGCCTGATAGCCCGTGGAGCGGGCTTCGAACTGGCCCACAGGGGTCCAGATGCCGAGGATCACCGCCCAGGCGCTCAGGCCCTTCATGATCCAGAGAATCGCCAGGATGCGCATGAAGCAGGTGAGCACGAAGCTCCAGCGCATGAAGCCCTGGGGCGCGGGGCGCTCCTCGATCCGATCGGACAAATATTCCCGTGCCGCGTGGCCGGACGATTGGCTGCCGCTGCGGGGCATCAGGCGATCTCCAGCTCGTGCGGTCCGAGGCTCGCGAAGTGATGCTCGATGACGGCCCTGTCCACCTGCTCGATGGAGGCGGGCTGCCAGCGGGGCTGGTTGTCCTTGTCGATGATGACCGCCCGGACGCCCTCGTAGAAATCGTGGCCGTCGCCGATGCGGGACACAATGCGGAACTCGACCTTCATGGCTTCCTCGAAGTCGAGGGAGGCACCCCGGCGCACCTGCTCGAAGGCCAGGCTCATGCTCGTCGGCGACTTGGTGCGCATGCCGGCGGCCGTCTTGGCGGCGAAGTCCGAGCCCTTGGCGGCAGCCTCGTCGAGGCGCTGCAGGATGGCGGCGACGCTCTCGGCCGAGAAGCAGGAATCGATGATGGCCCGATTGGCCTCCAGGGGCGCGGCGCCGGGATCGGCAGCGGCTTGGGCAAGAGCCTCGTCCACCGGCTCGCCGGCAATCAGCGCCTCGCGCAATCCTGGGATGCTTGCGCTCGCCACCGAGTGCGTCCCCAGCCCCAGCATGACGGCGTCCGCCCGCTTCACCCGCTCGCCCGTCAGCGCAAGGTACATGCCGGTCTCGCCGGGCAGGCGCGGCAGGGCGTAGGTGGCGCCCACATCGGGGAAGAACCCGATCCCGACCTCGGGCATGGCGAAGAGGTAGCGCTCGCCCGCCACCCGGTGCGAGCCGTGCAGGGACACCCCGACCCCGCCGCCCATGACGATGCCGTCGATGAGGGCGATGTAGGGCTTGGGATAGCGCTTGATGCGGATGTTGAGCTGGTACTCCTCGCGCCAGAAGGCGAGCGCCTCGTCGCGCTTGCCGGCCTTCAGGTCCTCGGTGAGTTGCCGGATGTCGCCGCCGGCGCAGAAGGCCTTCTCGCCGGCTCCCTGCACGACGATGCGGGTGACGGACGGGTCCCGCTCCCAGGCGTCGAGCGCCCGGCGCATCTCGCGCACCATGGGGAGGTTGAGGGCATTGAGCGCCTTGGGACGGTTGAGCGTGATGAGCCCGGCCTCACCCTGCCTCTCGCCGACGATTTCGACGCTCTCGTCCATGAAACACTCCTTCATCTCGATGCGGCTTAAAACAAGGCCGGGGCCGGCCGTCAATGGATGGCTGGGTTGAGCACAATGTCCCACGGATCCTTTCCATGTGCGACCTCGAACCCTTTTTTAGAATGATTTAAGTGTGCTAACCCTCTCCCAAGCCCCCGGCGCAGCGAAGCCGGCCTGGATGAGGATCATGTCGAAACTGTCGCCATTCCCCCGCCCTGCTTCAGAGGAAGCCCTTTCGTCCTCCCTGAACCTATCTCATCGCCCGCGGCGCAACCGCAAAGCGGAATGGGCGCGACGGCTGGTGCGCGAGAACGTGCTGACGGTAAACGACCTGATCTGGCCGATCTTCATCGTCGAGGGCGCGAGCGGCCGCACACCAGTCACATCCATGCCGGGCGTCGAGCGGCTGACCATCACGGAAGCCGTGCGCGAGGCCGAGCGGGCCGCATCGCTCGACATCCCGGCCATCGCGCTGTTTCCCTACACCGATCCGTCCTTGCGCGATCCGACCGGATCCGAGTCGCTCAATAGCCGCAACCTCGTCTGCCGCGCCGTGCGCGAGATCAAGAAGGCGGTGCCGACCATCGGCATCATCTGCGACGTCGCTCTCGACCCGTACACCACCCACGGCCATGACGGCGTGCTGGAGGGCGAGCGGATCCTCAACGACGAGACGGTGGCCCTCCTGGTGCGCCAGGCCCTGCTCCAGGCCGAGGCCGGCGCCGACATCATCGCGCCCTCCGACATGATGGACGGGCGCGTCGCGGCGATCCGCGCCGGTCTCGACGAGGCCGGGTTCCAGGACGTGCAGATCATGGCCTATGCGGCGAAATACGCCTCGGCGTTCTACGGTCCGTTCCGCGACGCCATCGGGACCAGCGCCTGCCTCGTGGGCGACAAGCGCACCTATCAGATGGACCCAGCCAATTCCGACGAGGCCCTGCGCGAGATCGCCCTCGATCTGGATGAAGGCGCCGACATGATCATGGTGAAGCCCGGCCTGCCCTATCTCGACATCGTGCGCCGGGCCAAGGACACCTTCGCGGTTCCGACCTTCGCCTACCAGGTCTCCGGCGAGTATGCGATGATCCAGGCCGCGGCCGCCAATGGCTGGATCGACGGAGAGCGGGCGATGATGGAAAGCCTTCTGGCCTTCAAGCGAGCCGGCGCGGACGGCATCCTCACCTACTTCGCTCCCCGGGTCGCGGAGAAGCTGAAGCAGGGCTGATTGCCGCCAATCATTCAGGCTCGCACATGTCAGGCTCAGGATTCGTCAGGTTGTGGCGGCTTGCCGCCCTCCTGTGGAGTCTGAGTCTCATATCTGCCTGCGGCCTTTCCATCGACGCCGAGCAGGCGCGGGTCTGCCGCTCGGCCCTGCCGGCGCTCAATCCAGGTGCGGTGATCGCCGTTGAGAGGGTGCGCGAAGGACCGGTCGCGCGAAGCCTGCGGATCGACTACATTGCCCAGTATCCCGACCGCCCGGTGCTGGAACGGTTCGCGATCTGCCAGTTCGCCGCGGCGGGGCTGTCGCCCAACAAGGCGGAGCTGACGGGCCTCGGCACCGAGGAAGGCCCGCTGTCCGGCGCCAGCCTCTACATGCTCAAGCGCTACTATCTCGACACGCCCGAAGGCGCGGCGGGCGATCCCGGCAGCCGCACCGATGCGGACGTGACCGAGATCCCGATGGCGGCCGCCTATTGGCTGCAGCAGATCCTGGTGAGCCTGCCGCGAACCGCCATCTACGCCCTGCTGTCCACGGCTTTCGCCCTGGTGTTCGGCCTGAGCGGACGGATCAATCTCGCCTTCGGCGAACTCGCGGCCGTCGGATCGGCAGCCACCATTGCAGGCGCCTCGGTGGTGCTGGTGGCGGGCGCCAGCGCGCCCGTGCTCGGGCTCGCAGTCGGCCTCGGGGCCGCGCTCTTCGCGGGCGCGATCCACAGTGCGGTCGGGGGTCATTTCACCATCGGGCGCATCACCGCCGAGAGTCCGCAGCCGAGTCTCATCGCGACGGTCGGCCTTTCCCTGTTCCTCATGGAATACCTGCGGCTCGTGCAGAGTCCCGTGACCGTGTGGCTGCCGCCGATCTGGTCCGAGGCCTGGCCGCTGGCCCGTGCACAGGATTTTCTCGTCAGCCTGACGCCGATCACGGCCATCACGGCCGGCATCGGCTTGGTCGCGGCCTTGGGCCTTCTCTGGCTCGTCAGGGCCACCGCTTTCGGACGAGCCTGGCGGGCCTATGCGGACGATCCAAAAGCCGCAGCGCTCATGGGAGTCAACGGCCCTCGCCTGCTCGTCCAAACTCTGGCTCTGGCGGGCGCCATGGCGGGGCTCTCGGGGATGCTGATCGTGGCTCAATATGGGGGCCTGGGGTTTGCCGGAGGCTTCCAGTACGGTCTCAAGGCGCTGATCGCCGCCATCATCGGCGGGATTGGCTCCATCCCCGGGGCGATGTTAGGAGGTTTCGCCGTGGGCTTGTTCGAGACCCTGTGGTCGGCGTATCTGCCTATCGAGGTTCGCGACATGGCGCTTTACGCGGCGCTGGTCGTGTTCCTGATCTTCCGGCCCAGCGGCCTGCTGGGTTTCCAAGATCCGACACCAAGACCCGTTTAAGGGCTATAATACGATTCCGGAGGACACAGTGGCCGATTACCCCATCACCATCGACGATGTCACACGTGCCGCGGAGACGATCCGTGGCCAGGTGCTGCGGACGCCGCTCGTTCCCGCCCCTCGCCTGTCGCAGCTCACCGGCGCCACCGTCTGCGTGAAGCACGAGAACATGCAGCCGACCGGCTCCTTCAAGGAGCGCGGTGCGGTGACGAAGCTGGAAAGCCTCAAAGCCGACGAGCGCACCCGCGGCGTCATCGCCATGTCGGCCGGCAACCATGCCCAGGCGGTGGCCTATCATGCGCGGCGCCTCGGCATCCCGGCCACCATCGTCATGCCGGAGGGCACGCCCCTGGTGAAGGCGCAGAACACCCGCTCCTACGGAGCCAAGGTGATCCTGTTCGGCGAAACGCTCTATGAGGCGGCCGCCCGCGCCCGCGAGATCGCAGAGGCCGAGGGTCTCGTCTTCGTGCATCCCTACGACGACCCGAAGGTCATGGCCGGCCAGGGCACCATCGGGCTTGAGATGCTCGCCGACGCGCCCGACCTCGACCAGATCATCGTGCCCATCGGCGGCGGCGGGCTGATCTCCGGCATCACGGTCGCCGTGAAGGCGCTCAAGCCCAACATCGAGATCATCGGCGTGGAGGCGGCCCTCTATCCGTCCTTCCGCAACGCCATCCTGGGCCAGAACCAGCCGATCGGCGGCGCGACCCTGGCCGAAGGCATCGCGGTGAAGACCGTGGGCCAGCTGCCCCTGCCCATCGTGCGCGATCTCGTGTCGGACATCATCGCCGTCGAGGAGCCCGTGATCGAGCGCGCGGTGAATGCCTATGCCACCCTGCAGCGGACCATGGCGGAAGGCGCGGGTGCTGCGGGGCTTGCCGCCATGATGGCGCAGCCCGAACGGTTCGAGGGCAAGCGCGTCGGCCTCGTGCTCTGCGGCGGCAACATCGACGCCCGGATCCTTGCCTCCGTCATGGTGCGCGAACTGGAGCGCGACGACCGCATCACCTCCTTCCGCATCACCTCCAACGACCGTCCGGGACTGCTGGGCCGCGTGGCGAGCCTGCTGGGCCAGCTCGGGGCCAACATCCTGGAAGTGTCCCATGGACGCCTGTTCCTGGACGTGCCTGCCAAGGGCGTTTCCATCGACATCACTATCGAAACGCGCGACAGACAACATACATTGGAGGTGTTCGAGGCTCTGGCAGCCGAGGGACTCGCTCCGCAGCGGATCGTGTCCCGCAGCCTGCCCGAGACAGCCTTCTGAGGAGAGACCCATGGTCAACCGTCCCTACCCACCGACCCTGAACTACCCGTCCTACGAGGTGGACCGGGTGACGGACGGCGTCATCAGCCGGCGCTTCTGGGCCTACCTGATCGACCTCGTGGTGATCGCCCTCTGGGTCGTGCTGATCTCCATCGGGATCTTCTTCCTCGGGATCATCACGCTCGGGCTCGGCTGGGGGCTGTTCTTCGCGCTTCCGCTCACGGCGCTCATCTTCATCGTCTACAACGCGGTGACCATCGGCGGCGCGTCCCAGGCGACGGTGGGCATGCGCTATATGGGCCTTCGCGTCATCGACCCGCGCACCGGCCGGGGCGCCTCCCCGCTGTCGGCTGCCGTGCACGCGCTGTTCTTCTACGTGGCGATCTCCACCTTCCTGCTCTGGGCCTGCGACGTGTTCGTCGGCTTCATCCGCGACGACCGCCGTTTCATCCGCGACCTGCTCACGGGCATGATGGTGGTGCGGGCCTGATCCGTCGGAGTTGAAGCCCGCTCTCGTCTTCACCGGCCCTGTGCCGGTGATCTCGATTGATTGAGGCGCCTATCCTGATCGGGATGGCCGGGACTGATCCCCGGATCAAGTCCGGGGACGGTCATGACGTGGTGGGTGTCATTCCCGGCCGGAGCGCAGCGGAGGGGAAGGGAATCCATAGCGCAGTGCGTGTGAGTGGATCCCCTTCCCGCAGTTCGTGCGCTGGGGATGACACCGAGGTGCGAACCTTCTGAAAACACACCCGTGTGACATTCGCCCACTTTTCCTGGACGTGCGGGACACCAATGTTATCCTTCAAGCGTTGACGAAGCGCTCAAGGTTTCTCCACAAGGCTTTCCCGATTGACGAGCCAGCCCCGCGACGCCCCGCAATTCTACCTCACCTCCCCGTCCGCATGTCCCTATCTGCCGGGCAAGGAGGAGCGGAAGGTCTTCACGCACATCGTGGGCCGGCGCGGGCGGGAGCTGAACGAGATCCTCACGCAAGGCGGCTTCCGGCGGTCGCAGACCATCGCTTACCGGCCTGCCTGCGATACCTGCCGGGCCTGCGTGTCGGTGCGGGTGCTGGTGGATGAGTTCGAGCCCTCGGGCAATCTCAAGCGCGTCATGAAGGACAATGCCGATCTCATCGGCAGCGCCCTGCCCAACCGCCCCACCTCCGAGCAGTATTCCCTGTTCCGCCGCTACGTGGACACCCGTCACGCGGATGGCGGCATGGCCGACATGACGGTGCTCGACTACTCCATGATGGTCGAGGACAGCCACGTGGACACCAGGCTCATCGAGTACCGCCGGCGCGGCATCGACAGCGGCATCACCGGCAAGGGCTCGGGCGATCTCATTGCCGTCTGCCTCACCGACGAGATGAGCGACGGCCTCTCCATGGTTTATTCGTTCTACGAGCCGGAGCAGCACGACCGCAGCCTCGGCACCTTCATGATTCTCGACCACATCCGCCGCGCGAAGGCCATGGGCCTGCCGTACCTCTATCTCGGCTACTGGGTCGAGGGCTCCAAGAAGATGGGCTACAAGGCCCGCTTCAAGCCGCAGGAGCGGCTGCTGGCGAATGGTTGGGCGCGGGTGGGGTGACCTCCGCCCTCGGCGGGAGGCGCATCAGGCGTAGGGTTTCGTCCGCCGCAGGAGGGGCATGGCCGCGAAGACGAGTTGTGCGGCAAGCCCCAGAAGGGCGCTCGCAGATCGGTAAGTGGCAAGATGCTCGGCTGGCGTGCGGCCGAAGGCCAGCACCGAGACGCAGAGTTCCGCCATCATCAGAAGGGCGAAGGCGACGCCGCCCACGGCGAAGCGTTCGCCCAGGCCACTCCCCACGCGGAGCCGCCGCAGCACCCAGCCGCAAGCGGCCCACGACGCCGCCAACATGATCGGCAACTCGATCAACACCGCACCAGTCTCGCCCAGATGCGGAGCGACCAGCAGGACACGGATCGTGCCGAGCACGAAGCCGAGCGCGAAGACGATGGCGCAGTAGAGAATGCCCGCAATGACGGCCTTCATGGTGATCTCTCGTCGAGGCAAAAAGAAACCCTCCCGACTGGCGGGAGGGTTCCGATAGAAAACCGGGAGATCGTTACTCCCCGAACCTGTTTGACTTCGGGAAGCCCTTCGGCGGCAGGCGGCCGGCCTCGGTGCGATCGCCCATCCAGTCGCGCAGGTCTTCCTTGGCCACCGTCCAGGTGCGGCCCGACGTGTCTTTCCAGGTCAGGCCCTCTTTCAGCTTGAAGACCTTGGCGTCGGAGACGCCGCCGTCCTTGTAGCGCTGGAGGCGCACGCCCTTGCCGCGGGTCATCTCCGGCACCTGCTTCGACGGGAAGATCAGCAGCTTCCGGTTCTCGCCGATGATCGCGACATGGTCGCCCTCGGCCTCGGTGCAGACCACCATCTTGGACGGTGCGTCGAGGTTGAGGATCTGCTTGCCCTTGCGGGTGTTCGCCGTGATCTCGTCGGTGGGCACCACGAAGCCGCGACCGTCCGTGCCCGCGACCAGCAGCTTCCCGCCGGCCTTGTACGGGAAGGCCGCGATGAAGTCGGCGCCCTCCTCCAGATCGACCATGAGGCGGATCGGATCGCCGAAGCCACGGCCGCCCGGGAGCTTGGAGGCCTCCAGGGTGAAGAAGCGTCCATTATCCGCCACCACGACGATCTTGGACGTGGTCTCAGCGAAGAAGGCCGTCTTCAACGCATCGTCGCCCTTGAACTGCACGGCGGAGAGATCCGCCTGATGGCCCTTCATGGCACGGATCCAGCCCTTCTCGGACACGATCACCGTGATCGGCTCGCGCTCGATCATGGCCTCGGCGAAGTCGATGTCGGAGGTGTCCGGCGCCAGATCAAACGTGGTGCGGCGGCGGCCCAGCGCGGTGTCGGGACCGAAGGTCTTGCGGACCTCCTTGATCTCTCCGGCGATCGTCTTCCACTGCACCTTCTCGGAGCCCAGAAGCTCCTCGATCTTGGCCTTCTCGTCCTGCAGGTTCTTCTGCTCGCGCTTGAGCTCCATCTCCTCGAGCTTGCGGAGCGAACGCAGGCGCGTGTCGAGGATGGCGTTGGCCTGCACCTCGGTGAGCTGGAAAACGCGCATCAGCTCCACCTTCGGCTCGTCCTCCTCGCGGATGATTTTGATCACCCGGTCGAGGTCGAGATAGACGATGAGCAGGCCGCCCAGGATTTCCAGGCGCCGGTCGATGGCGGCGAGCCGGAAGCCCGAGCGGCGGATCAGCACCTCTCGGCGATGGTCGAGCCATTCGCGCAGGCACTCGGCGAGGCTCAACACCTTCGGCACCTTGCCGCCGGCGAGCACGTTCACGTTCATCGGAACGCGGCTTTCGAGCTCGGTGAGCTTGAACAGCGATTCCATGAGGATGATCGGATCGACCGTCTTGGCGCGGGGCTCCAGCACCACGCGGATGTCCTCGGCCGATTCATCGCGCACGTCGGCGAGAAGCGGCAGCTTCTTTTCCTGCAGCAGCTCGGCGATCTTCTCGATCAGGCGGGACTTCGGCACCGCATAAGGAATTTCGGTGACGATGATCTGCCAGTTGCCGCGGCCGAGATCCTCCTTCGACCAGCGGGCGCGCACGCGGAACGAGCCGCGCCCGGTGCGGTAGGTCTCGGCCATGGCGGACGGCGTGTCGACGATGATGCCGCCGGTGGGCAGGTCGGGGCCCTGCACGAACTGCATCAACTGCTCGGTATCGGCATTGGGCTTCGCGATCAGGTGCAGGGCTGCGTCGCAGAGTTCGGCTGCGTTGTGCGGCGGGATCGAGGTGGCCATGCCCACCGCGATGCCCTGCGAGCCGTTGGCCAGCAGGTTCGGGAAGGCGGCCGGCAGCACCACCGGCTCCTCGTTGGCCTGATCGTAGGTCTCGCGGAAGTCGACGGAGTCCTCGTCGATGCCCTCCAGCAGCAGGCGCGCCACTTCCGTCATGCGCGCTTCGGTGTAGCGCATGGCGGCGGCGCCATCGCCGTCGATGTTGCCGAAGTTGCCCTGTCCGTCCGCCAGCGGGTAGCGCTGTGCGAAATCCTGCGCCATGCGCACCAGGGCTTCGTAGATCGACTGGTCGCCGTGGGGGTGGAACTGACCCATCACGTCGCCGACGATGCGGGCGCATTTCTTCGGCGCGGACTTCGGGTCGAGCCGCAGGAGCCGCATGGCGTGCAGGATGCGCCGGTGAACGGGCTTCAGCCCGTCGCGCGCGTCCGGCAGCGCCCGGTGCATGATGGTCGAGAGCGCGTAGGCGAGATAGCGTTCCTCAAGGGCGTCCTTGAGATTGATGTTCTCGATCTCGCCCCCTGACGGCGGATTGACCGGCTTACCCATGACTCGAAATCCTCAACTGCGAATCGCTTCTTATCATCTGAAAAAAGAACATAACAGAAACAAACCTCATTCGTCCCCAGCCGTGGCCAGTGCGACGAAACGCGCCCGCTCGTCCGGCGCCCGCTGCCCCTGCGGGCCGAACACGTTCTGATGCAGGAAGAAGTCGGTGAGCGCAAATCCCTCCCGGATGTCCTCCTCCCGCGGCCGATTGGCCCTAGTCTGGCCGATCAGGAACCCGGGCAGCTTGAGCAGCCTGTCCTTGTAGGGCTCGCCCGCTTCGGCCGACACCGCCCGCCCGCTCCGGGGCGACACATAGGTCAGATCCCGCTCGGATCCGGTCGCGGCACAACTGGTGAGATCGAGCCCAAAGCCGAGCTCGGTGAGCATGGCAAGCTCGAAGCGCACGAACAGGGCGGGAGCGAGATCGGGATCGTCCAGGTGGTCGACCAGGACGGTGAGCGTCTCGAAGAGCGCGAAATGCGGATCCCGCTCGGGAAAGTACCGCAGGAGATGGGCGAGGGTCGCCAATCCATAGAGCGCCATGGACGAGCCCATGAGGCGGGCCGCGCGCAGGTTCAGGCCCTCCACCTGATAGGTGCCCAGATGCTCGTCGAGCCGCGCCCGCCAGGTCGCCTGCACGGTGTTGCCGGGCTGAAGGACGGCCTGAAGGGTCTTGGAGCGCCCGCCGTGGACAAGGCCCATATGCCGGCCGTGCTCGCGCGTCATCAGCTCGAGGATGACGCTCGCCTCGCCATGCTTGCGGACGCCGAGAACGACGCCTTCGTCAGTCCAGTGCATCGGTCGTGGTGGCCTTCGGAAAAGATATCTGCCGGAATCCTGATGTAAGCATTCAGGGGGCATTCAGCCATGTTTTTCAACGATATCCGGCAACTTCTAAAATTCTGTTGCAAAAGCGGAATCCGCCCCGAGGGAACCAAAATTCCCTCTTCACATTGTCGAACACCTTAGTGTGTCTAGTGATGAATCGAGAACCATGAAACTCTCCAGCCTGTTTCTTGCGAGCACCGCCCTTCCCCTGATGCTGCTGCCGGCGAACGTGTCGGCCCTCCAGCCGGAAGCCGCGACGCCCATTGTCGTCGCTCAGGCTGGACCGAGCGCCGGGGAGGATGATCAACCCGGCGTCCGTCGCAGACCCCGCGAGGACGCGGATTCGCCGCGCGGCGGCGGCCAGGGCCAGGAGCGTCGACGGGACGCGCAGGAGCGCAGGCAGGGCGGCCAGGATGCCGGCGCCCCCGGCGCCTCCGAAGAGCCTGGCCAGCGCCCGCCCCGCGGTGCCGGTCCGGCGGAGCGCGGCGGTCCCGATGGGCCGCGCGGCTCGCGCGCCACCGAATCCGAGGATGCCCCGCCGCCGCGCCGTGGCGCGGCACAACCGGCCGAGCGGCCCACGCCGCCCTCCGGCACGACGCCTGCCACGCCAGCGCGTCCAGCCCAGGGAGAGCCTGCGGAACGCGCCC
>NZ_JPUG01000070.1 GCF_000739015.1 Microvirga sp. BSC39
CTTAGTGCCCGTTTGAGAATTGCTACGGATGAGCGATGCGGCGGAGCATGAGGCTGCTCATGGCCACTCCGATCATAGCCTCGGAGACGTCGCAGTGCTCTTCGTAGTCGCGCACCAGCCGGCGCCAGCGCGTCATCCAGCCGAATGTTCTCTCCACAACCCACCGGCGTGGCAGTGCTTGGAAACCCTGCTGGTCGGGCAGCTTGCGTACGATCTCGATCACGAAATCCCGGTAAGCCGCCTCGCTCATCAGCCGCCCACGGTCGTAGGCCCCATCGGCAAACAGGTGCTTGAGCCACGGCCAGCGCTGACGCACGGCCTTGATGATTTGCTCGGCCCCTTGAGCATCCTGGATGTCGGCGGTTGTGAGGTTGACCATGAGCAGGCGCCCGTCTGTGTCCACTGCAATGTGCCGCTTGCGGCCCTTCACCTTCTTGGCCGCGTCATAGCCGCCTCCGCCCGGGGCTGCAGGCGCTTTGACCGTCTGGCTGTCGATCACGCCAGCCGTCGGGCTCGCCTCCCGGCCTGAGCGCTCGCGGTCCAGCATGAGAGCGACATCGTGCAGGGTCTGGAACAGCAGGCGGCGGACAAAGCGCCGGAACCACCAATACACCGTCTGCCACGGCCCGAACTCATGCGGCAGCATGCGCCAGCCGCAGCCGGTGCGAGCCAGATAGCGGATGGCGTTGAGGATCTCGCGCAGATCCACCTTGGGCTTGCGGCCACGCCGGGTGGGTTGAGGCAGGATCGGCCTGATCCGCTGCCATTCCTCATCGGTCAGGTCGGTCGGGTAGCGCTGCCGCTCAAAGGCCTTCTGGCGCTCACGATGCTCTTTGGTCCACATCCGGCTCATGTGGACTCAAGACTAGCCCAATCTAACCCACTGCGACATTCTCAAACAGGCTCTAAGGCATACAGGAGAGGGTTCACCTTTTTCGAGAGAGGGGTGCCATTCGCCTTTGGTGTGTTCTATCTATTGTTAAGCCTTCCGAGATAGGCACAAAAAGCTTTACCTACGTATTTAGCGGGTTCAACAACGGTTTCACATACGCTGCATCACCCCGTTGCAGCCTCCGTTCAAGCTCAAACGCAGCCTTGCCGCTTTCCACACAGGTCCACCTGAAACCCAAGTTTGCTTTAATGTAGTCGCGCGTAGCCTTATCCAGAGACAGACTGCCATCGGCTATCTCTGCAATACGGTTGTGAAGGGTAGGGAGAACAAGCCGATCTGCGACGTAAATACAAAATTGATCCCCGCTTCGTCTTCCGCTTGCATGGCTATTGAGCCTCCCCCAAGGGCCAGCCTTCCCGTTGCCCTCAGCACCGCCTATGAAACTCCGGCCTGACATACCGACATAGATGAAGGAGCCATCCCGGTTCCAAATCGTGTAGACCACTGCGCCTGAGCGAGGTACGTCGCCTGTAGGCCAGTCTGAGAACCAGTGGATAGGGCCGCTTATCAAAGCCTCCGTTGGGTGAGTCATAGCGGTGCCTTTTTAGAGGACTGCTCTAACTCCATGCCTCTTGTCTCCCTGACCCAAACAGGAGCTGCTAATGCCTCATGCCTTCCAAGTCGGTCAACTTGTACGCGCTACAGGAAAGTTCTCCGACCGAACAGGACAGGACGGTGTGTACGAAGTCGTTCGCCTGCTCCCTCCTGACACTGATGGTGTACCGAAGTACCGGATCAGGAGTCAGGCTCTAGGACAAGAGCGAGTGGTCAACCAGCCGGAGATTGCCAAGGGCCCGCAGGGCTAATCTCGCAGCAGCTCCCCTCGGTGCTGCGGAACTTGGATTAACTTATGTTGGTTGGCTCCCTAATGGCGGAGCATCGGTTCAGAGTTGGCGATCTTGTGCGGGTTGGGGCTGGCGTTGATGCAAAACCTGACAAGAGTTCGTTTGCCGCTGGTTCCTGCAATCATCCGAGCGGTATCCATGAGGTGACACGCCTTCTGCCTTCGATGGGCAGCGGTGAGCCGCAGTACCTCATCAAAGGCTGTTCTGGTCAACCGGAGCGCAACATAGGGGAGAGCCAGCTTACCTCTGCGGTTCACTTCCCCCAGCCCCGCCGCTGATAATCCAGCCTCCCCGAAATAGCGGCAGGCTGGATAGTCTCGATTGATCTATGTGAAGGCTATTGCTCCGGGAGCCTATACGGTTGTTTCCTCCTAAAGGGGGGGAAGCAACATGGGGACGTGACCTATCTGATCTGCCTCAATGCTCTTCATCAGGCCTATCGCGAGCTTGAAGAGACGCGGCTTCGGTGTCGTGGGGCCGCTCATGCTCTCACAACGATCCGTGAGACTCTGGATCAGGCTCTAGATCTTGCTTATCAGAAGCAATCTTTCGGTCCCCTCAACAACCTTTTTGATGAAGAAGAGGCTGCGCTTGCATCCTATGAGCAATCGCTAGTCAAGGTCAGGGAAACAGAGGGACGGTGGGCGGCCATGAGTCTAGCCTTGGCTTATGAGAGAGAGCGTTCACAGGCAGGGCAGGTGTTCTCTACCCGCGCCAACTGACCTGTGAGTATGTTTTAGAATAACCCATTTGAGCAAGTTGCTGGTGAAGTCATGCTGGCTAATATTCCTGCCATCATGCCACGTTACAATCTCTTTCTCTATAACCAGCGCAAGCGGGTCAGGTATCCTGAAACCTTAGATCTTCCCGATGTTGATGCCGCGCAGGGTATCGCTCAGAGGGTGGCAAACGTCTTTATGGAGGTTGTTCCATATTGGGATGAACTGACTTCCGAGCAGCAGAACCGCTATGTGGTCGAGATTGTAGATGAGGCGGGAGAACTGCTCCTGACTGTACCATTCAGGAGAAAGAGGAAGCGAAGGCTGGTCCGTCTGAAAGGTTCAATCATCAAGAGAAAAAGGCCCCACCAGGATCACTCAACTGATGGGGCTGGAGAGTCTCAGGAGGAATAGCCACAGTCTGACACATGCCTTGGCTGGGTCTGTGCGATTGCACACCAGCACCAGCAGTCGAGCCTTAATCCTAAGCTGGAAGAAAGCAATCCACAGCCATCCACAGGCTGACTAGAATGTTCCCTATTTGTTCTCATTCTGTGATAGGTTCAGGGACATGATGAGGGAGAACAAGAAATGAGGTTGCCTCGCCTGTCCCTGCGTATCTGGAAGTTGCTCGACGCACATGCCGAGGGTCTTCCTGCTATTGGAGCCTTGGCGCTCATTGTGCTGCTGCTGGTTGTAGCAAAGTATCTGGCCGACCTGTGAACCGAAGAGAGAACTGCCAGAAGGCTTGGCTGTTGCCCTTACGAACTTCATTGGTCCCTTTCTGATAAACTATGAGCCTGACGGTCACTCCATCAGGCTCTTTTCTTTTGTTTAGTCAGCTGTCGCCTTAGCCACCTTCTCTGCCCTCAGGTGAGTATCTCAGCTCAACTCTCTTAAACCATGATGGCCGCTGATAACTGCTGCGTCAGGCGTATCATCCCTCCACCGATCATGAACAATCGCTGTCGAAGCTGTTTGGCTCTGCTTCAAGGGACCTAGTGCATCCTCTTGGACAATGGGGTGGCTCAGGACGAGTTCATCCCTGTGAGGAGGGTTCTTATGAGCATCGGTTGGAAAAAGGTAGTTCTCGGAACATTGGCCGCTCTTGCACTAGGAGGTGCCGCTCAGGCGTCAGAGGTGAGCATCACGATCCGCACCAATGATCGTCTGCCTCACCGGGTCGCAGACTACGATGGCGACTTGTTTGAGCGTCGCCAATACAGCCGGACGGAACACGGGTATGAACATCGTGATCCGGATCGCTACTATGGTCGCCCTGTTCCTGAGTGGCGTGAGAGAAAGCACCGCCATGGCGAGTATCGGAGTATTCCGGTCGTGGACCGGCATGAATGGCACCAGCCTGTCTATGCTAGACCGCATTGGCGCCATCAGGGAGGCTGCAAGATTATCATCAACGAGCGGGTGAACCGCTGGGGCGAGAGGGTTCAGGTGCGTAAGGAAATCTGTCGCTGAACCAGTTGCCGTTTGCCAGGACAGCTAGCAGAGGGAACTCAGGGCTAGCTAGGCCGTTAGCTTAGCGAGGTTTTTGGTCCTCCCTTTCTGCTAAACTTATGAGCCTGACGGAAATCCGCCATCAGGCTCTTTTCTTGTGGTTAGCTCAGGGTCGCCGTAGCCAATTTCTCAGCTACCTTCTCAGGCCTGAGGTGAGTGTATCGGCTCAACATCCGTGGATCCCGGTGTCCACTGATCAGAGCCACCTCAGGAACGGTGAGGCCATACTCAAAGAAACGGGATACGGCTTCGTGGCGTAGGTCATGTAGTCTCAGGTCTTCCAAGCCAGCCCTGCGCCTTAGCCTCTCCCAAGCAAGACGCACAGCATTGGGCGTAACTGGGAAGACTCGCTCATCCCTTCGCTCCAACGAGGCCAATATCTCAACAGCCTTGGGTGTGAGCGGGATGGTCCGGGGATGCCCGTTCTTGGTCTTAAGGATACGAATGGTCGGAGCAGTCAGGTCTACATCCTTCCATCGGATTGACAGGAGTTCACCCCGGCGCATCCCGGTTTCGATGGCGAGGGCAACAAGAGGGCGAAGATACCACGCTGATTTGGAGCTAAGCGCATCAGCCAACCGTGCATTATCCCCATCTTCAAGACGCCGTTCTCTTGGCTTGGAGTCGTTCGGAAGCTTGATCTGATGGACCGGATTGGTGTGAATAGGCATACCCCATTCAGTCCGTGCTACCTCAAAGACATGGCGAAGTACCACTAACTCTCGTCGGACGGATGCTGGTTTAACAACCTTCAACCGATCTTCCCGATAGTGGGATACTGACGCTCCTGACAGATTGTGAAGGTTGGTGTTGGCGATGCTGTGGTTGAGAAGCTGACGTAACCGGGATTGCTCGAACCTCACGCCTCGCTTCCTTGGTGTGACTTCCTGCTCATACCTCCTGAGAAGGTCAGCAACGGTCATGCCCTTGAAGTCTCTGATTGTGGTCGGAAGCTCAGCTCGGTCGATTTGCCTTTCCTTATCCCGCGCCCATTCAGCGGCGTCGGTTCTGACAGAAAAGGATTTGGTGAGAGGCGGGAAGCCCTCTCTTCGCACTTGGACTTGCCAGGAAGAGCCTCTCTTGCGGATGGTCGCCATTGGTCGTGTTTCCGTTCAGCTGTGACAGGGCTGTGACGGACTAGACTTCTTGGCTGTTTGAGAGGCTTCGCCTTTGCTCCTGAAACCCAAGTTCTAGAAGGGTTTAGGAATGGCGCACCCGACACGATTCGAACGTGTGACCTTTGCCTTCGGAGGGCAACGCTCTATCCAGCTGAGCTACGGGTGCTTGCGGCGGTTCGCCTTCTCTTTCCCTACCCGATTACGCGCTTCAGGGCAACCTCTCCGCTCACGAGGCTTGCCGGGAGGTGGTTCCGGAGGGCGGCAGGACCAGGGCGAGGTCGGCCTCGTTCATGATCCGGAACTGCCCCGGCTCCAGATCCGTCGGCAGGTCCAGGGCGCCGATCCGGTTGCGGTGCAGAGCCGTGACGTGGTTGCCCACGGCCGCGAACATGCGCCGGACCTGATGGTAGCGCCCCTCCGTGACGGTGACGTGGGCGCTTGTCGGGGAGAGCACCTCCATCTGCGCCGGCAGGAGCGGCTTGTCCTCGCCTTCCAGCATCAGGGTGCCGGAGGCGAAGATCTCGCCCTCGTCGCCTTTCAAGAGCCGATCGAGGGTCACGTGGTAGCGCTTGGAGACATTGGCGCGGGGCGAGATGATGCGGTGGAGCAGGTTGCCGTCGTCGGTCATGAGCAGCAGCCCCGAGGTCTCCTTATCGAGGCGACCGACCGTCGAGAGCGCCGGGTCGCGCCGGCGCCAGCGGTCGGGCAACAGGCTGTAGACCAGGGGGCCCGCCTCCTTGTGCGAGCAGGTGACGCCCAAGGGCTTGTGCAGCATCAGGATGAAGCCCGGCGGCGGATCGAGGGGCTTGCCTTGAACCTTCATCCTTGCCGGGAGGTCGCGGGTGACGGGAATGCGCTGATCGGAATCCTCGACCGCCTCCCCGTCCAGGGTCACGAGCCCGGCCCCGACGAGCTGCTGCACCTCCCGGCGGGAGCCGTAGCCCAGATTGGCCAGGAGCCGGTCGAGACGCAGGGTCGGTGTCTTGCTCATTTCAGCGCCTCGTAGATCTTGTATCCGCCAGCCTCTACTTTCGGGGTCACGCGCCGGAACAGGGGCTTCAGCACGTTCTCGTAGGGCAGATGGCGGTTGGCGACGAGCCAGAGGACGCCGCCGGGGCGCAGGGCTTCGGCGGCCCGGCGGATGAAGCTCTGGCCCAAGCTCTGGTCTTCGGCGCCGCCGTCGTGGAACGGCGGGTTCATGACCACGAAATTGAGGCCCTGGAGCCCAGGGCCGTTGCGGACATCCACCCAGCGCACCTCAGCGCGCGGATCGGCGATGTTGCGGGACGCCATCTCGACGGCACGGCGGTCGATATCGAGCATCGCAAGGTGCTCCACCGTGGGAGAGGCCAGGATCGTGCGGGCGAGAACACCGATGCCGCAGCCGAAGTCCGCCCCTCTGCCGCTGAACGCGGGCAGGTTCTGCTCCAGCAGCACGCTGCCGGGATCGAGGCGGTTCCAGCTGAACACGCCGGGCCAGGTCCACAGGCCCGACGCCTCATCCAGGCGCGGCCCGCCCTCGGCCAGCGGCTCGTCGAGACCGGTCAGCAGCGTGGGCCGCTCACAGGTGCAGATGCGGAAGTGCCGCCGGGATGTCTCCGAGACCGAGCACCCGAAGGCCTTGAGCTCCTTGGCGATACGCGAGCCGCCCTTGTCCTTGGGCGCCAGAATCGTCAGGGCGCCGCCGGGGGCGAGCACCCGCAGCGCCAGCGCGGTGGTGTAGCGCCGCTCCACGGTGCCGGGCGGCGCCAGCACGAGCATGTCGCTGAACGAGCCCTCCGGCTGCTCCTCCAGCTTCGCGGAGCCGGGAATCAGGGGCGAGAACTGGGCAGCACCCTCCGGCGCTTGAGCCAGTTCGGCCGGAGGCGTCCCGTAGACGCCGCTTCGTGTCGTGTCGTGCAATCTGGTGGCCTGTTGCTGAACCGGCGCTTTCTAATCCACAGCAGCCCGCGCAGCAAACCTCAAGGCTGTTCAGTATTTCAGGCGCAGCGCCCGACCCTCCTGCGTGCCGCCCGCGCAGGTGATGCGGGCCCTGGGGCAGGAGGAGACATAGACCGGGGTCGGGCAATAGGTCTGCATGAAGCTCTCGTCGATGGCGCAGGTGACATGCACGCGATAAGCTCGCTGCGGAACGCCCGGCACGTCATGGAGCACCGAATACCCGAGCCCCTGGTCGGCGAGCCGCGCGATGGGGCGCGTCGTCAGGACCTGACTGGACCGGACGCCGACAACCGCCGTGACATCCGCCGCCAGAGCCGCCGGTCCCACCAGACCTGCGGCGAATGCCATTCCGACCAAAAGCTGCTTCATGCTGCGCCTCATGCAATGCCTCGCCTCCCCTGCTCGCAGAGGGAGGATCATGCAGGATTAATGCAAAGCTCAGCTTCGGGATCCAGGCTGCACGAAGGATTAACCACGCCTGGAACGCCCCGGGGCTATCCGGCCTGCTTTAAGCAACCGGTAGGATTTTTGGCCCGATAAACACCGCCCGACAGGACGTGAACTGACCAGGATCCCATGCACCACATCCATCTCGCTGAGGGTATGCGGCTTCGTTTTCCGGCACGCAGCGCCGATTTCGACCAGGGCGTCGAGATCGGGATCGTGGCGGCGCTGATGAGCCAGGATCTGACGGAATTCACCCGCAAGATCTCGCGCGACAATTTGGGGCAAGTGCGCGCCCTGGTGGAGCAATTCGGCTACCGGCTTGTCGAGGGTTCCGAGGAGGGGGATTTCATCGAGATCAACTTCCTCAGCCGGACGGCGCGCCCGCGGCTTCGGGTCGTCCACTCGGGAGCTTGAGGCTCTTTCAGGCTTTCCGGCCCTCAGGTCGGAAACTTCCTCTCCATCGCCCGCACGCGCTCACGGTAGGCCGTGTAGAGGCCGCTCAAGGCGATGATTCCGGCACCGGTGATCGTCCAGGCATCGGGAAGCGATCCGAACACCAGATAGCCCAGGCTGCCGGCCCAGATGAGCTGGACATAGGAAAACGGCGCGATCATCGAGGCATTGCCATGCCGGTAGGCGAGCACGATGAACCAGTGTCCGATGGCGAACAGCACACCCATGCTCAGGCCCAGGCCGATCTCCGTCGCATCCGGCATGACCCAGTTGAACGGCATGAGCGCGCTCAGCACCACGGTGCCGACAAGGGCTGAATAGGCGAGCGTCGTGAAGGCGTGGTCGCCGACGATCTTCCGGGTCACGACGGCGCCCACCGCCCAACTCGATGCGGCCATCATCGGCAGGAGCGCGGCGAACTGGAAGGCTCCCGTTCCGGGCCGGACGACGATCATGACCCCGATGAACCCGACCGCCGCGGCTGTCCAGCGCCGCCAGCCCACCGTCTCGCCGAGGACAAGAACCGACAGGGCCATGATCAGGATCGGCGAGACGAAGAAGATGGCGGTGGCGTCGGCCACGGGCAGATAGGGCAGGCTCTCTATGAACAGAAGCGACGAGCCCACCATGCCGAAGCCCCTGAGGACCTGAAGCTTCGGACGCCGGGAGCGCAGGAGCGCAGGCCCTCCCTTCAGGAGCACGATCGGAACGATCACGAGCGCAAAGGTCACATAGCGCATCCAGGCCACTTCCGGCGGCGGCAGGGTGGCGGCCAGTTGCTTGGTGATCACATCCGCCACCGAGAACACGACCGTGGAGGCGATCAGGAACAGGACACCCCGCAGCGGAGAGGGAGTCGCATGCGTCCGAGCGGCGGGAGCGGGAGTCATGAATGGCTCAAAAAATGAGGCTCGCGCGGGGGCCGCGACGAGCCTGGAGGTCACAAGTCTGGAGGGTAGTTGATCTATATCAAATACGGTTTTCAGCGTGGGAGAACTGCAAACTCGGCACCTCCTGCATGCTTTAGGCGAATGGATGCTGCACGATGGCGACCTACACTTGCATCAGGAACATGGAATGACGAAAGCTGAGGATCCCTGAACCTCCTCGATTTTCTCTGGCCAGCACGGCAGGCGCGGAAAGACCTCATGACGGATCACTTGCCGGAGAAGCCGAACCGCCTGGTGAGCGGAACACCGGCCTTTCGCCGCCTGAACCTGGCGCTGTTCGCCTCCGGCTTCTCCACCTTCGCCATCCTCTACTGCGTCCAGCCCCTGCTGCCGGAATTCTCGCGCGAGTTCCATGTGAGCGCCGCTGTAAGCAGCCTCTCCCTTTCGCTCTCCACCGGCCTTCTCGCCGTGTCCATGCTGATGGCCGGCTCCCTGTCGGAGGTGTTGGGGCGCAAGCCCATCATGGTGGCCTCGCTCCTGCTCTCGGCTCTCCTCGCCATCCTGTCTGCCCTGGCGCCGAACTGGACCAGCCTGCTCATGACCCGCATGCTGATCGGGATCACCTTGAGCGGACTGCCGGCTGTGGCCATGGCCTATGTGAGCGAGGAGGTCGATCCGAAATTCATCGGCCTTGCCATGGGATTGTTCATCGGCGGCAATGCGGTGGGCGGCATGTCCGGGCGGATCATCGGCGGCGTGCTGACGGATCTGGGCTCCTGGCGACTCGCCATCGGGCTCATCGGCTGTATCGGCCTGGCATCGGCTTTCGCTGCCTGGCGCAGCCTTCCGGCCTCGGCTCATTTTCAGCCGCGCCGGGCCCGCCCGGTGGACCTGCTCCGCTCCATGGGTGAGCACCTGCGGGATCCGGGCCTGCGCGCCCTGTTCGCCGAGGCGTTTCTGCTCATGGGCGGTTTCGTGACGCTCTACAACTATCTCGGCTACCGCCTGACTGAACCGCCCTATGCCTTAAGCCAGAGCGCCATCGGGGCCGTGTTCGCGGCCTATCTCATCGGCACCTGGAGTTCAGCCTGGATCGGGGGCTTGGCCGACCGGCTCGGCCGCAAGCGGGTGCTGTGGGTGATGATCGCGATCATGCTGGCGGGCCTCGCGCTGACCCTCTTCGACCATCTCCTGCTCATCATCGCCGGGATCGTCGCCGTGACGTTCGGCTTCTTCGGCGGCCATTCCATCGCCAGCAGTTGGGTCGGCAGCCGGGCCGCAAGCGCCAAGGCGCAGGCTTCGGCCCTTTACCTGTTCTGCTACTATCTCGGATCCAGCGCCATCGGCACCCTGGGCGGCCTGTTCTGGGCTCGTGGAGCATGGCCCGGCGTCGCAGGTCTCGTGGCGGTTCTGCTCGTCGGGGCTCTGACGATAGCCTTATGGCTGACGCGTCTTCCATCCAGCCGCGCCGAGGTGGGCCCGGCAGATTCTTAAGCGCCTAATGACGGCTATATTTTATTGGATTTCAAGGGATTGATGAGGCTACATCTACAAACTGTTATAATATACAACATAGTAGAAATTCGCGACTCAACACCAGTCCAGGCTAGAGCAATCGCTGTTCAACCATGTTGAACGTCTTAATGTCGCCCCATTAGCCTCCATTTTGCACGCCCAACACAACGAACAAGGGAATGCATCGTGGATCAACGCAAGGTAACGCTCACACTCGCAAGTTTGTTCATCGCCGGATCGGCTTTCCTCTCTGCGCCTGTCGCGCAGGCTGAACCCGCCGGCACCTCCGGCAAGGTCATTCAAAGCGGTCCCGCCTCCTGGTACGGACCGGGCTTTCACGGACGCAAGACAGCGAGCGGCGAAACCTTCAACACCAACGAGATGACCGCCGCCCACCGGACCCTGCCCTTCGGCACGAAGGTGAAGGTGGTGAACAAGAAGACCGGCAAGTCGGTGGTGGTGCGCATCAACGATCGCGGCCCTTACGCCCATGGCCGCGTCATCGATCTCTCGAAGGCCTCCGCGCAGGCAATCGGGATCTCGGGCGTGGGATCCGTCACCCTCGCCCAGCTCTGACCGGGCACGTTTCAGCCAAGCTCATTTTCATCACCTAGTTATTGCGATCTGTCCTGGCCGGAGCCTCCGGCCAGGACATTCATGGAACCGGGATGCCTTTCACCCGCTTTTCCCCAGTCACCTTTTCTCGAGAAGAGGCCTTAGGAAACGCATGCAGATCGGCTGGCCGCTCGCAACGAAATCCGCTCTCCTGACCCTGCTGATGGCCGTGGGTCCCATGGCCACCGCACAGACGGCACGCCCCTGGGTCGATCCTCCTGGGGAGGGCGCAGCGGCGCCGTCTCAGGCCCCTGAACCCGTCAGTCCGGCTCCTCCCGCGGCCTCGCCGCCACAGGCCGCTTCGCCAGCGCCTGCGACACCGCCGGCACAGGCGGCTCAACCACAGACACCCATCTTCCGGCCCGAAACGCCTGCGACCCGGCAAGCGCAGCAGCCTGATGCTCCTGCAACCCGCCAGACGCTTCAGCCCGAGACGCCCGTGACCCGTCAGGCGGAGCAACCTCAGGCTCCCCCGCCCGCTGCCGCCCCGGCGCCTGTGACGACCGCTCGGCCCAAGCAGGATCCCGCTGACGACAGGCGGGAGGCGCGGGCCTCCACGGCCAAGCGATTCGCCATCGACTACCTCACGTCATGGTCCGCCCCCAACGATACCGCTCTCGAATCGACGGCAGCCTTCTATGCGCCGCGCGTGCTCTTTCACGGGCGCGAGGTGTCGATGAAGCGATTGTTCGACGAGAAGCGCCGCTTCGTGAAGCGCTGGCCGGAGCGGGACTACCGTCCGCGCGAAGATGGGGTTGGCACGACATGCAATCCGGCAGGCGAGATCTGCACGGTTCACGCGGTGTTCGACTACACGGCGTCCCATCCCCGGCGCCGGCGGGTCTCGCAGGGCACGGGCGCCCTGCAGCTCGTCGTCCACTTCATCGGCGACAGGCCCGTCATTGTTGCGGAACACAGCACGCTGCTCGGTCAGGAGCGCAAGCGAAATCTTGCCCTGGAGGGTGTCTCGAATGATTGACGATACGACGACCCATGATCCATCCGCGGATCCGCGCCGCAACTGGACCCAGATGAGGGAGAGAATGCGCGAGACCATCCACGCGGAACTCGACAAGATCAACCCGACCGATGATGCTCGCCGCGCCCTGGAACTCATTATCGAGTCCTCGCTGCGTCCTTCGGAGGTGGATGGAGCGTTGAAGCTCACCGTCATCGATCAGGACGGCAAGCCGCGCACGATCGAAAAGGACGGGCAGCAGAGAGAGTTCACCCTCCAAGATCTCCTGGAGGAGCTTCGGGGCAGGTATGGGGTGCTGTTCAGATCGGCAAAGCCCGATGCAGCTGCCTGTGTGCAACCGGAGCGCCCCGAAAAGCGTGAGCCGCCTCAGCGGGATTGGCTCAAGCTGGCCGACGATGCGGCGAAGCCCGAAACCGAGATCCCTCCGTCACCGGCAGAGCCTGCTCCGCTTCAAAATCCTGGCATTGGGAAGCCGCGCATTCACGACTGGTCCCGTAATCCATTGGCCAGCTTGAAGACCTCTCTGGCGCCAAAGCTCGGCGCGAAGAGTGAACCCAGAAACCAGGCTGTCCCCGTGGCAGCCGAGCATGAGCAGACCGTCTTCGGTGGGATGCGGACGCGTTCCTGGGCACGGCCCAGCGTGGCATTGGGGGCCGTTGCGCTCCTGGCTCTTCTCGGTGTCGGCACCCTCCTGTTCCAGGGCGAGGAGCCGGCCGCTCCCGCTCGTCAGGCCAGCGCTGCGGAGCCTGCCATCGCCGGCAATGAAACGGCCAGCACTCTCCAGGATCCTGAACCGTCGACCACCGGGTCGACGGCGTCCTCCGCGTCGCTGCGCGGCGTGCCGGACGTGATCGACACGGCCACCCTGTCCCTGAAGGGGGAAGTGGTGCGCCTGTATGGTGTCGAATGGGCTCCCGGCGGCGGCAAGCCGGAGGATCTGACCCGCTATCTCAATGGCCGCGAGGTGGCCTGCGCGCCGATGGGCTCGAACGATGTCTATCGCTGTCAGGTCGGCAATCAGGATCTGTCGCGGGTCGTGCTGTTCAATGGTGGCGGGCGGCCGACGAACGATGCGACGCCGGAGCTGAAGGCCGCAGCCGACAAGGCCCGCGAGGCCAAGATCGGCGTGTGGGGCAAGCAGCAGCCATGAAAAAGCGGCCTCTGCATCGGCAGGGGCCGCTCATCCTTCATTGCACTGCATCTCAGGCGCGTGCTGCGACCGGAGCAGGGATTTCGATCTCGATCTCGAGGGTCGAGATGTCAGAGTCGCGGTTCATCTTCACCTGAACGTTGTCCTGCTCCACCATCACGTGGCGACGGACGACGGCCAGGATCTCCTCACGCAGCTGGGCGACGAGATCGGGCTTACCCCCGACGATGCCGCGTTCGTGCGCCAGCAGGATCTGCAGGCGCTCGCGCGCCACGGGCGCGGAGGTGCGCCGGTTGAAGAAACTCAGGAGATTCATGCAGCCCTCCGTCCGAACAACTTGCCGAACAGGCCCTTCTTGTCCGTGGGGATCGTGAGTTCGACGGTTTCGCCCTTGAGCCGGCGCACGGCGTCGAAATAGGCCCGGCCCGGCGCGCTGGCAGGATTGTTGAGCGTCACCGGCGAGCCGACGTTCGACGCCCGCAGAACCTCTTCGCTCTCGGGAATGATGCCGATGAGCGGGATGGAGAGGATCTCCAACACATCGTCGACCTTGAGCATCTCGCCGCGCTCGGCGCGGACGGGGTCGTAGCGGGTGAGCAGCAGGTGCTTCTCGATGCGTCCGCCCTTCTCGGCCAGCTCCGTCTTGGAATCGAGGAGGCCGATGATGCGGTCCGAATCGCGCACGGACGACACTTCCGGGTTCGTCACGACCACGGCCACATCCGCATGGCGCATGGCCATCGTGGCGCCGCGCTCGATGCCGGCAGGGCTGTCGCAGATGATCCAGTCGAACTTCTGGCGGAGCTCGTCGAGCACGCGGGCGACGCCCTCTTCCGTCAGCGCATCCTTGTCGCGGGTCTGCGAGGCGGGCAGCAGCGACAGGTTCTCAAGCCGCTTGTCGCGGATGAGCGCCTGGTTGAGCTTCGCGTCGCCCTGCACCACGTTGATGAGGTCGAACACCACGCGGCGCTCGGCTCCCATCACGAGATCCAGATTGCGCAGGCCGACGTCGAAGTCGATGACGACGACCTTCTCGCCGCCATGCGCCAGAGCCGCGCCCAGAGCTGCCGAAGACGTTGTCTTGCCAACGCCACCCTTGCCGGAAGTTACGACCAAGACTTTGGCCATTGTCGTCTCTCTTTCTCTCAATCCATTGTTTTCAGGATGATGGAATCGCCATCCAGGTTCACTTGCACGGGCTGACCGAGGAACTTGCCGCCGAGATCGTCAGCGGTCTTGTAGAGGCCGTCGATCGCAATCAATTCGGCTTCGAACTTGCGGCAGAAGATGCGGGCCTTGCCGTTGCCCGTGCATCCGGCAATGGCGCGGCCGCGCAAGGAGCCGTAGACATGGATCGAGCCGCCTGCGACGATCTCCGAGCCCGAGGCGACGGAGCCCAGAACCGTCACGTCGCCTTCGGGATGCAGGATCGATTGCCCCGAGCGCACCGAGCCCTCGATGAGAAGCGACTTCTCCGGCACGGGAGCATCGGCGAATGGCGAGCCTGCGGCGGCCATGGCCGCGTTGGCTGCATCCGGCACATCGATCTCGCCCGTGGGCTTGCCGCCGCTGATCTGCGGCGGCATGTCGGCATCGACGTTCTCGGGCGCGGCGCCCTCGAGCCCGACGATGCGGATGTTGCGCATCTTGAAGGCCGCCAGCAGAAATTTCAGCTCGGATTTCGACGGCTTCAGGGAGGATACGTCGGCAATGATGGGACGCCCGGTGAAAAACCCGGGGGAGCGCTCGGAGACGGCATCGAGATCCTCGAGCCAGTCCCTCAGCGGCACTTCCGGCGCGAGAACCAGGGCCATGAAGGACCTGCCGCGGAAGCGAAGAGACGGACGATTTCGAACGGCAATGGTCACGGGGGTTCAGATTCCTTTAATGCCCTACGATTTCGACCGCTTATGGTTAACGGACGGTTAAAGGAGGCGCCGGGCGCTCATAAATTTCTTAATGCCGCAGGCAATCAGCCGCGAAGCTCCCAATCCCAAACCTGGACAGCGCGATAAGAAATTCAGCTTTCACAAGGAATATAAAGATAAAACCTATCTCTTTTTGATTATTCTCTAGCACTTCATGAGTACTAATCCGGACGCCAAGCACGATTGACCATGGGTTACATGAGCATACGATGAGCGTTCTTTCGTTTCGTTTTTCATTCCACCAATCTTTATTCAATTCATAAGCCCGAAAAACGAGACGATCGAATCGACAAGCAGCCATAAGGCTCCTCCGGGGAGGACAAGAATGTCGGGTCGGGTTTCCGTTTTCTCTTCCATCTGCCAACGTTTCGGGGCTTCCTTCGCCCAAGCAGTCGCCGTCGCGGCTGTCCTCGTCTCCAGTCTGACCGTCGCATCGGCTCAGACGGCGCCGTCCTTCAACCCGTCCCGTGCCAATGCAGGCACGCTGGGGGTTATCTCCGGCGGCGCGGACGGCACCTACATCCGCATCGCGGCGGATCTCGCCAACGTCCTCGATGGCGAGGAACTGCGCGTGCTGCCGATGATCGGGCGCGGCTCGCTTCAGAACCTGCGTGACATCATGTTCCTGCGCGGCGTCGATATCGGCATCGTGCAGATGGATGCCCGCGAGCAGCTGAAGGCGGAAAAACTTCAGGACAGCGCTATCCGGCGCCTGCGGTTCATCACCCGCCTCTACAACGAGGAGGTCCATATCATCGCCAGCCGGCAGATCACCGATATCCGGCAACTCGATGGTCAGAAGGTCAACATCGACAAGGCCGGCAGCGGCACCAACCTGACCTCGCGCCTCATCTTCGAGAAGCTCGGCATCAAGCCCGAAGTCACGACTTTCGATCAGGCCTCGTCCTATGCGAAGCTCAAGTCCGGCGAGATCCAGGCTGCGGTCTATGTGGCCGGACGTCCGGTGCGCGCCATCGCGGAATTCCAGACCGACGGGCGCTTCCATCTTCTGCCGATCCCGTTCGAGGGCGAGATCGCCGAGAGCTACTTCCCGGCGCGCTTTGCGAACTCCGACTATCCCCAGCTCGTCGATGCGTCCAAGCCCGTCGAGACCCTGGCGGTCGGCAGCCTGCTCGCCGTGTTCAACTGGCCTGAGAATTCCGACCGCTACAATCGCGTGAAGCGTTTCGTGGACACGTTCTTCACCCGGTTCGACGAGTTCCTGCAGCCTGGGCGGCATCCGAAATGGAAGGAGGTCAATCTCGCGGCCGACGTGCCCGGCTGGGAGCGCGTCAAGCCGGCCCAGGATTGGCTTGATCGCGCAGTCGCCGCCCGCACGTCCTCTCCCCAGGTTCAGAGCTTCGAATTTTTCATGAACAACCGGGGAATCAACGTCTCGGCACAGGAACGCGAGGTTCTGTTCCGCGAGTTCCTAGCCTGGCAGGGCGACCGGGAGAGGGCACTCCGGAGGACGACCCGGCAGGACTGACGCCACAGGCAGGACCCGAGGCCTAAGGCTGTTCCTCAAGCCTTCGGCGATAACAACAGGAGGTCCGACATGATTGGGTACACATCATCTAAATCAAGATTTTTCATCACCGAATTGCTGACCACGACATTTCTTGGCCTCGCGCTTCTCGCTCCTGCGGCCGCACAGGATTCACCCCGCATCGCTCCTGGCGCGGAGGCGGCGGGCGACCCGCTCAACAGCGCCCTCTCACAAAAGGACCTGCAGACATTTCTTCCGCTGCTGCTGACCTCCGCAGACCGACGCAAGCTTGCTGCCGATCTCGAAACCTCGATTCGCAAGGGCGACCTGAAGGCGGCGGAGTCCAGCCTCAACACAGCCATCGAGGTCGGCACTCTTGCCATCGTGCTGTCCGATCATCTGAACAATCCGGACTTGCTCAAGGCATTGCGGGATCTCAACGTTCAGGCCTCCATCGAGCCATCATCCCTGATGCCTGCTCCTGCGGACAACCCGTCGGGGGCCTGCACGGCAACAGCTGAGATCAGCAGCGCCAACTTGGTGGAACTCCAGGAAGCTCTCGAGCAGGAGCGGTCCTATGGCGGCATGATCTCGCAGACCCTGACGGCCCTGATGCAGGAGCACAACGCCCTTGCTGCTCGGCTCGAGTCGGACACAGCCTCTCAAGACGTCAAATCGGCCGAGATGCAGCAAGCTCTGCAGCAGGAGCAGGAGCGAATCGAAACGCTGAAGCAGGAACTTCAAAGGCTTCAGGAGCAGTACCAGACCCTGCAGGCGGCGAAGGAGCAGACTCCCGCTCCGACGAATATCGCCGCGTCGGACGATCGTCTGCGGCAGGAGCGGGAGCGAACTGACCTGGCGGAGCGCCAGCTCGCCGGCGCGCTCAAGGACCTGCGCGAGCTGCAAGGTCTCAAGAACGAAATCGAGGCCTCGGCGACATCCCGGATGGCCGAGCTGGAGAAGGCTCTGGCGCGTGCTCAAATGCGGGGCGATGTGCTGACGCAGGAACTGACCGCAGCCAGTGATGAACTGCGTGCTTTCAAGGAGCCCCGTCAGCCGGGCCCCGCCCCTGTGGTGTTCCGGCTTGCTTCAACGGGCGCTGAACCCCCCTTGGGCCCGCCGCAGTTGGAGGCTGCTCCGGCGGCTCAGGCGAACCCGCTGCCGCCCGAGAGGTCGCCTGTTGCTCAGGACGCCACATCGTCATTGCCCGCCGCCAAGGCTCCTGCCCCTGTGGTCGTCGCAGCCCTGCCGGACAGCATTCAGCCATTGCCCGTGACAAGCGTGCCGCCGCTCGGAGGCGAAACCTCGGTTAAGGCCGAACCTGCCAAAGCGGACGACCGGCTCGTCTCCCGCGCCGAGGAACTGTTCCGCCAAGGCGACGTGAGCGGCGCGCGTCTTCTCCTGGAGCGCGTGCTTGCGAGCGGTCATGCCCGTGGGGCCTTCCTTCTGGCGGAAACCTTCGATCCCAACGTGCTCTCGAAGCTGGGTACGCTGGGTCTCAAGGGGGATGCGGCGAAGGCGCGGGAATTCTACAGGCAGGCTCAGACCCTGGGCATGGCTCAGGCCCGGGAACGGCTGGAGGCCCTAAGATAGCGTGAAAGGCGGCTGAGGCGTCCGGAGCCTAGAACGGCACCCACTCGCCGCCTTCTGTCAGCGAATCCACTGCACGCTCGAGGGCGGTGCCGGCATCGAGCAGTTGCTGGGCCGTCTGCTGGATCTGCAACGGAGGTCCCGGAAGGTCGGCCACGTGCTCCGTCAACTCCCGGACCCGCTCGATCAGCTCGATGAGATCGGCCGCAAGCGCAGCCCTCTCCTCCGCATCCGCGTTGGCGGACCGGCCCGGCTTCAGGCGGGGGGCGAGAGGGATCACGTTCGACATGAGTTGAAAATCTTCTTTTGTTCTGCCGAGGGCAATGGACTGCCCCTGGGTGATCCACAGCAAACCGCAGCCATAAGGCCCGCCAAGCTCTTTGGCGACTCCATTTTCCCAGGAAGCCACTGCTGCATTGGCTTCAGCCCTGTGCCTTGACTCCATTATACTGGAATTGCATTCTAGTTTAATGAGTGAGACTCAGGACATCAGCACCCATTTGGCCACGCGCCTGCGCGACCTCCGTGCCGAAGCGGGCATGACGCTCGACGGCCTGGCCGAGCGCACCGGCGTCAGCCGCTCCATGATCTCCCTCATCGAGCGAGGCGAGAGCAGCCCGACGGCGGCCGTGCTCGACAGGTTGGCTGCAGGCCTTGGCGTAACCTTGGCATCCCTCTTCGCCCGGCAGGAGAGCGTAGCCGCCTCTCCCTTGTCCCGGCGCGAGGATCAGCCTGTGTGGCGCGACCCGGAGAGCGGCTATACCCGGCGCAACCTGTCGGCGCCTGGCTTCCCCTCGCCCATCGAGCTGGTGGAGGTGGTGCTCCCGCCCAGTGCTCGGGTGGCCTATGATACGGGGCAGCGGGCCGCTGCCGTTCATCAGCAGATCTGGATCGTCGAGGGCGCCATCGCGCTTACGCTCGGCGAAGAGACCTATCGCCTCGGCACCGGCGACTGCCTCTCCATGCGGCTCGACCAGCCGATCATTTTTCGCAACCTGACCGATACCCCCGCCCGCTACGTGGTGGCGCTCGCCACCGATCCGCGCGCCGGGTCCAGCTCCTATCGATGAGACAGCGCCCATGAACCAACCCGTCACCATCCGCCAGCTCACCCCTCAGGAAGCTCGGGAGCAGATCGGCGCCCTGTCGGCCGTGCTGATCGACTGCGTCGAAGGCGGCGCCTCGGTCAGCTTCATGCTGCCCCTGACCCGGGACAGGGCCGATGCCTTCTGGCAGGGAGTCGCCGAGGGTGTCGCTGCCGGGAAGCGGATCCTGCTCGTCGCACAGGACCCATCGACCGACACGATTGTTGGGACTGTCCAAGTCATCCTCGACCAGCCGGAGAACCAGCCTCACCGGGCGGACATTGCCAAGATGCTGGTTCACAGCCAGGCCCGAAGACGTGGCGTCGGCGCCGCCCTGATGCAGGCGGCCGAGGAGGCGGCAGCAAAGGCCGGCAAGACCGTGCTCGTGCTCGACACGGTGACCGGCGGTGACGCCGAGCGCCTGTATGAGCGGGTCGGCTGGGTGAAGTCGGGAATCATCCCGAACTACGCCCTCTGGCCCAAAGGCGGGTTCTGCGACACGACGGTATTCTACAAGCAGATTTCCGCCGCCTGACCGACGTTCGGCGACGGCCTTTATTGCGCTCGCCGGGCGTCCGGCCTATGGCTGACATCTCGAACCATCCTGCCCTCCCGCATTCACCACCAGACTGATCATCATGGAATTGTCCACTGCGGCGTTGCTCGCCGCCTCGGGCCTAGCGGCCGGTCTCGTCAACGCCATTGCGGGCGGCGGCACCTTCTTCACCTTCTCGGCCCTGGTCGCCGCGGGCCTTCCGCCGGTCGTCGCCAATGCCACCAGCGCCGTGGCCGTCACGCCGGCGAACCTGTCGAGCGCCTGGGCCTATCGGCGGGAGCTCGCGGCCAATGCCCGGCGCTTTGCGGCTCTGGGAATCGTCAGCCTCATCGGAGGTCTGGGCGGAGCCTATATTCTCACCGTCACCAACAACGACGCTTTCCGGCAGCTCGTGCCGTGGCTGCTGCTCTTCGCGACCCTGCTCTTTGCCGCAAGCCCGAAGATCGTGGCGCTGGCACGCGCCATCGGCAAGCACGAGGGCGATCATCCCTCCACGAAGGCCTGGGCCGCCGGCCTCGTCTTCCAGACGGGCGTCGCCGTCTATGGCGGCTTCTTCGGCGCAGGCATGGGCATCGTCATGCTGGCGGCGCTCGCCGTCACCGAGGGTGACGATTTCCACCTGATCAATTCCGCCAAGCATCTCTGCTCCACGCTGATCCAGCTCGTCGCCGTCGTGCTGTTTGTGTTCGCAGGTCTCGTGAGCTGGCCGGAGACGATCATCGTCGGCGCAGCCTCCGTGATCGGCGGCTATCTCGGCGTGGTGTTCGGCCGCCGCCTGCCGGCGAGCATCATCCGCTGGCTCGTGATTGCAGTCGGCGCGACACTGACACTGTATTTCTTTATTCGCTGAATTCGATAACCATATTCGAAATAGCGCGATCTCAAGCGGCTTTTTGCCGGCCGCCGCCCGATTCACGCCACAACCATACTCCTTCCTGCACGTCTCGATTCTGAGTTGTCGCAAAAAGGAAATGACCGTGGCTGAATCCCAAAACATGTCAGGACTCGACGGAACGCAATCGGTGAGCGCCCTCGGCCTGCGGTGGGCTGCCTTGCGCGGCATGCTGAACTCTCCGCTGATCATGGTCGAGGAACAGCGGTCGCTGCGCGATGAGCTGTTGCGCGAATTGTCCACGATCGAGCAGGATTTCAGCGATCTGCCGTCGCGCAACACGATGGAGGTTTCGGCGAAGCTCGACATCGCGAAATCGGCGTTGCGCGAGCGCGTCCAGAACGGAGAAACCTGGCTGGTCGACCTGATCGACAGCATCCAGGCCGATCTGCATTCGCTCCATGCGAAGGCGCCGGCCGCGGCCTCGCATTCGACAAGCCGCTCGCCCGCCAATCTGAGCCGCCCTCAGCAGCGCTCCGATGAGACGGCCAGTACATCTTCGGCCGCCGAGACGAGCACGTCGTCCGCCGCCTGATGACGACACGCCGCGTCTGATCCGGTCAGGCGCGGCCCTTCAATGCAGGTGCGCAACGTTGCTGCGCTACACGAGCCCTGGATCGATGGTGTTCTTCCTCTCGAGCCATGCGGGAACAGGCAGGTTCTTGCCGCGCAGGAATTCCGGATTGAACAGTTTCGACTGGTAGCGCGTGCCGGAATCACACAGCACTGTGACGATGGTGCGCCCGGGTCCCAGATGCTTTGCGAGCCGGATTGCGCCCGCAACATTGATGCCTGACGATCCGCCGAGGCAGAGTCCCTCGTGCTCCAGCAGGTCGAAGATGATCGGCAGCGCCTCCTCGTCCGGGATCTGGAAGGCTACATCGATAGGGGCGCCTTCGAGATTCGCGGTGATGCGCCCTTGACCGATGCCTTCCGTGATCGAGGAACCCGCCGACTTCAGCTCACCCGTGGTGTAGTAGCTGTAGAGGGCTGCACCCATGGGATCGGCAAGCGCAATCGTGATCTTCGGACTGCGCTCCTTCAGCGCCATGCCGACGCCCGCGAGGGTCCCGCCGGTGCCCACCGCACTGACGAAGCCGTCGACCTTGCCGTCCGTCTGCTGCCAGATCTCGGGACCGGTGGTCCCGATATGCGCCTGCCGGTTGGCGACGTTGTCGAACTGATTGGCCCAGATGGCGCCGTCCGGCTCAGTGGCCGCCAAACGCTCCGCCAGGCGTCCCGAGACCTTCACGTAGTTGTTGGGATTGGCGTAGGGCACCGCAGGCACCTCTATCAGCTCGGCACCTGCAAGCCGCAGCATGTCCTTCTTCTCCTGGCTTTGCGTTTCGGGGATGACGATCACGGTCCTGAAGCCCATGGCGTTGGCGACGAGCGCCAAGCCGATGCCGGTATTGCCTGCCGTGCCTTCGACGATGAGCCCGCCCGGGCGCAAAGCTCCGCGCCTGACCGCCTCCTGAATGATGAAGAGCGCCGCGCGGTCCTTCACCGATTGCCCGGGGTTCATGAACTCGGCCTTTCCGAGGATCGTGCAGCCCGTGAGCTCCGAGGCACGGCGGAGCTTGATGAGAGGCGTGTTGCCGATGGCGGAGGGAACGTCAGGCTGGATCGTCATCAGGTCATACCTCGTTGGCCGAGTGGGAAGGCTCGTCCCTTGGTGAAGGACCTCGCCGGAAATGCCCAGACCTCTTCATCCCATGTATGCTGCCGCTCCGCCATCGTTTACGATCAGGTTGCCGCCTTGGCGTCGGAGAGCGCGCGGTCGATTACCTCCTTCACCGTCTCATAGGGCTGGGCTCCGGATACGAGATAGGCCTGCGCGCCGGCGGTGACGATGAGGGCGGGAACGCCGGAGATGCCGATCTGCCGCGCCAGCTGCTCGTCCTCAAGCACCCGCTTCGTGTGGCGCCCTTGTTCGAGGGCTCCACGCAAGCCATCCTCGTCGAGCCCGACCGATCGCCCGATGTCGACCAGAGCCTCGAGGTCGGCGAGGTCTCGTCCGTCTTCGAAGAAGGCCTTGAACAGGGCGTGGTTCATCGCATCGAGCATGCCGGCTTCGCGGGCATACTCCGCGGCTTGGTGGGCCTTGCGGCTGCGGGGCTGAACCGGCGGCAGCTTCATCATGCTGAGGCCGCGCTCCTGGGCCATCTGGTAGACCGACTGGTTCCAGACCCGGTGCAGGTATTCCGCGTTCGGGTCGAGGGTCGGCTCGGGCTCGGGGCGGAGCTCGAAGGAGCGCCAGTCGATCTCGACCGTCTCGCCGAACTCGGCCCTGACCCTCTCCAGCACCGGCCGCTCAAGATAGCAGAAGGGGCAGACGTAATCGCTCCAGACCAGGATACGGACAGGATTGTTGTTCAGCATCGGCACCCTCCCTTCCCGGACCCGACCGGCTCTCAGCTTGCGTGATAACGCATCAGAGTTTCGCAGGTTTTCCGATGCCTGCCTCATCACACCTGAGCGACTTGATGAGTTCACCGAGGGCCGCGAAGTCCCTTTGCCGCGCGGAGCTGCGGCGCCAGGCGAGCCCGACGATGCGCATGGGCGGCTCCTCGGGAAACGCGATGAGCGCCACCCGCTGCCGGTCGACCTCCGTCTTGGCGCAGAGCTCGGGCAGCAGCGTGATCCCGTGCCCCGCTGCCACCATCTGCATGATGGTCGTCAGTGAAGCGGCGCCGAGCGCCTTGCGGGCCTGCATGTTGGCGATCTGACAGAACTGAAGCGCCTGGTCGCGCAGGCAATGCCCCTCCTCCAGCAGTAACAGACGCTCCTGCCCGATGCGGGTGCGCAGGTCGCCCGCCGCCCAGTCCCGAGCCGCCTGCCTCTGAACGGCGATGAGGAAGCGGTCCTCGAAGAGCGGCATTGTTTCAAGCTGCGGTGGCTCGACCGGCAGGGCGACCAGCACGGCATCCAACTCGCCCCGGACCAGTTCCTCCACCAGGGCATTCGTCTGCGTCTCGCGGATCTGCAAATCGAGCTGCGGATAATGCTTCATGACCTCGGTCAGAATGTCCGGCAGAAGGTAAGGCGCGATGGACGGAATGATGCCGAGGCGAAGGGATCCCGTGAGAACACCATGATGCTGGCGGGCAAAATCGGAAAGCTCACGCACCTGACTGAGGATCGCCTCGGACCGCGCCGCAATCTCCTGCCCGGCAGGGGTCATCGCGATGGCGTTGCCCCGCCGCTCGACGAGTTCCACGCCGAGTTCCCGCTCCAGCTCCTTGATCTGCATGGAAAGAGCCGGCTGCGTGACGGCGCATTGATCGGCCGCGAGGCCAAAATGCTTCGTCCGAGCCAATGTTTCGAAGTAACGGAGCTGCCTGAGGGTGACCATGCGATAAGAATATCTGATCGCACTTTGTAATCAATACAATTGGACCTGATCACCCCATCCCGTCATGGTCCGCCCACTCAATGGGGACGACCATGACAAAAACAACGACAATGACCACCACGGCCGGGGCGCCGATCGCCGACAACCAGAACAGCCTGTCCGCCGGCTCCCGCGGCCCGCTGCTGCTGCAGGATTACCAGCTCATCGAGAAGCTTGCGCACCAGAACCGCGAGCGCATTCCGGAGCGCGTGGTGCATGCGAAGGGTTCGGCTGCCTACGGCACCCTGACCATCACCAACGACATCACGCCGTATTCCAAGGCGAAGGTCTTCTCCGAGATCGGCAAGCAGACGGAAGTTTTCCTGCGCTTCTCGACGGTGGCCGGCGAGCGCGGCGCGGCCGATGCCGAGCGCGACGTGCGCGGCTTCGCCCTGAAGGTTTATACGGAAGAGGGCAATTGGGACATCGTCGGCAACAACACGCCGGTGTTCTTCGTTCGCGATCCGATAAAGTTTCCCGACTTCATCCGCACGCAGAAGCGCCATCCGTCCACCAATCTGCGCTCGACCACGGCCATGTGGGATTTCTGGTCGCTCAGCCCGGAGACGCTGCACCAGGTGACGATCCTGTTCTCGGATCGCGGCCTGCCGCAGGGCTATCGCTTCATGCACGGTTTCGGCTCGCACACCTACTCGTTCATCAACGAGGCCGGTGAGCGCTTCTGGGTGAAGTTCCACTTCAAGTCCATGCAGGGCATCAAGACCTGGTCGAACCGCGAGGCCGAAGCCGTTGTCGCCAAGGATCGCGAGAGCGCCCAACGCGATCTCTACGAGGCGATCGAAGGCGGCGACTTCCCACGCTGGAAGTTCTGCGTCCAGATCATGCCGGAGACCGACGCGGAAAAGACATCCTATAATCCGTTCGACGTCACCAAGGTGTGGCCGCATGCGGAGTATCCGCTGATCGAGGTCGGCATTCTCGAACTCAACCGCAATGCCCAGCACTATTTCGCGGAAGTGGAACAGTCCTCGTTCTCGCCGTCTAACATCGTGCCGGGCATCGGCTTCTCGCCGGACAAGATGCTGCAGGGCCGCATCTTCGCCTATGCAGACGCCCATCGCTACCGCGTCGGCACTCATTACGAGGCGCTGCCGGTGAACCGTCCGCGCTGCCCGGTGCATCACTATCATGCCGACGGTGGCATGCTGTTCGACATCCCGAACCGGGGTGATGCCTATTACGAGCCGAACTCCTTCAACGGCCCGGTTCAGACGCCCCGCGCCGCAGAGCCGCCGCTGAAGATTTCAGGCGATGCGGACCGCTACGATCACCGCGCCGGCAACGACGACTACAAGCAGCCGGGCAACCTGTTCCGCCTCATGACTCCGGACGAGCAGGGCCGGCTCATGGACAACATCGCAGAAGCGATGCAGGGCGTACCGCAGGATATCGTGCGCCGCCAGATCGTGCACTTCTACCTCGCCGACAAGGCCTATGGCCTCGGCGTGGCGGACCGCATGGGGCTCAAGGGCGCCGTGATGATCCAGGCTGCGGAGTAAGAAACGAAAGCCGTAGGGGCAAAGCGAGCCGTCCGGGAGCGCTCCCGGGCCGTTTTTTGTTTTCCACTCAACCACTGTCATTCCGGGGGCGCGCAGCGGAGCCCGGAATCCATAAACACCGCGGCTCAGGAAAGGGCGAGCAGCGTCGCGCCTCTTAGTGCACCGTTAGCGGTTATGGATTCCGGGCTCTCGCTGACGCTCGCCCCGGAATGACAGTGGCGACTGTCTCAGAGCATCCCATCGCCCTGCAGGAACGGGTTGCTCTGCCGCTCCTGGCCGATGGTGCTTGTGGGGCCATGGCCGCAGATGAAGGCGATGTCGTCGCCGAGCGGCAGGAGCTTGTCCTTGATCGAGCGGATCAGCGCCTTGCCGTCGCCGCCGGGGAGATCCACACGTCCGACGGAGCCCTGAAACAGCACGTCGCCCACGAGGGCAAAGCGCTGCTCTTTCGACACGAGCACCACGCTGCCGGGCGAATGGCCGGGGCAATGCAGCACGTCGAGGCTGAGGTCTCCGACCGTGACCGTGTCGCCCTCGTTCAGCCAGCGGTCCGGCGTGACAGCTCGCGCCTCGAAACCGTAGGCCTGTCCCTGTTCGGCAAGACGGTCGAGCAGGAAGCGATCCGCCTCGTGCGGCCCTTCCACCGGAATGCCAAGCTCCTCCCGCAGCTCAGCGGCACCGCCGGCGTGGTCGATATGGCCGTGGGTGAGGATGATCTTCTCGACGGTGACGCCGCTCTGCGCGATGGCCTGCTTGATGCGGTCGAGATCGCCGCCGGGATCCACCACGGCTGCCTTCTTGGTCTTCTCGCACCACAGCAGGGTGCAGTTCTGCTGGAACGGCGTCACGGGGATGATGGCGGCGCGAACGTCTGGCACTCTGAAATCCTTCCTGTGGTCGTGGGAGACATAAGGACCGCGGACATCCTTGAGAAGCCTCGACGCTTCGCGACGGCTTTACTTGACCTTCGGACACCCGCGTTCACATAGTCCCCCATCGAATCAAAACGAGGACACGAGCATGGAAACCAGGGCCGCCGTGGCGTGGGAGGCTGGCAAGCCGCTCACCATCGAGACCATCCGCATCGAAGGCCCCAAGGCCGGCGAGGTGCTCGTGGAGGTGATGGCGACAGGCGTATGCCACACGGATGCCTATACCCTGTCAGGCCTTGATTCCGAGGGCAAGTTCCCGGCGATCCTCGGACACGAGGGTGCAGGTATCGTGCGCGAGGTCGGGGCCGGCGTGAGCACGCTGAAGGTCGGCGACCACGTGATCCCGCTCTACACACCCGAGTGCCGCAGCTGCAAATCCTGCCTGTCGCGCCGCACCAATCTGTGCACCGCCATCCGCTCGACTCAAGGCCAGGGCCTGATGCCGGACGGCACCTCGCGCTTCCGCTGCGACGGCGAGACGGTGTTTCACTACATGGGCTGCTCGACGTTTGCGAACTTCACCGTGCTGCCGGAGATCGCGCTCGCCAAAGTGCGCGAGGACGCGCCCTTCGACAAGATCTGCTACATCGGCTGCGGCGTCACCACCGGCATCGGCGCGGTGCTCTACACCGCGAAGGTGTGGCCCGGCGCGAACGTAGTGGTGTTCGGCCTCGGCGGCATCGGGCTCAACGTGATCCAGGGCGCGCGCATGGTGGGCGCCGACAAGATCATCGGCGTCGACATCAACCCTGCCAAGGTCGAGATGGCGAAGAAGTTCGGCATGACCGACTTCATCAACCCGAAGGAGGTCGGAAACGACAAGGTCGTGCAGGCGATCGTCGATCTCACGGGCGGCGGCGCAGACTTCTCTTTCGATGCCACCGGCAACACGGACGTGATGCGCCAAGCCCTCGAATGCTGCCATCGCGGATGGGGCGAGAGCATCATCATCGGCGTGGCGGAGGCCGGCAAGGAAATCGCCACCCGGCCGTTCCAGCTCGTCACCGGCCGCGTGTGGAAGGGCACGGCCTTCGGCGGCGCGCGCGGCCGCACGGACGTGCCGAAGATCGTGGACTGGTACATGGAGGGCAAGATCAACATCGACGACCTGATCACCCACACCATGCCGCTCGACGAGATCAACACCGCCTTCGACCTCATGCACGAGGGCAAGTCGATCCGCTCCGTCGTCGTGTATTGATCGGGAGTGGAATGTTGAGCATCGAGACCGTCTCGCAGGCGCGCTGCTTCAACGGCACGCAGTTCGTCTATCGCCATGCCTCACAGGAGACCGGCACGCCCATGCGCGTGGCGGTCTATGTTCCGCCGCAGGCGAAGTCCGCGAAGGTGCCGGTGGTGTGGTTTCTCTCCGGGCTCACCTGCACGGAGGAAAACTTCACCGTGAAGGCGGGCGCGCAGCGGGTCGCCTCGGAGCTCGGCCTGATGCTGGTCGCGCCCGATACCAGCCCGCGTGGCGAGGGCGTGCCCGACGATCCGGAGGGCGCTTACGATTTCGGCCTCGGGGCCGGTTTCTACGTGGATGCCGTGCAGGAGCCATGGGCGAAGCACTACCGCATGCGCTCCTACATCGAGCGCGAGCTGCCGGATCTCATCGCCCAGAACCTGCCGGCGGACATGAGCCGCCAGGGCATCACCGGCCACTCCATGGGCGGGCACGGGGCGCTCACCATCGGCTTGCGCAACCCTGAGCGCTTCAAGGCCGTCTCGGCCTTCGCGCCCATCGCCTCGCCCATGAACTGCCCCTGGGGCGAGAAGGCGTTGGGCAATTATATCGGCCCCGACCGCTTGGCCTGGCGCGACTACGATGCCTGCGCGCTGATCAAAGGCGGCGCCCGCCTGCCCGACCTCCTGGTCGACCAGGGCAGCGCCGACAGCTTTCTCGAAAGCCAGCTCAAGCCCGGTCTGCTGGAGGAGGCCTGCGCCAGGGCCGGCCAGCCCCTGACCCTGCGGATGCAGGACGGCTACGACCATTCCTACTTCTTCATCGCGACCTTCATCGAGGATCACCTGCGCTGGCATGCCCGGCGCCTGGGTGTGGTCTGAGCCCCTCGGCGGCTTTCTATCTCTGTCGTCGCCAACCGGCCTTGTGCCGGTGATCCCGATGCGGTGAGCCTTGAGAGGGTCGGGATGGCCGGGACGAGCCCGGCCATGACGCGAAGGATATGCTTCCCGGCTGGCCTTCTGAACGGACGGAATTTCCAAAGCGGCTTTCAGACCTTCCCGAACAGCTCAGGGTGCCTGAGCTGCAAGGCTTGGATCAGCACCAGTGTCTTCATGTCCGTGATGGCGCCCTGCTCCAGCATCGTGATAACTTCGTTGAGGCCGATTTCCAGCACCTCGATATCCTCGTGCTCCTCGGCCAAGCCCCCGCCCTCCTCCACCCGGTCGGCGCTCGCGTAGGGGGCCAGGAACAGGTGCAGGCGCTCCGTGGTGATGCCCGGGGTCGACCATGCGGTGACCACCCGTTCCAGATCACGGAGACGAAGACCCGCCTCTTCCATGGCTTCACGCTTGGCGCAGGCCTCCGGCTCATCCTCGTCGAGCAGCCCGGCCACGGCTTCCAGGAGACTGGGCTGCCCCTCCACATGCATGACAGGAGCGCGGAACTGCCGAACCAGGATCACCTTCCGCTGCTCCGGATCGTAAGGGAGCACGGCCGCAGCATCGGCGCTGTTGAGGACCTCCCGCGCCATGGTCCGGCCATCCGGCATCTCGACCGTCAGCTTGAGAAGCCTGCGCCAGCCCTCGTGAAGGGTTTCGACCTGCCTGATCTTGTAGCCTGCCACGTCCTGTTTTCTCCTGTTTGGCGGTCTGCACCCTATGACAACACGCGAAACGCTCAAGTTATCCCTTACCACGCGGTGAAGCTTGAGGGCGGGTTCGCGCGTTAAGGCCAGGACAGGGCAAGGAGAGTAGCGTGCTTGAGGATCTGGTCGCAGCCGTCAGGACAAAGCAGGCGATCCTGTTCGCCGGCGCCGGCGTCTCCATGACGGTCGGGCTGCCGTCCTGGAGCACCCTGATCGAGCATATCGCCGGCGAACTCGAAATCGACCTGTCCGACTTCAAGGGAACTGACCTCAACTACCTGACACTGGCGGAATATTACCGGCTCAAGCAGGGCAGCATCGGCCCCCTGCGCAGCTGGATGGACCGGAACTGGACCATTCCCGAGGACACCCTGAAGAAGTCCCGCGTCCACGAATTGATCTGCAAGCTCGACTTTCCGATCGTCTACACCACGAATTTCGACCGGAACCTGGAAACGGCCTACGACCTGCACAGCAAGGATTACGTGAAGATCGTCAACGCCAAGGACATCGCCCGCGTCCGCGAGGGTGTGCCGCAGATCGTGAAATACCACGGGGATTTCGACGACGACGGGTCCATCGTCATCGCGGAGACGGATTATCTCGAGCGCCTGTCTTTTGAGTCTCCCCTCGACATCAAGTTCCGCTCCGATTCGCTGGGCAAGACCATCCTGTTCATCGGCTACAGCATGACGGATCTCAACATCCGCTTCCTGATGCACCGGCTCTGGAAGACCTGGGCAGGGTCGGGCTACGAGCGCGACCGGCCGCAATCCTACGTGTTCATGCTGCGTGCCAACCCGGTGGAGCAGGCGGTTCTGGAGCAATGGGGCCTGCAGGTGCTGATGGAGAAGGAGTGCCCGCCGGAGAAGGCGCTGGAGAAATTCCTCACCAAGCTCAGCAAGGCGGTCGAGAAGGACGAGGCCGGGGTCTGATTGGCACCGGCACGGGCATATGCCAATGTGCGGGCCTTTCCAGAGTGACAAGTTGATTTCATGGCTGCCGCAGAAAAACGCCGTCTCTCCCTCCGTGACGTTCTGACCGACGGGCGCATCGCGCTCATGCTGCCCTTGGGCTTTTCCTCGGGCCTGCCCTTCCTGCTCGTCTTCAGCACCCTGTCGGCGTGGCTGCGGGAGGCGGGCATCTCCCGCACCGAGATCGGGATGCTGAGCTGGGTGGCCCTGGCCTATTCCTTCAAGTTCCTCTGGGCGCCCATCGTCGACCGCTACGACGTCCCGGGCCTTGCAAGCCTCCTCGGGCGGCGGCGCGGCTGGATGGCATTCGCTCAGATCGTTACCGCGCTCGGTCTCGTCGGCATCGGATTGAGCGATCCGCAGACCAGCCTTCCGCTCACCATCGCGTCGGCACTCCTCGTCGCCTTTGCGTCGGCCACACAGGACGTGGTGGTCGACGGCTGGCGCATCGACGTGGCGTCCACCGAGCGGCAGGGCATGATGGCGGCCTCCTATCAGCTCGGCTACAGGCTCGCCCTCATCTGCGCGGGCGCAGGCGCGCTCTACATCGCTGAATTCGTGAACTGGCGTAGCGCTTACTTCGCCATGGCGGTTCTCATGGGAGTCGGCCTCATTGGCACGCTCTTGGCCCCGCGCGGCAACGAGAGCGCCGTACGCGAGCGCCTTCCGTTCAGTGCGGCCATCATCGAGCCGCTGGCAGATCTCTTCCGGCGCAAGGGGCTGATCCTCATACCCATCCTTGCGCTCATCGCGTGCTTCCGCCTGCCGGACTTCGTCGCAGGCGTTATGGCTAACCCGCTCTATATCGACCTAGGCTTCTCAAAGACCGATATTGCCGACGTGTCGAAGCTTTACGGCATCTGGGTCGGCATCGCCGGCGCCTTTGCGGGCGGCTTGGCACTGACACGGCTCGGCCTGTGGTGGACGCTGCTGATCGGCGCCGTCATCGCCGCGGCCTCGAACCTGATGTTCGCCTGGCTTGCCTTCGAGGGAGCCGACAAGCTCCTGTTCATCTTCTCGATCAGCATCGACAACTTCGCCTCGGGCTTCGCCGGCTCCGCTCTCATCGCCTACATGTCAGGCCTGACCTCGCCGGGGTTCGCCGCCACGCAGTATGCCCTGCTCAGCTCGCTCTACGCCCTGCCGGGCAAGCTCATCGGCGGCGCCTCCGGTGCGGTGGTGGACGCCTACGGCTATCCGCTCCTCTTCACCGCGACCGCCAGCATCGGCATCCCTCTGGTGATCCTGTGCTTCGTGGTGCGGCGGGACACGATGAAGACGGTAGAGAAGAGAGAAGATGGCGAACTTCCCGATGCAGTTCCAGCCGCATCCCGATAAGCAATCCTAAACTGATAGTTGCCTCGCTAAGTCAGTCATGCAACTCTATAGTTTATGTTACAGAGCTGCATGAAAGGCAAAGCCGTGCGTCAGATGTTTCGTTCAATGGCCGTGCTGTTCGTGTTGGCTCTGCCGCTGCCGGCCACAGCCCAATCCCTGGATGAGAAAGTAAGATACATTCTCGAGATCAGCGATACGGAACGTGTCATAGATGCCGCCTTCGAAGGTTTCCGGCCCATGATGATCAATCAACTCAGGAAGATGTCCAACAAGATCACCCCTGAGATTGCCGATCATCTAGCCAACATCGCAGCCGACGAAATGCAGCAGGTCAAGCCGGAGTTCGTGACCTTCGCCGTGGACCTCTACAAGAAGGAATGGAGCGAGGAAGAAATCGGAGCGCTGTACGATTTCTACAAGTCGCCCATCGGCGCACGCATCGGCAGAAAGATGGTGAAGTTCACAGAGATCATGCTGCCTCAGGTTCAGTCCTTCATGACAAAGCATTATGTGCCGAGAGTCCAAGCGCGCATCAGCCGCGATGAGCGGCTTCGCAACGCTCTTTCTCCCTGAATATTGTAGTGAACATCGCCGCTCGTCTTGAAATCGAGGGGCAACATCCGAGCGGAATTTTTAAACCCAACCGCCATCCACGAGATAAGTCTGCGCCGACATAGCGCTGGAATCGTCCGAGCCTAAGAACAGCGTGAAGTTGGCGATGTCCTGCGGCACGAGCTTGCGCTTCACGCATTGGCGCTTGAGCAGTTCCGTCTCTCCTTCAGGCGTCAGCCACAGGTCGATCTGTCGCTGGGTCATGATCCAGCCCGGCACGAGGCAGTTGACGCGAATGTTCTTCGGCCCGAGTTCGCGCGCCAGTGCACGGGTGAGCCCGACTGAAGCGGACTTCGCGGTCTTGTAGGCCGCAAATGAATCGTCGCTCACCATGTAGCTTGTGGAGCCCATGTTGATGATCGAGCCACCGCCGGCCTTCTCCATGTCCGGCAGCACGGCTTGCGCCGCGAAGAACTGGTGATCGAGATTGGTGGCGAAGCGCTCGCGCCAGTATTCCGGCGTCACCTGATCGATGGTGTGGCGGTCGTCGCGCGCCGCGTTGTTGACGAGAATGGTGATCGGTCCGATGGCATCGCTCGCACGCCGGATCGCCGCCTGGAAGGCGGGAATGTCGCGCACGTCGCTGTGCTCGAAATGCACGCCCTCACCGAGTTCCTTCGCCAGCGCCTGGCCGGCCTCGGCATTGTAGTCGAGGACGGCAACTTTGCTGCCCTGCGCATGAAACGAACGCGCGATGCTCTCACCGATTCCGCTGGCGCCGCCCGTGATGAGAACGGTTTTTCCTTTGAGGGAGCCGTAAATGGTCTGGGTCATGAATCCTCACAAAATTTCAAACGATAAATTCGTCATCCCGGGGCTTCGGGGCAGAACCCGAGATCGCATGACGAGCGTGGCGCCTTATCCTGCTCGCGATCCCCGATCGGATCCGCCGTCCAGGATGACGCCGAATGTTAGCTCGCCCCCGGTCCCGGCGTTGCTCCGGGCGGGCACTTGCCGAGGATGATCATGCCGAGCACCTCGTCCTGCGTCACGTCCTGCACGTTGGCGGAGCCCACGAGCTTGCCGTTCTTCATCACGCTCACCCGGTCGGCGAGGCCGAACACGTCATGGATGTCGTGGCTGATGAGGAAGATGCCGATGCCTTCCTTCTTCAGCTGCAGCACGAGATCGGCCACCTGCTGGGTCTCGGCGGGGCCGAGCGCCGCCGTGGGCTCATCCATGATGAGCACGCGGGCGTTGAAGTAGATCGCGCGCGCGATCGCCACCGATTGCCGCTGGCCGCCGGAGAGCGCCTTCACCGGCTCCTTGAAGCGGCGGAAATGCGGGTTGAGCCGCGCCATCACCTTGCGGGTCTCGGCCTCCATGGTGGCATCGTCGAGGGTGCCGTAGGGGGTGAGCACCTCGCGGCCGAGGAAGATGTTGCCGGCCGCATCGATGTTGTCGGCGAGCGCGAGCGTCTGGTAGATCGTCTCGATGCCGTAGCGCTTGGCGTCGCGCGGCGTTGCAATGTCGGCGTGCTCGCCGTTCACGTAGATCTCGCCGGCATCCGGCTTATAGGCGCCGGACAGGATCTTGATCAGCGTCGACTTGCCGGCGCCATTGTGGCCGAGCAGGCCCACCACCTCGCCGGGACGGAGATCGACCGACACGCCGTCCACGGCCTTGATGCCGCCGAAGGCGATGGAGATGTTGCGCATCTCGACGAGAGGCGTCGTTCCATTCGTTTGCATGTTGCCTCTCCTTACTTGATGCGGCGGCGATAGAGGCTGTCGACCCACACCGCCAGGACGAGCACCGCGCCGACGACGATGTTCTGCAGCGGCGTGTCGACGCCGAGCAGCACCATGCCCGATTGCAGCGACTGCATGACGAGGGCGCCCAGCATCGCGCCCGCGATGGTGCCGACGCCACCCGCCAGCGACGTGCCGCCGATGACCGCGGAGGCGATCACGTAGAGCTCGTCGAGGCTGCCCGCCGCATTCGTTGCCGCGTTGAGGCGTGCGGTCGAGATGCAGGCTGAGATGCCGCAGAGCAGGCCCATGAGGCCGAACACCTTCATGAGCGTCCAGCGGGTGTTGATGCCCGACAGCTCCGCCGCCTCGGGATTGCCGCCGATGGCGAAGACGTAGCGGCCGAAGCGCCTGCGCGTGGCGATGAAGGTCATCACCAGTCCGACCAGGATGGCGATCAGCACCGGCAGGGCGACGCCATGCGGGATGAACAGCCCGCCATCGGGCCACGAGATGCCGTTGGCCTCGGCCCAGCGCCGCGCCGTGCCGGCGGGCAGCGGATAGGCATTGGCGATGGCAGCGGCTGCGAGCACGGCACCGCAGGCCAGGGCCGCGATCACCGCATCGGCCCAGCCCGGCCGCACGGGAAAGCCGAAGCTCAGGCGACGGCGGCGCGAGAAGCCGAGCGCGATGATGATCAGGCCGCAGGCGACGGCGGCGATCACCCAGGTGGTGGTGGCGCCGAGCGCCCCTTCCACGCCGCCGCCGAAAGCCTTGAAGCGGGTGTCCATGGGCGCGACGGTCTGGCCGGTCGTGACCCACCAGGCCGCACCACGCCACACCAGCAGGCCACCCAGGGTGACGATGAAGGAGGGAATGCCGAGATAGGCGATGAGCCAGCCCTGGAAGAGGCCGATGGATCCGCCGATCACCATGGCCAGCACCACCACGAGCGGTGCGGTCAGCCAGTGCTCGAGCCCGAGATAGGCCGGCAGCCACTGCACCTGCGCGACGCCGATGATCATGCCGGTGACGCCCAGAATCGCGCCCACCGACAGGTCGATGTTGCGCGTGACGATCACGAGCACCATGCCGGTGGCCATGATCGCCACGGAGGCGGTCTGCACCGACAGGTTCCAGAGATTGCGCGGGGTGAGGAATACGCCGCCCGAGAGAAGATCGAACCCGACCCAGATGACGGCAAGCGCCGCCAGCATGCCGAGCATGCGGGCATCGATCTCGAGCTTCGACAGGAATGAGCCGGACGCGGCGCTCGGCGGCGGGGCGGCAGTGGCAACGGGTGCGGTCATGACGTCACGCAAAAGATCAATGAAGTGTCATCCCCGGCGAGAGGAGCGAGGGAAGGGGATCCATAGGCTATCGCACATGGATCCCCTTCCCCTCCAGCGACTTCGCCGCCTCCGGCCGGGGATGACACGGAGGCGGCTGCTTCTCAGCAGGAAGCTATTAGTTGCAGGCCTTCACCGTGCCGGCCTTCACGCCCTGGCAGACCACGTCCTTCGAGGCCCAGCCGGCGTCGATCACGACGTTGAGGTTGTCCTTCGTGACCGCCACAGGCGTGAGGAACAGAGCCGTCATGTTCTGCTTCTTGGGGCCGAGGTTCCAAGACTTCGCGCCCTGGATCTCGGTGAGCTTCTTGCCGCCGGCCAGCTGCAGGGCGATCTCCGCCGCGTTGCGGCCGAGTTCGCGGGCATCCTTGAACACCGTCACGGTCTGCGTGCCGAGCGCCACGCGGTTGAGCGCCGCCTTGTCGGCATCCTGGCCCGACACCGGCACGGTGCCGGCCAGCCCTTGAGCCGCGAGGGCCGCGATGGCGCCGCCGGCGGTGCCGTCATTGGCGGCGATCACCGCGTCGATCTTGTTGTTGTTCTTGGTGAGGAACTGCTCCATGTTCCGCTGCGCGTTGGCCGGGAGCCAGCCATCCGTGTAGGCCTCGCCCACATTCTTGATCTTGCCGGAATCGATCCCGGCCTTCAGCACTTCCATGGAGCCCTGGAACAGGAAGTTGGCGTTCGGATCCGAGCCCGAGCCCTTGATGAAGGCATAGTTGCCTTCGGGCTTCACCTTCAGGACCTCGCGAGCCTGCAGACGCCCGACCTCGACGTTGTCGAAGGTGAGATAGAAGGCCTGCGGGATCTCGATGAGGCGGTCATAGCCCACGACCGCGATGCCCTCGGCCACGGCCTTCTCGACCGCGGGACGGACGGCGTCCGCATCCTGCGCCAGCACGATGAGCGCCTTGGCGCCGCGGGAGATGAGGCTCTCGATATCGGTGAGCTGCTTGGCGGGCGACGACTGGGCATCGGCCGACACATAGGTGCCGCCGGCCTTCTCGACCGCGGCCTTGATGGCGGCCTCGTCGGTCTTCCAGCGCTCTTCCTGGAAGTTCGACCAGCTGACGCCGACCACGGGGCCCTTGCCCTGAGCGAAGGCGGCGCCGGCGGACAGGGCCAGAGCGGCAAGCGAGATGAGAGCGTGTTTCTTCGAAAGCATCGGTTTTCCTCCTGGGCGGCGCTTCCCTGGAAAGCACCGCGCTCATGGCAGTTGTCGGGCTTAGCTAGGACCGACGAACGTGGCTCAACCTGCCATGCGTTATTGTTCGAGCGCGGAAATAATTATACGAGGCTGCGCTGCCTTCAAGCGCCATCCTCGTAATATTTTGGTCTGATATCCGCAGCTCGCAGTTTTGATTTATTCAAGCTGTGAATAAAGTGCATCCATGACCACGCTGCCTCTCTCCCCCCGCGAAACTGCCCGCCGGCGTCTGCTCGATGCCCTGCGCCGGGAAGGACCCCTGGCCAGGGTGGAGATCGGCCAGCATCTCGGCATGAGCCCGGCCAGCGTCTCCGAACTCGCAGCAAACCTTCTCGACGAAGGCGTGCTGGTGGCGGAGGACAGCCCGGACCAGAGCCCCGGCCTGCTGCGGGGCCGGCCCAAGACCCGCCTCTACTTCGCCGAAACCCTGGGCTCCGTCGTCGGCGTGTGGACCGGCTTCAACCGCATCGAGCTGCGCCTCGTGGACAGCGCCGGACGCACCCGGGCGAGCCGCCACGTGGAGCGCCCCTTACGCAACCTCGAGGCCGAGGAGCTGATGGACGTGCTGGCCCGGACCATCGCGGCCTTTGCCGAGGAGAGCGGCGCGCGGGACGTGAAGGCCGTGGGCCTCGCCTGCCAGGGCTATGTGGACACCCGCGACGGGATCGTGGCCTGGAGCCCGGTGCTCGGCACCCGCGACCTGCCGCTGGCCTCGGGCTTAAGCCAGCGCCTCGGCAAACCGGTTCTGATGGAGAACGACGCCAGCGCGATGGCCTTCGCCATCGCGCAGCGCCACGCCGACCTGCGCTCGGGCCGCACCGCCTGCCTGATGGTGGGCGATGGCGTCGGCCTCGGCTTTCTCATCCAGGGCGAGCTCTATCGCGGCGCCCGCTTCGGCGGCTCCGAGTTCGGTCATGTACGCCTGCGCCGGAGCGGCCCGCAATGCCGCTGCGGCGGGCGCGGCTGCATCGAGGCCTATCTCGCCGATTACGCCCTGCACCGGGACGCGCAGCTCATCGACCACCGCCCGGCCCCGACCCTGCTCCTGCCGGGCGAGGAGGCCATGGGAGCCATCGTCGCTCAGGCCCGCGCGGGCGACCCCGCCCTGCTCAACCTGTTCCATGCTGCGGGCGAGGTTCTGGGCGATGCGGTCGGCATCCTGATCCAGACGCTCGAGCCCGACCACATCGTGATCTGCGGCCCCGGCACCCGCGCCATGGACCTCCTGCGCCCCTCCTTCGAGGCCGCGCTCGAATCGCAGACCATTCCGGAATTGCGGGCGCTTGCCACGATCCACGTGGTGGAATCCTCCATGGACCTTTTGACCGAGGGCGTGGTGATGCAGGCCCTGCGCGAACTCGACCTCGATCTGGCGCGGCTCAAGGCTGCTTGACGCCGGCATGAAAATACCGCCCGGTGATGAGCCGGGCGGCACATGAATGTGAGACCTCAACGCCCCTTAGATGACGAAGAAGTCGTGCCAGTAGAGCTTTGTCTTGTTGGAGATGGTGGCGATCTTCACCTGAGCCTTTGAGCCGGTGCCGTCCTGATCGTAATAGAGCGCACCCGACTTCTTGTCGTAGACGATCCGGTCTTCGCGATCCTGAGCCCGCGTGCCCTCGACGAACATGTCCGAGTTGAACTTCTTCGGCCTGCTCTCGGTGCCGGAGCCCAGCTTGGTGAAGACCTTGTTGTCGAGATAGAAGCTGTCGTCCCTGGACTTGAAGTCGAGCACCTTGTCCACGTTCGTACGCTTGTTCGTGCGCGTGTCGAACACGAACACGTCCTTGCCCGCCTCGCCTTTGAGCTGATCGTTGCCCACACCGCCATAGAGCTTGTCGTCGCCTGAGCCACCATAAAGCCGGTCATGGCCCACATCACCCCGGATCTGGTCGTTGCCGGCCTTGCCCCATAGCTGGTTGTTGAAGCCATTGCCGATGATCGCATTGGCAAAGTCCGAGCCGGTGATGTTGAGCGCCCCGACGCCCGCCATCAAGGTCTCCACCTCGGCTCCGGCGCCGAGCACGTAGGCGGCGGTGTTGACCATTACCGTGTCGATGCCCTGGCCGGCATGCTCCACCACCACGTCGCCGTCATTGTCGACGTAGAGGGTGTCGTTGCCTGTGCCGCCCGTCATGGTATCGGCACCAGCCCCGCCCACGATCAGGTCGTTGCCGGCCTGCCCGTCGAGATTATTGGCGCCGGCATTGCCGGTGAGCACGTTATCGAGTTCGTTGCCCAGTAGCCTGACCGTGGCTGTTGTGGAGAGCACGATGTTCTCGATGACGGCACCAGGCGAGAGGGTGAAGTCCGTGGTGACATAGACCGTGTCTATGCCCTGGCCTGACCCTTCGACGATCGTGTCGGACGCGTCCACATAGTAGGTGTCGTCACCCGCGCCACCATCAAGCGTGTCGGCCCCGGCACCGCCGGTGAGCGAATCGTTGCCCAGCTCGCCTTCCAGACGATCGTTTCCGGCACCGCCATCCAGGGTATCATTGGCACTACCGCCCCGCAGGACATTAGCTTTTCCATCGCCGATCAGTGCATCAGCATAGGCCGAGCCGATCAGGCCCTCGATGTTGACATAGTAATCGCCAGCCGCACCCCCTGTTCCGACAATGCTAGCAACAGCAGGTGATGCAAATTCAACTTCTCCACTTGAAGTATTAAGACTCGCCGTTACTCCGGATGTCGCACCGGCATAGCTGGCGTAGTCCATGCCATCACTTCCATCTAGGACATCCTCTCCGGCTCCTCCTTCCAGAGTATCAGATCCCTGTAGCCCATACAGCTGATCATCTTCGTCGCCGCCGATAAGGATATCGTTTGAGAGCCCCCCACCAAGCAGATCCCGGTGCTTTGATCCGATCAACCCTTGGATATTTTTGTATGTATCACCCGCAGCATCGCCTCTGTTTTGATCGGGTGTGTCAAAAAACGCCCGGACGCCAGCTCCAGCATTGGCATAGGACGCGAAGTTGAAGCCCACGCCGCCATCGAGCTTGTCGGCACCGACGCCACCTTCGAGCGTGTCATTGCCGGCATCGCCGAAGAGCTCGTCGGTGTTTTCCTTGCCCTGCAGCAGATCGTCGCCGTTATGGCCGTAGAATGTATCGTAGGTATCTGCGCCGGTCATCGTGTCGTTGAAGGTGCTGCCGATATAGGCTTCGATGCTGATGAACTTGTCGCCCTGGGCATCGCCCCTGTTGTCGCTTCCGTCCGCATCCGTCAGGTCGAGAAGGATGGCCGCCGTTGATCTCTGGTAGGAGGCCTGATCGTAATCGGCACCTCCATCCATCTTGTCAGCGCCTGCGCTACCGAAGAGGTCATCGGTCCCGGCCATACCTTCGAGTTCGTTCTCCGCATCGTTTCCGATCAGGACGTCCCTGTGGGCGGAGCCGCGCAGGTTTTCGACAGAGAGGTAAACGTCACCCATGGCATCGCCAGCATTCCTGGTCCGGCCCAGGGCGGCTGTGTTGGCGGTCAGGTCGGCTATGACGCCTGCGGCCGCCAAAGTGTAGTCGGCCCAGTCCCCACCGTTTCCGCCGTTCAGGGTGTCCTCGCCAACGCCACCGTTGAGGAGATCATGCCCGTCGCCACCATAGAGAGCATCGTTCCCAGCATAACCATACAGTTCATCATAGTTGTGTTCCGTGCCGACATAAATGTCGTTTTTGCCTGTCCCTTGAACGATCACCTTTTCAATGCGCGGATCGACGATGATGCTGGAGATGTTGCTCGGACTACCTGTGGGATCACGCCAGGTCACGGAAAGACGGCCATCCTCCAGTTCGGTGATCTTGGGATCAGTTCCCTTGTTGCCCTCGAGAACCAGTGTGCCGGTGACGCCTAGAGAACTGACGATCTTCAAGACGACTTTGGGGTCGCTGGGATTCGGCCCTTCTCCGGACAGAACAACGGCGACACGCCCGCCCCGTAGCGCCGTGGCGCTCATGAAGTCGTTATTGTTGGTGCCATTAGTGGTGACGTCGATTTCCGTCGTAACACCAGAAAACTTTACGCTGACGGCCGCGCCATTCTGCTTGATGATCGCAAACGCACCGTTTGCAGCAGGGTTGCCGTTAGGGTCGTTGAGAACAACGATTTCTCCTCTCTGCCCGAAACCCGCTCCGGTTTCCTGCCCGACAGGCGCTGTCGCTGCGAGGTCGATCATTCGATAGTACGTGTTGCTACCCTTCGTATAACACACGATATATTTCGTATCCGAGACGCGAGCCACATCTGGAAAGTTGATTGTCGACCCGGTGTGTCCGCATTGACGTGAAGCGTTCTGACAATGGCACCATTGCTGTCGTGGATCGAGAACCTGATCTGCCCGTTGTCTTTGTAGGTGCTGACGAAGCCGCCGTTCTGCCCTTGAGCCATGGCGGCGAGAAACTGGGAGTCACCTGTAGAGGCGGTCAGATTGGTGACGACACCGGGGGTGCCTTCAGGGCTGAAGACACGGACATTCAGCGCTCGCGCGCCCCCATTCGGACCACCGACATTCCAGGAAACCGCAAACCCGCCCTCGTTCCCGATCGCATGGATTTCAAAGGCACTCTGGACTCCAACGCCGGCATTGACCGAGTAGATCGTGCCCGTTGTATTGCCGAGGCCGTCGTAGATCTTGAATTTGAGTTGGTCGCTCTCACGCCATCCAACCACATAACCACCTGTCGGCAGGGTCGTGATTGTCGGTTCATAAACCGAGGTTCGGGCGTCCGAACCTGTGCGAACTTGCGTCTCAGGGCTCCAAATTGCCAAGGTCACGAGGTGTCTCCTATAAGCGATCAGATGGGTTTTGTGAAACGGAATCACGTTGCCAAAACTGCTTTTGCAGTAAGCGATCAGCGCCTTAACGGCAAGTTTATAATGTTATAGATTGAGCCAGGGGTGCGCTGCCGCACATGATCTAGGGTAAGGGGACGCCATCCGAACAATAACCTTACGGTATCCAAAAGATGAAGCAGACTCAGCAACTTATGGTCTGACCGGCTTCCAGGATCGTGAATCTTGACCCTTATCCTTTGCACTGCACTGGCGTCGCAAGTAAGCCTCCCCGCTTCAACATGCCCTAGGATCGTGCGCTCAAAGCCCCCTCCCATAGCCATCCGCCCCCGGAGCCGCTATTTCTTGCCTGTCACAGCCTCATAGCCCCCGAGACCCGATGCCCTCGTCCTCCCGTCCCGTCCAAGCCGGCGATCATGTGTTTCTCGTCGACGGCTCGTCCTTCATCTTCCGGGCCTATTTCCAGTCCATGAACCAGGACCAGAAGTACAATTCCCGGTCCTCGGACGGGATGCCTACGGGGGCCGTGCGGCTCTTCGTGTCCAAGCTCCTGCAGTTCATGCGCGACGGGGCGGCGGGGCTGAAGCCCACGCATCTGGCCATCGTGCTCGACAAGTCCGAGGGGTCGTTCCGCAAGGAACTCTACGAGGATTACAAGGGCCACCGGCCGGACGCGCCGGACGACCTCAAGGTCCAGATGCCGATCATGCGCGAGGCGATCCGCGCCTTCGGGCTCGAGCCGGTGGAGCTGCAGCGCTACGAGGCGGACGATCTCATCGCCACCTATACCCAGCAGGCGAAGGCGCGCGGGGCAGACGTGCTCATCATCTCGTCCGACAAGGACCTGATGCAGCTCGTGGGTCCCAAGGTTGCTTTCTACGATTTCGAGTCGGGCTCCAAGGGCAAGCCGGGCTACCGGCCCGAGCGCAACCTCGACGAGGCCGCCGTCACCGAGAAATGGGAGGGAATCCCGCCGGAGAAGATCGGCGACGTGCTGGCGCTGATGGGCGATACTTCCGACAACGTGCCGGGCGTGCCGGGCATCGGGTTGAAAACGGCAGCCCAGCTCATCAAGGAATACGGCGATCTCGAAACGCTGCTGGAGCGCGCGCCCGAGATCAAGCAGCCCAAGCGCCGCGAGAGCCTGATCGCCAACGCGGAGATCGCGCGCCTGTCCAAAAAGCTCGTGACGCTCGATTGCGAGGCTCCCGTTCCGGTGCCGCTCGACGACCTGCGCGTGCCGGACCCTGATCCGAAGACGCTCGTGGGCTTTCTCAAGGCCATGGAGTTCAACACGATCACGCGGCGCGTGGCGGAACTCTACGAGGCCGACCCCTCGGCGATCCCGCCCGACCCGCGCCTCATGCCCGGCGGCGAGGCAATCCGCTGGACCGGCAACGGCACCAGCGTGACGGCCCCCACCGATGATGCGGTGCCGTTCTTCGAGAATGCCGGCGCAGCCTCCGGCGAGGTCGACCCGTTCGCGGGTCTCGACCTGCCGGAGACCGCCACCTTGCGCAAGCCCGTCGAGGGCCTCGGCACGCCCTCGCAGCTGGCCGGAAAGCGCGCGACGGAAGCCTCTTCCGTGCCGATCGATGTGACGGCTTACGAGACCGTCACGAGCCTGGAGCGCCTGAAGGAATGGGTCGCACAAGCCCGCGAGCAGGGCTATGTGGCCGTCGACACAGAGACGAGCGATCTCGACGCGAACTTGGCCGATCTCGTGGGCTTCTCCCTGGCGCTGGCGCCCGGCAAGGCCTGCTACGTGCCGCTGCAGCACCGGGATGAATCCGATCTCTTCGGCGGCGGCCTCGTGAAGGGGCAGATCTCCGTCACCGACGCGCTCGACGCGATCCGCCCGATGCTGGAGGATTCGTCCGTCCTCAAGATCGGCCAGAACATGAAATACGACTGGATCGTGTTCAAGCGCCACCGCATCGAGGTGCACCCGTACGACGACACGATGCTGATCTCCTACGTGCTCGATGCAGGCAAGGGCTCGCACGGCATGGACGAGCTCTCGCGCCGGCATCTCGGCCACTCGCCGATCACCTTCTCGGATGTGGCCGGCACGGGCCGGAACAAGGTGACCTTCGACAAGGTCGAGATCGGCAAGGCCACGACCTATGCGGCCGAGGATGCGGACGTTACCCTGCGCCTCTGGCAGGTGCTAAAACCTCGGCTTGCAGCCGAGCGCCGCGCCACCGTCTACGAGACGCTGGAGCGTCCGATGGTCGACACGCTGGCCCGCATGGAGATGCGCGGCATCCTGGTCGATCGGCAGATCCTGAGCCGCCTGTCCGGCGATTTCGCCCAGACGCTGGCGCGCCTCGAGGACGAGATCCACGAGATGGCGGGCGAGAAGTTCTCCCTCGGCTCCCCGAAGCAGATCGGCGACATCCTGTTCGGCCGCATGGGCCTGCCCGGCGCGAAGAAGACCCCGTCCGGCCAATGGGCGACGCCCGCGACGCTCCTCGACGAACTGGCGCAGGCCGGACACGAGCTGCCCGCCAAGATCCTCGAATGGCGTCAGCTCTCGAAGCTGAAATCCACCTATACGGATACCCTGCAGGAGCACATGCATCCCGAGACCAAGCGGGTGCACACCTCATTCTCGCTGGCCTCCACCACGACGGGGCGTCTGTCCTCGTCGGATCCCAACCTGCAGAACATCCCGATCCGCACGGAAGCGGGCCGCAAGATCCGCAAGGCCTTCGTGGCGCAGGAAGGCCACAAGATCATCTCGGCGGATTACAGCCAGATCGAGCTGCGCCTGCTCGCGCATATCGCCGACATTCCGCAATTGCAGGAAGCCTTCGCCAACGGCGTCGACATTCATGCGGCGACCGCGTCCGCCATGTTCGGCGTCCCCCTCGACCAGATGACGTCGGATCTGCGCCGTCAGGCGAAGACCATCAATTTCGGCATCATCTACGGCATCTCGGCCTTCGGGCTCGCCGTGCGCCTGGGCATCGGCAACCAGGAGGCCTCAGCGTTCATCAAGCAGTATTTCGAGCGCTTCCCGGGCATCCGCACCTATATCGACGAGACGAAGAAATTCGTGCGCGAGAAGTCCTACGTGACCACGCTGTTCGGGCGCATCTGCCACTACCCGCAGATCAGGTCCGGCAACCCGTCCGAGCGCGCGGGCGTGGAGCGCCAGGCGATCAACGCGCCGATCCAGGGTACCGCCGCCGACATCATCCGCCGCGCCATGGTGCGCATGGAGGATGCGCTCAAGGCCGAGCGACTCTCCGCCCGCATGCTGCTGCAGGTGCACGACGAACTGGTGTTCGAGGTGCCGGACGACGAGGTTGAGGCGAGCCTGCCGGTGATCTCGCGCGTGATGACGGAAGCGCCGTTCCCGGCCGTGTCCCTCAAGGTGCCGCTGGCGGTGGATGCCCGGGCTGCGCAGAACTGGGACGAGGCGCATTAGAGCTCCTCATGGCAGCGTTCGAACTCAGCATCCGAAAAGCTGTCATCGAAGATGCCGAGGCGATCTTCACCTTCGTGGCCGGCCTGATCGACGATCATCTGCCCGGCCAGACACCCTGGACGTCGGCGGAGCGGATCAGGGCCGACGGCTTCGGTCCCGATCCTCTCTTCGAAGCATTCGTCGCAGAGCGAGATGCCAGACCTGTGGGTTTCGTTTCCTTCTTCCGCGGCTATGCAGGCTGGCGCGGCAAACCCATAGGCATCGTGCATGCGCTCTACGTGGTGCCGGAGGAGCGGCGCACGGGAGCAGCGCGGGCGTTGATGGCAGCCGTGGCGAGGGTCGCGTTGGATCGTGACTGGGTGCGCGTTGAACTCTTCGTCGAGGAGGAGCGGCCGGCCCTCCGCTTCTACGAGGCCATCGGCATGTACGATCTTCGCCACCGGCACATGAGGCTGGACGGTGAAGCACTCGTGCGGTTGGCCGACAACACGCTTTGACCGCTGGTCCGGACGCTTGCCACCTTCCTTGCCGCCTTCGCCACCATCGCGAAAGAATCCCGGATAGACCTCTTTCCTTCCTCTTCGGCAAGAGCTATATTGTAACATGAAAACAACGGGGCCTCATCTTGCCGGGATGCAGGGTACCATCGCAGCTTCGGTCTGAAGCCTTCATGCGCCGCAGAGTCCGCCCATGAAGCGGAAGGTGGCCGCCATTCTTGCTGCGGACATCGTGGGCTTCTCCCGGCTTGTCGCGGAAGATGAGGACGGAACGCTGCGGCAGCTCGCAGCCTACCGCAACGTTCTGGATGATTTCGTAGTCCATCATGGCGGACGCGTTTTCAACACCGCCGGCGATTCGATCATGTGCGAGTTCGACAGCGCCGTGAAGGCCACCCGTGCGGCCATCGACATCCAGGACTACATGCGGGCGCAGAACCTCACCTCCCCGCGGAACAGGCGGGTGCAGTTCCGCATCGGCATCTCGGTGGGCGAGGCGGTCGAGCGCCAGGGCGATCTGCTCGGGATGGCCGTCAATATTGCGGCCCGGCTGGAGACCCTGGCCGCGCCAGGGGGCATCTGCCTCTCGCGGGCCGTGCATGAGGCCGTCACCGGGCACATCGCCGTGCCCCTCGTCGACATCGGCGAGCGGCAGCTGAAGAACATTCCCTTCCCGGTCCATGCCTTCACGGTCGCGGGCCAGGATGCAGACATCCCGCCCGAGCCGCTGCGCTCTTCCATACGGTCCCGGGTGATGTCCGGGCTGTCGGTGGCAGGCGCCTGCCTGCTCATCCTCATCGGCGCGGGAGGATTTGCCTTCCATGACCAGCCGTCAAGGCCGATGGAGCGGCTTGCGGCAGAGGCCGGGTTGCTGTCTCCGGTCCGGCAGAGAGCTCAGATTCCTGTGCTGATCGCTGATCCGATCGAGGCGTTCTCAGGGCTGGCGCAAAGGGGTGGACAGATCGACGATCCGCACTCCGCCCCGGGCCTGTATCACAACGCCCTGCTCTTCGAGGCAAAGGGCGAGTCCATCGGGGCACACCGGGCGTACTACACCCTGGCCCGGATGGGCCTGGAATTCGTCGACCCGCATCTGCGCTATGCGGCACTGGTGCGGGCTCACGAGGGCCGGCTCATCGCCCGGCAGGTCTATGCCGAATTGAACGAGGATGTTCCAACCCGGGCCACCGCTCTCGTTCATGCCCTGCAGTTCGAGAGTGCGGAGCGGAGGGCAAGGCTGCAAGCCCTGATCGAGACGCACCCGGATTACGCGCCAGCCTACTTCTTCCTGGCCGAGGAGCATTCCGAGGATCGGGTCGGCAGCCTGCAAACCGCGCAGGACAGGCGCGTCGAGCAGGCGGCCCTGGCCGAGTTCCTGAAAGCCCATGAGGAGGGCCGCCTGATGCAGCTCTTTCTCGACCAGTCCGTCGCGGCCGACTGGATCGAAAAAGCCTACGATCGCCACGCAAGGCTGGCCCTGTCGGGCGAGAGCGTCTCGGCCCTGCCGATGTTCGAGCCATAGTTTCATCAGGCTGCCAACAATCGATTAAGACCTGGCCTCTAGGATCGCGCTCCCGCAACGACCCATCGATCCTGTGAGGAGCCGGCCATGAATGATGAAGCAGGCAGCGTCGCCTTTCGTCTCTGGCGCGACCGTGCGCAGCTGCGCGAGGAGGAGCGCAACGAGGCACTAGCCCGCCTTCGGATCGCTCACGAGAAGGTGGCGATTCTGATGGCGGAGAACGAGCGGCTCGAGGCCGAGAATGCCCGCCTTCGTGCCCTTCACGCGCCGGACGAGAGCATCACCCAGGCCGAGACGGATTTGCAGATGGAAGCCCTGAGAGGCGCGCTCCTGCCCTTGATCACCCAGCCCACGGGACGGCTGAACGCCTGAAGCCGCCTCACGCCGCCAGGCGGCCCATGGCCTCGTTCAGGCATTCCACGGCGACGGTGCCCCCCTTGGCCACGAGGCTGCAGCCCTTGGGCACCTCGCGCCATCCCTTCGTCTTGTCGTCGATGGGCTCGGAGACGACCAGCAGGTTGCCGTTGTCCTCGCGGAAATAGAGAGTCGGCGGCTTGGCATCGCAGGCCCAGCGATAGGCCCACAGGTTCTCGCCGTCCGTGAAGGCGGCGGTGAAGCGCAGGGGCTCCTGGATGCCGGCCTCGGTCATCAGGCCACGCACGGTTTTGAGCGTCCTGGCCATGGCCGTCACGGGCTCCTCCGCCAGACCATGGGCGAGGGCCATGAGGAAGATCGCCTCCGAATCCGTCGTGCCGAGGCGCCGGTCGTAAAGCTCGTCCGGGATCAGGGCTTCGAGGCGCCGCTTGATGCGCCCGTAGCCGCCGATCTGGCCGTTATGCATGAACAGATAGCGGCCATGGGTGAAGGGATGGCAGTTCGCCCGCGTGGTCGAGGTGCCGGTGGAGGCGCGCACATGGGCGAAGAAGAGCCCTGAGCGCACCTGCTCGCACAGGCTGCGCAGGTTCTCGTCGGACCAGGCGGGGCGGACCTCCCGGTAGACGCCGGGCTCCGGGCGCTCCCCGTACCAGCCGATGCCGAAGCCGTCCCCGTTCGTGCCGGTCTTGGCCTCGACCGCATGCAGCGACTGGTGCACCAGCGAATGGGCCGGGGCACAGACGAGTTCGTCGAGGAAGATCGGCTCCCCCCGGTAGGCGAGAAAGCGGCACATCGGCTCTGGCACCCCTGGCACGGCAAGGCTTTGTAACGATGTTGTACTATCTTTGACTTATGGTGAATAGCCGGTTAACGGCCACGCCGTTGCAGCCTCAAACCCGTTCCCCTAAAGCTGTTCTCAAATCCTGAAGAACGAGCCGGCCGCCGGCCGCTGGGGACCCATCCGCATGCTTCGCTTCTTAAGCCTGGTGCTTGCCGCCGCCCTGACCCTCCTGCCCCAGGTTGCCCTTGCGGCCGAATTCGACGGCGCGAGCCTCGGCTTCATCTGGGCCCTGCCCTTCGTGGGCATTCTGCTGTCGATTGCCCTCTTCCCGCTGCTGGCGCATCATTTCTGGGAGCATCACCAGGGTAAGATCGCGGCTTTCTGGGGGCTGCTGGTTCTGGTTCCCATGGCGCTTGCCTTCGGACCCACGGCGGCGATCCATGCCCTGGCCCACACGGCGCTGCTCGAATATATCCCGTTCATCCTGCTCCTGCTCGCCCTGTTCACGGTGGCGGGCGGCATCCTGGTGCGGGGCAACATCCATGGCGCGCCGGGCACCAACACTATCCTGCTCGGCATCGGAGCCGTGCTGGCGAGCTTCATCGGCACCACGGGCGCCTCCATGGTGATGATCCGCCCGGTAATGCGCGCCAACGACGACCGGCGGCACAACGTGCATGTGATCGTGTTCTTCATCTTCCTGGTGTCGAATATCGGCGGCTCGCTCACGCCGCTCGGCGACCCGCCGCTCTTCCTCGGCTTCCTGCGCGGCGTCGACTTCTTCTGGACCACCACGCACCTGTTCATGGAGACCGTGGTGGCCGCAGGCATCCTGCTCGCCCTGTTCTTCGTGGTCGATTTCGCGATCTACCGCCGGGAAGGCCGCGTGCGGCCGGATCCGACACCCGACAATCCGGTGCGCGTCATCGGCGGCTTCAACTTCCTGCTGATCTTCATCATCATCGCGGCGATCCTCATGAGCGCCACCACGGATCTCGGGCGGATCACGGTGCTCGGCACGGAAGTCGAGCTGGCGAATGCGTTGCGCGACCTCATCATGGTCGCCGTGACCATCATCTCGCTCAAGGTGACGCCGAAGGCGAACCGGGCCGAGAACGGCTTCGCCTGGGGGCCGATCAAGGAAGTGGCGAAGCTCTTCGCGGGCATCTTCATCGCCATCATTCCGGTGCTTGCCATGCTCAAGGCCGGCGCTGACGGAGCCTTCGCGCCGCTCGTCGCGCTGGTGTCCAACCCGGACGGCAGCCCCAGCAACGCGGCCTATTTCTGGCTCACCGGCGGCCTGTCGTCGTTCCTCGACAATGCCCCGACCTATCTCGTGTTCTTCGAACTGGCCGGCGGCAATCCGCAGCAGCTCATGACCACGGGCGCGCTGACGCTGGCTGCGATCTCGGCCGGCGCCGTGTTCATGGGCGCCAACTCCTATATCGGCAATGCGCCCAACTTCATGGTCTATGCGATCGCCCGCGAAGGCGGCGTGAAGATGCCGAGCTTCTTCGGCTACCTGCTCTGGTCGGGCGCCATCCTGGTCCCGGTGTTCCTGCTGCTGACGCTGCTGTTCTTCAGGGTCTGATACGCACCCGTCATCCCGGACGGCGACAGCCGATCCGGGATCGCAAGCCGGATGAGGCACCATTCTCGTCTCGCGATCCCGGGTTCCGCTCCGCGGCCCCGGGATGACGCCTTTCTATGAATTCAACCTCTCCGCCACATCCTCGGCGATCGACAGGCACGAGGTCAGCCCCGGGCTCTCGATGCCGAAGAGATGCACAAGCCCGGGGAGTCCATGCTCTGCCGGGCCGTCGATCATGAAGTCGGCGGCCTTCTCGCCCGGCCCGGTGAGCTTGGGGCGGATGCCGGAATAGTCCGGCACCAGCGCACCGTCGGGCAGGCCCGGCCAGTAGCGGCGGATGGAGGCATAGAAGCTCTCGGCCCGGCGAGGAGCGACCTCGTATTCCTCCCTGTCGATCCATTCCACGTCGGGACCGAAGCGCATGCGCCCGGCAAGATCCAGGGTCACGTGGGTGCCTAAGCCCCCGTCGACGGGCGCTGGATAGATCAGGCGCGAAAAGGCGGGCTTGCCGAGGCAGCCGAAGTAATTGCCTTTGGCGAGAACGAGCGGCGGCACGCGCTCCGTCGCATAATCCTCGGTCAAGCGGGCGAGCGCCTGCGCCCCGAGGCCCGCTGCGTTGACGACGGCATCGACCGCAATCTCCGTTGCTTCCGCGCCGCCGACCTGCACGTTCCAGCCCGTGCCGCTGCGTGCGATGCGCTCGACCGGCGCATGGAAGGCGATGACGCCGCCGGCATCCTCCAGATCGCCCTGGAGCGCGAGCATCAGCGCATGGCTGTCGATGATGCCGGTCTCGCCCGACAGGACTGCGCCGGTGCAGGAGAGGTTCGGCTCCAGCGCCCGCGCCTCTTCGCCGGTCAGGAACGAGAGGCCCTCGACGTAGTTCGCCAGCCCCTGCTGGTAGATACCTTCGATCTTGGCCTGTTCAAGATCGTTGGTGGCGACTATGAGCTTGCCGCACTTCGCATGCGGCACGCCGTGGCTTTCGCAGAAGGCATAGAGCCTGCGGCGCCCCTCGACGCAGTGGCGGGCGCGCAGGGAGCCTGAAGGATAATACATCCCGGCATGGATCACCTCGCTGTTGCGCGAGGAAACGCCGTTGCCGATGCCGCCCGTGGATTCCGCGACGATCACGCTGTGGCCGCGCAGGGCAAGCGCCCGTGCGATTGCGAGACCCACCACTCCTGCTCCAATGACCAGAACGTCTATAGCGGCCTCCCGTCGCTGCCGGACACATCATTCTGCGGCATACAATGGAGAGCCGCGTTCAACCAGAGACGCTGCCTCAGTCCAGGGTTGAACGTGCTGCGGATCAGAGGCGCTGACCCGTCCGCTCGTCGAAGAGATGCACGAGCTTCGGATCCGGCGTGATGCGGATCTGCTGGCCGGGCTTGGCGTCGACGCGCTCGCGGAACACGCCCACCACATCGGTGCCGGCGAGCCTGGCGAAAACCTGAGTCTCCGATCCGGTGGGCTCGACGACGGCGACTTCGGCCGGCAGGCCGTTGACATCGTCGAGCATGAAATGCTCCGGCCGGATGCCGTAGACGACGGGCTGCCCGTCAGAGGCGACCGGCGTGTGAGCGACCGGAAAAGCGGTGCCGTCCTCAGCAACGAAGCGGCCTCCCTGCAGATGGCCTTTCAGGAAGTTCATGGCGGGCGAACCGATGAAGCCTGCCACGAACAGGTTGGCCGGGCGGTCGTAGAGTTCGAGCGGCGCGCCGATCTGCTCGACCACGCCGTCGTGCATCACCACGATCTTGTCGGCCATGGTCATGGCCTCGATCTGGTCGTGGGTCACGTAGATCGTGGTGGTCTTGAGCCGCTGGTGCAGGGCCTTGATCTCCGTGCGCATGGCCACCCGCAGCTTGGCGTCGAGGTTGGAGAGCGGCTCGTCGAACAGGAAGACCTGCGGATCGCGCACGATGGCGCGGCCCATGGCGACGCGCTGGCGCTGGCCGCCGGAGAGCTGGCGCGGGTAGCGGTCGAGGAGCTTGGTCAGCCCGAGGATCTCGGCGGCGTGGTCGACCCGCTGCTTGATCTCGGCCTTCGACGCGCGCTTGAGCTTGAGGGAGAAGCCCATGTTGTCCGCCACCGTCATGTGGGGATAGAGCGCGTAGTTCTGGAACACCATGGCGATGTCGCGCTCTTTGGGCGGCACGTCGTTGACCACCCGTGGGCCGATGCGCAGCTCGCCGCCGGAGATGTTCTCCAGCCCGGCGATCATGCGCAGCAACGTGGACTTGCCGCAGCCGGACGGCCCGACGAGGGTGACGAACTCTCCGTCCTTGATGTCGAAGGACACCCCCTGGATGACCGATACGGCCCCGAAGTTCTTCTGGATGTTGTGAATCTCGACCGAGGCCACGGGGCTTCCTTCCCTATCGTCATTGGCCGGCACCCTCGAGCCCGGCTGCGTTATCCTAGGCACGGGCAGCAGCCGGTCAAGGCGGAACGGCCGGTTCTTCCCAGGCAGGTCTCAGGCCTGACCCGATCCAGGCAGACGGGACGGCAGGTCGGCCTCCGGTGCCAGAACCTTGCCGGGATTCAGGATGTTCTGGGGGTCGAGCGTTCTTTTCAGCGTCCGCATCAGGTCCAGGGCCACCGGATCCTTGTAGAGAGCAAGCTCGTCCCGCTTGATCAGCCCCACCCCGTGCTCGGCGGAGATCGAGCCGTTCATGCCATGCACGATGTCGTGGACGATGCGGTTGAACCGCTCCCACTGGTCCAGGAACGCCGCTTTCTCCATGGCGACGGGCTGGCTCAGGTTGAAGTGGATGTTGCCGTCGCCGAAATGCCCGAAGGCGCAGACGCGCACGCCGGGCAGCGCCGCCTCGCAGGCGCGGGTGGCCGTGACGATGAAGTCCGCCACCCGCGAGACCGGCACGGCGACATCGTGCTTGATCGACCCGCCTTCGAGCCTCTGCACATGGGACAGGCTTTCGCGCAGATGCCAGAGCGCATCGCCCTGCGCTTCGCTCGCGGCGATGACGGCGTCCTCGACGATGCCCGCCTCCAGCGCCTCACCCAGAACGGCCTCAAGCCGCTCGCGCAGGTCGATTGCGGCATCCGGCGACGACAGCTCGACCAGGGCATAGGCCTCGTGCTCGCCTGAAAGCGGACGGACAGCCCCTGCAGCGTGCTTGAGAACGATCTCCAGCGCGAAACGCGGCATGAACTCGAAGGCCGTCAGCTGATCGCCCGTGCGCCGGCGAAAGGTGTCGAAGAGGTCGAGCGCCGCATGGGGCGATGCGCAGCCGATGAAGGCCACCGTGCGGCTCTTCGGGCGCGGAAAGAGCTTGAGCACTGCCGCCGTGATGACCCCGAGCGTTCCTTCCGACCCGACGAAGAGGTTCTTCAGGTCGTAGCCCGTGTTGTCCTTGCGCAAACCTTTCAACCCGTTCCAGACCCGCCCGTCGGCCAGCACGACCTCGAGCCCCAGAACGAGATCGCGGGTATTGCCGTAGCGCAGCACGTTCACCCCGCCCGCATTCGTGGCGATGTTGCCGCCGATCCGGCACGAGCCCTCGGATGCGAGCGACAGGGGAAACAGGCAGTCGGCCTTCTCGGACTCGTCCTGCACCGATTTGAGGATGCAGCCGGCCTCGACCGTGATGGTGGCGTTGAACGGATCGACCTCGCGGATGCGGTCGAGGCGCGCGAGCGACAGGACAATGCCCTTGTGCGGCACACCGCCGCCGACGAGGCCTGTATTGCCGCCCTGCGGCACGATGGGGATTCCGGCCTTCGCGCATTCACGGACCACGAGGGCGACTTCCTCCGTGCTGCCGGGACGGACCACGGCCAGGGCGGTGCCGCGATAGAGCTTCCGCTCCTCGACGAGGTAGCTCTCCATGGCAGCGGCATCGCGGATGACATGCTGGCTGCCCAGGCGCGTGGACAATACGTCCAGAAGATCGGATCGAGGATCGGTCATCGGAAGCACCAAACGGAAAAGGCGGCCAGTGGCCGCCTTCTACACGATTTCAGGGGAGAGATAACTCCGGCTTCAGGCCGCGATCGAGGTCTGCGGCCCTGCGGAGCGCACATCGGAATCCACGTGCCCCTCGAAGCGCTTGAAGTTCTCGTTGAACATGTCAATCAGGCGCTTGGCGGTCTCGGCGAACTCCGCCTTGTTCTGCCAGGTCTTGACCGGATACAGGATGTGCGGCTCGACGCCGGGCACCGAGGTCGGCACCGCGAAGCCGAAATAGGGATCGCGGCGGAAATCCGCCCGGGAGAGCGAGCCGTCGAGCGCCGCGGTGAGCAGGCGGCGGGTGACGCGGATCGGCATGCGCCGGCCCACCCCGTACTTGCCGCCGGTCCAGCCGGTGTTCACGAGCCAGCAATCCACATGGTGCTTGGCGATGAGATCGCGCAGCAGGTTGCCGTAGACCGACGGATGACGCGGCATGAACGGCGCGCCGAAGCAGGTGGAGAAGGTGGCCTCCGGGTCCTTCACGCCCTTCTCCGTGCCGGCCACCTTGGCGGTGTAACCGGACAGGAAGTGGTACATGGCCTCTGCGGGCGTCAGCTTCGCGATGGGAGGCAGCACGCCGAAGGCGTCGCAGGTGAGCATCACGATGTTCTTCGGGATGCCCGCGCGGCCGGTGGCGCTCGCATTGGGGATGAAGTCGAGCGGGTAGGCGCAGCGCGTGTTCTCCGTCCGCGATGCATCGTCGAAATCGGGGATCCGCGTCGTCGGGTCGACGATCACGTTCTCCAGCACGGTGCCGAAGCGCTCGGTGGTGGCGAAGATCTCGGGCTCCGCCTCGCGGGAGAGGCGGATGGTCTTGGCGTAGCAGCCGCCCTCGAAGTTGAAGACGCCGTTCGGGGCCCAGCCATGCTCGTCGTCGCCGAGCAGGATGCGGTTCGGATCGTTGGACAGCGTGGTCTTGCCCGTGCCCGAGAGCCCGAAGAACACGGCCACATCACCCTCCTTGCCCACATTGGCGGAGCAGTGCATGGGCATGACATTCTGCGAAGGCAGCACGTAGTTGAGGTAGGTGAAGACCGACTTCTTCATCTCTCCCGCGTAGGACGTGCCGCCGATGAGGACGATCTTGCGCTTGAAGTCGCAGGCGATCACCGTCTCCGTGCGGCAGCCGTGCCGGGCCGGATCGGCCCTGAAGGACGGCAGGTCGATGATGGTGAGGCCGGGCACGTAGTCGGCGAGCTCGCCCTGCTCGGGACGGATCAGGAGATTGCGGATGAAGAGCGAGTGCCAGGCGAATTCCGTGAAGACCCGCGCCTTGACCCGGTAGCTTGGGTCGGCACCGCCGTAGAGGTCCTGGGCGAACAGCTCCTTGCCCTCGGCGTGGGCGAGGAAGTCCTGGAGCAGGGTGTCGAAATGGCCCGGGGTGATGGAGCCGTTGTTGTCCCACCAGACGGTGCTTTCCGTCGCGTCGTCCCGCACCACGAACTTGTCCTTGGGTGAGCGGCCCGTGTGGATGCCGGTCTCGGCCAGGAGCGCGCCGCCCTTCACGAGCTTGGTCTCAGCCCGGGTCAGGGACTGCTCGTAGAGTGCGGGCGCCTCGAGATTCCAGTAAACCCGTTTGAGGTTGCGGAGGCCAAAGGCCTCAGCGCCCTGCGCGCTGTTGAAGACGCCGATATTTTCCACGGAAGATGTCTCCTGATTGCCAGTCACCGCGCAGCCGGATGTGCCGCCGTCCGATGGCCGTCACATGGGGTGGATCAAACAATGCGGCCGAAACTTTGCCGTCTCGCTTGAACATAGAACCTTCTTTAGGTCAGCTGACGGGGCCGTCAACTCAAGCCGTTTCATTGCATTCTATTTTCGTCATAATCAGACGCCTGACAGCCCCATTTTCGGGGATTTACGGGCTTTGAGGGGAGTTCTTTCGTATGATTGACATGCTGCCCCGGCGGAAACTCCGGCTTTCCCAAGCTTGAGGCAGCGCTCCGCGCCGGGCCCCGAGAGAACCTGTCCGGTCGATAACAGGCCGTTCATCCCTGGTTGAAGCAGCTATTCCTAGACCCCACTATCAGGACCTCCCTGGTCACAGCCCGGGGGAAAACCATATTTATGCCACGAGAAAGGCGCAGTTGGGGACGTTTTAGGGCCTTCTGCGTTGTCACACGGGGCAAAAAGCCGACATTCGTCCGTGCCAAGCTAAGGAAGAGTTCATGCCAACGATCGCCCTTGTCGATGACGATCGCAACATCCTGACCTCTGTTTCCATCGCCCTCGAGGCGGAGGGCTACCGCATCCAGACCTACACGGACGGAGCGTCTGCCCTGGACGGGCTCAAGCACGCCCCGCCGGATCTGGCCATCTTCGACATCAAGATGCCGCGCATGGACGGCATGGAACTGCTGCGGCGGCTGCGGCAGAAATCGGACCTTCCGGTGATCTTCCTGACCTCGAAGGACGAGGAGATCGACGAGTTGTTCGGCCTCAAGATGGGCGCCGACGACTTCATCCGGAAGCCATTCTCGCAACGTCTCCTGGTCGAGCGCGTGAAGGCGGTGCTGCGCCGCTTCGCCCCCAAGGATCAGAGCGCCCCCAAGGAGGCCGACCCGAAGGCCCTGGAGCGCGGCCAGCTCAAGATGGACCCGGAGCGCCACGCCTGCACCTGGAAGGGCGAGCCCGTGACCCTGACCGTGACTGAGTTCCTCATCCTGCAGGCCCTCGCCACGCGCCCCGGGGTGGTGAAAAGCCGCAACGCGCTCATGGATGCGGCCTATGACGACCAGGTCTATGTGGACGACCGGACGATCGACAGCCACATCAAGCGCCTGCGCAAGAAGTTCAAGTCGGTTGACCAGAGTTTCGAAATGATCGAGACCCTCTACGGCGTGGGCTACCGCTTCAAGGAAGCCTGACGCTGAAAGCGCGAGCAACCTGGAAGGACCTTGGCCCGGTGCGCATCGGGTCATGGGTCAAGCGAGTGGCATGAAGGCTGACCCCATCCACGCCGAGGCGGGTTTCGACGATCCGCCTGCTCCACAGAGCACCCTGGAGCGGCTGAAGCAGTTCGGCCGCATGCTCGTGCAGCGTGCCTCATCCAGCCTGACGCGTCGGATCGTGGTGCTCAACCTGGCCGGGCTCGTGGCCCTGCTCGTCGGCTTCCTCTATCTCAACCAGTTCCGCGAAGGCCTCATCGAGGCCCGGGTGCAGAGCCTGCTCACCCAGGGTGAGATCATCGCCGGGGCGATCGCCGGCTCCGCCACCGTGGAAACCAACACCATCACCATCGATCCGGACCAGCTCCTGCAGATGCAGGCCGGAGAGACGGAGCGGTTCAACGACGAGGCGTTCTCCGCGCTAGAATTCTCGATCAACCCTGAGCGCGTCGCGCCTCTCCTGAGGCGGCTGGTGACACCGACAAAGACCCGTGCGCGCATCTTCGACCGCGAGGGCATGCTCCTCCTCGATTCGCGGTCGTTCTACTCCCGCGGTGACATCCTGCGCATGGATCTGCCGCCGGTGGCCACCATGGAAGACACGATGACCGCCATGGAGCGCACCTGGAACAGCATCCGCAAGATGTTCCGGCGCACCAAACGGCCGGTGCAGGAGGAAGCGGGACCGATCAACGGCAAGTCCTTGGCCGAAGTGCAGCAGGCCTATGCCGGCCAGCAGGCGAGCGAGGTGCGCGTCAACGCCCGGGGCGAGACCATCGTGTCGGTGGCCGTGCCGATCCAGCGCTTCCGCACGGTGCAGGGCGCGCTCCTGCTGTCGACCCAGGAAGGCGACATCGATGCCATCATCGCCTCCGAGCGTTTCGCCCTGCTCCAGGTCTTCCTGGTGGCTGCCGTGGTGATGATCGTGCTGTCGCTGTTCCTGGCCGGCGCCATCGCGGGCCCGGTGCGGCGCCTCGCTGAAGCCGCCGAGCGGGTGCGTTGGGGCACGAAATCGCGTCAGGAGATCCCCGATTTCACCAGTCGTGCCGACGAGATCGGCCACCTGTCGGGGGCGCTTCGCGACATGACCAAGGCCCTGTACAACCGCATCGACGCCATCGAGAGCTTCGCGGCGGACGTGGCGCACGAATTGAAGAACCCGCTGACCTCCCTGCGGAGCGCCGTGGAGACCCTGCCGCTTGCCCGCAGCGACGAGTCCCGCGGGCGGCTCCTCTCGATCATTCAGCACGACGTGAAGCGTCTCGACCGGCTGATCAGCGACATCTCGGATGCCTCGCGCCTCGATGCGGAGCTGGCCCGCGCCGATGCGGAGCCCGTGGACATGGCGCGCCTGCTCGAGGCCGTGGTGTCGGTGGCCAACGAGCGCCGCCAGGAGCACGATGCGCGCATCACCCTGACCATCGAGAACATGGCCAAGAACCGCGACGCCTTCCTGGTGCTCGGCCACGACAGCCGCTTGGGCCAGGTGTTCAACAACCTGCTCGACAACGCCCGATCCTTCTCGCCGCCTGACGAGGCCGTGAAGGTTTCCATGCGCCGACGCCGGAACGACGTGGAGATCCTGGTGGAGGACAGCGGGCCCGGCATCGAGCCCGAGGCTCTCGACCGCATCTTCGAGCGCTTCTACACCGACCGGCCCGAGCAGGGTTTCGGCCAGAACTCGGGTCTTGGCCTGTCCATCTCCCGCCAGATCATCGAGGCGCACCGGGGCACGATCCGAGCCGAGAACCGGCTTGGCGCGCCCGACGAGAGCGGCGAGCCCCGGCGTCTGGGGGCGCGCTTCGTCATCCGCCTTCCGGTCGAGGGCGCCAGGACCCGGATGGAGCAGGGCAGAAGGACCAAGGATCGCGACAGACGGGAGACGGGAAGGAACGGGCCGTGAGCGACCGGGAGACCATCCATGCCGGCTGCGTGCTCATCGGGGAAGCCGGCCTCCTGATCCGGGGCGCATCGGGTTCCGGCAAGTCGACGCTCGCCCGCGAGGTGGTGTCCCGTGCCGTCCAGGTGGGCCGTTTCGGGCGCCTCGTCAGCGACGACCGGACCAGGATCGAAGCCCGGCACGGCCGTCTTGTCGCCCAGCCGGTCGAGCCGCTCGACGGCTGCATCGAGGTGTTCGGCCTCGGGATCGTCCGGCAATCCCACGAGCCGGCGGCCGTCATCCGCCTCGTGATCGATCTTTGCGAGGATCTGCCGCGCTACCCGGACGAGCGGGACGGGCATGTCGCCCTCTGCGGCGTCATGGTCCCTCGCATTCGCATGCAAGCAGGAGCAGTCTCTGCGGACATCGCTGTAGCCTGCCTGAGTGGTGTTTGCGACACGGTCGTGACACTGTGATGAACTTTTGCTCTGATTGCTCTTGCGCTTGGCTTCGCGGTGCACAAAATAGCGGCTCCGCTCTCGGAGCGTTCGGACCTGTAACATTATGATTGGAATGGTGCTCGTCACCCACGGGCAGCTCGCGACCGAATTCAAAGCGGCGCTCGAGCATGTGGTGGGACCTCAAGAGCAGCTTGAGACGATCACGATCGGCCCCGATGACGATATGGAGACACGGCGCAAGGACATCATGGACGCTGTGTGCCGGGTCAATTCGGGCCAGGGGGTCGTGGTTTTGACGGACATGTTCGGAGGCACTCCCTCCAACCTGGCTCTGTCCTGCATGAATGGCGGCTCCGTCGAGGTGGTGGCCGGCATCAACCTGCCCATGCTCATCAAGCTTGCCAGCGTGCGCGACGAGGAGCCCCTGATCGACGCGGTGTCCCATGCCCAGGAGGCGGGGCGCAAGTACATCAACATCGCCTCGCGCGTCCTCTCGGGAAAGTAACCAGCATGGACCGGCTCAGCGACGAGGATTGCCCCCCTGCTCCTGTGCCTGACGGGGCCGAGGTCCGTGAACTGCCCATCATCAATCGCCGCGGCCTGCATGCCCGCGCCTCGGCCAAGTTCGTCCAGACCGTCGAGCGCTTCGACGCCGACGTGACCGTCACCCGCTGCGGCGAGACCGTGGGCGGACGCTCCATCATGGGCCTTCTCACGCTGGCCGCCGCCCAGGGCACAACGATCACGGTCACGGCCAAGGGAGCCGACGCGCCGGCCTGCCTGCAGGCCATCGACGACCTCCTCGCCAACAGGTTCGGCGAGGACGAGTAGGCTCCAAGGAGCTCCCTCAGCCCGAAGCACCCTGCACGACCCCTTGCTCCCCACGTCGTCAGCGGCCTTGTACCGGTGATCCCGGTCAGTCGAAGCACGGCGTTCTTCCGTATCGAGATGGCCGGACGGGCCCGGCCATGACGGGAGAGGTACCAGTGCTGGTCTAACTCTCCGCAAAACATATAAAGACATCTTTATATCTTGATTGCCTCTGCCCCGGCTCTCTGGTAGAGACGGCGCCAATTCACCTGGAACTGGTGCAACAGAGAGGCCATCATGGCACAGGATTACATCGTCAAAGACATCGGCTTGGCCGAGTTCGGCCGCAAGGAAATCTCGATCGCCGAGACCGAGATGCCGGGCCTCATGGCCATCCGCGAGGAATACGGCCCGAAGCAGCCCCTCAAGGGCGCCCGCATCGCCGGCTCGCTCCACATGACCATCCAGACCGCGGTGCTGATCGAGACCCTGAAGGCTCTCGGCGCCGACATCCGCTGGGTGTCCTGCAACATCTATTCCACCCAGGATCACGCCGCCGCCGCCATCGCGGCTGCCGGCATCCCGGTCTTCGCCTATAAGGGCGAGACCCTGCAGGAGTACTGGGAGTACACCGCCAAGCTGTTCGACTGGCACGACGGCGGCATGCCCAACATGATCCTCGACGATGGCGGCGACGCCACCATGCTGGTCCATCTCGGCCTGCGCGCCGAGCAGGGCGACACCGCCTTCCTGGACAAGCCGGGCTCCGAGGAGGAGGAGGTGTTCTTCGCGTTGGTCAAGCGCCTGCTCTCCGAGAAGCCGAAGGGCTGGTTCGCGGGTCTGGCCGAGTCGATCAAGGGCGTGTCGGAGGAGACCACCACGGGCGTGCACCGCCTCTACATCATGGAGAAGGAGGGCAAGCTCCTCTTCCCGGCGATCAACGTCAACGACTCGGTCACCAAGTCCAAGTTCGACAACCTCTACGGCTGCCGTGAGTCCCTCGTCGACGGCATCCGCCGCGGCACCGACGTGATGATGGCCGGCAAGGTTGCCATGGTGGCGGGCTTCGGCGACGTGGGCAAGGGCTCGGCCGCCTCATTGCGCCAGGCCGGCTGCCGCGTGCTGGTGTCGGAGGTCGACCCGATCTGCGCCCTTCAGGCCGCCATGGAAGGCTATGAGGTCACCACGATGGAAGACGCGGCCCCCCGCGCCGACATCTTCGTCACCGCCACCGGCAACAAGGACGTGATCACCCTCGACCACATGCGCGCCATGAAGGACCGGGCGATCGTCTGCAACATCGGCCACTTCGACAACGAGATCCAGGTCGCTGGCCTCAAGAACCTCAAGTGGGACAACGTGAAGCCGCAGGTGGACGAGATCACGTTCCCCGACGGCCACCGCATCATCCTGCTGTCGGAAGGCCGCCTCGTGAACCTGGGCAACGCCATGGGTCACCCGTCCTTCGTGATGTCGGCCTCGTTCGCGAACCAGACGCTCGCCCAGATCGAGCTCTTCGCCAACCAGGGCAAGTACGAGCGCAAGGTCTACACCCTGCCCAAGCACCTGGACGAGAAGGTTGCCGCCCTGCATCTCGAAAAGATCGGCGTGAAGCTCACCAAGCTGCGCCCCGATCAGGCGTCCTATATCGGCGTGTCGGAGAAGGGCCCGTTCAAGCCGGATCACTACCGCTACTGATCGTCCCCTGGTCTACGAACCGCGAAAGCCCGGCACTCCGCCGGGCTTTTTCTTTGCCTGAAGGTGAGCGAATCGACAGAGTGTCGCACCGGCATGTGTGTGACCGGATTGCAATATGGTTCGACGAATTGCGCACAGGTTCTCCAAAGGAAGTTTAAGCCGGTGTTAACCCTCTTCCTGGCGGAGTCGGGGGTAGTCTAAGGTGAACACGAATCGACCGGCTGTGCTTCGGCATCGAACCTGCGCCGGCAGTTCCGTTCATGCGTAGACGGTTGACCTCTGCGGCGTCGGAAGGCGCAGTCGAGGATTGATCCAACTTGGCCCGATAACCGGGCCGCCAACACGGGAAGGACAGCAACGGCATGGCCGGGCTTGGGGAGCGACACGACCGCAGCGGAGACGGGAGAAGCCTTCTCGTCGGGCCAGCCCGTGCGTCCCTGTCCTTGATGTTGCTCGCCGGCACCTCCCACGCGGCCCTGGCCGACGATCTGCTGACGCCCCTCACCGAGAAGGCCACCGACCTCCTCGGGTTCCTGCACAGCTTCGACCTGCACAACGCCGTCTATTTCGGCCTCTTCATGGGCCTTGTGGCGACCTCGACCATCACGTCCCTGTTGCTGCGTCATGAGTGGAGACGATCGGAGCGCATGGAGCGGACCCTGCGCAACGAGCTCAGCGCTTTGCGCGGCGCGGACGACTTGGCCGCTCTTCTGATGGGCTCGGAGCGCCAGCTCCTGATCAGCTGGCACGGCCGCGACGGCGAGCCGCGCTTCCAGGGCGATCCGTCCATCATCGGCGAGAATGCCCCGGCCCAGCGGGCGCTGGCCTTCGGCACCTGGCTGAGCCCCGCCGATGCCGCCGCCGTGGAAGGCGCACTCGAGCAGCTCAAACTCCGGGGCCAGGCCTTCCGCCTCACGGCGCGCTGCACCGGCACCCGCTTCATCGACGTGGAGGGGCGCACCATCGGCGGCCGGGCGATCCTGCGCCTGCGCGACGTGACCGGCGACCGGGCCGAACTGCTGAAGGTCCAGGGACAGCTGGCGACCGCGCGCAGCGATCTGCGCTCCATGACGATGCTGCTCGACGACGTCGCCTATCCGCTCTGGATCCGCGATACGGACGACCGGCTGCTCTGGGCGAACCAGGCCTATCTGCGCTCGGTCGAGGCCCGCGATCTCGACGATGCCATCGGTCGCTCCCTCGAACTCCTCGGCGCGCCGACCCGCGAAGAGGCGCGGCGCAAGCGCCAATCGGGCGCCACCTATTCCGGCCGTTTGACGGCCGTCGTCGCCGGGCACCGCGCCGTGCTCGACGTGATCGAGCGCCCGACGGCCGGCGGCAGCGCGGGTATCGCGGTCGACGTGTCGGAGCTGGAGGCGGTTCGCACCGATCTGCAGCGCCAGATGGATGCTCATGTGCGTACCCTCGATCAGCTGCCCACGGCGGTGGCGATCTTCGACGGCGCGCAGAACCTCATCTTCAGCAATTCCGCCTATCAGCGGCTCTGGGGCCTCGACGCCGCGTTTCTCGCGTCGCGCCCGTCCGACAGCGAGGTTCTGGACCGCCTTCGCGCCGCCAGAAAACTTCCCGAGCAGGCGGATTTCCGCGCCTGGAAGGCCGATTTCCTGCAGGGCTATCGCTCCGTCGAGCAGCAGGAGACCTGGTGGCACCTGCCCGACCGCCGCACCCTGCGCGTGGTCGTCAATCCCAATCCGCAGGGCGGCGTGACCTATCTGTTCGACGACGTGAGCGAACGCTTCGAGCTCGCCTCGCAGGTTCATTCGCTCACCCGCGTGCAGAGCGAGACCCTCGACACCTTGAAGGAAGGCGTGGCCGTGTTCGGCTCCGACGGCCGACTCAAGCTGCACAACCGCGCCTTCGCCGACATGTGGAGTCTCGCAGCCGAGATGACGGCCGCGAACCCGCATATCGATACGGTGATCAAGGCCTGCCGCTCCCTGTCGCCGCGCGACGAGCCGTGGATCGACATCCGCGGCGCGGTGGCGGGCCTGGCCGACATGCGCATGGGCCTGTCCTGCCGCATCGAGCGGCTCGACGGCTCGGCGCTCGACTGCACGGCGCAGCCCCTGCCTGACGGCGCAACGTTGCTGAGCTTCACCGACGTGACCGCGAGCGTGAACGTGGAGCGCGCGCTCACCGAGCGCAACGATGCGCTGCAGCGCGCCTCGCGCCTGCGCGACGAATTCGTGCATCACGTGTCCTACGAGCTGCGCTCGCCGCTCACCAACATCATCGGCTTCACGCAGCTGCTCGGCGACGAAACGGTGGGCGCGCTCAACCCGCGCCAGCGCGATTACGCCGATCACATCATGCGCTCCTCGGCGGCGCTGCTGGCGATCCTCAACGACATTCTCGATCTCGCCTCCATCGACACGGGCTCCCTCGAGCTCAGCCCCGAGATCGTCGACATCCGCTCCACCATCGAGGCTGCGATGCGCGGGCTTGAGGATCGTCTCGCCGAGTCCTCGCTGCATCTTGTCATCGACGCGCCGGACGACATCGGCACGTTTGTCGCCGACGGCAAGCGCGTGCGCCAGATCCTGTTCAACCTGCTCTCCAACGCAGTCGGCTTCTCCTCGCCCGGCCAGACGATCCGTGTCTCGGCGCGCAAGCGCGGCGGTGAGGTGATCTTCGAAGTGAAGGACCAGGGCCGCGGCATTCCGCCGGAGGTTAAAGCCCGCGTCTTCGAGCGGTTCGAGAGCCACACATTAGGCACCCGCCACCGCGGCGTAGGCCTTGGGCTGTCGATCGTGCGCTCCTTCGTGGAGCTCCACGGCGGGCGTATCGACATCTCGTCCGCGCCGGGCCAGGGCACCACGGTCACCTGCATCTTCCCGAACGAGCGGCACGAGACCCCGTCCGATGGCCGATCCGCGCAATCTGCGCTAACTCCCATCGCAGCCGAGTAGGAACAGCGATAGTGAATGGACCGGCCCTCATGCCCGAGCAGGACATTTTGCAGGCTGCATGGATCGTGACGCTTCCCGACCATGAGGCGACGGAGCGTTTCGCTCGCGTGTTGGCCGAGGAGCTGAAAGCCGGCGACCTCGTCACCCTCTCGGGCGGCCTTGGGGCCGGCAAGACGACGCTTGCCCGCGCCCTCGTGCGCATTCTCGCGGGCGACCCGGAACTCGAGGTCCCAAGCCCCACCTTCACCCTGATGCAGGTCTATGACGGCCCGCGCAGCCCCATCGTCCATGCGGATTTCTACCGCCTGGCCGGCGGGTACGAGCTGGTGGAGCTGGGCTGGGACGAGATGACCGAGAACGCGATCTCCCTCGTCGAGTGGCCGGAGCGCGCCGAGGATGCGCTCAAATCCGAGCATCTCGACATCCGCCTCGATTTCGCCCCCGGCGGCCAGGGCAAGGGCCGCCTCGTCATGCTCACCGGCACCGGCGCCTTCGCATCCCGGCTGCAGCGCATGAAGGCCTACCGCAACCTCGTGGAGCGTTGCGGCTGGGGCGATGCCAAGCGCCATCCGATGACGGCCGACGCCTCCGTGATCCGCTCCTACGAGCGCCTCGTGAAGCCCGACGGCTCGACCGCGCTCCTGATGATCTCGCCCCCGCGCCCCGTCGGGCCCGCCGTGCGGCGCGGCAAGCCCTACACCACCATCGCCAAGCTCGCCGAGACGGTCCATGCGTTCGTGGCCATGGACAAGGGCCTGCGGGCTCTGGGCTTCAGCGCGCCCTACATCTACGGCGAGGAGCTGGAGGCGGGCCTCCTTCTCATCGAGGATCTCGGCGCCGAAACCGTGACCGACGAGAACGGGCCGATTCCGGATCGCTATGCGGAGGCCACGCGTCTTCTCGCACAGCTCCATGGCCAGACCCTGCCGCAGGTGCTGCCCGTCACCGACGGCGTCGACCACACGATTCCGGCCTACGATCTCGAAGCGCTCCTGATCGAGGTGGAGCTGCTGCTCGACTGGTACGTGCCGCACATCATCGGCACCCAGCTCTCGGGCTCGGTGCGGGCGGAATTCGTCAATCTGTGGACCGAGACCCTGGGCGAGGTTCTCTCCGCGCCTGTGAGCTGGACCCTGCGCGACTATCATTCGCCGAACCTGATCTGGCTGCCGGAGCGCGAGGGCCTGCAGCGGGTCGGCATGATCGACTTCCAGGACGCAGTGCTGGGCTCGCCGGCCTACGACGTCGCCTCGCTCCTGCAGGATGCGCGCGTGACCGTGCCGCCGGAGCTCGAACTCAAGCTCATCGGCCTCTATGCCCGCGACCGGAAGGCCGCCGACCCGAGCTTCGACGTGTCGGCCTTCGCCCGGGCCTACGCCATCATGGCGGGCCAGCGCGCCACCAAGATCCTCGGCATCTTCGCCCGCCTCGACCGGCGGGACGGCAAGCCGCACTACCTCAAGCACCTGCCGCGGATCGAATCCTACCTCGTCCGCAACCTCGCCCATCCGGCCCTGGGGAAGCTCAAGGGCTGGTACGAGACCCATCTGCCGCGGCTCATTCCGCCCGCGGACGAAGCCCCTCCCGAATCCTGAGCCAGTCCTTTGCCCCAGACCTCTCCGCATGCGCCCCGTAAAGCCATCGTCCTCGCTGCAGGTTTGGGCAAGCGCATGCTGCAGATCACGGCAACCATGCCGAAGCCCCTGGTGAAGGTGGCGGGCCGGAGCCTGATCGACTTCGCCCTCGATAAGCTGCACGAGGCCGGAGTCGAGACGGTGGTGGTGAACGTGCACCATTTCGCCGACATGCTGGAGGCGCATCTGCGTGGCCGCGAGACGCCCCGGATCGTGATCTCCGACGAGCGCGCCGAGCTTCTGGAAACCGGCGGCGGCGTGAAGAAGGCCCTGCCGCTTTTGGGCGACGAACCCTTCATCACCTTCAATTCCGATTCGCTCTGGATCGAAGGCGAGGCACCCAATCTCAAGCGCCTTGTGGCTGCCTGGGACCCGGACAGGATGGACATCCTGATGCTCGTGGCGCCGTTATCCACAAGCATCGGATTCGAAGGCCGGGGCGATTTTCATCAGGACGAGAGCGGCCGTCTGCGCCGTCGCGGAACCGACGACAGCGCTCCTTTCGCCTATGCAGGGGTCGCCATCGTGAAGCCGGAACTGGTTCACGGCACGCCGGACGGAGCCTTTTCCGCCAACGCCTTCTACGACCGCGCCATCGCAAAGGAGCGCCTCTACGGCTTGTGCCTGGAGGGGCAGTGGCTGCATGTTGGAGAGCCGCAGGCCATTGCCGAGGCCGAACGATGCCTCGCCGCCAGCAAGCCGTGAGAGTGTGAGGTGCCGAACAGTATGACCCGGAAAAGTGGGAACCGGTTTTCCGACCAGGTCATACATGATTCAAAGACTTTGCCGCGTGTCTTTTCGATCCCTCCGGGTTGCGCCTTCCTGCCGACCCTGGTGGACGCGCTGTTCGACGGCCGCCTCGTCGGCCCGCTTCCTGATGATCCCGCGGCTCTGGCCGACATCACGATCTATGTTCCCAACCGCCGCGCCACCCGGGCGCTGATCGCGCTGCTGGCCGAACGGGGCGACGGCCGGGCGCAGCTCCTGCCGCGTATCGTGCCGCTCGGCGAAACCGACGAAGCCGAATTCGAGCTGACGGGCCTTGAGGGCACGCCGCTGCAGGAGGCCGCGAGCCTGAAACCGCCGATCCCGCCGTTGGAGCGCCGCCTTATCCTCACGCGGCTCGTGCAGCGCTGGTCGGCGGAAGTGGACCGGGCGCTGCTGCAGATCGGCCCCGAGGTGCCCTTCATGGTGCCGGCCTCGCCCGCCGATGCGGTGAACCTCGCGGGCGATCTCGAGACCCTGATGGATGCCTTCACGACGGAAGGCATCGACTGGCACGCGCTCGAACTCGCTGTTGATGCGGATTATTCCAAGTATTTCGAGATCACCCGTCATTTCGTGCAGATCGCGAGCGAGTACTGGCCCAAGATCCTGGCCGACCGGCAGGCAAGCGACCCGGCGCAGCGACGCAACACGCTGTTGGACGCGGAAGCGAAGCGCCTCACCCGCGAGCGCCCGGAGCATCCGATCATCGTGGCGGGCTCGACCGGTTCGGTGCCGGCGACGGCGAACCTGATGGGCGTGATCGCACGCCTGCCCAAGGGCGCCATCGTGCTGCCCGGCCTCGACACGGATCTCGACGAGGAAAGCTGGTCCACCATCGGCGGACACGGCGATGACGAGACCGACCCGGTGCACAGCCATCCGCAGGCCTCGCTCCGCCGTCTGCTCGACAAGCACCTGCGCATTCCACGCTCCGCCGTCACCGTGCTCGGCGACACACCGGAGGCAGCAACAGCCCGCAATCATCTGCTCTCGGAGGCGCTCCGCCCAGCCGACACCACGGATCGTTGGGCGCTGATCTTAAACGAAGATCGTGTCGCCTTGAGCCGCAGCGGCTGCCAGGGCCTCGCCATCATCGAGGCGGCGGACGAGCGCGAAGAGGCGTTGTCCATCGCCATCGCGTTGCGCGAGACCATCGCTCGTCCGGGGCAAACGGCCGCCCTCGTGACGCCCGACCGCGCTCTTGCCGCGCGCGTGACCGCGGAACTCGCCCGCTGGGGCTTGAGCGTGGAGGATTCCGCCGGCATTCCTCTCTCCGATACGCCGGCCGGACGTCTCGCGCGGCTCGCCGCCGAAGCGGCGGCCGATGACTTGCGCCCCGTGCGGCTGCTGGCTTTGCTCGCCCATCCCCTGGTGCGCCTCGGGCTCCCGCGCGAGATCCTCGAACACGCGGCGAGCGTGCTCGAGATCGGCGTGCTGCGCGGCCCCGCACCCGCGCTCGGCATCGAAGGCATTCGCGCGGCGCTCGCCAGCCGCCGCGCGGAGAACAATCGTCGCGCACCGCGTCCGGTGAAGCGCCTGACGGAAGCCGACTGGGACCTTGCCGACGAGTTGCTGCAGCGACTCGGCGTGGCTTTCGACAGCTTCACGCCTGCCGTTCACGGCGAGGGCAGGCTCGATCTCATGGCCCTGGTGGAACACCATCGCCGGGCGGTGGAGTTGCTCTGGGCCGGGCCCGACGATGCCCCGGAGGAGCCCGACCAGGACACCTCCAGGGAAGCGCTCGCGGCGCTGTTCGACGATCTGGAGCACTCGGACATCCGCGCCGAGGAAGGCCATCCGCTCAGCGGTCGCTTCGTCGATTACCCGACCTTCTTCAACGCGCTCGCCAAACAGCGTTCTTTGAGCCCCTCGCCGCGCTCGACCCATCGCCGCCTGAAGATCCTCGGGCTGCTCGAAGCACGCCTGTTGTCCGTCGACCGCGTGGTGCTCGGCGGGCTGGACGAGGGCACCTGGCCGCCGCGCACGGTGACGGACGCGTTCCTCAACCGGCCGATGCGCTCGCGCGTGGGCCTGATGCCGCCGGAGCGGCGCATCGGCCAGACGGCGCACGACTTCGTGCAGGCGCTCGGCACCCATAACGTGGTGATCACCCGCGCCCACAAGCGCGACGGCTCGCCCATGGTGCCCTCGCGCTTCCTGCAGCGGCTCAAGGCCTTCACCGGCAAGGACACGTGGGAGCAGATGACGAAAGCCGGCGAGTATTATCGCCGCCTCGCACGCACCCTCGACACGCCTGAGCCCGCGCCGCCCCTGGCCCGTCCGCGCCCGAAGCCCGACCCGGCGCTGTTCCCGCGCAGTCTAAGCGTCACGGAGATCGAGACGCTGGTGCGCGACCCCTATTCGATCTTCGCGCGCCACATCCTCAAGCTCGATGCCCTCGACGCGCTCGCGGTCAGCCCGAGCGCGGCGGATCGCGGCACGATCATCCACGACGTGATCGGGACCTTCACGGAACGATATCCGAAAACGATTCCCGCTCACGCACTGGAAGAACTGCTCACCCTCGGCACGGATGCCTTTGCCGACATCGCGGAAGCCTATCCCGAACTCTACGCCGAGTGGTGGCCCCGCTTCACGCGACTCGCCACCGAATTCGTCGTATGGGAGCAGGCACGCCGTCCCGCGCTTGTCGATGTCTATGCGGAGCGTTCGGGCTCCCTGTCGATCCCGTTGCCGGACGGCTCGGTGTTCAACTTGCGCGCCCGCGCCGACCGCATCGAGCATCGCCGCGACGGCGGCTTTGCCATCATCGACTTCAAGACAGGCCAGCCGCCCGGCATCCGGGAAGTCTATGCCGGCTTCTCGCCGCAGCTGACCCTGGAGGCCATGATGCTGATGAAGGGCGCCTTCAAGGGCTTGCCGAAAGCCAAGGAAACGCCGGACCTCATCTACATCCACACCACCGGCGGGCGCGAGCCGATCAAGCCGCGCGAGATCGGACCGACGGCTAAGGAAACGCGCTCCGTCGCGGAGATCGTGGAAGAACATCGCCTCCGCTTCGAGGGCATGATCGCGCGCTACGCCAAGGGCGAAGCCGCCTATCTCTCGCGTCCCTTCCCCAAATATGCGCGGCGCTTCTCGGAATACGACCATCTGGCGCGGGTGAAGGAATGGTCGCTCGCCAGCGCAGGCGGCGGAGAGGGCTTCGAATGAGCACCGATCTCGTCATCCCGCAATACACCAAGGATGCGCAGCGCCGCGCCGCGAACCCGCGCGCTTCCGCCTGGGTGTCGGCCAATGCGGGCGCGGGCAAAACCAAGGTGCTGACCGATCGCGTGGTGCGCCTGCTGCTCAGCGGTTCGCTGCCGGGCCGAATCCTGTGCCTCACCTTCACCAAGGCGGCTGCCGCCAACATGGCGATCCGCGTCTTCGAGCGTCTCGGGCGCTGGGTGACGCTCGACGAGGACAGCCTCGTCGCGGAGCTGACGGAGCTGGAAGGCGAGAGGCCGACCCGCAAGCAGGTGAAGCTCGCGCGCACGCTGTTCGCCCGCGCGGTGGAAACGCCCGGCGGCCTGAAGATCGACACCATTCACGCCTTCTGCGAGCGGCTCCTGCATCTCGTGCCCTTCGAGGCCAATGTGCCGGCGCGCTTTGCGGTGCTCGACGAGAGCCAGATGAAGGAGATGCTGGCGCAGGCAACCGCCAACGTCATGGCCGATGCGGCGAGCGGAAGTGAGGACTACGCCGCCCTGGCCGAAGCCCTCGACGTCATCAGCGTCGACGCCGTGGGCGATGCGCTCTCCTCCGCAATCAACGCGGCGTTGAAATGCAAGCCGTTCCTGCACGATCCCGCAGGTCCGATGCGGCTTCGCAGGGAACTCGGGCTTGCCCCGGACGAGACGCTCGAATCCATCGAGCGCACCATGCTGGAAGGCGGCCTCAAGCCGGAGACCTGGCCTGCCATCGCACAGGAACTGCTTGGCGGAAAAGCGACCGATCAGAAGCGCGCCGCGTCCCTCATCGCAGCCGCCGAGTCCAAGGAACTACCTGAGAAGCTGGAGAACTATCTCTCGGTGTTTCTCACCGACGGCGGCACGCCGCGCAAGGGTTCGGCCTTCCTCACCAAGGATGTGAGCGAGAACCTGAAGGACGAGCTGCTGCGCGAGCAGGAGCGCGTGTGCTCGCTCATCGACAAGCGCAAGGCCGCGCGTGCGGCCGAACGTACGGTTGCGCTGTTCACGCTGGCGGCCGAGATCCACACCCGCGTCGAGCAGGCGAAGATGCGCCTCGGCGCCCTCGACTTCCAGGATCTCATCGACAAGACCCTGGCGCTGCTGTCGCGCGGCGACACCGCCTGGGTGCTCTACAAGCTCGATCGCGGCATCGACCATGTGCTCATCGACGAGGCGCAGGACACGAACCCGGAGCAATGGGAGATCCTGCGCAGGATCACGGAGGATTTCACCTCCGGCGCCGGCGCGGCTGGCGGTCGCGTGCGCACGCTCTTTGCGGTGGGCGATCCCAAACAGTCGATCTACGGCTTTCAGGGTGCCGCCCCGCAGGAATTCGAAACCACCCGCCGCAGCTGGTCGCAGAAGGTGCGTGAAGCGGAACTCGCCTTCGAAGACGTGTCGCTCACCATGTCGTTCCGCTCAGGTAAAGCCGTGCTCTCGGCGGTGGACGCGACGTTTGCGGTCGACCGGCACTTCAAGGGCCTGTCCTTCGAGGACAAGGCCGTCGGCACCGTGCACGAGAGCGCACGCCCCCATGCGCCGGGCCTCGTGGAGCTGTGGCCCGTCGAAGCGCCGGCCGACGAAGAGGAGCCCGAGGCCTGGGTTCTGCCTATCGACGAGCCCGAGCAGCAATCCCCGCCCGTGGTGGTGGCGCGGCGCATCGCGCAGGCCGTGAAGTGCTGGACCACCAAGGGCGACGAGATGGGCCGCCTGTGGAAGGCCGGCGACATTCTCGTGCTGGTGCGCAAGCGCGGCGCAGCCTTCGAGGCGGTGATCCGCGCGCTGAAAGAAGCCGGCGTGCCGGTGGCGGGCGCCGACCGCCTCAACATCGGCGAGCACATCGCCGTGCTCGATCTGGTGGCGGCGGGACGCGCGGCGCTGCTGCCGGATGACGACCTCACGCTGGCAACGGCGTTGAAGTCTCCGCTCGTGGGCCTGAACGACGACGACCTCATCCGCATCGCGGCCGATCGCCCGGAGGAGGAATCGCTCCACGCAGCTCTGGCACGTCATGCAGAGGCTGGCGACGCGAAGGCCAAGCGCGGATGCGAGGCGCTCGCCGCATGGCGCGAGCTGGCCCGCATGCACGGTCCCTTCGGCTTCTTCGCCACCCTGCTTGGGCCTCGCGGCGGTCGCTCGCTGCTCGTGGCGCGGCTCGGGAGCGAAGCGGGCGATGCCATCGACGCCTTCCTGTGCTTCGCGCACCAGTCGGAGATGATGGAGACGCCGTCGCTCGCCTTTTTCCTCAGCCGGTTCGAATCGGCCGAACACACGATCAAGCGCGACCTCGACTCCGTGAACAACGAAGTGCGCGTGATGACCGTGCACGGGGCCAAGGGCCTGGAAGCGTCCGTCGTGGTGCTCATCGACGGCTGCGAGGTCCTGGGCCGCGATTCGCCGCTGCTGCAGCTGCAGACGAAGTCGGGCGACAGGATCCCCGTCTGGGCGCCGGGCAAGAATTCCGATTCCGGCGTCATGATGCTGGCCCGCGAGATCCTGCACGCGAAGGGTCACGAGGAACACAACCGGCTGCTCTATGTGGCCATGACCCGCGCCAAGGACCGGCTGGTGATCGCGCCTTATCTCACCGGCAAGAAGGAGTCGCCGCAGGAGGCCTGGTGCGAGATGATCCGCCATGGTCTGGTCGCGAAGGCCGGCGGCCTGGAGCTCGACAAGGCGCCCTACGGCCCGATCTCCGTGTGGCGCGACGGCTCGCCCCTGGCGCGCACCCTTGTCGCCGAGTCGGACGTTCCGCTGCTCGATCCCATCGCCGTGCCGGACTGGCTGACCAGCGCAGTGGCGCCGGAGCCCGAGCCCCTGCCCCCGATCCGCCCCTCCAGCGCGCTGGGTGCTGCCGACCGCATGACGCGGCCGGGCGACGGGCCCTATGCCCCCGAGGCGCGCCTGCGCGGCACCCTGGTCCATGCCCTGCTGGAGCGCCTGCCGGCCCTGTCGCCGGAGCACCGGGAGAGCATGGCCCGATCTTACGTGAAGGCCCGCGCCCCGCGTCTGGCAGGCGACCTGCGGGAATCGATTCTGGCCAATGCCCTTGCCGTTTTCGACCATCCCGACCTGAAGCCCCTGTTCGGCCAGGGCTCGCGGGCCGAGGCCCCCATCGCCGGGCGCGTGATGACGGCAGAGGGCGAACTCATGGTCTCGGGCCAGATCGATCGTCTTGCGGTGGTCGATGGGGAAGTGCTGGTCGCCGACTTCAAGACCACGGCCCGCCCTCCCCACCCCGGCCAGCCCCCGCCGCCTTCCTACGTGGCGCAGCTCGCCCTCTACCGGAGGCTGCTCGCGGAGATCTATCCGGGCCGGCAGATCCGCACCTTCCTGATCTGGACCTCGGGGCCGGTGATCCATGAGCTCATGGAACCGGAGCTGGAATCGGCACTTACCCTCATCAAAGCAGCGTGAAGGCAGGCGCTCTTGCTTGATTCCCGAAAGGCCGGTTCTTACCTTGGCCCTATAGCCGAGCGGCTCGGACATGAGTCGCGCTTCAAATGTCAAAGGTGATGTGATGGCGACCGTAAAGGTGACCGACGCAAACTTCGCACAGGACGTCCTGCAGTCCTCCGAGCCCGTCGTGGTCGATTTCTGGGCGGAATGGTGCGGTCCCTGCCGCATGATCGGCCCGGCCCTGGAAGAGATTTCCGACGAAATGGCCGGCAAGGTGAAGATCGCCAAGCTCAACGTGGACGAAAACCCGCAGATCTCCTCCCAGCTCGGCATCCGGTCGATTCCGGCCCTGATGATGTTCAAGGACGGCAAGGTCGTGGCCCAGAAAGTCGGCGCCGCCCCCAAGGGCGAGCTCTCCCGCTGGATCCAGGCTTCGGCCTGATCGAGCCGCGATCTTGAGTTGATGAGAGGGGGCCGAAAGGCCCCTTTTCTTTTGAGCTCCGTCATTCCGGACGAGGCGTCAGCGGAGATCCGGGATCGTGCGCAGGGCATGGCGCCGGAACCACGACGCCGTCATCCCCGCGAAGGCGGGGATCCATAACCGCTGACGGTGCTAGCTAAAATACTGTCGTGGTTATGGATCCCGGGCTCTGCTGCGCAGCCCCGGGATGACAGAGCCGTATTCTGAGTACGATCCCGGATCGGCTGCACCGTCCGGGATGACGAGGTTTGAAGGCTATTCCGGCAGCGTGCCGTTCGCCGCCAGCACCTCGCCGGCCAGATACAGCGAGCCGCAGATCAGCACGCGGGGCGGGCGGTCCCAGACGTAGTTGTGGAGCGAGGCAAGCGCCGATTCGACGCTGGACGCGACCGAGGTGGTGAGCCCGACGCTGCCGGCGATACTTGCAACTTCCTCGGCCGGACGCGCGGCGATCTGGCCGGCAATCGGCACCGCGATCACCTCCCGGGCCAGCCCCGAGAAGTTCTTGAAGAAGGCCCCGGAATCCTTGGTGCCGAGCATGCCGGCGATGAGCACGAGGGGCGCGTCCGCGCGCTCGCTCTGGTCGGCCATGGCGGCGGCGAGCACCCGGCCCCCATCGGCGTTGTGGCCGCCGTCGAGCCAGATCTCGCAGCCGGACGGCGCGATCTCCGGCAGGCGGCCCCGGTTGAGGCGCTGCAGGCGGCCCGGCCATTCGGCGCGGGTGAGTCCCGCCTCGAACGCTTCAGCCTCGAAGCCTTCGAAACCGGCGGCGCGCAGCGCTGCAATCGCCGTGCCGGCGTTGATGAATTGATGGCGGCCGATGAGTTTCGGGCGCGGCAGGTCCAAGAGGCCCTTCTCGTCCTGGTAGACGAGGCGCCCGCCCTCCTCATGGACGGAGAAATCCTGCTGACCGACAAGAATGGGAGACGCGCCGATGCGCTCGGCCTCCTCGCGCAGGGTCTGGTCGGCCTCGAGATAATCCTGCGGGGCGATCACCGCCGGGCAGCCGCGCTTGAAAATGCCCGCCTTCTCGCCGGCAATCGCCTTCAAGGTCGTGCCGAGATATTCCGCGTGGTCGTGGCCGATGGACGTGACCACGGCGGCGGCAGGCCTGTCGATGACATTGGTGGCGTCGAAGCGGCCCCCTAAGCCCACTTCGAGCAGGAGCACGTCCGCGGGCTCCTCGGAGAAGATCAGCAGGGCGGCCGCGGTCGTGATCTCGAACACGGTGGTGGGCGCGCCCGCATTGACCGCCTCGCAGCGGCGGAAGGCCTCCACGAGCCGGTCCTCGGTGACGTACCGCCCCCCGCCGATGCGCCCGATCCGGATGCGCTCATGGAAGCGCACGAGGTGGGGCGAGGTATGGACATGGACGGCGAGCCCCGCGCTTTCCAGGATCGCCCGCATGAACGCGATGGTCGAGCCCTTGCCGTTGGTGCCCGCCACATGGATCACCGGGGGCAGGCGGCGCTCAGGGTGCCCGAGACTGGCCAGCAGCCGCTGGATGCGCCCGAGCGACAGGTCGATGGCCTTGGGGTGCAGGGCGAGAAAGCGCGCGATCAGCGCATCGGAGGAATCCATCGCCCTGGTCTCGCTTACTCGGCTGCCGCCGCCGTCACTTCAGGGGCGATCGGAGTTGCCGGTGCGCTCGCGGCGGGCGCCTTCGTGAAGAGGCGGGACAGGCGGGCGACGGTCGATTTGAGGTCGTGGCGATGCACGACCGCATCGACCATGCCGTGCTCCTTCAGGTATTCGGCGCGCTGGAAGCCGTCGGGCAGCTTCTCGCGGATGGTCTGCTCGATCACCCGCGGGCCAGCAAAGCCGATGAGTGCGCCGGGCTCGGCCAGATGCACGTCGCCGAGCATGGCATAGGACGCCGTCACGCCGCCCGTGGTCGGGTTGGTGAGCACGACGATGTAGGGCAGCCGCGCATCGCGTAGGCGGCGGATCGCCACCGTCGTGCGGGGCATCTGCATGAGGGAAAGGATGCCCTCCTGCATGCGCGCGCCGCCGGAGCCGGCGAAGAGCACGTAAGGGGTCTTCTTCTCGAGTGCCGTCTCGGCGCCTTTGACGAAGGCCTCGCCGGCCGCCATGCCGAGCGAGCCGCCCATGAAGCCGAAATCCTGCACGGCAATAGTCATCGGCAGGTCCTCGACCCGGCCGAAGCCCACCTTGAACGCATCCTGCTGGCCGGTCTTTGCGCGGGCGTCCTTCAGGCGGTCGATGTAGCGCTTCTCATCGCGGAATTTCAGCGGATCGACGGCCACTTCGGGCAGCGCGACGTCGAGCCAGGTCGCGCCGTCGAACATGAGCTGCAGGCGCTGGGTGGCGGAGATGCGCATGTGGTGGTTGGACCCGGGGATCACCCACTGGTTCGCCTCCACGTCCTTGTGGAACACCACCTGGCCCGTCTCCGGGCACTTGATCCAGAGATTGTCCGGCGTCTCGCGCTTGTTGAAGAGCGTCTTGATCTTCGGACGGACGACTTCGGAAATCCAGTTCATCGCTTCAATCCTCTCGTCATGGACGGGGCTTGCCCGGCCATCTCAGCGGACCACGCCGGAGGCGTGGCTGCCTGCACAACGGCATGACGTGCTCTGTATGTATTAGGCCGCGGCGCGTTTTGCCACCGAGCGCACGCCTTCGCTCAATTCCTTCACCAGCTTCGTCACCGCCTCGACCGACCCTGCCGTAGCGCGATCCTCGGCATCGAGGGTGCCCTTCAGCGCATCGATGAGCGCCGAGCCCACCACGACGCCGTCGGCGCCTTGCGCCACCGCCGCCGCATGCGCTCCGCTCTTGACGCCGAAGCCCACCACCACCGGCAGGGGCGTGTGGCGCTTGATCCGCTCGACCGCCGAGGCGACCTTGCCGAAATCCGGCGTCGCGGCGCCGGTGATGCCGGTGATCGACACGTAATAGACGAAGCCCGCCGTGTTCGTGAGCACCGCCGGCAGGCGCTTGTCGTCGGTGGTCGGGGTGGCAAGGCGGATGAAGGCCAAGCCTGCCTTGAGGGCCGGCAGACAGAGTTCGTCATCCTCCTCCGGCGGAAGATCCACCACGATCAGGCCGTCGACGCCAGCTTGCTTGGCGTCCTCAAGGAAGCGGTCGACCCCGTAGACGTAGATCGGGTTGAAATAGCCCATGAGGATCACGGGCGTGTCCCCATCCTCGGCCCGGAAGCGGCGGATGAGGTCGAGGGTCTTGACCGTATCCTGCCCGACTTTCAGCGCCCGCAGGCCCGCCGCCTGGATCGCCGGCCCGTCCGCCATGGGATCGGTGAAGGGCAGACCGAACTCGACGATGTCGGCACCGGCCCTGGGCAGGCTCTTGAGGATCTCGAGCGACGTCTCGGGATCCGGGTCGCCGGCCATCACATAGGTGACGAGAGCCGCGCGGCCTTCGGCGCGGCACTTCTTGAAACGGGCTTCGATGCGTTGGGTCATGGGCTGCGTCTTTAGCATGGGACTATGGGAATGACACGCGTGTCATTCCCGGCCGGAGCGCAGCGGAAGGGAATCCATCGCGCCGCGCCTGATCGTGGATCCCCTTCCCGGCCCTTCAGGCCGCCGGGGATGACACGGAGCCTTCTCAAACGATCTGATTGCCCAGATGCTCGGCGATCTGGAACAGGTCCTTGTCGCCGCGGCCTGAGATGTTGACCACCATCAGGTGATCCTTGGGCTTGGTTGGCGCGATCTCGACCACCTTGGCGAGCGCATGGGCAGGCTCGAGCGCCGGCAGGATGCCCTCGAGGCGCGAGCAGAGCTGGAAGGCGTCCAGGGCCTCCTGGTCGGTGGCGGAGATGTACTTGACCCGGCCCATCTCGTGCAGCCAGGCATGCTCCGGGCCGATGCCCGGATAGTCGAGGCCGGCCGAGATGGAATGGGCGTCGGCGATCTGGCCGTCGCGGTCCATGAGCAGGTAGGTGCGGTTGCCGTGCAGCACGCCCGGGCGACCGCCGGTGAGCGAAGCGGCGTGCAACTGGTCGAGCCCGTGGCCGGCCGCTTCCACGCCGTAGATCTCCACGTCCTTGTCGTCGAGGAACGGGTGGAACAGTCCGATGGCGTTGGAGCCGCCGCCAATGCAGGCGACGAGGGAATCCGGCAGGCGGCCTTCCGCCTGCATCATCTGCTCGCGGGTCTCGGTGCCGATCACGCACTGGAAATCGCGCACCATGGCCGGATACGGGTGCGGGCCCGCCACCGTGCCGATGCAGTAGAAGGTGTCGGCCACGTTGGTGACCCAGTCGCGCAGGGCCTCGTTCATGGCGTCCTTGAGCGTGCGGGTGCCGGACTGCACCGGCACCACCTTGGCGCCGAGCATGTTCATGCGGAACACGTTGGGCTTCTGCCGCTCCACGTCGACCGCGCCCATGTAGACGATGCACTCGAGCCCAAAGCGCGCGCACAGCGTCGCGGTGGCAACGCCATGCTGGCCGGCCCCGGTCTCGGCGATGATGCGCTTCTTGCCCATGCGGCGGGCGAGCAAGATCTGGCCCAGCACGTTGTTCACCTTGTGGGCGCCGGTATGGTTCAGCTCTTCGCGCTTGAAGTAGATCTTGGCCCCACCGAGATGCTCGGTCATGCGCTCCGCATAATAGAGCGGGCTCGGGCGGCCGATGTAATGGGTCGAGTAGCTCGCCATGTCGGCGTGGAAGGACGGGTCGTTCCGCGCCTCCTCATAGGCCTTTTCCAATTCGAGGATGTTCGGCATCAGGGTTTCGGCGACGAAACGTCCGCCGAACTGGCCGAAATGCCCGCGCTCGTCGGGGCCGGTGCGATAGGAATTGGGTTGAGCTTGAGCTGACACGGCCTGTCCTGCCTTGAAGGTCTTAGAAGCACGCCCGAACAGACGTGCCGTCCTGGTCTAGTGACGGGCAGCCGCGAAGGCTGTCCGGGCGGCCCTGATGAAGGCCACGATCCTGGCCGGATCCTTGAGACCCGGTCCGGTTTCCACCCCGGACGACACGTCGACGGCCCTGGGCTTCGTGAGCCGGATCGCCTCCGCCACGTTGTCGGGGTTGAGGCCTCCTGACAGCATGAAGGAAACCCGGGGGTCAAGCCCGTTCAGCAGCCGCCAGTCGAAGGAGATCCCGTTGCCGCCGGGCAAAGCATCAGTAGTGCGGGGCGGCTTGGCGTCGAGCAGGATGTGATCGGCGCCGGCGTAAGGGCTCAGAGCCTGGAGGTCGGACGGCTCCGCGACGCCCAGGGCCTTCATCACCGGCCGTTTGACCATGGAGCGGATCTCGGTCACGCGCTCGGGCGTCTCGCTCCCGTGCAGCTGGATCAGGTCGGGGTTGATGGCCTCGACCGCCTGGGCAATGTCCTCGTCGCCCGGATTGACCAGCAGGACGACGCGCTGCGCCCGCCCCTTGGCCTGCAGGGAGAGCTTGTGGCCCAGGTTGAGGCTCACATGGCGGGGGCTCTTGGCGAAGCGCACGAAGCCGACCATGTCCGCGCCTGCGCTCAGGGCGGCATCGAGGGTTTCGGGCGTGGAGAGCCCGCAGATTTTCACCAGGTTATCCATAGGAGGTAGTTTACAACACTTTCGCCAGCGAGCGCCACACCAGCATCGCCGCAGCCAAATCCTCCAGGGCGGCGCCTACCGACTTGAACGCGGTGATCACCGCAGGGCCGCGATGGGGGGCGCTGCGGCACAGGTCCGCGAGGGTTCCGCGGATGTGATCCTCGGTGATGGCGCCCCGGTGCAGGGCCAGGGCCACGTCGCCGCCCTCCGACTTGGCCGCCGGGGTGTCGATGTACACCTGCGCCCGGCGCAGGGCCTCGTCGTCCGCCTCGCGCATCTTGAGATTGAAGGCGCCCACGAGATCGAGATGCGCCCCCTCCTTGAGCCAGGCACCCTTGACCACGGGCGCGGTCGACAGCGTCGCGCAGGAGACCAGGTCGGCTCCCCGCACGGCGGCTTCCAGATCGGCTACGGCTGTGACGGGCAGGCCCTCGGCGCGAAGCTCGGCAGCCAGGCTTTCGGCCTTCTCCGGCCGGTGATTCCAGAGCGCCACCTCGCGGATCGGCCGCTGGCTCATATGGGCGCGGATGAGGAAGGGCGCCAGGGCGCCGGCCCCGACCATCACCATGCTGCTTGCATCCTGGCGGGCGAGCATGCGGGCCGCCAGCGCCGAGGCCGCGGCGGTGCGCCAGACGGTGAGGCGCGCGCCGTCGAGGACGGAGACCGGCTCGCCCGTTGTGCCGTCCATCAGCAGATAGGAGCCCATCACGCTGGGCAGGCTCCTGGCGCCGTTCTCGGGAAACACGGTGACGACCTTCACGCCGAGGAAGCCGTCCTGCATGGCAGGCCCGGTCCAGGACGGCATGAGCAGAAGCGTGCCGTGGCTGCCCGGACGCTCGACCTCGTGGTGATGCCGGACCGGGGTGACCATGTCGCCGCGAAACGCCTCGGCCAGGGCATCGATCAGGGCCGGAAAGGTGAGAACCCGATCGATCTCGGCAGAGGTGACGACGCGCATGTTGCTGGTGTTCTCAGAAGCTGCGGGCCGGTGCGGACGAGACCGTGGCCGGCAGGGTCGTGGTGGCGGGGCCCTGCGCCTTCAGGCGCTCGGTCTCATAGCGCAGCTGCCGGGTCTCGCGCCGAAGCTTCCGGCGCGACTTGCGGTTCTTGCCCTGAGCAAGCCAGCTCGCCGTGCCGCCGATCACCACGCCCAGCATCACGGCCGCGAAGATGACGGCGAACAGGGGCAGCTGGAACGCGAATTCCGGCGCTTCCTGCGAGAACGGGTCGAGGGACAGGGTCACCGGAGCCCGGTTCGCCACCGCGAGCAGGACGATCAGGATAGCGACCGGCAGGAGAATGAGCGCCTTCAGAAAGCGAATCACGAACACCTCTCGATATTTATCGGCAGATTTATTGGGCAGCCGCCGCCTTCATCACCTTCGGAGCCGGGGCATTGAGACGCTGACGCATTTCCTTGCCCGTCTTGAAGACCGGAACGACCTTTTCGGAGATGGAAACGGATTCGCCCGTGCGCGGGTTGCGGCCCGTGCGAGCATCGCGCTTTTTCACCGAAAAGGCCCCGAAGCCGCGCAGCTCCACCCGGTCGCCCCGGGACAGCGCATCCGCGATGGTGTCGAGGATCGCGTTCACGATCTTCTCCACGTCGCGCTGGTAGAGATGCGGGTTCTGCTCAGCGATCTTGAGCACGAGTTCGGATTTTATCATGGATGAGCTATATCTTTGACGTTGCTTTATTTTTCCAAAGGTTGCCAGACAGCCAGGAGGCCGTCAAGCCGTGCGATCTCGGCTTGCGCGGACGTCCGGCGCATAGCCTCGGCAACCCGCTCGAAGCCGAAGAGATCGGCCATCGTGGCGCTCGCGGCGAAAATCGAGATGTCGCGATCCGACCGCGGCTCCCAGTCGCGAATCGGCAGGTCCTTGGCCACGCCCTTTTCCTGCTCGAGCCAGGCCACCGCGTCACGCTCGCTGCCGATCTTGTCGACGAGCTTGAGGGGCACGGCCTGACGGCCGCTGAACACCTGACCCGTGGACGCGGTGGAGAGCTCGCCCTCGTTCAGGCGGCGGCGCTCGCGCACCAGGTTCTTGAACCAGTCGTAGGTGTCGTTGACCACCGCCTGCATGGCGGCCCGCGCCTCCGGCGAGGTCGGCGTGAAGGGGTTCGGCTCGGCTTTCAGCGGCGCGGACTTCACGGCCTCCACCTTCACGCCGATCTGGCCCATGAGGCCCGTGAGGTCGGGATATTGGAAGAGCACGCCGATGGAGCCGACGATCGAGGTCTCGCGCGCCACGATGTAGTCGGTGGCGATCGCCGTGATGTAGCCGCCGGAGGCCGCGGTGCCGTCCACGAAGGTGACGACCGGCTTCTTCTCGGCGAGGCGGCGGATGTTGCGGAAGAGCTCTTCCGATCCCGTGGTGGTGCCGCCGGGGCTGTTGATGGAGATCACCACGCCGGAGACCGCGGTCGACTCGCCCACCCGGCGCATCAGGTCGGCCATGCGCTGGTTGCCGGTGATCACCCCGTCGACGGAGATGCGGGCGATCTGGTTCTGGATCGTCCCATAGCCGGCCCGGTCGGCGGCGGCATAGCCGATGGCCGCAACCGCGGCGATCAACCCGGAGAATCCCGCCACCCGCCAGAAGGAGAGCTTGCGGCGCAGGCGGCGGCGGTCGGCAATGGCTTCGGCATCGATGGACATCGTCTGGTCTCTCGAAATCGTATCGTGCTGGGTTCGCACCGGGTGCGGGGGGAGCACCCTATTGCGAAGCCAGATAGGGCGGCAAGACAGGGGGCCAACAAAAAACCTGCGCGGTCCATAGGCGGGGACCTTCGAGGTGTCTCGCCCTCCTCCGTCATCACCGGCCTTGTGCCGGTGATCCCGATTGCCAAAGCGCCGTGCCCTTCATGACCGGGATGGCCGGAACGAGTCCGGCCATGACGTGGTGGGTGTCATCCCCGGCACACGAAGTGCGGGAAGGGATCCACGATCAAGCGCGGAGCTATGGATTCCCTTCCCCTCCGCTGCGCGTCCTTCCGGGAATGACATCGGGGAAGCACCACCCCCCCCTGCTCCTTGGCCGCAATACCCCACAAACAAAAATCCCCGGGCTTGCGGCCCGGGGATCCGTCAGTCTCGAACAATCGAGGTCTGATTACTTCTTGCCGGCCTTGTTCAGGGCGGCGCCGAGGATGTCGCCGAGCGACGCACCCGAATCGGCCGAGCCGTACTGAGCCATGGCTTCCTTCTCCTCAGCGACCTCGAGGGCCTTGATGGAGACGGTCACGCGGCGGGCCTTGCGGTCGAACTGCGTGACGCGGGCATCGAGCTTCTCGCCGGCGGCGAAGCGCTCGGGGCGCTGGTCGGCGCGGTCACGAGCGAGCTCGTTGCGCTTGATGAAGGTGGAGAGGTCGGTGTCGACGATCTTCACCTCCAGGCCGCCGTCCTTCACCTCGAGAACCTCGCAGGTGACGATCTGGCCCTTCTTGATCTCGCCGGCTTCGGCGAAGGGGTCGCCCGCAAGCTGCTTGATGCCGAGCGAGATGCGCTCCTTCTCGACGTCCACGTCGAGAACCTGAGCGCGCACGACGTCGCCCTTCTTGAAGTCGTCGATGACCTGCTCGCCCGGACGGTTCCAGTCGAGGTCCGAGAGGTGGACCATGCCGTCGACGTCGTTCTCGAGGCCGATGAACAGACCGAACTCGGTCTTGTTCTTCACCTCGCCCTCGACCTCGGTGCCGACAGGGTGCTTCTCGGCGAAGGCCTCCCACGGGTTCTGGAGCGTCTGCTTCAGGCCCAGCGAGATGCGGCGCTTCACCTGATCGACCTCGAGGATCACGACCTCAACCTCCTGCGAGGTGGAGATGATCTTGCCCGGGTGGACGTTCTTCTTCGTCCAGGACATCTCGGAGACGTGGATCAGGCCTTCGATGCCGGGCTCGAGCTCGACGAACGCACCGTAATCGGTGATGTTCGTGACGCGGCCCTTCAGCTTTGCCTGAACCGGGTAGCGGGCGGCGATGCCCTCCCACGGATCGGCGAGCAGCTGCTTGATGCCCAGCGAGATGCGGTGCGTCTCGTGGTTGATCTTGATGATCTTCACCTTCACCGTCTGGCCGATGGTTACGACCTCGGACGGATGGTTGACGCGGCGCCATGCCATGTCGGTGACGTGCAGCAGGCCGTCGATGCCGCCGAGGTCAACGAACGCACCGTACTCGGTGATGTTCTTGACCACGCCGTCGATGACCTGACCCTCTTCGAGGTTCGCCACGAGTTCGGAACGCTGCTCGGCGCGGCTCTCTTCGAGGACCGTGCGGCGCGACACGACGATGTTGCCGCGGCGGCGATCCATCTTGAGGATCTGGAACGGCTGAGCCACGCCCATGAGCGGGGTGACGTCGCGCACCGGGCGGATGTCGACCTGGGAGCGCGGCAGGAACGCCACGGCGCCGTCGAGGTCGACGGTGTAGCCGCCCTTCACCTGGTTGAAGATGGTGCCGTTGACGCGCTCCTGGGCCTCGAAGGCCTTCTCGAGCTTCACCCACGACTCTTCGCGGCGGGCCTTGTCACGGGAGATGACGGCCTCGCCCAGGGCATTCTCGATGCGCTCGACATAGACCTCGACCTCGTCGCCGACGACCACGGTCTGGTCGCGGTTAGGGCCGGCAAATTCTTTCAGGGCGACGCGACCTTCGGTCTTGGCGCCGATATCGATGACCGCGACGTCTTTCTCGATCGCGACCACCTTGCCCTTCACGACCGAGCCTTCGCTGATCTCGTTCGTGCGGAAGGATTCTTCGAGCAGGGCCGCGAAATCTTCACGGCTCGGCTGTTGCAAAGCTGCAGACATAGGTTCTCCTGAATGGCCCTTGTTCAAAGGGGCAACGCCGGCGGCTCGTGTTAACGGGCCGTTTCCAGCCGCCGCTGCCAAGGACGCCCCTTCAGGGCCATGTCCCGGGCATGCTGCTCATCCGAGCAGGCCGGCGTATCATCAGCGGATGGAAACGCTTGGTCCGACAGGGTTTTTCGGAACACCGCGAGGGCGCGGAACACGCACCCTGACAATCGAAACCGTCACTGTCCTGTCGGATTGGGGTTCTCTTAACCCAATTGGCCCCGGATCACAAGGGTTTCGGGGTTTTGGGCCCTGCCCTGGCTCTCAGTCCGGCCATTCCCCGCGCCGCGCCTGGGTGACGGCCCAGTCGAGGGCCTGGTCTAGGCGGTCGTTGCCCCAGAACATCTCCCCGTCCTCGGCGAAGAAGGTGGGGGCGCCGAAGAGGCCCCGTGACTGCACCTCCTCGCCCATCCGGCGCAGGCGCATCTTGTTGGCCTCGGCCCCCGCCTCGGCGACGACGGCCTCGGCGTCCAGGCCCAGGGCGGTCAGGATGTCCGCGACCGTCTGCGGGTCGGCGATGTCGCGGCATTCCGCGAACTGGGCCGTGTAGACCGCCCGGGTGAAGGCCGGGGTCCAGCCCCGGTCCGAGCCCAGCAGGGCGACCCGCGCGGCAAGGAGCCCGTTCTGCGGGAAGGTTTTCGGGCGGTAGAAGGGCAGTCCGAGGCGCGCCGCCTCCCGCTCCATGTCCCGCCACATGTAGCGGCCCTTGGCCGGGTACAGGCTGAAAGGCGTGGTCTCCCACCCCTGCGCCTTGAAGACCGGCCCCAGCAGGAACGGGCGCCATACGAGCTCCACCCCGGCGGCGTCCGCCGCCGCCTCGATGCGCATGGCCGCGAGATAGGAATAGGTCGAGGCGAACTCGTACCAGAATTCGAGAACCGGCCGACGGTGCATGGGCGTCCTTCGCAACCAAAAACCCGGAGGAACCAGGCCAACTCCCGAAGCCGGCCTTCCGCTCCACATGAAGGCCTAATCCATTCCGCTAGGTTACGGCAGCCTTTGGCTTTCCGGGCAGGAATGCGACGCAAGCACAGCGGTGCGAGAATTGCCCGTTGCGCTCAAAAGCCTTCCCCGCTAAGCCGCTGGCAGTCTTTCTCTCTGGAACCTTTGCCATGGCCGACAAGCGCGTGAACAAGGTCGTGCTCGCCTATTCGGGCGGCCTCGACACCTCCATCATCCTCAAGTGGCTGCAGACCACCTATGGCTGCGAGGTGGTGACGTTTACCGCCGATCTCGGCCAGGGCGAGGAGCTGGAGCCCGCCCGCAAGAAGGCCGAGCTTCTCGGCATCAAGCCGGAGAACATCTTCATCGAGGACCTGCGCGACGAGTTCGTGCGCGACTACGTGTTCCCGATGTTCCGGGCCAACGCCCAGTACGAGGGCCTGTATCTGCTCGGCACCTCCATCGCCCGCCCGCTCATCGCCAAGAAGCAGATCGAGATCGCCGAGAAGGTGGGCGCCGATGCGGTCTCCCACGGGGCCACCGGCAAGGGCAACGATCAGGTGCGTTTCGAGCTCGGCTACTACGCCCTCAAGCCCGACGTCACCGTGATCGCCCCCTGGCGCGAGTGGGACCTGCGCTCCCGCGAGCAGCTGATCGCCTTCGCCGAGCAGCACCAGATCCCGATCGCCAAGGACAAGCGCGGCGAGGCGCCCTTCTCCGTCGACGCCAACCTCCTGCACGCCTCCTCCGAGGGCAAGGTGCTGGAGGACCCGGCCATGGAAGTGCCGGACTACGTCTATTCGCGCACCGACGGGCCTGAATCCGCCCCCGACAAGCCGACAATCATCAAGATCGAGTTCCTCAAAGGCGACCCGGTCGCCATCGACGGCCGGAAGATGGGTCCGGCCGACCTGCTGGCCAAGCTCAACGAGCTCGGCAAGATAAACGGCATCGGCCGCCTCGACCTCGTGGAGAACCGCTTCGTCGGCATGAAGAGCCGCGGCATGTACGAGACCCCGGGCGGCACGATCCTGCATCTGGCGCACCGCGGCATCGAGTCGATCACCCTCGATCGGGGTGCTGCGCACCTCAAGGACGAGCTCATGCCGAAATATGCCGAGCTCATCTATAACGGCTTCTGGTTCTCGCCGGAGCGCGAGATGCTCCAGGCCATGATCGACAAGTCGCAGGAATTCGTCACCGGCGAAGTGACGCTGAAGCTCTACAAGGGCGGCGTCCACCTCATCGGCCGCCAGAGCCCCTACACCCTCTACGACCAGGACCTCGTGACCTTCGAGGAAGGCGCCGTGGCCTACGACCACCGCGACGCTGCCGGCTTCATCAAGCTCAACGCCCTGCGGCTGCGCACGCTCGCCCAGCGCAAGAAGAAGCTGGGCCTTTAAAAGTTCTCCGCGAGAGGGCGGTCAGCACGTCGTGCCTGCAACAGCCTGGGTCTCCCCAGGCTGTTTTTCCTTGACCGCCCATTGGGACGAGAACCGTTGTCGCCCGATGGCCGCGAACTAAATGTATACACCGTCCGACCCTTGCCCTAGCCTGGGCCGGCGCGATCGCATTTCAGGAGACTCCCCATGACCCGCATCTCAAGCGGCATCCCAGCCGTTGGCGAATTGTCATGGGGAACGCACTTCTGCCAGTTCTATGAGGATCGCCACGACCTGGCCGAGGCTCTCGTGCCCTTCTTCAAGGCTGGCCTGGAAGGGAATGAGAAGTGCCTTTGGGTCACGTCCGAGCCCTTCGGTCGGGAGGATGCCCGGGACTCCCTGCGGGCGGCCGTGCCGGACCTCGACCAGCGTGAGAAACGCGGCCAGATCGAGATCATCGACTTCCAGAACTGGTATCTGCGCAACGGCGATCTGAACCCGGACGAGACCGTGGAGCAGTGGCTCGGACGAGCCAACACCGCCGTTGGCGAGGGCTACGCAGGATTGCGGCTGACCGGCAATACGTTCTGGCTCGAATGCGACGGCTTCGACGAGTTCGCGGACTACGAGGCCAAGGTCAATACGCGCTTCTCGTCCCAGCCCATTCTCGCCCTGTGCAGCTACTGCCTCGGGCGCTGCCGTCCTACGGACATCATCGAGGTCGTGCGCAATCATCAGTTCGCCATTTCGAGACGGCGCGGAACCTGGGAGGTGATCGAAGACGCCTCCCTGAGGATCGCCCGCTCGGAGCTCGAAAGGCTGAACTCCGAATTGGAGCGCCGTGTCCGGGACCGGACGGCTGAACTCGAACGGGCGCTGAACGAGAAGAACGAGCTCTTCCGTGAGGTGCATCACCGGGTCCGCAACAATCTCCAGATCATTTCCAGCCTCGTCCGGATGAAGCTGAGGCAAACCAGATCCGACGACATCCGGCAGAACTATGCCGATATCCTTGGTCGGGTCGATGCCATCGCCCTGGTTCACGATGCCCTTTATGCATCCGACGAGCTCTCCCGGGTTCCCATTGCCCAATATCTCGACCGGCTCTGCGCGAGCCTGGTGCAGCTCCGGCGGGATCAGGACCGCGTGACGATCCGGGTGGACACGCAGGACGCTGATATCGGCCTCGATCAGGCGGTCACCCTGGGATTGGTCACGACCGAACTGGTCACGAACGCGCTCAAACATGCCTTTCCCGACGACCGCACCGGACAGATCACGGTCCGTTTCGGCTGCCAGGACGGAACCTGCACCCTCACGGTCTCCGACGATGGGATCGGCATGGACGCCCCGAGCAGCGACCCGCGCTCCCGTTCAGGCCTGAGGCTCGTCTCGAGCCTGGCCCTCCAACTCGGTGCCACGATGCACGAGGCCACAGGACCGGGAACGACGTTTTCCCTGAACTTTCCTCAGAGATAGCTTTGCGGAAGGCAGCGCGACCATGGCGCAAGCTGCTTTCCGGCGCGATCAGCGGCACAGCCTTGCATGTCCGGTCTCTCGATCCTGTCCGCGTTGACGGCATCGGGAGGCGGCCGGGCGATGGAACTCGCGTCTAATGTGGCGGATCGCTCTCGTCCCTCAACGGAACGTTCATCATGCACACGACGCCGGTGGGCTCGTAGGTCAGCCGCACATCACCGCCCACGTCGGTGGCCAAGCTGCGCTCGATCAGACGCGTGCCGAAGCCCCTGCGGGTCGGCGGTGAAACCGGCGGGCCGTCCCGCTCCTGCCAGCGCAGCGCGAGGTGCGGAATCGCGTCCGACGTGATCGTCCAGGTGATGAGGACGCATCCGGACGGGACGGACAGCGCGCCGTATTTCGCGGCGTTCGTGGCCAGTTCGTGGATCGCCATGGCAATGGCGAGAGCCGTTCTCGGGATCAGGCGAAGGTGCGGTCCCTCGATCTCGATGTACTTCGTCTTCTGCCGCAGATAGGGCTCGACCACCTCGTTGATGATCTCGCGCAGCTCCGCGCCTTCCCAGTTCTCGCGGGTGAGCACGTCATGGGCGCGGGCCAGGGCGAACAGGCGATCCTCGAAGGCCTGGACCTTGGGACGGTTCTCCTCGCTCAGGTGCCGCAGGCTCTGCGACGCCATGGACTGGACAATGGTGAGCGTGTTCTTCACCCGGTGGTTCAGCTCGTTGATGAGAAGCTCGCGGTGCTCCTCGACCTGCTTGCGGTCCGTGATGTCGAGCACCGAGCCCACATAGCCGAGGAAGGTGCCGTCCTCGCTGAAACGCGGCGCCGCGGCATCGATGGCCCAGCGATAGGTGCCGTCGGCGCGCCGCAAGCGGTATTCCACGCGGAAAGGCCCCTGCTCGGCATTGGACGCGCGAAACACTTCGCCCGACCAGATTTTGTCCTCCGGATGCACCGCATCGAGCCAGCCGAAGCCCAGTCCGGTTTCCGGCGTCTGGCCGGTGAACTCGTACCAGCTCTGGGATAGGTAGATGCAGGTGCCGTCCGCCTCCGTCACCCACACCATGACGGGTGCATTGTCGGCGAGATTGCGGAACCGGGCCTCGCTCTCGCGCAGGCTTTCCTCGGCCTGCACGCGCTCCGTGACGTCGTAGCCTTCGGCGAAGATGCCGCTGACCTGCCCCTCGTGGTCAGTGATGGGCTGATAGACCACGTCCACGAAGCGCTCTTCGGCCGGGCTTCCCGGCTTGCGTTGCAGCCCGACCCGGAGGCTTCGTCCGACGAACGGCTGTCCGGACGAGTAGACCTGATCGAGCAGCTCGAACAACCCCTGACCCTGGACTTCGGGCAGGGCCTCCCGGGCGGACTTGCCGATGATGTCGCGGCGGTGCCCCACGAGCTGAAGGTAGGCGTCGTTCACCAGCTCGAACACGTGCTCCCGTCCGCGCAGCATCGCCATGAAGCCGGGCGCCTGCTGGAAAAATTCGCGAAGCCGGTCCTGCTCGGCCTTGAGGGCCGCGCGGGATTTGACCTCCTGCGTGGTCTCCGTGCAGGCGCAGAACATGCCGGCGATCCCGCCCGTCTCATCGCGGACAGGCGAGTAGGAGAAGGTGTACCACGTGTCCTCCGGGTAGCCGTTGCGCTCCATCACGAGGTGCAGGTCCTCGTGGTAGGTCGCTTCGCCTGCGAGCGCCTTGGTGACCAGCGGCTCGATATCGTGCCAGATGTCCGACCAGACCTCGCGGAACGGCAGACCGAGCGCGTGCGGGTGCTTGGCGCCGAAGATCGGCCGGTAGCCGTCGTTGTAGAGAAACGCGAGTTTCGGTCCCCACGCGACGAACATGGGAAATTTCGACGTGAGCATGAGGCTCACCACGGCCCGAAGGCTCTGCGGCCAGCGTTCCGGCGGACCGAGAGGCGAGGAGGACCAGTCATGGGCCCGCATGAGCGAACCCATTTCACCGCCCCCAGTGAGGAAATCCGGACTGGGAACGAGCCTATCGTGCATGAAGCCTGCGCCTTCCCACGGGCGGCCGGTGCGTGGGATATCCGGTGTCAGCGGCACTGCGACAGGGATCGGCCTGCCTGACGGCTGCCGCGAGAGCTTCAGGCCCGAGCATGCGAGGAGCGTTCGATAATGGTGTTGCAGACATGCTGAGCTTCGGGAACGGGAGGGCTTTCAGCCATTTAGGTTTTTGGGGAGCGACTTCAATCTTTGTGTAGAGCATATGGCAGCGGCAAGCGACGGCCCTCTGTCGCGGGAGGAATGCGCGACGGGGAGGATACGTCATCCCGGATGGCGCGGCAGATCCGGATCGGGTGCAGGACAGGGCGCGGGTTCCCCCTCCCCCCTTTGCGGGGGAGGGTGGCGAACGCAAGTGAGCCGGGAGAGGGGCAGTCCGGCTGAGCGCGACCCCTCTCCCGACCTGCTACGCAGGCCACCCTCTCCCGCTGAAGGGGAGAGGGAAGACGAGTTCGTGTTCTCATTTTGTTCTTGACAATTGCCCTAAGCTGGGCTATAGCTATGGACATCCTCGCCCGACGAGGGGCGCGCTCGCGAGGCGTCGCAGATGCGGGGTGAGGAGCGGTCCCACCGCAGGTCTCGCACGCCTGTGATCGCGGGTGGCCGATCCTGGCTTGATCCAGGTCCGCTGAAACAAACCGTGCGTGACGAGCAGTCTGGCTCTCACCTTCCACACCATAGCATCGAGCCGGGCTGCCCGACGCGCCACCCTCGACTGACCTTCAGGCTCGCAGCTCACGCTGCGGGCCCCAAGGTGCTGGCTGTTCTTTGAGCATGGGAGACAAGCTGCCCTATTGCCGCCGCTCTCTTATCATTATATTGCAGCGCATCAGATTTCGCCCGGTACGAGCCAGGGGCGCGGCCACGCTTGCCGCGAGCCGGGCTGCTTTGCTTTGAAAGACCCCTTATGAAACTACGCAATATCGCCATCATCGCCCACGTCGACCATGGCAAGACCACCCTCGTCGACAAGCTCCTCCAGCAGTCGGGCAGCTTCCGCGAGAACCAGCGCGTGGAAGAGCGCGCCATGGACTCGAACGACCTCGAGAAGGAGCGCGGCATCACCATCCTGGCCAAGGCGACCTCGGTCGTCTGGAAGGACACCCGCATCAACATCGTCGACACCCCCGGCCACGCCGATTTCGGCGGCGAGGTGGAGCGCATCCTGAGCATGGTGGATGGCGCCATCGTCCTCGTGGACGCGGCCGAAGGCCCGATGCCGCAGACCAAGTTCGTGGTGTCCAAGGCCCTCAAGATCGGCCTCAAGCCGATCGTCGCCATCAACAAGATCGACCGTCCCGATGCCCGCCACACGGAGGTCATCAACGAGGTGTTCGACCTGTTCGCGGCGCTCGATGCCACCGACGAGCAGCTCGACTTCCCGATCCTCTACGGATCCGGCCGCAACGGCTGGATGGCGAAGTCCCCGGAAGGCCCGAGCGACGAGGGTCTGGCGCCCCTGTTCGACCTCGTGCTGGAGCACGTGCCCCCGGCCAAGACCGAAGAGGGCCCGTTCCGCATGCTCGGCACCCTGCTCGAGGCCAACCCGTTCCTGGGCCGCATCGTCACGGGCCGCATCACCTCCGGGTCGGTGAAGCCGAACCAGTCGATCAAGGTCCTCGACCGCGAGGGCAAGGTGGTCGAGACCGGCCGCGTGTCCAAGATCCTGGCCTTCCGCGGCCTTGAGCGCCAGCCCATCGAGCTCGGCGAGGCCGGCGACATCGTGTCCATCGCAGGGTTGGTGAAGGGCTCGGTGGCCGACACCTTCTGCGCGCCCGAGAACGACATTCCGATCCAGGCCCAGCCCATCGATCCGCCGACCGTCACCATGTCGTTCATCGTGAACGACAGCCCGCTCGCGGGCACTGAGGGCGACAAGGTCACGAGCCGCATGATCCGCGACCGCCTGTTCAAGGAAGCGGAAGGCAACGTGACCCTCAAGATCGAGGAAGCGGCCGACAAGGACTCGTTCTACGTCTCGGGCCGCGGCGAGTTGCAGCTCGCGATCCTGATCGAGACCATGCGCCGCGAGGGCTTCGAGCTTGCCGTGTCGCGTCCCCGCGTGGTGTTCGAGAAGGACGAGGCCGGCCAGCTTCTCGAGCCCATCGAGGAAGTGGTCATCGACGTGGACGAGGAGCATTCCGGCGTCGTCGTGCAGAAGATGTCCGAGCGCCGCGCCGACATGGTCGAGATGCGCCCCTCCGGCGGCAACCGTCAGCGCCTCGTGTTCTACGCTCCCACCCGCGGCCTCATCGGCTACCAGGGCGAGCTGATGACCGACACCCGCGGCACCGCGATCATGAACCGCCTGTTCCACGCCTACGAGCCCTATCGCGGCGAGATCGCGGGACGGCGCAACGGCGTGCTGATCTCGAACGACAACGGCGAGGCCGTGGCCTACGCCCTGTGGAACCTCGAAGACCGCGGCCCGATGATGATCGAGCCCGGCTGGAAGGTCTACCAGGGCATGATCATCGGCGAGCACAACCGCGAGAACGACCTCGAGGTGAACGTGCTGAAGGGCAAGAAGCTCACCAACATCCGCACGACCTCCAAGGACGAGGCGGTGCGCCTGACCCCGCCGATCCGCATGACGCTGGAGAAGTCGCTGGCCTGGATCCAGGACGACGAGCTCGTCGAGGTGACGCCGAAGTCGATCCGCATCCGCAAGGCGATCCTCGACCCGAACGACCGCAAGCGCGCCGAGCGTTCGAAGGAAGCCCTGAGCGCTTAAAACGAGCGCCTCGGACAACAGTTGAAAGGCCGCTCTCCGGAGCGGCCTTTTTCATAAGCAAAGATGGGGAAGGCACATGCTGACGATTCACGGATATGCAGGGTCCATCAATGTCCGGAAGGTGCTCTGGACCTGCGCGGAGCTTGGCCTCCCGTTCGAGCGCATCGACTGGGGCGGCGGCACACGGCCTGTCACCGATCCCGAGTTTCTCAAGCTCAATCCGGTCGGCATGATCCCGGTGCTGGAGGACGCAGGCCAGCTCTTCTGGGAATCGAACAGCATCGTCCGCTATCTGGCGGCGCGGGAAGGCCGTGACGACCTGCTGCCCTCCGATCCCGCCAGGCGGGCGCAGGTCGAGAAGTGGATGGACTGGCAGGTCTCCGACTTCAACAACACCTGGCGCTACGTCTTCCAGGCGACGGTGCGCAGGAACCCGAACTTCCAGGACGAAAAGCAGATCGCCGCGTCCTGGCAGTCGTTCTGCTCAGCCGTCCAGGTGCTGGACCGGGAGCTCGCCCGCACCGGCGCCTATATCGCCGGGCCAAACTTCACCTGCGCGGACATCGTCATTGGCCTGTCGGTCCATCGCTGGAAGAGCATTCCGCTCGAGCGGCCGGATCTGCGGGAGGTCGAACGCTACTACGAGCGCCTCTGCGAGCGGGAAGGCTTCCGGGTCTATGGGAGGGACGGAGGATTGTAGAGAGAAGCCGGCATGGCTTCCCTCGCTGTTGGCCGACGGGCCTGTGCTTCAGCCTTCGGCCTTGTCGCTCTGTCCCTTCTTGGCACCCTCGCCCATCGGGTTCGTCGAATCCTCGCCCGCGGCCTCAGGGTTCTCGCGGCCCTGGGGGGTCAGACGCGGAGCGCTGATATCTTCTTCAGTGGCTTGATTGGACTTGTTGTCGGGATTTGCCATCGCTGCATCATCCTTATGAGCTGGTCGAGTCGGTCGCGTCCCGGTCGCCCGCATCAGGCAGGGCGCCCGTACCGGGCGTCGAGTCCGGGTTGGTCAGCGACGGTTTGCTGTGAGGGCCTGCCGCCGGCTGCTTGTCGCCGGGCTGCTTGTCGGACGGAACCTGTTGGTCGCCCTGCGGATCGGTCCGCTTGATGTCGACGTAGTCCTTCGTGTCTTCGGTGTGATTGCCGTAACCTGCATTGCCCATGGCGCTCTCCTGTCAGCCCTGTTCTTTGCCGTTGACGGCAGTCGCCCGCTCGATGGCCTCGGCCGTCGCATCCTTGTCGTTCGGAGACAGGGTGGCGTCGCTCAGATGCTTGGTGGTCTCAGGGGTCTCGGCGGCGGTGAGTTCATCGTGGCCGTCATGCCCGGCCTTGCTGGTCTGGCCGGTTTGCCCCTGGCGATAGGCATAGGCCTCGCCGCCGGGCTGGCTCCACACACGTCGCAGAGTCGCGTTGCCTTCGACGCCGCCGTCCTGGTTGGGATCGACCGGGCTGTCGATGCCGCCGCGCTGCTCGTTGCGGATCTGGTCCGCGTCTTGGTCCTTTAACGAATGGGGAGCTTTGCGGTCCGCCATGATGAACTCCTTGAAAACCTTTGAATTCGTGTGTCGCAAGGAGAACCCGAGGGATCAGGGGAAGTTCTGGCCAAGCTTGGAGCCTGCGCCAACAAAAAGGGCGGCCCGGAGGCCGCCCTTGGATCGTCTTCCTGGATGAGAGCTCAGAGCCCTTCGAAGAGCGCGCTCGAGATGTAGCGTTCGGCAAAGGAGCAGGCGACCGTGACGATGCGCTTGCCATTGAACTCGGGCCGCGAGGCCACTTCGAGGGCTGCCGCCACATTGGCACCCGTCGAGATGCCGCCCGGAATGCCTTCAAGCTTGGCGAGCTTGCGCGCCATGTCGAAAGCGGTCTGGTTGCCCACGGTAACTATCTCGTCGATCACGGAGCGGTCGAGCACGTCCGGCACGAAGCCCGCGCCGATGCCCTGGATCTTGTGCGGGCCCGGCTGGCCGCCGGACAGCACGGGCGAGTCCTCGGGCTCCACGGCAATCACCCTCAAGGAGGGCAGGCGCGGCTTGATCACCTGGCCGACGCCGGTAATCGTGCCGCCGGTGCCCACCGCCGAGACGAATGCGTCGAGCTGGCCGTTGGTATCGTTCCAGATCTCTTCGGCCGTCGTCTTGCGGTGGATCTCCGGATTGGCCGGGTTCCTGAACTGCTGCGGGATGACCGAACCGGGAATCTCGCGGAGCAGCTCCTCGGCGCGGGCGATGGCGCCCTTCATCCCCTGGGGACCGGGCGTGAGCTCGAGCTCGGCTCCGAGGAAGGACAGCATCTTGCGGCGCTCGAGCGACATGGTCTCGGGCATCACCAGGATCAGGCGATAGCCGCGCGCCGCCGCCACGAAGGCGAGGGCAATGCCCGTATTGCCGGAGGTCGGCTCGATCAGGGTCGCGCCGGGCTTGATGTGGCCGGCAGCCTCCATGGACTCGACCATGTTGACGCCGATGCGGTCCTTCACGCTCGAGATCGGGTTGAAGAATTCGAGCTTGAGGAGAATCTCGGCATCGACACCATGCTCCCGCGGCAGCCTGTTGAGACGCACGAGCGGGGTATTGCCGATGGTTTCCGTAATCGAGCCATAGATGCGGCCGCGGCCGGGCTTGGTGCCGGTACCCGATGCGTTGACGGTGTCAGCCATGAGATCCTCCTTCAGATTGGAGGAAGTTTATCTTTTTCCGCAGCAGCTGTCGATATTTGGAATAATCTACATATCAAATTGTGAAATCCACGGCCGAGACCGGCTCGACAGCCGATTCCGCCTGCGCTTTCTGGCACAGGTCTTCGACGGTGACCTGATCGAGTTCGCTCAGGAAAGCCTCGGTGCCGCGCTGAACCAGAGGGCTGACCACAGCCTCGGCCAGGCGAGATTCGGGGATGGGCGACGAGCCATCCTCCTCCAGGGCCGCCATTGCGATGCGCACGATGTCGCCCGCGGTGATCCGGCGCCGTTCGCGGGCCAGCTCGTACCCGCCCCGCGGTCCGCGCACGCCCTTGAGGATCCCCTGGCGCACGAGAGCCTGAAGAACCGGCTCGAGATAGCGCGGCGGCAGGTTGTGCCGGGCGGCCAGAGCCTTGGCGGAGACCGGCAGTGGCCGGGCGTGGAGGGCGATGTCGGTGACGGCCGCGATGGCGAGAAGCGAGCGGCGTGAGAGAAAGTTCATGGCGGATGCCCCTACCCCAAACCCGTGGAGCCGAAACCGCCGGCGGCACGAGGTGTTTCATCCACCTGCTCCACCTCAACCGGCTCCACCTGAATGACGGGTGCAACGATGACTTGAGCAATCCGCATGCCGCGCGTGACGGCGAAGGGCTCCGAGCCCAGATTGACGAGCAGCACCTGCACCTCGCCGCGATAATCCGCATCGACGGTGCCCGGTGCATTGAGCACCGTGACGCCGTGCTTGAAAGCCAATCCCGAGCGAGGACGCACCTGGGCCTCGAAGCCGGGTTCGAGTTGAAGCACAAGACCTGTGGGAACGAGCGCACGCTGCATCGGCTGCAGGACGATCGGCGCGTCGGCAGGATTGGCGGCGGTGAGATCCATGCCCGCCGCACCGGCTGTTTCATAGCGGGGAAGCGGCAGATCGGCCGCATGGGCAAGGCGCTGGATGCGCAAGCGGTGGCTCATGGCCTGCTGCCTCCCACCATCGCGCCGAGACGCTCGACGAGCTTCTTCGCCACGTCGGTTTTCGACAGGGTCGGCCAGGTCTCCACATCGGAGGCTGTGACGAGATGCACGGTGTTGCTGTCGCCGCCCATCACGCCCGTTGCCGTCGAGACATCGTTGGCGACGATGAGGTCGCAGCCCTTCTTGGCGAGCTTCTGCCGGGCATGCTCGATCACGTTCTCGGTCTCGGCCGCGAAGCCCACCATGAGCGGCGGGCGGTTGCTTGCGTGTCGTGCGATGGTGGCGAGGATGTCCGGGTTCTCCGCGAGCGACAGGTTCGGCAACGCGCCGTCCTTCTTCTTGATCTTCTGCTCGCCCGCATTGTCGACGCGCCAGTCGGCCACGGCGGCAGCGAAGATGCCGATATCGGCGGGCAGCGCCTGCTCCGTGGCCTGCAGCATCTCGCGGGCGCTCTCCACATGCACGACCGTCACGCCCGCGGGATCGGGAAGGGTCACGGGGCCGGCGATCAGGGTGACGCGCGCACCGGCTTCAGCGGCGGCCTTCGCGATGGCGTGGCCCTGCTTGCCGGAGGAGCGGTTCGCGATGTAGCGCACCGGATCGATGGGCTCATGCGTCGGGCCGGAGGTGACGATCACGTGCTTGCCGGCGAGCGGGCCCGAGGGCGCCAGCAGACGCTCCACGGCAGCCGCAATCTCCAGCGGCTCCGCCATGCGGCCGGGGCCGAACTCGGCCTCCGCCATGGCACCGTCATTGGGCCCGACCACGTGAACGCCATCCGTCTGCAAGGTCTTCAGATTGCGCCGCGTCGCCGGGTGCAGCCACATGCGCACGTTCATGGCCGGCGCGATCAGGATCGGCAGGGTGGTGGCGAGCAGCACCGTGGAGGCGAGATCGTCGGCGTGTCCGCCGGCCATCTTGGCCATGAGGTTGGCGGTCGCCGGAGCGATCACGATCAGATCCGCATCGCGGGCAAGCTTGATGTGACCGATATCGGCTTCGTCCTCGCGGTCGAAGAGATCCGTGTGGGAGCGCTGTCCGGTGAGCGCAGAGGCGGCGAGCGGCGTGATGAACTGCTGCGCGCCGCTGGTGAGAATACAACGCACGGAGGCACCGCGTTCGCGCAGGCGGCGGATGAGATCCAACGATTTGTAGGCCGCGATGCCGCCGCCGATGACGAGGAGGATGCGTTTGCCGGAAAGCGTCGTCATGCGAAGCCCCTGAACAGCATGATCATCAGCGAGGCCGCAATGATCCACAAGGCCGCCACGCCCCAGCGGTTGCCTCGCGCCTCGGCGCGCCCGATGGCCGCGACGCTGTCCTGATTGAGGGACACGCCCCGCGCCGTCACGTCCTCGAGCTGGTTGAGCACCCGCTCGGCGCGCAGGGCCAGCTCCGGCAGGTCGCCGATCACGCCGGCCAGCGTCCACAGGCCACGGCCCGCCTGCTCGGCGCGGCCCAGCGGCCCGAGATTGCGCTCGATCCAATCACGCACCACGGGCTCGGACGTGGTCCACATGTCGAGCTTCGGGTCGAGGTTGCGGGCGACGCCCTCCACGACAACCATGGTCTTCTGCAGCATGACGAGCTCGATGCGGGTCGCCATGTCGAACAGCGCCGTGATCTCGAAGAGAAGCGTCAGGAGCTTCGCCATGGAGATCTCGTCGGCCCTCCGGTCGTGGATCGGCTCGCCGATGGCGCGGATCGCTTGCGCGAAATCCTCCACCGAATGGTGCGGCGGCACGTATCCGGCCTCGAAATGCACCTGCGCCACGCGCAGATAATCGCGGCGGATGAAGCCGAGAAGGATTTCGGCGAGGAAGCGCCGCTCCTTCATGCCGAGCCGGCCCATGATGCCGAAATCGACAGCCACAAGCCGCCCTTCCGCATCGATGAACAGATTGCCCGGATGCATGTCGGCGTGGAAATAGCCGTCGCGGATGGCATGGCGCAGGAAGGACTGGATCACCGTGCGCCCCAGCGCCACCCGGTCGAAGCCGGCGGCCTCGATGGCCGCAAGATCGTTGAGGCGGATGCCCTCGATCCAGGTGGTGGTGAGCACGTCGCGGGCGGTGAGGTCCCATTCGGGCTTCGGCACCCGGAAATCGGGATCGTCCTTGGTGTTCTCCGCCAATTCCGAGACGGCCGCTGCTTCGAGACGCAGGTCCATCTCGACGGCCACGGAGCGGGCCAGCGCCTCCACGATCTCAAGGGGTTTCAGGCGCTTGGCATCGGGCACCATGCGCTCGAACAGGCGGGCGGCGGCGCGCATGGCCTGCAGGTCGCGGGCGAAACCCTCGCGCACGCCGGGCCGCACCACCTTCACGGCCACCGTTTCCTCGCCCTCTGCGGTTCGGATGCGGGCCCGGTGGACCTGCGCGATGGAAGCGGCGGCAATCGGCTCGCTGAACTCCAGGAAAAGCACGTCGATCGGACGGCCGAGGGCGATCTCGACCATGCGCACCGCCTCCGCCCGCGGGAAAGGCGGCATGCGATCCTGCAGGCGTTCCAGGTCGCGGGCGGCCGCAACGCCGACGATGTCGGGGCGGGTCGCCAGGAACTGGCCGAACTTCACGTAAGAGGGCCCGAGCCGCGTCAGGGCCTTCGACAGCCGCGCCGCGCCGTCGCCCGCCTGGGGACGCTCGACGAGGCGGGCCATTTTCAACCCGAAGCGCGCGGCGGGGGGCAGGGCGCTCGGATCGACGAGCGCCAAAGCGCCTTCGCGCGCCAGGACGAAGCCGGCGCGCAGGTTACGAGCGAGGTGGAAGAGGCTGCCGATCACGCTTTAAATCTTCCAGCCCGAGTGAATGGCCACGACGCCGGCCGTCAGGGTGCGGTGGGTGACGCGCTTGAAGCCCGCCTCCTCGATCATCCGCGCAAAGGCCGCCGGCGGCGGGAAGCGGCGGATCGACTCGACGAGGTACTGGTAGGATTCCGCATCCCCCGTCACCATCGCTCCCAGCTTCGGGATCACGTTGAAGGAATAGGCGTCGTAGATTCTGTCCAGCAACGGCACGTCGACCTTGGAGAATTCCAGGCACAGGAAGCGCCCGCCGGGTTTCAGCACCCGGTGCGCCTCGCGAAGCGCCGCATCGATGCGCGGCACGTTCCGGATGCCGAACGCGATGGTGTAGGCATCGTAGGTCTTGGATTCGAGCGGCAGCTCCTCCGCATTGGCCTCGACGAAGTCGATGCGGCCCTCATAGCGGTGGCCGGCCCGTTCGGCGCCGACCTTGAGCATCTCGCCGTTGATGTCGAGCACCGTCACGCGGGTCTGCGGCCCGCCCTGATCGAGAATGCGGAAGGCCACGTCCCCGGTGCCGCCGGCCACATCCAGATGGCGGAACGGCCGGTCGCGGGGCGGGCGCAGGGTGGAGATGAGGGCGTCCTTCCAGACACGGTGGAGGCCTGCGGACATGAGGTCGTTCATCAGGTCGTAGCGGCCTGCCACCGAGCGGAAGACCTCGTTGACCTTGCCCTGCTTCTCACCCAGGGGCACGGACTGGAACCCGAAATGGGTGTTCTCGTCGGTCATGATGTCTGAGCCTCTTGTCACCTGGAGCATCGGATATATCCGATGCTCCACCCTTTAAAGCGCGCATCGTTGGGCGCGGAAAACCGGAAACCACTTTTCCGCACGATGCACTAGTGTCGCGATCCATAGCGGAAGCGGGGCCTAAAGGCTATGTAAGAGCCCTCAAGAAGCCGAGAGATGGTTGATGCCTGAACTGCCCGAAGTCGAGACCGTGCGCCGCGGCCTGGAGCCCGCCATGGTGGGAGCCCGCTTCACCAAGGTGACCCAGCGCCGCCCGGATCTGCGCTTTCCCTTTCCCGAGCGGTTTTGCGAACGTCTGGAGGGGCAGGAGGTCAAGGCGCTCGGCCGCCGGGCCAAGTATCTCCTGGCCGATCTCTCCTCCGGCGAGGTGCTGGTCATGCATCTGGGCATGTCCGGCCGCTTTCTCGTAACCAAGGACGGCGCCACCCGGATGCCCGGCGAGTTCCATCACGAGCATGGAGGCCTGGGGGCTCACGACCATGTGGTGTTCGGGCTCTCAAACGGGGCGACCGTCATTTATAATGACGCCCGCCGCTTCGGCTTCATGGATCTGGCGCCCCGCCAGGAGATCGAGACCTCGAAGCATTTTGCCGGCATGGGCATCGAGCCCCTCGGCAACGAGCTCTCGGGCGAGACCATCGCCAGATTGTTCATGGCTAAGCGCACGCCCCTGAAGGCCGCTCTCCTCGACCAGCGCCTGATTGCCGGCCTCGGCAACATCTATGTGTGCGAAGCCCTGTTCCGCACCGGCCTTCATCCGGAGGCTCCGGCCGGATCGCTCGTGACCAAGAAGGGCGAGCCGACCGACAAGGCGCGCCAGCTCGCGGATGTCATCCGGGACGTGCTCGCCGAGGCGGTGGAAGCTGGAGGCTCCACCTTGCGCGACCATGCCCAGGTGGATGGGTCGCTGGGCTACTTCCAGCATTCGTTCCGGGTCTACGACCGGGAGAGCGAGCCCTGCGTCACGCCCGACTGCACCGGCACCGTCACCCGCCTGGTGCAATCCGGCCGCTCCACCTTCTACTGTCCGGAATGCCAGAAGCGCTCCTGAACTCAAGTCAGGGCTTCCCGATTTTCACTTGCCGGGTCATGCGCCCTCGCCTACCGGTGTCCCATCATCGAGCAGGAGATGTCACATGGCTTTTGAGACGATTCTCACGGAGACGCGCGGCAAGGTGGGGCTGATCACCCTCAACCGTCCGCAGGCCCTGAATGCCCTCAATTCCACGCTCCTGGGCGAGGTCAACCAGGCGCTCGACGCCTACGAGGCGGACCCGAACATCGGCTGCATCGTCATCACCGGCTCGGAGAAGGCTTTCGCGGCCGGCGCCGACATCAAGGAGATGGCGGAGCTCGACTATCCGCACACCTACATGGCCGACTTCTTCTCCGGCTGGGAGAAGGTGTCGGGGCGGCGCAAGCCCATGATCGCCGCGGTGGCGGGCTTTGCCCTGGGCGGCGGCTGCGAGTTCGCCATGATGTGCGACTTCATCATCGCGGCGGACAACGCCAAGTTCGGCCAGCCCGAGATCAAGCTCGGCGTGATGCCCGGCATGGGCGGCACCCAGCGCCTCACGCGCCTCATCGGCCGGGCCAAGGCCATGGAGATGTGCCTGACGGGCCGCATGATGGGAGCCGAGGAAGCCGAGCGCTCCGGGCTCGTCGCCCGGGTGGTGCCGGCGGCCGATCTCATCAACGACGCCCTGAAGACGGCGGACACCATCGCGTCCATGTCGCTGCCCATCGCCATGATGACGAAAGAGACCATCAACCGGGCCGACGAGATCTCGCTCTCGGAGGGCATCCGCTTCGAGCGACGCCTGTTCCACGCCATGTTCGCCACCGCCGACCAGAAGGAAGGCATGGCGGCCTTCGTCGGCAAGCGCCCCCCTGAGTTCAAGAACGGCTGATCGTGCCCGACATCGGCTTCGACATGATCGCGGCTCTGACCGCGATCTCTTTTCTCGCGGGCTTCGTGGATGCCATCGCGGGAGGCGGCGGGCTTCTCACCGTGCCGGCCCTTCTGCTCGCCGGCCTCGATCCGGCCCAGGCGATCGCCACCAACAAGGTGCAGGGTTCGGTGGCGGCGGCCTCCGCCACCTACACCTTCGGCCGCAAAGGCCTGATCGAGTGGAAGAAGGCCTGGGGCTTTACCCTGGTGGCCTTCACGAGCAGCATCGCCGGGGCATTGTGCGTGCAGTTCCTGCCGCGTGCCGTGCTCGAAGTGCTGATCCCGGTCATGCTGATCGCCATGGCGATCTACTTCGCCCTCTCGCGCAAGATGAAGGACGAGGATGCCCAGGCCCGCATGACGGCTCTCGCCTTCGGCCTCACCGCCCCGGTGGCCATCGGCTTTTATGACGGCATCTTCGGGCCGGGGGCAGGCTCCTTCTATATGCTCGCCTTCGTGACGCTGCTGGGCTACGGGGTTGTGAAGGCCACCGCCCATACCAAGCTCGTCAACTTCGCGAGCAATTTCGGCAGTCTCCTTCTTTACGCTGCGACAGGCGCGGTGATCTGGCCCCTAGGGCTCGCCATGTCCGTGGCGTCCCTGCTCGGAGCCCAGGTTGGGTCGCGGCTTGCCATGAGACTGGGCTCCCGGCTCATCCGCCCGCTCCTGGTCGTGGTGTCGAGCCTGATGGCGCTCAGGCTCCTGCTCGACCCCGCCAACCCCTGGCGCCAGGGCCTTTTGGCGCTTTTTTGACGCGCAAAGGCCTATGGTCGTTGACGTTCGCAGGGTTCGCGTCTATAAGCCGCCTCACATGAGCCCGCGCGTCCCGCGGGCTCTTCGGTTTCCATGCAATCAACCGATCGCTGCCGGAGCTCTCCCATGGGCTTGAGCTTGGCCATCGGGATTTTAAAAAGAACGAGGATGGGCCATGGCCAACACCGTGTCCGCCAAGAAGATGACCCGCAAGATCGCGAAGCGCACCGCGATCAACAAGTCGCGTCGCAGCCGCATGCGGACCTTCGTCCGCAAGGTTGAAGAGGCCATCGCTTCCGGCAATCAGACCGAGGCTGCAGCCGCCCTGCGCGCTGCCGAGCCGGAGATGATGCGCGCGGCCCAGAAGGGCATCGTGCACAAGAACACCGCGTCGCGGAAGGTCTCGCGCCTCGCGAGCCGCATCAAGACGCTCAGCGCCTAAAAAGCAGCCCTCGAAGCTGCCTTTCCATCACGGATCAGACCCGGCCAAGAGGCCGGGTTTTTTCATGCCCGATGCTGGATTCTACGTCCAAATTTTATCCACACGAGAGCTTGACTTTATCCCCGTATGACAGGGTGAAGGCTCCACAGTGTGGATTCAAAATGCACATAAAAGATCGACTGGATTCAACAGCTTAGCAGGCAAAGCATCGCGAAGCATCAGAATCACCCTCGATTCGGAGCGAATCGGTTCTGAATCAAGGTTGCGCAAAAACTCTTTTTTCGGGACTGCGCACAGGCTGTGATGACACAGTGAATCAGTTGAAGAGTCAGCGATTTACAGCCCAGATTCAAAACCTGTGGACGAGCCTGTGAACGCCATCGGGTGCTCCCGGGAGGTTGAGACTCGACTCAGCCATATTGCACGCCCTCCCGCACCCTGTGTAAGGTCCATTTGCTTCGACGGCTCGCCGTTAAGTCATTCACTCAAAGCCTGAACTAAAGACACCATGCGCGGGGATAAGCTGTTGTTTCACTCTCTCAAGAAGCAAGCGCAGACTCATCCTTTATCGCGAGGTAAACTTGCCAGACCTTGAGTGAAGACCAAGGAGATGACAGATGACGATCATCTCCACTTAAAATCGAACAAATAATCTTTAGTACAATTGGGGGCGCCACGTTCTGAATAACCTGTGAGGCATCTGTGCCTTGGTGTTCAGAAACGGGACATGCGTAGGGGTTTCCGGCCTTAACAGGGGGAAGCCTCGTGGAGGGACATTGATGTATCGCAGCGAAGACCATCGCACCTTTGCCGCTCCGAGCGAGAACGGCATGGATGTTCCGGGCGAGCAATCGGCCTCTGAAGTTTGGGCGCGGGTCAAGCGCCGCCTTCGGGCCGAGCTGGGCGAGGATATCTTCGCCAGCTGGTTCGGACGCCTGGAGCTGGACTCGGTGATCGAGGGCTGCGCTTATCTGACCGTTCCCACCCGCTTTCTGAAGAGCTGGATCGAATCTCACTACGCCGATCGGGTGCTTGCGGTTTACCGCTCTGAAGCCGGTGACGTGGAGCGGGTGTCCATCGGCGTGCGCAGCACCCTCGGACGCGATCCTGCATCCCAGCGCCGGGCGAGCGAAGCTCCGCGCCCGGCCTCTGCTCCTTCCATGGCGATGCCGAGCATGAATCATGAGATCAAGGCTCCTGCTGCACCCTCCTCTCACGAGGAGCGCGGCGAAGGCGGCGAACTCGGCGGCGCCCCGCTCGATCCCCGTCTCACCTTCGAGAGCTTCATCGTCGGCCGCTCCAATGCGCTGGCCCATGCGGCGGCGGATCGGGTCGCCCATGCGCAGAACGGACAGGCCATCTACAACCCGCTCTACCTTCATGCGGGCGTGGGCTTGGGCAAGACGCATCTTCTGCATGCCATCGGCCATGCGGTGCGCGCCCAGGGCCGCCGGGTGATCTACCTCACGGCCGACCGCTTCATGTACGGCTTCGTCGCCTCCCTGAAGGCCCAGACATCGCTTGCCTTTAAGGAGCGCCTGCGCGGCATCGACCTGCTCATCATCGACGACGTGCAGTTCATCCAGGGCAAGCAGATCCAGCAGGAATTCGGCCACACCCTGAACGCCCTCATCGATGCGGGCCGCCAGATCGTCATCGCCGCCGACCGTCCGCCGGCGGATCTGGAAAATCTCGACGAGCGGGTGCGTTCGCGCCTCGCCGGCGGCCTCGTGGTCGAGGTCAGCGCTCTCGACGAGGCGCTGCGCACCTCGATCCTCACCACCCGCATCGAGGCTCTGAAGACGATCCATCCCACCTTCGAGGTGGGGCCGAACGTGATCGCTTTCGTGGCCCGCTCCATCACGGCCAACGGCCGCGACCTCGAAGGCGCCGTGAACCGCCTGCTGGCGCACGCGACGCTCACGAACTCCGCCATCACCCTGGAGACGGCCGAGGCCGCGATCCGCGATCTCGTGCGTAACCGGGAGCCCAAGCGGGTCAAGATCGAGGACATCCAGAAGCTGGTGGCCTCGCGCTACAACGTCTCCCGTTCCGATATCCTCTCGGAGCGCCGCACCGCCGCCGTGGTGAAACCGCGCCAGATCGCCATGTACCTGTCCAAGGTGCTGACGCTGCGCTCCCTGCCCGAGATCGGCCGCCGCTTCGGCGGGCGCGACCACACCACGGTGCTCCACGCCGTGCGCAAGATCGAGAAGGCTCTGGGCGAGGACCACGCGCTCTCCGACGAGGTCGAGCTCCTCAAGCGCATGCTGCAGGAATAGGACCATCGAGGCCGGGTTCCGGCCTGTCGCCGGGGCCAGAATAGCCCCGGCCTTGCTTTCTCCGCCGACAAAAGCCAATCTTGCTGCCCTGCTTGTCCCGCCCAAGGGCGACCTGCCGCGGGCGCGAGCCAAGAATTTCACCGAAACCGGGTGTCGAAGGTTATGAGAGTTACCGTTGAGCGCGCCGCTCTGCTGAAGGCGCTGGGGCACGTGCACCGCGTCGTCGAGCGCCGCAACACCATTCCGATCCTCTCCAACATCCTGCTGCGGGCCGGAGAGGGCTCCTTGCGTCTGAAGGCCACGGACCTCGACATCGAGGTGACCGAGACGATCCCGGCCGACATCACGGAGGCCGGCTCCACCACCGTCCCGGCCTACATGATCTACGACATCGTGCGAAAGCTGCCCGACGGGGCGCAGGTCTCCCTCGAAATGACGCCCGATATGGGCCAGATGCAGATCCGCTCCGGCCGCTCTCGCTTCATGCTGCAGGCTCTGCCCGAGAGCGACTTCCCGGATCTCGCCGCCGGCGACCTGCCGCACCGCTTCACCCTGGCGGCCGCCGACCTCAAGCGCCTGATCGAGAAGACCCAGTTCGCGATCTCCACGGAAGAGACCCGCTACTACCTCAACGGCATCTATCTCCACACGCTGGACGTGGGCGGCACCATCGTCATGCGCGCCGTCGCCACCGACGGCCATCGCCTCGCCCGCGTCGAGATCCCGGCGCCGGGCGGCTCGGAGGGCATGCCCGGCGTCATCATCCCGCGCAAGGCCGTGGCCGAGATCGTCAAGCTCGTGGAGGATGGCTCCGAAAACATCACCATCGAGTTGTCCTCCGCCAAGGTGCGGCTGACCTTCGACGGCGTGGTGCTGACCTCCAAGCTCATCGACGGCACCTTCCCCGACTACCAGCGCGTCATCCCGGCCGGAAACGACAAGGTCCTCGTGGTCGAGCGCGCCGATTTCTCGAAAGCGGTGGACCGTGTCTCAACGATCTCGTCGGAGCGCGGCCGCGCCGTGAAGCTGGCGCTCGGTGACGGACGTCTGACGCTCACCGTCAACAACCCGGATTCGGGCAGCGCGACGGAAGAGCTCGAGGTCGATTACGATGCGGCGTCGATCGATATCGGCTTCAACGCCCGCTACCTCCTCGATATCGCATCCCAGCTCGACGGCGACACCGCCGTGTTCAAGCTCGCCGATCCCGGCTCCCCCACGATCATCCAGGACCGCGAGGGCGCTGCGGCGCTTTACGTCCTGATGCCGATGCGGGTGTAAGCCGCATCTCCGGAGTCATCTTCACAATCAAACTTCGCGTCATCACCGGCCTTGTGCCGGTGATCTCGCCTCAGGAAGACGCAACGCCCTTCTTACCGGGATGGCCGGGACAAGCCCGGCCATGACGATCCGCGTGACGGTTCGGCCGTGCCGACGCTTGATCTTTCGCGCCCGCTCCTGAATGAAGGGGGCGCATGTCCACCGCCCCCGTTGCCGCTTCCCGAATCGCCCGTCTGATCCTTCAGGATTTCCGCACCTATGCGAGCCTGAATCTCACCGTCTCGCGCCCGCTGGTGGCGCTGGTGGGCGAGAACGGCGCGGGCAAGACCAACGTGCTGGAGGCGATCTCGCTCTTCATGCCCGGCCGTGGCCTCAGGCGCGCGGAACTTGCCGAGATGGCGCGCAAGGAAGGGCCGGGCTCGTTTGCCGTGTCCGTCACCCTCGATGCGCCTTACGGCGAGCACCGGCTCGGCACCGGCCTGGAGCCGCAGAGCGAGACGGCACGGGCTTCGCGTATATGCCGCATCGACGGGATGCCGGCTTCCTCGCCGACTGCCTTTGCCGAGTACCTGCGCATCGTCTGGCTCACCCCCGACCTCGATGCCCTCTTCCGCGGCCCTGCCGGCGACCGGCGCCGGTTTCTCGATCGGCTCGTGCTCGCCGTCGATGCAGAGCATGGCACGCGGGTGAATGCACTCGAGCGGGCGCTGCGCTCACGCAACCGCGTGCTGGAGGAAAACCCGGACGATCGTCTCTGGCTCGATGCGCTGGAGCGCGAGGTGGCGGAGCTCGCCATCGCGGTCGCGGCCGCCCGCCGGGAGACCGTCGAGCGCCTCGCAGCCCTGATCCTGGAGACCCGCGAGGAGGAGTCCCCCTTCCCCTTCGCCACGATGGGCCTGGAGGGCGATCTCGACACCCTGGTGGCCACCCTGCCGGCCGTCGATGCCGAGGACCGCTACCGGGCCACCCTACGGGAATACCGGCCCCGCGACCGGGCTGCCGGACGCACCCTCGTGGGGCCTCAGGCCTCAGACCTGCTCGTCCGCCACGGCCCCAAGGACATTCCGGCCAACACGGCCTCCACGGGCGAGCAGAAGGCCCTGCTCATCGGTCTCGTGCTGGCTCATGCGCGGCTGGTAGCCAGCATGAGCGGCATCGCGCCCTTCGTGCTGCTGGACGAGGTTGCGGCCCATCTCGACCCGCGCCGCCGGGCCGGCCTCTTCGCGGCACTGGAATCCCTTGGCGGGCAGGTCTGGATGACCGGCGCGGATCCAAGCCTTTTCGTGGAGCTCGAGGGCCGGGCCGACCTGCTCCAGGTCCAGCCCGGGCGGATCGAGCCTCTGGACCGGCCATGAAGTCGTCGGCCGGCTTCCTGAAGCCTTTCCTCGTCATGAGCGGTTTAGGGCTTTTGGGCGTTCTCGCGCTCATCCCTCTCATGGAGGCCTCCATCGAGCAGGCAAGCCGGCTGCCCGGTGCGCCGGCCCTGTCGCGAGCGGCCCTTGCGCTTCTGCTGCTAGGGCAGCCTGCCGTCATTCTGCTCTTCACTGTCGCGCTAGGCGTCGCACTGACGGAGAAAGCCGGCCTGACCTCTCTGATCCTGCGCCACCTGCGCGGCGACCCGCTGGGGCCGGCGGCAAAGGGCTGGGGATCCACGCTCGCCCTGGCCATCCTGTTCGCATCGAGCGTCGCCTTGGCCGACCTCATTCTTCGCGGAGCCTTTCCGGCGGCCTTCGAACGCGTTCCCCGCTTGGACGAGGTCACGCTGGCGGGCCGCCTGCTCGGCCTCCTCTACGGCGGGATCACGGAAGAGCTCATGATGCGGTTCGGCCTGATGACTCTTCTTCTCTGGCTGGGTCTCCGCCTGACCGGAGGGCGCGGGCGCTCCATGCTGACCTGGACCGCCGTTCTTCTGACCGCCCTCATCTTCGCCGCCGGTCATCTCGGAGCCGCCGCCCCGATGATGCAGGCGGATGATCATATCCTGCTCGTCAGGACGCTTGCGCTGAACGGAATTCTGGGGCTTCTCTTCGGGGGGCTCTATGCCTGTCGCAGCCTGGAACACGCCATGCTGGCCCACATGGCCTCCCATGTCGTATTCTGGATCGCAACGCCGCTTCTGGTCGCCCTTGGATTCTGAGCCATGGATCTCGCAGGCCTTCTGCTTTTCTCCTCCGCCCTCTTCATCGCCGCGGCTTCGCCGGGGCCTGGCATCGCCGCCATCGTGGCGCGGGTGCTGGGGCGCGGGCCGAAGGAGGCGGTGGCCTTCAGCATCGGGGTGGCCTTGGGCGACGTGGTCTGGCTCTCGTTCGCGATCCTGGGCCTCGCCGCCCTGGCCCAGGCCTTCCACGGGGTATTCCTGGTGGTGAAGTACCTGGGCGCGGCCTATCTGCTCTACATCGCCTACAAGATCTGGACCGCGCCCGTGATGGCCCAGGACATCGAGGCTGAAAGCCGTGCGGAGCACCCGGCCAAGCTCTTCCTCGCCGGCCTTGCCGTGACCATGGGCAACCCGAAGGTCATGGTGTTCTACCTGGCGCTCCTGCCCACCTTCCTCGACCTCACACGGATCAATCTGCTGGGCTTTGCCGAGCTCGTGGTTGCGACCCTGACGGTGCTGGGCGTCGTCTTTACCGGGTACATCGCCCTGGCCGCCCGGGCGCGCCGCCTCTTCACCAGCCCGCGGGCGATCCGTATCCTCAACCGGACCACCGGCACGGTCATGGCAGGTGCCGCAGCGGCCGTGGCGGCGCGCTGATCGCTTTCGAGCCCCTGAGGCAACAAACCGCCCCTCACGCGCCCTGATTCGGCAGTTTTTGGTGGATTTTCCGCCCGTTTTCACGCGCGCGTATGCGCGTGGGGGTGAAATTTCAACCATTCGCACCTAAATAACTGATCTGACGAATCAAAACCTGAGCGCACGCCTCCCCCTTTTTGCTGCGCTCCGAAGGATCCCAAATGGCCGAACCTGCTATCAACGTGAATGCCGACGCCTATGGCGCTGAATCGATCAAGGTGCTCAAGGGCCTTGATGCGGTGCGCAAGCGGCCGGGCATGTATATCGGCGATACCGACGACGGCTCGGGCCTCCACCACATGGTCTACGAGGTGGTGGACAACGCCATCGACGAGGCGCTGGCTGGTCACGCAACGGAAGTCACGGTCACGCTCAATGCGGATGGCTCGGTGACCGTCACCGATAACGGCCGCGGCATTCCCACGGACATCCACAAGGGCGAAGGCATCTCGGCGGCCGAAGTCATCATGACCCAGCTGCATGCGGGCGGTAAGTTCGACCAGAACTCCTACAAGGTCTCCGGCGGCCTGCACGGCGTGGGCGTTTCGGTGGTGAACGCGCTCTCGAGCTGGCTCAAGCTGCGCATCTACCGCAACGGCAAGGCCCACGAGATCGAGTTCAAGCACGGCAATGCGGTCGCGCCTCTCGCGGTCGTGGGCGACGCCGATGGCAAGCGCGGCACGGAAGTGACCTTCCTGGCCTCCACGGAAACCTTCACCATGGTGGAGTACGACTACAACACCCTGGAGCACCGCCTGCGCGAACTCGCCTTCCTGAACTCGGGCGTGCGCATCATCCTCACCGACAAGCGCCATGCGGAGCACAAGCGCGAGGAGTTGATGTACGAAGGCGGCGTCGAGGCCTTCGTGCGCTATCTCGACCGCGCCAAGACCCCGCTGATCCAGCAGCCGATCATGATCCGGTCCGAGAAGGACGGCATCGGCGTGGAAGTGGCCCTGTGGTGGAACGACTCGTACCACGAGAACGTGCTCTGCTTCACCAACAACATCCCGCAGCGGGATGGCGGCACGCACCTCGCGGGCTTCCGCGCAGCGCTCACCCGTCAGGTGAACGGCTATGCGGAATCCTCCGGCATGACGAAGAAGGAAAAGGTCTCGCTCACCGGCGACGATTGCCGCGAGGGCCTGACCGCCGTCGTATCCGTGAAGGTGCCGGACCCGAAATTCTCGTCGCAGACGAAGGACAAGCTCGTCTCGTCCGAGGTGCGCCCCGCCGTCGAGAACGTGGTCAACGAGGCCCTCAACAACTGGCTCGAGGAGCACCCGCAGGAGGCCCGCACGCTGATCGGCAAGGTGGTGGAAGCCGCCGCCGCCCGCGAGGCGGCCCGCAAGGCGCGCGAGCTCACCCGGCGCAAGGGCGCGCTCGACATCGCGTCTCTCCCCGGCAAGCTCGCCGACTGCCAGGAGCGCGATCCGTCGAAGTGCGAAATCCTCCTCGTCGAGGGCGACTCGGCCGGCGGCTCGGCCAAGCAGGGCCGCGACCGCTCCTTCCAGGCCGTTCTTCCCCTGCGCGGAAAAATCCTCAACGTGGAGCGCGCGCGCTTCGACAAGATGCTGGGCAGCCAGGAGATCGGCACGCTGATCACCGCGCTCGGCACCGGCATCGGCCGCGAAGAGTTCAACCTCGACAAGCTGCGCTACCACCGCATCATCATCATGACGGACGCGGACGTGGACGGCTCGCACATCCGCACCCTGCTGCTCACCTTCTTCTTCCGGCAGATGCCGGAGCTGATCGAGCGCGGGCACCTCTACATCGCGCAGCCGCCGCTCTACAAGGCGACCCGCGGCAAGTCGTCGATCTATCTGAAGGATGAGCGCGCGCTGGAAGATTACCTCATCGGCGAGGGAATCGAGAACGCCGCGCTGCAGCTCGAAACCGGCGTATCGTTCCAGGGCGATCAGCTCAAAGGCTTGATCGACGAGTCGCGTCTCGTGCGCCAGGTGCTCAACAGCCTGCACACCCGCTACGACCGTAAGATCGTGGAGCAGGCAGCGATTGCCGGTGCGCTTCGTCCCGACGTTGCCGAGGATCCGCAGCAGGGTCCTGCGAAGGCGGCCTACATCGCCCAGCGCCTCGATGCGATCTCGGAGGAGATCGAGCGCGGCTGGACCGGTGAGGTGCGCGAGGGTGGCTACGTCTTCTCCCGCACCGTGCGCGGCGTGACGCAGACCGCAACCCTCGACCAGGCGCTCATCGCCAGCCAGGAAGCGAAGAAGCTCGACGAGCGCGCCACCTCCCTGCAGGACGTCTACGCGAGGCCGGCCAAGCTCGTGCGCAAGAACGACGAGATGCAGATCGACGGTCCGCTCTCCCTGTTCCAGTCGGTGCTCTCCGCCGGCCGCAAGGGCCTGCAGCTCCAGCGCTACAAGGGCCTCGGCGAGATGACCGCCCAGCAGCTCTGGGAAACGACCCTCGACCGCGACGTGCGCTCGCTGCTCCAGGTGAAGGTGAAGGACACCACCGACGCCGACGACCTGTTCGTCAAGCTCATGGGCGACGTGGTGGAGCCGCGCCGCGAGTTCATCCAGGAGAATGCCCTCTCGGTGGCGAACCTGGACGTCTGACGCCATCCCATCACCATTCAGAAAGGCGGGGCAGTTGAAAGCTGCCCTGCCTTTTTTCGTTTCTGCGCCGGGCGCGTGGAAGATTTTGCTTTAACTTTCAACGCAGATGCCGCTGCGGAAGGATTCCCTTAACCGATCTGTTGGAAGGTATCATCAAGACAAGGCAGGACAGGGTAAGGCTCGACGCCCATGACTTATCTTCGGCGGACAGCCGCGATGTTGGCCATGCGCCATCGATCGCTCCGGCAGCAGGTGACCCTGCTGGTCGGCGTCCTGTGCTTTGCGCTCGTGTGCATCGTTGCGGTGGGCGCAGCCTATATCGCTCAGAGCCGCGTTCGCGGCATCGTCATGGCCCATGAGGCGCAGCAGGCTGCCGTGATCGCCAAGATCCTGGACCGCGGCATGTTCGAGCGGTACCGGGAGGCCCGCAACCTCGCCGCGATGCCGGCTCTGAACGCGATCTGGACCGGAGAGCCTGCGGGCATCCGTCAGACGCTTGAGCGGATCCAGGCGTCCTACCCGGACTATGCCTGGATCGGATATGCCACGCCCGACGGAACGGTGCGGGCGGCAACGCAGGGCATGCTGGAAGGTCAGTCCGTGCAGGCCCGGCCCTGGTTCCAGGACGGGCTCAAAGGGCCTGCCGTCGGTGACGTGCACGAGGCGAAGCTCTTGGCCAAGCTCCTCGGTCCGGGACCGAACAACGAGCCTTTCCGTTTCGTCGATGTGGCCGCTCCGGTTCGCGACGATGCGGGTCGCATCGTTGGCGTGATCGGTGTCCATCTGAGCTGGACATGGGCCGATGAGACGCGCCAGTCCATCCTCGGCAGCCAGTTCGATGCCGGCGGGAGATCGCTCTGGATCCTGTCCGCCGACGGAACCATGCTTCTGGGGCCGCGGATCGGCAGCAGGCCTTTCTCCGAGGAGCAGGTGCTGTCCATGCGCCAGGCGAAAGCCGGCGCCTTCGAGGATGCAGCAGGGCCGGAGCCCATGCTCACGGGCTTTGCCGCTGCCGAGGGTTACCGGGATTACCCGGGTCTCGGCTGGATTATCGTCTCGCGTCAGCCGGACAGCATCGCATTTGCGGCAACACGAGGCATCGTGTGGATGATCATGGGGCTGGGCTGCGCCATCGCGGCCATCGGGCTGGTCTGCGCCCTCTTCATTGCCCGAGGCGTGGTTCGCCCCCTGCAGACGATCATCGAGGCCGCCAACCGGATCGGCCGCGACCCTGCCATCACCCAGCTGCCGCGCGTGACCGGATCGCTGGAGATCGTACAGCTCTCCTCGGCCCTTCGCTCCCTCCTGCGCAGAGCCGGCGCTGCGGAGCAGCAGGTGATCGCAACCTCGTCCCAGCATGCGAAGGACGTGTCCACCCTCCGGCATCTGGCCGAAACGGATGCGCTATCCGGGCTGCTCAACCGCCGGGGCTTCAGCCTTCTCGCCGATGACGCGTTCAGCCTCTACCGGCGCTACGAGCGCCCTGTCGCCGTGCTGATCCTCGACATCGATCTCTTCAAGAATGTCAACGATACCTATGGCCATGTCGCCGGCGATACAGTGATCCGGTCGGTGGCCACGGCTTTGACCAAGGCCCTTCGCACCTCCGACAAGGTGGCGCGGTTCGGTGGCGAGGAATTCGTCGTTCTCGTGCATGAGGTGGATGGGGCCGGGATCATCACCGTCGCCCAGAACCTGCGCCGGGCTGTTGAGGCCCTCACCATCGAGCATCAGGACCACCGGATTGCGGTGACGGTCAGCGTCGGAGGCGCCATGGCCAGCCGCAGCGACGAGGACGTTCAGGAAGTGATCGAGCGGGCGGATTCAGCCCTCTACAGGGCCAAGGCGGCAGGCCGCAACCGCGTAGTCATCGACGGGATGCAGATCCAGCTCGCCACCGCTGTCGCCTGACAGGATCTTGCGAAGCAAGGCCTGCACGCGAGCCACGACCAAGCGTCGTTGCAGGCGTTCTCCCGTTTGTGAAGATGGAATGATCCTTCCGCGTGATCGTTGAAACGTCAGCGCAGCAGCGCCCGGATGCGTGGATCGCGCAGCCAGAGTCCGGCCCACAGGACGATGCCCACATAGACGCCGAACAGGGTGTGGCTGAAGAGCGGAGAACCGACCCGCACTTGGGTGGCGACGGCACCACCGAGATAGGCGGTGATCAGGATCGCTCCCAGGACGGCCGTTCGCGGATAGGCATAGAGAAGGGTGGAGGCGATCAGCACGACGCCGAGAGCACGCCAGGTCACGGGATCTGCCGGCCAGCCCAGCGGGACCACCGTATCGATCACCACCTGAAGCGGCACCAGCTTGATGGCGCCGTCGAACAGGAGGAAAAGAACGACGAGACCGCTCAAGGCTCGTCCGGTCCAGACAAGGCCGCTGCTCGTGGGAGCGGTCTCTGCCGTTGCCGTGTGTGGCATCGTTGTCATTCGTTCCCCCTTACCCGGCAGCAGCCGACGAGATGTCAGCGGTCGGCCAGCTTTTCGCTTGTCCGATCGTGCAGTTCGGAGACCTCGGGCGTCATGACCTCTGCAAAATCCGCCATTTCATAGATCGGGCGGATTTCAATCTCGCTTGGGCCGGGCATGGGATTAGGGCAGCGCTTCACCCACTCGACCGCCTCGGCCATGTCCCTGACCTCCCAGAGCCAGTAGCCGGCAACCAGCTCATTGGTCTGGGCAAAGGGCCCGTCGACAACGGTGCGGTTCGGGCCGTCGAAGGCCACGCGCCTGCCCTGAGACGAAGGCTTCAACCCCTCGCCAGCCTGCATGATGCCGGCATTGACCAGCTCCTCGTTGAACTTGCCCATGGCCTCGAGGAGCTCGGTCGAGGGCATGATGCCCGCCTCGCTGTCCTTCGTCGCCTTCACCAGAACCATCACGCGCATCGTCTTCTCCCCTGTGTTCCACGCAGATCCCTTCGGCCTGCCGGTTTCTGCCTTGGCCTGTCCACCGTTAGGCCGATGCCATCTCGCCCATGGTTTCCTTGGCGGCGTCCATGTCCATCCACATCACTTCCCAGATGTGGCCATCGAGGTCCTCGAAGCTGCGGCCGTACATGAAGCCGTAATCCTGCTTCGGGCCGATATCGACCGTGCCGCCGGCTCCGTCGGCCCGCTTCATCATGTCGTCGACGGCGTCGCGGCTGTCGGCCGAGAGGCAGATCAGCACCTCGGTGGTCTTCTTGGCGTCGGCAATCGCTTTGGGCGTGAACTGACGGAACTTGTCATGGGTCAGGAGCATCACATGGATGGTCTCGGAAAAGACCATGCAGGCGGCGGTGTGGTCGGTGAACTGCTCGTTGTTGACGGCGCCCAGAGCCGCATAGAACGCCATCGACCGAGGCAGGTCGCTGACGGGCAGGTTCACGAAGATCAGCTTGGACATTGGGTCTCTCCCTCCGGCTTGTTTTGACATTGATTCCACGTTCAGTTATGAATAGCAACTATGAAGTTAGAAAAAATAACTGAAAAGCCGGAAGCCCGTTCCAAGCGCCACTACGAGGACGCCTGTGCGGCGGCTCATGCGCTCGATCTCGTGGGCGAGCGCTGGGCGCTTCTGGTGATGCGCGAGCTCATGCTGGGTCCGAAGCGCTTCAGCGACCTGCGGGAGAGCCTGCCGGGTATCAGCGCCAATGTGCTCACCCAGCGGCTCGAAGGTCTGGAGGCTGCTGGCGTGCTCGTGCGGCGCAAGCTGCCGCCCCCTGCCGCGGCGCAGGTCTACGAACTCACGGAATGGGGCTACGAGAGCGAGCCGATCTTTCAGGCTCTCGGCCGCTGGGCGGCGCGCTCGCCCTCGCATGATCCGACCCTGCCCTTCAGCACCGCATCCTTCCTGCTGTCGCTGCGAACGATGCTCGACTCCGAGCGGGCGAAGGGCCTGGAGGCGCGGGTGGGCTTCCGCCTCGGCGAGGAGACGTTCATGGCGCATCTGACGGATGGAAGGATCGAGATCGGCCGCAGCGCTCTCGACGGCGCCGACCTGATCTTCACGGGCACGCCGCCGGTCCTAGCCGGGGCGATCTATGGCGGCCAGCCGCTGGAAGCCCTTGAGCAGGCAGAAGCCCTTCAGGTCGAGGGCGACCGCGCCCTCGCCCGGCGTTTCACCGGCCTGTTTCCCCTGCCGCCGAAGGCCGCAAAGCCGGTCTAGCGCATCGTGCGGACCCAGAGGACCGCTTAAAGGGACTGAGCATCGGATAAGCCCCAAAAGTGCAAGCTCACTTTTGGGTCCGATGCTCTAGCGCAGCGTCTCGTCGAACAGCGTGAGCAGGCGCTTCCAGTGCCGCTCGGCGCCGCGCTCGTCATAGACCCTGTTGTCGGAAACCGCCCAGCCATGGGCCATGCCGACATAGTTCTCGATCACATGGTCGATCTCGGCCCGGCGCAGGGCCTCCGCCAGCCGCGCCGACTGCTCGGGCGGGAAGCTCTCGTCGACGCCGGCGCTGCCCACATAGACGCGGCCCTTGATCGTCGCCACGTTCAGGTGCGGGCTGTCGGGCGCATCGTTGGCCAAGCGCCCGCCGTGGAAGCTCGCCGCAGCGGCGATGCGCTCCGGATAGGCGGCCGCCGCGTTGATGGCGCGGCTGCCGCCCATGCAATAGCCGACAACGCCGATCCGGCCCGTGGCTCCCGCTTGGGTGAGCGTCTCCAGAAACGCCGCGCTGTCGCGCCGGGTCATGTCCTGGGTGGTGTCGCCGATCATGCTCCGCAACCTGGTGCGGGTGGGCTCTTCGCTGAAGGCCGTCTTGGCATCGAGAGGGCCGTAATCGCCGTAGCGATAGAAGAGATCGGGCAGCAGAACCACATACCCCTCATCCGCCAGGCGCTCGGCCATGGCGTCGAGCGCGGGGCGGGGCCCGAAGGCATCCATGTAGAGGATCACGCCGGGAATCTCCGACGCAGGCTGGCGGTCCGGCTGAAACAGGCCGGCCTTGGCGGTTCCGTCCTGAGTCCTGATCGCGATGTTTTGCTTGGCCATGTCCGTCTCCCATCATGCCTGTCGCGGAACCGCTGCCGCCTGCATGCGTTCCCTGCCCTCTCCTATGCCCGCATGGGAGCACCATTTCAAACCCGGCACGTTTTCTTACCAAGGCAATCACATGGCTGCGTCGTCGAAGCTGGATCGGGACCAGCCGCTCACCCTCGTGCTCGGCGGCGGCAACGCGCTGGGCTCCTATCTCGCGGGCGCCTACGAACAGCTGCAGCAACGGGAGATCGAGCCGCAATGGATCGTCGGCGGGTCCATCGGGGCGGTCACGGGAGCCATCATCGCCGGCAACGCGCCGGAGGATCGCCTGCCGCGCCTCAAGGCGTTCTGGGACGAGGCGATGATCAGCACGCCGGGCCTGCTCGGGCGCGGCACGAAGATCCGCCACACCTATAACGAGTTGCACACGATCACGGCGCTCCTGTTCGGTCGGCCCGGTCTGTTCGGGCACCGTTTTCCCGGCATGCTGTCCATGCTGCCCTGGATACCGCACGACGTGGCGCTCTACGATCACAGCCCTCTTCAGCAGACGCTGGAGCGGCTCGTGGATTTCGACCGGCTGAACCGGGCAGACATTCGCCTCACCGTCGGCTGCGTCGATCTCGAGAGCGGCGAGGATGTTCTCTTCGATAACACTCGGCATGAGCTCACGCCCGAGCACTTCCTGGCGAGCTCCGCCATCACGCCGATCTTCCCGCCGGTGGAGATCGACGGACGTCTGCTCTGCGATCCGGGCTACACCAACAACCTGCCCATCGAGGTGCCATTTGCGGAGCCCCTTAAGGAGGATTTCACCTGCATCGCCGTCGAGCTGTTCAGCCTGCACGCCGCGCGTCCGGCTTCGCTCAGCTCGGCTGCGGAACGCGCCAACGACATGATCTTCGCCAGCCCCACGCGACGGACCCTGAAGGGACTCAAGCGGGAATACGCCCTGCGTGAACAGCTGGAGCCCGATGGCCCCCAGGCCACGCTGCTGCATATGGCCTATTTCGCGGGCAGCGACGAGCGCGCAGGAAAGACCTTCGACTACTCGCCGTCCTCGATCCGAGACCGTTGGGCCGCCGGACGGCGCGACATGGAAAAGAGCCTCGCGCTCCTGGATCGCGCCCCCGCCGACAAGCACCGCCTGCGCTATCTGGCTCTGAGCCCCGAGCAGGAGGCGGCTTCCGCGGAAGCCGGCGCCGCGGCCCGCGCCTGAATGGTCAGGGTCCGCCGGCGAGCGATCCCACCACCGCCATGGTGAGCTCGTCGAGATTGACCCGGCCTTCGATGGTGATCGTCTCGGCCTCGCCCGTCCTGACGCGCAGGCCCTGCTCGCCGGCCTCGGACTGGCGCTTCAGCTCGGCGATGATGGCCTCGCGCACCTGATTCTCGATGTTCATCGCTGTCTCCGTTCGAAGAAAACATCCGGCTGTCGAACGTCGGCGCGAGCAGCCCTGTTCCACATCCGCCGGTGCTCAGGCTGTTGGCTTGCCCGCCTTGAGAATCCCGAACGCCTCGGCCTCCATGGTGCCACGCTCGTTGTTGCAGGCGGAGCAGGCCAGCACGAGGTTGTCGGGGGTGAGCGGGCCGCCGAAGGATCGCGGATGCACATGGTCGAGGGTCGCAAGATCCAGGGCGCGTTTCACCCCGGGACCGGGACGGCGCGCCGGGATTCCGCAATAGACGCAGCGCCCTCCGTCACGGGCATAGACATCCTCGAAGAGCTTGATGCGTTGCGCGGCTTTCATGGGGCTAGAGGCTCTTCGCTGCGGTGGGATCGTCGTGTGGAACCACGGGCAAGCCGGGTGGTTGCTCCTGCAATCACAGGAGCATGAGCCATGGTAGACACCCGCCGCAGGAACCGGAACCCCTTCGACGACAACGGCTACGGTGACGTGCCCCAGGGCGCCGTGGGCTTCCGCGGCGAGGGCCGGGAATATCCCGGCGGCTACGGCAGCGATGCCGACCCGTTTTCCGGCGGCGTGATCGACGACGGACGGGGCGGTCCGCCGGACGACGAAGGCTTCGACCCGGGCTACAGCCGGCCCCGCTCCGGCTACGGCGCCTTAGGCACCCGCGACCCGAACGATGCCGATGTCCGCTCCGGTCGGGATGAGAACCGGCCCGGCACAGGCCAGCATCGCGGCCGCGGCCCCAAGGGCTACCGGCGGTCCGACGAGCGCATCCATGAGGATGTGTGCGAGCGTCTGACCGAGGATCCCTTCATCGATGCATCGAACGTCGAAGTCGTCGTGAAGGACGGCGAGATCACCCTCAACGGCACCGTCACGAGCCGTGGCCTCAAGCGCCGCGCCGAGGATCTGGCGGAGCTCGCCTCCGGCGTCTCGCACGTCCAGAACAATCTTCGCGTGCAGGGCGTCTGAACCTGGGGCAGCCCTGTTTCGAACAGGGCTGCCTTTCGTGTGTCAAGACGCAAGAGGCGAGCTGTCGTAGTGGTGCAGCAGATCCTCGACGTCGCGATAGACCGCGATGCAGCCGGCATCCTTCAGGGCCTGCTCGGTGAAGCCGCCGGACAGGACCCCGATGGATTTCATCTGCGCCTTGCGGGCTGCTTCCGCATCATAGGGCGTATCGCCGATCACCACCGCCTCGTCCGGCGTCAGCGGCGCAAGCTTCGCGAGGGCGGCCTCGAAGATATCGGGGAAGGGCTTCGAGCGCTCCGCGTCGTCCGACGACGTGGCCGAGTCGATGAGGTCCGCGATGCCTGCGATCTCCTTGTACTGCTCGACCTCGTCCGCGTTGCCGGAGGACGCCAGCACCGCCTTCTGTCCTGCCGCGCGAATGCGCTCGAAGAGATCGCGCACAGCGGGAAAGGCGCGCGCCCGGTGCAGGTACTCGCGCTTGAAGAGATCGGAGCGGAAGTCCTTGATCGCGTCGCCCTGCTTCTCGATCACCTCGGGCGGCAAAAGCCCGTGCAGGATCTGGTCGCCGCCCTTGCCGATCTGCGAGCGCATGTCCCGGAAGGCGATCTCGAATCCGAAATGCTGGAGGGCCTTCACCCAGGCGTCGGCATGGAGATCCACGGTATCGATGAGGGTGCCATCGACATCGAATACAACTGCTTTGATCATGTGCTGAGGATCTCCGTACCTCGGGCGCTATCCGTGCCTGAGCTTGAAAAAGAGGATTATGCCCGCGAGCAGGAGCGTGACGCCGTTCGCCGCGATGATGGGAATTTCACCTTTCAGGAATCCATAGGTCAACCACAGGGCAAGACCGGTGACCAGCACCAGGAACATCTTGAGCGAAATGTCTTTCGTCGAGCGCGTGCGCCAGACCCTGACCACCTGCGGGATATAGGCCGAGGTGGTGCAGATCGCGGCCGCGTAGCCGGTGTAGTCCATGAGGGACATCGAGAGGCACCCTTGCGTTGAGAGGCCTCTAACGTCATGCCTCCCGCGATGTTCCTGCGCCATTCCGTCCTGGCTCGCGTGGTGGAGGAACAGCCGGGCCCGTTCCGGCGTTGGCGCGCAACCTGAAGCGAGGTGCGATCTTCCTAAAGCGAGGTGCGATCTTCATGGCCGGCAGCGCAGATCACGGATCGGGACAACTCGGGTCGCGCCCTGAGCAGATTGCAGCGCCTCCCTCCGTAGCGCCCGGTCGCCATCCCCTGGGCCTGAGCGGCCAGCGCGATGGCGCCTTCCTGGTGCCAGGCGGACTCGATCCGGCAAAGCCAGCCCCGCTGATCGTGGCGCTTCATGGCGCCGGCGGCATCGCCACGCATATCCTCGACCTCGTGGCCACGCAGGCGGAGCGGCATGGCATCATCGTGCTCGCGCCGGAGTCGCGCGGCCCCACCTGGGACGTGCTCAGGGGCGGCTACGGCCCCGACGTTGCTTTCATCGATCAAGCGTTGACGAAGGTGTTCGGGCTCCATCCCGTCGACCCTGCGCGCATCGCGGTGTCCGGGTTCTCGGATGGCGCCTCCTATGCCCTGTCGCTCGGCGTCATCAACGGCGATCTGTTCGATCATATCCTCGCCTTCTCGCCGGGCTTCTTGGTGCCGACAACGACGGCCGATACGCCGCGGATCTTCATCTCTCACGGCGTCCACGACGAGGTGCTGCCCATCGACCCCTGCAGCCGCAGGATCGTCCCAGCACTTCGCCGGGCCGGCTACGACGTGGACTACCACGAGTTCGACGGCGGCCATGTGGTTCCGCCCGATATGGTCGAGCGTGGGGTGGCGCGCTTTCTTGGCTGACACTCACCTGCACATTCCGCTCGAATGGTCTGCTGCGGCAGAGCATGTGCGCCGCCACGAGATCCACCGGATCGTCGTGCTCGGCGCCCGGGACACGGGCAAGAGCACGCTCTGCCGCTTCCTCAGGATGATCTCGGTGCAGTCCGGCCGAAGCACGGCGTTGCTCGATACGGATGTCGGCCAGAAAGCCATCGGCCCGCCAGCCTGCGTCACCATGCGGGACGCACAGGGCCTGTCCCTGGCCTTCGTCGGCACGACCAATCCCGTTCTCGGCTGGCAGAACCTCATCCGGGGCACGCGCCGCCTGATGGAACGGACCGATGCGGATCTCCTGGTCGTCAACACCAGCGGGTTGCTGGCGGGACCGGGTCTGCGCCTCAAGGCGGCGAAGATCGATGAAGTGCAGCCCGACGTGCTGATTGCCCTCGGGGAGGATCCGGCTCTCGCGGCCATCGCCGACGGGAGGGCGCCCCTGCCGGTGCTCCGCCTGCCGGCCTCACCCATGGCCCGGCGCAAGACCGATGGGGAGCGCCGCGCCGTGCGGCGGGAGGCATTCCGAAATCATTTTGCGGGGGCCGCCATCCATCGTCTTACACCCGGATTGGTCGAGGGGATGGGCGCGAATGCGCCCCTTCCGGTCGATCTCCTGGTGGGATTGGCCGACCCGGACGGCAACGACATCGGCATGGGCCTGATGAAAGATGCCCCGGACCATATGATCGCGGTGCTGTCGCCGGTTGCCGCAGGAAGCATTGCCCGGATCGTTCCGGGCCTGCTGCGCCTGGACGACAATTTCACCGAGAGATCCGCTCCTCACGGCACCTCTGGCTGAGGCGTTGGATGAAGCACCGGCTTGTCCGGCTCCGGCGGCTGCTCCGGCAGGGACGACGGAACGCTGGGCGGCATGGATGGCGCCGGCGTGTCGGGCGGCATCGGTATGGCCGGAACGGGCTCCGTCGGAGGCGGCTTGGGATAGAACTCGTCCGGCTGCGGACGGCTGCTGGCGCGGTGCAGTGACAAGACACTCTCCCTGGATCTGCCCCTGACAACCGTTCGGCTCGGACAAAAGTTCTCCTGCAGCCCTGCTCCAGGCCTGCAGGGCCGGTCAGACTTGCGAAACCATAGGACGAGGCCTTGGCTTGACCTTACGTCCGTTTGGGGCCACGACGATAGGGTGGAACCACGAGCCGGAAGAATCATGCGCACAGCCCGATCCCTCGCCCTTGTCGCCTTCCTCGCCACCGGGTCGACCCTGGCTCAGGCAGCCGACCCGGTGTTCTCGCCTGAACCCATCCAGAGCTCCTCGGGCTGGATCGTCACCGTGAAGGGCAACCTGCGGGTGGGGCCGTCCTATCCCGGCTCGGACGATTTCAGCGTCGTCGGTTATCCGTCCCTCAGCTTCCGCCGCGCCGGAACGGTCGAGCGCTTCAGCGCTCCCGACGACGGCCTGAGCTTCTCGTTCCTGGACGAATCCGTGTTCCGCGTCGGCGTGGTCGGCCGCTTCGTCGGCGGACGCTATTACCAGGACAACCGGGAGCTCGTCGGCCTGGAGAAGATCGATTGGGCGGTGGAGCCCGGCGTGTTCGTGGAATACTGGCCCCTGGAGTTCCTGCGCGCCCGCGCCGAAATCCGGCGCGGCTTTGGCGGGCATGAGGGCTTCGTGGCCGATTTCGGTCTCGATGCGGTGCAGCGCTTCGGCGCCGTCACCTTGTCGCTGGGCCCGAGACTGTCCCTCGACGACGGCGAATTCACCCGCACCTATTTCGGCGTGACGCCCGAGGAGGCGGCGCTCAACGGGCAGGTGACCGCCTACCGCCCCTCCGGCGGCATCACCTCGGTGGGCGCGACCGGTGCCGTCAGCTACGACTGGTCGCAGCAATGGTCGACCACCGCTTTCGTCACCTACAAGCATCTCGTGAGCGACGCCGCCGACAGCCCCATCGTCGAGCGCTTCGGCTCCGAGCATCAGGTCGGCCTGGGGCTCACCGTATCCTATTCCTTCGGCTACACGCCGTAACAGCCGGGAATGACCCTGAAACGAAAAAGCCGCCCCATGGGGCGGCTTTTTTCTTGTTCTCGTTTTGCAGTCTCAGGCCGCGAGGCTTCCCTGAGCCGCGGCTGCCTCGCCACGATAGATGCAGCCTTCCGAGGAGCCGGCCATGCCGCGCTTGAGCTCCACTTCCTCAAGCCCCGGGAAACGCTCCTTCACCAGCCTCCAGATATACGTGGTGACGTTCTCGAGCGAAGCGATCCCGATCTCGGGGTTCAGATCCAGATTGCCGTGATCGAGACCGGATCCATGCTCGCCCTTGATCTCTTTGATGTAGTTCTCGACGTCATAGAGATTGACCGGCCAGCCATAGACGTCGTCGACGGGTCCGCCGAAGGTGAGCTTCACAATGAAGGTGTGGCCGTGCAGCCCTGAATAGGGAGCCACCGAATGAGCTGCCTCGAACGTGAACTCGCAATACGTCTTCATTCATCTTGCTCCAGCGATGGTGGATGAGGGCGCTCCCACGGAGCAGCGTCTGCATGCAGACCGTGATGAAATCTTACCTATCATGATTCACGAAGCCCACCAATATCACCCGGCGGCCTTCAGGTTCAGGCGACCTTCACGGCGTGTTTCAGGGCATCCAGGGTATGCACCAGCTCGTGCGCAGGCTTGGGACGCCCGAAGTAATAGCCCTGCGCGTCGGTGCACCCGGCAGCCTGGATCTGGCGCAGCTGATCTTCCGTCTCGACGCCCTCGGCCACGGTGGGCATGCCCAGGCTGCTGCCGAGATTGGCAACGGATTGCACGATCGCCAGGCAATCGGCCCGCTGCGACATTTCCCGGACGAAGGACTGGTCGATCTTGATCTTGTCGAACGGGAAGCTGCGCAGATAGCTCAGCGACGAATAGCCGGTTCCAAAATCGTCCATGGCGATGCGCACGCCGAGCCGGCGCAGCTGATGCAGGGTCGAGACAGTCATCTCGTTGTCCTGGAGCAGCACCGACTCGGTGATCTCCAGTTCCAGCCTGTTTGGATCCAGTCCGGACTCCGCCAGGGCGCGGCTCACGCTCTGCACCAGCCCGCGGCTGCGGAATTGCACGGGCGAGAGATTGACGGCCACGTGAATGTTCCGGGGCCAGCCCGCAGCCTCCCGGCACGCCTGCTCGATGACCCAATCGCCCAAGGGCACGATGAGGCCCGTATTCTCGATGACGGGAATGAACTCTCCAGGCGGAACGAGCCCACGCTCCGGATGGTGCCAGCGCAGCAGCGCCTCGAAGCCCCCGATCTCGTTGGCCTCGATGTTGATCTGAGGCTGGTAGAAAAGCTCGAACTCGCCGGCTCCCATCGCCTTGCGCAGATTGACCTCCAGCGCGCGGCGAGCCTGCAGCTGGGCATCCATGTCGGGCTCGAAGAAGCGAAACGTGCCTCGACCGTCGGCCTTGGCGTGATAGAGCGCCATGTCGGCATGCTTCAGGATCTGGCTCGAGGTGACAGGGCCTTGAGCCAAGGCGATGCCGATGCTCGTGCCGATGAAGATCTCCTGGCCGTTGACGCTGAACGGCGCGCGCAGGGCCTCCACGATCCGCGAGGCGAGAGCCGCGCTCTCCTCGGGTCTGCGGATACCCGTCTGCAGAATGGCGAACTCGTCACCGCCGAAGCGGGAGATCAGGTTCCGCACCTGACCTTCATGCGAGGGGATGCAGTCTCGAAGACGCTCAGCAACGGCCTTGAGCAATTCGTCGCCCGTTTCGTGGCCGAAGGAATCGTTCACGTCCTTGAAGTGGTCGAGATCCAGGTAGGACACGGCGATGGTGCGCCCGTTCGATCTCCTGCTCGACAGTGCTTGCTCCAGCTGGTTGCGAAGCACCACGCGGTTCGGCAGCCCCGTCAGCGCATCCTGATGGGCAAGGACATGCAACTCCTCATGGGCATGCCCGAGCAGGCGGTTGTGCCGGTTGAGGAGGATGATCAGGACGACTCCGATGAGGATCAAACTCACCGCGATGCCCGAGAAGGCCCAATGCAGCCGGATCAGCTCCTGCTGATCCTTCTGGACGAGCGCAGCGCCATGGTTGTGCGAAGCCGATGCGAGCTGCGCGAGGGGACCTTCCAGAGGGTTCAGGATTTCGAGGGCTTCCTGTGCCGCCTCCGGCCGCTGACCGATCTCCTCGATGAGCGGCTGCACCGCCGCAAGTCTTTTCTGAAACTCGACGAGGGTCTCACCGTGCTCCGGGCTGGTCTGCAGAAGGTCCTTGAAGCTGCCTTCATTCAGGATCTGCGCGCGCCCAAGCAGGATGTCGTAGCGCAGCCGGACTTCGTCCTGGTCGAGTTTGCTTTTGCCGCTGGCGAACTCCGCCAGCCGCTGTTCCAGCCTCATGAACTCGGATGTGGCCTGTCCCGCCTCCCAGGCTGGGTTGTAGACGGAGATCTGCCGCAGCGCGCCTTGGCGCTGAACAACCAGCACCGAAATGTAAACGGCGGCTATCAGGAAGCCACCGATTACGAGGGCAACTACCGTTTTGAAAGTGCGCAGCGACAATGGGCGGCCTCCGGACCCTGTCCGTCCCTTGCTATCTCACGTCGATCCGGGCGACCTGCCAAGCCGATCGGGCATAATACGTCTGGCTCTTCAGATCAGGATTGCTGTCGTAGGGATAGATGATGAACAGGGGACCCTTGTCCCGTATGGGCATGTACTCGCCGTTGCGCTTGAGGGCGAGGATCACGTTGAACTTCCGAAAATCCTCGATCGGGATGTCGGTGGTGTAGTCGTTCAGGGCGACCACGACGACGCGCTCGCCGGTCGCGCCGACGTGCTTCAGCAGCTTGTCGAGGGAGACGCCTTCGAACGTGTTCTTGCCCTCGTGCCAAGGGGTTGTGGTCTCTATGGTGACCATGCCGAGCGCCTCGAGCATGGCTCGGTCGAACAGCGCCGTATTGTCCCGATTGGTGACGCTGATCTTTCCGGAAACCGTCAGGATGGGTCTTTCGGCCGGTGCTGGCAGGGAAGCGGCATAGGCAACCCCCAGGGCCGCAATGAGCATAGCGAACGGCCCGAGCAAACTCGTCCTCACCTTGGCCTTCGACATGGAAGTCCCCTACGGAAAAGTAATGGATGCTACAGAACACAAAAAACTGAGCGAAGTCTTACATAACTCCGTACGGGAGGCAAAATAAAACGCAAAACAATGTTACACTTTATAAGATACTACTTCCCATCGGCATGACCTCTTTAGCAGATCGAGCGCAGAACGCTTGAGGCGCAATGCCGCAAAGGAAGCTTCGATCAAAGAGAAAACCGCCCCGCACGGCGGTGCAGGGCGGCTTGGGACAATGCGATAAGCGGAAGAGGCTGGCTTCAAGATCATCGTGCGAAAAGTGGACCCGGTTTTTCGCTGACGCGGCGCTCCGGGTCGCGCCAAACGATGCTCTCCCTTATGGAGGAAGCATCGGACGGACCCCAAAAGTGTAAATCCGCTTTCGGGCCGATGCTCTAGAGAGGCTTGAGACCCGCTTCGATCTCAGCCCGGCGCTGCTCAAGGAACGGCGGCAGGGCGAGGCGCTCGCCGAGCTTGTCCATGGGCTCGTCGGTGGCAAAGCCCGGACCGTCGGTGGCGATCTCGAACAGGATGCCGTTCGGCTCGCGGAAATAGAGGCTCTGGAAGTAGTAGCGGTCGACCGGGCCGCTCGACGGCGCGCGCAGGGATTGCAGGCGCTCCCAGCATTCCTGATAGGTCCGCTCGTCCGGCGTTCGGAAGGCCACGTGGTGGACGCCGCCTGCGCCCGGACGGGCCGGTGCAAGACCCGGCTCCACGGCCACATGCAGTTCCGCACCGGCGCCACCCTGGCCCATCTCGAACACGTGGACCGGCGTGTCGCCGACGCGATATTCCCGGACCGCCCGCATGTCCATGGCATCGGTCAGGACGCGGGCCGTGCGTTCCAGCTTCGGCACGCTGATCCGGATCGGACCCAGGCCCCGGATCTGGTGCTCGGCCGGCACGGGGCTGCGCTCCCACGGATGAGCCTCGCCCTGCCCGCCATCGTCGACGAGGCTCAGGCGCTGGCCTTCGAAATCCTCGAAATCGAGGGAGAGCCGGCCGTCGCGCTCGACGATCTCGTCGCTGCGCACATGGAGGCTGTCGAAGCGGTCCTTCCACCAGGCGAGAGCCTTCTCGCCGTTCACGCGCAGGGCCGTCTGCGCGATGCTGTGGGTGCCGCGCCGCTCGCGGTCCACCGGCCAGTCGAAGAAGGTGATGTCCGTGCCGGGAGAGGCCTTCGCATCCGCATAGAACAGGTGGTAGGCGCTCACGTCGTCCTGGTTGACCGTCTTCTTCACGAGGCGCAGGCCGAGCGTCTGGGTGTAGAAGGCGTGGTTGCCGCGCGCATCCGCCGTGACGGCGGTCAGATGGTGGATTCCGGTCAGCTTCATGTCGCTCTCCATTCCTGAGAGCGTAGATAAGCCGGCATCGCTGCCGGGACGAGTCCTCGATAGCCAAGGTAACTTTGCTGAAATGCAAAACGCCCCAGCTTGGGGCCGGAGCGCTTGCAGGGTCGAACGCTTCTGAGCCTCAGGCGGCCTTCGCGCGCAGATCGTCCGGCGTGACGTCGTCCGGGATCGGGCAGCGATAGGTCCGGCCGCCGGTGCGCTCGCGCAGTTCCGCCTTGGCGCGGGCGACGAGGTCCGGGTTGCGCAGGACATCGGCAGCGGTGGCCGCCATGGCTTTTGCCGCGAGCACCATGCCCTTGTGAGCGGCGGGCAGATTGCCCTGCGTGACGAGCTGCCAGGTGTGGAACGGCGTTCCGATGGCGAAGCATGCGGTGTGGCACTGCACCGTGGGCACGATCCAGCTCACGTCGCCCACGTCGGTGGTGCCCATCATCACCTCCTCGCGGGTCGGCATCGAGAGCACGCCGTCATGCAGCACCTTGGTCTTCAGCGAGAGATCGTACGGCTTCACGCTCGCGAGGATCTCCTCCTCGGTGAGTGCCGATTTCTGGAGCTTGCCCGCGAAGGCGAGATCGGACTCATCGAAGGCAGGCGGGCCGAGGCGGCGCATGTTCTCGTACATGGCCTCCTGCAGCGCCTTGTTGGGCACGACGTTCGAGGTCGCGTCCGTGATCTGCACCGACACCGAGGTCTCCGTCATCAGCGCGGCGCCTTCGGCGATCTTCTTCACGCGCTCGAACAGGCGCTCCGCGTCGGGCAGGTGCGGCGAGCGCACGAGATAGAGCGATTCGGCGTAGGCCTGCACCACGTTGGGCGCATCGCCGCCGGTGTTGGTGATGGCGTAATGCACGCGGGCATCGGAGGGCATGTGCTCGCGCATGTAGTTCACGCCCACGTTCATCAGCTCCACCGCATCGAGCGCCGAGCGGCCCACATGGGGCGAGGCCGCCGCGTGCGCCGCCCGGCCCCTGAAGCGGAAATAGGCCTGGATGCAGGCGAGCGACGAGGTGGTCGAGACCTCGTTGACCACGTTCGGATGCCAGCAGAAGGCGGCATCGAGATCGTCGAACAGGCCTGCACGGGCCATGAAGGTCTTGCCGGACCCGCTCTCCTCAGCCGGGCAGCCGTAATAGCGCACGGTGCCGGCGATGCCCTCGGCCTCCAGCGCATCCCTGAGGGCAACCGCCGCCAAGGCGGATCCTGCGCCGAGCAGGTTGTGGCCGCAGCCATGACCGGGCGCGCCTCTGACCGTCGGCTTGTGCTCGGCGACGCCGGAGACCTGCGCGAGATCCGGCAGGGCATCGAACTCGCCGAGGATCCCGACGACGGGACCGCCCGAGCCCCACTCGGCCACGAAGGCGGTGGCCATGCCGCCGACATTCGGCGTGATGCGGAAGCCCTCGCGCTCCAGCATGGCGATCTGCTCGGCGACCGACTGGTGCTCTTCGAATGCGAGTTCCGGCACGGCCCAGATGCGGTCGCTCAAGGCGCAGTAATCCTCGGCTTTGGCATCGACGTGACGGGCAATGACATCAAGGCTCAGGCGGTCGTTATGCATGGTGTGATGAAATCTCGGAATGGTGGGAATGACGCGACCTTACTCAGGATCCAGACAGGGTGAAAGGGAGACGTTTCTGGCCGTGTTTCCCTCCTTCGTCATCACCGGCCTTGTGCCGGTGATCCCGATCCGATGAGACGCGGCACTTTTCCTATCGGGATGGCCGGGACAAGCCCGGCCATGACGTGGTGGATGTCATCCCCTCGCTCCGCTCGCCGGGGATGACACGTGAGCCAGCCCCCTCACACCCTCTCATCCTTGCTCTCCCGGCGCGGCGTAAGGAAGCCGCCGGACTGGCGCGACCAGAGGCCGGCATAGAGGCCGCCGTTCCCGAGAAGCTCCTCGTGGGTGCCCTCCTCGACGATGCGGGCCTCGTCCATGACGATGAGGCGGTCCATGAGCTGCAGGGTCGAGAGACGATGCGCGATGGCGATCACCGTCTTGCCCTCCATCAGCGTGGCAAGCGACTCCTGGATCGCCGCCTCGACCTCGGAATCGAGCGCCGAGGTGGCCTCATCCAGGATCAGGATCGGCGCGTCCTTCAGGATCACGCGGGCGATGGCGATGCGCTGCCTCTGGCCGCCGGACAGCTTCACGCCGCGCTCGCCCACATGGGCATCGAAGCCGCGCCGGCCGCGCCCGTCGACGAGGCGCTCGATGAAGTCGGTGGCGTGAGCCTGGCGCGCGGCCTCGCGCATGGCCTCCTCGCTGGCATCGGGCCGCCCGTAGAGGATGTTCTCGCGGATCGAGCGGTGCAGCAGCGACGTGTCCTGCGTCACTACGGAGATTTTTCCGCGCAGGCTTTCCTCCTGCACGTCGGCGATGTCCTGCCCGTCGATGAGGATGCGGCCTTCCTGCGGCACGAAGAACCGCAGGAGCAGGTTGACCAGCGTGGTCTTGCCGACGCCGGAGCGGCCCACCAGCCCGATCTTCTCGCCGGGCCTCAAGGTGAGGTCGAGCCGCTCGATCACCGTATCGCCCTCGCCGTAGGAGAAGGTGACATCCTCGAAGCGGATTTCTCCGCGCGGCACGTTCAGAGGCTTGGCCGTCGGCTTGTCCTGCATGGTGAGCGGGCGCGAGATCGTCTTCATGCCCTCCTGCACCGTGCCCAGGTTCTCGAAGATGCCCATGACCTCGAAGGCCACCCAGCCCGACATGGAGACGATCTGCGTGGAAAGCAGCAGCGCCGTGGTCATGGTGCCGGCATCGACCCGGTTGGCGCTGAAGAGCCACACGGCCACAGCCCCGGTGGCGACCAGGAAGATCGCGTTCAGAATGGTCAGCCCCGCCACGTAGAGCGTGTTGATGCGCTGCTGGCTCATGAAGGCATCGTTGAGCCTATGATAGCCCTCGCTGATGTATTCGTCCTCGTCCTTGCGGCGACCGAACAGCTTCACCGTCATGATGTTGGTGAAGCTGTCCACCACCTTGCCGGTGACGGCGGAGCGCGCCTCGCTCGACACGCGCGAGCGGGTCTGGATACGCGGCACGGAAACGCCGAGCAGCGTGGCATAGAGCACGAACCATCCGGCCATGGGGACGGCGAGGCGCCAGTCCTGCGTGCCGAGAAGACCGATGGAGGCCGCGCCGAAAATCAGGATCTGCCAGACGGCGCGGGCGACGGAGAGAACCGTTTCGCGCAAGGGACGGCCCGTCTGCAGCACCCGGTTGGCGATGCGGCCGGCAAAATCCTCCTGGAAGAACCCCAGGGGCTGGCGCACCACGTGCCAGTAGTTCTGCCAATGCACCATCGTGGTGAAGGAAACGGCGAGCGAATGGTTGACCAGCAGCCGGAACAGGATCGTGCCCACGGGCCGCACCAGCAGGATGATCGCCGCCATGGCGATCAGCAGCGGCCCGGCCTCCCGAAAAATGCCTTCCGGCGAGGTGGTCGAGAGGGCGTTCACCAGACGACCGATGAGCCAGGGGACGAGCGCCTCGACGACGGCGAGCACGAAGCCCAGGGCGAAGAGCACGATGAACAGGCCCTTCGCCTGCCGGATGAAATGCCAGTAGAAGCCCCAGAGCGTATCCGGCGGCGATTCCTCCGGCGGCTTCTTCCTGAAATCGATGCGGGTCTCGAAAAAGCGGAACATCACGGCCTGCGTACGTTTGAGCCCGAATCAAACGGGCCAGCGGCCGGAATAATGCAACATTCTTTGGCTTGAGGGTGGCAATCGCGGCAAGTTGAAGATCCGTACCGACGGGTCAGGTTCCCCTGGCTGATGGTTGCCTCACTCGCCCCTGCTCCTATGAGGAAGGCTCCCACGGCAGGCGTTGCTCATCGGATCTGAGGCGCCTTGAAGGCCAGTAAACGAATGTCGCTGAACCACTCCTTCATCATTGATCTTGCAGGTCGCTACCTCCCGCCTCCGGGCAGGTTCCTCGACTTCGGCTGCGGGACTGCCGATTTGGCTGCTCTCGCGGTCGACCATGGGTATGATGCCTATGGGGTGGATACGTTCCTGGGGGTGGGCGACAGCTCGGAGAACCTGACAATCGCCACCGGAAGGATCGGCTCCCGCGCCATTGCCATCGATCCGAACAAGCCGATGCCCTTCGCGGATGGCTTCTTCGATATCGTGGCGTCCAACCAGGTCTTCGAGCATGTGTCCGAGTTGGATGGTATCTGCCGCGAGATTGCTCGTGTGACCCGGCCGGGAGGCTTCCTGCTGGCGCTGATGCCGACCTCGGAAGTCCTGTGGGAGGATCACCTGAAGATGCCGTGGGTGCATCGGCTCCCCGTCGGGTCGGAACGGCAGCGCATGCTCTTAAAGGCGTTTCGCCGGATGGGCTTCGGCACGGCCCGACAGGCATCCGACGATGAATGGCTCAACAGGGCAGACGCGATCCTGCGTGGGGAGGTATTCCATCGCCCGGTCAGCGAGTACGTCTCCGCTTTCAGCAAGCATTTCCGGCTGCTCGCCGAGGATGAACCTGCATGGGCGCGCTACCGAATCAAGCGTCATCCGCTCCTCAAGCGCGGCTTTGCCTTTGCGGAATTGCCCGGCACCGACAGCCTTATGCGGCAAGCCGTGCGCCGGGCGGCGGGAGCCGTTCTCGTGCTGCAACGCCTGCCCTAGCGAACCCTACCCCACCGCAAACAAATCCCGCGTCTCCGGCCCTTGCGGCTCCTCGAAGGCGTTCGGGTCGCCGGGGGCGGTTTCCCAGCCGAGATCCGGGAGCGCGATGATGCGCAGGCCGCGCGGGTCGTTGCGGGTCACGACGATGTTGCGGCTTTCCATATAGGCGATGAGGCGCCGCGCACGGCCGGGCGAGCGGCTGCCGCAGGCCCGCGCAATCTCGCCGTCCGGCGGGCAGGGCGAGGACTCCATGGCCGCGCGGGCGATGAGCAGGTAGATGCCCTGGATGTCCTCCGTGAGATCGGCCGCGAAGGCGACGGCGCGGTCCCACTCGGTTCCCTCGGCGGTGGCCATGTCGACGCCGGCACGGGCGACCGCGAGGCGACGGCGGAAGGCGTTGAGGTTCAGAGGCTCGCCCGCCACGCGGCGGATGCGGCAGCGGACGAGAAAGTCCTGATACAGCACGGCCACGGACCGGAAGGCAGCCTCCGGGTCGTCGAGGATCTCGCGCAGGATCGCGTCGAGGGTGGCGTCGCGCTCGGCCTTGGACTGCTCGGTCTCCTCCGCCTGCGGCTCGGGTGCTGCGGCAGGCCGCGTGCGGGCGAGCTGGGCGAGAAGATCGTTCGTGGAGGGAGCCGGCGGCGGCGGTGGCGCACGGCGCGGCATCACCGGGCGGGCCGCCACCTCGTCCTCGCCCGCCTTGAAGATGAGGTCGCGGGCGTCTTCCTTGGGCTGCTCGGGCAGCGGCATGAGCGTGAAGGTACCCGTGCGGGTGGAGGTTTCGACCGCGCCGATGCGGATCGGCAGCGGACGGCGCGAGAGGGCGGGACCGAGGGCCACGAAATGGCCGCGCTCGAGGTCGCGGAACATCTCGGCCTGGCGGCGCTCCATGCCGAGCAAATCGGCGGCGCGGGCCATGTCGATGTCGAGGAAGGTGCGGCCCATGAGGAAGTTGGAGGCTTCCGCCGCCACGTTCTTGGCGAGCTTGGCGAGGCGCTGGGTGGCGATGATGCCGGCGAGCCCACGTTTACGGCCACGGCACATGAGGTTGGTCATGGCGCCGAGCGAGACTTTTCTCGCCTCGTCCGACACCTCGCCGGCGGCGGCCGGCGCAAAGAGCTGCGCCTCGTCGACGACCACGAGCATCGGATACCAGTAGTCGCGCTCCGCATCGAAGAGGCCGCCCAGGAAGGTGGCCGCGCAGCGCATCTGCGCCTCGGTGTCGAGGCCCTCCAGGCTCAAGACCACCGAGACCCGGTGCTGGCGCACGCGGGCGGCGATGCGCTGCAGGTCGCCCTCGGACCGGGAGGCATCCACCACCACATGGCCGAACTTGTCGGCGAGCGTGACGAAATCGCCCTCGGGGTCGATGATGGCCTGCTGGACGAGGTTGGCGCTCTGCTCGAGAAGGCGGCGCAGGAGATGCGACTTGCCGGAGCCCGAATTGCCCTGGACGAGCAGACGCGTCGCCAGGAGCTCTTCGAGATCGAGCAAGGCCGATTGTCCTCCGGGAGCGGAGGATGCCTGTCCCATGTCGATGCCAGCCTTCATCAGCCTCCCTCGTATGATCACGAAATCCGGCTTGGTCCTAACACGGCAAGGCTTAAGGAAGTGCCGGGCGAGTTGCAGCTCTCCACAGGCGAGATGCCCTATCCCCAGCCACGACGCCGCAGGATCGAGGAAACACCGGGACGCCAGGAAGCATTATTCCCAGGCAATGCCTGTTCAGGATGGACGATGCCGATCCCCACTTATCGAATCACCAATGGTGCCCTGGTCGTCAAGGCGCAGAGCACGGCTCCCGGCACGGAGACGCCGGGATCGCAGACCACGCCGCCCGGCGCAGCGGAGACGGAAGGGGCGTTCGGCATTCTCGGCATGATGATCTCGGGCCTGATCATCATCTTCGCCATCGTGCTGCTCTACATGCGGTTTCGGAACCGACGCTGATCAGTCTGCGACCGCCGCCTCCGCGGCCTTCACGGCGCCGCCGCGCAGGGGCCTCTCCTCCAGGGCGAGCAGAAAGGCGAGCGCCAGTCCGAAGCCGATCATGGCCGCCAGGAACACGTAGCTGAACACGTCGGCGAGATCGACGCCGCTCCGGGCTGCGGCCTCGCCCAGGGCCTCGAAGCTCGCCGCTCCCGTCACCCCCGAGCCGCTGAGCACGATGGCGCCGAAGATCGCCACGATGAAGGCGCCGCCCAGCGAGCGGAAGAAGTTGGCCGTGCCCGTGGCGGTTCCCATCTCGTGCGGCGCCACCGCGTTCTGGACCGTCACCATGGTGACGGGCAGGAGCGTGCCCAGCCCGATGCTGATGATGCCGAGCAGGACCTCGACCACCGTGACGGACAGAACCTCGCCGTAGAGCACCAGCACGCCCGTGGCGACTATCGCCACCAGGAGGCCGATGGTGGGCAGCCGCTTGTAGTGCTTGACCTTCGCCATGGTGCGGCCGGAGAGCGTCGCGCCGACGACGGTTCCGGCCATGAGGGGAATGAGGGCAAGGCCCGACAGGCTCGCCGAGAGGCCGCGCACGGTTTCGAAATAAACAGGCAGATAGATGGTGAGGCCGATATAGGTGCCCATGCCGAAGCAGGCCGCGAGCACCCCCATGCGCACCACGGGATTGTGCAGCACTCCGGAGGGAATCAACGGCTCGGGCGCTGTGCGCATGCGCACGGCGAAGAGGCCCCAGAGAACGAGGGAGCCGGCGAAGAGCCCGAGGATCGGCAGGGACATCCAGGGAAAGCGGATGCCGCCCCAGCTCAAGGCCAGAAGCAGCGCCACGGTGGCGGTGACCAGAAGTACCGCGCCCAACAGGTCCAGCCGGTGCGGGCGCTCGAACCGGGGCAGCTTCTTCAGGCTCTGGAACGCGATGGCGAAAGCGATCAGGCCGAGGGGCAGGTTGATCCAGAAGATCACCGACCAGTGCAGGTGCTCGGCCATGAAGCCGCCCAGCACGGGGCCGAGCAGGCTCGAGGTCATGAAGACGCTGGCGAAGTAGACCTGGTAGCGCCCACGCTCCTTCGGCGACACCAAGTCGGCGATGATGGTCTGGGCGAGCGCGATCAGCCCGCCGCCGCCGATGCCCTGCAGGCCACGGGCCAGGATGAGCATGAACATGCTGGGAGCCAGCGCGCAGGCGATCGAGCCGGCGATGAAGATCACGATGCCGATCAGCATGATGCTGCGCCGGCCATACGAATCGCTGAGCTTGCCGTAGAGCGGCGTCACCGCCGTGGAGGTCAGGAGGTAGACCGTCACGATCCAGGACAGGTGCTCCAGATCGCCGAGCTCGCGGCCGATCGTCGGCAGGGCCGTGGCGATGATGGTCTGGTCGAGCGCCGCCAGGAACATGGCGAGCAGAACGCCGATGACGATGGTGCGGATCTCGGCTTGGCTCAGAGGCTTGCTCTGGCCGCTCTGAAGCTGTGCAGGGATTGGTTGGTCCATCGTGTCCATCGTGTTCCGGCAGGCTTATCTAGGGGACGGGCCGAGGCTGTGTCGAACCTCCGCCTGCAGGGCTGGTATGCATGCCGGCTCAAGTCTGAGCTAAGTGGCGGCTCCGTCCACAGGTTCCGACTTTTTTGACGGCGGTTTCGGCGGCCAGCCTCTGGCGATGATCTGCAGTGTTCCTCTATTGTTCGCGCCATGCCGTCCCGCACTCACATCACGCTCGCCCAGGCCCGGCGGATCGCCCTGGCCGCTCAGGGTTTTCACGAAGGCCGCCCCGCCGGCGCCACCAGGCGCCATGTGAGCCGCGTGCTGCAGCGCTCGCACCTGCTCCAGATCGATTCGGTCAACGTGCTGGTGCGCGCCCACTATATGCCCCTGTTCTCGCGGCTCGGCTCCTACGATCGCGGGCTGCTCGAAAAGACCGCCTATCACCGGAAGAAGCGGGAGGCCTTCGAGTACTGGGGCCATGAGGCCTCGCTGATCCGGCTCGACCTGCAACCGCTGTTCCGCTGGCGCATGGAGCGCGCCGCGCGGGGCGAGGGCACATATGGTGGGCTGGCCCGGTTCGGGCGCGAGAAGCGCGCCTTCATCGAGGAGGTGCGCCGCGAGATCGAGGCGCGCGGGCCGATCGGTGCGGGCGAGCTCTCCATCGGGGGCAAGGGCCAGGGCTCCTGGTGGGGCTGGAGCGACGGCAAGCGGGCGCTCGAATGGCTGTTCTGGGCAGGGCAGGTCACCACCGCCGCGCGACGCGGCTTCGAGCGCCTCTACGACCTGCCCGAGCGGGTGCTGCCCTCCGAGATCCTCGACATGCCGACACCCTCGGCCGAGGAGGCGCAGCGGGAACTCCTGCGGCTGTCGATTCGGGCGCTCGGCATCGCCTCGGAGCGCTGCCTGCGCGACTATTTCCGCCTGGAGCCCAAGGATGCGAAGGCGCGCATTCCCGAGCTGGTCGAGGCAGGCGACCTCATGCCCGTCACCGTCAGGGGCTGGGATGGCCCGGTCTATCTCGATCCGCAGGCCAAAATTCCGCGCCGGGTGGAGGCGCGGGCGCTCGTGTCGCCCTTCGACCCCATCGTCTGGGAGCGCACGCGCACGGAGCGCCTGTTCGATTTCCGCTACCGCATCGAAATCTACACCCCGGCCGAGAAGCGGGAATTCGGCTATTACTGCCTGCCTTTCGTCCTGGGCGAGCGGATCGTCGCCCGCGTGGACCTGAAGGCCGACCGCGCGGCGGGCAATCTCATCGTCCACTCCATCCACCCGGAAGCCTCGATTGCGCCGGAGGAGATCGCCCCCGCCCTGGGAGACGAGCTGCGCCTCATGGCCGAGTGGCTCAATCTCGGCTCCATCACGGCCCCGAAGACCTGGCAAAAGAGGCTCGAGGTGTGATCGCAGCGAGCGATCTCGGCTTTCGCCTCCATGAACGATACACACCGCGTCATGGCCGTCCCCGGACTTGGTCCGGGGATCAGTCCCGGCCATCCCGATCATGAAAAGTGCTGTGCCTCCGATGATCGAGATCACCGGCACAGGGCCGGTGATGACGTCCGTAGAGAACCTAAGCCTCTCGCCAGACATCCCGACCTCCCTATGTCATGAGGCCATGAACACGCTTCTTGCTCCCGCCACACGCCTGTGGCTTCGCCTGCGCCTCAACGAAATCGGCCCGCTGCTGTCGCTGTCCGCCTGCGGCTTCTTCGTCTGGGCCTTCATCGAACTCGCCGACGACGTGCGGGAGGGCGATACGCATGCGCTCGACAGTGAGCTTCTGCTCGCCCTGCGCGATCCGCAGAACCCGGCCAATCCCCTCGGCCCCTCCTGGGTGGAGGAAGCCGCCAGGGACATCACGGGGCTCGGCGGTTACGCCATTCTGTCGATCATCACCCTGGCCACATGGGTCTATCTGATGATGACCCGCAGGCAGGGCGCAGCGCTTCTGGTGATCGTCGCCATCGTCGGTGGCACCCTGATCTCCACCGGCCTCAAGATGGGATTCGAGCGGCCCCGGCCGGACCTGGTGCCCCATGCCACCCGGATCTACACGGCGAGCTTCCCCAGCGGCCATGCCATGATGTCGGCCATCACCTATCTGACGCTCGGCGCCCTGCTCGCCCGCGTGGAGAAGAGCCGGCGCGCCAGCGCCTTCATCATGGGGCTTGCCATCATCATGACCGTGCTGGTCGGCGTGAGCCGCGTCTATCTCGGCGTCCACTGGCCGAGCGACGTGGTCGCCGGCTGGTCGGTGGGCGCAGCCTGGGCCGCCCTGTGCTGGTTCGTGGCCCTCCAACTGCAGCGCCGCGGCCAGGTGGAGAAGCCGGGCGAAACCTCGCGCTCAACCGACGACAAGCCGGAATGACGGACGAGACCGGCAAACCTGTCCGCAAGCCGCCGCGCAAGGTGTCGGAGGCCTATCTGCAGCGGGCCGCCATGTCGTACCTCGAGCGCTATGCCTCCTCGGCGGAAAACCTGCGCCGGGTTCTGCGGCGCAAGGTCGACAAGCGCTGCCGCCTGCGGGGCGAGGATCCGGCCGAGTTCCACGACATGATCGACGAGGTGGTGGCCAAAAGCCTCAAGATCGGCCTCATCGACGACACCCGCTATGCGGAAGCGCGCGTCGCCACCCTGCGCCGGCGTGGCGGATCGGCCCGGGCGATCCAAGCGAAGCTCTCGGCCAAGGGCGTCGACCGCACGACCATCGCGGCGGCTCTGGAGGGAGAAGAGGGCGACGAGGAGCAGGCGGCCTGCGCCTTTGCCCGCCGCCGCAAGCTGGGCCCCTTCCGTCCCGGCGAGCGGGCGCCCTACCGCGACAAGGACCTGGCCGCCATGGCCCGCGCGGGCTTCCGCTTCGATGTGGCGCGGCGGATTGTCGAGGGCGAGCGCGATGAGGAGCAGGACGGGCCCTAGTCCCGGCCCATTTCACCCGGGTATTATTGACGAAGGTATTTAACCCGGATAAAACCCTGCCTCGCTTGTTGCTGCAGGGGATGATCATGGCTGACGAAAACCAAACCTACACGGCCTTCGCGGGCATGCGCCGGATCGCGTCCGGCGATCTCGCGACGGTCGCGGCAAAGGCCAAGGCCGCCCTCGACCAGGACGAAGGCACCTCGGTCCTGATCCTCGACGACGAGACCTGCCGGGTCGTCGACATCGATTTCCGCGGAACGGCGGACGATGTGGTGAAGCGGCTGGAGCAGACCTCCGGCAAGCCGGAGCCGCGGGGACCGGGCCGGCCCAAGCTCGGGGTCGTGGCCCGCGAAGTCACGCTGCTCCCGCGGCACTGGGAATGGCTCAACGCCCAGCCGGGCGGCGCCTCCGTGGCCCTGCGCAAGCTGGTCGAGGAGGCACGGCGCAGCAACGAGGCGAAGGACCGGGTGCGGCAGGCCCAGGAAAAGCTCTATCGCTTCATGTCGACGCTCGCCGGCGACGAAGCCGGGTTCGAGGAGGCTTCGCGTGCGCTCTTCGCCGGAGACCGGAAGCTGTTCATGGCTCTGATCCGGCTCTGGCCGAAGGATGTGCGCGATCATGCCGAGAGGCTTGCCGCCACTGCCTTCGCGGATGAGCCGTCGGAGGCGTGAGGCGACTCCTACCTCACGAACAGGATCGTCGGCTGATCCTTGTAGGTTGTGCGCTGGAACTCCCGGTAGCCGCACTTCTCCGCCACGCGGATGGAAGGCCCGTTCTCGGGCGCGATGATGCAGGCGGTGCGGATAGGCCCGAAATGCGCCTCGCCCCAGGCGACGGCTGCCTGCGCTGCCTCCGTGGCGTAGCCCCGCCCATGCTGGTCAACGGCAAGCACCCAGCCGATCTCCGGCATGGCCTCAAGGGAGGGTTCGATATCGCGCTTGAAGTTGCCGAACCCGACCTCGCCCACGAACCGGCCCGTCATCCTGTCGGTCACAACCCAGTAACCGAAGCCCAGAAGCGACCAGTGGCCGGCATAGCGCAGCATCCTGGCCCAGGCCTCCTCCCGGGTGGAGGGCTTGCCGCTGATGAACCGAACGCTCTCCGGATCGGTCCAGAGGGCAAGGGAGTCGGCAAAATCTTCGAGCCGGTGCCCGCGCAGGATGAGACGGTCTGTTTCGACGGTGGGGACGAGATCGGATGAAGGAAAGGAACTGGGCATCGGGCAACCTAGCGGGAAAGCCTTTTGAGGACGTGTTCTACAACAATCCTGCCCCCACATTGACCGCAAGAGCGAGAATTGTTGTGTTGAACAGGAAGGACAGAATTGTGTGGGCGAGCGCCAGGCGGCGCATGCGTCTTGAGACGATCACCACATCGGAGGTCTGCGCCGCCGCCCCGAGATTGAACGAGAAATACAGGAAGTCCCAGTAATCGGGACGTGCCTCGTGCGGGAAGGCGAGACCCCGGCGCTCGCCGCCATCGCCGTAATATTCATGGGCGTAGTGAATGGCGTAGATGGTGTGCACGAAGAACCAGGAGCAGAGGATCGTGACGGCGGCGATCGCGAGGCGGAAAGCCTGCAGCGCACCCTGATCCTCCTGGATGCCGGTCAGCTGCACGGCGATGGCGGCAAGGCTCGCCACGGAGGCGGCAAGCGTAAGGGCCAACACCACACCGGCGCTCTCGTCTTCCTGCGCCGCGCGCTCCTGCATCTTGGCCGTCGAGGAGCGCACCGCCATGCTCCAGGCGAGAGCGAGATAGCACACGACGCCGATATCCCAGGCCACCAGGAGCCGCGAATTCGCCGGCCAGGAGGACGGCAGGACCGCGAAGACCAGAACGGCCACGAGAACCGCGCCGAGGAGCCGGGGGCGCAGGCGCGCCTGCACGGGGACGATCATCAAAAACTCGCAAACCCAAGGGGATGATGGCCTCTGGAGGCCGGTGCCTCCTGTCCTAGATCACCACCCTCACGCACAAAGGAGAGATCAGGATGAACCGCAAGGCAAGAGCCGTCTGGCAGGGTACAGGCAAGGAGGGCACCGGCCATCTCACCTCGGATTCCGGCGTTCTGTCTTCGACGCCCTATTCCTTCAAGACCCGGTTCGAGAACGAGAAGGGCACCAATCCGGAGGAGCTGATCGCCGCCGCGCATGCGGGCTGCTTCACCATGGCGCTCGCCTTCCAGCTCCAGGGCGCGGGCTTCACGCCGAACGAGCTTGCCACGGAAGCGGTGGTCTCCCTCGAACAGGAGGGCAGCGGATTTGCAATCAAGAAATCGGCCCTGACGCTGAACGCCAACGTGCCGGGCATCGACCGGGCCAAGTTCGAGGAGCTCGCCCGCGCGGCGGAGAAGAACTGCCCCGTGTCGAAAGTGCTCAACGCCGAGATCACGATGAATTTCACGCTGGCTTGAGTCCTCGCAACATTCTCCTCACGTCATGGCCGGGCTTGTCCCGGCCATCCACGTTTTCAGCGTCGTAAAGACGTGGATGCCCGGCACAAGGCCGGGCATGACGGTGGAGAAAGTGGACAGAACTACGAACCGGCCTTCTTGTAGGCATCGACGATGGCCTGCCCGTCGGTGCCGGCCTTCTTCAGCCAGTCGGCCGTGAGCTGCTCGCCGACCTTCTGAAGCCCTGTCTTCAGTTCCGCGCTCGGCGGCTGCACCTTCATGCCGTTCTTGGCCAGCTGCTCGAGATACCACTTGGTCTTTTCCTGAGCCGTTCGCCAGCCGCGCTCCTCGGCCGCCTTGGCGGCCTTGAGGATCCCCTCCTGAGTCGGCTTGTCGAGAGCATCGAACGCGGCCTTGTTGACGAAGGTCATGTTCTTCGGAATCCACGCCTGCGTGTCGTAGAAGTGGGACAGAGATTCCCACACCTTCGCGTCGTAGCCGGTCGCGCCGGAGGTCATGAAGGTGGTCACGACACCGGTGGCGAGGGCCTGCGGCAGCTCGGCGGCCTGCACGGTCACGGGCTGCGCGCCGACGATCTCGGCGATGCGCGAGGTGCCCACATTGTAGGCGCGCCACTTCACGCCCTTCAGATCCTCGACCTTGTTGATCTCCTGCTTGGCGAAAATCCCTTGCGGCGGCCACGGCACGGCGAAGAGCAGCTTCAGGCCCTGGCTTTCGAGCTTCTTCTCGATGGCCGGGCGCTGCACGTCCCACAGCTTCTTCGACTGGTCGAAGGAGGTGGCGAGGAAGGGCACCACGTCGAGGCCGTAGAGCGGATCCTCGTTCTCGTGCAGGGACATCAGCACCTCGCCGGCCTGGGCCTGGCCGGTCTGCACCGCGCGCTTGATCTCCGGCGCCTTGAACAGCGAGGCGTTGGCGTGAACCGTGATCTGCAGCTTGCCCCCGGTGGCGTCCGCCACGTCCTTCGAGAAGGCGTTCAGGTTCTCGGTGTGGAAGTTGTCCGCCGGATAGGCGGCCGGCAGGTTCCATTTGGTCTGCGCCATCGCGGGGGCTGCCATCAGCAGCGCGCCGGCGAGGCTCAACCCCAATCGTGTCCTATGCTTCATGTGATCCTTCTCCTCTGGTTATGATGGATCCTATTCCGGAAAGGCGAGCCGTGGGAGCCACAATGCGATGTCCGGAAAAGCCGTGATGATGGCGACCGCCGCCACGAGCAGGAAGAAGAACGGCAGCGCCGACCGTGCGACGGTGAAGCTGTCGCGCCCGCTCATGTTCTGCAGCACGAAGAGGTTGAAGCCGACCGGCGGCGTGATCTGCGCCATCTCCACCAGGATTATGAGGAAGACGCCGAACCAGATCAGGTCGAACCCCGCCTGCTTGATCATGGGCAGCACCACCACGGTGGTGAGCACGATCATCGAGATGCCGTCGATGAGGCAGCCCAAAAGGATGTACATGACGGTGAGCGCCGCGATCAGCACGTAGGGCGACAGCTGCAGCGACTCGACCCAGGCGGCGAGCGCCGCCGGGATACCCGTATAGGCCATGGCCGCCGTGGTGAAGGCGGCGCCCGCCAGGATCAGCATGATCGTGACCGTCAGGCGCGTGGCGCTCAACAGAGAATCCCGGAACGTCGCCCAGGAGAGCGTGCCCGACCACCAGGCGAGGATGAGCGCGCCCGTCACGCCCCAGGCGGCGCATTCGGTCGCCGTCGCCCAGCCGAAGATGAGCGCGCAGAAGATGAAGGCGATCAGCAAGAGGACCGGCAGGAGCTTGGCCGAACTCCGCAGCTTGTAGCCGAAGCTCGTGCGAGGCTCGGGCGGCGGGGATTTCCTCGGGTTGAGGGCCGACCACAGGGTGATGTAGCCGGAATAGAGCCCCATCACGAGAAGGCCCGGCAGGAAGCCCGCGAGGAAAACCTGGATCACCGACACATTCGCCGCGATGGCATAGACCACCATGGGAATGGACGGCGGGATGAGAAGCCCGAGGGTGCCGGAGCCGGCCAGACTCCCGAGGCTCATCAGGTCGTCGTAGCCGCGTTTCTTCAGCTCGGGGAGCGCGATCTTGCCGATGGTCGCGCAGGTGGCGGCGGACGAGCCCGACACGGCCGCGAACACGCCGCAGCCGACCACGTTCACGTGCAGCAGGCGCCCGGGCAGCCAGTTGAGCCAGGGCGCGAGCCCGAGGAACATCTGCTCGGACAGGCGCGTGCGGAAGAGGATCTCGCCCATCCAGATGAAGAGCGGCAGGGCCGCCAGCGACCAGGAGGCGGAACTCGACCAGACCGTGGTGGCGAGCACCGGCCCGATGGGCACGGGCGTGACCATGAAGATGGCGGCAAAGCCCACGATGAGCAGCGCGATGCCGATCCAGATGCCGAAGGCCAGAAGACCGATGAGCAGGCCCAGGAGAATGACGGCGGTGGTGACGAGGCCGAGATCTGCAAACATCGTTTAAAGCCCGCTCTCGGCTGCGCGGTTGACGATCTCCTCCGGCGTTTCCGCCCGCGGCTTCTCGTAGCGCGGGGCACGCCCCCTCAGGACGTGCACGAGTTCGTCGATGAACGCGATCGCGAGGATCGTCAGGCCGATCGAGTAGCCGAGCTGCGGAAACCAGAGCGGCACCGCGACCGCGCCCTGAGACATGTCGTTGAAGCGCCAGCTGTCATAGGTCATGTGCACCGCGTACCAGGCGAAGAACCCGATCACCGCCGTACCGACGAGAAGGCACAGGATCTCGACGCCGCGCCGCGCGCCGGTGGGCAGCCGCTCGAGCACCAGGCCGATGCGGATCAGCTCGCCGGACCTGAACGTGTGGGCGAGGCCCAGGAACGCCATCGCGGCCATGGACCAGGCGGCGTAATCGTCGCCGGCCGGGATGTTGATCCCGAATTCGCGCCCGAGCGAGAGGGTCATCATCAGGAGAAAGATCGTGATCAGGAAAATGCCTGCCAGATATCCGGCGAAGAGATAGAGACCGTCGAGCAGGGTTCTGATCATGCGAAGCGTTCTCTCCCGGTCGTTACGCGCAGGGGGAGCTTACCGTTACGGTGAGTAAGGGCAAGGGCCTGTCTGGGATTGAATGCACAAGCTTGCGCCGTTTCTGGTCTGGCGCTGGGCAGGCTGGTCAGAGTGAAGCGTCATCCCGGATCTTCGCTGCGCTCCGTCCGGGATGACGGCAAACTTCCCCCCTCGTGCGACCTCCCGCCCTCTCCCTAAACCCTCGCCAGCGCCCCATCTTCATGCTAGAACAAAACACGAACAATCCTGCGAAAGACCCATGGACGAAAAGCTTTCGAAGAAGCTGCGCATCCTGGCGGACGCGGCCAAGTATGATGCCTCCTGCTCCTCCTCCGGAGCGCCCAAGCGCAAATCGGATCCCGACGGCCTCGGCTCGACGGTGGGAACCGGGATCTGCCACGCCTACACGCCGGACGGGCGCTGCGTGTCGCTGCTCAAGATCCTGCTGACGAACTACTGCCTGTTCGACTGCGCATATTGCGTGAACCGGCGCTCGTCCAACGTGAAGCGGGCGAAGTTCTCGGTCGACGAGGTGGTGACGCTCACGGTCGAGTTCTACAAGCGCAACTACATCGAGGGCCTGTTCCTGTCGTCGGGCATCATCCGCTCGCCCGACTACACCATGGAGCAGATGATCCTGGTGGCGAAGAAGCTGCGCGGCGATCACGGCTTTCGCGGCTACATCCACCTGAAGACCATCCCCGAGGCGAGCCCCTGGCTCATCGAGGAGGCGGGCCTGTGGGCCGACCGCCTGTCGATCAACCTCGAACTGCCGACGGAGAAGAGCCTGGAGCAGCTGGCGCCGGAGAAGGACGGCGCCTCCATCGAGACCGCCATGGCGCAGATGTTCGAGCGCATCGAGGAGGCGCGGGAAGAACGCCGCCACTTCTCGCCGGCCGGCCAGACCACGCAGATGATCGTGGGCGCCGACGAGACGACGGACGCGGACGTGTTGCGCAAGTCGGCCAAGCTCTACGGACATTACGACATGAAGCGGGTCTATTACTCCGCCTTCAGCCCGATTCCGGATTCGAGCGCCATCCTACCCCTGAAATCGCCGCCGCTCATGCGCGAGAACAGGCTCTACCAGGCCGACTGGCTGCTGCGCTATTACGGCTTCGACGTGGACGAGATCGCGTCAAGCGCCGAACAAGGCATGCTCGATCTCGACATCGACCCCAAGCTCGCCTGGGCGCTCAAGAACCGCCACCGCTTCCCGGTGGACGTGAACCGGGCCGACCGGGAGATGCTGCTGCGGGTGCCGGGCCTCGGCGCCCGGGCGGTGGACAAGATCGTGGTGGCGCGCAAGCACACGACGTTGCGCCTGGAGGATGTGGCCCGCCTCACCTCAGGGCTCAAACGCGCCAAGCCGTTTCTCATCACGGCCGATCATCACCCCAAGGCTAGGCTCGACAAGCTCGACCTGCGCGAGCGGCTGATCGAGAAGCCGGAACAGTTGAGCCTGTTTGCGTAAGAGCGTGGCTGTCATCCCGGGGCTGCGCAGCAGAACCCGGGATCGCTGGACGAGAATGGCACCACATCCTGCACACGATCCCGGATCGGCTTTCGCCGTCCGGGATGACCATTGAGGCTCCCATGACCCTCCACCGCATCACTCTCAAAACCGGCGCGGACCTGCACACCTTCCGCAAGGCCGTGCGCTGGCTGATCGCCGAGGAGCTGGCGCCGCAGCATGTGGTGTTCGCCATCGACGATGAGCCCGGCCTCCTCGGCGACGAGACGGTCACAAACGCGCCGCCGGTCGCGATCCCGAAGGGCGTGTCACGGCTGATCGAGCAGGTGGTCTGCCACGGCGACCCCGAGCGCTATGCCCTGCTCTACAGCCTCGTCTGGCGCGTCCTGAACGGCGAGCGCGATCTCCTCGAAGTCGCAAGCGACCCGCTGGTGCATCGCATCGACCTGATGGCCCGCTCCGTGCGGCGCGACCTGCACAAGATGCACGCCTTCGTGCGCTTCCGCCGGATGCAAGGAGAGCTTGAGCGCTTCGCCGCCTGGTTCGAGCCCGAGCATTTCATTCTTGAGGCAGCGGCGCCCTTCTTCGTCGACCGCTTCCGCTCCATGGACTGGACGATCCTCACCCCCATCGGCTCCGCGCGCTGGGATCGGCATGAGCTCGCCTTCGGCCCTCCCGGGCGGCGCGAGGATGCTCCCGAGGAGGACAGCTTCGAGGAGGGCTGGCGCGGCTATTACGAGAGCGTGTTCAACCCGGCGCGGGTGAACCCCACGGCCATGCGGGCCGAGATGCCGAAGAAGTACTGGCGCAACATGCCCGAGACCGCCGCCATTCCCGGTCTGATCCAAACGGCCGCCCAGCGCGTTGAACGGATGATCGAACAGGAGGCGACGATGCCCACCAAACGCACGCCGGAACGCGCCATAGAGGCCATGTGGGATCAGGAACCAAAGACCCTGGAAGAACTCAACGCCATCATCGCCAAGGCAGGACCCCTGGTGCCCGGCGCCACGCAGGCCGTGTTCGGCGAGGGCCCGCACCATGCGGAGATCGTGTTCGTCGGCGAGCAGCCGGGCGACCAGGAGGACCTGCAGGGGCGGCCCTTCGTCGGCCCCGCCGGCAAGCTTCTGACCAAGGCCATGCGGGAAGCCGGGATCGAGCGCGAGCAGGCCTATCTCACCAATGCGGTGAAGCACTTCAAGTTCGAGCAGCGCGGCCATCGGCGCATCCATTCCAAGCCCACGACCGGCGAGGTGAAGCACTACCGGCCCTGGCTGATGAAGGAGCTGGAGCTGGTGCGGCCGAAGCTCGTGGTGGCTCTCGGCGCAACCGCCGTTCTGGCGCTCTCGGGCAAGGCGACGCCGATCACCCGCTCGCGCGGACGCGCGACCTTCGGCCCTTACCAGGGCTACATCACCGTGCATCCGAGCTATCTGCTGCGCCTGCCCGACGAGGCGACGAAGCGGGAAGCCTACGAGGCGTTCCTGAATGACCTGCGCCGCATCCACGATCTGGCCCAGGCCGATCTGGAAACGGGCGAGCTACCGCTGGCGGCGGAATAGGAAGGGTGCGCCCTACCCCTCTTGGGGAGTTGCCACGCCTTCCCCATGAGCAGACCCTGGCCGACGCCGGAGCCGCTTTGGTTCGGCCAAGGGAGGCGCCGGTCTGCCGGCGAAAGGGCCATGCCGCAATTCGTGATCGAGCGAAACATGCCGAATGTGGGCAATCTGTCTGCTGCGGATCTGCAGCAGGCCTCCAGAACCTCGTGCGATACCCTGCGCGAACTCGGACCCGAGATCCAATGGGTTCAAAGCTACGTCACGGACGACAAGATCTACTGCGTCTATCGGGCGCCCGATGAAGGATTGATCCGCGAGCACGCCCAGAAGGCGGGATTTCCGGCCGACAGCATCTCGCAGGTGCGCTCGGTGATCGACCCGACCACGGCGGACTGATTTAGGATTCCGGCTGGGCAACCGTTTTCCGTTGCGCCGCACGCATGGTGAGCTTCCGGCGGTGGTCGAGGTGCCGCATCGCCGGCGTGACCGTGACGCCGTGCAGCACGATGGAGACGAGGATGATGAATCCCGCCGTGCTCCAGAGCAGGTCGGCATTGTCGAACTCGGCATGGTTCAGGGCATAGGACAGATAATAGATCGAGCCGAGCCCGCGGATGCCGAAGAAGCTGATCGCCGCCTTTTCGCCCGGTGGCGGATCGGTGCCGATCAGCCCGATCCAGCCGGCGAGCGGCCGGATCACGAACAGGGCCAGCAGGCCGAAGACGACAGCCTGCCACGTGAGGGCGTTGAACAGGTCGCCGCCCGTCATGGCGCCGCCGAGCAGGACGAGAAGCACCATCATCATGAGGCGCTCGAGTTCTTCCGCGAAATCGTGGAGCTTCTGGTGATACTCGTGCTCGGGTTGCGTGGCCCGCAGGGCAAGCGCCGCCACGAAGACAGCGAGAAAGCCGTAGCCCTTCACCATCTCGGTCACCCCATAGGCGATGCAGGTGATGCCGAGCGCCACGAAGCCCGCGCCCGTGCGGGAGAGCTTGGCCCGGTTCGGCAGGTGGAAGGTCAGCCAGCCCAGCGCCCGCCCGATGACGTACCCCATGACGAGTCCGGCCCCGACCTTCCAGAGCACCCCATAGGCGAACCATTCCGTCACGCTCTTCAAGCTCACCTCGTGGGCGAACGCGATGGCGAGCATGATGAACGGGAATGCGAGACCGTCGTTGAGGCCGGCCTCGGAGGTGAGCGTGAAGCGCACCTCGTCCTCCTCCCGGTCGCCCGGCGGTCCCACCTGCACGTCGCTGGCCAGCACCGGATCGGTGGGGGCGAGCGCGCCCGCGAGAAGCACGGCGGCGGCGAGGCTCAGGCCCAGGAGGCTGGTGCCGAGCCAGGCGAGGCCGAAGATCGTGAGCGGCATGGCGATGCCGAGCAGCCGCCAGGTGAGGCGCCAGCGCTTCCAGCCGAAGGGCCGGTCGATCTTCAGGCCCGCACCCATGAGCGAGATGATGACCACGAACTCGCTCAGGCGCTCGACGATGGCGAGCTCCTCCTTGGGGTGGGGCATCACGCCCGGGACTTGGGGGAAGGCAAAGATGAGCGCACCCAAGCCGACGCAGAAGATCGGCAGGGACAGGGGCAGTTCCTTCAGGACCATGGGAAGCCAGGCGGTCAGAAGGACGACCACCCCGAAGCCTGCCAGCACGACGATGTAAGCGCTCATAAGGCTGCGAACGCGGCCCGGACTCGGCAGTTCCAGCAGAGAACCCGTTAACTCCCGTTAACCGCCCCTTAAACCGCCACATTTAAAGTGCCTCAGAGCATGAAAGGCCGCAGCACCGGCCGTATGAATGCGGGGTTATAAAAGACGTGGCGAACGGACGTGACCGGCGCGAGCCGGTGTTCGATGCGCCCGCTGGGCAAGCGGGGGAGCTGGATTTTCACCTCTCGCCCGAGGATCGGGCAGGGGGATCGATGGCGCGCAGGCGAGCTTCGGGACAGGGCGGCGGCAGGCCTTCGCGCCCCAAGAAGGTGAAGCGCCGCGGCGGCCGCTCCCTGTTCAGCAAACTGATTTATGCCGGGCTCGTGCTCTGCCTGTGGGGCGTGATCGGCGTCGGCGGCATCGTGGCCTATTACGCCTCGCAGCTTCCGCCCATCGACCAGCTTGCGGTGCCCAAGCGCCCGCCGAACATCGCCATCCTGGCGAGCGACGGCTCGTTCCTCGCCAATCGCGGCGAGACGGGCGGGCGCACGATGACCTTGAAGGAACTTCCGCCCTACCTGCCGAAGGCGTTCATCGCCATCGAGGACCGGCGCTTCTACGACCATTTCGGTATCGACCCCATCGGCATCGGCCGCGCGATCTACCGCAACTTGAGCAACAGCGGCGGCCTGCAGGGCGGCTCGACCCTGACGCAGCAGCTCGCCAAGAACCTGTTCCTGACCCAGGAGCGCACCGCCTCGCGCAAGATCCAGGAGGCGATCCTGGCGCTCTGGCTCGAGCGCCACTACTCGAAGGACCAGCTCCTCGAGCTCTATCTCAACCGGGTCTATTTCGGCGCCGGCGCCTATGGCGTCGAGGCGGCCGCCCAGCGCTATTACGGCAAGTCCGCGCGCAGCGTATCGCTCTCCGAGGCCGCCGTGCTGGCGGGCCTCGTCCAGTCGCCGTCGCGGCTGGCCCCCAACCGCTATCCGGAGCGGGCGCAGGCGCGTGCGGAACTCGTGATCGCGGCCATGAACGATCTCGGCTTCATCACGCCGGGCATGACCAAGACGGCCCTCGGCGCGCCCGCCGAGCCCGTCCGCCCGAACGGCGCGGGATCGGCCAATTACGCGGCCGATTACGTGATGGACGTGCTCGACGATTTCGTCGGCACGGTCGAGTCCGACATCGTGGTCTCGACCACGGTCGAGCCCGGGCTGCAATCCGCGGCCGAACGCGTGCTGGTGGAAGAGCTCAACGCCAAGGGCCAGAAGTTCAACGTGAGCCAGGGCGCGGTTGTCGCCATGCAGCCGGACGGGGCCGTCAAAGCCCTGGTCGGCGGCCGCAATTACGAGACGAGCCAGTTCAACCGGGCCATCGCGGCCCGCCGCCAGCCGGGCTCGTCCTTCAAGCCCTTCGTCTATCTCGCCGCCATGGAGCGGGGCTACACCCCCGACATGGTGATGGAGGACGCGCCCGTGGCCTACAAGGGCTGGGCGCCCAAGAACTACGACCGCAAATATCGCGGGCCGATCACGATCCGCGATGCGCTGGCGCTCTCCCTCAACACGGTGGCCGTGAAGCTCAACATGGAGGTGGGGCCCAAGGCCGTGGTGCAGACCGCGCAACGCCTCGGCATCTCGTCCCCGCTCCAGGCCAACGGCTCGCTGGCGCTGGGCACCTCCGAGGTGACGCCGCTGGAGCTGGTTTCCGCCTACGCGCCCTTCGCCAATGGCGGCATCGGCGTGACGCCTTACGTGATCACCCAGGTGAAGACCACCGACGGCAAGCTCATCTACAAGCGCCCGGGCTCGGGCGGCCTCGGGCGCGTAATCGATCCGGGCGTCGTGGCCCAGATGAACGACATGATGCACAACGTCTTCGTCATCGGCACCGCCCAGAAGGCGCAGATCCCAGGCTGGACCCTCGCCGGCAAGACCGGCACCACCGACGATTACAAGGATGCCTGGTTCGTGGGCTTCTCCGGCAACCTCGTGGCCGGCGTGTGGCTCGGCAACGACGACGGCGCGCTCACCAAGCGCGTCACCGGCGGCAACCTGCCCACGGAAGTCTGGCACAACTTCATGACGGTAGCCCTCAAGGACAAGCAGCCCGTGCCCCTGCCCGGCCTCGAGCGCATGCGCGCGCCGTCGGACATTCCCGTTGCCGGCGTCGGAGGCGCTCCGCGCTACGCCAATGCGGACGGCGAAGGGAGCTGGGTCGCGCCCGCGCCTCAGCGGCGCGTGAGCCGCGAGAAGAACTTCTTGGAGAAGCTGTTCGGGCTTTAAAGCTTGCCTTCACGTCTGACACTGTCATTCCGGGGCGCCGCAGGCGAACCCGGAATCCATAAACACGACGTCTCAAGAGGGGGTGAGCAGCGTCACACCCCATTCTGCACCGTTAGCGGTTATGGATTCCGGGCTCTCGCTACCGCTCGCCCCGGAATGACAGTGGCTGCGGTCAATCAAACCCTCAGAACATTACCCCGCACGTAATCGCCAGCACTCTCTCCACACGACATGCTCCCTTCATCACAAGAAGGAGCCTGTCATGCCTGCTTACGCCGTCGGTCATCTGCACGATGTGAATCTCGGTCCCGACATCGTTGAATACCTCCAGCGCATCGACGCGACGCTCGAGCCCTTCGGGGGCCGGTTCATCATTCACGGAGGACCGGTGACTCACCTCGAAGGCTCCTGGTCGGGAGACCTGATCGTGATCGCGTTCCCGGACCGGAACAGCGCCCGCGCATGGTATGAGTCGCCCGCCTATCGGCAGATCCTGCCCCTGCGCACCGGGAACGCGCGCGGCGAGGTCTTCTTCATCGAAGGTGTCGATGCCGACCACAAGGCGACGGATGTTCTCGCCGGAGTCCCGGCGGATCAACCCTTGGGCTGATGCCCTCTCGCCCGGCTCGTCACGAGGAAAAGCGCAAGGGCCAGCACGCCGGTTGTGGCGATGGTGGCGGGAAGCGGGATCGCCGAGGCATCGAGGTTGCGCCCGAGAGCGATGCCCACGATGGCCGCGAACGTCATCTGGCAGATGCCCAGCAGCGACGAGGCCGCGCCGGCCCGCTCCGGAAAGGGCATCAGGGCCGAGGCCATGGATTGCGGCATGGTGAGGCCGACGCCGATGCCGTAGATCGCCATGGGGGCGCTGATGCTGAGCGACGAGGGCATGCCTGACAGGACCAGGGCCAGCATGGCGCCGCCGCCAACGGCAAGGCACGAGACGCCGAGCTGGATCGTGCCGTCGAGACCGCGTCGCCCCACGAGATGCTGGGCGAGATATGTGCCGCTGATGAAGCCCACCACCACGAAGGTGAACGAGAAGGCGAAAGCCAGCTCATCCAGGCCGTAGATCTGCTGCAGCACGAAGGACGAGCCGGAGATGAAGGCGAAGAGCCCGCCATAGGTGAGCATGGAAAGCCCCACATAGGTGCGGTAGCCTGGGTGTCCGAGCAGCAGCTTGAAGCCGCGCAGGATCGCCCCGAAGGAAATCGGCACCTCCGATTTCCGGCGGATGCTCTCGGGCATGCGCAGGCTGATGACGGCCGCCATGACGATGCCGAACAGGATCATGACCGCGAAGGTGACGCGCCACCCCGAGACGCGCTCGATGAGGCCGCCGACGATCGGGGCTGCGGCCGGCACGACGCCCATGATCGTGCCCATGCGCGACAATTCGCGGCCGGCCCGCGGCCCCTCATAGAAGTCGCGCACGATGGCGCGTCCGAGCACGATCGGGCCGGAGGCGCCCAGCGCCTGCAGGAAGCGCGCGCCGATCAGCGTTTCGATGTTGGGCGCGAAGGCGCAGATGAGGCTCGCCAGGGTGAAGAGCCCGAGCCCGAACAGCAGCACGGGCTTCCTCCCGATCCGGTCGGAGATCGGCCCGTAGAAGAACTGCCCGGCCGCAAAGCCGAGCAGGAAGGCGGACAGCGTGAGCTGCGTCTGGGCCGTGGTCGCATCAAGCCCCGCCGCGATCGCCGGCAGCGACGGCAGGTACATGTCCGTCGAGAGCGGGCCCAGGGCGGTGAGCAGCGCCAGGACGATTGTGAGGGCGAGCGTATCGGGCTTGAGCATTTTTCTTTGGGACAGCAGCGATGATGACAGGTCGGACTAAGCCGAAATGACAGAGCTGTCACTCACTAAGGGGCCTCTCACGTCATCACCGGCCTTGTGCCGGTGATCTCGATATGAGAGGCGCTGCGCTTTTCGGCATCGGGATGGACGGGGCGAGCCCCGCCATGACGTAGTAGGTGTCATTCCCGGCCGGAAATGGCGGAGCCATCGGAGGGGAAGGGAATCCACTCACAGGCTCAGCGCCATGGATCCCCTTCCCGGTCCTGCGGACCGCCGGGGATGGAAACGCGAAGCGCTCTCACCCGATGCGATGCAACGCGCTGCCGTAGGTCTTCAGCCAGGCTTCCGCCTCGTCGGTGCGGGGGCAGAGCTGGTGCGTGATCTTCCAGAAGCGGTGGGAATGGTTGAGCTCGCGCAGGTGCGCCACCTCGTGGGCCGCGAGGTAGTCGAGCACGAACGGCGGGGCCATGATCAGGCGCCAGGAGAAATTGAGCGCCCCCGTGGCCGAGCACGACCCCCAGCGGCTCTTGGTGTCGCGCACGGTGATGCGCTTGGCCGAAACCCCGATCTGGGCCGTGTGCTTTCTCACCGCGACGGTGAAATCCTTCTTGGCCTCCGCCTCGAGGAAATCCCGCACCCGGCGGGCCACATGGGCGGCCTCGCCGGCCACCGCGATGATCGGCTCGCCGGCGCCGCCCTTGGTGGCCTGAGTCACGCCGCGGATCGACGACCAATGGACGATCCGGTGCAGGACGCCACGCACGGGCACCAGCGCCCCCGGCTCGAAGATCACCCGCTCCGGCACCTTGGCGAGGCGGGTGGCGATCCATTGGCTGTGGCTGTCGGCGAATTTCTGGGCCAGGCCCACATCGGTGCGCTCGGGGATCGACAGCACCACCTCGCCGGTCGCGTTGGAGACGCGCAGCGTGATCCGTTTGGCCGTGGGACGGCGCTTGAGGGCCACCTTGAAGGCTTGGCCCTCATGCAGAACCTTGAGATGAGGCGGGTCCGCTGGAACGCGGCGGAACAGGGCGGATTTCATGTCCGCAATCTGCCCTGTCACGCTGATTCTGTCAGCGCAGCCGTTTGCCGCTCCTAAGAACGTATCAAGAACAGGATCAGGCTCTTGACGCCTTCTTCCGGGCTGGTTCTCGATCGTGAGTCTCAATGAATTCAGCGATTCGAGGAGCGATCTGAGACCGGAACCGAGAACCGTTGAAGACGCCATAGTGACCGACCTTGGCCTGCAGATGATAGAGCTTCTTGTCGGAGGACAGGTTGGGGGTCAGTTCGAGGGCGGCCAGGGTCTGGCCGACGCCCGAAATGTCGTCCCGCTCGCCTTCGACCGCCATGATGGCGCAGCGCCGGATGTCCATGAGGTCCACCGGCTGGTCCCGGTGCATCATCTCGCCCTTGGGCAGTTCGTGGTTCACGAACACCTTCTCGACCGTCTGGAGGTAGAACTCGGCGGTCAGGTCCATGACGGCGAGGTACTCGTCATAGAACTCCCGGTGCTTCTCGGCCGAGTCGCCGTCGCCGTCCACCAGGTGGTTGAACATGTCCCAATGCGCCGTCAGGTGCCGGTCGATGTTCATGGCCATGAAGCCCGAGAGCTGCTGGAACCCGGGATAGACATCGCGCCAGAAGCCCGGATGGGACGGGGGCACCTTGGTGATGCAGTGGCGCTCGAACCATTCGATGCCGCGCTCCTCGGCCAGCCGGTTCACGGCCGTGGGGGAACGGCGGGTGTCGATGGGGCCGCCCATGAGGGTCATGGAGCGGGGAATGCAGGGGTCGTTCTCGGCCTCGAGGCGGGCCACCGCGGCGATCACCGGGACGGCCGGCTGGCACACGGCCATCAGGTGCAGGTCGGGGCCGAACGCGCGGCACATCTCTTTCACGTAGTCGATGTAGTCGTCGAGATCGAACCTGCCCTCGGCCAGGGGCACCATGCGGGCATCGGTCCAATCGGTGATCATCACCTGATGGGTGGGCAGGAAGGTCTCCACCGTGCCGCGCAGGAGCGTGGCGTAATGGCCGGACATGGGCGCCACGATCAGGAGCTTAGGCTGGCTTTTGGCTGTGGGGTGGTCCCGCTCGAAGGAGATGATTCGGCAGAAGGGGCGCTCCCAGACGATCCGCTCCGTGACCGCCGTCTCGGCCCCGTCGATCACCGTGGTGGGCAGGCCGAACACGGGTTTGCCGTAGCGGCGGGTGGTGCGTTCGAACAACTCGCAGGCGGCGGAAACGGTGCGGCCGTAAGGGGTATTGTTGAGCGGATTGCCGGGATTATCGAAAAAATGCTTCGTCAAATCGGAGGCCGCGCGGGCGGGGCTCAAAAGCCAGTGCGCGGTATCGTACCAAACATAAGAAAAGTTCATCTAAGTGTCCCCAAAGGCCGGGCGCCTGGTTCTCGCACAATGCAGTAGGCTTATCCTCAACCGTAATTTTAAGATTAAAGTTCCTGCTGCTCTTTGCAACAAGCTTGTCTTTCCACCGCGAAATCGGACTCCATACTTTGGTTTCGGGGCGTTCCCTGGGGCTTGCCGGTCCTGTTCCAAGTCCCGGGTAGGAAAATAGGCTGGGACGGTCTGCTTGGCGAACACGGGCTGGACCCTATTCTGTTCGAGGATGTCCCGAATCGAGCCGAAGAACCTCACGCACCACGCCCGGCACCTGCGCCTGGACACCCTCGTCCGCCTGCGCTGGCTTGCGGTCGCGGGGCAGTCCGCAGCGGTGATAGGGGTCCGCTTCGGCCTCGGATTCCCCCTGCCCTTCGCCTTTTGCCTGCTGGTGATCGTCGCGTCGGTGTGGGTCAACCTGCTGCTGCGCATCCAGTATCCGGCGAGCCACCGGCTCAGCGACAACGTCGCCACGGCCCTGCTCGCCTTCGACATCCTGCAGCTCGCCGGCCTGCTCTATCTGACCGGCGGGCTGGAAAACCCCTTCGCCATGCTGTTCCTGGCGCCCGTGCTCATCTCGGCCACGGCGCTCACGCCGGAGCGGACCCTGGGGCTCGGGCTGCTGGCCGTGGGCTGCGCGACCTTTCTCGTGCTCGCCCATTGGCCCCTGCCCTGGTTTCCGGGGCAGACCTTCTCGCTGCCCTTCCTCTATGTGACGGGCATCTGGACCGCGATCCTGCTCGGCACGACATTCACCGGCATCTATGCCTGGCGGGTGGCCGAGGAGGCGCGCCAGCTCGCCCAGGCGCTCGCCGCCACCGAGCTGGTGCTGGCCCGCGAGCAGCACCTGTCCCAGCTCGACGGCCTGGCGGCGGCGGCGGCCCACGAGCTCGGAACGCCGCTCGCCACCATTGCGCTGGTCACCAAGGAGCTCAGCCATGCCATGCCCAAGGACGGCCCGGTGGGCGAGGACCTGCGCCTTCTGCAGGAGCAGGTGGAGCGCTGCCGCACGATCCTGACCAAGCTCACCTCCATGGACGAGGAAGACGGGGGAGAGTTCCTGGAAACCGTCTCCCTCAGCCATCTGGTGGAGGACATCGTCGAGCCGCAGCGGGCGGTGGGCTTCGACGTGAGGGTGATCACGAAGGGCGATGGCCCCGAACCCCTGTGCCGCCGCAATCCGGGGGTGGTCTATGGCCTGTCCAACATCCTCGACAACGCCACGGACTTTGCCGAGAGCCAGGTGACGATCGAGGCCTGCTGGTCTCCTCACGAGGTTTTCATCGAGATCCGGGATGACGGCCCCGGTTATGCGCCCGATATCCTGCTCAGGGTCGGCGAGCCCTACGTCACCACCCGCAGCGCCGCCGAGCGTTCGGAGGACAGCGAGGAGGGCGGAGGACTGGGCTTGGGCTTGTTCATCGCCAAGACTTTGGTCGAGCGATCGGGGGCCGAACTGACCCTCACCAACGCCGCCCCGCCGGCTTCGGGCGCCATCGCGCGGATCGTTTGGCCGCGTCGGGCGTTTGAACGAAGTGCGGCAATTTCGCCGCAGGGAGGTTCGCTGGAGCCTCTCAAAGATTAGGGGATGAATTCCCATATGAGAAAGGAGCTGATCGAGCTCGCCTCATGAAGGAATGTCCTTAGGATGCAAGGAGATATTCTGATGGCCGATGCGCCTGCCGCATTCGAAGATCGCGCCGACAAGAGTCTCTTGATCGTCGACGACGACCGGCCGTTCTCGACCCGTCTGGCCCGTGCCATGGAAGGCCGCGGCTATCAGGTTCGGGTGGCCGAGAGCGTGGCGGACGGCATTGCGGCCGTTGAAAACGAACCGCCGGCCTTTGCCGTGATCGACATGCGCCTCGGCGACGGCAACGGCCTCGATGTGATTGAGCGCCTGAAGCACCGCCGCCCTGACGCCCGCGGTGTGGTCCTCACCGGCTACGGCAACATCGCCACCGCGGTAACGGCCGTGAAGATGGGCGCGTTCGACTATCTGGCGAAGCCCGCCGATGCGGACGAGATCCACGCGGCCCTCATGGCCCAGCCGGGCGAACGGGCCCTGCCGCCGGAAAATCCCATGTCGGCCGACCGGGTGCGCTGGGAGCACATCCAGCGGGTCTATGAGCTGTGCGGCCGCAACGTCTCGGAGACGGCACGCCGCCTCAACATGCACCGCCGGACCCTGCAGCGCATCCTCGCCAAGCGCGCGCCGCGCTAAGCCCTTCTCAAAGCCGCCCGTCCGCGATCCTGTCGGGATCGGCCAGCGCGTGCAGCAGGGATGCGGCCGCATGCGCGAAGCGCAGGGTCACGGCCTTGCGGCGCGCGCCCGCCAGCGGGTGATGCGATGCCTCGCGCAGGATCGCCGCGCCGAAGCTGTCGGCGATGATCAGGCCGCGATCCTCCGGCAGGATGTCGAACGGCACCGTCTCCGGCACCGCGAAGTAGAACCGGTCGCAGAAATCCTCGTAATCGGGCCATTTCCGGTCGGCCCGGAAATCGGCCACGCTCGACTTGATCTCGACGATGGTGAGCGCCCCGTCGGGCGCGAGCGCGATGAGGTCGGCGCGCCGGCCGTTGGCGAGGGTGAATTCCGGCAAGGTCACGTGGCCGAGCTGCGAGAACAGGCGGCGCACGCCGCGCTGAACGCCGGCCGCCACCGGCGACTGGCGCCCGTCGACGGGCAGGACGATGGGACGGGAAAAGGCTGCGGACGAATCGGACATGGGGCGTAGGGTATCATCCCCCCGCCGCCGTCCCGCAACGGCCCCGTTGTCGCGCTTGCTCGGAAAATCCCCGCCAAAACACCGGACCCGAAAGTGGACTTGCACTTTTGGGATCAATCCGATGCATTCCTCTTGAGCGAGAGCATCCTGCGGACCCGGAGGGCTGCAGGATGCTCTAACGAAAGCGCTTCCACCGCGCCCAGGCCAATCGCATGAGGTGGTTGCGCCTGAGCGCAATGATCAGGACGCCGCACAGGGCAAGTCCCGTCCCGACGGCCATCCGCGCGTCGAACCGGTCGCCCGTCACCAGAATGCCCAAGGTCACGGTGAGCAGAGGGTTCATGATCAGCAGAGGGGCGATCATGTTGGCGGGATATTTCCTGATCAGGCCGTAGTAGATCGTGTGGGCGATCAGCGACACGACGAGGGCGGAAAACAGCAGGGCTGCCACGAAGTTCCAGCCGGCCTCCATCACCTTGTCCACTTGGCCCGTCTCGAGCGTCGTCGTCAGGAGGATCATGGGCATCACCGAGGACAGCCCGATCCAGGCCTGGAACTGCAGCGGCTTCACGCCCTCGATCTGCTTCATCATCACGGCGGCCAGCGAACCCACGGCCGTGGAGGCCAGAACCAGAAGAAGGCCTGCCGAGAGCGGAAAGCCGCCGCCCGGGTCCCACATCACGAGCACGCCGCCGGCGAAGGTCAGCACGATGCCGAGCGCTCGCCTGCCGTCGATCCGCTCCCTCAGAAGGAGGAGGGAGAGAAGGGCCGTGATCGGGATGCCGAGCTGACTGACCACCGCGGCACTGGACGGGCTCGCCGTCCTGATGCCGAGGAAGAACAGGGCGAAACCGCCTCCTCCCATCAGGAACCCGACCAGAAGGATGCGCCATCGCGGTCGCGGCGCCGGCAGCAGCCAAGGCAAGGCGAGCACCGCCACGATGCCGAAGCGCACGGCCGCATAGAACAGGGGCGGGATCTCCATGTCTGAGACCACGATCTTGCTGACGATGGTATGGGCCGCCCACAGGAAGCAGACGAGAAACATCAGGAAGAGATCGCGCAGGGCCATGATGTCGCATAGCTCGGCTGTGTGGAGGCTTGCAAATGCCGGGAGCGAGGGGCTGGCATGCCGCGGGACGATGGAACCGGATCGCCGCCCGTGCGGCGCATCGACCGGCCGGTGACGCGGCCAGGAACCGATCGCGCGGCTGTCACGTTCGACCCGATTGCTCACCGCCGCGGAGGTCCGTTTGCAGCCCGATACCAGAATCAGCCTGGAGCGCATTGAAGGCTACATCGAGGGCTTTTGGTGGATCCTGCCCAACCTCGGCATCGCCCTTGTCGCCTCCGGAGTCTTCCTGGTGGCCGCCGGCATCGCGCGCCGGGCCGTGCTGCGGGTGTTCAAGCGGCGGAGCCGGCCGGACCTCGCCATCATGCTGGCCGGTGCCGCACGCTGGGCGGTCATCGGGCTTGGCTTTCTCGTGGTGGCCACCATCATCTTTCCGTCGATCAGCCCGGCGAATCTTCTCTCGACCCTCGGCATCGGTTCGATTGCCATCGGCTTCGCCTTCAAGGACATCCTGCAGAACTGGCTGGCCGGCCTGCTCATCCTCCTGCGCCAGCCATTCCGGCAAGGCGATCAGATCGTCGTCGGCAAGCACGAGGGTACGGTCGAGCACATCGAGGCGCGCGCGACACTGATCAAAACCTACGACGGGCGCCGGGTGATCATCCCGAACAGCGCCGTCTATACGGATGCGGTTACGGTCAACACCGCCTTCCCGCTGCGCCGCAGCCAGTATGACGTGGGGATCGGGTACAGCGACGACATCGACCACGCCTGCGACGTCATCCTCGCGGCGATCCGCGACGTCGAGGGCGTGGCGGAGGACCCGGGGCCGGAGGCCTTCGCCTGGGAGATCGCCAGTTCCTCCATCAACATCCGCGTCCGGTGGTGGACCCACTCCAAGCGCTCCGAAGTGGTGCGCACCCAGGGCCGTGTGGTCCGGGCGATGAAGCGGGCCCTGACCGAGGCCGAGATCGATCTGCCCTTCGCGACCAACGTCGTCCTTCTGCACGACCAGACGGACGAGGCGGACGGAGACCGCCGCCGTCAGCGGGAGGGCTGGCCGGCCGGGGACAATCCGCCCTCTCCCCGCCACCTGAACGAGGTCACGGTCGAGGGCGAGAGCGACCGCGCACCGGCAGAGAGCAGGCCATCGTCGCGGCGCCGGTCCTGATCATCGCGGCGGGGAGGCGCCGGGGGCATCGCCTCCCCGCCGCAGGTCCTGCCGCAGGGCCGCGATCTCGGCCCTGAGAGCGGCGATCTCCCGCGACCCTGCCACCTCGCCCTGGTCCGACTCGGCGTCGCGCCCGACGAAGAAGGACGCGAAGCTCGCCGTGATGTAGCCGAACACGGCAAAGCCGTAGAGGGCGAGCAGGAAGCACAGGATCCGCCCCTCCGGGGTCTTCGGCCAGAACTCGGACCCCATGGTGGCCAGCAGCATCCCGGTCCACCACAGGGCATCGGCGTAGCCTGCAAATCCCCCGTCCACCTGCGAGGCGGGCTCGAAGGCGAGCATTCCCCCGGCGCCGAGCAGCGCCACCAGAATGGTCAGGCCCGTGACATAGCCGAGGCCGCGCCGGCTCAGGCTCGCCCGCAGGGCGTTCATGCCCCTGTTGGCCGTGCCGACGATGCGCACCAGCCGGAGGCCGCGGGCCGCCCGGGCCGCCCGCAGGACGCGAAAGGCGCGAAAGAGCCGGAAGGCCGGCACGATCAGGGCGATGACGGTGAGCCAGTTCCGGCTGAGAAACGCGGTCTTTTCAGGCGCGAGCGCAAAACGGACGACGAACTCGACGATGAAGGCGATCCAGATCGCGGTGCCGAAGGTCTCCAGCGCGTCGAAGGTGCCCCAGATCAGCTCGACCACGACGAGCAGGAGCCACAGAAAGCTGAGCACCAGCATCGGGGTCCGCAGCCAGTCGTCGAGCTCCGCCAGGGCGTTCCAGCGCTCGTCCTCGCTCGGCGCCGATGCAGGACTGTGGGAATCATCTGCCATCACGGGTCTCCTGGATTCTTTCCAGGGACAACCGCGCTCCATGACGGACGGGTCCGGTGCCGAAGGCGGAAGCGTCCAGAGCATCGTGCGGAAAAGTGGATCCGGTTTTTCCGCTCGGACGATGCTCTCACTCAAGAAGAAAGCATCGGATTCGATCCCAAAAGTGCAAGTCCACTTTTGGGTCCGATGCCTAATGCAGCATGAGGTGATGCGGCGACAGGTTCTCCAGCATGTCGCGCAGATCCTCCATGTGCGGATTGATCCCGAGCGCGATCTGGAAGGCGGCGCGCGCCTCGTTGAGGTGGCCGTGGCGCAGGCAGAGATTGCCGAAGCCGGCGACGGCGCCGAAATGGCGCGGCTCCAGGCGCAGGGTCTGGGCGATGTCGAGCAGGCTGTCCGCATCGCGCTTCTCGATGGAGGCGAGCGTCGCCCGCTTGTTCCAGGCCTCCGGCCAGTCCGGATACATGGCGACCAGATGGTCGAGCAGCGGCCGGGCCTTCTTGAGCGATCCCGAGCCCAAGGCATCCACGGCCGCCGCCATGGTCTCCTCGGCGATCCGGTCCTCGTGCGAGCTCCACAGGGCCCAGATCTGGTCTTCGATCTCCTCCACGGGCCGGGGCGGCTCGTCCATGGCGAGTTCCTGGAAGAGCGCGGTCAGGCGGCGCGGCAGATCCGGCCTTGGGGTAAGCGCAGGAACCTCGAGAACGAGCTGGAAGACCGGATCGATCGGCAGGGGGGACGGCAGACGGGACGTCATGGGCGGGCTCACCGATCCTCCATGGCAGGCAACCAAGGCAGGGGACATAGAGTCGAAGCGCGGCGCGGCGAGAGGGCAAATCGGCGCTGATGACGAAACACGGGACGCCTCATTTGTGCCGGAGCGCGCTTTCCGGCCGCGACCGTTCGTGAAAAGGGGATCCGGTTTTCCTCTCAACATGATGCGCTATTTGACGAATCGCGCATCGACGGATCCCAAAAGTGGTTTCCCCTTTTGGCCCGGATGCTCTAGGTTCCGCTAACGTCACGAACCCGAACGATCATTGGAGCTGCTCTTGGGAGCCGTCATCGAGCGCGACCCGTTGCGCCTGGCCTGGAAAACCTCGCCCGCCCGCCATCTTGCGGGTTTCGGGCTCCTGCTGCTGGCGGGCTTTCTGATCCTGATCGGGTTCGATCTGGTCCGGCAGATCGTGGATCGTGCGACCGGCGGCCCCGACGCCTGGAACGCGCCGGCCAGCTTCCTGCGGATCGCCCTCACGCCGCCGGCCGACCTGTGGCCCGGATCCCTGGTCCTGTTTCCCGGCTTTGCCCTGGATCCCGAGACCTTCGCGCTGGCGGCCGTCATCGGCGTGCTGCTCATCCCCCTGGCTCTCGGGCTGATCCTGGTGGCCCTCGAATGGGTGGCGGTCGGGATCGGCGTGCAGATGCTGACGCGGACGCAGTCGGCGGCCCTCGACATCATCCTGAAAGTGCCCTCCGCGTCGCATGACGAGATCGCTATGATCTCGACGCTCGCCTCCCGGGGGCTCGCCCGCGAGAACGGCGTGCTGGGATCGAGCCTTCTGATCCCGGTGAAGCTCGGCGGCATGATCGGGCTGGCCTGCGCCTATGTGTTCGTCATGGACTGGTACCTGGGCGCGGTTCTCGCCGTCGTGCTGGCCCTTGCCATGATCGTGAGCGCCCGCCGGGCGCTCCTGCGCTTCGACGCTGCCGCCGCCCGTCACCGGGAGGGCGACGAGGCGGAAGGCGTGTTCGCGGGCCTGGAGCAGCGCCTGCCGGCCCTGCGCGCCCATGGCACCGCGCCGTTCGAGCGCGACCGCGTGCGCCGGGCTCTCATGAGCGGCCACCGCCCGGTGATGCGGGAGGAATACCGCCTGGCCGTCACGGAGGCCGCCTCCGCGGCCGCGCTCATGATCGCCCCCCTGGCGGTTCTGGCCCTCGGCGCCTGGTTCTCGCAGACCCGCCCCCTGACGGCCGGAACGGTCGCGGCCAGCGTGCTTGCGGCGGCGCTCGCCGCCTATGGCATCCGCGAGGTGGTGCAGTGGCACCGGCTGATCATGCGGGCCAGGGCGCTGCTCATCGATCTCGGCAAGGGACTGGCGCCGCTGAAGCTGCGCGCCGCCCTTAAAGGCAAGGCCAGCCTGCCGGAGAACGGCGCCCTCGTGGCCCAGGGCGTCTCCGCCTACGATCCGGCGGGCGGCGCGCGCGTTGCATCGGTCAACCTCACCCTCGCGTTCCCGTCCCATGTGGCCCTGGTGGGCGACGGCGATGCGGGCCCGAGGCTTCTTGCGGCTCTCATGAGCGGCCAGCTGCCGCCCTCCATGGGCCGCCTGACCTATGGCGGCGTGGATCTCGCCGCCGCCAGCCCCGTGGAGCGCAGCCAGCGCATCGCCTTTACGGGCCAGACGGTGCTGATCGAGGGCAGCCTGAAGGACAACCTGCTCTATGGCTGCTCCGCACCGGCGGATGAAATGAGGCATCGCCTCTCGGAGGCCATCGCCATCGCCGGGCTCGACCGGCTGACCCATGCCCGCGGCCTGTCCGGGACCATCGATCCGGTGCAGGAGCCGAAGTTCGCGGCCGCCATCGTGGAGGCGCGCCGCTTCGTCGAGGCGGCGCTCGCGACCGAGAACCTCGACCGCTTCGTCGATCCCTTCAGCGCCACGCGCTACAACCGCTATGCGACGATCGGCGAGAACCTGCTCTTCGGAAAGCCCATCGGCGATGCCTTCCACGAGGATCGCCTGTCCGGCCACCCCTTCGTGCGCGCCATCCTGGAGGCCAACGAGCTCACCAAGCCGCTCGCCCGCATGGGCCTGTCCATCGCCACCAGCATGATCGAGATCTTCTCGGAGATCCCGGACGGGTCCCCGCTCTTCGACCGCTTCTCCTTCTTCTCGGCGGCGGACCGGCCCTATTTCCAGGATCTCGTCGACCGGAAGAACGAGCAGCGGCGCAGCGACAAGACCTCGCGCGATCAGGAGCGCCTCATCGGACTGGCGCTGCGCTACAACGAGAGCCGGCACCGCTTGGGGCTGCTCGAACCGGGCCTGGAGGAGCGCATCCTCGTGGCCCGGGCCGATTTCGCCCGCATGCTGCCGGTGAGCCTGAAATCGGCCATCGAGTTCTACGACGAGGCGCGCTTCTGCGCGGCGGCGAGCATTCAGGACAACCTGCTCTTCGGCCGTATCGCGGCCGACCAGGCGGGCGCCCTCGAGGCGGTGCAGGAGGTGACCCGCCGGGTGCTGACCCAGCGCGGCCTCGACGGCGAGGTCTCGCGCATCGGGCTCGACACGCCGATCGATCCGCAAGGGGACGACCTGACTCTCACCGAACTGGCCGCCGTCGATCTCGTGCGCGGCCTCGTGCGCCGGCCGAGCATTCTGGTGGTCCAGCGGGCCCTCGACGGCCTGCCGGGACCGGCCGCCGACAAGCTGGTGATGAACCTGCGCCGGGCGCTCGTCGGCCGCGGCCTGATCCTCGTGACGCCCGCGATCTCGCCGGCCATGGATCAACCGCCCTTCGATGCGGTTATCCATTTCGAGCGGGGCGAACCTGTGATGGAGCGCCGCACCCGGCGCCTGGAGGCGTTAAGTGCGTGACATCTTTGGTCTTGACCGGTCATCCCTGTCGTGGGCAGCTTACCGCAGTCCATGTGCGCCAGCGCACATAAGTGGGGTTTTCGTTACATCATGATCCTGCCATGGTAAGGCGTGTTGCATCCTCTGACGCACTGCAGGTCCGGTTCTGGGGCACACGCGGCTCCACCTGCGCATCCGGACCTCAATTCGTCGAGTTCGGATCGCACACGCCCTGCGTCGAGGTCCGGTGCGGCGAGCGGCTCTTCATTCTCGATGCGGGCACCGGCCTCTCGGCGTTGGGCATGAACCTCGGCCCGAACGCCCCCGACAAGATCGACATCCTCCTCAGCCACCTTCACCTCGACCACATCAGCGGCCTGCCCTTCTTCAAGCCGGCGCTGCTTGCCAAGGAGCGCGTGATCCGCACCTATTGCGGGCATCTGGAGGGCGAGAGCGCCATGGAGCCTCTCGGCCGGCTCTTCGCCCCGCCGTTGTTTCCGGTGCGCCTCGGCCAGCTTCCGGCCCGGTTCGAGTATCACGGCTTCAGGGCCGGCGAGCCGATCACCTTCGACGACGGGACCCGGATCGAAACGCACCTTCTCAACCACCCCGGCGGCGCCACCGGCTACCGTCTCAGCCACGGCGGCCGCAGCGTCTGCTACATCAGCGACGTGGAGCACAGCGACCCCTGGCCCGATCCCGATCTCGCCGCCTTCGTGCGCGACACCGACCTGATGATCTTCGACGGCATGTTCTCGGATGCCGAATATTCCTACTGCCGCGGTTGGGGCCATTCCACCTGGCAGAAAGGCGTGGAGCTCTCGAAGGCCGCCGGCGTCAAGGCGCTCGCCATCTTCCACCTCTACCCCGGCCACGACGACGCCTATCTCAAAGCCGCCGAGGCCGAGATGCAGGCCGTGATGCCCACCGCCTTCATGGCCCGGGAGCGGCAATGCTTCTCGTTCGAGGCCGCGGATCAGGAAGCTGCATCCGAATGGGCCGAGCCTGTTCTGGCCCAGGCTGACGAAAGCTGATCTGATTATCTGTTGAAGTCGGCGCCGGGCATGAGCGGCTCTTCGGCCTCTGCTGCCGGTGTGCTTCGTCTGCCATGGCACAAGCCTGCTCACCCATGGGGCAGCTCACATCGATTTTGATTCTATATAACGTATAGTAATCCTCTTCGGACACTGCACCCAAACAGGCGGTGCACGAACGTTCATGAGGATGACTTTATGCCGACGACCGTTGATACATGGAATCTCGATGGCGACTACATCCGCATCGATGACGGTGCTGGTCCCGAGTATCTCGACTGGCGCAACAATGCTGAGGTTATCAGCGGTTACGGGATTGTGAACTTATCAGTCGGTGTGGTGTTGGGCGACCCGCAGCACGATCGACTTGGATTCGTCCAGGGAAACGGGATTACTGCTACCGACGGCCTGAATTCTGGAAGCAGAATCACCATTGATGGCTTTGTTGCCGTGGTCGCGCCTCGGAGCACCGGATACAGTTTTGGACTTTTATTTCCTGATCCGGAAGATCCGGGGGAGTACAGATCGGCTCCCCCTGCCATCGTTCAGAAATTTATCCGAGCTCTGACTTACCAGAATACTTCTGAAGCGCTCCCGGACGATTTTCAGAAGCTGATCGGCTTTCATATCCTGAATGATGGTGATGGAACCACAGGTCACGAACCCATTCAGGAATATGTGACCGTCACGAAGTGGCTTCGCGACCATTTTGTGCCAACGGACAGGGGCGGCAATTGGAGCACGGGCGGCAAGAACCTTCCGCCTGAGATCACAGGCATCCCCGCTGCCAAGACGATCGCGGATGGAGGTCGTCCGTTCTCGTCGGTGTCGATCACCGACCCGAACAACGACAAGCTGACCGTCACCATCAAGATCAGCGACCCCAAGAAGGGCAGCTTCCTGGCCTCGAGCCTCAGCGGCGGCACCTATGATCCGGAAACCGGCATCTACAGAGTCACCGGTACCCCGGCCCAGGTGCAGGACGCCGTTCGCAAGCTCGTCTTCACCCAGGGCTCCGGCCTGGACGGTTCACGCTCGTCCCAGGAATCCGTTTCGTTCAAGATCCTTGTTTCCGACCCCGTTTTCGTCGATGCGGCAACCATGGAGGCAAGCTTCCGTCCCAACAAGGCCGACAATATCAAGGGCAAGGCCAGCAGCGAGAAGCTTTACGGTCACGGCGGCAAGGACAAGATCGACGGCAAGGGCGGCAACGACAAGATCTGGGGCGGGTCCGGCAACGACCAGCTCACCGGCGGCACGGGCAAGGACGCCTTCGTGTTCGACAACAAGGCGAACGCCAGAACGAACAAGGACAAGATCGTCGATTTCAGCGTCAGCGACGACAGCATCTGGCTCGACAACGCCTTCTTCAGCGCGCTCGGCCCCAAGGGCACCGAGAGCAAGCCGGCGCTTTTGAAGAGCAGCTATTTCGTCACGGGCTCCAAGGCCAAGGACAAGAACGACTTCATCATCTACGACAAGGCCAAGGGCAAGCTCTTCTACGACGCCGACGGATCGGGCAAAGGTAAGCAGGTGGAGATCGCCACGCTCTCCAAAGACCTCCAGATGACCTATAAGGACTTCTTCGTCATCTGAACCGGCTCAGGCAGGGAGCGATGGGCCACATGACCGACAGCCCTCGTGCAGGCGAGGGCTGTTCCTTGTGAACAGTCTCCCCTTTGGCGAAAAATCCACTATTGTGCTCGCGAATTGTCGAAGCGGGCCCATCATGACGTCTCCCATTCTTGTGACCGGTGCGGCCGGGTTCATCGGCTATCATGTGGTCAAGCGGCTCCTGGCCGACGGGCACCAGGTTGTGGGCGTCGACAGCTTCACGCCCTACTACGACATCGGCCTCAAAGAGGCCCGCTTCGCCAATCTCACGCCCCACAACACCTTTCTCGGCGAGCGCCTGGACCTCGCCGACCAGCAGGCCACCCGCGACCTGTTCCAGCACCACCGCTTCGAGCGGGTCATTCATCTGGCGGCCCAGCCGGGCGTGCGCTTCGTCGATCCGCAGCCTTATGCCGCCTCCAATCTCATGGGCTTCATGAGCATGCTGGAAGCCTGCCGGCATGGAGACGTGCAGCATCTCGTCTATGCCTCGTCGAGCTCGGTCTACGGCTCCAACCGCAAGCTGCCGTTCTCCGAGCACGACACCACGGATCACCCGATCAGCCTCTATGCCGCCACCAAGAAGGCGAACGAGATGATGGCGCATTCCTATGCGTCGCTCTTCGGCCTGCCCTGCACGGGCCTGCGCTTCTTCACCGTCTACGGCCCCTGGGGCCGGCCCGACATGGCGGTGTACAAGTTCACCCACGCCATCGCCCAAGCGCGCGAGATCCAGGTGGCCAACGCCGGCCGGGTCTGGCGCGACTTCACCTATGTGGACGACATCGTGGAGGGCATCGTGCGGCTGGTCGAGCGCGCGCCCTCGGGCGACCCGGCCTGGAACGCGGAAAACCCCGATCCGGCCACGAGCGCGGCACCGCACCGGGTCTACAACATCGGCAACGATTCGCCCGAAGAGGTGAACCGGCTGATCGCCCTGATCGAGCAGGCGTTGGGCAGACAAGCCAACCGCGTCGACGTGCCCCTGCCGCCCGGCGACGTGCTGGAGACCCGCGCGGATGTGACGGATCTGCGCCGCGACGTGGGCTTTGCGCCCGCGACGTCCCTGGACGAGGGCATCCGGCGCTTCGTCGCGTGGTATCGCGAATATCACGGGGCTTGAGTCCAATGATCTGGGATTATCTCAAGCTTCTGGCCATATGGGCCGGCCTGTACGTGATAGGCTTCATCATCGCCGCCATCATCGAGCCGTTCTCAGCCATCGGCTTTACCCTTCTCACGGCCATTATTTTTGCAGCATTTTGCATGTCGGCGGTGCTGATCGTCATCTTGAAGCCGCTGCTCGTCCGCTATGCATTGGCTCGTCCCAATGCCCGCTCAAGCCATAGAATCCCGACGCCTCAAGGAGGCGGTATCGCCGTGGTCGGCACGGTGCTGATCCCGATGGCGCTCCTGCTGAGCCTCCCGGGTCTATCATTCGAAACGGCGCGTCCGCTCCTGAGCGTTGCGCTGGCATCTTTGACCCTGGCAGTAGTTGGGGCAGTCGACGACATTCGGCCTTTGCCTGCGGGTTTGCGTCTTCTTCTGCAGATCGCAGCCGTGACGGCTGTCGTTGTCACAAGCGAGATCCGCATTCTTCCCGAATGGATTCCGCTGGGCTTGGAACACGCTTTCCTCGTTCTCGGCGGCGTCTGGTTCGTGAATCTCGTCAACTTCATGGATGGACTTGACTGGATTACAGTCGCCGAGATGGTCCCTGTGACGGCGTTCATAGGCATCCTGAGTTGGTTCTCGGACGGAGAGCCATCGCTCAGCGGCCTTGCTGCGCTTGTTCTCTGCGGCGCCCTCCTCGGCTTCGCGCCTTTCAACAAGCCCGTTGCAAAACTCTTCCTGGGCGATGTGGGCTCGCTGCCCATCGGCCTCCTTGTCGGCTGGATGCTGCTGGAGCTTGCCGGCACCGGTGCGCTCGGGGCGGCCCTGCTGCTGCCGCTCTACTACCTGATGGACGCCACCATCACCCTGCTGCGGCGCTTACGCCGCCGTGAAAAGGTGTGGGAGGCGCACCGCAGCCATTTCTACCAGAAGGCCACCGACAACGGCTTCTCGGCGCTCGACGTCAGCGCTCATGTGTTCGGGCTCAACCTTGTCCTGGCCGGTCTCGCCGCTATGACACTGATCTGGCCCTCGGGCGCCGTGCAGGCTGCGGCTCTCGTCTCAGGGGTCGCCCTCGTCGGCCTGCTCCTCAGGCGCTTTTCCACGCCACGCCAGACAATTCCTTTGGAGGTTCCCTGATGAACGCACCCCTGATTGCCCTCACCGGCTCGACGGGTTTCATCGGACGTCACCTCCTCTCAGAGCTTCCCAGACGCGGCTACCGGGTCCGGGTGCTGCTGCGCCGCCCGTCCGAGGTGCCGGCGGGCGCCGCAAGCGCCGTGATCGGCGACATCGCCTCGCCGCACAACATGGCCGCAGCCCTGCGCGACGTGGACATGGTGATCCACTCGGCGGGCCTGGCGCACGCCATGTCGGGCCGCCCGGAGGACGACTACCGCAGCATCAACACGGACGCGACCGTGAAGCTCGCCCAATCGGCCGAGCGCGCCGGCGTGAAGCGCTTCGTCTTTCTCTCGTCGATCCGGGCCCAGAGCGGTCCCTCGGCCGAGGGCGTGCTGACGGAGGAGATGGAGCCCAACCCCACGGACGCCTATGGCCGCTCGAAGCTCGAAGCCGAGCGGGGGCTGGCCGAACTCGGCCTGGACTGGGCAGCCCTTCGGCCGGTTCTCGTCTACGGCCCCGGCGTGAAGGGCAACATGGCTGCCCTGCTCGGTCTTGCGCAATCCTCGTGGCCCTTGCCCCTGGGCGGCCTGAGGGCCCGGCGTTCGCTCCTCTGCCTCGACAACCTGGCGGCGGCGGTGGACACGGTGCTCAAGGCGGACGGGCCTCTGAGGCGCCCCTTCATCGTGGCCGATCCCGAGCCGGTGACGATCCCCGAGATGGTGACCGCCCTGCGCGAGGGTTTCGGACGCGCCCCGGGGCTGATTCCGGTTCCGTCCTTCGTTCTCAAGGGGGCGGCGGCTCTGGCGGGAAAGGGCGAGGCCTATCAGCGGCTGGCGGGCTCGCTGGTGGCGAGCCCGGAGGCCCTGAGGCGCTTAGGCTGGCAGCCGGTCAGTTCGACGCGCTACGCGCTTGCGGAACTGGCGCGACAAGCTGGGGGGCCGGCGTCCGGCGCTTGAATTCGGGGATCGCCTCTTCGAACACCCGCTCGGCCAGTGCCCGGTCGCCCTCCGCGAGGGCGCGGTCCAGGATCTTGAGCCACTGCTCAACCCGCTCGCGGTCGGCGAAGATGGGCTTGGCCGCCATGACGCCGTCGATGCCGATTTCCGTGCGCGGCTCCTCGCGGGCGAACAGGATCTCGTGCAGGCGCTCGCCGGCCCGGGCCCCGGTGACGGCGATCTCGATGTCCTCGCCCGGCTCGTAGCCGGCAAGCCGGATCATGCGCTCGGCGAGCTCATAGATGCGCACGGGCTGGCCCATCTTCAGCACATAGACCGAGGCGCGTTCGTCCCCGTTGGAGCGCTCCGTGAGCGATCGGCTTTCCTCCGCATGAGACGCGGAGGTGAGCACCAGGTCGGCCGCCTCGCGGGTGGTCATGAAGTAGCGCACCATGTCCGGATGGGTGACCGTGACGGGTCCCCCGCGGGCGATCTGCGCCTTGAACTTCGGCACCACGGACCCGACCGAGCCCAGCACGTTGCCGAAGCGCACCGCGATGGTGCGGGTGGCGCCGTTGCGGCCCATGAACTCCGCGTCCAGCGCCTGCCCGTACATCTCGGCGAGGCGCTTGGTGGCGCCCAGCATCGAGACCGGATCGATGGCCTTGTCGGTGGAGATCATCACGATGGTGTCGGCGCCCGCCTCGACCGCCGCATCGGCCACGTTCACCGAGCCGAACACGTTGGTCTTGATGCCCTCGGTCCAGTTCCTCTCGAGATAGGGCACGTGCTTGAGGGCCGCCGCGTGGAAGACCACCTCCGGCCTGAAGGCGGTCATGACCTCGCGCACCCGCTCCCGGTCGCGCACGTCGGCAATGACCCCGTCCACGTTGGTGTCGCTGGACAGGAGCGTCGGGTTTTCGAGGATGTGGTGCAGGGACGGCTCGGAGCTTTCCAGGATCAGAAGATCGCTCGCCCCGAAGGCCACCGCGCGGGTGCAGATTTCGGACCCGATGGAGCCGCCGCCGCCCGTCACCAGAACCCGCTTGCCGCGGATGAAGGTCTCCAGCCGCTTCCGGTCGATCTGCACGGTGGGGCGCAGGAGCAGGTCCTCGATCTCGAGCGGCGCGAGTTCGGCGTTGCGCATGCCCTCGCCCAGGCTCGTGACCCGCACCAGCGGCAGGCCGAGGCGGCGGGCGCGGGCGAGCAGCATGTCCGGGTTCGCCTCCGGCGTCAGGGCGCTCGGGGTCGCCACCAGCCGGCGGATGGGCACGCCCCGCTCCTGGAAGTCCTGCACCACCTGATCGAGGTCGTCGAAGGTGCCCAGCACCGGCACGCCGCGCATGGACTGGCCGAGATCGTCGCCACGGTAGGAGAGGATGCCCCTGGGCTGGATCTTCTTGACGGTGCCCGCCTCGACGGCCCGCAGGATCACCTCGACATCGGCCACGCGCCCGAGCAGCAGGGTCGGCGTGCTGGCATCCCGCTGCAGGCTGTTCCGGGACCGGGCGTATTTCAGGTAGCGGAAGGCAAGCCGCGGGCCGCCCAGCAGGAACATCTGGATCAGCCAGTAGAGGGCGATCGAGATCTTGCCGAAGAAGAAGGTGCCCAGGAACTGCGGCGACAGGAGAATGTAGTCCACCACCAGCAGGGTCAGGGCCAGGATGCTGGAGGCCCGGAAAATGTTGAACAGGTCCGGCAGGGAGGCGAAGCGCCACTTCGAGCGGTAGAGCTGGGAGAACCAGTAGACCACGCCGGCAAAGGCGATGAAGGGCGGCAGGAAAAGCGGCAGGTGAACGAGCCGCTCGTTCAGAAGCGTCCCTTCGAAGCGCACGAAGAACGTCGCGAGGACGGCCACGCCGGTCACCACGAGATCGTGCACAACAATGAGAGTTTTCTTGAGATCCTGCCGATTCATGGCCCTGCCGTCTGCTGCCCCGGGGTATCGGATGGGCTCACCCCTTTGTCAATGTAACCTTGTCCTACCAGAGATGCCTCCAGCGCAAGCCCCTCACGCGCTGGATAGAGGGTCCTGGGCCACCGCCAGAAGGCTCCCCTCCTCCGTGCGCCCCATGCCCGAATGCCCAAGCTCACAGCGAGGCGGGCTTCCGTCAGCACCGCCTCGACCGGACTGGAGGCCCCGACTTTTCCCTGATCCGGCAGGACGATACGGTCGGCGAAACGGGCTGCCAAGTTCAGGTCGTGCAGGATCGCCACCGCGGCTCCGGCACGGGCTTCGGGCACGATGAGCCGATGGCGCCGGTCAAGCGCCGCGACAGGCGCGTCGGCGAGGACCACCGGCGCCTGCGTCGCCAGAGCGCGGGTGATCCCTTTCCCACCCAGATCGGGTGTGCCCCTCCCCCCTTTGCGGGGGAGGGTGGCGAACGGAGTGAGCCGGGAGAGGGGCAGTCCGGTTGAGCGAGGCCCCTCTCCCGACCTGCTACGCAGGCCACCCTCTCCCGCAAAGGGGAGAGGGCGAGGTTTGTTCTCGCTTTGTTCTTGACAAAAGCTGCAAGCTCGGCTATAAGGTTGTGTAGACCTGCCTCTGACGAGGGGCGCGCTCGCGAGGCGTCGCAGTGTGGAGGCAGGCACGGTCCTGTGCACGTGCTGATACGCAGGTGTGTGTGACAGGAGGCCCAGGCTGCGTGCCGGTGGTCGGAATCGGTTCAAGGCCCCCGTCGAGCAGACGGACCCCGCCTTGAGCGGTCACCGGGCCGGCACCGCCTGTCCGCCTAAAGAAGCCGTGCGCGAAGAGACAGTTCGGCTCTTCCCTTTCACCATCACACATCGAGCCGGGCTGCCTGTCGCGCCACCCTCGATCACCCTTCAGGCTCGCAGCGCAAGCTGCGGGCCACAAGGCGCTGGTCTTTTTGAAATGAATGCCGGTTCGATCTCCCGCCACTCCATGTTACGAAGCAGATCAGCAACTTCAATAAACACCGATTGAGAGAGCGGCATGAACAATCTGTTCGCCAACCTGCCCACCACCGTCTTCGAAGTGATGTCGAGCCTGGCCCGGGAGACCGGCGCGATCAATCTCGGCCAGGGCTTTCCGGACGATCCCGGCCCGGAGGATGTGCGGCGGGCGGCGGCGGATGCGGTTCTCAACGGCTACAACCAGTATCCATCGATGATGGGCATCCCGGAACTGCGCTCGGCCATCGCCACACACTACAAGCACTGGCAGGGCATCGATCTCGATGCGAACACCGAAGTCATGGTCACGTCGGGAGCCACGGAGGCGCTCGCGGGCGCGATCCTCGGCATCGTGGAGCCGGGCGACGAGGTGGTGCTGTTCGAGCCCATGTACGACGCGTATCTGCCCCTCGTGCGGCTCGCCGGCGGCGTGCCGAAATTCGTCACCCTGCAGCCGCCGCATTTCCGCCTGACCGAGGAAACGCTGGCGCAGGCCTTCTCGCCCAAGACCAAGGCGGTCGTGTTCAACAACCCGCTCAATCCGACCGCCACGACGTTCTCGGACGAGGACCTGAACCTGCTGGCCGATTTCTGCCGCCGCTTCGATGCGATTGCGATCTCGGACGAGGTCTGGGAGCACGTGGTGTTCGACGGCAGGCAGCACCGGCCTATTCTGGCGCTCGACGGCCTGCGCGAGCGCTCGGTGAAGATCGGCTCGGCGGGAAAGATCTTCAGCCTCACGGGCTGGAAGGTCGGCTTCGTGTGCGCCGCGCCCCACATCATGAAGGTGCTGGCGAAATCCCACCAGTTCCTCACCTTCACCACGGCGCCGAACCTGCAGCATGCGGTCGCCTACGGGCTCGCCAAGGACGATGCCTATTTCGAGGACATGCGCAGGAATTTCGCCCGCAGCCGCGACCGCTTCACCGATGGCTTGCGGACGCTGGGCTTCGACGTGATCCCGAGCCAGGGCACCTACTTCGTCAACATCGACATCGCGCCCCTCGGCGAGAGCGACGATGTCGCCTTCTGCCGCCGCCTCGTCATGGAGCATGGAGTCGCGGCGATTCCGGTCTCGGCCTTCTACGCGGAGGGCGCGGTGAAGAACGTGGTGCGCTTCTGCTTCGCCAAGAAGGACTCGACCCTGGATGCCGGCTTGGAGCGGCTGGCCGACGCGGTCGGAAAAGCCCGCTGACCATGATCGGACGAGGATGCTCGATGCGCCGCATCACGATCCTGTCCGCCTTCCTCTGGCTCGCCCCGGCAGCAGCTCAGGCCGAGCCCCTGACGATCCAAGACCTGGCGGGCGCCTATCGCGTTCCCGTCAGGGTCGAGTTCCTCCACCCCGAGCGCCCTTTCAGAACCGAGCACGTCCTCGAGATCATCCCCTACGGGCAGGGGAGCTTCTACATCAACACACAGATCAACGGCCATCATGCCTGCACCCTCTCCGGCATCGCGGAGGTCGAAGGATCCCGGCTGGTCTATCGCAGCGTTCCGGGCGAGGACGACCCATGGCCGGCCTGTACGTTCTCCCTACGGCTTCACGCCGGCAGGATTGTTTTCGACGATGCCGAGGGAGCCTGTCGAAGGCTGTATTGCGGCGTGAGCGCAGGCTTCGACAACGTGAGTTTCGACGCGAGATCGCGGCGCCCTCTCGGCAACCTGAGCAGGATCCGCAGCTCCGCAGGCTACGGGGAGGCCGTTGCGATCTACGAGCGCCTCCTGCAGTGGCGCGCAATCCAGCCCAAACAGCCTTGACGCGCGGGGCAATAGGATTTCAATTGAGCGCTTGGCCAATAAAGGCTTTTCTTAATTTCAAGGAGTTCCCACCCCTGATGATCCGTCTTCTCGCTTCGGTTGCTCTGACCTTGAGCCTTGTAACCGCCGCCACCGCCCAGGAGCGTGTGGTCAACGTCTACAACTGGTCCGACTACGTGGACCCGAAGGCGCTGGACGAGTTCACGAAACAGACCGGCATCAAGGTGGTCTACGACACTTACGACAACAACGAGATCGTCGAGACCAAGCTGCTCGCCGGCAAGTCGGGCTACGACATCGTCGTGCCGTCGGGCCCCTTCGTGCAGCGCCTGATCGGCGCCAAGGTGTTCCAGAAGCTCGACAAGGCGAAGCTGCCGAACCTCGCCAACCAGTGGCCGGAGGTGACGCAGCGCCTGGCCGTGTTCGATCCCGGCAACCAGTTTGCCGTGAACTACATGTGGGGCACCACGGGCATCGGCATCAACGTGAAGAAGGTTAAGGAAATCCTGGGCGACGTGCCGCTCAACACCTGGGACCTCGTGCTGAAGCCGGAGATCTCCTCCAAGCTGAAGGCCTGCGGCATCTACATGCTGGATTCACCTGAGGACCTCTTCCCCGGCGTGCTCGCCTATCTCGGCCTCAATCCCGATTCCAAGCGCGTCGAGGATTTGAACAAGGCGGGCGATGCCCTGTTCCGCGTGCGCGGCAACATCCAGAAGTTCCACTCCTCCGAGTACATCAACGCGCTCGCCAACGGCGACATCTGCGTGGCGGTGGGCTACTCGGGCGACATGATCCAGGCTAAGAGCCGCGCCGAAGAGGCCAAGAACAACGTCGAGGTCGGCTACGTCATCCCCCGCGAGGGCGCGCTGATGTGGTTCGACAGCTTCGTGATCCCGGCGGACGCCAAGAACGTGGCCGAGGCGCATGAATTCATCAACTTCATGCTCCGTCCCGAGATCGCCGCCATGAACACGAACTTCGTGTCCTACGCGTCCGGCAATCTCGCGGCCAAGCAGCATATCGACAAGGCGATCCTCGACAATCCCGGCATCTATCCGGACGACGCCACCATGAAGCGGCTCTTCACCAACACGGCCTATGACGAGCGCTCCCAGCGCACCGTCACCCGCCTCTGGACCCGGGTGAAGACCGGCCGTTAATCCGCCGCTCAGATTCGGTCGCGCACAGTCGGCGCGCCCGCCAAGCTCCACCCGCTCGGGTGGAGCTTTTTCTTTTCAAGAAGGACGTTTCGTCATGCGTTCCGTAGCCGTCATCTTCCTCGCCATGAGCTTGGTCTCCCCTGCCTTCGCGCAGGCTCCCACCTCTCCACGTCAGCCCACGATCAGCGTCATGGGCACCGGCGAGGCGGAGCTGAAGCCCGATTTCGCGCGCATCCACGTGACGGTGGAAACCCAGGCCGACACGGTCGCGCAGGCGAGCGCCGCCAACAACACGGCCACGGAGCGGGTGCTCGCCCGCATCCAAGGCCTCGGCATCAAGCGCGAGGACATCCGCACGGCGAATTTCCAGGTTTTCCAGACGCCCCAGCAGGTCGGCCCCGACGGCAAGGAGATCAAGACCCCGAAGTTCTCCGCCCATCATCAGCTGCGGATCACCACCCGCGATCTCGACGGCGTCGGGCGCTTGGCCGGCGAGATCCTGGCGAGCGGCGACATGACGTTCCAGTCGGTCTCCTTCGGTCTCGACCGGCAGGAGGAAGGCGCGGACAAGGCGCGCGAGGCCGCCGTGCGCGATGCCAGGCGGCAGGCCGACGTGTATGCCGCCGCGGCCGGCGTGTCGCTCGGCCGCCTGCTGGAGATCCGGGACGGGTCCGCCCAGCCCTTCGAGCCGCAGCCCGACATGCGCATGTCGATGACGATGGCCAAGGGAGCGGAATCGGTGCCGATCGTGCCCCCGGCGACGATCCGCTACACGGCCAATGTCCAGCTCGTCTGGGAAATGGCCGGGCAGCCGTAAGGTCCCCAGCCTTTCGATCTTAAGCCGCCTTCACGCTGTTGAGGAACTGGTGGATTTCGGCACCGAGCCGCTTTGCTTGGTGCTCCAGAGCCACCGAGAGATCCGCCACAGCCCGGGCTGCATCGAGAGACTGCACGGCGACGCCTTGCGTGGTCTCGATCGCCGAGGTGCCCGCCTGCGCTTCCGTGGAGACCTGAGCCACCGACTGGGCGATCTCCGATACTGCCGCCGTCTGCTGGCTCACGGTTCCGGCCACCGTGGACACGACCCCGGCCAGATCCTCGACGGAGGCCTGCACGGTGCCGAGCGCCACCAGGGTTTCCCGCGAGGCGGCCTGGACCGCCTCGATCTGCCGGGCGATCTCCTCGGTGGCCTTGGCGGTCTGGCCGGCCAGATCCTTCACCTCGTTGGCCACGACGGCAAAGCCCTTGCCGGCCTCGCCGGCGCGGGCCGCCTCGATGGTGGCGTTGAGCGCCAGGAGGTTGGTCTGCGCCGCGATGGAGCGGATGAGGCCCGCCACCTCGCCGATCTGCGATGTCGCGGACGACAGCACCGACATGCTGCTCGAGGCTCCGCGGGCCTCGGCCACGGCGCGCTCGGAGGCCTTCGCCGAGGCGTTCGTCTGAGCGGCGACTTCGGCCAGGGACGCATCGAGCTCCTCGGCGGCGCTCGCCACCGCCGACATGTTGTGCGCCGTCCGCAGGGAGGCGCTTCCTGCGATCTGCGCCTGCTGGGTCACGTGGTTGGCCGAGCCCTCCAGCTGGCCGGAGGCCCTGGCGAGATCGCCCGTGACATCGCGGACCTCCGCCAGGATCTGCTCGACCGTGGCGTCGAACGCCATGATGGCGTTGGAGATCGCATGGGCGCGCTCGGCATCGAGTGCCGCCATGCCCTCGCGCTCGTGGGTGAGCCGCTCGCGCTCGCGGGCATTGTCGCGGAAGACCAGCACGGTGCGGGCCATGGCGCCGATCTCGTCGGTCCCCTTGGTGGAGGGAATCTCCACGGAGGCGTCGCCGTCGGCGAGCCGGCGCATCGCCTGCTGCAGGCGGGTGAGCGGCAGGGAAATCGAACGCCCGACGATGAAGTTCAGAACCAGGCCGAAGAGAAGCGTTGCGCCCATGGCCCACAGGATCAGGGTGAAGGTGCGCTGCTGCGAGGCGGTGAGCTGGTCATCGGTCTTATGAGCCTCGGTACGGACCTTGGCGAGCAATTGATCGAGCGCCGGCACGAGCAGGTCGAACTGCCCCATCAGCTTCTCGCTCTGGCCCGAGACCTCCCGCTCCAACTCGCCCCAGGCATTGAAAGCCTCCTGGAACGACACGCTGGCGCTCTCGACGGCAGCCTTCTCCTTGGCAAGATCACCGGAGAGCTGGGCCAGGGCACGGGTGAAACGTCCCTGCTCGACCTCGAAGGCTCCCAGGATGCTCTCCTCGAGCAGGATGCGGGCGCGGGCTTCCTGGTTGAACATGCCGAGCATGGCGGCCCACAGGCGCCATGTGATGGTCTCGCCGCTGCCCGTCAGGGGCCGCACCAGCTTCTCCAAGTTCGCCTCGGCCTTGAGAAGGCGCCCCTGCGCACCCTCGTCGGGTTTGGTGCCGATAGCGGTATAGAGCTTGTCGAGAGCCCTGCCCTGGCTGAGCAGGGCAGCGGCATGCTGCTTCAGGGAGGCAATCTCGGGCTCGATCAGGGTCGCGCCCGGTGCCGCGCTCATCTCGTCGAGCTGAGCAGCCAGAGACTTGTGCTGTTCCAAGAAGGCTTGGCCATGATGGCTGAGCCGGCTCGTGGTCCATTCGCCGGCCACCACCTTCAGGCCATCGGCCCGGCCGCGGAACCCGTTGGCCTTCTCGGCGAGGGCCGAATAGGTCTGCTGTGCCGAGAGCGCCTGCTCCACCTCGGAACGGCCCGTCTGGAACACCGCACCGATGACCGCAAAGCCAAGCACCATCACGCCGCTCAAAGTCGCGACGCGCATCCGCACCGACGGTTGTTTCAACCGAGCCAGAAACGCCATTGCCCCCGAATCCTTCTTGTACCGTTGCGGCAAGATTGCGGAGGACGTCTTAAAGATATCTTTACGTTAGGTCAGAAGCCGGATCCTGCCGGCGTCAGGCGGCCTTGGGCATTTCGGTCATGATGGCGTAAAGAGCCTCAGGATCCCGGGTGGCGCGCACCCGCTCGATCAGGCCGGGCTCACGCAGGACGCGGGCAACCCGCGCCAGGGCCTTCAGGTGATCCGCTCCGGCGCCTTCGGGGGCGAGGAGCAGGAACATCACGTCCACCGGCTGGCTGTCGAGGGCTTCGAAATTCACCGGCTTGTCGAGACGGGCCACGAGACCGAAGATCCGGGTCAGGCCCGGCAGCTTGCCGTGAGGAATGGCGATGCCCTCGCCGATTCCGGTAGAGCCGAGGCGCTCGCGCTGCAGGAGAGACTCGTAGATGGCCGTCTCGGAAAGGCCTGTGAGCCGGGCCGCCTGGGAAGCCAGTTCCTGAAGAGCCTGCTTCTTGCCGCTGACGCGCAAGGCGGGCAGGACGGCCTGAGGGTCTAGAAAGTCCAGCAAGGGCATCGATCACGCTGCATTCTTGATGTGAAGCCTGGAAGGCCTCTCACCGTTCCACGCAAGAACTGGGCCAAAAGAGGTAGTTCCCCTCAGGCCTGTGCGAGCGGCGGATCAACCCAACCGATTGCTCCGTCACCGCGGCGATATACGACGTTCACGCGTCCGGTGCTAGCGTGGATGAACACAAGAGCGGCTGCCCCGGTCAGATCGAGCTGCACCACAGCGTCGCTGACGGAGAGCGTGTGAAGCGGCTTCGTGGTCTCGGCTACGACGATAGGATGATAGCCCTCCTCCTCGACGTTTTCGTCGCTCGGCGCCTCGAAGACCGCATAAGGGACCTCCAGGCTGCCGGTGCGTGCACCGGTGCCGGACTTGTCCTTGAGGCGCTGCTTGTAGCGGCGCAGGCGGTTCTCGATCCGGCCTGCGGTCTGGTCGAAGCTGGCATAGGCATCGCCGGCTGCGCCTGAAGCCTCCAGGGTCATGCCGGAAGTGAGGTGTAGCACGCAGTCGGTGCGAAATCCGCCGCCGTCACGGGTGACGGTCACATGGCCGGAATAGCCGCCGTCGAAGTATTTCGCCAGCGCACCGGCCATTCGGGCCTGGACCTGAGACCTGAGAGCTTCGCCGATATCGAGATTCTTCCCCGACACTCTCAATGTCATCATATCCTCCTCAACTGGCTCTTTCACCGTGGCGCCGTCGCTTGGCCGCGATCCCTTAGGGCATGACGCTTGGAGATGATGATCCGAATGGAGTTCAATGCAAGTCTTGAAATCTCAAGGCTGACCGGTCAAGCTTCGCGACTGTGCCGGCGACGACGAACCGCCGAGGATGGGATCCGCAGAGCCTCCCGGTACTTCGCCACCGTGCGGCGGGCGACATGAATCCCCTCCCTTTTCAATCTTTGGGCAATTGCCTCATCCGAGAGCACGTCTTCGGGCGTCTCGGCACCGATCAGCTGAGCGATGCGGTGACGTACGGCCTTGGCGGCATGCTCGCCTTCGCCCGTGGCGGCGCCGAAGAAGAACTTCATGGGATAGGTGCCGCGCTCGCTGCCGATGGCCTTGTTCGCCGCCACCCGGGAGACCGTGGATTCGTGCATGTCGATGGCGTCCGCTACGCTCTTCAACGTCATGGGACGTAGCCCGGCGATCCCTTCGCGGAAGAAGTCCTCCTGCTGGCGGGCGATCTCGGTGGCAACCTTCAGGATGGTCCTGGCACGTTGCTCCAGGCTGCGGGTGAGCCAGCTCCCGGTCTGGACGCACTCGGACAGGAAGCTCTTGTCCTCGTCCTTGCGCAGTACCTTCGCCACCTCCGTGTAATAGGCTCGGTCGAACAGGATCCGGGGCAGGGTGTCGGGATTGAGCTCGACCCTCAAGCTGCCGTCGGGCGCGGGCCGCACCAGCACATCGGGCACCAGCACATCGATCCTGGCGGGCGTAAAGGCGAGACCCGGTTTGGGCTCCAGGCGGCGGATCTCGGCCAGCATATCGGCGAGATCTTGCCCGTCGACGCCGCACACTCTCCGCAGAGCGGGGAAATCCTGCCGGGCAACGAGATGCAGATGCTGGAGCAGCGCCTGCATGGCCGGATCGAGCCGGCCGCGCTCCTTCAGCTGGATCTTCAGGCATTCGGCAAGATCCCGCGCACCGACGCCGGAGGGCTCGAAAGTCTGGATCAGCCGCAGGGCCGCTTCCACCTCGGCGGCCGCTACTCCCAGATGTGCGGCGATCTCGTCCGGGTCCTCCCTGAGGTAGCCGGCCTCGTCGAGGCTGTGAATCAGGTGCTCGCCGATCGCGCGAAGGTGAGAATCAAACGTGGCGAGATCGAGCTGCGCCTGCAGGTGTTCCGTCAGGCTGGCCGTGCGGGCCAGCGTCTCCTCCAGCTCGGGCCTGATCTCGCCGTGAGCGGGACCGGGCGTTCCCGAGGCGGGTTGGCCGCGCAGGGGCGGCGGACCGGGAACGATCCTGGCGCCTGCGGCTTGCGCCTTCTGCCGAGCGCGCAGGAAGTCGGCAAGGCTCAGGCTGGGCGTGTCAGCCCGGATCTCGCCTTCCTGAAGCAGGGGATTGCGTTCGAGTTCCGCCGCCACATAGGCCGCGAGCTCCGCATGGGAGAGCTGAAGCAGCTTGATGGATTGAACGAGCTGGGGCGTCATGGTCAGGGACTGGCCCTGGCGCAGCTCCAGCCGTTGCATCGCACTCATGACCGCACCCGAAACGGCATGCTTCTTGCATGCCGTTTACTTTCTACCGGGATCGGGAGCGATCCGTCAAAAGGGATACGTCTCAGTAGAGCCGGAAATCCTCGCCCAGATACAGGCGGCGCACTTCCTCGTTCGCCACGATGGCGTCCGGCGTGCCCTCTGTGAGCACGCGGCCGGAATGGATGATGTAGGCGCGGTCGATGAGCCCCAGGGTCTCGCGGACGTTGTGGTCGGTGATGAGGACGCCGATGCCGCGGCGGGTCAGGTGCCGCACGAGGTTCTGGATGTCGCCGACCGCAATCGGGTCAATGCCCGCGAAGGGCTCGTCGAGGAGCATGAAGGTCGGCTCGCCCGCCAGCGCACGGGCGATCTCGCAGCGGCGCCGTTCGCCGCCCGAGAGCGCGATCGAGGGGGACTTGCGCAGACGCGTGATGTTGAACTCCTCGAGGAGCGCGTCGAGCTTGCGCTCGCGCTCCTTGCGGCTGGGCTCCACGATCTCGAGCACGGCGCGGATGTTGTCTTCCACGTTGAGGCCGCGGAAGATCGAGGCTTCCTGCGGAAGATAGCCGATGCCCAGCCGGGCCCGGCGATACATGGGCAGGCCTGTCACGTCATGGCCGTCGAGGCTGATGACGCCCCGATCCGCCCCGACGAGACCGGTGATCATGTAGAAGATCGTGGTCTTGCCTGCGCCGTTCGGCCCGAGGAGGCCGACGGCTTCGCCCGCCCGCACCTGCAGACCCGCGTCCTGGACGACGGTGCGGCCGCGATAGCTCTTCTGCAGGCCCTTCACGGCCAGAATGCCGGCGCCGCCGAAGACAGCCTCACCCTCGGTCCGGGAGGAGCCATGCAGGACCGGCCCGGGCGCATGGGGCTCCAGGAGGCTCACGTCCGAAGGACCGGGTTGAGATCGGTTGAAAAGCGGTTTCACAAGGCTCGTCGCTGATGATGAATGGGAGAAGAGGGAAGGGAACGACCCGTATTAGTTCGTGGCTGGCTTTTGCTGGGGCTTCGGCTTGGCATTGCCCTGGGCGGCTCCGCCGGCTCCTGTGGGGGCCGGGCCGCCGTTGCCGGGCACGAACAGCGCCCTCACGCGGCCGCCGGGGGTCGTCTCGATGTTGGCCACGCCGGTGTTGATGTCGTAGAGCACCCGCTCGCCCTTGGTGACGTTGGGCCCGTCGCTCAAGGTGGCATTGCCGGTGAGCATGATTTTGTTGGAGCCGCGGTCGAAGGTGGCGTTCTCGCCCGTGGCGACCTGGGTCCGGGACACGATGGTGACCGGTCCCTTGCAGTCGATCTTCTTGATCGCGCTGTCATCGGCCCCTTGTGCGGCAGGGGCTGCCGCCTGTCCGCCGTTCTGGTCCCGCTGCTCGTAGAACACGGTCATGATCGTGCACTTCATGGTGCTCTCGCCCTGAACCGCCACCACGTCGCCGGTGAAGACAGCGCGTCCCTCCTTGTCGAAGACGTCGAGCTTGTTGGCATCGATCTTGATCGGCTCCTTGCTGGAGCCGAAATTGCCGAAGCCCACCGCGCGCTCCTTGCCGGCCTGAGCCCAGGCGGCGTGTATCGGAACGGAAGCGAGAAGCGCGACAGTGAGGGCGGTGCGTGAGAAACTCATCATGGACGGGTACTTGTCTGTTGGGGCGCTGGGGCTGAAGCAGGCATCGTGGAGCCTGTGCCGGCAGCGTCCTTGGACGATGGGGCGGAGCGGGACGGTTCGAGAACGGTGCGCACGCGGCCTTCGAAGCTCATCACCTTGCCGTTGTCCGTCACCTTCAGCTTCTCGGCCTCGATGGAGCCGTTGCCGAACGAGACCTCGACGGGTTCGTTGGATGTGACGTTGCCGGACTTGAACTGGACGAAGGCCGACCGAAGCTTGACCTCGTGGCCCGCATCCGTGGTGACCACGATGTTGTCGCGCAGCCGCATCTGCTCCCGCTTGGTATCCAGAGTACCGCTCGCGGCCTGGAGCAGTGCGACGCTGCCGCGGTCATCCGTGACGATGCGGGCCTTGAGCCCTTTGAGCTGCACCAAGTCGGGCTTGCGTACGTCCTGCGTGGCCTCCGTGGCAGTCACCTCGTAGGGGCGGTTGTCGTTCTTGAAGCCGGTGAGCTTCGGGCTCGCCATGGTGACGTTGCTGCCGCTCACCCCGATCGAGCCGAAGCTCAGGTTCTCGATGTTCCGGAACGGATCGTAATAGGCCACGAATCCCACGGCGGCCATGCCGATCAGGGAGCCGAGGGGAATGGCGATCTTGGCGAAGCGCACCCAATGGGAATGGCGGCGGGCCTTGGTGTAGGCGCGCGTCGACCGGCCGGCCGGCCTCAAGGCCGGGCCGTCAAGCATCGTGGTGCCCTCGATTCCCGCCACTTCTGAACCCCTTCCGCCTCACAATCGGCCCCGCGCCATGACGGACGGACATGGCGATGTTATGACGGATATGGGTTTTATGCGGGAAAGTTTAAGCGCCCGTCAAGAATGGGCGAAAATATCCGTCTCGGGCCAGCCGAGGAGGTCGAGCTGCGCCCGGGTCGGCAGGAAGCTGAAGCATTGATGGGCGACGCCGAGACGGTTCTCCCGCTCCAGCATGCGGTCGAGCTTCTCCTTCAGGGCGTGCAGGTGCAGCACGTCCGAGGCCGCATAGTCGAGCTGGGCCGGCGTGAGCGTGTCGGCGCCCCAATCCGAGGATTGCTGCTGTTTCGACAATTCCACGCCGAGTTGCTCCCGCGCCAGATCCTTGAGGCCATGGCGGTCGGTATAGGTGCGCACGAGCCGCGAGGCGACCTTGGTGCAATAGACCGGGCGCGGCATGACCCCGAACGTATGGAAGAGCACGGCAAGATCGAAGCGGGCATAATGAAAAATTTTGAGCACGCTCTCGTCGGATAGGACGCGGATCAGATTTTCCGGCAGGGGGCCGTCCTTGAGGACCTGCACCACGTCCGCCGTGCCGTCCCCGGTGGAGATCTGCACTACGCAGAGCCTGTCCCGATGCGGGTTGAGGCCCAGCGTCTCGGTATCGATGGCGATGGCGGAGCCGGGTGTGTAATTCGCGGGCAGGTCGCCGCGATGAAAGCGTACGGTCATGAAGCATCCAAAATCTGACAGGACAGGCTTAACGCGTCCGGTCTCTGGCTTCAACGGATGAGAAAAGCCCCGCGGAGGCGGGGCTTTCCAGTCTTCGATGGTGCCGACCCTCAATAGCAGGTCTGGACCCGGCGAACGATGACGCGCCCATACGGGGTGAAGATCCGACGGCGCTCGAAGAAGCAGCGGGGCGGCGCGTAATAGGCCGGAGCGTAATACGGGTTGGCCGCAGCGCTCACGATGGCCCCCAGCGCCAGACCGCCGATCAGGCCGGCCGCGATGGCGCCTCCGTTGGAGCGCCGGTAATACCGATAGGGATAGCCGTAATGGCGGCGCGGACCGTAGTAGGCGGAGCGATAGCCTCCATAATAGCGTGGCCCATAATAGGCCCGGGGAGCATAGGGGCGGTAGCCCCAGCCGGCTTGGTAGTGGGGTCCCCAGTAGGGCTGGGCGTCGGCGGGAGCGGGCTGAACGATCATGGAACCGGCGAGGGCAAGGCCCGCCGTCATCAGGTTTTTGAACGACACGCGCATGGTGCCCTCCAAGAAGCAGGAGCCTCCAAGACAACAATTCGCCGAGCGTCCATGTTCCGCTTTTGTCTGCTCATATCCTTGATGCTCGGCTTTCAGCGCAGACCCTTGACCAATCCGACTGTGCTTCAAGAGGAGGCATATCTCAGGAGTGAAGCTCACGGGATGTCGTCAAGCTTCGCATAGGTTAATGCAGCAGGGCGCCAAGCAGGGCTTGCTGAAAGGCTCGCACTGGAAGGAGTTGGTAGAGTGTCCATCGAAAACTCCCTGAAGGAGCAGATGCTCGCAGCCATCCCGCATCTGCGCGCCTTTGCCATCTCCCTTTCCGGCAGCGTCGACAGGGCGGACGATCTGGTGCAGAGCGCCCTGCTCAAAGGTCTGAGCAATTTCGACAAGTTCCAGCCCGGCACCAGCATGCAGGCGTGGCTCTTCACGATCCTGCGCAACGACTTTCTGACCCAGATCCGCAGGAAAAAGCGCGAGGTCGAGGATCCTGAAGGTTCCTGGGCCGAGAAGGTTGCAGTCATGCCGGACCAAGGCTCACGGCTCGATTTCACGGACATGCTCAAGGCCCTCGGCAAGCTTCCCGTGGACCAGCGCGAGGCGCTGCTCCTGGTAAGCGCGGAAGGGCTGTCCTACGAGGACGCAGCGCGGATCTGCGGCACCAATATCGGCACCATCAAGAGCCGCATCAATCGCGCCCGCAACCGCCTGGCGGAACTGATGAAGTTCGATGCGAACGACGATCTCGGCCCCGACCGCCTCGTCAGGGCCGCTCTGTTCATGCACGCCTCGCCTTGAGCTGCGCATGGTGGGCGCTTGGCGCCGGCACTCCGCCGGCGCCATTGAAAGGCGCATCCAGTTATGCAGCCTTGCCGTGCTCGATCTGCGCACGCTGGTTATCCTGCCCCAGGCTCTTCATGCCGTTGCCGGAATTGATCTCGATGCGGCGCGGCTTCAGGGCCTCGGGCACCTCGCGCTTGAGCTCGACGGACAGCAGGCCGTTTTCAAGGTTCGCACCCACCACCTTCACGTGATCTGCGAGGTTGAAGATCTGCTTGAAGGCGCGGGTCGCGATGCCGCGGTGCAGATACTGCTTGCTCTCGTCGGAGCCCTTCTTCTGGCCTATCACGAGAAGCTGGCCTTCTTTCTGCGTGAGCTCGATCTCCTCAGGAGAGAAGCCCGCAACGGCCATGGTGATGAGGTACTGGTCCTCACCCAGCTTCTCGATGTTGTAGGGCGGCCAGTTGGCCATGGACTCGACCTGGGTCGACTGGTCGAGCATGTCGAACAGTCGGTCAAAGCCGACTGTCGAGCGGTACAGGGGTGAGAAGTCGAAAGCTGTTCTCATAACCACATCCTCCAATGAGCAACATGGATCCGAGAGCGCCGGACACCCGCCGGCGCCCGTATGGCCAAGCCTTTGAAAGGCCTTGGCAATCCTGATTTTAGGATCAATTTTTCCGGTTTTCAAGAGGGGAGAATCGGCCTGATCACTTGCCTGTGAGACGGGCTGGCCATTCGGTCTGCTTGGCCCTAGCATCAGCCTGCCTCGACCAGGGAACGACCAACATGCTTCGCATCTTCTCCCTCGCCTTGTTGACCATCTTCGCCGCTCCGGCCTTCGCGACGGAGACGCCCACGGACAACACCATCGTTGCCCAGGAGCAGCGGCCTCCGCAGCAGAGTCCGAAGCGAGATTGCGAGAGGAAGCAGGACGAGGGTGTGAGCTAGAGCTGCACCACAGAAGCAGGTTCTGCTTCCAGAATGGCTGTGGCGCGATCGTCGGCAGGCTTTGTCCGCCGCCGCAGGGCAGCGTTGAGCTCGGCCCCGAAGATGAAGATCGCCGCCGAGATCTGCAGGAAGATCAGCGCGGTCAGAATTCCCGCGAGCCCCGCATAGGTCGCTTTCAGGTGGGTCATGTTGGCCAGGAACTCGCCGTAGAGACTGGCGCCGAGAAGCCACAGGACCAAGGTCGCGGCGATGCCGGGCAGCACGTTCCATGCGCGGGGCCGGGCATCCGGCAGCCAGAGATGAGTGGCCGCGAGGCCCGCCACCAGGATGACGGAAGCCAATCCGTAGCGAACCGCGTCATAGGTAAGACCCAGAGACTTCAGGTCCGGCATCGACAGCACCGCGGCGCGCCAGAAGGACGGCCACAGCACCACGAGGACCGCAGACGCCACCAGCGCGCCCGCGCCGATCAGCACGAAACCCGCACCGATCAGCCGGGCCTGCCACCAGGGCCTGAACCGTTCGACCCCGTAGGCCCGGCACAGGGCGATGCGCAGGCTCTCCACGCCGTTCGTGGCGACCAGCAGGGTGAGCACGATGCTGATCGTCAGCACGTTCCGGCGGGGGATCAGAACCTTGTCGGCCTCCCGCGCCAGCGGACCCGCGACTCCCTCAGGCCAGAAGTCGAACAGCAGGTGAATGATATGGGTGGAGATGCGTCCGGCCCCGAGAATGGCTGCCAGCGCCGCGACGCAGATCAGGAATGGAAAGAGCGCGATCACCAGGGAGAGCACCACGTGGCTTGCCATGGCAAGGCCGTCATTGCGCGAGAAGCGCACGCCCGCATCGGCGATGGCCGCGAGGATCGAGCGGGCGTAGGGAGGAAGAACGGGGAAGCGCATCGTCGGATTGGATTCCTGGACCGGCAGATCGGACGGATGCTGTTGCGCGATCCGATCCCTTGATGCGGTGCTCAGGGGCTCGAGGCAAGGTCCATTCTGCCACAGGCCTCCGGTGCTTTTCTAGGAAACCCGGCCTCGTGCCTCATTCGCCAGCCGGACGAGCATCGGCCGCACCTCATGCGGGCCGGTGAGCGCTCTTGGGAAGGGCAGGCGCAGGGTCTCGTCGCCCAGCGCCATCTGAACGCCTTCCGGGTCGATGCCGATCAGGCGCCAGGCGCCCTCGCGGGCGCCGCAGAGCTGCGTGGCATAAAGCGCCACCGCGTCGGCATGATCCTCGTTCATGTGCTCGACCGCCTGGGCCTCGAAATCGTAGAAGTCGAAGAACCCGGACAGATCCGCCAGCAGATCCTCCCTGGACATGCGATAGGCCCGGCCGAAGCCCCCGTTGAGGCTGCCCGACACGAACTTGAGGCGCCAAAAGGCGAAATCGGGAAAGTCCACGTAGAGTTCGGCCTTGGGATGCTGCAGCAGGTAGCGGCGGCGGACCTGCTGTGTCTCAAGGCTGTCCCGTTCGAGCCTGTGCGCCTCGGCCAGGAGGGTCAGGCGAGGATGAGCCAGCGGGTCGCCCTTGCCGATGGAGGACAGGAGCAGCGAGCAGCGCGGATCGGCCTCCAGCAGCCGGGTATGGGCCGAGAGTTGGGAGGTGAGGATGACCGGCGACCCGTCGAGATCCGTTCCCACCTGCACGAGGCTGGCAAACGGCATGCCGCTCTGCGCATCGTTGGTGGCAAGTGCGCCCGAGCGCACCGTGCGCATGAGCTTCTTGGCAAGCCCGCGGGCCTCGTCGTCGACCGGAAGGACCGGATCTTTCGCCATGCTCTTCGCCTCTCCCTGTATGGCCGGTTAGGCCGACTGGCGATGTTCCGCGAGCAGCGCCTCGAACCGGGCGACCTGATCCGCCTTGAGGGAACGGTCTTTGTTGCGCCCCACGAAAATCTTGAACATCACACCGCCCTCGTGGTTGACGAACTGCACCGAGCAGGAGCGCCGGCCGAAGAAGGGACGGTCGACGAAATAGATGGACCGGCAGCGCTCCATCCTCAAGTGCCCGCCGATGGGGCTCTCGCCGTGGATGTTGAAATAGCCGCGGCCTTCCGTTCCCGGTGGAACGCTGCCCTCGCATTCGAACACGCCGTCACGGGTATGCACCACGAGGGTGATCGCCCCCCATTGCGTCACCTCCTGCCAGATCTCCCGGTAGAGATCGCCGGGCACCCGCACGGCGGCCTCCGCTGGAAGACAATCGAGAACGGCCTGCATCGCCACGCCGTGCTTTTCCGCAACCTGCTCGAGGATGCCGTCCGGCCTCATTGCAAGATCCTGGCGGATCAGTTCGCTCACGGAAGCGCTCATTCTCTTATTCCGCCGCCTTCGCCGTCAGCCCGATGGTTTGGATCACGTCGAATCCTTCGAATTCCGGGTGGCCCAGGGTCAGGGGCTTGTTGGAGCCTGTGCTGGCGCGCGTATGGGAGGCACGGAACTGCTCGGAGCGCGTCCAGGCTTCGAACTGCGCCTTCGAGGCCCAGACGGTGTGCGAGGAATAGAGCACGTGATCCTCGCGCTCGGGGCCGCGCAGCATGTGGAACTCGATGAACCCGTCGAGCTCATGCAGGTAGCTCTCCCGCGTAAGCCAGCGCTGCTCGAACTCCTGCGTGGCGTCCTTCAAAACCTTGAAGCGGTTCATGGCGATGAACATGGGTGTCTCCATTGTCAGCAAAGCGGACGCGCGGGGAACCTGCGCTCCCCGCGCCTAAAAGTTACCAGCGGATCGTCGCGTTGAGAGCGAAGGTGCGGCCCGATGCGCGCAACAGATCGAGGTTGCGGTTGGAGGCCAGCACGCCGGCCACATCCTGGGCGTTGTGGTACTCGGCATCCAGAAGGTTGTAGGCGCTCAGGTTGAGCGAGAGATTCGGCGTCGGGTCGTAGAAGACCAGGGCATCCATCGTCACATAGGAATCCGGCCGGAAGTAGGTCGCATCGCTCACCCGGTTCTTTCCCGCAGCACCGCGCGCTCTGACCTCGGCGCCCCAGCCGGCTTCATGCTGGTAGCGGATGCCCGCATGGGCTGTGAACGGATCGACGGAGTCGATCGGAAGCCCCGTCTCCTCGTCCTCGCCCTGCGCATAGGCCAGCGCTCCGAAGATCGACCAGTTCGGGGTGAGGCGCCAGTCGCCCTTGGCCTCGATGCCCCAGATCCGCACGTTCGACAGGTTCTGGTATTGAAACTGGGTGAGGCCTGCCGGAGACGTGCCGACGGTCACCGTCTCGATGAAGTCGTTATAGAGATTGTAGAAGCCCGACACCTGGAAGCTGGAGCCGTTGTCGAAGCGCCCGCGCAGACCGACTTCGAAGCCGTCGCTGGTCTCCGGCTTGAGATTGCCGTTCGGCAGGATCTCATAGAAGAAGATCGGATTCGAGAAGCCGAAATTCGCCGTGTCGTAGGGCGGCGCGCGGAAGCCGCGGGCATACTGACCGAACACACGCAGCTGATCCGTCAGGTCGTAGGTGATGCCGAACTTGGGCGAGACGGCGAATTCGTTCTGCTCCTCGACGGCGAAGTCGCGCTGGTTCGAGCGGTCGAAATCCGCATCCGGGTTCGGATCGAGATGATAGGTGTCGAAGCGGATGGCGGGAATGATGCGCAGCCTTCCATAGCGCGCGGTGTCCTGCACGTAGAGGCCGGCCTGCACCGTCTCCGTGTCAGGAAAATTCTTGTTGGGGAAGGTCTCGCCGGAGATCGTGGGCGTCTCGACGCCCGTGTCGAGATTCCGCTCGATCCTGTTGCGCGGACGCGACGTGGTGGTCGAGTCGATGGAGGCACCGTAGATGAAGCTGTGCTCCCACTCGCCCCATTGGCGGGTGCCCGAGAACTGAACTTCAGCGCCGTAGATCTCCTGGTTGAATCCGAAATCCGAGAAGCGGATGCGGTTCGGCTCGGCCGGTGGACCCGTAAACGATGTGCCGCGCTGCTGCAGCGTCTTCTCCTCGCGGTCCACCTTCGTCCAGTACACGCTGGTGCGCACCGTGTCGGCCACGGACCAGGTCACGGGCAGCGTCCAGTCGAAGCTCAGGCGCGGCCGGGTGGTGGTGTCCTCCGCATCGGAATCGAACACGCGGCTAAAGGGCATGCCACCGCCGCCGGGCATGTTCGAGCGGTCGCTGAGAAGCTCCGTGCCGACCTCCTTGCGCAGGAACTCGCCGGTGAACTTGAACTGCCCCCAATCGCCTGCATTGTAGAGCAGCTTGGCGAGCACGTTGTCGGCGGAGAAGTCCTGCGGGTTGGGCCGCAGCGTCGAGTCGTCGTCGAGGTTGGGCCGCACCTCGTGACCCTGGCGGTGGGTGTAGAGGATGAGCGACTCCCACGGCCCGAAGCGCCAGGCTCCGGTATAGGTCTGCAGGAAGCTTCTGTCCTCGCTGTCGTAGCCCGTCTTGGCCGAGAGATACCAATCCTTGCCGACGAGATTGAGGTAATCGGACGGATCCTTGGTGACATAGGAGACCACGCCGCCGATGGCGTCGCTGCCATAAAGAGCCGAGGACGGACCGCGGATGATCTCGACCTGCTTCAGGCTGTCGAAATCGACGAAGTCGCGGGTATAGGTGCCCGCACCGATATTGGTCTCGGGAAAGTCCGGGATCTTGACCCCATCCACCTGCACGCGCACGCGGTTCTCGCCGATGCCGCGGATCACGTAATTGGTGGCGCCGCCGCGCGACGGCTGATTGCCGACGGAGACGCCGGGCTCCTCGCGGGCGAGATCGCGCGGGGAGTTGATGTTCTTCCGGTCGATCTCCTGCTGCGACGTGACGCTCACCGTCGAGGGGCTGTCATAGACGGGCGTCGGTGCACGCTCGGCCGTGACCGTGATGGCGTCGAGCGTGGTGAACAGGGGCGCCTCCGGCGTCGGGGCCTGCGCTTGCGCCTGCGCGCCGGTGGCCAGCGTCGCGCCCGTGAGAGGGGCGAGAACGAGAAGGGCAAGGGGTGAGGTGGACGCGCGAAGGCCTTCGCGCAGGAAGGTAATCATCCTGACGATTCCAGTCTTTCATAGTGTTTTTCTTGAGGACTGGCTGGCTCGCGCAGAAATCGAATTCACGCTGGCTGGCTACTCGCCCATCTCCTGCCGGAGAAGGGTTTACATCCGATAGCCAAATCAAGTAACTGCGTCAATACGGGCTCTCGTCTTCGTAGTTTTACATAGTTCTAAACTGCGAATACATGAGCGGATTTCTAATATGCAGTTTAGAGCAAGTAAAATCTGGGGACCATCGTGCACAACCCGCCTTCACCATCGGACATCAAGCCTGACAGGGCACCTCCGGCGAAAGAGATCGATGTGGCAAGCCTGATCGGAGCGGGGCGCGAGGTGGTGCTCCTCCACCGGGGCGAACGCTACCGCCTGCGCGTCACCGCCAGCGGCAAGCTGATCCTCACCAAGTAGAAGGATGCTCTCGATGCTGTCACGCCGCATGCTGCTTCTTGCATCGCCGCTCCTGTTCTGCGCAGCCCCGCTGCGCGCCCAAACCCCGCGCCGGATCGTCAGCGTCGGCGGCGCGGTGACGGAGATCCTCTACCGCCTCGGCTATTCCGGCGACATCGTCGGCGTGGATTCCACGAGCCTGTACCCCGCCGACGCGCTCAGGACGAAAGCCAATGTGGGCTATGTCCGCGCCCTTGGCGCGGAAGGCGTGCTCTCGCTCAACCCGAGCCTCGTGGTCGCCTCGGAGGGATCCGGCCCACCGGATGCCCTGAAGCTGATCGAGCAGGCCGGCGTTCGCATCATCCGCGTGACCGACGAGCCGAGCCCCGCCGGCATCGTGAAGCGTGTCGAGGCGATTGCGCAGGCTCTTGGTGCCCCCAAGCAGGGCTCAGCGCTCGTGAAAGAAATCGAGGCAGGCTTTGCCGGGCTTGCCGAGGCGAGAGCCGGGGTCAAGCGCGCGACCCGCACGCTCTTGGTCCTGTCGCTCCAGAACGGACGGCCGCTCGTCGGCGGGCAAGGAACCACGGCCGATGCCATGCTCGCGCTGGCCGGAGCCACCAACGCGGCATCGTCTCTCACCGGCTGGAAGCCCCTGTCGGACGAAGGCCTGATCGCGGCGGCGCCCGAGGCCATCGTCATGATGAACCACGGGCCCGGCGGCGCGGCCTCCGATCCCTTCGCCTATCCGGCCTTTGCGGCGACGCCCGCCGCCGAGGGCCGGCGCCTCGTGGTGATGGATTCGCTCTATCTCCTCGGCTTCGGCCCGCGCACCCCCGATGCGGCGCGCGACCTGATGGCCGCGCTCCATCCCGATCAGGTCGCCCAGGCGAAGCCATGACAACAATTGCGCTTCGACAGGGTCGCGTCCGGACAGGTTTTCGCGAATCCAGGGCTTTGCTGCTGACCGCTCTTGCGGTGCTGGTGCTGCTGGTGAGCCTCGCGGCGCTCGGCCTCGGGGCCACGGGCGTTCCGCTGTCGCGGACGCTGTCCATCGTCGCGGATGCCATCATGGGCCGCACGGCAGCGATGAGTGGCGACGGGCTCATCATCCTGCAGGTGCGCCTGCCGCGTCTGCTGCTCGGTCTCCTCATCGGCGCGGCGCTCGCCTCGTCCGGCGCCCTGATGCAGGGCCTCTTCCGCAACCCGCTCGCCGATCCTGGCCTCATCGGCGTCTCGGCAGGAGCGGCCCTGGCGGCCGCCACGACGATCGTCCTCGGGGATGCGCTGCTGGCGCGGCTGATCGGGCCACTGCCGTTCACGGCCCTGCCCATCGGCGCCTTCACCGGCGGGTTGCTGACGACCCTTGCGCTCTATGTCGTCGCGACGCGCAGCGGCCGCACCTCGATCGCCACCATGCTGCTCGCCGGCGTCGCTTTCGGTGCGCTGTCCGGCGCGGTCATGGGCCTGTTCTCGTATGTGAGCGACGACCGGCAGCTGCGCGATCTTTCCTTCTGGTCCCTCGGTTCCTTGAGCGGCGCGACCTGGGCGAAGACCATGACGGTCGTACCCTTCATCCTGCCCACTCTTCTCGCCATGCCCTTTCTGGCGCGCGGCCTGAACGCCCTCGCGCTCGGCGAGGCGGAGGCCTTCCATCTCGGCGTGCCGGTGCAGCGGGTCAAAGCACTGGCGATCCTGCTCGTGGCGGTCGCCGTCGGCGCTTCGGTGGCCGCCGCCGGCATGATCGGTTTCGTCGGAATCGTCGTGCCGCATATGCTGCGCCTGATGGCGGGCGCCGACCACCGGATGCTGCTCCCCGCCTCGGCGCTGCTCGGCGCCGCCCTGCTTGTGGCCGCCGACACGGTGGCGCGCACCGTCGCGGCACCGGCGGAGCTGCCGATCGGCATCCTCACCGCGGCCATCGGCGCGCCGTTCTTCCTCTGGCTCCTGCTGCGCCGCCCGGGAGGCATGGCCCTATGAGCGCGCTCCTGGAAGCTACGGATCTCGCCTATCACAGCGGAGGCAGAGCACTGGTCGACGGCATCGATCTCTCGTTCGCCGGCGGCTCCTTCACGGTCATTGTCGGCCCCAACGGCGCCGGCAAGTCGACACTGCTGCGGCTCCTGTGCGGCGAGCTTGCGCCTGCACGTGGCAACGTGCGCTGGAACGGGGAGAAGCTGCACGCGATCCCGGCCTGGCGTCTGGCCCATCGCAGGGCCGCGATGCCCCAGGCCTCTGATCTCAACTTCCCCTTCACGGTCTTCGAGGTGGCAAGCCTCGGCACGCAAGGAATCGGCCGCGGCCTGTCCGGCAGCGACCGGCAGCGTCTGGCTTTTGAGGCCTTGGAACAGGCGGATGTCGCCCATCTGGCGCCGCGCAACTATCAGACCCTCTCGGGCGGAGAGCGGCAGCGGGTTCATTTCGCCCGGGTGCTGGCGCAGCTCGCGGCCGGCCGAACGCTGGAAGCGCAGCAGGCCCTGTTCCTCGACGAGCCCATCGCGAGTCTCGACCTGAAGCACCAGCTTGCTCTGCTTGAGTCCGCGAAAAATCTCGCACGCAGGGGGCTCGCCGTCATCGCCGTCCTGCACGACCTGCAGCTGGCCGCCGGCGTGGCCGACGACCTCGTTCTCCTGCACCAGGCCCGTCTTGTGACCCGCGGATCACCCGATACGGTCCTCACCCCCGCTACCCTCGCAGAGGTTTTCGGCGTGGCCCTGCATGGGAATGCGCTTCCGACAAGTCCCTGGATGCGCGTCCAGGCCTAGAGCATCCTGCTGCCTGGGGTGGGGCCGGCAGCATACAGGCTGCAGGCGTCGCCAACCTGGAGGGTTGGTGACCATCAAGGTCGCGTCATCGACCTTCCGGGGATTGCCGCCCGCACAAACGCCCAGGCTCGAAGAACAGGCCTGCCGTTGGCGCTGCCCGCGTGGGCAGCGCCCGCACCGGGGCTGGCGGCGGTGTTATGCCGGCAGGACGATCACCTTCGTCTTGACCGGCGTTTGGTCGTACAGGTGCATCATGTCCTGCGTGAGCAGGCCGACGCAGCCGCTGGTGATGCCGTTGCCGATCGATTCCGCGTCGAGGCTGGCATAGATCGTGTAGAGCGTGTAGGCGCCGTTCTGATAGAGATGGAGCGTGCGCGCGCCGAGCGGGTTGTCGAGGCCGCCCGGCATGCCGCGGGCCCATTTGGCCGCCTCGGGCTGGCGCTTGATCATCGCCGCGGGCGGGGTCCAGGTCGCCCACTCGCTCTTGCGCCCCACATAGGCGTCCCCGCTCCACCGGAACCCGTCGCGGCCCACATTGGCCCCGTAGCGGGTGGCGTTTCCGTCACCTTCAATGCGGTAGACGTAGTAATTGCCGGGATCGACGATGATCGTCCCGGGCGCCTCCTTGGTCTCGTAGCGGACGGTCCGGCGGAAATATTTCGGATCGACCTTGCTCACATCGATCGCCGGGATCGGGAACTTCTCGTCTGGCACCGGGCCGTAGACCTTCGACGCCTCGGCAAGGCTCATGCCGTCGGATGTCACGCAGCCGGCCAGTCCCAGCGCGCCGATTCCGGCGGCCGAGCCGGCCAGAAACGACCGGCGGCTGAGAAGCCCCGCCCTCGACCGAACCAAAGCGGCCTCGTCCGTCTCGCCGGCATCGGCATTCCTACCGTTCATGATCATGATTGGGCCGCTTCCCTTGCTTCTGTCGCCCGACGAGACAATGCTCCGGCAACCACCCGCTGAATGTATTGTTGAGCCGGAGATTGCCGTCACACGGCTCGATTGGCAAGCCCGGGCCTTCCCTACGCGGGCTTGCCATGCACCAGGGTCGGCAGCGTCCATACGGTCTTGCAGTCCGAGGTCGTCGAAGCTGATTGCCTTTCGGGAGGCATGAGGCGACGCCGGAGGAACGATGAGCGGCGCATCTGGTGCAGGAGCAACGGCGTCTTTCCGGAAGTCGCCCTTGAGAATCTGAGCGCCTCAGGCAGGTCTCCAGGGCGGCTGCACCGCTGGCTTTTGCCAGTCGCTCCTGGCTCTCCCCATCCGGGAGCAGGCCTCGGCTTGAGCAAAGGCCCTGGCTTCTTCCCCGCACAGATGCCGATGGGGGCAACCCTCATGGCACGTCGGATCGTCCGTCAGGCCCATATCGAGCCGCTTGGTGAAATCCAACGCCGGGACTTTCCAGAGAATTCCTCCGACTCCCGCGTTCCAGGAGGTGCGCTGGCTCGGGCTATCCCGGCAGGCTGCAAGCACGGCATCGTGAACCGCCTGGGCAAGCTTAGGCGCCTCCGGCTCGGTCAGAGCTTTGAGGTGCTCCTGCTTCGACTTCTCAGGGTCTTTGGTCTTGAGACTGAGCTTGATGTCCCGCTTGCCGACGACAGGTCGCGAGGCGTCCCAGGCGCCTCTGCGAAGCCAATCAATTCCGATCTTGGGATGCTTCCAGGGAAGTGACATCGAAAGGGCCATGTGTGCCACTCGCGCAGCCACTCAGCCTCGGTCTATCTGGATTTGCTTGCGGATCAATCCTTTAGAGGATTGTTGGTGCCCAGGAGAGGACTCGAACCTCCACGGTGTTACCCGCTGCTACCTGAAAGCAGTGCGTCTACCAATTCCGCCACCTGGGCCTGCCTGTTCGGCGAGGCTTCGTTTACGGTGCTTCGGACGGCGCGTCAATCACCGAAAATGCGACCGATGCGCTTTCTTCGGCCTGCACCTCTTCACAGGGCAACGGCGTTTGACTAGAGACATTCAAAATTCCACACCCAAGCTCTGGACCCACAGTCTTGTCCGGGCAGGAGAGTTTCATGATCGGTGCCCTTCGCACGCCTGAGCAGCAAATCGTCACCGTCTTCGGCGGGTCGGGCTTCCTGGGCCGCTATGTGGTGAGCCTTCTCGCCCAGCGCGGCTACCGGGTGCTCGTGCCGACCCGGCAGCCGAACATGGCGAATTTCCTTCCCTTGGGGAAGGTGGGGCAGATCCACCCGATCCATGCCAACCTGCGCAACGAGGATTCAGTGACTCATGCAGTGGCCCGGGCCGATCACGTGATCAACTTGGTGGGCATCCTGCAGGAGACGGGCCGCCAGCGCTTCGACACGCTGCAAGCCCAGGCGCCGGCGATGATCGCGCGGCTGGCCAAGAAGGCAGTCTCCATCACCCATGTGTCGGCCATCGGGGCAGATGCGAACTCGGAGTCGGCCTATGCCCGCTCCAAGGCCGAGGGCGAGGCAGCCCTGCTCCAGGTGCGGCCGGATGCGGTGATCCTGCGCCCCTCCCTGCTGTTCGGGCCGGGCGACGGCTCCTTCAGCCGTTTCGCGACGCTGGCCCGTATGCTGCCGGTGCTGCCCCTGCCCGGCGCCGACACCCGCTTCCAGCCGATTTATGCGGGCGATGTGGCGGCGGCCATCGTGGCGGCGGTGGACGGCCGGGTGCCGACCGGCCGCACATATGAGCTCGGCGGCCCCGAGATCCGCACCTTGCGCCAGATGATGGAGCTCGTCTTCGAAGTCACCGAGCGCAAGCGCACCATCGTGCCCGTGCCGGCCAGTGCCGCCAGGGCCATGGGAAGCGTCATGGGCACGCTCGACTGGCTGACCCTCGGCCTCCTGCCGAACGAGCTCGTCACCACCCGCGATCAGGCGATCCTGCTCGAGCGCGACAACGTGGTCTCGGAGGGCGCCGCAACCGAGGGCCGCACGCTTCAGGGTTTGGGCATCACGCCGACCACCATCGAGGCCATCGTGCCGAGCTATCTGGTGCGCTTCCGCAAGACCGGCCAGTTCGACCTCAAGCGCAACGCGACACAAACGATGCCGGACCTGCTCGCCCCCCGCTCGGGAGGACCTGAATCCGACTTCCACCCGGAGCGGGCGTCCGGTCCGGCCATCGGCCAGCAGGCGAGCCGCTGAGAGGCTTAGCCTTTTAATGGTTCCCAAGGGAGGCTTGCCCCTCCCGGCGGTCCGAGATCGCCGCCCGGCCGCGGGTGAGCCTCTTGTGCAGGTGAACCATCATCACGGCGCCGAAAACCGGCGTGATGAGGTTCAGCACCGGCACGAGAACGAGACCAGCCACCACGGCGCCGGCGGCCAGCACCGTCCCCCGGTGCTCCGTACGCAGGCGCGCCACGTCCTCGGCCGGCCAGAAGCGCCCCGCCGCCAGCTCGAAATACTCGCGCCCGAGCAGGTAGGCGTTGGCCACGAAGAACGCCCCGATATTGATGCCGGGGATGAAGAACAGCAGCAGGGCGACGAGGTTCACCAGCAGCGACAGGCCGGCAAAGCGGATGCCGTAAAGGAGGGCCTTGCCGAAGGGCAGCGCCCGGCCCGGCGGATCGGCCGGGTAATCCTTGTGCTCGACCACCTCGGCGACGTCGTCAAGAAAGTAGCCCGCCACGATGGCCGAGATCGCAGGCAACAGGTAGATCAGCGCCACGAAGAGCCCGAAGCCCGCGAGAAAGAACGCGAAGCTGTCGATGATCGGGTAGGTGGCGCTGAGATCGTGATTGGTGAGGAAGATGTCGAACAGCTTCGTCAGGCCGAGCCAGACGAGGACGAGCAGCGCCAGGGTCAATCCGATCGATTTCCAGAGAATGCGCCGCAGCGGGGGCGAGAAGACCTCGCGGGCTGCCGCGAAAACCGATTGGATGAGCATCTGTCCTTCGTCCCCTGAAACTTTAAGGCCACGCTTGATGCGCTGCGGAGCTTACTTATGAACGAAGCCGCCGCAAAGCGAGAGGTGGGGGAACCTGTGCCGTTGAAAACCGAAACGTCGATCACCCCTGCAGGGGATCCAGATGTGATCGTCATCGGCGCAGGCAGCGCCGGCATCGCGGCCACGCGGCATCTCATCGCCCGTGGGCTCACGGTCACGATCCTGGAGGCTCGGGACCGCATCGGCGGGCGCGCGCTCACGCGGAGCTTCAAGGGCCACCCGGTCGATCTCGGCGCTCACTGGCTCCATGCAGGTCCCATCAACCCTCTGGTGAAGCTGGGCTTCGAGCGGCGCGAGCCCCTGCGCCGGGCTCCCGTCGATGGGCATTTCTTCGTGCGCGGCCAACCGGGAAGCCGGGCCGACAGCGCGGCGCTGGACCGTGCCTTCGCCATGGCCGACAGGGCCATGAACGAAGGAGCGAAAGCCCGTGAGGACCAGCCGGCCGCAAAGGTCCTGCCCCCCATGGGGCCGCAGGGGCGGCGGGTGGCGGCCATCCATGGGCTGGTCTCAGGGAGGCCGCTCGACCAGGTCAGCCTGCACGATTTCCCGAGCATGGAATATGCCGACAACCTCTTCATCGCGGGCGGGCTCGGCGCCTATGTGAGCCGGCTGGCGCGAGGCCTGCCGATCCGTCTCGGGGCCGCGGTGCGGTCCATCGACTGGTCGGCTCAAGGCGTGCGGGTCGAGAGCACTGCCGGAACGCTGCGCGGGAAAGCCGTGATCGTGACCGCCCCCATGGCGGTGCTGCAGCAGGACACGATCCGGTTTACCCCTGCCTTGCCGAATGCCGTCCAGGAGGCGGTCCATGGCTTCACGCAGGGCGTTTACGAGCATGTGGTGCTGCACTGGCCGAATTCGCTGTTCCGCGGAGCGGATCGCCTGGCCAGCCTCACCGGCACACGCCGGGAGCCGCCGGGGCTTCTCACCTGCATCGACGGCACGCCGTTCCATTTCTTCGAGCTCGACCAGCCCAGTGCCGCAGGCTTCGACCGGCGGGATGCTCATGCGCCGTTCCGGTTTGCCCGCGCGGTGCTGGCCGAGCATTTCGGCCACCGGGCCATCCGCAATCTCTCGGCCCTGCACAGCACCGCGTGGCGCAACGATCCCTGGTCTCGCGCCTCCTGGGCGGTGGTGCCGCCGGGGTCCTACCCGATCCGCGACACCCTGAAGGCGCCGGTCGGCGAGCGGATCTGGTTTGCCGGCGAGGCGCTGTCGCGGGCCCAATGGGGCACGGCGGGGGGAGCCTGGGAGGAAGGCGAGCGAGCCGCCGAGGAGATCGTCAGGCAGCTGGCCCGCTGATCCGGTCAGCTCGGGTCGAGGCCCGCTTCCAGCCTCGTGCGGATCCATGCCAGGGCTTGGTCCAGATCCGTGAAGACCGGAGGGGTGACGCTCATTAGGGGACCGCAGGGGCCGAAGCCGGCCTCCAGAAACCAACCTTCGATCTGCTCCCGCTCGCCAAGGGTTTCCTCTGCCGTCACGCGGGAGAGAACAGCCACGAGATGCCCGGCGGCGAGAACGAGGTGTCCCTCATGGCCGCCGCCATCGGTCATCACGGATATGGGCTGCAGGGTGATTTCGGGCATCGTGCGTTCGGAGGCGTCGGACTACCGGTGCTCGTTCTGGAGGCTGAGATAGGTGGAGGTGAACTCGCCTACTTTCTTCAGCCGCTCCCAGTCGAGGATGGTCAGAGAGTCTCCTTGGAACCGGATCAGCCCCTCTTTGCGCAGTTCTTGCAGCACCCGGTTCACGTGGACGGTCGAGAGCCCCAAGGTGTCGCCGAGTTCGGCCTGCGTGATGGGGAGTTGAACCGTATCGCCCTCGGCGCGGCCGACCACCTTGAGACGCAGATAAAGCTCGCAGATCAGGTGCGCCATGTGGGCCGTTGCCGAGAGACGCCCCATGGCGGTCAGCCACTCCCGGTGAATGGCACCGTCGATGAGCGTGTTGAGCCACAGCATCCGGGTGAGATGGGGAAACTCGTCGGTGATTTTTTCCAGCGTCGCATGCGGAACGGCGGCGATGCGGCAGGTGGTCAGCGCCAGGACGCCGTGATCCATCGTTTTCAGAAGAAAACTATGCAGATCGAGGAAATCGCCCGGAACGTGGAGTGCGGAGATCTGCCGCCGCCCATTCGACACGAGCTTGTAGCGGGCGGCGAAACCATCCAGGAGCAGGGAGCTCTCGTTCGGACGATCCCCCTCGCGCACGATGTCCTCATCGGCCTCGACGACCCTGACGCGGGAAATCGCATTTTCCAGCGCTCTCTTCTCGGCGTCGGAGAGCTGGTCGCGCTGTTCGAGCTTTAAGATCAGGGGGTTGGTCATACAGGTCATTGCTGGGGTAGGAACGGCCCTGTTCTGGCCAAACTCCGTTCTTAGCCGCACTCACATATGTTTATGCTCGAGTTTGATTTTGGTTTCACAATGTCGCGGCCCACACCTTCACGTCCTCGTGGGATCGTGAGGTCGATCATGCGGATTGCTCATGAAGTCGGCGTGACTATCGAGGCTAATCCAGCAAGGCTTGGATCACCTTCGCGGGAGCCTGCTCGCCATAAGGCTTGGCGATGAAGACCGCCTCCTCCGGCAGGTGGCTGCTCTCCGGCCGCCAATGACCTGACGTGATGACCACCGAGATGTGCGGCCACTCGCGACGCACGAGGGATGCGAGTTCGAGGCCGTTCATGGAGCCCGGCATCTGCACGTCGGTGAAAACGACACGGATGTCGGTGCGACTCGCGAGGACCTCCTGGGCGGCCTGGGCATTGGCAGTCTCGATCACCTCGAACCCGGCATCCATGAGAGCGTCGGCGGTTGCGATGCGAACGAAAAGCTCGTCCTCGACGAGAAGCACCACAGGTCGCGGGGGGATCGAATGGCCGTTCATCAGAACTGATTTGCTCGCGACAGAGGTGTGGGTCGGAGTGACGTGGGTCGGCTCACGCGATTCGTCTCGATTAACATATGTTAGAGCAACGTTAGAGCAAGGGCGTTCGTCCGAAAATCAGCGGATCCGGAGATTTCCACTCGTCCTGGAGCAGAGTCAGAGCATGCTCGGCAGCACGCGGTCCGGCGGCTTGTGGCCGTCCACGAAGGCCCGGATGTTGACGATCACCTTCTCGCCCATGGCGACGCGCCCCTCGTGCGTCGCCGAGCCCATATGGGGCAGGAGCACCACCTTGCCCTGCTTGGCGAGCCGCACGAGGCGCGGATTGACGGCGGGCTCCTCCTCGAACACGTCGAGGCCCGCGCCCGCGATGGCGCCAGCCTCGATGAGCTTGGTCAGCGCCCCTTCGTCGATAATCTCGCCGCGGGCCGTGTTCACCAGGATCGCGTCCGTCTTCATGAGCTTGAGACGCCGCGCCGAGAGCAGGTGGTAGGTGGCCGGCGTATGCGGGCAATTCACGGACACGATGTCCATGCGGGCCAGCATCTGGTCGAGGGATTCCCAATAGGTCGCTTCGAGCTCCGCCTCGATTTTCGGCGGCACGTGGCGGCGGTTGTGGTAGTGGATCGACAGGCCGAAGGCCTTGGCGCGGCGGGCCAGCGCCTGGCCGATGCGGCCCATGCCGACGATGCCGAGGCGTTTGCCCGTGATGCGCCGCCCGAGCATCCAGGTGGGCGACCAGCCGGCCCAATCCCCGTCAGGGATCACACGGGCGCCCTCCGGGATACGGCGGGCCACCGCCAAGATCAGCGCCATGGTCATGTCCGCCGTGTCTTCGGTGAGCACGCCGGGGGTGTTGGTGACGGTGATACCCTTGGCGACCGCGGCCGACACGTCGATATTGTCGACGCCGTTGCCGAAATTGGCGATGAGCTTCAGGCTGGAGCCGGCCTGATCGATGATCGCGGCATCGATCTCGTCGGTGATGGTGGGAACCAGCACGTCGGCCGTCTTGACGGCCTCCGCGAGTTCTTCGGCTGAGAGCGGCCTGTCCTCGAGGTTGAGGCGCGTGTCGAACAGCTCGCGCAGACGCGTCTCGATCACGTCGGGCAGGCGGCGGGTGACCACGACCAAGGGTCTTTTCTTCATCGGTTCACAAACCCTCAGCACTGAAAAAGCCGCGAAGTCTAAAGAGTTTCACGCTCTCTTAACCCTGGTTCGGCGATCAAAGGGGACGACCCGCCCCGTGGCGGCATCCGTCAAGCTTCTCTACCAGAGCCGGGCATTCAAGACAAAGTCATGATCGGAGAAACCATGCGCAAGATCGTCCTTGCCCTTGCTGTCGCGAGCCTGAGCACCGGCGCGGCTCTTGCGCAGCAGCCTCCGGGCGGACGCCTGGGCACAGGCCTGCCCGTGCCCCGCTATGTCAGCCTCAAGACCGACCGGGTGAACCTGCGCGAAGGCCCCTCCAAGGATCACCGGACCGCCTGGGTGTTCCAGCGCGCGGGGCTGCCCGTGGAGATCATCGCCGAATACGAGACCTGGCGGCGCATCCGCGATTCGGAGGGCACCGAGGGCTGGGTTCTCCATTCGCTGCTGTCGGGACGCCGCACCGCCCTCGCCATGCCCTGGGCCAAGGGCAACCAGCCCCCGATCAGTCTGTTCGACCGCGCGGACGAAAAGAGCGGCGTGGTGGCCCATCTCCAGCCGGGGGTGATCACGAATATCAAGGGTTGCGACGGCCGGTGGTGCCGGGTGACGATAGCCATGGACGGCGCTCGCGACGTGGACGGCTACATCCAGCAGGAGAAGCTGTGGGGCGTCTATCCCAACGAGACGGTCGAGTAGGCCTTTACCGATTTCTCAAGAATTGCAGGGCTAGAAGGCAACACCGTAACTTGTCCGCGAAAGCCTTCTCCCATGAGTCTAAACCTGAGCTTCAAGCTGCTCCCGATCCTAGCCATTGTGCTGGGTATCGCCTCCCTGGTCGCGCCCCGTTTTCTTAACGTCTTCGTGGCGATCTTCCTGATCGTCTACGGCCTCGTGGGCTTCGGCTTCATTCGCTGAACAGTTAAGACCCGCTCTTCACTGTCATTCCCGCGCAGGCGGGAATCCATAACCGCTGACGGTACAGGCTAGAACGCACCGGCTTCCGAGGCGCCTTGCGCGCAAGCTGTCGTGTTTATGGATCCCGGGCTCCGCTGTGCGGCCCCGGGATGACAGTGCCGTTCAAACAGCCCCGCGCCTCATGAGGCGCGGGCCGAATACGTTGAAGGCGAGCCCCAGCACGATAATCGCGCCGCCGACGGCCTCGATCGGGTGCATGGCCTCGCCGAGGATCAGGGTCGACCCCAGGATCCCGGCAACCGGCACGAAGAGCGCGAAAGGCGTGATCGTGGCGGCCGGGTGGCGGGAGAGCAGATAAGCCCAGATCCCGAAGGCGAAGATCGTGGTCGGGTAGGCGAGATACGCCACCGCCGCGAGCGTCCCGCCGTCCATGCGGGTCAGCGCGGCGATCACCGCGGCAGGGCCGTCGAGCCAGAGCGACAGGCTGAGCAGCGGCAGCGGCGCGACCAGGCTCGACCAGACGATATAGCCCAGCATGTCGACCCGCCCGGCCCGCTTGGACACGATGTTGGCCACGCCCCAGCAGGCGGCGGCGATCACCGTCATGAGGAAGGGTCCGGCGCCCCCGCCGGTCATCCGGGGCCAGGCAATGAGCACGAGGCCGAAACCGGCAACAAGGCCGCCGACGATCTGATGCGGCCCGGGCCGCTCGTTCATCAGGACAGCGGCAAAGAGGATCGTGAAGAAGACCTGCGCCTGCATGACCACGGAGGCGAGGCTCGCCGGCATGCCGAGCGCGATGGCGGCAAAGAGCAGGCCGAACTGAGCGACGCCGAGAAAGAAGCCGTAGGCCACCACATTCGTCCAGCTGGTCTTCGGACGCGGGACGAAGAAGACTGCCGGGATGGCGGCGAAGAGGAAGCGGAGGGCCGCCAGCAGCAGGGGCGGCGTGGTGGCGACACCGAGCTTGATCACGACGAAGCTCAGGCCCCAGATGACCGTAACGAGAAGGGCGGCGAGGCTGTGACTGAGCGGCATCTGAGGCACCGGACCCAAAAGTGGAAGGTACTTCCGGGATTGATCCGATACTCAATCCCTTAAGCGGCGCATCGTCGAGCGCGAAAAACCGGGGCCACTTTTCACTGACGTGGCCCTCTGGGTCCGCACGATGCGCTAAAAACCGGAATGCCGCTTCAGAGGGTGGTGACTATGCCTTGCGGCGCAGGCGGACGATCACCTCCACGCCGGCCACTTCCATGCCCTCGGGCGGCTGGGGCAGGTCGGCGACGCTCAGGCCCGAGGTGGGCATGTCCACAAGCTCGCCCTCTTCCTCCAGGAAGAAGTGGTGGTGCTCGGTGGGGTTCGTGTCGAAATAGGACTTGGCGCCGTCCACTGCGAGCTGGCGCAGGAGGCCGGCTTCTGTGAACTGGTGCAGGGTGTTGTAGACCGTGGCGAGCGACACCGGCACGCGGGCCCGGGTCGCCTCGTCGAAGAGCATCTCGGCCGTGATGTGCCGGTCGCCCTTGCCGAACAGAAGCCACCCCAGGGACACGCGCTGGCGGGTCGGGCGCAGGCCCACGCGCCGCAGCTTGTCCCGCAATTCGGACACGGGGCAGCCCCTCCGATGCGCCGGAGCGGTGGTGGATGCGATGTAGGCGGACAAAGGATCGGTCATGTCACGGAACTGAATGGACGAATGCGCGCTTCTAACATCACGATAATAGGAAAGCGAGAGGGTTGCCGCAAGGCAAACCCAGGGGCGGCTTTTGGAACGACAGGGTTCTCAAGGATCCTAGGGAGCGAAGAATCCCGGCTCAGGTCCCTTTGATGGACGGCCAAGCCTGTGCTACCAGAGCCGCACCATGGCCCCGAGGCTTTCTTGAGGCCCCTTTTGAGACCCTAGGGAAAGGATCGGCATCCGGCATGGCCCGCCAGTCCAGCTTTAATTATGAAGAGCTCCTCGCCTGCGGGCGCGGAGAGTTGTTCGGCCCCGGCAACGCGCAATTGCCGCTCCCGCCCATGCTGATGTTCGACCGCATCACCTCCATCGGCGAGGATGGCGGCGCCTACGGCAAGGGCCATGTGGTGGCGGAGCTCGACGTGAGGCCGGACCTCTGGTTCTTCCCCTGCCACTTCAAGGGCGATCCGGTGATGCCGGGCTGCCTCGGCCTCGATGCCCTGTGGCAGATGACCGGCTTCTTCCTCGGCTGGGGCGGTTCGCCTGGCCGCGGCCGGGCGCTCGGCGTCGGCGAGGTGAAGTTCTCCGATCAGGTGCTCCCCACCGTCAAGAAGGTGGTCTACGGCGTCGATCTCAAGCGCGTGTTCCGCTCCAAGCTGGTGCTCGGCATCGCGGACGGCTGGCTCGAGGCCGATGGTCGCCGCATCTACGAGGCCAAGGACATGCGCGTCGGGCTGTTCCAGGCCGAAGCCCCGGTCGGCGGCTAGCGCATCCCGAGAAGAAGCATCGAATCGATCCCAAACGGGCAAATCCCATTTTGGGTCCGATGCTCCGGAATTCATCGCGGCGTCGGCTCCCAGGCCGGCGCCGTGCTCACATCCTGTTGACAAAGCCTGCTTTTTTCGAAAAACCGGCCTCGCTGCTCGGCGGCAGGAGCCTTGGTTTTCGCATCGTGCCGTCAACCAATCGCAGGCTCACGGTTGAGATTGAGCAGGGTCGGCCTTACGTCTCCGGGACAGGCCGGCAGTGAAGGTCCTTAGAAGAGGTTAGGCTATGAGGCGCGTCGTCGTCACCGGAATGGGCATCGTGTCGTCCATCGGCAACAACACGCAGGAGGTGCTGGCCTCTCTGCGCGAAGCGAAATCCGGCATCAGCAAGGCTGAAGATTTCGCGAAATACGGCTTCCGCTGCCAGGTGCAGGGCGCCCCGAGCCTGAACCCGGAGGAGATCGTCGACCGTCGCGCCATGCGCTTCCATGCCAAAGGCACGGCCTGGAACCATGTGGCCATGGATCAGGCGATCCGCGACGCAGGCCTGGAGGAGAACGAGATTTCCAACGAGCGCACCGGCATCATCATGGGCTCGGGCGGTCCCTCGACGCGCATCATTCTGGAAGCCGGCGACATCACCCGCGAAAAGGGCCCGAAGCGCATCGGCCCGTTCGCCGTGCCTAAGGCCATGTCGTCCACGGCTTCGGCGACGCTCGCCACCTGGTTCAAGATCAAGGGCGTGAACTATTCCATCTCGTCGGCCTGCGCGACCTCGAACCATTGCGTCGGCAACGCCTACGAGATGATCCAGTACGGCAAGCAGGACGTGATGTTCGCCGGCGGCTGCGAGGATCTGGACTGGTCCATGTCCAACCTCTTCGACGCCATGGGCGCCATGTCCACCAAGTACAACGACACCCCTGCCCGCGCCTCGCGCGCCTATGACGTCAACCGCGACGGCTTCGTCATCGCCGGCGGCGCAGGCGTGCTGGTGCTCGAAGAACTGGAGCACGCCAAGGCCCGCGGCGCCCGCATCTACGGCGAGATCGTCGGCTACGGCATGACCTCGGACGGCTACGACATGGTGGCCCCGTCTGGCGAGGGCGCGATCCGCTGCATGCGCATGGCCTTGCAAAACGTGCACAACCCGGTCGACTACATCAACCCGCACGCCACCTCGACCCCTGTGGGCGACCAGAAGGAGATCGAGGCGATCCGCACGGTCTTCGGCTCGGGCGACAAGTGCCCGCCGATCTCCGCGACGAAATCGCTCACCGGCCACTCGCTCGGTGCGACCGGCGTGCAGGAGGCGATCTATTCCCTGCTGATGATGAACAACGGCTTCATCTGCGAGAGCGCGCATATCGACGAGATCGACCCGGAATTCGCCGACATGAACATCGTTCGCAAGCGGGTCGACGATGCCCGCATCGACACGGTCCTCTCGAACTCCTTCGGCTTCGGCGGCACCAATGCCACACTCGTCTTCAGCCGCCACAACGGGTAAGACTCTGTCATAAACCTGAGACGGCTCCATGCGAATTCCCACTCATTCCAAGGGGACCTCGCATGGACGCTCTCACCGCCACCACATTTCCGGCTCGCGATGCACACTTTCATAACAATTGGCGTCGCACCCTGGAGCCGATGCAGAGGGGAACCCACGTGACCGGTCTGATGCAAGGAAAGCGCGGCCTCATCATGGGCGTCGCGAACGATCACTCCATTGCCTGGGGCATCGCCAAGGCCCTGTCGCAGCACGGGGCGGAACTCGCCTTCACCTATCAGGGCGAGGCGCTGGGCAAGCGCGTGGCCCCGCTGGCGCAGTCGCTCGGCTCCAGCCTGGTCGTCCCCTGCGACGTGGAGGATCTCGCCTCCGTGGACGCGGTGTTCGACACCCTCGACAAGGCCTGGGACGGCCTCGACTTCGTGGTTCACGCCATCGGATTCTCCGACAAGTCGCAGCTCAAGGGCCCTTATGTGGACGTCACCACCCGGGAGAACTTCTCCCGCACCATGGTGATCTCCTGCTTCTCCTTTACCGAGATCGCCCAGCGCGCCGCCAAGCGGATGCGCAAGGGCGGTTCGCTCCTCACGCTCACCTATGGCGGCTCCACCCGGGTCATGCCGAACTACAACGTGATGGGCGTGGCCAAGGCAGCGCTCGAGGCCAGTGTGCGCTACATCGCCAACGATCTCGGCCCCCAGGGCATCCGCTGCAACGCCATCTCGGCCGGTCCCGTGCGGACGCTCGCAGGTGCCGGCATCGCCGATGCGCGCCTGATGTTCACCTATCAGAAGGCCCACTCGCCCCTGCGCCAGAACATCACCATCGAGGATGTGGGCGGCTCGGCCCTCTACCTGCTCTCCGACCTCTCCGGCGGCGTGACGGGCGAGATCCACTACGTGGACTCGGGCTACAACATCATCTCCATGCCGCGCCCCGAGGTGCTCAAGGCCCAGGATGCCGCCGGCGTGACGGGCGAGGAAGGCTAAAACCCGGAACCAGGCCTAATGCCGCGCTTCAAGGCCGGTCAGCTCGCGCTGGCCGGCCTTTTCACATTTCACTTCAGTCGCCACCGATGAGGCTGAAATGGCTGCGCCGGTTTACCTTGCGACCAATTGGATTTCGAGGCGCAATGGACAGAACCTCCGATCTCGGCCAAGATTTTAGTCTTCTCGCGGCAGTCATTTTTTAAGCCCATTACATGCACCGAACCAAAACCACCCCGCCCTTTTCAGAGGCGAGATCTTATCGCGAGAAGATATCTCCGGCTCCAGACAACTCTTTCTCTGAGAAGGAGAACCTGTACCCCTACGTCATTGATCTGAGCCGTCAGATCCCCTGGGTTTCGGACTCGGACGGAAAGATTCTCTATGCCGGTCCCGGCTGGGTGGAGATCATCGGGATTCCCCTCAACGAGCTCTTGGGAAGCGGGTGGGTGCAGATCGTGCATCCGGATGATGTGGCGCAGCTGCAGCAGGCGCGCCGCGACTCCTGGGCCTCGGGGTCCTATGAATGCGAATACCGGATGAGGATCGCCGACGGGAGTTACCGGTGGGTTCGCTCCAGTGCCGGCGCCCGCCGCGACGCCACCGGCGCGGTGAGCCTCTGGTACGGCACCACCCAGGACATTCACGACCGCAAAATTGCCGAATTGACCCACCAGGGCCACACGCGGGTTCTGGAAATGATCGCCGCAGGGCAGCCGCTCGACGAGGTGCTGACCGCGCTCTGCCACCTTGCGGAGGATCAGATTGCAGGAGCCCGCTGCTCCATCCTTCTTCTTGATGCTTCGCGCCAGGTGCTCCGTCATGGAGCGGCCCCCAGCCTGCCGGCGAATTACAACGCCGCGGTCGACAACCTGCCCATCGGGCCGGATGTGGGGTCATGCGGCACCGCCGCCCATCGTCGCAGCACCGTGATCGTGTCCGACATCGCAGGCGATCCGCTCTGGGCCCGGTGGCGAGACCTGGCTCTCCAGAACGGCCTGCAGGCCTGCTGGTCGAAGCCCATCCTCTCGCAATCCGCCGACGTCCTCGGCACCTTCGGCTTCTATTATGCGGAGCCGCGCTCCCCAACGCCGCAGGAGATGGCGAGCATCGATGCCCTGCCGCATCTGGCAGCGCTCGCCATCGAGCGCCAGCGGAGCGAGGCGGCCCTGCGCGAGAGCGAGGACCACTACCGTTATTCCGTCGAGTTGAATCCTCAGATTCCCTGGACGGCGGACGCGGACGGAACGGTGCTGAGCACCTCCTCCCGCTGGAACCAGCTGATGGGGACCCATCCCGACGAGGCGACGGGAACCGGCTGGGCCAAGGCCGTGCATCCCGACGACCTGCCCCTCGTTCGGCAGCGATGGGGCGAGGCCGTCCGTACGCGTGGAGCCCTCGACGTGGAATGCCGCGGGCGCCTCGGCGATGGGAGCTACCGCTGGTTCCGGAGCCGGGCGATCCCGCGCTTTGCTCAGGACGGCACGGTGATCCGCTGGTATGGGACGGTGGAGGATATCCACGACCGCAAGGTCGCCGAGGAACAGCTGCACCGGGCCGCCTATCACGACGATCTCACCGGCCTCGCCAATCGGCGGTTTTTCCGCGAACGCCTCAAGTACGCCCTGGACGGGGCTGCGGACGAGCCGCGCGCCGTCGGCCTGCTGGTCATGGATCTCGACCACCTCAAGCAGATCAACGACCGGTTCGGTCACGATGCAGGCGATGATCTTCTGAAGGAATTCGCCCAGCGTCTGCTGCAGGTGGTGAAACCGGCCGCCGTGGTGGCCCGCCTGGGCGGCGACGAATTCGCCGTGATCCTGCCCGACATCGGCGACGAGGAGGAGGTCGCCGCAGCCGCGCAGGCGATCCTGTCGCGGATGCAGGAGCCGCTCAAGCGCAACGGCAAGGCGCTGGACTGCCGCACCAGCATCGGCGGGGCCGCCGCGTTCGGCGCCGGAACCAGCCCCGAAGACCTGCAGAAGCAGGCGGATCTCGCCCTCTATCACAGCAAGAGTTCCGGCCGCGGCGCCTTCAAGATGTTCGTCCCTGCCCTGCGTCAGGAGGCGCAGAGAACGGCCTCGGCCCTCGAGGTGGCGGCGAAAGCCGTGGCATCCGACTGGATCATGCCGTTCTATCAGCCCAAGGTGGTGCTGGCCTCCGGCGCATTGGGAGGCTTCGAGGCGCTCCTGCGCTGGCAGCACCCGCGCGGCGGCATCCAATCGCCGGAGAAAATCGCCCCGGCCTTCGCCGATACCGAACTGGGCACCGCCATCGGCGAGCGCATGCGCTCCTGCGTATTGTCCGACATGCGCCGCTGGCTCGATGCCGGTCTCACCCTCGGGCGCATCGCCATCAACGCGTCGGCCGCCGAGTTCCGCCGTGACGACTATGCCGAGCGCGTGCTTGAGGAGTTGAGGCAGGCGGGCGTGCCGGCGCAGTGCCTCGAAGTGGAGGTGACCGAGAGCGTATTCCTCGGGTCCAGCACCCAGCTGGTGGAACGGGCCCTGCAGACCTTGAGTGCCGAGGGCGTCACCATCGCGCTCGACGATTTCGGCACCGGCTATGCCTCCCTGTCCCACCTCAAGCGCTTTCCGGTGAACGCGCTCAAGATCGACCGCAGCTTCGTGCAGGGCCTGGAATCGGACGCGGGCGACGCGGCCATCGTGAAGGCCGTGCTGAGCCTCGGGCACAATCTCGGGATCGAGGTCGTGGCCGAGGGTGTCGAGACGGCCTTCCAGTCCTCTCTCCTGCAGCGCATGAGCTGCGACATGGTCCAGGGCTATCATTTCGGGCGTCCGATGCCGGCTGGCGACGTGCCGTCGTTCATCGCGTCATGGCAGGGGATGTAGCCCCGCCCCATGGGGCTTAGTCCGGCACCTCGTCATAGGCCAGGGCCCATCCCGATCCGGTGAAGCAGCACCGTCCGGGCGTGGCGCTCTCGCGCCAGACCAGGCTGCGCACGAATTCCATCCCGCCGCCCTCGAAGGCGGCCTGCAGCGCCTGCCGCTCCTCCCCGGGCTGCGCCAGTCGCCCTTCCGCACACACGAAGGACACGTGGCCGAGCCATCGCACGGCAAGGCCGGCGCTCTTGCGCGTCACGCACAGCCCCGCGCCGTAAAGCGAATGCGTCCCGCCCTGCGGGCTCGGCTTCGGCTGGGGAACGCCGAGGGGAAAGATGAGCCGTCCGTTCAGCTTGAGGCGATCGATCCAGGCCTCGGCCGGACGCCCGACGGCAAAGTTCACGTAAATTGCATCCACATCCTCGCGCGGCCATTCGGCGCCGTCGCCCTGGACGACGGTGACGTTGGGCAGGTCCGCCAGATTGGCTCGGGCGCGCTCCGCAAGAACGGGATCGAACTCGACGGCGAGCACATGCCCCTCTGCGCCCACGAGATAGGCCAGCAGCGCCGTGTAGTAGCCTGTTCCCGCACCGATATGAGCCACGCGCTCGCCCTCGCGCAGGCGCAGGGTATGCAGGCAGCGGGCATGGAGGGACGGGCTGCCGTTGTTGACGCCCTTCTCGGACGCCAGGGCAAAGAGCACATCCTGATAGAGCACGACCGGGTCGTGCGATGCCACGGCCTCGTAGCCTCGCACCGCACGCGACATCAGCCACGGCGGCGCGCCGAGGAAACGCTCGCGCGGAACCTTGGCAAAGGCTTCCTCCAGCCTGGGATTGTCTGCAATGCCGGAGAGCGCGAGAATCTGTTTGGCGTAGGCGCGTCGGATCACGGCCAGTTCGTCCTGGCTGAAAACGGAACTCATCGGGCATTCCCCATCTGGTGCAGCAATTGTCGACGCAAGCAGCGCCAAGTGCAAAGGCTAAGTGCAACTGAGTAGCCGGAGGCTGTTATCAGGCTCGATCTTTCACGAGTGTGCGAGACGGCAAACCTTGGCCTTGCCATCGCCACGATCGAGCGTCACGAGGAGCCTCCCTTCAGTCGAGTCGCCTTTTCATGATCCTCTCGCGCCGCACCCTTCTCGCCGGTCTCGCCGCTTCCGGCGCCAGCGTTCCCGTCTTCGCGCAATCCGCCCCGGAACCGCAGCTCGTCCCCATCGAGCTGGTGGAGGATACGCTCGCCCTGCCCTCCGCCGTGCGGCTGGGTCACAAGCATGGCGACGTGATCATGATCGAATATTTCGACTACAACTGCCCTTGGTGCAAACGCTCGGCTCAGGACCTGCCGGCGCTCCTGAAGGCGGAGCCGGATCTGTCCTACGTGCTGGTGAATTTCGCCGTGCTCGGCATCCCGTCGGTGACGGCCCACAAGGCGGCGCTCGCCTTTCTCCAGCTCCACGGCGCCGAGCGCTATCTCGACCTGCACCTCGCCCTGTTCCGCCTGCGGGGTATCGTGGATGGCGAGCGGGCGCTGGCGGAAGCCGAGCGCCTCGGCGGCAACCGTGCGCGCCTGGAGGAGGCGGCCAATGCGGACCGCACGGCGCAGTGGATGAAGGACACCCTCAAGATCGGCGATTCCCTCGGTTTCGTCGCCACCCCGTCCTTCCTGGTCGCGACGCAATCCTACGCGGGCGGCATGACGCTGGCCCAGAAGCGCGAGGCGATCGCGCAGGCGAGGGGCTAGGCGCTCTCTTGTCAGCCCTCCACGTCATCACCGGCCTTGTGCCGGTGATCCCGATTGGAGAGGTGCGGCGCTTTTCCGAATCGGGATGGCCGGGACAAGCCCGGCCATGACGGGAAGGTCTCATGCAGTGCCCCCGTGAGGGAAAGTTGCACGAGATGAAGCGAACCGGTTAAGCCTCAGAGCGCATGTCGCTCATCCGCTCTTCCCTTCTGGTCGGCCTCGGCTCCGTCGCCTCGCGCATCCTCGGCTTCGCGCGCGACGTGCTGTTCGCGCAGGCCCTGGGCGCAGGCCCGGTGGCGGATGCGTTTCTCGCAGCCTTCCGCCTGCCGAACCTCGTGCGCCGCATCGTCGGCGAGGGCGGGCTCAATCCGGTGCTCGTGCCGGCTTTGAGCCGTGAGAGTCCGGACGAGGCAGCCACGGTGGCGGGCGATGCGCTGAGCGTCTTCGCCGTCGCGCTGCTGGCGCTCACCGGCTTTGTTGAGATCGGTGCGGGCCTCATCGCCTTCCTCCTTGCGCCGGGGCTGCACGATGACGGCAGGACGCTGGCGCTGGTCGCGCTCTATACCCGCCTGTCCTTTCCCATCGTAATCTGCGCCACGCTCGCCTCCCTTGCGGCTGCCGTTCTCAACTGGCGCGGGCGCTTCACCGCAACGGCGCTTGCGCCGCTGGCGGTGAATGGCGGATTGATCCTGACACTTCTCGCGCTCGAGAGCGGGTTCGATCTTCCTCTCGCCAGCAAAGCCGCATGGCTTGCCGCGGCATCGAGCCTTGCCGGCCTCGTCCAGCTCGGCATCGTGGCGGCAGCGCTCCTGCAGGGCGGCTCGCGCCCCGTCCGCTTTCGCCGCCCGCGTTGGTCGCCTCTCCTGAAGAGCCTGCTGCTGGCCGGGCTTCCCGTGCTGGCGGCCAGCGGCGCGGTGCAGATCTACTTTCTCGCCGCCACCCAGATCGCATCCTTCTGGCCCTCCGGGATCTCCTGGCTCTACTACGCCGAGCGCGTGATGCAGCTGCCGCTCGGCCTGATGGCGGGCCTGAGCGCGAGCCTGCTCCTGCCGGAGCTTGCCCGGCACCATCAGGCGGGGGAGCGGCAGGCGCTGGTGACGGCGCAGAACCGGGCGCTTGAGGTGGCGCTGCTGCTCGCCCTGCCGGCCGGCGCCGCCCTGTTCATCCTCGCCCGTCCCATCAGCACGGTTCTCTTCGAGCGCGGCGCCTTCGAGGCCACGGACGCCGAGGGCACCGCCCTGGTGCTCATGGCCCTGAGCCTCGGCCTGCCCTTCGCCACCGTGGCGAAGGTCCTGAGCCAGACCCTCTTCGCCCTGGGTTCCTTGAGGACGGCCCTCATGGCCGCCGGCATGGGCCTCGTGGTGACCGTGACCGCCTCCCTCATCCTCGCCTGGCCGCTCGGCCCGGCCGGGATCGCCCTCGGGGTCAGCCTCGGCTGCCTTGGACATGCGGGCGCGGTGATCCTGGGCCTGCGCCGATTCGGCCTCTGGGCGCCCGGCCGCCGGAGCCTGAGCCGCCTGGCGCGAACGGCGGCTGCGGCCCTCGTCATGAGCGTCGGGCTCCTGGGCGCCGGAAGCGTATTCGACGAGACGGGGCCTCTCGCATTGACGGCCTTGTGCCTCGGCGGCCTAGCCCTCTATGCGCTCGCCGCCTTCGCGACCGGCGCCATGACCCGCGACGATTGGGCCTCTCTCACGAAAAAATCGTCAGAACCCTTGCGTCCCGACGCGGGCCTGTCATAACCCGCGCCGCAGAGAAGCACGTTCCAGCAGGGCGGAAGACCCGCCTTCCGTCGGGACGATGCAATGAAAATGGGTTTGGGGCAGCGCGAGGATCCTTCGGCTCGCATGCACGTCCCGCAGGAGTTCAAGGCGATGGCGCAGTTCAAGGAGCTGGTGTTCTCGGGCGTTCAGCCCACGGGAAACCTTCATCTCGGGAATTATCTCGGCGCCATCAAGCGCTTCGTGGCCATGCAGGAGACGCACGATTGCATCTACTGCGTCGTGGACATGCATGCGATCACGGTGCCGCAGAACCCGGCGGACCTCACCCGGCAGATCCGGGAGGTGACGGCCGCGTTCCTCGCCGCCGGCATCGACCCGAAGCGCCATATCGTCTTCAACCAGTCCCAGGTGCCCCAGCACGCGGAACTCGCCTGGGTGTTCAACTGCGTCGCCCGCCTCGGCTGGCTCAACCGCATGACCCAGTTCAAGGACAAGGCCGGCAAGGACCGGGAGAACGCCTCTGTCGGCCTCTACGCCTATCCGAGCCTGATGGCCGCCGACATCCTGGTCTACCGCGCTACCCATGTGCCGGTGGGCGAAGACCAGAAGCAGCACCTGGAGCTGACTCGCGACATCGCCCAGAAGTTCAACAACGACTGGGCCGAGTCGATCGCAGCCCACGGCTTCGGCGAGGCCTTCTTCCCGCTGACCGAGCCCATGATCCAGGGCCCGGCCACCCGGGTCATGTCGCTCCGCGACGGCTCGAAGAAGATGTCGAAGTCGGACCCCTCCGACTACTCGCGCATCAACCTCACGGACGACGCCGACACCATCGCCCAGAAGGTGCGTAAGGCGAAGACCGATCCCGAGCCCCTGCCCTCCGAGGTCGATGGCCTGAAGACCCGGCCGGAGGCCGAGAACCTCGTGGCGATCTATGCGGCGCTGATGGACACCACGCCGGACGAGGTGCTGCGCCAGCATGGCGGCGCGCAGTTCTCCGGCTTCAAGGCGTCGCTTGTCGACGTGGCGGTGACGAAGCTCTCGCCGGTGGCCGACGAGATGCGCCGCCTCATGGCCGATCCCGGCCACATCGATGCGGTGCTCGCCGACGGGTCCGCGCGGGCGCGGGCGCTCGCCTCCGTGACCATGGATGCGGTCAAGGACATCGTCGGCTTCCTGCGGGCGCGCTAGAGCCGACCGCAAAAGTGGGAACCGGTCTTGCGTGCAGAGATGCGCCTCTCGGGAGAAGCCCCCGCTTGCCGTTGACGCAAAGGCAGGGCAGCATCCGGGGTCATCAGGAGAGCGTTCCGTGAGCGACAAGCGTCGATCTTACGAATCGGGCCACAGGCCGAAATTCATGGTGGTGGTCGACAAGACCCCGGAATGCGCCAGGGCGGTGCACTTCGCCTCCCGCCGCGCGGCCCGCACCGGCGCCAGCATGGTGATGCTCGCGGTCGTCGACCCGCCCGACAATTTCGAGTGGATCGGCGTGGGCGAGGCCATGATCGAGGAGGCAAGCGAGGAAGCCGAGAAGCTCCTCGATACGGCCGCCCGCGAGGCCCGCAATGCCGCGGGCGTCGAGCCCGAGCAGGTGATCCGCGTCGGCACCCGGGCGGACGAGATCATGAAGCTGATCCAGGAGGACGAGGACATCTCCTTCCTGGTGCTCGGCGCCGGCAGCAGCAAGGAGGGGCCCGGCCCCCTGGTCTCGACCCTGGGCGGGCGCGCCGCCGCCTCCTTCCCGGTCCCCATCGTCATCGTGCCCGGCGGCCTGTCGGACGAGGAGATCGACGCGCTCGCCGGGTGATCCCGGCTACTGCCCCTGACCGAGGGAATAGCCCGGCACGCCGTCGAAGGTGAAGAGGTGCTCCGTCTTCACGAACTCGACCCCTGCCGAGGCCAGCCGGCCGAGGAGCTGCGCCAGGGTGGCCTTGTTCGGAGCCTTGCCCGGATGCGCCTCGAAGCGGCAGCGCCAATGGTCGGTGCAGAAGGTTTCCGGCAGGCCCTGCGGCCAGACCTTCACGCCGCGATTGGTGATCAGCTTCAGCGCGACCAAGCCATCCTCGGCAGCCTTCAGGCGCTCGGCCAGGTCGTCGGCCGCGCCGCGCCATTCCACGAACACGTCCATGCCGACGAGGTCCTTCCGCGCAGGCGCCTTGCGCTCATAGGCCGGGATCGGGATTGCGCCCCGCGTCGTGTCGTAATGCACGGGCTTGAGCCTTTTCGGGCTTTCCCCGAGCCGGGCGATCACCGCGTCGGCGAAGGCTTGCGTGCCCACCCGCTCTGTGGACGTGGCGGGCGTGTAGATGTCGGCCGTGTGGATGCCGTCCTCGATGGTGGCGAGCCAGGCATTGTGCAGGCGCTGCGCGGCCTCCGACTGCCCCACATGCTGGAGCATCATGGCACCGGCGAGGATGAGCCCCGACGGGTTCGCGATGCCCTGGCCTGCGATGTCCGGCGCGGAGCCGTGGATCGCCTCGAACATCGCTCCATGGGCGCCGATATTGGCGGAGCCTGCAAGCCCCACGGAGCCTGCAACCTCGGCGGCGATGTCGGACACGATGTCGCCGTAGAGGTTGGGGGTCACGATCACGTCGAAGCGCTCGGGCGAGTCAGCGAGCCGCGCCGCCCCGATATCGATGATCATGTGCCGCTTCTCGATCTCGGGATATTCGGCCCCGATCTCGTCGAACACCTTGTGGAAGAGCCCGTCCGTCAGCTTCATGATGTTGTCCTTCGTGAAGCAGGTGACGCTCCGGCGGCCGGAGGCGCGGGCATAGTCGAAGGCATAGCGCACGATGCGCTCGGTGCCGGGCCGGGAGATCAGCTTGAGGCATTGATAGACCTCGTCCGTCTGCCGGTGCTCGATGCCGGCATAGAGGTCCTCCTCGTTCTCCCGCACGATGACCACGTCCATGGCGGGGTGCTTCGTGGCCACGAAGGGCGCGTAGGCCTGGGTCGGACGCACATTGGCGAAGAGGCCGAGCCCCTTGCGGATCGTCACGTTGAGGCTCTTGAAGCCGCCACCCTGCGGGGTGGTGATGGGCGCCTTGAAGAACAGCCCCGTGCGCCGCAGGCTCGCCCAGGCTTCGGGCGCGATCCCGGCGGACAGGCCCTTGCCGTAGACTTTCTCGCCGATCTCGATCTCCTCGACCGCGAGTTTCGCCCCGCAAGCTTCGAGCGCGCGCAGGGCCGCATCCATGATCTCCGGCCCGATGCCGTCGCCGCGGGCGATGGTGACCGGCGTTGCAACGGGAAGGGTGAGGAAAGTCTGGGTTCTGGGATGAAAGTTCATGATGATCTCCGCGATGGTGGCGGGACCATGGAACGGGGTTCACCTCTTTTGAAATAAATAATAGAACTTGTTATCATTTGATTTCACAATGGTGAGTTCATGCTGCCGCGTCTCGACTTCGATCTCCTGAGAACCTTCGTGACGGTCGCCGAGACCGGGAACCTGACCCGGGCCGGGGAGCGGCTCCTCTTGAGCCAGCCGACTGTCAGCCTCCAGATCAAGCGCCTGGAGGAACAGCTCGGCTGCGCCCTGATGGAGCGCACGCCGCGCAGCCTGTCCCTCACCTCCGAGGGGGAGACCCTGCTGTCCTATGCGCGCCGCATCCTGTCTCTCACCGACGAGGCGGTGGCGCGCCTGGTCGAGCCCACCATGCAAGGCCTGGTGCGGCTGGGAACGCCGGAGGATTTCGCCACGACCCATCTGTCAGGGGTGCTGGCCCGGTTCGCGGAAGCCCACCCGAACGTGGCCCTGGAGGTGACCACGGACCTCACCCTCAACCTCATCGAGCGCTTCAAGGAGGGCGAGTTCGACCTCGTCCTCATCAAGCGGGAGCCCATGGGGCCGACCGACGGGGTGCGGGTCTGGCGCGAACCCCTGGTCTGGGCCTCGACCCGGCCCGATCCCTTCGAGCGGAACGGGCCGCTCCCGCTCGTGGTCTCGCCCCACCCTTGCGTCTACCGCAAGCGGGCGACCCATGCCCTCGACCGGGCCGGGCGGCCCTGGCGGATCGCCTATACGTCCACGTCCCTGGCGGGCGCTCAAGCGGCCGTCCGGGCCGGCCTGGGGCTGACGGTGCTGCCCAAGGAGATGGTGCCGGAGGACTTCTTCATCATCGACACGGCGGCCGGGGCCCCCGACCTGTCCGACACCGAGGTCGCCCTGATGACCGTGCCGAGCCTGTCCGTCCCGGCCGAGCGCCTGGCCGCCCACATGGTGCGCTCCCTCGAACGAAGGGATGGAACGGGCTCGTCACGGCCTTGGAATTCCCAGAAGACCATCCACATTTCCGAGTGAACCTGTTAGAACGATTCCAACACCCACTCGGCCGGCCTTGAACCGGCGCAGAGGACGAAAAGCGATGTTCATCCAGACCGAAGCCACTCCCAATCCCGCCACCCTGAAGTTCCTGCCCGGCCGCGTGGTCATGCCAGAGGGCACGTTCGAGGCGAAGACCCCCGAGCAGGGCGAAGTTTCGCCGCTCGCCGAGCGCCTCTTTGCCGTGCCGGGCGTGACCGGCGTCTTCTTCGGCTACGACTTCGTCACGGTAACGAAGGCGGACGGCGAGTGGCAGCACCTGAAGCCGGCGATCCTCGGCGCGATCATGGAGCATTTCATGACCGGCGCGCCGCTCTTCGCCAACGGCTACGGCGTCAGCCAGGAGGACGGCGAGGAGTTCTTCGACGACGCGGACGCCGCAACCGTCGAGACCATCAAGGAGCTGCTCGAGACCCGCATCCGCCCGGCGGTGGCGGGCGACGGCGGCGACATCACCTTCCGGGGCTTCAAGGACGGCACGGTCTATCTCGTCATGAAGGGCGCCTGCTCGGGCTGCCCGTCCTCGACCGCAACGCTCCGCCACGGCATCCAGAACCTGCTGCGCCACTTCCTCCCGGACGTGCGCGAGGTTCAGGCGGTCTGACGCCTGTTCGATCCGGAACCGGAAGCTCGGTTATCGAAGCGCGGCTGAAAAGCCGCGCTTTTTCCTTGAGGAGTTCTGTCGAACCGGGTGAGCCTCACAGGCTCCACTTGCCGATGGCGCTCAGCGCAATGGCCAGGGAGGCGACCTGCATCGCATTGGTGATCGTGCCGTCGGCAGCAAGCCGGACAGCCTCCTGAACCGGAATCCGCACCACCTTGATCTGCTCGGCCGGGTCGTTCAGCTTCCTGCCGGACAGGCGCACCCCCTGCGCCAGCACGGTATGGCAGAAGTTCGTGTGGGTCGCAGGGTTGGGCGAGTGCCTGCCGAAAGAGCGCCAGCGCTCTGCAACGTATCCCGTCTCCTCCTCGAGCTCGCGGGCCGCCGCCGCGACCGGGGATGAGTCCTCCCGGTCGACCACCCCGGCCGGCACCTCGAGGGACATGCCCCCATAGCCATGGCGATACTGCTCGACCAGGATGATGTGATCCTCGTCGTCGAGGGCCACCACATGAACCCAGTCGGGATATTCGAGCACGTAATAGGGCGCCACCTCCACGCCGTCCGCGGTCAAACAATCATCGGCGCGAAGCCCGATCCAGCGGTCGCGAATCACGTCGCGCGAGGTTTTCACGGTCCAGGGCCTGGGCTCGGTGGAAGATGGGTCTGATCCGGTTGTCATGGGCCGATCATGGCATTGGCCCTCCAGCCTGCTCAAGCCGAAACCCTCCGGTCGCAGGACAGGCGCATGAAACCGGGTTTCCTCCGGTCCGCTTCATGCTCTAAAGAAGCGCACAGACCTGACGGAGACAGACGTTGCGCGTCCTTGCCATCGATACCGCCCTCGGCGCCTGCTCGGCCTGCATCGTCCAGGCCGGAGAGACCGTGCCGCTGGCAGCAGAGTCCATTCCCATGGAGCGCGGCCACGCGGAGGCCCTGATGCCGCTCCTTGACCGGCTCTCGGCCCAGGTGGACGGCGGTTTCGAGAGCCTCGACCGGGTGGCCGTGACGGTCGGCCCCGGCAGCTATACGGGCCTCAGGGTCGGCATCAGCGCGGCCCGCGGCATCGGCCTGGCGGCCGGCATTCCGGTCGTGGGGGTCGCCACCCTGTCGGCCTTCCTGGCGCCGCTCATGGTCGGCGACAGGCGCGGACTGTTCACCGCCGCCATCGATGCCAAGCACGGCCACCTCTACATCCAGGCCATCGCGCCGGGCGGACGCACCATCATCCCGCCGGGGCTGATGACCTATCGCGACGCCATCCGGCTCCTCGGCTCGGGGCCGATCGTCGTGGCCGGATCGGCCGCCGCCATGCTGGCGGCCGAGGCCCGGATCCAGGGGGTCGAGGCGCAGGTCAGCGACGTGTCGGCCTTCCCCGACATCGCCTGGGTGGCGCGCCTCGGGGCGCTGGCCGACCCGGCCCAGGCCCTGCCGAAGCCGCTCTACCTGCGCGAACCCGACGCCAAGCCGCAGGACGGGGCCCGAATCGCCCGGCAATAGAATTCCCGCCATGAGCATTCTCGACCGCTTCCTCCATCCGCCTGCGCCGCATGTGGAGCCCGTCGGCACCGATGCGGCTGCGCGGCTCGCGGCGATCCACGCCTCGGCCTTCCCGCGGCCGTGGAGCACCCTCGATTTCGAGCGCCTGCTCGGGGAGCGCGGAATCATGGCGGACGGGCTTTTCCTGGGCCGCACCACCAAGCCGTCCGGCTTCGTCCTGTCGCGGATCGTGCTCGACGAGGCGGAGATCATCACGGTGGCCATTGCCCCTGAGGCGCGGGGGAAGGGCTTTGCTCGCGCGCTTCTCACTCCCCATCTCGACGCCCTGTCCCGCCGGGGCGTCGCCCGCGTGCACCTGGAGGTCGAGGAGGGCAATGGACCGGCCATCGCTCTCTACCGCCGCGCCGGGTTCCGAGAGACCGGACGGCGGGAGGGATATTATCACAAGGCCGACGGCACGAAGGCTTCGGCGCTGACCATGGCGCTCGACCTATAGCCCCCTCCGCTCACCTACCGTATAACCCTCCGCAAGGAGACCTTTCAGCCTTGGCCACACGCAACAGCACATCCGCCAGAATGCGCCGGTCGGACGCCATCGAGCGCGCCTGCCGCGAGAAGGGCCTGCGCATGACGGGCCAGCGCAAGATCATCGCGCAGGTGCTCGATTCGGCCGAGGACCATCCCGACGTGGTGGAGCTGCATCGCCGCGCCGTGCAGGTTGACGACCGCATTTCACTCTCCACCGTCTACCGGACCGTGAAGCTGTTCGAGACGGAGGGCATTCTCGAACGGCTCGATTTCCGCGACGGGCGCTCGCGCTACGAGCAGGCGGCCCGCGAGCACCACGACCACCTGATCAATCTCGAGACGGGAGACGTGATCGAGTTCCGCTCCGAGGAGATCGAGGCGCTGCAGAACGAGATCGCCCGACGCCTCGGCTACAAGGTGGTGTATCACCGGCTAGAACTCTACGCGGTGCCGCTGGACAAGGACGACGCGTGACCACACTCGCTGTCGCCTTCCGGCTGCTCCTGCTCGGCCTGTGCAGCCTCGCGCTCGTGCCGCTGCAGATGCTGGCCCTGCGCCTCGGCTGGTCGGCCACCCTGCACGTGCTGCCGGTGTGGTTTCACCGGGCGCTTCTCAAAATCTTCAACGTGCGCGTGATCGAGCGCGGCACGCCGCCGGGCCGGGCAGCCACCATCGTGGTGTCGAACCACGTCTCCTGGCTCGACATTCCGGTGATCGGATCCCTGCACCCGCTCTCGTTCATCGCGAAATCCGAGATCGAGGGCTGGCCCGTGGTGGGTTTCATGGCGACGCTCCAGCGCTCCGTGTTCATCGACCGCCAGCGCCGCAAGGCCACCGCCGAGGTCAACGACGCGCTGGCCCACCGGCTGGTGAAAGGCGAGGTGGTCGTGCTGTTTGCCGAGGGCACCACGAGTGATGGCAACCGGCTCCTGCCCTTCCGCTCCTCGCTGGTGGGCGCGGCCCAGACGGCGCTCATGCACGACAGCGTCGAGCGCGTGCTCCTGCAGCCGCTCGCCATCACTTATACCCACCGCCACGGCCTGCCCGTGACCCGGCGCGACCGCCCCTTCATCGCCTGGTACGGCGACATGGATCTCGCGTCCCATCTCAAGATGTTCATCCGGGGCATTCCCCTCGACGTGGTGGTGACCTGGGGCGAGCCGATGCCCTTCAACGGCAACCGCAAGCAGGCCACCGCCTTCGCCGAGGCCGAGGTGCGGCGGGCGTTGAGGGCGGCATAATCGCTGTCATCCCTGCGCCGCCTCCGCAGCCTGCGCCCTTGCCTCGTCCAGCAGCCAGGCCCGAAAGGCCGCCAGCGCCGGCCGGTCGGCGGTCGCCTCCGGGCAGACGATGTAATACTGATAGGCTCCCTTGACCTGATGCGGGAATGGCCGGACGAGACGGCCGGCCTTCAGATAATCACCGATGAGCACGTTGGTGGCGAGCGCTACGCCCTGCCCGGAAGCGGCGGCCTGCAGGCACAGATAGGTGTGGGTGAACCGAGGGCTGCGCGCGGTATCGATTCCCGAGACTCCGACCTCTGCAAGCCATCGATCCCAAGTGGTATAGTCCGGCACGCTATCAACGGCCTCGTAGATCAGGGTGTGATGCCGCAGATCGGCGGGCTCGCGCAAAGGCCGCTCCGGATTGTTGAGCAAGGCCGCACTGCATACGGCGAAGAAGAACTCCTCCATCAGCAGGCTCGTGCGCAGGCCCGGATAGTGGCCGCGCCCGAAGCGGATCGCCATGTCCACGTCCTCGCGGTCGAAGTCGGTAAGCTCACCCGACACCGAGACCCGGACATCCAGCTCCGGGTGACGCTCCCGGAAGGCGCCGAGCCGCGGGATGAGCCAGTTCGAGGCGAGGCTCGGCATGGCGCTGACGGTGATGACGTTGGAGGCCTCCGGCCGCAGGGCCCGGGCCGTTGCCTCATCGAGCCGGTTGAGCGCCTCGGTGACGGATACCGCATAGCGCTCGCCCAGGGGCGTCAGCACCACGCCCCGACTCGGCTGGCGCAGGAAGAGCGGCCGCCCGAGCCAGGCTTCCAGCGCCTTCACCTGCTGACCCACGGCGCTCGCCGTGACGGCGATCTCGTCGCCGGCCTTCTCGAAGCTGAGGTGGCGGGCGGCGGCCTCAAAGGCGCGCAAGGCATTGAGGGGCGGGAGACGGCGACGGAACATGGGGACCTTTGAGGCACTCTGCCCAAGTTCTGCTTGGGCAAGACGCAAGAACTTCTCGTTTGCTTGCAGCCTACCACAGGAGCACATTCATCTCCAGAGAAACGCCATCGAAGGAGAACCGTCATGGCGACCGGATATGCCACAGCAAATCTTGGGTTCCACACCGCTCACCGCAACCACGGGAACGTGCTCATGAATCTGCTTTTGCGCTATGAGGCCTGGCTTGACCGGCGCAGGACCTCCAAGATCCTGTACGAACTCGACGACCATGCTCTGCACGATATCGGGTTGTCACGGGCCGATGTGGAGGGCCTGAATGAGACCTCCTGGCAGGATCACCTCCCGCCGTCGATCAGCCGATAAGCACATTTGAAAGGCGCCCGATGCAGCTCTATTCAGGTCCCGTCAGCCTCTTCTCCCGTAAAGTGGAGATCGCCCTCTACGAGAAGGGGCTCGCCTTCGAGCGCATCGGGGTCGCCTTCAGCCAGACGAAGGGTTATTCGCCCAAGCACCCGGACGTGCTGGCCCTCAACCCCAAGGGACAGGTGCCCGTGTTCGTCGACGGGGACCTGTCCCTCTACGATTCGACCGTGATCCTCGAATATCTGGAAGACGCCTATCCCGAACCGGCGCTCTACCCGAAGGATCCACGGGAGCGCGCCGGCTGCCGCCTGCTCGACGTCTACGCCGACGAGATCATGCTGGCGCCCTTGCGCTTCCTCATGCACCGGACAGAGCCGAAGCCGGAGGATCTCGATCGCTGGGAGGCCAAGGAGATGAAGGCCCGCGAGGCCGAGCCCGCGCTTGCCGGCCACTTCGCCGCCCTCGACCGCCAGCTTCAAGGCCGGGATTATCTCTGTGGCGCATTCTCGGCGGCTGACATTGCCGTGTTCATGACCGTGTTCTGGACCCGGCGCCTCGGGGGGCCGTCCTTGAGGGGATATGAGAACCTGGCCGGTTGGTACGGGCGGCTGAGCAACAGGCCAGCCTTCGCCAAGGTCGTTTCCGAAATCCTCGCGGCGGACGCGGAATTGTCGGCGCCGGTCGAGGGCGCGTTTCGGGATTGATCATCCATCATCCCGGACGGCGCAGCCGATCCGGCATCGTTATCAGAATTAACGCTATCATCCCGGGGCCGCGTAGCGGAGCCCGGGATCCATAAACACGACGCCGGTTGAGTTACGAGCTACGGCAGCCGCTTCGTCCTATCCTGCATTGCCGGCGGTTATGGATTCCCGCCTTCGCGGGAATGACAATGTCGAGGTTCAGGCGCCACGCTTGTCCGACGATCCCGGATCGCCTGCGGCGTCCGGGATGACCGCATTGTCTAAAATCCTTGAGCCAAACAGCCGCTATTCTCTTGCGTGACGAAAAGGCTTAAAAGGCGCTCATCTTCGCCCGCCCGATTGCAAGCAGAACAGGCCGACCTCGTGAAAAAAGTCTTCGTCAAATCCTATGGCTGCCAGATGAACGTCTATGACGCCGAGCGCATGGCCGACATGCTGGCGTCCGAGGGCTACAGCGAAACCAAGGCCATGGAGGAGGCCGACCTCGTCATCCTCAACACCTGCCACATCCGCGAGAAGGCCGCCGAGAAGGTCTATTCCGAGCTCGGCCGCGTGCGCGAGCTGAAACAGGAGCGCGAGGCGGCCGGACGGGAGACGAAGGTCGTGGTCGCCGGCTGCGTCGCCCAGGCCGAGGGCAAGGAGATCCTGCGCCGGGCGCCTGCCGTCGACGTGGTGGTGGGGCCGCAGAACTATCACAACCTGCCGGGCCTGCTGAAGAAGCCGCGCTCCGAGCGCGTGGTCGACACGGAATTCCCGGTCGAGGACAAGTTCGACCACCTGCCCAAGCCCTCGAAGACGGCGATCCGGAACCGGGGCGTGTCGGCGTTCCTCACCATCCAGGAAGGCTGCGACAAGTTCTGCACCTTCTGCGTGGTGCCCTACACCCGCGGGGCCGAGGTCTCGCGCCCGGTGGCCAAGATCCTGGATGAAGCCCTGCGTCTCGCCGATGCGGGCGTGCGCGAGCTGACCCTGATCGGCCAGAACGTGAATGCCTATCACGGCGAGGGGCCGGACGGCTCCGTGTGGTCGCTCGGGCGGCTGCTGCATCGCCTGGCCGAGATCCCCGGCATCGCACGGCTTCGCTACACCACCAGCCATCCGCGCGACATGGACGACGAGCTGATTGCCGCCCACCGCGACCTGCCGGCCCTGATGCCCTACCTGCACCTGCCGGTGCAGTCCGGCTCGGACCGCATTCTCGACGTCATGAACCGCCGGCATACGGGCGACGAATACCGGCGCCTGATCGAGCGCATCCGCCACGTCCAGCCGAACCTGGCGCTCTCCTCCGATTTCATCGTCGGCTTTCCCGGCGAGACCGATTCGGAGTTCGAGGACACCATGCGGCTCATCGCCGATGTAGGCTTTGCCAGCTCGTTCTCGTTCAAATACAGCCCCCGCCCCGGCACGCCCGCGGCGGATATCGAAACCCAGGTCTCCGAGACCGTGAAGGCCGAGCGTCTGGCGCGGCTGCAAAATCTTCTCGAAATGCAGCGGCAGGCCTTCAACCACGGAACCGTCGGGCAGACTCTCGACGTTCTCTTGGAGAAGCCGGGTCGTCACCCGGGTCAGATGGCCGGCAAGTCGCCCTACCTGCAGCCCGTGCAGTTCGAGAGCGACCGCCACGCCGTCGGCGAGATCGTGACGGTGCGGATCACGCGGGCTGGTTCGAACAGCCTGTTCGGGGAATGGATTGGACCCGGCAGCCAGGCCGCGGCCTAGTCTGTTGCCCAAGGAGGCCCCATATCCGTCTGCCGCAGCGCCTGCGGCAGAGATTCAGAGGAGAGGCATTTGAGCCCAGCGGACAACGCGACCGCACGTGCACACAAGGGACGCAACCCCGGCGGCTTGCATCCCGGCGTCGTCGAAGAGGCCGAGATCGTCCTCACCTTCGAGGACAACCGCCTCGCCAGCCTCGTTTTCGGACAATACGACCAGAACCTCGCCCATCTCGAGCGGCGCCTCGACGTAACGGCCATTGCCAACGGCAATCGCGTCACCGTGAAGGGCACGCCGGAGGCCTCCGAGATGGCCCGGCGCGTGCTCGAAGGCCTCTATGAGCGCGCCCGCCAGGGCGGAGCCCTCGGCACCGGCGATGTGGACGGCGCCATCCAGGAGAGCACCCTCCAGGGAAGCCTCTTCCCGGCCGCCGAGCAACAGCCGGCTGCGGGCCTCACGGCCTTCGACCAGATCTCCACCCGCCGGCGTGGGGCGGTGCGCGCCCGCAACGCCGCGCAGAACACCTACATCAAGGCTCTCAAGACCAACGAACTCGTCTTCGCCGAGGGCCCGGCCGGCACCGGCAAGACCTGGCTCGCCGTGGGCTACGCGGTGTCCCTGCTCGAGGCGGGGCAAGTGGACCGCCTGATCATCTCGCGGCCTGCCGTGGAAGCCGGCGAGCGGCTCGGCTTCCTGCCCGGCGACATGCGCGAGAAGGTCGATCCTTACCTGCGCCCGATCTACGACGCGCTCTATGACTTCATGGAAGCGCGCCACGTGGACCGGGGCCTGCAGACCGGCATGATCGAGATCGCGCCGCTGGCCTTCATGCGCGGCCGCACCCTCACCAACGCCCTGGTGCTGCTGGACGAGGCGCAGAACACCACCACGATGCAGATGAAGATGTTCCTGACCCGCCTCGGCGAGGGCTCGCGCATGATCATCACCGGCGACCCGTCGCAGATCGACCTGCCGCCGGGCCAGAAGTCGGGTCTCGTCGAGGCCGTGCGGATTCTCGACGGAGTGGAAGGCATCACCCGGGTGACCTTCAAGGAAGTGGACGTGGTGCGCCACGACCTCGTGCGCCGCATCGTGACCGCCTACGACAAGGCCGCCCGCGAAGCCCCGCCGGAGCCTCCGCGCCAGGATTACCGGGACCGCCGCCCGTGATCACCCTCGACATCATGATCGAGGCAGGCGACTGGTGCCGCCTCGAAGACGCCGAGGCCCTGGCCCAGAAGGCCGCGGAGGCGGCGCTCGCCGTCACCTACGAGGCGGACCAGGAGTTCGAGGCGAGCGTCATGCTCGCTGACGACGCCCAGATCCGCGAGCTGAACCGCACGTGGCGGAACAAGGACAAGCCCACCAACGTGCTGTCCTTCCCGGCGCCGGAGCAGCCGGGCTTAAGTGGCCCTCGCCATTTGGGCGATATTGCTTTAGCCTACGAAACCCTGGTGCGTGAATCCGAGGAGGAATCCAAGGAGCTTGCGCATCATTTCGCCCATTTGATCATCCATGGAGTTCTGCACCTTCTCGGCTACGACCACGAGGTCGAGGCGGAGGCGGACATCATGGAAGCTCTCGAGGTCAAGGCGCTCGCCACCCTTGGCATCGCCGACCCCTATCGCGATATGGCAGCATAACGGCTGACAACCCACGGCAATGAACGAAGATCGAAGTCGTAGCGAACGCCCTGTCCGAACCCTCACCGAGACAGACGACACACGCGACCACTGGTACGACCGGGTTTTGACCCGTCTCGGCCTGAAACCCCGCGAATCCATCCGCCACGATCTTGAGGATGCTCTCGCGGAGACCGTCGAGGACACGGACTTCTCGCCCCAGGAGCGGGCGATGCTCAAGAACGTGCTCTCCTTCCACCGCATCCGGGTGGAGGACGTGATGGTGCCCCGCGCCGACATCGTGGCGGTGGCGGCCGAGACCAATCTCGGCGAACTCCTGAACCTCTTCCGCACGGCCGGCCACTCGCGTCTGCCGGTCTATGGCGAGACCCTGGACGATCCCAAGGGCATGGTTCACATCCGCGACTTCCTGGACTTCATTGCCATGCGGGCTGATGGCGGCGCCTCTGAAGCGGGCGCCGGCGACGAGACCTCTCCGCCGAGCCTCGGCCAGATCGACCTGTCGATGACGCTGGCGTCGGCCAACATCCTGCGCCCGGTGCTGTTCGTGCCGCGCTCCATGCCGGCCATCGACCTGCTGGTGCGGATGCAGGCGACCCGCACCCACATGGCCCTGGTGATCGACGAATACGGCGGCACCGACGGGCTCGTGTCCATCGAGGATCTCGTCGAGATGGTGGTGGGCGACATCGAGGACGAGCACGACGAGGATGCCACCCTCACCATCATCCAAGCGGCCGACGGCACCTATATCGCCGATGCCCGCGCGAGCCTCGACGAGGTCAAGGAGACGCTCGGCGTCGACCTCACCGAGGAGGAGGGTGCCGAGGATATCGACACGATCGGCGGCTTCATCGTGACGCTCGCCGGCCGCGTGCCGTCCCGCAGCGAGGTGATCGTGGGTCCGGCCGGCCTCGAATTCGAGGTTCTCGATGCGGACCCCCGGCGCGTGAAGCGGCTTCACATCCTTCGCCGCACCGTGGCCTCCACCGAGGTGGAAATCACCGAAGGCCAGCCGGTCGCCCCGCGTCCTGAAAGCGCTGCCGCCGAATGAGGCTGTCGGCGAAGCGTGATGTTTTAACCGAGGCATCGGATATCGCAGGGATCCTGCCGGTTTTTGCGGCGCTCGGATCCGGTGCGCGCAGCTGGCACCGTTGGCTCATGGCCTTCGCGGCCGGGGCCGTCGGCGCTTTCGCCATGCCGCCTTTCGGGTTTCTGCCGGCGCTCGTCCTGTCCCTCGTGCCGGCGATCTGGCTCCTCGACGGGACCATGAAGGGGAGCCCATCCCGCTGGGCTCCGCTGAAGGCCGCAGCCGTGCTGGGCTGGTGCTGGGGCTTCGGCTATTTCGTCGCCGGGCTCTGGTGGCTCGGCGCGGCCTTTCTCGTGGAGGCGGATCAGTTCGCCTGGGCCATGCCGTTCGGGGTCCTGGGCCTGCCGGCCCTCCTCGCCTTCTTCCCGGCCTTCGGCTTCATGCTGGCCCGCCTGCTCTGGCTGCCGGATGCCCGGCGCATCCTTGCCTTTGCGCTCGGCCTCACAGTGGCCGAGTGGCTGCGCGGCTACCTCTTCACCGGCTTTCCCTGGAACAGCCCCGGCATGGCGCTCGGCCAGCATCTCTGGCTGATGCAATCCGCCTCCCTGGTCGGCCTCTATGGCCTGACTTTCTTGAGCCTCTGCATCGGCGCGGCTCCCGCGGTCCTGCTGACCGGACGGACAGCCCGTGCCCGCTGGACGGCTCCAATCCTCGCGGCGGCATTGCTCGTTGGCATGGCAGGATTCGGCGTCTGGCGGGTGCCCGCGCAGGCATCCGCCACCGTTCCCGACATACGCCTGCGCATCATGCAGCCGAACCTGCCTCAGGACGCCAAGTTCAACCCGCGCAACCGCGACGCCATCATGCGGCACTACCTGACCTTGAGCGCGAGACCGGGGCGCGATGGAGCCGCACCGACGCACATCATCTGGCCGGAATCGGCCTTTCCCTTCCTGCTCCACCGGGATGCGGGATCGCTGGCGCAGATCGCGGCTCTCTTGGAGCCCGGCTCCGTCCTGATTGCGGGAGCGGCCCGCATGGACGAACCGCTGCCCGGCGAGGCGGTGGGCAAGTTCTACAACGCTATCCAGGTGATCGACGATCAGGGTACGATCCTCGGCTCTTACGACAAGGCGCATCTGGTGCCCTTCGGCGAATACGTGCCGAAATTTCTCGATGCGCTGATCCGTGCGGTGGGCCTGCGCCAGTTCGTGCACATCCCGGGCGGTTTCGAACCTGCCGAGAAGCGGATGGTGCTGTCTATTCCGGGACTGCCCCCGGTGGCTGCAACGATCTGCTACGAGGCGATCTTTCCGGGTGAGATCCTGGCCGATGGCCCCCGGCCGAACCTCATCCTGAATGTGACCAACGATGCCTGGTTCGGTGAGACCCCGGGCCCCTACCAACATTTTGCGCAGGCACGGCTGCGAGCCGTCGAGGAGGGCCTGCCCCTGGTGCGGGCCGCCAATACGGGAATCTCCGCCATCGTCGATTCTTACGGCCGCGTAGTGGATAATCTTCCACTCTCAGTTGAAGGCATCATAGATTCAGGCCTTCCAGTTGCGGAACCTGCCACTGTTTACAGCAAATGGGGCAAGTTTTCTTTGACGGTTACGCTTGTGATCTGCTTAATGCTCCTGGTTGTACGTCGTGGGCAACATTCAACTTTTCCTTAAGTCACCCATGACCTTGCATCACAATAATTCCGGTAAGGAAGTGGGGCCATATGAAGAAGTCGACGGGCTCTATCGATAAGGAAGTCGGAAGCCGCGTGCGCATGCGCCGCATGTCCATCGGCATGAGCCAGGAGAAGCTTGGCGACATGCTCGGACTGACCTTTCAGCAGGTCCAGAAATACGAAAAGGGGATGAACCGGATCAGCGTAGCTCGTCTGATCGAGATCGCCAAAATCCTCGGCGTCGACATTCATTTCTTTCTCGACGGCGTCACGAGCGCTAAATCCACCGCCGGTTTTGCGGAAGAGAACCCGCCCACCTACGTGGCGGACATGATGTCGACCCCGGAGGGCCTGCAGCTCGTCCGGAACTTCACCGGCATCAAGAACCCCAAGGTCCGCAAAAGCATCGTCCAGCTCGTCGCGTCACTGGCCATTCAGGAGGAAGCGGAACGTTCGTCATAACGAACACGTTCGCTTGACCTTTCCTCAAGCCTGCGGCATGAGCATGGTTTCAGGCCTGCGGAAGATCTGCAGGTCCCGCTTTTCCATTGCCTGAAGGAATTCCGTCGTGCGGCGTTCGAGCTATCTTTTCACCAGTGAATCGGTGTCTGAGGGGCATCCGGACAAGGTCTGCGACCGGATCTCCGATGCCGTCGTTGACGCCTATCTGGCCGCCGAGCCCGAGGCCCGTGTGGCCTGCGAGACGCTCGCCACCACCAACCGCGTCGTCATCGCCGGTGAGGTGCGCGGACCTGCTTCCATCACCAAGGACAAGGTGATCCAGCTTGCCCGCGATGCCATCAAGGACATCGGCTACGAGCAGGAAGGCTTCCACTGGAAGAACGCCGAAATCGACGTGTACCTCCACGCCCAGTCGGCCCATATCGCCCAGGGCGTCGATGCCTCCGGCAATAAGGACGAGGGCGCGGGCGACCAGGGCATCATGTTCGGCTATGCCTGCACCGAGACGCCCGATCTGATGCCGGCGCCGATCTACTACGCCCACAAGATCCTCGAGAACCTCACCGCCGCCCGCAAGGGCAAGGTGGGCGATGCCGCCAAGCTTGGCCCCGATGCCAAGAGCCAGGTCACGGTGCGCTACGAGAACGGCAGGCCCGTCTCGGCCACCCAGATCGTTCTCTCGACCCAGCATCTCGACGAGAGCCTCTCCTCCGAGGACGTGCGCGCCATCGTCGAGCCGCATATCCGCCAGACCCTGCCCGAGGGCTGGATCTCGCCCGACACCATCTGGCACGTGAACCCCACCGGCAAGTTCGTGATCGGCGGCCCGGACGGCGATTGCGGCCTCACCGGCCGCAAGATCATCGTCGACACCTATGGTGGCGCAGCGCCGCACGGCGGCGGCGCCTTCTCCGGCAAGGACCCGACCAAGGTGGACCGTTCGGCCGCCTATGCCGCCCGCTATCTCGCCAAGAACGTGGTGGCGGCCGGTCTCGCCGACAACTGCACCCTGCAGCTCTCCTATGCCATCGGCGTGGCCAAGCCCCTGTCGATCTACGTGGACCTGCACGGCACCGGCAAAGTGGACGAGGGCAAGCTCGAGGCGGTGCTCATGGACGCCATGGACCTCTCCCCCCGCGGCATTCGTACGCATCTCGGCCTCAACCGGCCGATCTATGCCCGCACCTCGGCCTATGGCCATTTCGGCCGCAAGCCGGACCAGGATGGCGGCTTCTCCTGGGAGCGCACGGACCTCGCCGACCGCCTCAAGGCAGCATTCCGTTAAGAGCCGCTTCGGCAGGCCGAACACCCTTCGCCCCACGGAGACTCACCATCAAGAGCCGGTTCCCCGCGAGGAGAGCCGGCTCTAAATGCATCATCCGGCGCGATAAGAACCGGCTAATTGAGCAAGTCGTACCGACTTCAGGAGCATCTGTCCTATGAGCGAAGCCTCCGAACGCGCCGGTGCCTTCTTCGGACGCCGGAAGGGCAAGAAGCTTCGCGCCGGGCAGGACGAACTCGTCCAGACCCTGTTGCCTGCGATCCGCGTGGTTCCGGGCAGCGACCTGTCCAGCCAGTTTCCGAACCCCCAGGCGCGCGAAACCTGGCTTGAGATCGGCTTCGGCGGCGGCGAGCATCTCGCCGCCCAGGCCCGCGCCCACCGCGACGTCAACATCGTCGGCTGCGAGCCCTTCGTGAACGGCATGGCCAAGCTCCTGGCCGTGGTCGAGCACGAGCGCCTTGACAATGTCCGGGTCTGGGACGACGACGTCACGGACCTGCTGCCGACCCTGCCGGACGCCTGCCTCGACCGGGTCTACATTCTTTATCCCGATCCCTGGCCCAAGCGCCGGCAGCGCAAGCGCCGCCTCGTCTCCGACGAGACTTTGGAGATGCTCGCCCGCGTGATGAAGCCGGGCGCGGAGCTGCGCTTTGCCAGCGACATCGACGATTACATCGGTTGGGTGCTCGCCCGCGCCTTGCGCTCCCATGCTTTCCGCTGGACCGCCACCCGGGCCGACGATTGGCGCAAGCCCTATGAGGGCTGGCCGGGCACCCGCTACGAGGCTAAGGCCATCCGCGAAGGCCGCGTGCCGAGCTACCTGACCCTCACACGGATCTAAGCCGCGCTTAGGGGGCTCTCGGGAAGCGCCTATTGGCGGCAACTGAAGGGGGTTGAGCGTGTGCCCGGCGGGCCTCGTGCAGGACCCTTGCTTTTTTGGGCTTGAATCGCTATAAGTTCGCCGTCAGCTCTGGTTGCAGCGTTAAGCTGCTGGTCAAGAGTGGGCCCCGCCGGGTCCGCTCTTTTTTATTGCCTGAATGCCGGAGCGTGCGGAGAGCCATGACAAACGAACGCGACAAGCGGCTGATTACCGAAAACGGCGTGGCCGCCAGAGTGGCGGCGATCGTCGAGCCCGTGATCGAGGATCTGGGCTTCAATCTCGTGCGGGTGCGGGTCACCCCCACGAACGGGTGCACGGTGCAGATCATGGCCGAGAGGCCGGACGGCAGCATGTCGGTGAGCGATTGCGAGACCGTGAGCCGGGCGATTTCGCCGGTGCTCGACCTCGAGGATCCGATCGACACGGCCTATTATCTCGAGATCTCCTCGCCGGGGATCGACCGGCCGCTCGTGCGGGAGAGCGATTTTGCGCGCTGGACCGGCTACGACGCGAAGATCGAGATGGCGGTGCCGCTCGAAGGCCGCAAGCGTTTCCGGGGTTTTCTCCGGGGCGTCGAGAACGGAAAGCTCGTTGTCGAGTTGCCGGACGTAAAGGAAGGCCTCGACCCCATCGCGCGCCTGCCTCTGACGGATCTGGGCGAGGCTCACCTCGTTCTGACCGATGACCTCATCCGTGAATCGCTGCGCCGGGGAACGGCGCCGACCACGGACGACCTTGATGAAGACACGGACGTGGTGGATGCGCCCGACGAGCCGCAGGACCCGTCCAACGACCCATGATCCGGTTCACCGGTAAGATCATGCGGCCAAGCAACGAACAGGATTGGGACGCGGTCATCGCCACCCATTCTTGAGACGAAACCGAACGAAGGAGCGACCTCGATGGCTATCAGTGCCAACAGGCTTGAACTCTTGCAGATCGCCGATGCGGTCGCCCGCGAGAAGGTGATCGACAAGCAGATCGTCCTCGACGCCATGGCGGACGCCATTGCCAAGGCAGCCCGGTCCCGCTACGGCGCCGAGACCGACATCCACGCGGAGATCAACGCGAAGACCGGCGAGCTGCGCCTGTCCCGGCACCTCCTGGTGGTCGATGATGGCGCGCTGGAGAACGACTCCCGCGAGATCACGCTGGCCGAGGCCCGAACCCGCCACAACCCGGCGGCCCAGGTGGGCGACGTGATTGCCGACACCCTGCCGCCCTTCGATTTCGGCCGCATCGCGGCGCAATCGGCCAAGCAGGTGATCGTCCAGAAGGTGCGCGACGCCGAGCGCGACCGTCAGTACCAGGAATACAAGGACCGGATCGGCGAAATCGTGAACGGCGCAGTCAAGCGCGTCGAGTACGGCAACGTGATCGTCGATCTCGGCCGCGGCGAGGCGATCATCCGCCGCGACGAGCTGATCCCCCGCGAGACCTTCCGTCCCGGCGACCGCATCCGCGCCTATCTCTTCGACGTGCGCCGCGAGGCCCGTGGGCCGCAGATCTTCCTGTCGCGCACCCATCCGCAGTTCATGGCGAAGCTCTTCGCGTCGGAAGTGCCGGAGATCTATGATGGCATCGTCACGGTTCAGGCCGTGGCCCGCGATCCGGGCTCGCGCGCCAAGATCGCCGTGATCTCGCGCGATTCCTCCATCGATCCGGTCGGCGCCTGCGTCGGCATGCGCGGCTCCCGCGTTCAGGCGGTGGTGGGCGAGCTCCAGGGCGAGAAGATCGACATCATTCCGTGGTCTCCCGATCAGGCGACCTTCATCGTCAATGCGCTGCAGCCGGCCGAGGTGGTCAAGGTGGTGCTCGACGAGGAGGCCGACCGCATCGAGGTGGTGGTGCCCGACGACCAGCTCTCGCTCGCCATCGGCCGCCGCGGCCAGAACGTGCGCTTGGCCTCGCAGCTCACCGGCTGGGACATCGACATCCTGACCGAGGCTGAGGAATCCGAGCGCCGCCAGAAGGAGTTCGCCGAGCGCACCGAGCTGTTCATGAACGCGCTGGACGTGGACGAGGTCGTGGGTCAGCTCCTGGCCTCGGAAGGCTTCCGCTCCGTCGAGGAAATCGCCTATGTGGACGCCGGTGAAGTGGCGGCCATCGAGGGCTTCGACGAGGACACCGCCGCCGAGATCCAGAGCCGCGCGCAGGAATATCTTGCCCGCATCGAGGCCGAGAACGATGCCCGCCGCCAGGAACTGGGCGTCTCCGACGACCTGAAGGAGATCGACGGCGTCACCACCGCCATGATGGTGGCTCTCGGCGAGAACGACATCAAGAATGTCGAGGATCTGGCCGGCTGCGCCACCGACGATCTCGTCGGCTGGACGGAAGGCCGCAGCCCCGAGGCCACCCGCTACAAGGGCGCGCTGGACGGCTTCGACGTGTCCCGTGCGGATGCGGAGAACATGATCATGGCCGCCCGCGTGAAGGCGGGCTGGATCGAGCAGCCGGAAGAGATCGTTGAGACTGAGGAATCGGCCGAGGAAGCCGAGACCGAAGCTCAGCCGTCTTGAACCCGGTGATGGCAAAGCGAGGTCAGCATTCGTGCCGCGGCATGAACCGGAGCGCACCTGCATCGTCACCCGCGAGGCGAAAACGCCCGCAGGACTGATCCGCTTTGTCCTCGGGCCCGACAGCCAAGTCGTGCCCGATCTCCGTCACAAGCTGCCGGGTCGCGGCGTCTGGGTGACGGCCCGCTATGACATGGTGGAGGAGGCGGCCAAACGTCGCCTCTTCGCCCGCGCCTTCAAGGCCGAGGCCAAGGCTCCCGAGACCCTGGCCCAGGACATCGAGCGTCTCCTCCGGGACGACCTCCGCCAGGGCTTGGCGCTGGCCAACAAGGCCGGATCGGTGATCACCGGCTTTCACAAGGTCGAATCGACCATCACGGATAAGCCCATCGTTGCCCTTATTCATGCCGCAGAAGCGGCCGAAGATGGGCGAAGAAAATTAGCGAACCAGTTGCGAAAACGCTTCGGCGAGGCAATATCTAGCTTTCCGGTCATCCAAGAATTGTCGAATGACGAATTGGATTTGGCATTAGGCCGGTCAAATGTGATACATGCTGCCCTCGTCGCGGGCGCTGGGAGCGACGGCTTTCTGAACCGCTGGCATCGTTACCGCGTCTTTCGCGGGATCGACGCCGATCAAACTGGCCTCGGAAACGAGACCGGCGAACCCAAGACTATGAAACCCGCAGGAACTGAGGCGGAATGACCGATACGAAAAACCAGGGCGACAAGACTCTTCATGTGTCGTCCAAGACGCTTTCTCTGAAGCGCCCCGTCGAACAGGGCGTGGTGCGCCAAAGCTTCTCCCATGGCCGATCCAAGTCGGTTGTGGTCGAGACGGTCAAGCGTCGCCCTGCTGTTGGCCCCGGTAGTGGGGTCAAGGAAGACAGACCCGCCCCGCAACAGGCAGCGGCCCCTGCGGCTGCGCCCAAGCCTGCCGCTCCGGCGGCTCCGGCCCCGAAGCCGGCGGCGCCCGCCCAGGGTGGCCGCCCGCAGCGGTCCGCTCCGAATACGCCCCGTTCAGGCGGCATGGTGCTGCAGACCTTGTCCGAGCAGGAGCGTGATGCGCGCATGAACGCGCTCGTCGATGCGCGCCGCCGCGACGAGGAAGACCGCCGCCGCCAGGCTGAAGAGGCTGCCCGCCGCGCCGAGCGCGAGGCTGAAGAAGCCAAGGACCGCGAAGCTGCCGAAGCCCGCAAGCGCGAGGAAGAGGACCGCCGCCGTCAGGACGAGGAGCGCAAGCGCCGCGCCGAGGACGAAGCCCGCCGCCGTCTCGGCGAGGAGGCTCCCCGCCAGGCCGCAGGCGCCGC
>NZ_JPUG01000071.1 GCF_000739015.1 Microvirga sp. BSC39
TCCGATGTACCCTGACTGCAGCCGGTCAATCAGTGCCGCGCTATCAGTGTACTGATTGGGCGTGGCCAACCACTCCCACGCCTCCTCAGGGGACGGGAAGTACCCCGCAACACGGTCGAGTCCTTGGAGAGGTCGGGAGGGCTCAAACTGACGCTCCGGTAGACGAACTCATGGGCGTCCTTGCGGACGGCAATGAGCGTCCCATTATCTCGCCACAGATCGAGGGTCGCGGGGGAGATACCGAGCTTCTCCGCGATGCTGGCAACTCCAAGGATCTCGGATGCCGTCCGGTCTGTTGAGTCATCATCGACTGTGATGTCGTCCAGCAGCGCTTTACCCTCTATCAGGCTGACTAGGGGCCCGAGGCCTGAGCCTTAGATGACCGGGCCCTCTTTCCAGTCTCAAGGGCCGGCTTACCCAAAGGGCCCGAGCCGTTCCCGCTCCCTGAACTGCGGCGGGGAGGACTTCAGACGGATGTCCAGACTCATGGGCACCGCGTTTGGTGAATTCTTCGAACTCTGAGATGAGCATCGCCGGCGTCCCGATCGCCCGTGGCCCCTCAATATCGGCGGACGGCGTATCCCCCACCAACAGGATCTCAGCCGGCCCAAACTCAAGCCGATAACACATAAGACGGAATATAGCGGGATCTGGTTTCACCAGACCCACCTCATAAGAATGGATCACGGCATCCGGAGGATTGGGCAGAGTGGAGAGAAGCGGGAACCCATAAGGAAGTGCCAGGTTCGAACAGACGCCGATCCGCAGACTCCTGGCGCGTAGGGCTTACCAGATTGCCGCGATCCCGGGCCTGAGGCGAATGGAGGCACACTCTGCCTGCAGATCCTTTTCCAGCTCTGTTAGCCTGTCCTCCCCGAGCTCTTGGCTGACCCTCGCTGCGACCTCCCGCAGGCTGAGCGGCCGCCTCAGGACCTCGTCAGCAGTGATCCCCTTCACGCCTTCCCGTAGCAGAGTTCGAACGGTTGCCGCTTGTCGGTTATCTCGACCAAGGTCCCGAAGGCATCAAAACAGACTGCTCGAACGTCGCTCATGCTCAGTCAGCCCTCTACTTCTACTCTGCCTCGATTCTCACAGGTAAACTCCGTGTTCGATCTGGAGGAAAAGCTGGAGGACTAGGTCGATTTTACCTTGGGAGATCAGGTCCACAGGAGCGGCCTGCAGCACCTTATTGGGCTCGAGGAGCCACAACAATCCCAGATTCCCGAAGACCTCGTGTGTCTTCCCAATCACGGTGGCGATCTCCGGCTCAGATCCTTTGAGTGACATGAGCTTCTCAATCTTTCCTTCGAGATAAGCCATCGCTTGGCCGACCCAAGGGGCGACCTTCGCCACCGTGTAGGGAGTGAACGCTTGGGCTCTATAGTCAGTTTTCTGGATCATGAAGGACGCGCCTCTGTCCCTCAGCTAGAAAGCAGAATAATCCAATCGGCGTGGTCGACAGCGTTCATTATTTTCTTATTAACCATCCCGGGCGGAAGATGGCCGGAGCTGAAAGGCAGGCGGGCAGTGCGAGGATGTACCGCCTCCTCGCCTTTGGCAGCGTCGTCACCTCAAGGAGCCAAGCGTGAACGCGATCCTGAAAGAGCGCATCGGAGAACGGGTAAGCGCTCTCAAGATCTCGTGGCGCAGGGCTTCCCTGGAAGCAGGCTTTGAAGCGGGGTTCATCCAGGACATCATTACGGGTCGTTCGCAGCATCCAGGAGAAGATGCCTTGGCGAGCCTTGCTTCCGTGCTCAAGTGCAGCCCGGCCTATCTTGCTGGCCAAAGCGATGACCTCGCTGGAGCATCAACAGCGCGCGGTACCATGGTATCGGCTTCAGACCCTATACAACGGGCCGATGCGGTGATGGCGCTTAGGATTGTCGACGAACTCTTGGCCGGAGGGCACGTTGAGGCGGCTCGCGTTGCTGTCAGGCGTGCCCTCAAAGCCATTGCTGTCGAATAGGAGACCCAGCCTGAGTTGCTCCAGGCGATATAGGGCAATAAGCCAGGTAGCCTTACCGGCTGCCCATCGGCTGGCTACCCTCTCGTGATGTGGAGCAGGAGCGAACTATGCAGTTCAGCGTTGGCGATGTCGTGCATCTGATTGCTTATCCTTCTCACCGGATGACGGTTGTTGAGGTCGATGGCTGTGAGATCACCTGCAGATGGTTCGAGGGAGCTGCAGTCAAAGAAGGCATATTTCCGTTGAACTTTATTGCAAAGGAGTTTCAGCCTCAGAAGCCTATCGTTCCCGCATAGAGGCAATTCACGACCCTCATCTCAGGTAGTGTTAGGAGACAACGAGCCTGGCCTGAGAGCGTGCTTACTTGCCAGCCGCTTTCTTCGAAGGTGTACGGCGCTTCGGCTTTGCCGCCTCAGCCGGTGCCGCGACTTTCTCATCCGCGGTAGCTGCTTTCGAGGCATTCTTCCTCCGCATCTGGCCGAGGCCGCTGCTCTTGGCGAGCTCGGATCGCTTCGCAGCATAGCTGGGTGCAACCATCGGGTAATCGGCTGGGAGGCCCCACTTCGCCCGATACTCCTCGGCCGTCAGCCCGAGCTTGCCCAAGTGGCGCTTGAGCGTCTTGTACTGCTTGCCGTCCTCAAGACTGATCAGGAAGTCTGACGTGATGGACTTCTTGATCGAAATACGTGGCTCTGGCTTCTCAGGCTCTGCCTGCCTCGGAGCAGCGAGACCTTGCAAGGCAGCGTGCACTGATGCAATCACGTTAGGCAAATCGCCCCGATGAACCGAGTTGTTTGCAACGTAAGACGAAACGATGTCGGCGGTGATGCTGGCGAAATCTAGCTGCTGTTCAGGCTGATCCATAACTCATCCTATATTGGGTAAGGTAATGCGCGATCAGTTAGCCGATTTCATTGCGGCGTCAAGCCGCCCGGGCGGGTGCGGGAGCAAACCAACTGAGGGATTTTCCGAGAGGACGCTCTACGCCATTCTATGATTGCTTGGCGCAGTGGTCCATCTGCTCCACCGTTCAACCTTTGGATCTGGGCTGCTGCCTTTCTGTCGGGAAATTGGCAGAAGAAGCGCTTGGATGTGAAGCTTCGGTTTGGACGAAGTAGGTATTGATCAGAGCCACAACCTTTCGGCTCAGCGCCTAATCCTCTTCAATGTTGTCCCTGTCGATGATCTCGAGCCTGACTTCGAAATCAGGGTCACAAATGAGAATGACCGGATCCTGCTCGTCACCGTCCCCGGCCTGTCCAAGAACCAGCCCTCATCCGGATTAGAGTCTTCTACCTCAAGACCTGCATTGAGGCTCTCGACAATATACTTGGCCAGACGATCGTTGATCCTCGTGCCATCATCCTGGCCAAAGATGATCCGCGGCTCGCCTTTGTGATCCCGAATGACGTGCTGCCGATCTCGTCCGGGGCGGGCGATGAAGAGGGTCCATTGTGACGATGAGCTCATGGGCCGTTCTGCTTGCGAACTTCGTTGAAAACCTGAGCAAAGCTGTGTTTCTGCGTCAAGCCATGCCCCACTGCGTCTGGGAGGCTTTTGGTGCGTCAGCTTACGTGGTTACAGTGTGAGCCATCTCATCTTAGAACAACAGCAGACCCGCATACGCGAGCATGTCACTTAGGTGTTTCAGGCGACATGGGAACTGCATCGGCTGGAGCACCTGCTCCGGATGTGTTCCCGCTAGTCGGTGGCGTGGCGAGTTGCTGACGTGCTTCGGCAAGTTGGCTTTGAGCATCAGCGAGTCCCTGACGGGTCGCCTGAAGCCGCCCCTCCAGCTCTGCAACCTCCCGGTTGCGGGCGGCCAGGTCGTCTGTTGCCCTCGCCAGCTGAGCCTGAAGCTCAGACCGTTGCTGGGTTGCTTTATCTTGAAAATCAACCTGCTCCCTCGTCAGGCGCTCCCGCTCCGAACGAAGGTTGGCAAGATCTGTCTGAGTGGATGCTTGCGCGTTTCGCACCTGCTGGAGACGTTGCTCAACCTCTGTGAGTTCCGCTCTGCGGGACGACATCTCCTGAGCAGCCTGGGCTACCGACTCGTGGGCCGCTGTCGCCTCACGGCGAGCGTTCTCAATCTGACGGCTCAGGTCCGTTAATTCCTGCCGGCGTGCCACAACGGTCTGTTCGCTTGTCGCCATCTCCTCCATCACAGAAGCGAGCCGCTGTTCCGCCTGCTGTAGCTGGTTTTGGATGTCCGGCAGGCGGTGCGACAGTGCCGTGACGCTGCGATCCAGCTCAGCGGCTCTTTGCTCATTGGCCTGCAGGGCTTGTCGAGCAGCAGAGGTCTGGGTCTGAACCTCGGTTCGGGCCTGGGTGAGTTGCGTCAGCTGCTGTTGTTGAGCCTGCAGGTCCTGCAGAGTAGCGGTGAGCTGCGCTTGGGCTTGCTCGCGCGCTTGTGTGACCTGGGCCATCTGTTGCTGGGTTGTCTGAAGCGACTGCTGCAGGGTCCCGAGCTGAGCCTGAAGCTGGTCACGGGACTGAGCTGCCTCCGTGAGCTGCTGTTGGGAAGCCTGCGTGGTTCGCTGCAAGGTTGTAAGCTCAGTCTGCGTCTGCTCCCGTGCCTGTGTTATCTGGGCCAGCCGCTGCTCGGCGCCAACTACCTGAGCCTGCAGGTCCGCCAGGGTCCCTCCGGTGCGCTGCTGCTCGTCGAGCTGCCGTCGCAGGGTAGCTTCGGCCTGTTGAACACGGGTTATCTCCGTTTGGGCTTCCTGCTGCTGGTCAGAAGAGGAGAGCCCAACGCCAAGGGCCAGAAGCCAGCCCAGGATGGCAGCCCCAGCCAGCGCCAGAGACACAGGCCGCTTCAGCTCAGAGCGGTAATCGATGGGCATCATTGTCCTCCAGCGCGTGGGCTGCACGATCTAACGCAGGACCGTCACGAGCGTTGCCCGTTCCGGTACCCCGAATGAACCCTTCTGTTCGGCCTAGCATCAACTGCGGAACGCCAGGCTGTCCTAAGGATTGTCCGTATCGTTGCACCACCTGGCTAGGAGACCGACCATGGCTGATAAGGATCTGAAGGCGCTCTTTTTGCATCAGCTCAAGGACACGTATTTCGCTGAGAATGCTATCCTCAAAGCCCTGCCGCAGATGGCGGAAGCCGCGCACGCCGAGGAGCTCAAAGGTGCCTTCGCCGTTCACCTGAAGGAGACAGAAGGGCAGGTGAAACGTCTGGAGCAGGTATTCCAGCTGTTAGGCGAGAAGCCTGCGGGTGTTGAGTGCAAAGCCATTCAGGGCATCATCGAGGAAGGCCAGGAAATCCTGCAGGATTTCAGCGGCGGCGAGGCTCTGGATGCCGGGCTGATCGCGGCTGCCCAGGCGGTGGAGCACTATGAGATTACCCGCTACGGCACCTTGCTCGCGTGGGCTAAGCAGCTTGGCCTCTCGGAGGCGGAGGGGCTCATCCAGGAGACCCTGATCGAGGAAGAGAACACTGATCAGATCCTCTCCGAACTCGCCGAGGATGCCATCAATCCTGCCGCTGCCGCTTAGGTGGCCTTGAGGAGGACCTGATCCGATCGCTGAGCCTGATGGGCCAATGGCAACAACACTGTCGCAGTTCTTCTTCGCTCGTGATCCGGTGACGGTCGCCCGCGATCTGATCGGAGCCATCCTGCTTGTGGACTGTATCGGCGGCCGGATTGTTGAGACTGAAGCCTACACCGACGATGATCCTGCCTCCCATAGCTTTCGTGGTCCGACGCCTCGGAACGCAGCCATGTTTGGTCCTCCGGGCCACGCCTATGTGTACCGGTCCTACGGCATGCATTGGTGCCTGAACCTCGTCTGTTTGTCAGGCAGTGCGGTTCTCGTCAGGGCCATTGAGCCAACCAGGGGCATTGAGGTCATGAGGGTGCGGCGAGGTGTCGAGGACTTACGCCTTCTCTGCTCAGGTCCTGGTCGTCTGTGCCAGGCTCTGGGCGTGACAATCATCCACAATGAGTTGCCGCTGGACCAAACACCCTTCCAACTCCTCGGCCAGGGGAGCCCAGTTGAGGTTGTGACAGGAATACGGATCGGGATCACCCGAGCCACTGACTTGCCCTGGCGGTTTGCTCTCGCAGGTTCGCGCTTTCTGAGCCGAAAGATCTGATGCTACCCAAGAACAGGATGATCTTACCATCCGTGCCGCTGTTCGCCCTGGCGTGGGTCATCGGCGAAGTCTGGCGGAGCGCCATAGGGCTCACCACGGCGGGAGTGCCGCGGCGCGTCCGGCCAGTGCACAATTTCGCGCCACATCCCCTGGCGATTGTTGCCCAAAGGCTCGTCCGTCCTTCGCAGACGGAGAGCCGCGTCTTAGGGATGCAGGCGCGCCCCCTTCGTAGCCTTGTCGATCTCCTTCTTCGGACCAAGGAGCGCAAGGCCGACAAGATCCGGCATGTCAGCCGGCTCGGCACGAAAGACCGCACGGTTGGCGGCATCATGCCCAGTCTCAAACATGGCGCGGACATAGGCGCTGCGCGTGAGATTGCGCTGGAGCGACTGCTGCCAAGCCCGCTGCAGAACCTCAGTCGACGCTGCAAAGATCAGAATCGGTTGGCCGAGCAGGCGCCCATGAAAGCGCCCCGCAGCGTCCTCGTAGGGCTGGCCCATGGCCTCGGGAACCGCGCCTGCAATGCCGGTTGCGAGAAAGGCCGTGACATTCAGCTTCTGCCACACGGCCAGACCCTCATGAACGAGGACCGCTACCTTCGTGTCGAACATTGATTGAATTCTCCCTGTAGATGCGATCGGGAGAGTTATCCAGCGAGGCCGTCCATGTCTGGAACGTTCGTGCGTCCGAGACGGTAGGCCGCCGGGGTGAGGCCGTAGGCGCGCCGAAACCAGCGGCCGAGATGGCTCTGATCGGCAAATCCGCTGGCCATGGCCGCTTCCACCGGCGGGACTGCTGACCGCAGCATTGCACGGGCCTTGATAAGCCTGATTTCAACAAGGCAGGCATGTGGCGAGGTGCCGAAGCGCCGGCGGAAGCCGCGGGAAAGCTGATACCGGTCCCTTGCCCCGGCTGCACGGGCGAGGTCATCAAGGCTGAACGGCTCGTCGTAATGGGCTTGGATGTAGTCCATCGCTCGCTCTGCCACCGACGAACCGACGTTGGGCGTCGGCCTTTCTTCCTTTCCGAGGTGATGGCGCAGCAGTTCCAACACCCGATCCTGAGTTGCGTCGATGACGAGCCGTGGGGCGCCGGAGATGATGGCACGGCAAGCCGCTGCAATGGCATCGCCGAGCCGCCGGTCGTCGGCCAATGTCTTCCTGAACCCGATGTCGGCATCCCGGCCGCCCATCTCTTCGCGGAGCCAGGCTTGAGGCAGATAGAGCATGCTGTAGCGGAAGCCCTCTTCGTGCACGGCTTGGCCGTCGTGCCGCTCGCCCGGCTCGATCAGAATCACGCGTCCAGCAGTGCTCTGGCGGCGCTGCCCGCGGCAGTAGAAATCCTGGACGCCGGCATGGGTCACGCCGACCAGCCACTCGTCGTGATGGTGCATGTCATAGGCGTGGCCATGGAACTGCGCCGCCACGGCCTCGATCCCGCTGTGCCAGTCGCGCACAAGATGCACGAAATCATGACGAATAAGATCCCAGGTCTGCCGCTGGCCCTGAGAACCCTGAGTTTGTGGGAAGCAAGTGCCGTTGTCGTCCAATGGAAATCCGCCAGTCTCTTCAGTCTGTGACGCTGATCATAATCTCTGCGGAAGGCGGTCGCCATCGAGGCTCTAGGATGGGGGACACATACCCATTTTGCAGTGAACTGGGCATCTCCATTCCTATTGACCTCAATCTTGCATTCGCTCACTATGACATAACTAAAGCTAATAATACATAATTATAGAGCAAGAGGGTGACCATGAGGATCAAAGAAGCATTGTTGTCCGGCTTGGCGATACTCGCATCAGGTCCGGTTTTGGCTCAGACAGGTGGCGGCGTCATCAACGTGGCGACGATCGGCGAGCCGCCAACGCTCGACCCCATGGTCTCCACAGCGGACCTGGTCGGAATCGTGACCCAGCACTTCTTCGAGACGCTGTTCACCTTCGACAAGGACTGGAAGGTCACGCCTCTTCTGGCGGCTTCGCTTCCGGAGGTCACAGAGGCCGGCAAGGTCTATACGATCAAGCTGCGCCAAGGGATCAAATTTCATGACGGCTCGGACATGACGTCCGAGGACGTCATTGCCTCGCTCAAGCGTTGGATGGAACAGGGCTCGCGCGGCAAGCAGGTCGCCGGCAATGTCGACAAGCTTGAGGCCGTCGACCCCTTGACCGTGCGCATTACCCTGAAGACGCCGTACGCCCCTCTCCTGGCGCTCCTGTCCTTCAACAACTCCGCCGCGGTGATCATGCCGTCGGAGAAGATGGACGTGCCAATGAAGGAGCCGGTCGGCACGGGCCCCTACAAGTTGAAGGAGCGCAAGCCCGACCAGTACATCCAGCTCGTTCGCAACGACTCCTACAAACCTCTCGAAGGCACTGGAAACGGTTATGGCGGAGCGCGCAAACCTATCCTTGACGAGATCCGCTTCGTGCCCGTGCCGGATCCCAACACCCGCGTCGAAGGGGCCATTTCCGGGCAGTTCGACTACGTGGATTCCATTCCGGTCGAATCCTATGACCGGATCAAGAACCTCCAGACATCAAAGCCCGTCATTCTCAAGCCCTTCGGCTGGCCCGTCTTCGTGATGAACACCAAGCAGGGCGTGATGGCCAACACCGACGCCCGCATGGCCGTGCGCCTGTCTCTCAGCATGGAGGACATGCTGGCGGCGGCCTTCGGCAATCCTGAGTTCTACTCGCTCGACGGAGCCATGTATCCCAAGGGCTACGTGTGGAACACGGATGCCGGCGTCGAAGGCCGGTACAACGTCGCCGATCCCGACAAGGCGAAGGCGCTCCTGAAGAAGGCCAATTACAGCGCCGCGCCGCTGCGCATCCTCACCAGCCGCCAATATGAGTTCCACTACAAGATGGCCCAGGTAGCGGCCGAGTACCTGAAGCAGGCCGGCTTCACGGTCGACCTGCAGGTGGTCGATTGGGCGACCCTGACCCAGCGGCGCGGCGATCCGGCGCTGTGGGACATCTACATCACCCACAGCCCGTTCCTGCCGGAACCGGCCCTCATCGGCCAGCTCTCCGAGAGCTCGCCCGGCTGGTGGTCCAGCCCTGCGCGAAAGAAGGTGGTCGACGCCTTCAATACGGAAAGCGATCCGGCCAAGCGCCCGGCCCTCTGGTCCGAGGTCCAGAAGGTCATCTACGACGAAACGCCCAGCATCAAGATCGGCGACTTCAACGCCCTCTCGGCCCAGTCGCCGAAGCTGGAAGGCGTCGTGCCCGCGCCATGGCCGTACTTCTGGAACGTCTCGTTGAAGAAGTAAGCGCACGGCAAGCTGGGGAGCGCCTCCCTCTGCGCTCCCCAAACATTCACTTGATGCAGATCGACGTATGAGCCGCTACATCCTCCAACGCTTGCTCGGCATGATGGCCGTGATGTTCGTGGTCGTCACGATCGTGTTCATCATCGTGCGCATCGCGCCCGGCGATCCGGCCGCCGTCATGCTCGGCCCCGACGCGACGGCCCAGGACGTGGCGGCCCTGCGCACCCGCCTCGGCCTCGACCAGCCGCTCATCGTTCAATACGGCATCTTCTTCGGTCGGCTGCTGCAGGGCGATCTCGGCGAATCCATCTTTCTTAATCGCCCTGTCCTCTCAGCCTTGGCGGATCGAGCTGAGCCGACCTTCTTTCTCACGCTGTTCTCCATCGTCATCGCCGGGCTGATCGCCATTCCGGTCGGCATCCTGTCAGCCTACTGGCGCGGCTCGCTGTTCGATCAGGCCGCCACGACGCTTGCCATGCTCGCGGCCTCCGTTCCGAGCTTCTGGCTCGGCCTGTTGCTGATCCAGTTCTTCGCCGTGCGCCTCGGCTTGTTTCCAGTCTCGGGGTATGGCGGGCCGGGCGCCGGGCTCGGCACGAGACTTTCTCATCTCGTGCTTCCTGCTTTGTCACTCGGTATCGTATCTTCGGCCCTGATCCTGCGCTTCACACGCGCCAGCATGCTCGACGTTCTCAATGACGACTACGTGCGCACCGCCCGCTCCAAGGGTATGGGCGAGTTCCGAGTTGTCATGAAGCACGCCTTCAAGAACGCGCTCATTCCGGTCCTGACGGTGATCGGGCTGACGGCTGCGCTTCTCGTGTCCGGCGCCGTCGTGACGGAGACTGTATTTGGTCTTCCCGGCGTCGGCAACCTCGTCGTCTCAGCTGTGCTGCGGCGCGATTATCCTGTCATCCAAGGCGCGCTCCTGATTGTTGCTGCGCTCTACGTTCTCATCAACTTCCTGATCGACATGCTCTACCTGCTCGTCGACCCGCGGGTGCGCTACTGATGGCCGCCGTCAGCTCTCCCGCCATCACTGAGGCGAGCTTCGTCTCGCGTCTGGTGACCCGCAAGACCGTCATGGTCGGTCTCCTCATCCTCGTTATCGTCGCCACGTTGGCGATCCTTGCGCCGTTGATTGCGCCCTATTCGCCGAGCCGCCTCTCCGTGGTGAACCGCCTCAAGTCGCCGAGCGGCATCTACTGGTTCGGAACGGACGAGTTCGGCCGCGACGTGTTCAGCCGGACGATCTATGCCGGTCGGCTCTCGCTCCTCGTCGGCGCCTCGGTCGTGACATTCGCGGCCGTTTTCGGGGTGACGCTCGGCCTTGTGGCCGGCTTCTTCCGTCGCCTTGACACGCCGATCGCCCGCATCATCGACGCCATGATGGCCTTCCCCGACATCCTCCTCGCGATCGCGCTCGTCGCCGCCCTCGGCCCCTCCCTTTTTACCGTGATCGTGGCGCTCGGGATCGTCTATACGCCGCGCCTGGCCCGGATTGTGCGGGCCTCCACGCTGGTCATCCGCGAACTGCCCTATGTTGAAGCGGCTCGTGCGCTTGGGGTGCCGACCTGGCGCATCATGTCCCGGCATGTGCTGCGCAACCTCGTGTCGCCCATCCTCGTGCAGGGCACCTTCATCTTCGCCTACGCGATGCTGGCCGAGGCCGGCCTTTCCTTCCTCGGCCTCGGCGTGAGCCCCGAGGTGCCGACCTGGGGCACCATGATCGCGGCCGGGCGGCAGTATATCGGACAGGCCGACTGGATGACGCTGTTCCCCGGCATCGCGATCATCCTGTCCGTTCTTTCCCTTCAAATGGTTGGCGACGGATTCCGGGATCTTCTCGATCCACGCCTGAGAAAGGATCTTTGATCTCATGACTTTCCACCAAGACACGTCGCCTCTCCTGATCTCGGGCGTGAGACCGGTTGGCTTCGGTAGGGGCGTACCTCAGGAAGTCACGGACATCCTGATTGGTGGCGACGGAAATATTGCTAGCGTCGGCAGCTCGCTCCAGACGCCGGAAGGTGCTCGCCGCATTGATGCCAAGGGAGCTTACGTTTCGCCGGGCTGGGTCGATCTCCATGCCCATGTCTGGCACGGCGGCACAGATATCTCCATCAAGCCGCAGGTCTGCGGCATTGAGCGGGGCGTCACGACCATCGTGGATGCCGGATCGGCCGGCGAAGCCAATTTCCACGGCTTCCGAGAGTACATCATCGAGCCGGCTAGGGAGCGCATTAAAGCCTTCCTCAACATCGGGTCGATCGGCCTCGTGGCGTGCAACCGCGTGAGCGAACTCATCGACATGCGGTCGATCGACATCGACCGCACCATCGCATGCGTCGAGGCTAACCGCGACATCATCATCGGCATAAAGGTGCGGGCAAGCGGGGTGATCGTTGGCGCCTGGGGCATCACGCCCGTGAAGATCGCCAAGAAGGTAGCCAAGATCCTCAAGCTGCCGCTGATGGTGCATGTGGGCGAGCCACCTCCGGTCTTCGACGAGGTTCTCGAGGTCCTCGGCCCTGGCGACGTGGTGACCCACTGCTTCAACGGCAAGGCCGCGGCAAACATCATGGAGGACGAGGATCTGTTCCTGCTGGCGGAACGCTGCGCCAGGGACGGGATCCGCCTCGACGTCGGTCATGGCGGCGCCTCGTTCTCGTTCAAGGTGGCCGAGCTCGCCATCGAGCGAGGTCTTCTGCCCTTCTCGATCTCGACCGACCTGCATGCGCGTTCCCTCGACAGCCCGGTCTGGGACATGGGCACCACCATGTCGAAGCTTCTGTCGGTCGGCATGCCTTTCGAGGCCGTCATCGACGCCTCGACCCGGGCCCCCATGGAAGTGATCGGGCTCCCGACTGAGAACCTTCTCTCCCCCGGGACGCGGGCCGAGTTCACGGTGTTCGAGGTCAACGACAGCGACCTTCGGATCGTCGATTCCATGGGCTACAACGCGCACCTTCGGCGACTGATCGAGCCGATCTGGACCATTCTCGGGCAGGAAGCCGTCAAGGCAAGTCGCTACGTCCCTCAGAGATCGGCGCTGGAAAGTTCCGCTTGTCCGCATTGCGGGTGGATCAACGCTCGATGATAGAGCTTCCTGACGATACCGTTCTCAAGGTCTCGGACCTGCACACGCATTTCGAACTCGGCAGCCGTGTCGCCAAGTCGGTCGATGGCGTGAGCTTCGATGTGAAGCGTGGCCAAACGGTCGCGGTTGTCGGGGAATCCGGCTCGGGAAAATCCGTCACCAGCCTGTCGGTCATGCGCCTTCTATCGTCGCCGGGCCGGATCGTGGGAGGCAACATCCTCTACCGCACAAGCCAGGGTCAGGTGGTCGACATTGCGACCCTGCCGGAGCGGAAGATGCGCGCCATCCGCGGCCGGGAGATCGCGATGATCTTCCAGGAGCCGATGACGAGCCTGAACCCTCTCTATACAGTCGGCGATCAGATCGTGGAGATGATCCGGCTGCACCAGCCGGTCTCGACAGCCGAAGCCCGCCAGCGCGCGAAGCGGATGCTTGAACTGGTCGAGATTCCCGCAGCCGACCGCAGGCTGGATGAATACCCGCATCAGATGTCGGGCGGCATGCGCCAGCGCGTCATGATCGCCCTCGCCCTGTCCTGCAATCCCAACCTCCTGATCGCCGACGAACCCACGACCGCCCTCGATGTGACTATCCAGGCGCAGATCCTCGATTTGCTCCGCAGGCTGCAGCGCGAGATCGGCATGAGTATCCTGTTCATCACGCACAATCTCGGGGTGGTGGCGGAGATCGCCCATGACGTCGTGGTCATGTATACGGGCCGCGTGGTCGAGAAGAGCCCGGTCGCGAGCCTCTTCGAGCACCAGAAGCATCCTTATACGCGCGGCCTCCTGGCCTGCATCCCGAATGCATCGCGGGATCGCGACGCCGCCGGTGAGAGGCTGCGCCTCAAACCCATTCCGGGCAACGTGCCCAGCGTGACCGCGCTCCCGTCGGGATGCAGCTTCGCCCCGCGCTGCTCATACCGCATCCCGCGCTGTGATGAGGCGCCGCCGCTGATGATGGCCGCACCCTCGCATCTCAGCCGATGCTGGAGGCATGAAGCCCTATGAGCAGAGACACCCTCCTGAGCGTTCAGGGGCTCACCAAGCGTTTCGAGACCCGCAGCGGTACGGTCAAGGCCGTCGACGGCGTCAGCTTCGACGTGAAACGCGGCACGATCGTCGGCCTCGTTGGCGAATCCGGATCGGGCAAGACCACGGCGGGCCGCTGCACGCTTCGCCTCGTCGAGCCCAACGAGGGGCGGATCGTCTTCGACGGTATCGACCTGCGCACATTGTCAGAACGGGATATGCGAGCGTATCGCAGCCGACTGCAGATCATCTTCCAGGATCCCTATTCGAGCCTCAATCCCCGCCTTCGGATCGATCAGATCATCGGCGAAGCCGTCGATATTCACCGGCCCGTCAGGGGCAGCGCCCGGCGCGACCGGATTGCCGAACTCCTCCAGCGCGTGGGCCTCAATCCCGATGCGGCGCGCCGCTTCCCGCATGAATTCTCTGGCGGCCAGCGGCAGCGCATCGGCATCGCCCGTGCTTTGGCCGTGGAGCCTGACTTTATCGTGGCGGACGAGCCGGTCTCGGCCCTCGACGTCTCTGTACAGGCTCAGGTCCTCAACCTGATCCAGGACCTGCAGCAGGATTTCGGTCTGACGATGCTCTTCATCGCGCACGACCTGTCCGTCGTGGAGTATCTCTGCGACGAAGTCGTGGTGATGTATCTCGGCCGGGTCATGGAACGCGGCCCGAGCCGCGAGATCTATGCGATGCCGCGTCATCCCTACACACAGGCGCTGCTCTCCGCAGCTCCTTTGCCGGATCCGAAGGTAAGCCGCCAGCGAATCGTGCTGAAAGGCGACATCCCAAGTCCACTCAATCCGCCATCCGGCTGCGTGTTCAGGACGCGATGCCAATATGCCATTGAGGCCTGTGCCGAGATCGTCCCGCCTTTGGAGGACATCGGCTCGAACCATCATGTGGCCTGCATCCGTCACGGCGATTCTGAAGTGATTTCTCAAGGACTGACATTGTGAACCAAGTTCAATATCTGACTGCGTCGAATCCTTACGAGCGCCTCAAGGAACTAGGTATTGCGCTGCCGAAGGCTCCAAACCCGATCGCCAATTTCGTGACGCATGTTCAGGAGGGCAGTCTCCTGTTCCTGTCGGGCCAGGGACCGCAGGAAGCCGATGGCTATCTTCACACCGGCAAGGTGGGCGTCGACGTCGAGGCGGACGAAGCCTATGAGCACGCCAAGCTCACGGGGATCAACCTGCTCGCCGTCATGCAGGACGCACTTGGCGATCTGTCGCGCGTAAAGCGCGTCGTGAAGCTTCTCGGCATGGTCAACGCGGCGCCCGATTTCGGCGAGCACCCTCGGGTGATCAACGGATGCTCCGACCTCATGATGGCCGTTTTCGGGGAGGCGGGCCGTCACGCCCGCTCGGCGGTGGGCTTCGGGTCTCTACCCAACAACATCACGGTCGAGATCGAAGCCATCGTCGCCATCGGGGAATGAGGCGTTCCTTCATGCCTGGATCAGCGCCAGCCCAACGTCGCCTCGATCCGCTCGGCCGCCCTGCGGACCGCGTTGGTATAGCGGTCGCGATCCTGCACGACCCGATGTTCCGGCAGCACGATGGAAATCGTCGCAACGCACTCGCTCGAAGGCTGGCAGACCGGCGAGGCGATGCAGGCGACGGAGAAGTCCGACTCGTTGATCTGGATCGACAGGCGCTCCCTGAGCGCAGCCGCGGAGGCCTCCGACAGCGTCTCCGGGTTCGTGTTGGCGCGCCCCGTCGGCGACACTTTCGAGGCATGGCGGAAGATTTCGAGTCGCTCCTTGTCGGGAAGATGACCGAGAAGAAGCCGTCCCGAGGCCGTCCAGTTCAGTGGCACCCGCGAGCCGACCTTGGACGTGACGCGGAAGTGCCCGGGTCCGTCGGCCATAGCCATCACGACCATGTGGTCCCCGTCCCGACCGCAGATCTGGACGGTTTCCTCCACCTCCCGGCACAGGTCCTGCATCTCGTGCGTGGCGACATTCAGGAAATCGAGGGATTCGGCATAAGCCAAGCCGTAGTGATACAGGCGTGGCCCGAGCCAGACCGTGCCGTCGGTGCGCCGCTGCAGAAGCCTTTTCTCGACCAGATCTTCGATGATCACGTAGACCGTCGAGAGAGGCGCTCCGACCGCCTTGGCTACAGCATAAGCGCCTGCAGGCTTCATTTCCGCTTGAAGAAAGTCCAGGATCTGCAAGGCACGATCGATGCCACTAACGCGGGCGCCGCGGCTGCGCTTCTCAGAAACGGGCGCCTCGGCAGCCTCGGAAAACTTGGTATCCACTGGATCTTCCCCCGGATCTTCAGAAACTGCGGTCCACCGTCACGACTGGCAGCATCCCGTCAGGCAATTCCCCAATAATGGAATATAAGCCATTCCGGCAACATAAAACATAGAGACAAACAGCCCCATGACCCAGAAAGACATTCGCCCGGACCTCGGTCTTCGCCCCATTATCAACGTGTCGGGCACGATGACGTCGCTCGGCGCCTCCATCGTCGTGCCCGAAGCCGTCGCGGCCGTCTCGGCGATCCTTCCGCAATTCGTCGAGATCGGCGACCTGCAGAAGAAGGCCAGCCGCGTGATTGCGCGCCTGTGCGGCACCGAGGCCGGCTTTGTGACGGCTTCCTGCTCGGCGGGAATCACGCTTGCCGTTGCCGGCGCCATGACCGGTTGCGACCTTGCCGCAGTCGAGCGGCTTCCCGAGACGACCGGCCTCAAGAACGAAGTGCTGCTCATGACCGGCCACATGGTCAGCTACGGGGCCCCTGTCGAGCAGGGCATCCGTCTTGCGGGTGCGAAGGTCGTTCCGGTCGGTCAGGCCACCTCGGCTTACGGATACCAGCTCGACGGCGCCATCAACGAGCGCACGGCCGCGGCGGTATACGTCGTCTCGCATCATACGGTGCAGTACGGCTTGATCCCGCTCAAGGAGTTTGTCGAGGTCTGCCATGCGCGCGGTGTGCCGGTGATCGTCGATGCAGCCTCGGAATATGACCTGAAAGGGTTCCTGGCGACTGGGGCCGATGTCGCGCTCTACTCTTCCCACAAGTTCCTGGGCGGTCTGACTGCTGGCATCGTGGCAGGCCGCACCGAATTGGTGCGTGCCACGTACATGCAGAACATGGGCATCGGCCGTGGCATGAAGGTCGGCAAGGAAGGCATTCTCGGCACGATTGCCGCACTCGAGGCCTGGGAGAAGCGGGACCACGCAGGCATCCGCGAGCGCGAGACGCGCTACTTGGAGCTGTGGGAACAGACCCTGTCCGGCCGTCCCGGCGTTACGCCGATCCGCGAGGCGGACCCAACCAACAATCCACTTGATCGTCTGAAGGTCGCCATCGAGCCCAAGGGGGCCCACATCACGGCCTGGGACTTGGCCGATGCCCTCGCCTCCGGGCGCACGCCGATCATCGTCCGCGACCACGAGGTCGAGCACGGCTACTTCTATCTCGACGCATGCAATCTCCATCCCGGTCAGGAAACGATCGTGGCCGAACGACTCGTCGAGGAACTGGAGAAGGCCCGTCAGTCCAACGAGATCATTGCAACGCCTCTTGAGGCGCGCCGCAACCGGTCGGCTCAGGCTATTATGCGCTGGCCCGACTGAGCGGGAGAGCGGAAGCAGGCGGCAGCCGGTAACCGGAGCCCCCCTTGAACCGGCTGTCCCCCACGGAGCCCTGCGTACGTCTGACATCGTCCTTCAGGATCAGGCCGCCTGACGTGTGAAATGGTTCGGCCCGATTTCGACGACGCGATCCTGCAGGAGCCTGGCTTCTCTGCGGATGACGTCGACCGCGCGGGGATCCAGTCGCGCGCCCGGATCGTCGAAGCGGATTCCAGGATCAGGTACGGCCGATAGCAGAAGGCGCGTATACGCGTGCTGCGGATTGGTCAGGACTTGGTGAACATCGCCCCACTCGACGATTTGACCCGCATACATCACGAGGATGTCTTCGGCGATATAGCGGGCGGTCGCGAGATCGTGGGTGATGTAGAGCAGCGCGACGCCGAGATCCCGCTTCATCTCGTTGAGCAGGTTCAGGACGCCTAGGCGCACTGACACGTCCAGCATGGATGTCGGCTCGTCGGCGACGATCACCTGAGCGCCCATGGCCAGCGTCCTAGCGATGTTGATGCGCTGGCGCTGCCCGCCGGACAACTCATGCGGGTGTTTGTGCACCACGGCCCCGGGATCGAGTTCCACGCGGCGCAGGAGATCGGCGATCGTCTCGTCCACCGCCCTGCCCTTAAGGTGCGGCTGGCCGAGCGTGAGCGGGCGCCTGAGGATGAAGTCCACCGTGTGAGCGGGATTGAGTGATGCGAATGGATCTTGAAAGATCATCTGGACGGCACGCCGGTACTCCTTGAGACCGACGGCTCCCGTGTCGCTCAGGTCCCTGCCGCGAAACAGGATCCTTCCGCTGTCCGGCTGATGCTCGCGCATGACGAGTCGTGCGCAGGTAGTCTTGCCGCTGCCGGACTCGCCGACCAGCGCTACGGTCCGGCTGGGATGCAGCGCAAAGGTGATATCGTGAGCTGCCCGTACCACCTTGTCGCCACGCCCGAAGCTCTTGCTCACGTGATCGAGTGCGATGATCGGCTCTTGCACCATCATCTTGATGCCCTTTCCAACCTGAACGGGTCTCCGTGCAAAGATGGGAACGAAGCCCAGAGCTGCTTCGTGTAATCGTGCTGGGGTCGGTGGTAGATCTGGTCGGACGTGCCCTGCTCGACCAGGTTCCCGCGCAGCATGATGCCGATCCGATCACAGAACTGCACCATCAACCCCAGATCATGGGTGATAAACAGAACCGAGAATCCACGGCTGCGGCGCAACTCGTCGATCCTCTGCAGGATCTCGCGCTGGACCACCACATCGAGCGCGGTCGTCGGCTCGTCCATTACCACTAGCTTTGGGTCCAAGGTCATGCAGATGGCGATAACGATGCGCTGGCGCATGCCGCCCGAGAACTGATGCGGGTAATCACGCATGCGCTCGGGTGGGATATCGACGAGCCTCAGCATTTCGGCCGCGCGCTCCCGCGACTGCGCCTTCGAATAACCGCGATGCCTCTTCAACAGGTCATGGAACTGCGCTTCCACGCGCAGGACCGGATTGAGGGAGTTCATGGCGCTTTGGAACACCATGGCAACCTTGTGCCAGCGGAACTCCCTCAGGGCCTTGTCGTCGAGATCGAGAACGTCCTTCCCTTCGAACAGGATCCTGCCTTGACGAATGAGAGCAGGCGGCTTGTGCAGGCGGTTGATCGCATAGGCGATCGTGCTTTTGCCGCAACCCGACTCTCCCGCAAGCCCGAAGACTTCCCCGGAGGCAATATCGAAACTAACATCGTCGACGGCCCGGAAGTCGAACTTCGCGCCGATATAGTCGATGGTGAGATTTTGTACGGAAAGCAGAGGAGTGGCTGTCACAGTCGGCCCTCCCCGCGCCGCATCAGCAGAGACCAACGCGACAGCGTATTGCCTGTGCGCAGGCGTGGATTGGCGACCTCGTCGACTGCAAAGTTCAGCAGCGACAGGCCGGCTCCTAAGGCGATCAGGGCAAAGCACGGGCTCAGGATGTCCCACCAGGCGCCCACCTGCAGCGCGGATGCGTTCTGTGCGTTGAAGAGCATCATCCCCCACGAAACGGTTTTAGGATCGCCGAGCCCAAGGAATTCGAGCGTGGCCTCCGTGATGACCGCAAAGATCACGCTGCCCACGAAGTTGATCCCCACGATGGAGATCACGTTCGGGAAAATCTCGAACAGCATGATGCGCCAGGACGGCTCACCCAGCATCTCGGCCGACTTGACAAAGTCCTTTTGCTTCACGGACAAGGTCTCGGCGCGGGTGACGCGCGCCCCCCAGGCCCAGGATGTGGCACCGAGGATCAGGGCGATCACCCAGGGGCTCGCCTGCCCGATGAAGGCCGCGAGAACGAGGAGCAGCGGCAGGTTGGGCACCACCAGCACCATGTTCGTGAAAAAGCCGATGACCTCGTCGGTGCGCCCGCCCTTATAGCCTGCGACAATCCCCAGGATGGTTCCCACGGCCGTGATCAGCAGACCGGCGCCGAAGCCGACTGCCAGCGAGGTGCGGGCGCCGTAAAGGAGACGGGCGAACACATCCTGCCCGATGCGCGTCGTCCCGAGCCAGTGATCCCAGCTCGGCGGCTGGTGAGGCCTGCCGACGCGCCGGGTCGGATCGTACTCGGTCAGCAATGGAGCCGCGACCGCCAGCGCCACGATGATGGCTACGATGACGAGCCCGGTCAGAGCCTTCCTGTTGTGAGCGAAGCTTTTCAGAACGGCTCCCATGTCAGGCGCTCCGCAGGCGCGGATCCAGCAGGACATAGCTGATATCCACGATGAAGTTGGCTGTGAGCATGGCAAGCGTCATGATCAGCGGCACCGTCAAGTTATCGGAGAAGGACGAGTCTATCCTGGGCTTAGGTCTGGATCAGGCGGCACTCGCAATACCTGTCACCTCGGCCCAGACCTGAAAGGCCCGAGCACGAGCCCGGCGATGATCAACGGCGTTGGTGTTTGCAGGACGGCGGAAGAGATTGGCAACCTGATCGTGAGCCGACAGGAAGCGCTGAGCCTGTCCGGCTGATTTGAAGCGCTTCATGATGCATTCGCGTCGTCGGGTCGGTTGATGGCTGTTCTCGGCGCGATTGTTTAAGCCCTTGTGCTGCCGATGCTCGACGCTGGGCATCACTGACCTCTTTGCGACGGCATAGCTGGCCAGCTTGTCCGTAATCATCACACGCGGGGCGATGCCCTGCTTCTTGAGAAGCTTGCGGAGCGAGCGCTTGGCAGCCTTCGCGTTGCGACGGCTCTGAACCAGAATGTCGAGTACGACACCATGCTGGTCCACAGCCCGCCACAACCAATGCTTCTCCCCAGCGATGCTGATGACAACCTCGTCGAGGTGCCATTTGTCCCCAGGAGCCGGAAGACGCCTGCGGATCTGGTTGGCAAAGCTCTGACCAAACTTCAGGGCCCACTGCCGCACTGTCTCATGGCTGACCAGGATGCCGCGAGCTGCGAGCATCTCCTCAACCATGCGTAAGCTGAGTGGGAATCGAAAGTAGAGCCACACGGCGTGGCTGATCACTTCGGCGGGGAAGCGGTGGCGGGCGTAGCGAGGATGACGGGTCGGGTTCATTCCTCCCATATGCCTGGATCCGGTCACCCTCCGGTTAATTTGACGGTGCCCCTGGCTCGGCTTGGTTCCGCGCCAGATCTCCACCGGTGACAGAACCGTGCTGGGCCGGCTGTCGAAGCGCGGCAACAGCTACCTGCGATCCCTGCTGATCCAGGCGGCCAAGGTTCTGCTGCTCTGGCCGACGAAGTGGCACCAACACGGCTTTGGGGAGCGGCTGGCCGCCGCCTCGATGCGCCTGCACCACAATGTCCTGGCCGCGGCTCTGGCTAACAAGCTGGCGCGCATCGCCTGGAGCGTGCTGAGCCAGAACCGCACCTATGAACCACGAGCCGCGGCTGTGACAGGCGGAGGCTGAAAGCCTCTGTCCGCATCAGTCGTCGCTCTGAACTTGCCGAGGTCTGCGAGAGGATGAGGAGATGGAGAACGGTCGCGCCGTCACATTGGGGCTCTGGTGACCCAAATGGCCACAACGGGCCGATCCGCTAATGAGAACCAATGTGCGCGGATATCCATGATGGCCAGGAGCTTTGCTCCACAAAAGGCCGGATACATTTGCGTAAGACCAACCTCACCAACTCCAAAGCCTCTTGCGACGCACGGCCGGTCCATACATCTGGGCCAAACTGAGCTATTGAGCATGGCCTCGTGAAGGTCAGCTTACCCTATGACTACAGAAGTTCGGCCTTCGTCTGCCTCGTGCCAGGAACCGACGTTGTGAGCACGCCAGGGTTGCGCCTGCGTTGCGCCCATTTCGGCCGTCTAGACCAGACGCGCGGGGACTCCAAAGCGGATACAGGCATCACCTCGCCACGCGGTTCTTCACAGCCAAGCCCCGGCGAATCCGTCATCGATGCGGAACTCGTTAGCGCCGCCCGGGTCGAGATCACCGTGGTGGATTGTCAAAACGCCTGGGGCAATGAGCCACCGACAACTGGGAACCGCTACGCACACGATCAGGACGCGTGTGCATCTAGTTGGCTGGAGCCGCCGTCATTTGTGCCAATGCTGTGCGGAATACATGAGCGGCAGGGCCAAGCGGCTCATCCAGGCGGTGGGCGATATACGCCTCAGACGACACCTGCCCCTTCCGGCCGAGCGCTGTTGTGGCCACACGCACCAAGCGGCCTTCATACAGATCACGCTCCACCTGCCAGAATGGCAGGCGCCCCCAGCCCAAGCCCGCCAGGATCATAGCATGCTTGGTGTCCTGGCTGCTGACACGACAGGTTTGGGGTGACAGAATACCGAAACTCCGCCCTTCCGACAGGGGCGTGGGATCGCCCAGAACAATCTGAAGATGGTCGGCAAGATCGGGCAAGTCGACATCCCCACTCTTTGAGCGCAGGCCGAGCGGATGCCCTGGTGAGACCACAGCGACCTGTTCTATGGAGGAGATAGCTTCGAGTGCAATCCGCGGATCACGGAAATCCTCGCCCACGACAATGGCAAGCGCGCTGCGCTTCTCGATCAGCGACGTGATCGGCCCGCCCAGCGGCTCGACCGCCAGTCGAATCGACACTGAGGGATAGACCACGCGCATCTCCGTCAACGCCGCACCGATGGCTGCGATTGGAAACAGTGTGTCAACCGTGAGCGAAAGCTCGAGCTCGACACCTTCACCAAGATCACGGGCTCGTGCCCGCATGGCGTCGACCCTGAGAAGGATATCTCGAGCATTGGCCAGTAGTGCCTGTCCCTCAGGGGTCAGCACCGGGCGGTGCCCGGTCCGGTCGAACAATGCCACCCCAAGTTCAGCCTCCAGGTTGGCGATGGCGTGGCTGACCGCAGACTGGACCCGGGACAGCCGCGCGGCGCCTGAGCGGAAGCTGCCACTGTCCGCCACCGTCACGAAGGTTCGCAGTTGATCTAGCGTCAGCACATCCAGCATGATCTATTCCGTCGATCAAACCCATCGATCTTATCTCACTCCCGCATATCAAGCATAGGCGTATCCTCCCTGCAACTCATCGAAGAAGCAGCAGAGGAAGATCAATGACGAAGGTGCTGGTGCTGTACTACTCGTCCTACGGCCATATCGAGACCATGGCCCAAGCCGTTGCCCAAGGTGCTCGGGATGCGGGAGCCGTCGCTGTGATCAAGCGCGTTCCGGAACTTGTTCCCGACCACATCGCTCAGAAGGCGGGATACAAGCGCGATCAGCCGGCTGAGATCGCGACCATTGCCGAACTGCCCGACTACGACGCAATCATCTTTGGCACGCCCACGCGCTTCGGCAACATGGCCTCGCAGATGAAGAACTTCCTCGACCAGTGCGGCGGCCTCTGGTTCGAGGACAAGCTGGTGGGCAAGGTGGGCAGCGTCTTTACCTCCACCGGCAGCCAGCATGGTGGCCAGGAAAGCACAATCCTCTCCGTCCATACTGTTCTGTTCCATCTTGGCATGGTGGTGGTTGGGCTGCCGTACACCTTCAAAGGCCAGGGCCGAATGGACGAGATCACCGGTGGCTCCCCCTACGGCGCCTCGACCCTGGCTGATGATGGAAAGGGCGGGGATCGCCAGCCCAGCGCCAACGAGTTAGAGGGAGCAAGCTTTCAGGGCTATCACGTCGCCGAGATCGCTCGCGCCCTGGCCGCTGCTCGGCTGAAAGAGGCGGCGTGATGACGACCGCAGCGTACGCAGCGATCCCGCGGAACACCCACTGGGGTGTTGTCAGTGTGGTGGTGGGGTCTGGCATCGTCACCGCAATGCAGGTCGGCAAGGCGGCCATTGCCACGCCTTTGTTGCAGACAGACCTGGGCCTTGATCTCGCGGCTGCCGGTTGGCTGACCGGGATCTTCGCTGTTCTTGGTCTCGTCGGCGGGATTCCCGCCGGCACGTTCGTCGCTCGCGTTGGGGATCGCCGGATGCTGATCCTCGGTCTTGGTGTGATCGCTCTGGGTACGGTCATCGGCGCAACGGCGCTAGGGGTCCCCGTACTTCTGGCCTCGCGGGCCTTGGAAGGCTTCGGCTTTCTTCTAGTCACCGTCGCCGGTCCTGCCATCCTCCATCGGGTGGTGCAGCCCGGGCAGCGTGACCTCGCCTTTGCCCTGTGGAGTTGTTTCATGCCAGCCGGCATGGCGCTTGCCATGCTCGCCGGGCCGCTGTTCAGCGACTGGCGGACGCTCTGGTGGGGCAATGCGGGTCTGGCGGCAGCAGCCATCGTGGCAGGTCTGGCGATTGTCCCGGCTGCACCAGCACGCGTGTCAGTCTCCTGGAGGAGCGCGGCGTCCGATGCGCTGCAGGTGCTGACAAGCAGAGAGCCCGTTCTCCTGGCGGTGTGTTTTGGCTCCTACAGCCTAATGTTCTTTGCCCTGTTCAGCTTTCTCCCGGTGCTGCTGATGGAGCAGATGGAGATTGCGCATGGTACCGCCGGATTGCTCAGTTCCGTTGCCACCGGCGCGAACATCATCGGCAATCTCGCGGCGGGCTACCTGCTGGCGCGTGGCACCAGTCGCTTTGCGCTCCTCTCTGGGGCGTACCTGATCATGGGTCTCACCGGGATCGGCATCTTCCTGCAGGTTTTTGGCGGTACGCCAACTCTCACTCTCTGCATTCTGTTCTCCGGAGTTGGCGGCTTGATCCCGGCCACTCTGATCTCATCAGCCCCACTCGTGGCGCCCTCCGCTGCGCTCGCCCCTGTGGTCATCGGGCTTGTCATGCAAGGCAGCAATCTCGGCCAGGTGATCGGTCCTGTCACAATCGGTGGTGCAATCGCGTCTTACGGGTGGAAAGCGGCAGCCGGGATCATCCTGATCTCCGGTTTGATTGCCACCATAGCCGTGCTGGTCGTCAGCTTCAGTGACGAGCTGCCCCCCTAAGAGTCCCTCAGAGGAAGCCAATCGATAGAGCGTCTGTTTGATCATCTCTATGCCATTGGGGCGGAGGCCAGGATGAATCCTAGTCTGCTAAAATTCGACGAAATGATCCTGTTCCGCAATACAATGCGGATTACGGAGGGCCATCTTCACGCCTTCAAGCGAGCCATTATCGAGGCGGTTGAATTCGTGGAGAAAAACGGCCCGCAGTTGATGGTACAGACCTTCATCGACGAGCAACGCATGCTCGCGACCAGCTATCAGCTCTATCCGGACTCCGAGGCTGTCCTCGAGCACTGGCGGCTTGCCGATCCATACATCGCCAAGGTCATGGAACATTGTGTGGTTGCGGAATTTCAGATTCACGGCGACCCAAGCGCGGCGGTACTGGAACGGATGCGCCCAATGCTCAATGACGGTCGGGCAACCCTGACGCCGCGCCTTGCAGGCTTTCTTCGGCTGTAGAGCATTATCAACAGGCTGTAGATGACCACACTTTCGGAACGATGGGCATAGACGTCCCGGACGGCCGCGAAGGTGGCCACCATGACTGCCAAAGGACCAAAGGCTTGCAAGAAGCGAAGCGCGACAAAGGGTATGGCGGCCGATGACGTTGCCAGATTAAACGATGTTGCTGCGAATAGGATCGCGCCTCCGATAAGAACCGGCCGCCGTCCTGTACGATCGGAGATCGGCCAGAAGATGATCTGGCCCAGGCCGAGCATTACCATGTAGATGCTCAACTTGAGCTGGACGATGGCCGGGACTAACACCGAGAATGCCGGGCATAGCCGAAACGATGGGACCATTGGACGGGAAAACGGATTCGGGAAGGTCCGGATTGGGTCTAAGTGTAACGTTAAGCGGATCAAATGAAGGTCCGGTCAGCGCGCAATCGCAGAACTTGGGATAAGGTCAGCCCAGTGCCATCAAGAGACCTTCAGGGCCTCGCCGCCAACTTGGCTGTAGACGGCCTGACTTTGTAGAGGTCACACGCATCGTCAGTTGCGTCCGGCTACGGGCTAGTAATGGCGGTCGAGCGTCGGACGTTTACCGAAAATGGCCTGGTCCACCCGAACAATGGTGGCGCCTTCCTCGATCGCCTCTTCGAAATCGCCGGTCATGCCCATCGACAGCCCCGTCAGGCCGGGGTGCCGTCTGACGGTTTCATCGCGCAAGCTGCGCAGCAGCGCAAAGCAGCATCGCACCCTCGCCGTGTCAGAGCGGAACAGCGCGAGCGTCATCACCCTGGGGGCTTCAGACGCGGGAACTGTTCAAGAGTATCGACAAAAGGCATTAATGCGTCAGGGTCGAGCCCTAACTTGCTGTGCTCGCTCGAGGTGTTGACCTGGACATAGACGTCGAGAAAGCGATCCTCTCGCTCGAGCCGCCTATTGAGCAAATCGGCGAGTCGGAGGCTGTCCAGGGCATGGAACTCCGAGGCAAAACGGGTCAGGTATTTGACCTTGTTGGTTTGGAGATGTCCGACAATGCTCCAGCCAACGGCGAGATCGCTCAGTGCCGCACGCTTGGCGGTCGCCTCCTGGATCTCGTCTTCACCGCAGGAGCGGCTCAAGGCGAGCGATCAGAGCTCGTCTAAAGATCTGCCTCCGCGAATATCCCGCCGATCCAGTCGAGAAACACGCGCAATCTCGGGGCCGTATGGCGGTTCTGCGGATAAAGGGCAGATAGCGGCGTCGGTGTCGGCGGACAGTCCGACAACACCTCCACCAGGGTCCCGTTGTCCAGATCTTGTTTCAGACGGTATCGTGGGGCTTGGATCAGGCCGAACCCCATTCGGGCGAGTTCGGCCATCGTGTCGGAATTATTGACTGTAATCCTGCAGGGCAGGCTGATGTACCGGACTCTGCTGTCAGCCATGAATTCCAATGGTATGACTTGCCCGGTCCGAGACGAGACGAAGCCCACAGCCGTGTGCCCAACAAGGTCGCTCAGCGACCGAGGGATGCCGTGTCGTTCCAAATAGGCCGGACTGGCGCACGTGATCTCGCTGATTATACCAAGACGGCGCATGATCAGACCACTGTCGTCCACCTCCCCCGCGCGGATCACGCAGTCAACACCCTCGCGAACGAGATCGACCAATCTGTCACCCTGCCCGAGTTGTAGATCTAGCAGGGGATAGCGGTCGAGGAACTCCTGCAGTCGCGGCAGAAGGAAGGTCCGTGTCAGCAGGCCATGAGCATCGACGCGCAGCAGCCCCCGGGGCTGGGCGTCGCGAAACACATTCTCGGCTTCGTCAACCTCTGCCAGGATCGCAAGGCATCTCTCATAGAAAGCCTTGCCGTCCAGGGTCGGCGTCACGTGGCGTGTGGTTCGCTCAAGAAGCCGTACGCCGAGATCCTTCTCGAGCTGTTTGATCGCCTCGGTCGCCGTCGAGCGGGCAAGTGTCAGGTCGGCGGCGGCCGCCGCGAAGCTGCGGCGTTCCACCACGCGAACGAAAAGCTGCATGCGGTCAAGGCGATCCATGCGATTGTTCAGCATACCCGAATTGTGATGTCAATTTTCGCCTGATTGTTTAGGCCAGACCGTGGTTCTACACCTATCCCGTCAGAAGGTAGGAGCATGTCATGACCAGCCAAACTCAGCGGGTCGCTATCGTCACAGGAGCCTCGAGGGGCATCGGAGCGGCCATCGCTCGACGGCTAGCCCGTGACGGCATCGCCATCATCGTCAATTACGCAATGAACCCAGAGGCTGCGGACGAGGTCGTATCGGCCATTTCCGCCGAGGGAGGCACGGCCTTGGCCGTCCAGGCCGATATCGGCAGTCCGAAGGGGATGACCAACCTATTCGATGCGGCAGAAGCCGCCCTTGGCGGCGTCGACATCCTCGTCAACAACGCGGCCGTGATGACTCTCTCGCCGCTCATTGGGGTCGACGATGAGAGCTTCCAGGTGCAGGTCGACACCAATCTCGGCGGCGTCTTCCGCGGCCTGCGGGAAGCGGGACGACGTCTAAGGGATGGTGGGCGCATCGTCAGCTTCTCGTCGAGCGTCGTCGGGCTCTACCAGCCGACTTATGGTGTCTACGCGGCCACGAAGGCTGCCGTCGAGGCGCTAACCCACGTCTTTGCCAAGGAGCTTGGGCCGCGCAGGGTCACGGTCAATGCAGTCGCTCCGGGCCCAGTGGAAACCGACCTGTTCCTGACAGGCAAGTCGGACGAGCAGGTGAAGGCCATTGTCGGGATGAATCCCATGCGGCGGCTTGGTCAGCCAGAGGACATCGCATCCGTCGTGGCCTTCCTGGTGAGCCCCGAGGGCGGCTGGATCAACGGGCAGACGATACGTGCCAATGGCGGCGTGATCTGACGAGGTGCCATGAAGAGGACACTGTGACCTGAAGCTCTTTCACTTTCTAGGAGTTCACTGGCTGGACCTCTTCTGCATCAACACAACTCAACCATGAAAGGACAACGCAATGCCGTTTGTGAACATCAAGACCCCTGAAGGCGCCCTGAGCCGGACCCAGAAAGAGGAGATCATGCATCGGACGACGAGTATGCTGGTCGAGTATTTCTCCGAGGCGGCACGGCCTCACACGATGGTGCTCATTGAAGAAGTGAAGGATGGAGGATATGGGCGAGCCGATGAAATCTTCATCATCCCGCAGGACTATCGAGCTAACGAAGAGTGATGACTGAGCACTACATCAGCGCACGTGCCTCGACCACGTGCGCTTTGTCTGTTGTGGGGCACGCACTGACGATCCCCTGCCCTTCGTGAATGCCCGTTCTTCCGCTCAACTGCGGACGTACGCTCTACTTCCGGAGCGTGCCAGGAGCAGTCCTTGTAAGAAGCCGCACTAGGTGAGCCTGCGTCTGCGAACGACTCGATACTTCGCGCGCCTGACCCGCTCAAGGATCAAGCGCGCGATTGAGTAGATCCAGATTGCACTACTTGCGAGGCAGCAGGCGCTGGACTTCCCGCGCTGCATCGGCGAGGGCATCCTCGGGAGCCGCCTTCTGCTCCACCACGCGTGAGAGGTTATCTACGATTGTCTGGGTGACCTTCACGCCATTGGAACCTGGGAAGGCATACCAGGGGATCATCTTTGGCATCTGCTCAAGGCCGGCCGTGAAGAGCGGGTTCTTCTGGTAGAACTCTCCGAGGTACTCGGAGGATTTCGCCGCGAGTTCATTGTTAGGGACATAGCCCGTGCCGGGAACGACGACGGACGCGCCATAGGGGCCGGCGGCGAACTTGATGAACGTCCAGGCCGCCTCCTGCTTAGCGGGATCCTTCGTCAGCATGACGGCGGCGTTGCCGCCCGTGGGCAGGCGTCCCTTCTCGGGCGACAGCAGCGGGATAGGGGCCGTGCGCAGGTCGAACTTCTCGCCGACGTTGTTGATCACGTTGCGCAGCGCGCCCGTGGTCTGGAACGCGAAGCCGATCTTGCCCGCCACGAACGCCTGCTCGCCGTTGCTCTTGGTGAGAACAGGCATCCCGCCTTCTTTCACCATGCGGTCGAGGAGCCGGATGGCCACGACCCCCTCGGGGCCGTCGAAGGCAACCTTCTTCTCGTCAGTTGTCAGCATGGTTCCGCCGGCACCGAAGAGGAGCGCGCTGAACATCCAGTCGTCACCCTGCCAGCGGAAATCGATGCTCTGGATTCCGTCGCCCAGCGTTTTGATCTTGGACGCGATCTCGATCACCTCGTCCCAGGTCTTTGGCGGAACGTCGGGATTGGCGCCGACGCGGCGGAAGAGATCAGCATTGTAGTACATGATCGGGTTCGAAGTCGCGAACGCCAGCCCCGCCTGCTGGTTACCGAACTGTGCAAGCTTCAGGATGTTGTCGCTGAAGCCCTGCTCGGCCATCTTGCCGTCCTTTGCGACGAACGGCTTCAGGTCGACCGAGATCTCGCGCTCGGCGACCACACGCAGGCGGTTGAGGCCGATGAAGGTCACATCTGGCATCTCGGCGGTCCCCGCCTGGCGCAGGATCAATTGCAGCCCCTCCTCGTAGGTGGGCGACGGGCTGACGAAGTTGATCTTGATCCCGGGGTTCTCCTCCATGAACTTCTTCGAGATGTTGTCCATCACGTCCTTGAAGAAGCCCGGCATCGGGTAGTGGACATTGAGGGTTGTTTCGGCCAGCGCGCCGCTGGCGAGCGAGGCGGATAGGGCCACCCCCGCAAGCATCGTCTTGATCCTGGTCATGTCTTCTCCTTGTGCGTAGATCGCGGTTGCGTGTTGTTATGGGCCTGGCCTCAGCCCTTCAGCCCGGTGAGGGTGATGCCCTCAATGAATCGCCGTTGGGCGAGCAGGAACGCAGCGAGCAGCGGCACCGTGACCACCACCGTGGCCGCCATCAGCGCGCCGTAGTCATCCCCGGCCTCAGCGGCGCGGAAGAAGATCAGACCGAGCGGCGGGGGCGCCATCGCGGTCTCGGTCACCACGATCTGCGGCCAGAACAGATCGTTCCAGTGTGCCACCACGGAGAAGATCGAGAAGGCCGTGATGGCGGGCCAGGCGTTCGGGACGATGACCCGCAGCACAATGCCAAGCTCCGACATGCCGTCGAGCCGCGCCGCATTGATCAGGTCGTCTGGCATGGCCCGAAAGAATTGCAGGAACAGGAAGATCGCAAAGACGGAGATCATGAACGGCGCCGCCAGTGCGAAGTAGGTGTTCAGCACTCCTGCTCCGCTCAACGCCACGTAGATCGGCAGCGCGGTTGCGTGGATCGGCACGAGGAGACCGAGCATAATCGCGGCGATCAAGGTGCGGGCGCCCGGGAAGCGCAGCTTCGCGAGGGCATAGGCGCACGGCAGCGCGACTAGGACCTGCACGACGAGAATGATGGTGCAGACGATCACCCCATTCATCAGGAGTTGCAGCATCGGCACCCGCGTGAAGGCCTTCGAGAAGTTCTCCACGACGGCCAACCGCTCCGGGATGAGAGTCAGCGACGAGGAGAAAATCTCCTCGCGCGGCTTCATGGCAGTGGACAGCATCCAGACGTAGGGCGCGAGGAATACCAGCGCGCCGACCGACAGGATCGCCAGACGCAGCGCGCGGGCGAGAGTCCAGGCTTGAGGTGTCATGTGTAGTGAACCCTTTGATCGAGGGCGCGGTACTGAAGCACCATGAGGACCATGAGGATGCCCAGGAAGACGACCGTCATCGCAGACGCGTAGCCAACGCGCAGGTACACGAACCCTTCCTGGTAGATCGTCCAAAGCAGCACCTCGGAGGCACGGTTCGGACCACCCTGCGTGATTGTTGAGACGGTCTCGAATACCTTGACCGCATTGATCACGCTGATGGTCACGACGAAGAGGGTCGTAGGCCCGAGCATCGGCCAGGTGACAAGCCAGAACCTGTCCCAGGCCGTGGCGGCCCGATCAACTTCCGCCGCCGCGTACAGTTCCCGCGGGATCGCGGTGAGCCCTGCCAGGAACAGCACCATGTTGAAGCCGACCGCCTGCCAGACGCCAATGAAGGCGAGGCTCAGGAGGACAGTGTCGCTGCCGCCCAGCCAGTTGGGTCCGGCGATCCCGACGAGGCGCAGGAGCGCGTTCACGGGACCGATGGTGGGATGGAGGAGGTACTGCCAGACGGTTGCCATCGCCACGAGCAATGACACCACGGGCAGGAAGTAGACCGTGCGGAACAGCGCCCGCCCACGTACATCCGCCTCTATGAGAAGCGCCGCGCCGAGGCCGAGGGCTACGGACAGCGGCGTCACGATCAGGGTGTAGGTCAGTGTGTTGCCGAGAGAGATCAGGAACGTGCGGTCGTCAAGCAGCTCAAGGTAGTTGTCGAGGCCGACGAACCGGATCTCGTCATACCCCAGCTCGAAGTCGGTGAGGCTCAATGCGACCACGGCGATGGTGGGCAGCAGGATAAGCAGGGCCAGAAGGGCCACGGCGGGGCCGGCCAGCCGCCAGCCGGCGAAGGCCTCCGAGCGGCGGGCGGCCGCCGCCGGATTGGACGTCCCGGCCCGGCCACCTGCGGGAAGCGCGATGCTATCCATTGGCGACCATCCTCATAGGAGGGGAGACCGACAGGCGCGCGCCGTCGCCTCCGAAGACGAGTACGTCCCTGGAAGCCGCCATAATGGTAACCGCCTGCCCCAGGGCGAACGCCGTCGCATCGCTGGGCGCGAGCTTCGCGACTAGCGTGTCCCCTCCCCCTGCCAGATCAATGAAGACGAGGGTCTCGGAGCCGAGGAACTCAATGCGCCGGAGGGAGGCGATGAGGCCCGCCTGCTCCGGGGCGCCCAGCTTGATTGCCTCGGGACGGAAGCCGACGGTCACGGACGTGCCAGGGCGCGCATTAACCCCTTCAGCGAGGAGCCTGCCGCCGATGCGCACGCCGTGGGCGGCGTCGACCTCTCCATTGAGGAGATTGATCTGCGGGCTGCCGATGAAGCGGGCGACCTCGATATGCGCCGGGTTACTGTAGATCCCTTCGGGTGTGTCGAACTGAAGAAGGCGGCCGCCTATCATGACCGCGACGCGATCGGCCATGCTCAGGGCCTCCGCCTGATCGTGGGTGACGTAGAGCGTGGTGACCCCCGCTCGCCGGTGCAGCTCGACAATCTCCGCGCGGGTGTGGACCCGCAGGTTGGCGTCGAGGTTCGAGAGCGGCTCGTCCATCAGGAACGCGGCCGGGCTACGGACGAGGGCTCGCCCGAGAGCAACGCGCTGCCTTTGTCCCCCCGACATCTGACCCGGCTTGCGGTCGAGCAGGTGGTCGATTCTAAGGCTGCGGGCCGTCTCGAGCACCCTCCGCTGGATATCGGCACGGATCCCCCGCTGGCTCGGCATGAGGTTCCCGATCCCGGGCAGGCGCTGCCAAATCGTGAGGTCGCGCATCGCGAGAGGAACGGCGATGTTCTGCCCCGCCGTCAGGTGCGGGTACAGGGCATAGGACTGGAACACCATGGCGATGTCCCGCTCGGACGGACGCATGGCCGTCATGTCCCGCTCGCCCAGCCAGACGCTCCCACGGTCCGCGTGATCCAGTCCGGCGGCGATGCGCAGGAGAGTGGTCTTCCCGCACCCTGAGGGGCCGACGAGTGCGACGAACTCACCTGGCTGTGCCTCAATGGTCACGTCGCGCAGGATGTGGTTGTCGCCGTACGCCTTGGAGATTCCACGAAGAGCCAGCCCGCTCATGATGCAGAAGCCTCCGTAGGCGCTGGCGGGTAGACCTCGTGGAGCACGTCGTCGATGACAAACGGCTTCAAGGTCTCCAAGGGGACGATGCGGCTCTCAATAGTCGGGCCAAGGATGTGTACGGCAGCACCCAGGATTGCCTCACCGACTGGCATGGTCACCATCGGGCCAACGGTGAATCCGGAGGACGGTCCCCACACGCAGCGGAAGCGGGCGCCATCGACAATCCGCGCCCGGTGCAGATGGCCGCTGGCGACTAACTCCACCCCATGCTCCGCAAACAGCGCGAGCAGCCGGCGCCGTGCTTCGGGACGCAGCCCCCAGTAGCCGGTCTCGCCCTCCTCTGGATTTTCGACAAAGAGCGGCTTGTGCTTGAATACAAGCAACCGTCGCCCCTCGCGCGTGCGGAGAGTGTCCTCGAGCCAGGTGAGTTGCTCGATTTCCTCGGAAGATCCCGATCCACAGATCAGGCTATTCAGCCCGACCAGCCGCCATTCGCCGAGATCGTGCACCCAGCGGTCAGGGCCGATGACCCGGCGCCATCGTGCCAGGCGTTCATCGTTGACGGGCTGCCGTGTGCCCGGCATGTCTCCGATGTCGTGGTTGCCCGGAACACACAGCGTCGGGCAGCGGAGATCGCGCAACATCTCGCGGCCGTGGACAAGGTCCTCCTCAAAATCGGCACCGTCGACCGTTAGATCACCCGTGTGGATGACCAGATCCGGTTCCATCGCGTCAACCCACTCCACCAGAGGCTTCCAGTTCTTCTGGAAATGGGGCTTCAAATGACTAAGATGTGTATCGGTGATCTGGATGATCTTCACGCTCGCCTGCCTCCAGGAACCATGCTTGGGCCTTGATGCCGGTGGCTTAGGCGTCCATTGTGACAGTCACCCTACGGTTTTATGATGGTTGTGCATCGATAGAAGGGTCCTGCATCTTCCGCGGTCAATACGTTAGCTAGCGGGGCGGTGAACACAGGATCGACTGCCCGGCGTTTCAATTGGTTGGATAATCATCTCAGCTTTGTCTCTTGAATGCTGAATGTTGCTGCGCCGGTCGAACAAGTCGGTACGGCAACGTTGATGCAATCGACCCAAACACCGTCGACAAAAAGAAACCGGGGGCCGCTGCGGGTCGTGCTGTGAAGTTCGCGTGCTATCCCGGAATGTATTGTTAGGGCAGGGTTTCTGCCCTCGGGCACAAGTCTCAGAAGTGCCAAGAGCTGCCATTAGATCAGCGCTCCTGCCCTTAGGCTTCTATGGGAGGAAGCGCACGAGCGTAAGCTTCCAGCCCATTCAGGCAAGACTGCATCCCTCCGTGGTGGACACGAACTCTTTACACAAGCGGCTTTGTCCACCACATGCACAACTTCAGGGTTGGTCGATGTAGAGCTTGCCGCCGCTTTCCAAGAACTCCTGGCTCTTGACGCGCATGCCAGCCAATCGCTCCTGAGCCTCAGGGCTCATCGCCGCAACCTCCGCCCGCAGATCCTGCGTGATCTTCATCGAGCAGAACTTCGGCCCGCACATTGAGCAGAAATGCGCTACCTTGTGCGCATCCTTCGGCAGGGTTTCGTCATGGTAGGCGCGAGCCGTGTCCGGATCGAGGGAGAGGTTGAACTGATCCTCCCAGCGGAAGTCAAAGCGCGCCCGGGACAGGGCATCGTCCCGCATCTGTGCCGCCGGGTGCCCCTTGGCAAGGTCCGCCGCATGGGCGGCAATCTTATAGGTGATGACACCTGTCTTGACATCATCGCGGTTCGGGAGCCCCAGGTGCTCCTTGGGCGTCACGTAGCAGAGCATCGCGGTGCCAAACCAGCCGATCATCGCCGCGCCGATGCCGGAGGTGATGTGGTCGTACCCGGGTGCAATGTCTGTGGTGAGCGGGCCGAGGGTATAGAAGGGCGCCTCCCCGCATTCACGGAGTTGCTTGTCCATGTTCACCTTGATCTTGTGCATCGGCACATGGCCAGGTCCCTCAATCATCACCTGGCAGCCCTTGTTCCACGCAAGCTTGGTGAGCTCGCCCAGTGTCTCCAGTTCCGCGAATTGAGCAGCATCGTTGGCGTCGGCAATCGAGCCGGGGCGCAGCCCGTCGCCCAACGAGAACGACACATCGTAGCCTCGCATGATGTCGCAGATCTCGTCGAAGCGCTCGTAGAGGAAGCTCTCCTTGTGATGCGCGAGGCACCAGCGCGCCATGATCGAGCCGCCGCGGGAGACGATGCCGGTGACACGGTTGGCTGTGAGCGGCACATAGGGCAACCGCACGCCGGCATGAATGGTGAAGTAGTCGACCCCCTGCTCGGCCTGCTCAATGAGCGTGTCCTTGAACACCTCCCAATCAAGTTTAATCGGGTCTCCGCCCACCTTCTCCAGTGCCTGGTAGATTGGAACAGTGCCGATAGGGACAGGCGAGTTGCGCATGATCCAGGAGCGGATGTTGTGGATGTTCCGACCAGTGGACAGATCCATCACCGTATCGGCGCCCCAGCGGATCGCCCAGACGAGCTTTTCCACCTCGTCTGCCGCTGTCGAGACCACCGCCGAGTTGCCGATATTGGCGTTGATCTTGACCAGGAAGTTGCGTCCGATCGCCATGGGCTCAAGCTCGGGATGGTTGATGTTAGCCGGGATAATGGCGCGCCCACGGGCCACCTCCTGGCGCACGAACTCCGGCGTGATGAAGGGCGGAATCGAGGCCCCAAAGCTCTCGCCGTCGGCGATCTTCGCCCCGGCTTGGGCCAGGAGGGCCTCGCGACAGAGGTTCTCGCGATGCGCGACGTAGATCATTTCATCGGTAATGATCCCTGCCCGCGCGAATTCGTATTGAGTCACCATCTGGCCTGGTGCAGCGCGGCGCACCACCCGCTCGGCCGGGCATGGTGCGACTAGCTTGTCCGCGGGAACGTGCCCGTTGTCTTCCGGTTTCACCGGCCGGGCTTCAATCACCTCATACCTGTGGGCACCAATCCAGCGCTCACGCACAAGAGGAAGTCCCTTGCCGAGATCAATGGCCGTATCGGCGTCCGTGTAGGGCCCTGACGGATCGTAGACGCGGACCGGAGGCTCATCGGGATCCGTCAGAACGATCTCACGGAAAGGCACCTGGATATCCGGCCGCCCTTCCGGAGTGGCATAGACCTTACGCGAGCCCTGGATGGGGCCGGTGGTGACAGATTGGGGAAGGCCTTTGGGCTTGTCGACGTGGACGGTCAATGGATCTCTCCTCTGTGACAAAGGGAGATCCGGGCAAAGCGAGCTGAGGGATTCTATGCTCGAAAGTTCCAGTCCCTCCGCCGGTACGACCCGGATCAGGTTCAAGGGTCACGGCGGATCAGCCGACTCTCAGCCCCTCACAGGGCTCCCCTCGGAACAGCGCCGATACTGTTCGACACCCCCGCCGCTGTCAATTGGCTCAGCAAACGGGTGAGATCGGTCCTTGCTTTGCGAAGGCCGGCGGATTATCTGATCCGTATCTCCATGGGGTGCCCGTCCGGGCTGAGAGGTCTTTTTGTGAGACCAACCCATCGAACCTGATCCGGATCATGCCGGCGGAGGGATTGCGAGATGACGAGTGCACCAACGTCCATCCTGGACGCTTCTAATCTTCCCGCTCTGGCTGGCTCTCTGCTTGAACGCCTTCGTGCTGAACGCATCCGCGTGCATGCAATCACGAACGCAGCAGCACAGACTTTCACGGCCAATCTTCTGCTCGCCGCCGGCGGCATTCCGTCCCTGACCGTTGCGCCAGAGGAGGTTCCCGCCTTCACAAGCCGCTCCGCTGCGCTGCTTGTGAACTTGGGCACGCTCGACAGCGACCGCCGGGCTGCAGTTCCTGAGGCTATCGCCACCGCACGCACCAACGCCAAGCCGTGGGTGTTCGATCCCGTCTTCGTCGAAGCCTCCCCGACCCGTCTCGACTTCGCCCGCGTTTGCCTCGCGGGAAAGCCGCATGTCCTGCGCTGCAATGCCAAGGAATTCACCGCTCTTGCCGGGGATGAACCAACGCCAGGCTCCATTCAGGCATTCGCAAAAGATCACGGGACAGTCGTGGCTCTGACTGGTGTGGTGGACCTGATCTCAGACGGCAACAACGTTCTCTGCGTGGAGAACGGACACCCGCTCATGACCCGAGTGACCGCCATGGGATGTGCCGGAACCGCCCTCGTTGCAGCCTTTGCGGCCCTGCACGGCAGCGCCATTGAGGCTGCCGCCGCGGCTCTGCTCGTCACTGGCGTGGCAGGTGAAATCGCCGCGAATGAGGCAAACGGGCCAGGCACGTTCCAACCAGCCTTCCTCGACGCGCTCTTTCATCTCGATTCGGCCACCCTCGTCACCTGCGGGAGAGTCTCATGAACCCAGTCGATCTTCGGCTCTACGGCATCATCGATCCGGAGCGGACCGGCGCCCGAGATCCCATCGAGCTAGTCCGGCAAGCTGTTGCCGGAGGCGCGACTCTCATCCAGTACAGGGACAAGCTTGGGGAGGGCCGCCGCCTTGTGAAACTGGCCCGCGCCCTGAAGGCGGCGCTGGAAGGAACCGGCGTACCGCTCCTGATCAACGACCGCGTCGACATCGCGCTGGCCGCAGGCACCGACGGCGTTCACCTCGGCCAGGACGACATGCATCCCAACGATGCACGCGAGCTGCTCGGCCCACGTGCGATTATCGGATTGACGCTGAAGATGCCGGAGCAGGCTTATCAAATGGCGAACATGCCGGTCGATTACGGCTGCATTGGCGGTGTCTTTGCGACTGAGAGCAAGAACAACCCCGCTCCGTCCGTTGGCCTCGACGGGCTTCGCCAGATCCTCTCACGCGCCAGGCTCGCATACCGCGGGCCCGTCGGCGCCATTGCCGGAATCGATGCATCGAACGCGCAAGCTGTGATCGCGGCCGGTGCCGACGGCATCGCGGTGATTTCGGCTCTCTTCATGGCAACCGATCCGCAGGCCGAAGCTCGAAGATTGCGAGGCATCGTGGATCAGGCCCTGACAGTCCGAGGAGGTGTTGCATGACGGTGATTGCAGTCACCATCGCAGGCTCAGACTCGGGCGGCGGAGCCGGAATCCAGGCGGACCTCAAGACCTTTTCGGCTCTGGGCGTTTATGGCGCCAGCATCATCACGGCACTCACCGCGCAGAACACCGTGGGGGTTCAGGGCATTCACGATGTGCCTCCTGATTTTGTAACAAAGCAGATCGATAGCGTCTTCTCCGATCTGGAGGTCAGGGCGGTGAAGATCGGCATGCTCTCCCGACCCGCCGTCATTGAAGCTGTGGCAGAGGGACTCCAACGCTATAGCCAAACGAAGGTTATCCTCGATCCCGTGATGGTCGCGGCCAGTGGCGACCGGCTGCTCGCACCAGAGGCCGTCGACGCATTACGCCATGTGCTTCTTCCCAGGGCGCTGCTTGTCACACCCAACCTTCCCGAAGCCGCCGCCCTCCTCGACGAGCCGCAAGCCGAGGATGAACAAGCCATGTGCCGACAGGCCGAGCGGATCCTTGCCTTAGGTCCTAAAGCGGTTCTGGTAAAGGGCGGCCACGGCACAGGCCGTGAGAGCACGGACATTCTCATGGATGCGCAGGGTGTGCGATTTTTCTCAGCCCCCCGCACTGAGACGCGCAACACGCATGGCACCGGGTGCACCCTGTCGTCCGCCATCGCCGCCGGCCTCGCCAAGGGCCTTACGCCCACGGATGCTGTCGCGGCCGGCAAGGACTTCATCAGCGCCGCGATCGACGCTTCCACTCAACTTCACATTGGACACGGGCATGGGCCCGTGCATCACTTCCATGCCCATTGGTCCTAAGCTCTCGCGCCGCGCGGCGCTCGGTGTCGGGGCTGCTGCTCTTGCCGCGCCGACCGTCAGCCGGGCCCAGACGGTTCGCTGGCGCATGGTCACATCGTGGCCGAAGAACCGCACTGGTCCTGGCGTCTCCGCCCAGAGGATCGTTGAGCGCATCATTGCCATGAGCGGCGGGCGGCTCCAGATCGACCTCTTCGCAGCAGGCGAGATCGTGCCGCCCTTTGCTGTACTCGATGCCGTCTCGAACGGCACCGTTGAGATGGGTCACACGGCATCACTCTATTGGCAGGGCCGAATGCCAGCGGCTGGGTTCTTCACCAGTGTTCCTTTCGGTCTCGGCCCTATCGAGCATCAGGCCTGGATCGAGTTGCGGGATGGACAGGCGTTGTGGGACGAGCTTTACAAGCCTCATGGTATCCGCGCATTCCTCGCGGGCAACACGGGTCCCTCAATGGGGGGATGGTTTCGGCGCAAGCTGAACGGCCTCGACGATCTGCGCGGCATGCGATTGCGTGTTCAGGGCTTGGGAGCCGAGGTTTATGCAAAGCTCGGGGCAGTGCCGATGACGGTTTCTGCCGGGGATCTCCTTCCAGCCCTTGAAAAGGGCTCCATCGATGCGGCGGAGTTTCTGGCACCCGCGACCGATCTGGAAACGGGTCTGCCCAAATACGCCCCCTTCTATTACGCTCCCGGCTTTAACAAGCCAAATGGCGCAAGCGAACTCCTGATCTCGCTGAGGGTTTGGGAGACACTCAGCCCTGACCTTCGCAGCGTTGTCACGGAAGCCTGCCGGGCCGAGCATGCTCTTGGCTTGGCCGATGCGCACCAAACTAATGCGGCGGCCCTCACCGAGATCCTCGGTAAGTACCCGGTGACCCTGGAGGCTTTTCCCCGCTCTGTCTTGGAAGCGGCTCAAAAAGCTTCGTCCGAGCTTCTCACCGAGATTTCAGCCAGCTCTCCTCTCGCGGAGCGAATTGTCGGGAGTTACAGGAGCGCCCTGGAGGATCTGCGGGGTTGGTCGGCTCTCGCAGCCGACATGGCGCGAGCCAACACGCGCTTATCGCCGCCGACGCGGTGATGGGGAGCGGCAATGGCTTCCGGATCGGAGAGCAGCAAGGCCAGCTTGGGGTCACGCACTGACGATCCCCTCCCCCCTCAGGAACGTCCGCTGTTCCTGCCCTGAGTCGACATTCGTCTTACTTCCGAGAAGTGCCAGACGTTCACATTCCGGCCGCTCAACGAATGTCAGCTCTGACCAGCCAAGGCTGACCAAGGTCTTACATCGCAGATGTACCAGTTGCACATCTGGTTCTGTCGCAACTCTGGAACTGGAATAGCAGGACAGAAGCGAATCTCCCACGACTGTCATGCACCGAGTCGCTCGAACTGCTCAGCGATTGAGGGGTGCCGATTGCCGGGGTACTTCGGTTGCCCTTTGCGCATCATGTGCACCATTTCCATGCCGCTCAAGACCGCGAGCGCTGTTCATTGACTTGAACCCGAGCATTGGCCGGACACGTCTTTGGACGGCACGGTGATCCTTTTCGATCCGATTGTTCAAGTAGCGACTTTGCCGAATCCGGATCGGCTTCGACTCCCGTCGTGATCGCTCCTGCAGCCGGTTAGTCGTATCAAAGGATAGGATCGCCTCCCAGTTCGTCTGGCTGCCGTCGATGACGATCCGCTCAGACCAGCCATGCCGCTTGAGGGCTCGGCTCCGGGACCGTTTGGCGGCAGCCAGATTGCGCCGCTCGCTAAAGCAGAGTTCAACGGAGTCCCCATTGCTGGCGATAGCGCGGTAAAGGTACGTCCATCGGCCGCGCACCTTGATATAAGTCTCATCCACGTGCCATTTCCGGCTGACAGGTCGCTTGCGTCGAATGAACCGCTCGAGAAGCTCTGGTGAGTAGCGCACCACCCAGCGGCCCACCGTGGCCTGATCGACCGAGATGCCTCGCTCAGCCATCATCTCTTCGAGATCCCGCAGAATCAGGCTATAAGCGAGGTACCACCGCACGCACACCAGGATGACGGATCGATCAACATGCCTACCCTTGAACACGCCGCCCTCCGTCCCTTAAGCCGGTAGAGCTGTAGCTGAAACTCTGAAACAAAGGATTTGCGACAGAGCTGCAGATCTTCTCTTCCACCTGCTCAAAGGTGAGGCCGAGTCCCATCGCTCACGGACCCGCTTCATCGTCCAGGAATGTCTCAAATAAATCCTCGTGGCCCATTTGGCCACCTTTGAGCATCACAAGCATCCCATCACGGGATGGGTCATCGCTCCGCGCCAAGCTGACCGCAACTCCATTGCTGATCTGGCTATGATAGCCCAGACCCCAGTAGCCGAGATGATCGACAATCCGGCTCGATGTATCACCGCCGGCAACAGCCAGTCTCCGAACAGGATGACGTTTGAGGACCTCGTCGACCAGGGAGGCGCTCGCGGTTGCGAGATCGGCCGTTACCGAATGAGGAACCTCGCCTGCCTCAGGAGCCGTCGAGAGCATGACATGCTTACCCTGAGCCAACGCAGCCGCGGCTTCCTCGATGATCTGTTCTCGAGCTTCTGAACTCGAAAGAAGACCGTCGGCATCCACGGCCAAGCGCAAGTAGGATCGCGCGGCTGCCACCTGAACTCTCGTCGTGGGAGAAAGGCTCCCCACAAAGGCAAGCACAGGCCCATCGATAGACCTCAGCGGAGATCCCGCCTGCATTTCGCCATTCTCGAAGAAGGCTTGGGCGACGCTGCTAGGTCCCACCGCCAACAAGGGATGCTGCCGGCTTTCCGTTCGAAGCAAGCGGCCGATGGCGTCTATATGCCTTGTATCCAGCACATCGAGTAGAATTGCGGATGCTGCTTTCGACAGACGCTGCCATTCGCCGGCAATGACTTCTGGATTGCCAGCCAGCACAGGCCAGTGAATCGCTCCTATGTCCTTCAAACCGAGGGCGGTGAGATGGTGCCGTAGATCGGCTTCAGTCATGGGTGTTGCAGGATGAACGCTCATGGTCGGGTGACGATCGAGCCGGAAAACGCCTCCATCGGTGCCGAATGACGCAAACAGATTGGAGAATGCGCAGTATCGACCGAGGGATGGTTGACCGCCGATGATGGCAACGGTTTCATGGGCCGCGTATTGACGGAGGATCTCAGTCGCCACCGCGATGTTGCCTCGCGCCGACGCGCTATCGAAGGTCGAGCAGCACTTGTAATGAAAGATGCGGACGCCGAGATCGCGAAAAAAAGCCCCGACGGGCGCTAGTTCGGCGTACATTTCAGCGGGGGCCATCGTGCGGCCTGCACCCGCGATACCAACAGCTTCGAGATCTTTGACGCGCGCCAGCTGCTGAGGCTCCGGAACCCGCAGGAAGAGAAAGGCTCGATGACCGAGGCGTGCCACAGTCGCGAGGGTATCCGTCGCGCCAGTAAAATCGTCTCCATACCACCCATAGGACGGTGTCATGGCAGCTGCATCCCTTAATGCTTTGAGAAGAAGCCGAGCGCATCCGCAAGTGCGCGATGCTTGATACGTGCGCCCTCAACGCTTTCGCCAGCCTCCGCAGCCCGCCAGGCCTCACGAATGCTCGCGACGCCTTCCGCTGGCCCGCCTGGATGAGCCATGATCCCACCGCCTGCCATAAAGAGAAGGTCGGACGTGTTCACGGCCCGATAGGTCTGCTCGACCGTTCCAGCCCATTGACCAGAAGAAAAAGCCGGCATGACCCGATCCTCCACCTCACAGAGCGATGTCAAACAATCCTTCGCGCTCTCCACCACTTCATCATCGGCTTGAGCGAACTTACCCGCTAAGCCATGGACATGCATGTGATCGACGCCGGCGAGGCGCCAGAGCGTCTGGTAAGCATGGAAGCCGATACCCAGCGCTGGATGGCGCGAGAACGCGCCATAGCCATTACGGTGGCCATGAATTACCAGATCGCTGCTGCCCCGCAGGGTCTCGATACTAGAGAATCCGCACCAGTTCAGGCTGGCCATGACACATGTTCCACCCTCTCTCGCCACCAAGTCCGCATGCCGTCGCATAGCATCCGTCTCGTCGGTGATGTTGAAGGCGACGATGACATGCTTCCCGGTTCGATCCTGGTGCCGACGCACAGCAGCCATGACGGCTGGAATGCGGGTCGACAGGGGCGCGTGGACCGGATTGGCTGCAATCTCATCATCTTTGATGAAATCCAGCCCGGCGTCGCACAGGCGTTCCACCAGCGACGCAATCTCCTCGGAACGAAGTCCAACATTCGGTTTGACGATCGATCCAATCAGTGCACCATGAGCAACCCCGGTCAGGCGTCGTGTTCCCTTGACGCCATGCTTCGGCAGAGAATATTGTTTTCGGTAGGCGCCGGGTAGCTTAAGGGCTTCGAGCCGCAGGCCGGTCACCTCGCCGAGATCGAAGAGGTTGCCGGCTACAGTCGCGGCAAGCGTCGACAAATTAACCCCGACATTCGCGACCGGAAAACGCACGACCACCTCGCCACGGCGCGAGGGGGCCGATAAGCCCTTGCGGTCAAGCCAGGAGCTGCGGACGGAGGGCTGTGCGACCTCACCCAGATCCCGGATCGCGATGACATGAGCACGGGCCCGCTCGCGCAGTTCGTCGGTCTCGCCCTCGACTCGGGTGAAGGTTCCGCAGGATTGTTCGCCTGCCATCACCTCGGCCACAGCCTCAAGCGGCAGGGGCGTTTCGACCAGATAGGTGGCCTCGTAATGTGCTTCCGCCATGAGGGACCTCAAAGCCGGGAAAGATCAGGGAATGGCCGGACCGGTTCGCGTCCGTCCCACCCTTCAGATGCCTCCCTGATCAGCTGAAACATCTTGCCCTTCGGCCCGGCGACTTCCGACAGCTCGATGACTGTGCCGGGATGGTACTCGGTGTCGAAATAGACGAAGCGTCCGCGCTCGCCGACCTCACCGCTCATCACTGGAACGAAGCCCTGCGTCATCAGCCGCTCCAGATCGGCATCGTAACTCTCGGTCCAGTAGGCTACATGCTGCAGGCCTGTGTGACCGGCTTGCTTGAAGTCGCGGTACATAGAGGGAGCATCGTTGCGGGTCTGAATAAGCTCGATCTGGAGCGGGCCGGAATTGGCGAGCGCCACGGAATTATGCGGTCGATAGGTCTCACCCCTATACATGTAGTTCTCGATCGGAACTTGTTCCTTATAGAAGAAAGGTCCCACGCCGAGAACGCGCGACCAATAGTCCATGGCGGCCTCAATGTCGTCGACGACATAGCCGGCCTGCCTGATTTCTCCGAAAAATCGGCTCATACCTTACCTGCATATCTGATGAGGGCGCGGCTTACTTATCCGCGCCCGAGGAAGATGAAGATCCGATGCTTTCCGTCGGATCGCACGACAAGGGTTAGGCGAGCGTTCCAACGACGCTCTCAAGATGGCTCCAGGCTTCTGGGCCGAACTTCTGCTTCCATTCCCTGTAGAACCCGGCTTCTCGCAGTTTCGCACGGAAGCTTTCCGTCTCGCACTGGTTGAACGACAGCCCCTTGCTCTGGAGATCCGCCTGCACTGACTCGTTGAGAGTCTTGATGTCTTGCCTCTGCTTCAGACCCGCCTCGTTGATGGCACGTGAGACGATCTCCTGCACCTCTCCCGGCATTCCCGCCCACTGGCGCCCGTTGGCGATGAACCAGTAGCCGTCCCAGATGTGGTTGGTGAGCGCGCAGGAGGATTGCACCTCGTAGAGCTTCGCCACCTGGATAATCGGCAGCGGGTTCTCCTGTGCGTCGACCACTTTGGTCTGGAGGGCGGTGTAAACCTCGCTGAACTGCAGGCTGGCCGGCGCAGCGCCAAGACCGGAGAACATCGAGATGCTGATCGGGCTCACCGGAACCCGGATCTTCAAGCCCTTCATCGAATCGGCGCTCTGAATCGGCGTACCGCTCGTGGTCATCTGGCGGAAGCCGTTGTCCCACATGGTTTCCAGCGCGTGCAACCGGGAGTCGGCAATCGCCTTGCGTACGAAGCCACCAACGGGGCCATCCATAGCAGCCCAGACCTGATTGTAGTCTTTGAACGCGAAGCCCACAGCGTTGATCGCCGCGACCGGAACAAGGGTCGCGATCACCAGCGCCGAAGGGGTGAAGAAGGTCAGAGCGCCGTTGCGCACCTGGGAGAGCATATCCGTATCGCCGCCAAGCTGGTTGGCAGGGAATATCAGCATCTCAACGCGCCCGTTCGTCTCCTTGGCGATCCTGTCAGCAGCTTCCTTGGCCCGGATGTTCAGAGGATGGCTGAGCGGCAGGTTGTTGCCATAGCGCAGCGTAATCTCGGCTGCATGAGCGTAGCGTGGAATCGAGAAGAGGCTAACGGCGGCCGGAGCAGCTCCGATGCCTTTGAGAAGCGTCCTTCGGCTGATGGTCATGGCGTCATTTCTCCCGAAAAGATGTTTTGCTCTTTCCGAGTGAAAAAATCCGTCATACAAATGATGCGGTCAAATCATAATTTTGATGTACTTTGATGTAACAACATGAGCATTTTCGCGGATCTTCCGTCCTTCAACCGGCGTGTCACCATCGTGGACATCGCGCGCCTCGCCGATGTTTCTACCGCCACTGTCGACCGGGTTCTGAACGGCCGTCAGGGAGTGAAGGCGGCGACGGTCAAACGGGTCATGAAGGCCGCAGCTGAACTCGGCTACGTGGACGAGAGCGACGAGCGGATCCGCGAGGTGCGGCCGCTCGCCCAGATCTCGTTCATTCTACCTCAGGGAACGAACCGTTACATCACCATGCTCGGCCGCATGATCAGCGAGATGGCGCCACAGCTGGAGCGCTTCTCGATCAAGCCTACAGTCGAGTATATCGACAGCTTCAATCCGGACCTGCTCGCGAAGGCGCTGCACCGCCATGCCAGACATGCGGACGGTATTGCCTTCATGGCGATTGAGCACCCCGTGGTACGCGAAGCCGTCAATCGCATCACCGCTGCGGGGAAGCCCGTGGTGACGCTGATCTCCGATGTCGCCAGTCCGACGCGGACCGCGTATTTCGGCCTCGACAATCGGGCTGCGGGGCGCATGGCAGGCTATCTTCTCGCACGCTTCATTGCCAAACGGCCGGCCAAGGTTGCCATGATCGCCGGCAGTCTCAGCTACCGCGCTCATGGGGAGCGCGAGATGGGCTTCCTAGACATCCTGCAGGAACTCTATCCTGACATTGAGGTAGTCGGCCTGCGCGAAGGACATGACGACGAAGCGCTCAACTACCGGCAGATGCGGGCGCTTCTCTCCCATCATCCTGATCTGGACGGGATCTACAATATCGGTGGTGGCGCTTCCGGCATCGGCCGCGCGCTCAAGGATGCACGGCGCGAGAAGGACGTCGTGTTCGTCGGCCATGGGCTGACCAGCGATACCCGCGAGTTCCTGCTCGATGGAACAATGGATGCAGTGATCACCCAAAGTGCCGAAGACACCATCGCCAAATGCGCTGCCCTGTTCCGCGACCTGCGGGAGGGGCACAAGCCTGGCAAGCAGCCCGATCCGATGCGCGTCGAAGTCGTCTTCAGGGAGAATCTGCCCTGACAGCGAGCACCCACAACATTGAACAAAAATAGCTTAATTGAGCCAAGAGCGACGGAGGAGACAATGACCATGGCAACAGAAAGCATCGGCGTCGGTGAAATTGAGGACATGCCGACCGGTCTGAAAAGCGGGTCGGCGCTCCTTAAGCCCATTGAGATGATTGCTTCCGTCATCTTGGTGGTGATCATCGGGCTTCTCTTGATGGGCGTCACCTCGCGCTATGTCCTTTCGCTCCCCATCGTCTGGATCGATGAGGCGGCCGCGTTCTGCTTCCTCTGGCTTGCCATGCTCGGCGCAGTCATCGCCATCGATCGCAATGAGCACCTCCGTCTGACCCTCTTCCTTCATATGCTCCCAGAGAAGCTGCGTGGCTTCTTCGGTGCGCTTGGGCCGCTTCTCGTTGCTGTCTTTCTGATCGGCATGCTGTGGCCTGCCATCGAGTATGTGATCGAGGAGTCCTACATCACCTCGGCGGCACTCAATATTCCCATGAGCTGGCGCGTGGCCGCTCTTCCGGTCGGCATCGGCCTGATGGCGCTCCTAGCCCTCAGAGAGACGGTGCGTGCTGCCAAGGCGTTTGAAATCTCGCTGGCCGCGGCTGTCATCGCAGGTGCAGGTGCACTACTGTGGCTTGCTTCCCCGTCCCTGCCCTCGCTCGGCTATATCAATATTCTCATCTTCCTCGTGGGTTTTGTTGCCTTCTTTCTCGCCATTGGCGTGCCAATTGCTTTCTGCTTCGGTCTCGGTGCGCTCACCTTTCTGACCTTTACTAGCTCGGTCCCGACCATGGTGATGATCGGTCGAATTGATGAGGGCATGTCGAGCCTGATCCTGCTGTCGGTGCCGATTTTTGTGCTCCTCGGCTGCATACTGGACGCCACCGGCATGGGCCGGGCCATCGTCGAGTTCCTGGCCTCCCTGCTCGGGCATGTGAAGGCAGGCATGTCCTACGTGCTGCTCGGCTCGCTCTTTCTGGTCTCCGGCATCTCCGGCTCGAAGGTTTCGGACATGGCCACGGTCGCTCCTGCGCTGTTTCCGGAGATGAAGCGGCGCGGGCACAAGCCCAAGGAGATGATCGCGCTCCTGGCCACCGGTGCGGCCATGGCCGACACCGTGCCGCCCTCAATTGTGCTGATCGTGCTCGGCTCGGTCGCCGGCGTGTCGATCGCCGGGTTGTTCACGAGCGGCTTCGTCATCGCCATGGTGCTGCTCGCGGTGCTCGCCATTCTCGCACGCTGGAAGGCGCGCGGCGAAGTCATGGAAGGGATCCGTCGGGCTCCCCTTCGGGCTATTGGCAAGGCGCTGGCGGTGGCCGCTCCGGCCCTCGTGCTACCCTTCCTGATCCGCAGCGCGGTCGGCGGCGGCGTGGCGACGGCCACGGAGGTCTCCACAATCGCAGTCCTCTACGCCCTGATCATAGGCATGGTCCTTTATGGTGGCATCCGTCCCGGCAAGATCTATGACATGCTGGTCGAGACGGCGGCTCTCTCGGGCGCGATCCTCATTATCCTGGGCACGGCCTCTGCGATGGCCTGGGCACTCACCCAGACTGGCTTCGCCTTCAAGATGGCCGCACTGGTCACAGACCTGCCGGGCGGCTGGGTCACCTACATGCTCGTGACGATTGCCGTCTTCATGGTGCTCGGCTGCGTGCTTGAGGGGTTGCCGGCCATTGTCTTGATGGCACCCATCATGTTCCCGATCGCGAAGACCCTTGGGATCAACGATATCCACTACTCGATGGTCGTGGTGACGGCCATGAATATCGGCCTGATGGCGCCGCCCATAGGCATCGGGTTCTACATCGCCTGCAAGATCGGCAACGTCTCGCCGGATGAAGCCATGGGCGCCATCTGGCCCTATATCGGCGCGCTCTTCGTCGGGCTCCTCGTCATCGCGATGATCCCGGCGCTGTCGACTGCCTATCTCTAAGGTTTGAAGCAAAGGCCGCATGCTGCTGCCACTTGGCAGCAGCATGTTGGCGCGGGTGTTTGTAAGAGATCCGCTCAGGATCGAACTCCGTAGATCTTCCGGTAGGCAGCAATTATCTCTGCTCACATTGCAAGCCGGAGAAGTCATTCTCGAGAATTTTCAGAAGCGAGAACTCAAAGCACCAACAGCTGTTTCACTGCCCGATTTCCTCAATCACAAGCTCGAAAGTGATGCATACAGGATTTTCACCACGGGAGATCTGCCCAGAGGTAATCACTCCGTTGATGTCAACGACATCAAGGTTCAGCCGCGCCTGCCCGCGCCCGTCGTCCCTGTTGAAGTGGCCGTCGCGGATCTGGACCTCGGTGGCATGTGAGTCCACCCGCGTTCCGTCGACGAAGCGCACGCCATTCAAACTGCCAATCCCGTAGACATTGGCTCTTTCTATTCCCTGCCGTAGGCAGATCTCCTCGATGGCAAGGCTGACGTCCTGATTGGGGCGCACTTTCGCAAGCAGCACTTGCCTGCCTGTCATTGAGGAGCCCTTTCCAGCATATTGAACCGGTTCGAAGAGGGTGAAGTTCGTCTCCCCGTCGGGCATGGCCTCGAAGGTCGCATCCCTGAACCCGATGCCCGCCACCTCGATGGGCTCCGCGGCTCTGGACAAGGGAGCAAGCATGTGGCCCATTCGCCGCACCTCGCTCGTGTCCCAGACGCCGTGGCAATGGAGAAAGGTCTTTCCGTCCCGCACGCCGACTATAGCGCAGGCGCGCGTCACATTTACCGGCCCGTCCGGTTCGAAGGTCTCGCTGTACCAGGCCACATAGCGCGGGTCGGATGATGCGGCAGGCATTACATATCGGAACGGGTCGCAACGGCCGCCCCGGAACTCCACGAAGCCGCCGATGCAGCCACTCCCCCTCATGCCTGCCCCAACTGCCTCGTCGATTGTCAGACCGGGCTCCAGCACGAACCGGATCGGCACCGCCTCGCCGGGCACGGCGGCAAAACGCTCCGGAGCAGCCTGACCAGGATGATCGATGTGTCTCATGACTGGTCCTCCTCCCGCAGCTCCAAATCGGTCCGCATGATCTGGTTTGGGTCGGCTCGCGAATCCCGCGCGCCCCAGCGCCCCGCCTCCACCCGTGTGAAAAATTCTGTCAGGAGCTGGTTGAACAGCGCCGGCTCCTCAAGGTTCAGGGTGTGGCCCGATTTCGGAAGCATGGCGAGACCGGAGCGCGGGATCGTCCGCTTCAGGAAGATACCTGGTTGGATCGAGTGATCGTCCTCGTCGCCGACCAGGATGAGTAGCGGCACCTCAAGAGCCGCCAACTCGGCCTCTAGGTCATAGAGCGACGGCCGTCGCATCTGGACGCCGCGCATGGTGTTGGCGGCACCCCTGTCGGAATGCTGCGCCATCCGCTCTACGAAGAGTTGCCAGCCCCGTGGGTCCTTCTCCTGAAACTGCACCCGCGAGGCGCTCTCACCGTAGACCGGAGCAAACGCCCGCGCGCCACGCTCTTCGAAGCCTCGCGCCACCTGCTCGGAATTGCGGCGGAAAAACTCCTGATGTTCCCTCTCCGAGCCATATCCCGCTCCCGCGATGACGGCGGACCGAATGCGATCGGGATAGCGCAGAGCGGCGTGCAGACAGGCGAAAGCCCCCATCGAGAGACCGACTACATGGGCCCTGTCGATGCCGGCTGCGTTCATGACGTCGACGATGTCATTGGCCGCGTGGGCCTGGGAGTACTTCTCCACATTCTCGGGAATGTCCGACGGCGGATAGCCGCGAGCCGAGAAGGTGACGCAAAGGTGCCTGCGCGAGAAGTAGCCGACCTGAGGCTCCCAGCTCCAATAATTTCCGCCGAACTCGTGGACGAACACGATGGGCGTGCCCGTTCCGGCGGATTCGTAGAAGAGCTGGATACCGTCGCTCGTGGTCACAAAGGCCATTGAAAGTCACCCTCAACGAAACTCGGAAACGGCGCAGCTCTGCCCACCATCCACAGGCAGGCAGACGCCCGTGATGAACTGCGCCTCATCGGAGGCCAGGAACACGGCAGCATTGGCCACATCCCAGGCCGTTCCCATTCGGCCTAGGGGAACGGCGGCATTGCGCGCCGCCACCATCTCCTCCACCGAGGCATACTGCCCGGAGATCTGCCGGTAGATCAGCGGGGAGTCGATTAGGCCAGGCATGATGCAGTTGGCGCGGATGCCCTGGCGGGCATATTGCATGGCGAGCGCCACGGTGGCCTGGTTCACCGCCGCCTTGGTGGCGTAGTAAACGAAATAGGGATAGCCCGTCCATCGGATCGCCGCGAGGGAGGAGATGTTGACGATGGCGCCGCCGCCCTGACGCAGCATATGCGGGATGACGGCCTTCGCCGTGCGGTAGATGGGGCCGATGTTCAACTTGAGCGCGGCCTCGAATTGCTCCTCGCTGAGCTCGACCGGCCCGCCCATATGGGTGACGCCAACGTTGTTGTGCAGGATGCTGATGCCCCCGAGACGCTCAACGACCTGCGTTACCGCTCTCTCAACCGAGCCTGTGTCAGTAACGTCCGCTGCAACGGCTATGGCCCCGCCGCCTTCACCCGCGATAATGGATGCGGTTTCCTCCGCGGCTTCCTGGACCAGGTCGATGCAGGCAACCTGAGCCCCTTCCCGTGCATAGGCGGCGGCAGCGGCCTTGCCGTTTCCCCATCCCGGCCCCGAGGACCCTGCCCCGAACACGATGGCAGTCCTGCCCTTCAGACGATCAGCCATTGATCTCCGCTCCATTTCCCAGGATCAATGCCGCAGGTGCTACCGCCGCGGCGCTCGTCGTTCACTTCACAGGAAGCCACTCCTCAAGGGTGACCTCGAACGTCATGCAGATCGGGTTCAAGCCGGCGACGAAAGGTCCGCCGTAGACATTCCCCTCCGGGTCCGCCACGACACCCGTGAGGGCTGCCCTGAGTGAGCCGTCCTCGCCCGGGCGAACCTCACCCGCCAAGCTGACGATTTCCACGGCGGGACCCGGGATCTGGAGGTACTTGCCATCGATCGTGCCCATGCAGGCATCCACGAGGCTGCCCAGCGCACCACGCACGAATGCATTTCTGAAACCTTCGGCGAGACACAGCTTCTCCACGCCCTGGACGAGATCCTCGTTGGGAGCGATCCTCGCGTATGCCACGCGACCCATTGAGCCGTTCTCGACAGCGATCGTCTCACCCATTGATCGTTTCCTTGTATGGTTGAAGAAGCGGAATGTTCGTCTCGGGATCGTAGGCCTGCCGGAGTTCGAATTCATCGAGCGAGGTGACGAGAACCGGGATCGGATTGCGGCTGACGATGCAGGTCTCCGTTAGGATGTGACCACCCTTGACCTCACCGCTTTCGGTGCAGATCGCGGCATGGCAATGTACGAGCGGCGAGCCATTGATGCTCTTCCCCAGCGTCGCATTGCCGAAGATCATATACGTGTGACCGGCGGGGATCGGTTTGGAATAGGCAATCACGGCCCGCCCCTGCTGATCGGGAGGCGCGACGCAATACTGAACACCCTCAAAATAGCCTCCGAGGATCGTCGTCGAGGCAAACGTGATCCCGATATCCGCCAGTGGCTTCACGAGGCCATCGAAAAGGCTCACGCCGGGCAAAAGGGCCAGTCGGACATGCCGCCCCTTGGAAGAGCGAAGGCTTTGGATGCGGACCGGGTTGAACCGGCCGGGGTGGATCAGGGTACGCGGCCGGGGCAGCTGCGTCGTGACGACCCGCTTCATCAGAAACCTCCTGAGGCAGATGCCAGCTCACACACGTACCGGCGCCAGCGCCTGACGTAGAGAGCCGCACCCTCGGTCAGGTTCCGCACGCCGGCGTCATCGACCTCCCGGACAACGCGGCCCGGGACGCCCATGACCAAGGAGTTGTCGGGGATGACCTTGTTCTCGGTGATCAGCGTGTTCGCGCCGATCAGGCAGTTCCGGCCGATCCGCGCACCGTTGAGGATGGTCGAGTTCATGCCGATCAAGGTGTTCGACCCGATTGTACAGCCATGTAGCATCACCTTGTGACCGATCGTGCAGTCCTCACCGATCGTCAGCGGAAACCCGGGATCGACATGGAGCACGCAGCCGTCCTGGACATTGCTGCGTTCGCCGATCTCGATGATGTCGTCGTCGGCTCGCAACACCGTGCCGAACCAGATGCTGACCTCGCGCTTGAGGCGAACGTTGCCGATTAGAACGGCACCTGGGGCAATCCAGTACTCGCCCTCCGGAGGAAGGGCAGGTGCCGTTTCAGCAAGCGAGAACACATGAGTCATGTTTGAGCCTTCTATGGCTGGACAGGCGAATCGAAAGCGGCAGACGGCTTACCGATGATGCCTGCGGCCGTGAACCCGCCATCGACGCAAATCGTCTGGCCAGTGATGTAGCTGGACTTGCGATTGTCGAGGAGGAAAGTGGCTGCCCCAGCGATCTCAGCCGACGATCCATAGCGCCGTTGCGGCACGGTCGCCATCCAGGCGGCGCGTACCTCCGGTGTATGGATCTCCTGCACGAGCGGCGTCTCGATCGGACCGGGAGCGATCGCATTCACCCGAATGCCGAGTGCCGCCAGCTCGACCGCCATGACCTTGGTCATGGTGATCACGGCCCCCTTGGAGGCGCCGTATGCGACGCGTCCCTTGTTGCCCATGACCCCCGAAACGGACGCGATGTTAACGATTGAGCCTGCGCCGCGCTCGCGCATGTGCCTGGCCGCCTCCCGCGAGACCACGAAGCTGCCGATCAGGTTGACCTCCAGCATCTTCCGAAAGAGATCGACGCTCGTGTCGAGTGCCGGAACGTCGCGCCCGATGCCGGCGGAATTAACGACCCCGGTAAGAGGGCCGAACTCCGCCTCGCAGGCCGCGATCCTGGACACAACAGCGTCCTCATCCGCGACGTCCATCTGCTCGTACCGCACGCGGTCGTCAGGTGCCCCGAGCGCATCGCGGCACCAACTGAGGCTTTCCCGATCCAGGTCCGCGACGACAACGCGCCAACCCTCGGCGAGCATCGCCTCGACGATCGCAAGGCCGATGCCAGACACTCCTCCGGTCACCAGTACCGTCTGTACTTGAACCATGTCCGCCTCTCCTGCTGTGGTCCAGTCGTCCTTCGGGGAAGTATGCCGCCTCGGCTCAGGCGGAGGCCTGAGCGGGTCGGTCAAGGGGTAGACAGCCGCGCGCCTCGAGTTCGGCCCGGACATCCTTCTTGGTGATCTTGCCGTAGGCAGACTTAGGCAGGGCATCCCAGAAGAACACCCGCTTTGGAAGCTTGTAGCGGGCGACCTTGCCCTCCAGCCATGCTAGGAGTTCCGGCTCGTTGAGCGTTGCGTTCGGCCGCAGCACGCAGACCGCCACGCCAACCTCACCCCAGGTCTTGTCCGGCACGCCGAGGATTGCGACCTCCGCGATGGCCGAGTGCGTTAGGATTTTCTCCTCCGTTTCGCGCGGGTAGATGTTCGAGCCGCCGGAGATGTACATGTCGGAGGCACGTCCGGTGATGTAGAGGAATCCTTCCTCGTCGAGGTGGCCGAGATCGCCGGTCCTGAACCAGCCGTCCCTGAAGGCCTTCGCGTTGGCTTCCGGGTTGTCGTAGTAGCCGGCGAACACGGCCGGACCGCAGACGCAGATCTCGCCAGTCTCGCCTGCCTTGAGCTCGCGGCCTTGGTCGTCCTGGATCGAGACCTGCATCCCCGTGCGCTCGTAGCCGCAGGTGCCCACCTTCACGCCGGGTGCATCCTCGGTTTCGTGGAGCGCCGGCGGAAGCACGGTGATGTTACCGGTGACCTCGCCAAGCCCAAAGTATTGGACTAGGACCTTTCCGAGCTTTTTCAGCGCGTGCTTCTGGTCTTCCCGGTACATGGGTGCGCCTGCGTAGATCACGTAGCGCAGCGACGAGTGATTATGCGCGTCGACCGAAGGATGTTCCGTCAGCATCTTAACGATGGTGGGGACAGTGAACATGTTGGTGACGCGCCAATGCGCGACCAGCCCCCAGGCCTCGTCGGCGTCGAATCGATCGCTCTTGAGCAGAATGGTCTTGACACCCCGCGCCACTTGCACGAGCTGATGAATGCCTGCCCCGTGCGAGAGCGGCGCCAGGACCAGAGAGGCGTCCCGGTGCGTGGTGCCCGGCATCAGGTCGCAGAGATGGTTCGTGATCACGAAGGCCATCTGGCCATGGGTGAGAACGGCGGCCTTGGGACGTCCCGTTGTGCCCGACGTGAAGAAGAACCAGCACGGATCATCGTGCTCGACGGACGCCATCGGTACGCTCTGCCCGGAGTGCTGTGCGACGAGGGCATCGTAATCATCGCCCAATTCTGATGCCCCGATGGAGATGACGAAGCGGATATCCGGAGCGGCCTCACGGGCGGCTGCGGCATGCTCCGGGAAATCGCAATGGCAGATCATCGCGGAGGCACCGCTCGAGCGGGCAAGGTAGGCGACCTCGCCCGGGGTTTGACGGTAGTTCGTCGGCACCCAGACTGCACCGAGCCGGAAGCTGGCGAACATCGACTCAAACATCTGGTTGCCATTCTTGGACTGCACCAGGATGCGGTCGCCTTTTTTCACGCCCCGGGCGGCCAGCGCCGCTGCCATGGCATCCACACGGCGATCGAGCTCGGCCCAGGTCCAGGTATCCTCCCCTCGGACGAAGCCGATCTCGCCGCCGTACCGCCGCGCCACCTGACGCAGGAAGTGGGAGAGGTTCATGACGCGCTTGGAGACGGGTGCAACACCGCCGATGGGAGCTTGAACGGGACTCGTCATTTGCGCCGTTCCAGGATGGACACGTAATTGGCGACGGCCGCGCCGCCCATGTTGAATACGCCCGCAAGATTGGCGTCTGGGATCTGCATGTCGCCAGCCTGGTTCATGAGCTGGAGGCAGGCCATGATGTGCAACGACACGCCGGTGGCGCCGATTGGGTGGCCCTTCGACTTGAGGCCGCCGGATGGATTGATCGGCAGGCGACCGTCTTTCTCGGCAATGCCCTCCCGCACAACACGGTAGCCATCGCCCGGCGAGGCCAATCCCATCGCCTCGTATTCAATGAGCTCAGCGATGGTGAAGCAGTCATGGGTCTCGACCAGATCGAGGTCGTCCAGTGTTACACCTGCATGAGCCCGTGCCTTGTCCCAGGCCATACGTGCACCGGCAAAGGCCGTCGGGTCGCGTCGCGATAGGGGCAGAATGTCATTGACATGCTGGCGGGTGCGGAAGGCGATTGCCTGCTGGAGCCGTTCGGCCGTCTCCTCGTCGGCCACGACGAGCGCGGCTGCCCCATCCGAGATCAGTGAGCAGTCCGTCCGCCGCAGCGGGGCCGCCACATAGGGGTTCTTGTCGGAGACCGCATTACAGAACTCGAAGCCAAAGTCGCGTCGCATCTGCGCATAGGGATTCGCGACACCATTCCTGTGATTCTTGGCGGAGATGCGGGCAAGCTCCTCGCTGCGGTCGCCGTAACGCTGGAAGTAGGTCTGAGCGATCCGGCCAAACACCCCGGCGAAGCCGCCGTTGATATCGGCCTCTTCCTTTCTGTAGGAGGCACTCAGCAGGATATCGCTGGTTTCGACTACGGGCTTGGCAGTCATCTTCTCAGCCCCGACGACGAGAGCGATGCGCCCGCGTCCGCTCTCGATAAAGTCGAGAGCCGCGTAGATCGCGGCCGACCCGGTCGCGCAAGCATTCTCCAGACGGGTCGACGGGACGTGGGCGAGAACCGGCTGATCGAGCGCAACCTGTGCAGCCTCAAATCCCTGTTTCGAGAAGCCGTTGTTCATGACGCCGACATAGATCCCATCGACTTCCTCAGCTCCAACCCCAGCGTGAGCGAGGGCCTCGCCCGAAACTCTGGCCATCAGGCTTTCGACATCGGGATCTTCCAATTTGCCGAAGGGCGTATGGGCCCAACCGACGATGCAAGCACGTGCCATATCTGCAATTCCTTCAATGTGTGATCGTTTGAAAGCGATGTCGTAACTATCCTGGCTGGGCAGCCCTTGCGGACTGTCCGACGGTGATCGTCAGAGGAGACCGACTGAGATCCAAGGCACTGTAGCAATGATGATGAGGCCCACGAGCAGCGCGACGAGGTACGGCCAGATAGCGCCGATGGCCTCATCCGGCGGGACGCTGCCGATCTTGCAGGCGAGATAGAAGCCTACCCCAATCGGCGGAGCCATGAGGCCGATGTTCATCGCCGTCACAATGACCATTGCGTAGTGGATGTCATTGATTCCGAGGTTCTTCGCGATCGGGAACATGAGCGGAGCCATGAGCACGATGGCCGGCAGGCCCTCGAGCACGCTGCCCAAGATCAGGAAGACCACAATGGTCACGGCCATGAACGAGAGCCAGCCGCCGGGCAGTCCCGTCATGAATGTCGCGAGGCTCTGGGCAACGCCGGCTTGCGTGATCGCCCATGCCATTGCAAGGGCGGTTCCGAGGATCAGCAGGATCGATCCGGTGAGGGCCGCCGTCTCCACGAGCATGGCGTAGAACGTGCGCCAGCCGATGCCCCCATAGAGGACAATGCCGACGAACAATGCGTAGATTACCGCAATGGTCGACACCTCGGTTGCCGTCGCTACCCCGCCGGCCACCGTGCTGCGGATGAGGAACGGCAGAACGAGGGCAGGCGCGGCAACGAGGAGGGTGCGCCCCATCAAAGAGACGGGCGCCCGGCGCACCTTGGACATGTCTTCGTGCCGGCTCTTCCAACGAGCCAGGATCGCCAAGACCGCGAGCAGGACCATGGCGACAACGATGCCGGAGGTGAACAGGCCCGCAATTGAGACCCCCGCGACGGATCCCAGCACGATCAGCACGATCGAGGGCGGCACGGTGTCGGCCATGGCGGCACCGGTAGCCAGCAGCGCGATCATCTCCCGCGGGCTGTGGCCGCGCCGCTTCATCTCCGGGAACAGCGCCGGAGCGACCGTGGCCATGTCCGAGACCTTCGAGCCGGAGATGCCGGAGACCACAAACAGCGAGCCGAGCAGCACGTAGGACATGCCGGCGCGGACATGGCCGAGCAGGGAGGCCAGGAAATCGATGATGGCTTTGCCCATGCCGGTGGCATCTAGGATGCAGCCCAGGAAGACGAAGATCGGAACCGACAGCAGAATCAGGCCGGACATGCCCTCATCCATACGGCCGATCATGACGAAGGTCGGAACCTGCGTCGCGAAGGCAAGGTAGCTCAGCGTGCCGATGCCGAAGCAGAACGCGATCGGAACGCCGGCGACGAGACATGCGGCGACGAATATGACGAGGAAGAGAACGATCTTGGCGTTGCCAAGTCTGACGAGCGAAGGCGAGAAATACCACAGCAAGCCTGCGATCACGGCAATTGCGAGAGCAGAGATGATCAAGTCGCGCCACGTTGAAGTCCGGAGGGCATACGCGAGAACGATACCAAGCATCGCTATCATGCCGAAGGGAATGGCGGCCGCCCGGAAGGTATTCGGAATTTCCAGTGCGGCGGTGGTGATGTACCACTCCTCCATCGCATAGTCGAAGGCCGGGGCGACCAGCGACAGAAGAAAGGAGACGATCACCAGAAGCCCGAAGGTCTCCACGAACCGCTGTGTCCGCTCCGGCATCATGTTGAGGAACAGCGTCAGCCTGAGGTGCTCGTTGCGGTCGAGTGCAATCGCGGATCCGAGCATCGCAAGCCACAGAAAGCACAGCGATGCGACCTCATCGATCCACACCACCGGGAGCGAGAATACATAGCGGGAGATGACGCCTGCCAGCAGCAGGACAATGATGGCCACGAGCAGCGCCGACGAAACGATCTCGAAGGGCCTGAGAAGGCGGGAGCCCTGCCGGACGTCGCTTTCGGCGACGGGCAAGGATTCCGGCGCGGCGAGTACGTGTGCAGAGGAAGCCATATCCAATGTTCCTACGGATTTGTGGTGATCACGTCCGGTGGAGCGAGGGTCATCCGCGGACGGGACGACCCTGCGACCTTTGAATCAGCGGCGTGATCGCTGACTCTGACGCCTTACGCCAGGGTGCCGACGGACTTCTCGAGGATCGCCCAGGCCTCGTCACCGTACTTGCCCTTCCATTCGGCATAGAATCCGGCTTGGCGCAGCTTGTCGCGGAATGCCGCCGGATCAGGCTGGTTGACCACCATGCCCTTCGCGGCAAGCTCCTGCTGAAGGCTGGCATTGAGCTTGGCCACGTCCTCGCGCTCTTTCTCGGCCGCAGCATTGATGTGCTTGGCCACGATGGTGCGGACATCCTGGGGCAGCCGCTCCCAGGCGCGCCGGTTGCCCAGGAACCAGAAGCCGTCCCACATGTGGTTGGTCATTGAGAGGTGTTTTTGCACCTCGAACAGCTTCGCGGTCGAGATGATCGCCAGCGGGTTCTCCTGACCGTCGACGACCTTGGTCTGAAGCGCGGTGTAGGTCTCGTTGAAGTTGATCGAGGTGGGCGCAGACTCGAACGCCTTGTACATGGACGTCCAGAGCGGTGAGACCGGTACCCGGATCTTGAAGCCCTTCAGGTCCTCCGGCGTGTTGATCGGCTTCGTCGCCGACGTGGTCTGGCGGAAGCCGTTGTCCCATATCTTGTCCATGACGACGAGGTTCACCTTGGCGATCTGCTGGCGGACATAAGCGCCCAGGTCCCCGTCCATGGCCTTCCAGACCGATGCGTAGTCCGGGAAGGCGAAACCCACCCCGTTGATGGAGGCGGCCGGCACAAGCGTCGACAGAATCAGGCCCGACAGAGTGAAGAACTCGACGCCGCCCGAGCGTACCTGGCTAAGCGTGTCAGTATCGGAGCCGAGCTGGCTGCTGGGAAAGATTTGCAGTTCAAAACGGCCATTGGTCTCAGCCTTGATCGCCGCAGCCATTTCCTGAGCCCGCAAGTTCATTGGATGGGTTATGGGCAGGTTATTGGCGTATTTGTAAGTGAACTCGGCCTGCTGCGCGCGTGCGATGAACGGCGCCCCTACAACCCCGCCTGCGAATGCGGTTGAGCCGGCGATGAGCAGACGGCGACGAGAGATGATCATGTAAACCTCCTGGCAGGTCTCACGGGACCTTTGCGTTTCCTTAGATCTTTTAGGGTCCATGAGATGGACCTTCTTGTTTTCTCGGGTTAACAGGAACGTTAGATTGCGGTTTGTCAAACAGTTAGTGTTCTCCCTAGGAACAGCACGTTAGCCGAGCCTGAAGGGTCCACATAATGGAACATCCAAGGAGCACGTCAGCCCGAAAGGCCGTGCAGGTGATCGGCGATGCCGCTGCCGGCGGTGCTCAAAGCATCGACCGTGCCGCCACCCTGCTCCTCCTCGTAGGTCGAGCGGGGCCGTTCGGCGCTCGCCTCTCGGAGATTGTCGAGCAATGCGATCTTCCTAAGCCGACTGTCCGGCGGATGCTTCTCGCCCTCGTAAGAGCAGGCCTTCTCGACCAAGATCCGGAAACACGACGCTATTACATCGGGCCTGAGATCTACGTTCTGGGCACTCTCGCAAGCACTCGTTTCGGCATACATCCGATATCGCTCCGTTCTCTCGTGCGGCTGAGCCAGGAGACTGGCGACACAGCCTTCCTTTCGGTCCCTCGAGGCATCTACTCCATCTGCGTCCATCGCGAGGAAGGGCCGTACCCGATCCGTGTCCATGCGCTTCACGCCGGCGACCGCCACCCTTTGGGGGTCGGTGCCGGAAGTCTTGCCCTGTTGTCTGCCTTTCAGGACCACGAGGTGGAGGAAGTCCTGGCCGCGAACGCGGACGTCTTAGCTGAGAAATATCCCAATCATTCGCCACCCGTACTCCGCACGCTCGTTCAGGAGACCCGGGCGAAGGGTTACGCGCTCAATCCAGGCCATATACTCCCGAGCTCCTGGGGTGTCGGCGTTCCCATCCGTGGAGTGGATGGCCGACCTGTCGGTGCGCTCTCTATTGCTGCGATCGAAAGTCGTTTGAGCGAAACCCGCCAGCGAGAGATCGCCTCGCTCCTCAAGAAGGAAGCAACCTGGATAGAGATGCGCCTGAGCGAGGTCGGGACCGCCGACAAGCCGTCGAGGAAGAAGGCCAGATAGCCTTGCCGGTCACAGGTTGAGCCCGGAGACCGAGCCGTCATGGGCAACGAGGGCGATCCTGATGCCGGCCCGCCGGACGAGCGGACGGCTCCGCCAGGTCTCCGCGAGCTTGCGAAGAACAGGCGTGTCCGGCACCGCGGTGACCACGATATCGTCGGCGGAGACGTCGAACAGGAGCGCCTGGCCGAGCGCCATCTTGAGCAGCGGGTACTCCGGATTTCCGGGCTTTCGGACCAGCGGGCCCTTCTTGCATTCGGCGACGATGCGTCGGCCGTCGACTAGCGCGACAACGTCGCCTTCGCCCGGCCGCGAGTGCACCCGGATTGTCTTGTCGCCACGCCGGTAGGTGCCGGTCCAGACGTTGCGGCCGACCTGCGGCTCCTTAATCTGCTCCCAGCCAGTGGCAGCCATGAAGCGGCCGATGTCAAAGATGACGGCGTCCCCGACCTTGATGCTGGCCCCATCGATCGCGACGCTAGCCATCGCGCCCGAGCCGGGAAGCGATAGGATAAACTCGGCCAGCCGCAGGGCCACCTCAGCCTCCGGCATGTGGTTGGGTTGGCGGCCGAGATCCGGCGATACAGCACCGCTCATGGTCAGTATGTGTTCTAGTCCAGCTTGCACTGGAACAAAAACCCTAGCAGCCGATCTCGCTTTTGATCCTCTCGACTTCCGAGCGTGAACGACAGACGTTCTCGCAAGGGATCCCGTCACTGTCGCCATCGGCACGCCTATAGCCGCCGCACCACATCTGAACAGCTTCCCGGCATGTGCTGGCTGCCTTGCAGGATCTTGCTTGAGCGACCTGGAAGGGTCGCAGGTTCTCCAGCCTGTCGAAGAGGGGCGACGAGCCAGGGTGATCGAAGGCGAGAGCGGATCCGAGTTGGCTTCCTGCCAATACCAGCCCAAGGACAAGTGATTTCAGCATTGCGTTCTCCCCCTACCCTCTTGGTGCCCGCCAACCGGCGGCTTTGGCTTCATCCTCAGAGCAGAACCAGCGCTCGCCCTTTGCTTCATCGATGGTCGTGCGGGCATAGTGGCGACTGACCGGTAGATGGTAGATCCGCTCCGAGCCGGAGATGTTGCCTTTGATGGCGCACTTGCGGTCCGAACCGACTGAAGCCTCGTTAGGCAGCCTTTCGCCACGGCGCCAGTCCCACGGCTTGACGAAGGTGCCCGCCCACAGACCACGCTTGGCCCGACGGGCTTCTTCCTCCTCATCAGAGTAGCGGCCGTCGGAGTACTGAGTGTATTCGACCGCCCAGCCCTGCCGGATCAGCGCACCGGCAATGTCCCGGCCATTGGCCTCGCAGGTGGCGACAATGCGGCTGTAACGATCCCGGTCCTGCTCCTTGCATGTCACCCGCCCGTTGCGCCCGATGATTGACGCGAGTGCATCAGCGGCTTTTGAGCCGCAGAGATACCGAGTTCCAGAAGCATCATTGCAGGTCTGCTGGCTTTCCGGGCCGTCAACGCCATACAGGCGGATGCGGGTTTTCTCGCCTTGGATGGCAATGGTGTCCACGTCGACAACATCGGCTTGGCCCGAGAGGGACTGAGCCATCACCGGTGTTACCAAAGCGATGACGGCAAGAGCAAGTACAGCGCAAAGCAAATTTATTTCTCCAGATAGCATCTTTGAATTGTAATGAGTGGATCGACTGATCTTCTGCTTCTGATTATTCGCACCGTATCAGCACACTGACCTGCTTGGCCTGGTCAGCAAGGTCAGCAGGAGCCATGACCTGGCTCGCGGTGCCCTCCTCAATGGCGACCTGATTGCTCTCCAGGAAGCTGGCTGCCATTGATCCCTTGATGGCGAAGTTGACGTTCTGCGGAATGTCCCCATTCGTTGCGACCATCACGTTGAGAGCGTTGAGTTTGGCTGAGACGACACCCACGACATTGCCGTTCTGATCAAAGAGCGGACCGCCCGAGTTCCCCGGCTGCACCGGGGCGGAGACCTGAAGGTATCGGCTGTCGTCCTTGAGCCCAGAGAGGGCCGTGACATTCCCGAGGGTGAAGTTGCCTGAACTGGACAGTAGCGTAGTCAGTGGGAAACCGAATGCGGCTACTCCTTCGCCGAGCCGAATGCCCAACCGAACACCTGCTAACTTGCTGGGCCTGAGTGGCGTTCTGAGGAGAGCAAGGTCATTGGTGGTGTCTTTGGCCAGAACCCTCCCGGAGACCACGTCACCGTTATCAGCCTTCACATTGATGGATGAGCAGCGATCCACGACATGGGCATTCGTCAGCACATGTCCGTCCGGGGAAACGAAGAAGCCGGTACCGGAGGATGGCCCCTTTTCGTCAGACTCCGACTTCGGAGTTGGCCTGAGAGATTTGGGCTCTTCGAGGCGAGCGACCGCCACCTTCTCTTGAGGTGAGGTCATCGTCGGGGGCTCGGTGAAGGGAGCCCCCGTCATGGTTGCCCAGAAGGACCCGGAGATGAGGGTTGCCACCCGCTCCATGTGAAGGCGGGTTTCGCTACCCTTCCAGAACAGGAAGAAGCCCAGCACTCCACGCCCATCCGCATGGAACCGGATATAGGCATCAAGCCCATTGGCCGTTGACATCGAGACGACGAAGAAGTCCGGCTTCAGGATCTTGTAGTGAACCCTGCCGCCCTCGGACAGAACCTTGTCGAGGATGCTCTGGTAGTTTGCCACCAGGGTCGTGCCGCCGAAGTACGAGTAGACCAAGGATGCCCTGCCCTGGGGATCCGACCAGGCAATGCCGTTCTCGTCTCTCTTGGCAACCAGTCCAAGGCCGAGCGGCACCCAGATCGGATGGCCTTGGGTCGGGTGCGGGATGGCACGGATGTTCCACGTCTGGAGAAGAGGCATTGCGCTGTTGAGCACCTGCCCAAACAGGTCTGCATCAACGGCACCGTTCTGAATGCGCCCGTAGTCCCGCTGATAGTTCGACACGGCTTCGAAGAGCCGGTTGCTGAAGTTCACGTTCGGAACGGCCGGCCAGTAGCCGTTGGCTGTGAGCAGGACCTGAACTTTGATCCGCTCGTCGACCGTCAGTTGGGAGAAACTCTGCTCGGCCTGCTGGTATCCAGGAGGGCGACGTTGAGCAACCGCTGGTTCCGCCATGGTAATGAAGGCGATCACCAGAAGAACCCAACGCATCACAAACATCCTTGCCCGGCAAAACTTGCCACCAGATTGCCATATTTCGGCTTTGAGGCACTATAGCTTTGGTGGCACAGTCACTTGTTTACCCGCGGTCAGAGTCTGATTTGAGGAATCCTGGTTAATTCGGGCACCGCAGCAGTTGAAATTGTGCTCACCGAGGAAGCGGCAAACCTCTCTTATGTTCTATTGTTTTGATGGCCGCTTTAGGCTTAATTTGGCCCCGAGCCTAGCATCAATAGGGTTGCGCTCATTGAAGTGGAGCATTGAGAACCTAAGAAGACGGTATTCACCTGCGAAAGAGGTGCCTCGATGAGCAAGGACAACCCGCTGAGGCCGCGCTCACGCCGGAGCCCTAAGCGGATCCTGAGCGAGGCTGAGTTGCAGCGCTATGGGCTTCGCCGGATCCCTGTCTCCAAGCGGAACACTCCTGCAGGACAGAGTGGCGGAGACGTCATTGGCCTCAAGAAGCACGCTTTGCTCGTGTGGAACGGGCCGGCGATGCTCCTGTCCAGACTCGCTCGCGTCATGAGGGTACCGTGAGACTGCCCAACCCCTTTCCTGCCCTTGTTCTGCTGGTGCTTCTCGTCGCCCCCGACGCCGCAGTGGCAGCTTGCCCTCAGCATTTCTTCAGCGGCACCGCTCCCGCTCTCGCCAATCCGAAGCTCACGCCCAGGACCCGGCAGATCTGCTACACGGAGTTCGCGTTGCTCCACTCCGGGCTGACCCGCACACCTCTTTGGGTGGCTGAGCATCTCACCCCTAGGCGAGCAAGCGGCGCTCGTGCGCTGAACCGGGTCAACAACTTCCACACCGACCCCAACCTTCCTCCCGACGAGAGAGCTGAACTGTCCGATTATGTCCGCAGTGGTTTTGATCGCGGCCACATGGCTCCAGCGGGAGACATGACCACGCCCCAAGGAATGGATGAGTCCTTCTCGTTGGCCAACATGGTGCCGCAGAACTCCGACAACAACCGTAATCTGTGGGAGAGCATAGAACGCGCCGTGCGTGATTACTCAGAGCGGCAGGAAATCTATGTAGTGACCGGCCCGATCTTCCAGGGTGAAAATCTCCAGGCTCTCAAGGGACGTGTGCTGGTACCAACCCACATCGCGAAGGCTGTCTATGATCCGAGGTTGAACGCTGGAGCGGCCTATCTTACGCCCAACCAGGAGGGTAACGAATACAGGATTATCTCGCTTGCTGAACTGCAGCAGTTGTCGGGCATCGACCCGTTCCCTCAGCTGTCACCAGACATCAAGCAAACCATCCTGAACCTGCCTCATCCCCAACTCCGAAGGTCGAAAGGACCCGGAAGGAATACCCGCAGACCTCCCCCTCAAGCAGATGTTCAACAACAGCCGTCTGACCCATCACAGGATAGGTTCGTTGGAGGCATCCTTGAGGCCATTGATCAGTTTGGACGCAACCCATGACGAAGAAGTTTCAGCCGTTCTCAAATGACAGCGCGTCCCTCAGCGTAGGCGGGTTCACTATTGAGAATGGCACCGACAAAGTGGTCCTCTATGGCTCACTCGACGTGACGCGCGACAAGAGCGGCCTCAAACAAGCAAGGGCGCTGAAAGCAGCGGTTGACGCGATCGTGAGGGCCCTGGATCAGGATAAAGCCTTGCTTGATGACAGCGGTCCCACAGAGGAACCGCAGCAAGTTAAGAACCCGTTTGCATAAGTCTATCAAAGTAGCGTGGGAGAGGGGCTCCGCTTCGAAGGCGGCCAATGAACTGAACGTCCCTGAGACACTCCTGTTCCCACCCGCTTCGCAGCAGATAGCCGCGTTGCCGCTTTCGCTGGAGCTAGGGTTCGAGAGCTTCCACAACTCGTGATTGGTTTTCGTAGAGTTCGATTCCTGTCACGCGAGGTGGAACTGGCGCTAACGGGAATGGCCGCAGAACTGAAGGACCTCCGCTCGACCATGAAGCTCATGGCGGAGCAGATGGGCAAGCTGGTGGCGCTCGGTGGCCAGCAGATCGAAGCAATCGCGGGCTTAGCCCCTGCCCTCCTTACAATCGACTGAGGGCCTCTCAGGTGGTCTCCGGCAGGTTGCCAATGCAATCCAAGCGATCCCGCATCGGCCCCTCCCTCAGAAGGATCCGCAGCCTGCGGCGGAGGCTCAGGCCAGCCCCGAGCAGATGCGACCCGTTGATGCAGAGCCTGCGTCTGTACCAGAGCCGAACGTGCAGGAACCGCTCCTGCAGGCTCTGGTTAAGCGCCAGAGCAAGGAGGAAGCGGGTTCGATTGCATCCGCTGCGGTGGTGGTGAAGTCCATTGCGGACGTTAGGCGCTCAGACCGGTTCCACACCTCCATCCGCCTGCCGCGAGAGCTATGAGATCAGGCAGGCTTTGGGCCGGACGACCGCCTCCTGCTTGCCTGGACCAGCAAGGCTCTCACGATTGAGCGCACCACGGAAGGCGGGGTGAAGCCAAAGTCGGTTGGTGACACCTCGGTGATGCTGAAATCCTGGAAGCTCGGCAACCTCAAGTTCGCTCAGCCCAAGATCGCCGGCGCCGACGGCTCCCTTCGAGTGACTGCGGGACGTCGCAGCCCTGAGACCTGATCGTCGCAACGAGCACAGAGATCGTGTATTCCTTTCTGGCAGCAGCGCTGATGTCTCTGGTATCGTCGTGCGGATGTCTGGTCCTGAACTAGTCCTGTGACTTGGTCTGGCTTTGTTGCATTAACCTGAAAAGGGCGCAATGAACCTGTTCGGCTGGGTCACTCAGGCCGCAAAGCCGAAGAGCTGATTGATGAGACGGATTTCGCCTGTCACGCCGGGCTGTGTCAGGATGCAGTAACGGCGGCGGATCATGCGCATGACCTCAAAGCCCTTCAGGGTCACGGAGGATGTCCTCATATTCTGGAAGCCACGCGTCGGCCGAATCACGCGTTTAGGCGCCCCATGATCGCTTCGATGATGTTGTTCAAATATTCTGATGTCCGATGCGCGACGTGGTGCGTCAGGCAGCCCTCCCGTTTCAGCCGGCAGATTGCTCTCGGATAGGAGGCGAGTTTGTCGGTGGTGATCGTTGATGGAGGACACTCGCTCATTATCTTCAGGGCTTTACGCAGGAAACGATACGCCGCTCGGGTGTTGCGATGTTCGGACAGCATGAACTCGATCAGCTGGCCATGTTTGTCGATCGCCCTGAACAGGTACTTCCACTGGCCACTCACTCGAACATAAGTTTCATCCACGCGCCATGAGCCCGAGCGATGCTCCTGAAATTGACGGGTCCGCTTCTCGATCTCGGGCGCATAGCGCTGCACCCATCGAAAGATCGTGGACGGGTCGACCTCGACACCGCGCTCCTGCATCATCTCAGCCAAATCAAGGTAGCTGATCCCGTACTTGCAGTACCACTGCTTTGGTAGCTGACATGATCCGGCATCGATGAAGTACTCTGCCGAATAATCATCCTTCGGCTGAATTTGGATGGATACGGTGCCCTGGTATCATCAGATGAATGTCCGCTCACGCCGCCATTTCGGAAATTCGGGCAAGGACCGCCTAGTGCCAGCCGCGGCCCATCCTAGATCTGAGACATTAGATGATTTGTATGGCGTCAACAGTGACGGCAGCCCTGAACCGAAGTCCATGAGATAACCCGGGGGAGCGCCACAGCAGGCGGGCGTGGGTGAGCGGTCCTTTGTCAGAGCGAATGGCGCCACAGCATAACAGATAGGCGAAGAGCGGCGTTGCATAGGTCATGGCGGCGATGACAGACGCCAGCCTTAGCTCCCCCGGCTGGCCAGCGAGCCAAGTCTGATCCCTAGGTGCCCCCGTTCGCCTGCGAAGCCAAGCAGCGATCGGTGCAGACTGGCGGCGCGTCAACCAAGCGCCTGGGCGGACCGAGCTATTCTGGACTGTGTATGGACTTGTTTTGGTTAGCCGACAGGAGTAATCTGAGGACTAAGGCGAGAGACTAAGGACTGTATCAGCCGAAGCCTCAATTCAAGTCCTCCTTGTGCGAGTGTTCCGTGGGTCCTCCCGCAGAACGAACGTTAAGTCGGTGTTGCGTCGAGCCGTAGCCGACGGGCGCATCTTCCGTTGGCTGATCATTCCAGCTTCAAGGGAGAAGAACCATGCGCGTGCCTGCAACCGTAGTTGCTACTGCAGCACTGTTTCTGTGTGGGGGATACCCGGCAATCGCAAGCTGTGGCCCCGCGCAGCAGTCGGTGCAAATGGGTACTCCTACCGGAGAGCCGGAGAAGGACACCTTCGGGCTGATCTGCGCTTCCGATGACGCGGAGCAACCAATCTCAATTTTCGGCCGCTCGCGGGCCCGTGCGACAATGATCGGCATCAGCACGGGCGATGCCGAGAAAGATACGTTTGCGTATCGGATGGTCGGCAGCCCTTAGCAGGCGAGCAGTCTGGCAAGAACCAGACGTCGACTGAATGACATTCAAACTGTTTCGGCCGAGGCGAATCTCCGTGCCTCAGGTAGAGGGTTCTTGCGCATGATGAGTGTCTCGGTCGCCACGTTTCTGGCGGGTGTTGGGGTCGGTCTGACGGTGGCCGTTCCGATAGGCCCCATAGGGGTTCTCTGCATCCAGAAGACGCTTGCCTTCGGCTTGCTTGCGGGCGTGGCGACCGGGATGGCGGCTGCCACGGTTCATGTTACCTACGGGATCCTGGCCGGATTTGGCTACAGCCAAACGATCACAGCCCACATCAGTGCGGGTGCTAGTGTGCTGTCCCTAGCGTGCGCCGCCATTATGTTCTGGTTCGCGGTGCGTACGTTCCGACGCAAGGTCGTCTTAGAAAGCGCTGATGCTGGCAAGCCGTTGTGGCCGTTGTGTCTGCTGCAGTCATATCGAGACGCGCTGGTCTGTGGGTTCACAAACCCCCTCACGATTGTGTTGTTCTTTGCGGCGTTCCCAGCGCTCACATCAGCCGATCAGCACTTGGAGCTGCCGTTCCTCACGTTCGGCATTTTTGCCGGTGCTGCCGGTTGGTTCTTCATCCTTAGCGCCGCCGTAGCGGTTTTCCGGGCGCGTCTGCCAGAACATCGCCTGACGCTTGCAAACAAGGCAGCGGGCTGTGTCTTCGCGGTTCTCGGGTGCCTGATGATTGCCGACGCACTGGGCCTTCGGCCGAACTGAACATCTAAGCTTGCTCCTGTTACTTGCTACTACGGCATGCAGCGACCCACGTTTTTGACAGCAGCTTCACGCAGATGGCGAAAGATCCTCGCGCGCTCTGGTCCAGAGCGCGCGAGGATCGGCGTTGTCAAGGGTAGCTATTCCCACTTGCACGAGCCCCCATGTGTGCAGGTCCTGGATCTTCTCCTGGGTTGCTGCTTTCATAAGATGGGTAGCCTGTGTGCATTGCCCGATGCCGTGAAGTGCACGACCTCACTGTTCTTGGCTGTCAAACGAAACCGGTCCTGCTGATCAGCGGCGGCAACTCCGCCCAACTGCGACATCAGCCATCGAGGAGAGGATGCGCCGCATATCCAAGTCGGGGCGGGAAGCTGATCTTGGACCTGTCCTAGGCGTGGCAGTGAGCATCTTGGGTTGCCCGGCAAATGATGGCGTAGAATTCCGAGCGTACTTTGCCTGCTGCTTGCGCATTATTATCATATGCGGAGCGGTTAATCCCATCCACAGTTTTGATCGATCGGCTCTGCTCTATCAGTTCGTCTGGTAGGCTACAGCTTTCCGAATGTTCGCTCACAGCCGCTATGTTGAAGTGCGCTCTACTTCCGAGAAGTGCCGAGAAAGGACGTCCAGATCTCATCTACATCGCTCTTCGAACCTTTAGTGCTTAGTGCTAGGACTGATGTAGAAGGCGCTTCTGACAACTAATCTATTTATCAGAATTGTCGGAATTGGATAGGCACAGGTCTGCCAGAAGCCACAACATGCACGCGATCCCCAGTAGCCAATTTCCGCTCCAAGCCACGTCGGCTGCAACTGGGATGCGGCTGAGCATGGGGCCAAAACCGGAAGCGCGGCTTGGGGTGCGATCTCCCAGCAAGCGGCTGAAGAACTCAGGGAAGGAGCCAATGAATTTCCCGCCCGCATGAAGCAACAAAACCGTTGTTCCTGCTACAAGTTGCCCGCGCATGAACAGGTCAATTGCCAGCAGGACAGCGGCCGTCGCAGACAATCGGTTCCCAATGCGAAAGCTGTTTAAGGAATAGATGATCCCTGACATGAAGAACAAGCAGGCAGCCACGGGCGGCAGCGGGTTGTTGACGAAGGTAGCGGCAAGCGCAACTTCCTGTCCCATCACTAGGGGTGTCAGAAGCAACAGCACATTGCCTATGTTATAGAGAATCCCAGCCATGCGAACCGGCTGAGGCAAGATCCTGCTTGCCACGTGAGGCGGAGCATAGGCCATAGGCGTTCCTCCATATTATGTAGCTTTATGGACCCCCATAGACTGATCTCTTCTAACGGTCAGCGAGGCTCTCCTCTGCCGGAAAGCGTTTTACAACAATCCGTTAGAACACCCTGCTGTGGTAACTTCGTCGCCCGAATCTTGACTTGGCCGAGCCATTGCTGAGCCAGACTGACCAAGGAGTGTGCTGAGCCGAACCAAATTAATCGGAAGAAGAACGAGATGCAGAGCGAGGACAGGCATGAACCAGCCCATGGCTCCATATCCGATGAAGCAGACGTTAGCCCCGAGCGCGAGGATGCGCATGGGCAGCATCGATCGCTGTGCGAAGGTAGCAAGCGTCAGACCGGAGGCTGCATAGCCTATAACGTCAATCCAGCTCAGCATCATGGCTGTTGTCCTCGTCAGTTGAACGCTGTGTTCCCTTTCCAGACGCCCGCTTTTCGCTCAGGTGCCATGTGTGCACCGCGTGCCATGCATATTTGGGATCTCCTTCACTCTCAATGATCAACGAGATCGGCGACTATCCTATGATGGCCCGCTTCGCTCGCTCACCACTCCTAGCCGGAATGGATAAGAAAAGGAGCTGTTAGTCAGCGTTGTCCCAGTCCTTCTCGGCGCATCAGCATGATCAGCATGCTCAGTTGATGGCACGGCAGCTTCGAGCACCTTCAGGGTTGCCTTGAACACAGCGCGCTTCCAGGCGGTGAGGCCCAGAATGACGAAGCAGCAGAGCGTGTTTGCGGCGAAGACCGCCGCCATACGCCAGTCATCCACCACAAGGATTGCATAGGCGACGGTGGAGAGATGGGACACACCGAACAGAGCCCATGTGGTGTAGAAGATGACGGCCGCACCTTGCGTGTCGCGGCCAATCTTAAAGATCTGCGGCAGGTAGACGAATATCCGAGCCCTGTTGCACAAGGTGAACACGCCCAGAGCGGCATCGGATAGTGTGATCGGCATGATCAATCATCGAGGTGCGTGCTGAATGGACAGTACGAGATGACCTCGCCTCGTGTTTCGAGGATTTTCTGTGCGACTTTGTCGAGTTTGGCGGCCCGGAAGCGGTCGTAGAGATTAGCTACGGGGAGTTGAGGCTCCGATACATAGCTGCGGCCAATAAGATGCAGCGCAGCGGCGCCTTCGTCAGTGCCGAACTTGTTTGCGAAGTACAATCCCTGGCACCGACAACTGGGCACGGCAGCCTCGGAGATTGTTCTGCATTCCGCTTCGCTGTCAAACGCCGGTTCGGCAGCCTGCAATCCCGACAGCGACATCCCCATACCAAGAGCAGCAACTATGAACGCACGTTCCATTTGTTCGGCTCCTTCTGATGTATGCACAAGTACGCAGCGATGTTCAGGACCGCTTGTATGAGCAGAAGTCGACCTGCTGATCAGGGATGATCGGCGTCTTTAATCCACTACGAGTGACTTTACGCGCAAGGCTATCTTCGCCTCCGAGCACCTTAGGCTCTGCGCGGAGGCACGATGAGGTTTGGAGAAAGTGATCAGTTGGCGATCTGACGGTGTGATCCCCGTCAGCGCCCACGCCGACTCAACCAATGACTTCAGTTTACCCTTTGGTCTAGAGTTGGCAATACCAAAAACAGTCCAAAAGGGGCCGACTACCATTGTCGTCTAGTTTCTTGAGCGGCTAAGAAGAATTCTAGTTGCTCAACATTCGTCAGAACATCGAAAACGCCGACATCCATGCACATAATGGCCCCGCAGGCGGCGGCCTGCCTGAGACACTCCTGCAAGGGCCAACCTTGAAGCAGTCCGACAGCGAGACCTGCTGTGAAAGCATCGCCTGCTCCGAGCGTATCGACCACATTGACCTGAAAAGCGGGCTGGTGGAGCGGCGGGGCTCCTCTTCGGTAGGCGACCGCGCCTTCGCTGCCCAGCGTCACCACAATCAGCTCAGGGCCTTGCTCCAGAAGTGTGGGGGCCATGTCATCCAGGCTCTTTAGCGGCCCTTGACCTCCAAAACCAAAAGCCTCGGCAAGTTGGGCGGCCTCAACCCGGTTGAGGACCAGAACCGACGTGTGTTCAAGCATGCGCTGATTGATATAGCGGAAGGGCGAAGGGTTGAGCAAAGTCTGAACACCAGCATCATGTGCCAGAGAGAAGGCTTCAAGGATCGGCTCATCCCCGATCTCGAACTGAGCCAGCACGAGGCCCGCCCCTCGAACCGCCTGTTCCACTGAGCGGATATCCTGTGGAGACAGGAGCAAGTTCGCGCCAGGACAGACCGCAAGGCAGTTCTCGCCGTGCGAGTCCGTAAAGCCAATGCCGCTCCCCGTTTTTGCGTCTACTTGGCGCAGCATGGACGGTGAGAGCCCCGCCTGTGCAAAGGATGAGTGTGCCAGTTGCGAGAACAAGTCAGTTCCAATAGAAAATATTCCGTCGACTTTCGCCCCCAGACGGTGTGCCCCAAGAATCAGGTTGAGACCCTTGCCTCCAGGCTCGGCTGTGAAGGCTTCAGCTCGCAGGGACTCGCCAGGCCGGGGGAGATGGGGGACCTTGGCGCTGCAGGCGACCACAAAGCTGCCGAGGACAAAGAGTGAAGCAGGTTGGTCCATGGTAGAATAAACCATTGTGAAAAAGCAGAAGCAGCCGCCAAAACAACGCGCGACAGGTGGACCGCGCAGTGTAGACGCGCCCGCACCTTCCGCCCAGATCCCTCAGACGAGGAGGTCAATCGGAAGACCGTTGCTGTCCGATCTTGTGCAGTTGCGGAGCGACACGGCGATGCCGCTGTACCAGCAACTCGAACAGCAGCTTGAGAATCTGATCAGGAACGGGACCTTGCCCGCCGGCACGGTCCTGCCGGCAGAGCGCCAGCTTGCAGAGAGTTTGGGGCTGAGCCGGGCAACTGTCCAGCGCGCCTACCACACTCTTCGGCAACGCGACCTAGTGGCGGCACAGGGCCGGCTGGGCTTTCTAATCCAGGGCGCTAGTCCGCGGCTGCATCCAGGCATGGACCGGCTCAAGGGCTTTACGGAGGAGATGCGCCTTCTCGGGAAGGTGCCTTCATCCCGCATTCTGGAGCGCAAGGTGGTGAGTGACCGCTCCATCGCGTCGATCTTCGGCCTGCCGTCCCCGGCCCGCTTTCTCAAGCTCGTGCGGGTGCGCTATGGTGATGGTGTGCCGCTGTCACGGGAAACCGCATGGTACAATCTGTCAGCAGCGCCAGATCTGGAGCACGGGGATTTGTCTGGATCGGTATACGCCTATCTGGCCGAGCGCTGCGGGGTCCCACTCACCTACTGCGATCAGACGGTCGAGGCGACGATGGCGAATGAGGAAGAGTGCGAGATCTTCGGGTTCGCCCAGCCACTCCCGTGCCTGCTGATCAAGCGTCGCAGCTACACGCATGGTGAAGTTATGATGGAGTATGTGGAGGGGCTGTTCCGAGGCGATACCTACAGCTACCGGCTCAGGCTCGGCACGTAACGGCTGCTTCCCCATCCGGAACACAGCTATCATGAGCTTGTTCAATGCCCCAGATGAACAAGCGAAACCGGTCTGAACCGTTGCGAGTGCAACTATTACGCGAGGATGGCAATGAATGCTGTGGCTCAAACCAGAAAGGCCGCCGATGGCTATGAAAGGTCCGCTTGTCCACGCAATGCAGAAATACAGCCAAGGTCAGCGTGGTGCCATGAGCCGACATCCCTCGGTCAGTCGGTGAATGCCCAGGTCCTCGGATCGAGCACGTCTGGGAACGGCAGCGTTCCTAGACACATCAACGAACGCCGGTAGGATGCCGCCTAGCAGCCGTTGCTTGCCAAATGCCCCATAACCAATCTGGCATGCAGCCCGACTTCGCAATTGTGGTCGAGGTTCGGGCTACCATAATAATTGTCGGTTTGACCGCACAATCGAAGATCTGCCCGAGCGTCTGTCCAACCTATGGAAATCGCGTCTGGACGCGCTCCGGCTGCCGATGACCCTTGATTTGTTCGGCTCGATCAAATGACTTGGCAGTTGCATTGAACGCCTCTCGTGCGATGACCAGAGCTAGAGCAACATCATGAAATCTCTCGACGAAACCGACCGCCAGATCCTCGCGATCCTGGCACGTTCCGGTCGCGAACCCTTGAAGCAACTGGCAAGAGCCGTCGACCTGTCCCGCAGCACCTTGACGGCTCGTCTTCGGCGTCTAGAGCGGGAGGGATTCATTCAAGGCTATTGCGCCATCCTGTCCGACAGCGTCTCGCCGAGGCCGAACCAGGCCGTCCTGCTCGTGAAGCTCGACAGGACGCCCGCGTACGGCGTCGTCGATGCCATCAGGCAGATCGACGAGGTCATCCAATGCCGGTCCGTGGCCGGCGACATCGACCTCGTCCTGGATATTGCCGCCGACGCGGTCGAGACCCTAAACAGGGTTCGGGATCGGGTTTCGACCATGTCCGGGGTCGCCGACGTGCGGACCCACATGGTCTTGGCCACCAATTTTAGAACCGTATTCTCCTGAGACACGGGGCCCCACCTCGTGACGTTGCCTCTCCTACAGGCGGCAGGGATCCTCCCTGAGCACCGCTGCAAGTCGATGCAGGAGATGGGACGCGTCCTCCTGGGTAAAGCAGAGAGGAGGCCTGATCTTCAGCACGTTGTCGAACGGGCCATCGGTCCCGATCAGGATCCGGTGCTCGCGAAGGCGGTTCACGATGTAGGAGGTTTCCTTTTGCGCAGGCTCCAGGGAGACGTGATCCCGGACCAGCTCCACGCCGATGAACAGCCCCGACCCTCTGACGTCGCCGATAATCGCGCTCTCGGCCTGAAGCCCCCGCAGCCCATCCAGCATGAACGTGCCGACGTCCAGGGCCTGTGCCTGGAGGCCCTCGTCGTCGACGACGCGAAGGACCTCGCGGCCGATCACGCAAGCAAGCGTACTTCCGCCGAAGGTGCTGAAGAATTCCATCCCGTTCGCGAATGAGGCCGCAATCGCCGGCGTCGTGATCACGGCGCCGATCGGATGCCCATTTCCGATCGGCTTGCCCAGGACGACGATGTCGGGCACGACGCCTTGCGTCTCGAAACCCCATTGGTGGGTGCCGATGCGGCCGAGTCCGGTCTGCACCTCGTCGGCGATGCACACGCCCCCCGCTGACCGGACGGCCTCGTAGGCATGGAGGTAGTAGCCCGGCGGCGGGATGAGCTGGCCGCCGACGCTCGGGAAGATTTCGCAGATGAAGGCTGCGACCCTCCGGTCACGCGCGTGGATCCGTTCGACGGCGGCGCGCACGTGATCGGCGTATTTGCGCCCGGCCTCCGGATCGCTTCCCTTGTACGGACCCCGGTAGGGATCGGCGACAGGCACGACCTCAACCCAGTCCGGTGCGCCCCGTCCCCCGGGACCGTCGAACTTGTACGGACTGATATCGATCGCCGTGTTGGTGTTGCCGTGGTAGCCGGCCTCCATGACGATCGTGTCAATGGCCCCGGTGTGGGCCCGCGCAAGCCGCAGGGCGAGTTCGTTCGCCTCGCTTCCCGAGTTCACGAAAAAGCAGACGCTCAGCTCATCGGGGAGCCGCGACGTCAGCGCCTCCGCATACGCAACCTGCGCCGGGTGGAGATACCGCGTGTTGGTATTTAGCAGTCGGTTCTGCCGCTCTGCCGCGGTGACGATCCGCGGGTGGCAGTGACCCACATGCGGCACGTTGTTGTACCCGTCGAGGTAAGTCCGGCCATGCTGGTCGAACAGGAACTGTCGATATCCACGAAGCAGGGTGAGCGGCGCGCGATAGGAGAGCTTCAGGTTTCCCGCGAAGCGCTTTGTGCGCTGGGGCAGGAGCTCGCCAGAGTCGATGGTGACGGCGGCGGTCGCCTCGTCGGCCAGGTTTAGGAGGGCCGCCCCGTTCGGGAACAGCTCCATCCATCCGGCGGACTCGTCGGGATCAGCGACGCCTGGCCAATCCGCACCGCGACCCAGCGTGGTCAGGCCGAGCTGGAAATGGACGTGAGGGGTCCAGCCGCCGTTCTCCGCCCGGTCGCCGATGAGGGCGATGACCTCCCCGGCGACCACGGCCTGTCCAGGGCAAAGCCGCGCAGTGACGTCCGCTGCCAGGTGACCGTAGAGCGTGTAGAACCTGTCGCCCTCCGGTGTCGCATGCTCCAGGACCGCGACGCCGCCGTAGTCGAGCGGCGCGGTCCGCAGTTCTACGGCGTGGACGATCCCGTCCAAGGGTGCTCGGACTTCCGTGTCGGCGTCGATGAACACATCGACGGCGATGTGAACGGAGCGCCTGTGGGATCCTGCATAGGGAGTCTTCCTGAACTCGGGCCCGGTATAGATGAGACGCGGCTCGCCATATCGGCCGAGTCCTGCCTCCGCGCCCCTCATCGCTTCCGCGACCGCGCCGTCCAGGTCGTCGGGATCGAGCGCGAACGGGTTGCGCGGCGATGCGGGACTGGCGACGCTCAGGTCGATGACCGGAATCCCGTCCAGGCTCCGCCCGAACATCGGCGCGAACCGGCCCCGTCGGCTTGCGATCCAGCCCATCACGGCGTCGGCACGGGGATGTCCGGGGCGCCCGCACGAGACGCGAAGGCATGACAGGACCCAATCGCGCGGAAGGCCGGAGCTCGTCTCCAGGAAGTTCCAGGCCGGTTGCTCGGACACCGTGACATAGGGGTCGTCGGGCTTCTCCCGTTTGACGATGGCTGAGTTCGTGACGCTCACAGCAAGTCGCGTCAGGACGAGAGGATAGATCAAGGCGAGTTCTTCATCGCTCAGCGGCCGGACGCTGTCGTACCCGGCGACGAGCGCCGCAAGGGCCGCAATGGGCCGCTCCTGGCCGAGAACCGCGTAAGCTCCGGCGATCGCGAGTTCCGCAACCGCCGGGCCAGCGATCATGTCGCCGAAGTCGATGATGCCCGAGAGCCGCGGCTCTCCCGTGCCCGCATCCACGAGCATGTTGTAGTCGTTGATGTCGTTGTGGATCGCGGTGCTGGGAAGCGCGGTCAGGCGCCCCATCAGGCCGCCCTCGAATTCGGCGACGATCCGTTCGACGATCGCCCGCCTGTCGGCACCGTCGATCAGGCCGATTGAACCGCGGATCCATCCCGATCGGCGGAGATCCCATTTGATCTCCCGTCCGAGAGCAGGATGGGCGAAGCCCTCGAGAGCCCGATCCATGGCCGCCAGGGTCGCGCCGATCTCGCGCAGCAGCGACAGCGGCTGCGGGTTGGTTTGCGCGTAGACCCGGCCGGGAAGGTTCGTGATGAGCCAAACCAGCCGCTCCCGACCGTCCCGATCGGGAGCGGACACGAACAGGGAACCATCCCGTGGCCTCACAACGCGAGGCACGACCACCTCCGGACCGTGCTGCGCGACGTGGTTGAGCGCTTGACATTGCACCTCGATGAGCGAGCTCTCGCATCCGGGCCGCATCACCTTCAGGACATGGGTTCTCCCTCCGTCCTGATGCACGGCGAAATTCATGTCGTATTCCCCGTCCAGGGGAGTGAGGGAGGCCCGGATGCCATAATGCTCCAGGAGCACATTCGCCCACCAGGTTGCGCTGTCCGCCTGGACGGGACACATCGACGATGCCTCCGGCATGTTCATTTCCTTCTTTACGATCCTGCTCGCAGGTCCGACATCCCCGGCGTCGCGGGCCGAGTTCTCAGATGCGACATGGTCGGAGCACATTAGTCCCCTCCCAGGCGGCGGTCGCCAAGCAGGATTCGCCGACAGGCCGTCACTTTGCTGAACTCGACCGCCATTATGCCGGCCGAGTTCAACCCGAAACCGACATCACCAGGAGGCGATGGACTGCGGCTTGGCCCACCCTGCTTGAGGTGAACACGGTTTTCTTGAACATCCCGGAGATGATCCCGGTGTGAGCCGGGCGCGGGAATTCGACGAGGGAAAGTCTGAACTGGGCCAAACCGAGTAGTAGCGTATGTCCGTGCGAAGGTCCGCACGTCCGAGCATCGCGGAAGTACGTCTAGGGTCAGCCTCGTGCCGATAGTGTTGATTTAGTCTGGCATTGGTTGAGCCGTGCTGGCGTGATTCCATTCTCCTGGCGCTTTGCGGAGGGCAGGACGATCACCTGCTGCGCCGCATCGACCGCCTTCTTGACCTGGGGAGCGTCCGCACAGCGCTCAAGCGCTTCTACAGCTCCATCGGACGCCCGTCTGTCGATCCCGAGCTCATGATGCGCATGCTGATTGTCGGCTACTGCATGGGCTTGCGCTCGGAGCGGCGCCTGTGCGGGGAGGTTCACCTCAACCTAGCCTATCACTGGTTCTGACGCTTGGGCCTGGACGGCAAGGTGTCGGACCACTCCACCTTCTCACGCAACCGCCACGACCGCTTCCGCTAGAGCGACATCCTGCGCCACCTGTTTTGAGGGCGTGGTCGAGCGGTGCCTGGCGGAGGGTCTGGTCGGAGGCGAAGGGTTCGCAGTCGATGCCAGCCTGATCGCGGCTGACGCCAACAAGCAGCGCTCCATCCCAGGCGACACGTGGAGGGCTCAGGATCATGGCCCAGAGGCCAGCCGCGCCGTCCAGGAGTATCTTGCCACTCTTGATGAGGCTGCCTGGGGTGCGGCCACCGACGTTGAGCCAAAGTTCGTCTCACCCTCTGATCCGGCGGCGCAATGGACTGGCGCTATGCGGAGCCCAGCCTTCTTTGCCTATGCCACGAACTACCCCATCGACACTCAGCGCGCGGTGATCCTCGATTTGGAGGCGACGCGTGCCATCCGGCAGGCGGAGGTCGGGGCTGCCAACACCATGCTTGCCCGCACGGCCGGAGCGCTTCGGTCTTAAGTTGCAGCATCTGGCCGCTGACAGTGCCTTTGGCTCGGCTGACAACCTCACCTGGCTGGTCAAGGAAAAGAAGATCGCGCCCCTTGTCCCGGTCATCGACAAGGCAGACCGTACTGACGGCACAATCTCACGATCTGACTTTGTCTATGATCGGGAGCAAGATCACTACACCTGCCTGGGTGGCAGACGTCTGGTGCAGTACCGCCGCAACCTCACCAACCAGCGCTCAGGCGTCACCAAAGACGGCATCAGGTTCTACCGGGCCAAGCAATCCGACTGCCAGAGCTGTGTGACCTGAAGGCGCGCTGCTGTCCCAATACGCCCCGGCGCCGCATTCCACGCAGCCAGGATGAGGACGCACGCGATGTGGCCCGTGCCTTGGCCGGCACACCAGCCTTCGAGCGTTCTCGTCATTCCCGCAAGAAGATCGAGATGCTGTTTGCCCACCTCAAACGCGTCTTGAAGCTGGCTCATCTTAGGCTACGCGGGCCAAGTGGAGCCAGAGACGAGTTCCTGCTGGCGGCCACGGCACAGAACCCGAGGAGGCTTGCCAAGCTGCGGCCCATGTCTACCTTCGCCGGGGCAGGATCATGACGATGTGCCTTCAACCAGCCCGAACCCGGCTCCAGAGCCGGAGCGGTCAGGCAAACACAGCTATCCCGCAGCTCTGAAAAGCTCGGAGCAGACCGTCTTCGCTCCCATCTGCCCGACTAAATCAATAAAAATCTGCCAGAAGCTGCCCTTCCAACCCGCATGAATCAAAGGATCAGCTCTGTCAGTTGAGAACATTGGTACCTCTTAGCCCGCCGATGATTTCATTCGCCGACTCGGCTCCCTTGCGCAGGAACACCGCGGGCCTGCCCAGGGGCGCAGGCGCCCGAGTCCACTCACCGGCCTTGCCCGCACCAGCACCCGTCCAGAGATCGGTCCACTCCGCACCCTTCGGCCAGTAGACCTCCACCGATGTGGCGCCCTTGTCCACGACCGGTGCAATCATGAGGTCAGGGCCAAGCAGGTACTGATACCGTAGGCCGTAGGTATTGCGGTCATTGGGATAGTGGAGGAAGAGGTGACGGGTCAGCGGATAACCATGCGCCGCCGCTGCCGCGACATGGCGCTTGCGATAGGCCGCCAGTCCCTTGTAGACCCTAGCAAAACGTGCAGTGTGCGCCAGCAGTTCCGGAGTTGAATCGACCTGGGCCGCGATTGCCGGAATGAGACCTTCATGGCTGCGCAGGACGGCCGTGAAGGCGTTCAGCTCGCTCCACCGCATCAGCAGCTCCGGCGAGCGTGCGATGATCGGGATTTCCCGCCCGGCGACATCGAACTTGAAGGCGCTGTAGCCGCCGGTGTCGCTGTGGATCAGGCTGGCTCCCGACATACCTCCAGACAGCATACCGACAACGGCGGTCTTGATGCCGTCGTACTCGCTCCAGTTCTGGATCTGGTCACCGAGCCAGAAGAGCGTCGCCGCGCCCGGGCTTCGCGTAAAGCCTGAGCGGTCAAAGAACACGATGTCGTCGCCCCGCCCTGCCTCCTCGATTGCGTCGCGGGCGACGCGCGCCCATTCCTGGGCGTACCGGTTGTGCCAGACCGCCGGATCGGCGCCGTTATGGAGCTTGCCGTTGAAGGGTAGCGCCTCACCGAAGTCGTTCATCCATCCCGAGGCACCTGCCTTCTCGATCATCTCCTTCTTCATCACGCCCTTGATCCAGGCGCGGGCCTCAGGGTTGCTCAGGTCGACAAGCGCTGCGGAGAAGGTGGTGTTCCGGTTGAGGAATGGCGTCCCGTCTTCCTTCCGGACGAGGTATCCCCGGGTGAGAGCCTCCGTGTAGAGGCTGTTATGGCCCTCCTCTGTCGACAGGAAGGGGTTGATGTAGGTCAGCATGCGCGCGCCCTGGCGTTCGAGGTCAGCAACGAGTTGCTTCCAGCCTGGATAGTAGGTCTCGTCGAGCTGCCAATTCCACCAGAGCTGTCGGCCGGTGGAGGTCACGCGCACCCCTGGCCAATCCTGGAGCCAAACGCCAGCGAGCGGAATGCCGGCCTTGTTCACCGTGTCAATCTTGCCGCGCACCACCTCGGTGCCGCCCTGTGTTCCGAGGATGAGACCCTCATGGATCCAGTCTGGCAGGATACGCATGCGGCCAGCGTACTCGGCGAACGCCTCGATCAGCTCGAGCGGTGTTTGTCCATAGAGGATGCGGCCAGTCATAGTCGCGGCCCAGACCTTGATCGCGATCTGGTCGGGCTGACGCATGTCGAAGGTGCTGTATTCGGTGTTCTCCAGGAAGAGCGAGCGCAGACGGCTCGTCAGGTAATGGGGAGCCGGGGCTTCGGTGACGAAGGGAGTGCCGCCGCCCCGATTGGCCATATGGTCGATGATCTCGGTCAGAATCGGCTGCCCACGCCCGACACCGTGCTCCTGCACCAGGATGGGTAGGACAAAGCCCTTCTGATTGAAATGAGTGAGCTGCTGGCCAAAGCCGAAGACGGCCTCATCGGCGACCGATCCAGTAACGAGCCGGATGCGGTTCACGTCTGCCGCATCCACGGTGATGATGAAGCGTAGGTGAGCGGTGGACACCGGCTCGAAGGCTAGCTGGTAACCGATGGTTCGGGCGGCCCCTCTAAGCTTTCCTGTCACCAACGCTGTATTACCATCGACCGCGATGGTCTCAATTGTGGGCTGCGTGAAGGAGGTCGATACGGCATCGATAATCTCGAAGGATCCTTCCGGTGTGCCAAATTCGCGGATGTCTGCGGTGGCAATTTCGGCGGTCAGGAAGTCACCATCGGCCACGGTGTCCCAGATGACCCGGTCTGGTGCATTCTTGTGCGCGACCTGCAAGCCTGTTGCTGTCCGGGTGAGAAGGAAGCTGCCGAGCGAATGCATCTCGACGGCCGAGGCTTGCGCAGCGACGGCGTTGGGCAATGTGGTCACGGCAAGCGCACCCGCACCTATCGTGAGGAAATCACGACGCTTCATGCGATATCCTTTCTCAGGTCTTCAGGCAGCCACTATCTCACGTGTCGAACTCCCAAGGAATGACTGCATCGGGTCAAACAATCCGGTTCCGACGTCGCAATGAATGTCGGTTTTTACGCGCTGAAGCGGACCAAGCTCTTCGGTCCGGGGAGTGCCAGGACCAGACCTTTGCACGACGTCTAAAGGTGACGAGCACGTAGTCTAGGCGCCAATCGCATCTATCCAAAAATCGGTCATATGGATTGGCGAGGACCTGCTCGGAGGTGCTCCCACAAGCCTGAGAAGGACGTGGGTGTCAGGAACAAAGCCGAGACCACTTTGGTGGCGCTACAAACGGACTAAATTGTACGTCAACATGGCGAGGATCACGGACGCAAGCGCGGTAAGCCAGATCACGCTGTAGCGAGGCGTCCGCCCGTGCTGCGCCAGCCGAGCCTCAATGCTTTCCAACTTCTGCATCTTCGCAGACAGTTTACGGTCGTAGGTGCTCATCTTATATTTGTAATCGATTACATCACCGTTGTCCTTGCAATCTTGCAGACCTTGCTTTCCAAAAGGCCGCCGGCCGATTAATGCGATCTCCTGAGAAGGCGGCCATGAGTGCGCGGAATGCGGAAGGAAGGGACGAGGCAGGAAGCGCTTGTAATCCGGTTGATCTCACCCATAAATGCTCCGCGTAACGAGTGCCAAGCGGATCATGAAGACAGCATCAGAGTACAGACAACACGCGCGAGAGTGCCGAGCACTCGCCCAACAGGTGCCAGCGGGGGAGCAGCGCGTTCAGCTTCTGGAGATGGCCAGAACCTGGGATAATCTAGCCGCGGATCGCGAAAAGCTGGTCCGTAATCATCCTGAACTCGACACCTCGAAGGAGCCCGCCTGCGGCTCAAGCGACGCCGAAGTTACCGACTGAGGCGACGCAGCGGCGTGAGACAGTTGAGGCAGGAAGCCCCAGCCAGCCCTGAACCCTCAGGGAAGCTCATGAGTAGAAATCACCAGGGAAGAAACAGAGCACTGCTGATGCACTGACTGCGCGCCACTCCATCGCACCAGCCCCTTCCTGCTGTCAGATGAACGTTGGCTGGGGTTTGCGGCACTGCTCATCCCGATGTGGGGCATTCCCTAGCGCTGGGTGATTTGCCGCGGCGTGGCATGATCGATGTGGATCACACCGTTGTTGCCATAGCTGTTGATTCCGGCGACCTCCGGCCGGGTGCGCAGGTATGCGACAACGGCCTGCTTGTTGCCTTGGACCTTGAAGTCTACCGCCTGGCAGGCGCCATGCAGCTTGTGACGCACGTTGCCGCGGCTGTGGTTGTCAGTGTGCAATACGGTCGTGGACACCAGCGCCACCGGTCCAAAGTGCGCCTCAACGTCTTTCAGTACGGAGCGCAGGCCAGCGGGCAGGCAGTCGGTTGGCGCTGCGGGTGCTCCGCCAGACGCCACTTGAGCAACAGGAGCAGATTCCGACACCAGTTTAGCCGGGGTGGCTGTGCTCGCCGTCTGCTCCGGGCTTGGCAGCGGCGGCGGATCCACCCACACGCGGCGGGGGCTGGAGGGGTTCGCCGCAACAGCATTTGGCTTGATGAACTTGCCTGGGTTGGCCTGCGGCACCGCTGAAGCCTGCACGGTCTCCCGCTCTGCGTGGGCGGCAGCGGTCTGGAGGAACAAGGCTCCTCCACTCACCGCTGTGCCCAGCAACAGTAAGGCGCTGAGAACACGAGCAGCGGTCTCGACCCTGTCCGGCGGCTCCGGAGGTCTGAAGTAGTTCGCAGGTCGACGTGTGCGGTTGCGCATGGTGAGGATCCGGTTCATCGCATCACCTCAGTCGCATTCATGCACGATGCGGGACACGACCTTGCCCTGAGGCGTGCGATGCTTCTGCACTTCGAGGTAGCAGTTCTCGGCCAACGCGAGGCCCTGCACATCTTGCAGGCTCTCCTCGCCGTCATGGTTCTCCACGGCAGCCATCTGCATCGATGCCTCAGGTTTGGCACCCGTCTGAGGCGCTGCAAGAGCTGCGTGGCTGATCAGGAATGCGACACCGATGGTCAAAACAGCGACGCCTCTCAGGAAGGGAGCGGGGATGCGGGTCATGGCAGGCTCTCAGGAAGCTGGGGTGGAGGCCTGCCCTGGTGTGCAGGTTCAAATTCATTACCGAGCAATTGAATGACGCGCAACTATACTAACGGGCTATTCAGTGGTACGCTAACGAACATCATTGCTCCAGGAGTACACCTTGGCCAAACCGCAGCCGCTTGACCTTGCCACCCTTGAAGATGGCCTTAAGCTCGACCGGCAGCTTTGTTTTGCCGCCTATTCCCTGTCGCAGGCCTTCAACCGCGTGTACAAGCCGGGGCTGGACCAGGTCGGCCTCACCTACCCGCAGTACCTTGTGCTGCTGGTGCTTTGGGAGCAGGACGACCAGATGATGAAGCACATTGGCGAGCGGCTTCATCTCGACTCAGGCACGTTGACCCCGCTGTTGAAGCGACTGGAAGCTGCCGGCATCGTGCGCCGCCAGCGGGATCCTGAGGATGAGCGACAAGTGCGGATCATTCTCACGCCTAAGGGTCACAGCCTGAAGGAGCAGGCCGCCAAGGCGCGGCACAACGTGGTCTGCGCCAGTGGCCGCTCAGCCCAGGAGATCCAGGCGCTCAGGGATGAACTCATCCGACTGCGCGACAGCCTCAACAGCTTTCTAGAATAGTCTTCCGC
>NZ_JPUG01000072.1 GCF_000739015.1 Microvirga sp. BSC39
GCCATGCGGGCGCGCAAGCTGAAGGGATCGGCCTCGGTGACGGGAACTCCGTCGACCCAGATCGTGCCGCCTTGCGGATCGTAGAAGCGCAGGAGCAGCTGCAGGATCGTGCTCTTGCCGGCTCCAGAGGGCCCGACGATGGCAACCCTTTCGCCGGAGCTCACGGTGAGGCTCAGGCCATGCAGAGCCCGCTGCTCGGAGCGGGTCGGATAGGCGAAATGCACATCCTTGAACGCCACCGTGCCGAGCGGCGGGTTCGGCAGGGGCTTCGGGTTGCGCGGCGCCTCGATGGCGGGCTTGGCGGCGAGGATCTCGCCCAAGCGCTCCGCCGCGCCGGCCGCCTGGGCGAGTTCGCCATAGACCTCCGAGAGCTGGCCGAGGGAGCTTGCGGCGAAGACCGCGTAGAGGACGAACTGCGACAGCCGACCGCCGGTCATTGTGCCGGCCAGCACGTCCTGCGCGCCGTACCAGAGCACGGCCACGACGCTGGCCGAGACCAGGAAGAGGCCGGCGCCCGTGAGGAACGCCCGCATGGTGGTGGAGAGCCGGGCCGCGCCGAACGCCTCCTCGGCGGCGGCGGCGAAGCGGGCCGCGGTGGCGCGTTCCATGCCGAAGGCCTGCATGGTGCGCACGGCCCCGATGGCCTCGGCCGCATAGGCCGAAGCGTCGGCCAGGCGATCCTGCGCCGCCCGCGACCGCCGCCGCACGGCGCGGCCCGAGAATACGAGGGGCAGGACGATGACCGGAATGGCGAGCAGCACGAGAGCCGAGAGCTTCGGGCTCGTGATGATCATGAGCACCGTCGCGCCCAGGAACAGGAACAGGTTGCGCAGCGCGATCGAGATGCTGACCCCGAAGGCCGCCTTGACCTGGGTGGTGTCGGCGGTGAGCCGCGAGACGATCTCGCCGCTCTTGGTCTGGTCGAAGAAAGCCGGATCGAGGGAGGTCAGGTGCCGGAACACGGCGGAGCGAAGGTCCGCCACCACCCGCTCGCCCAGCGTGATGACGCAATAATAGCGAAGCGCGCTCGCCAGGGCGAGCACGCCGACCACGCCGATCAGGAGGACGAAATAGGCATTGATGTAGTCGCGGCCCTGGTCCGAGAAGCCGAAATCGATCACCCGGCGCACGGCGATGGGGACCACCAGGGTGGCGGCAGAAGCCAGGGCGAGAGCCGCCAGCGCCGCGGCGATCCTGCCCTTGTAGGCGAGGCCGTAGGGAATGAGCGGTTTCAGAGCGCTGAGCGCGGCCTTGGAGCGGTCTTGGTCAGAGGGCAAATCGGCCATGTCAGCCTTCGTTGACGAAAATCACGGATCGGAGCTGCTTCCATTGGCATGGAATCAGACCTTTTCTCTTGAGCTGTCTCAATTTTCGACAGCGAACCGGGCTCACCTCGCCGAAAAGTGCTCTGGGACGGTTTAGCACCTTTGCCCCGGCTTGTTTCAACCACCTAAGTGAGGTATAGGCGCGCATTCATCAATTCAGGCTCGATCTCACATTGCGGGCTGACCAGACTTGGCTGGCCGCGAGAAGGACTATGGCAATGGCGCGCAAAGCAACCGAACATCCCGATTACCACTTCATCAAGGTGGTCATGACCAACGGCACCGAGTATCAGACCCGCTCGACCTACGGCAAAGAGGGCGACACCCTCAACCTCGACATCGACCCGAGCACCCATCCGGCCTGGACCGGCGGTTCGCAGCAGCTGCTCGACCGCGGCGGTCGCGTGTCGCGCTTCAACTCGCGCTTCGGCGGCCTGAGCCTCGGCACCAAGAAGTAATCGGGCAACTCGCGCCGATCATTTCACCCGGAATGCAAAAAGCCCCGCTCGAGCGGGGCTTTTTCGTTGCGTCCTACTCTGTCGGCCCGAATGCTTTCTGCAGCATGCCAAGCTGTGCCGCAATCGGATTGGGCGGCGCCTGGCGGGGGGCGGGTCCGGCCTCGGACATCAGCCGCTCCAGATGGAGGATCCGGGCGTGGAGGCGGGTCGCGAGGCCCATGAGGTCCCGCAGGCGCTCCGGAAGCGCCTCGTAATCCTCGATGCTCGTTTTGGTGTCCGACGAGTTCAACCGGACCCTGTTCTTCTCGTTCTGGGCCTGATCGGGAGAGATCTCCCCTTCGGCGACGGCCCGCTGCAGCAGGAGCCACGAGGCGATCTGCATCAGGCGGGTGGTGAGCCGCATGCTTTCGCTGGCATAGACGAGGCTCGTCTGGCGCTCCAGGTGGCGGGACTCCTCCCGCCCCGGACCGTCCAGATACGCGGCCGTCTCCTCGATCAGCTCCATGCCCTCCTGGAAGAGGGCCCTGAAGGCATCCGATCCCACGAAGCTCTGCCCGAACTGGACAGGATCGACACCAAGCTGGATCACGTCGGGCTCGTTCACGCGTCTCTCCCAAAGACCTGTCCTCCGCCGGGGCGAAGGGCTGCAACTCATGAGAGGATTATAGGACGGTCCGGTGAGACTTGCCTCGGTAACCTCTTCTTAAGGTTAAGTAGGCGCATCGTGCGAAAAAGTGGTTCCGGTTTTTCGCGTCAAAGATGCATCGGATGGGTCCCAAAGGTGCAAATCCACTTTCGGGTCCGATGCTCACAAAAATTGAGCCGCTCATGGCGGCTCTTGAAGTCTAACAGGGAAGCGTCAAACAGAGTGGGCCTCTGAGCCACTCGACATCCAGGGAGAGACCTGGATGCCTTATTCATGCTTGAAAATGGTTAATGCGCGGTTAAACGCCCTCAGGCCTGGCCGAGCTTGAAGAAGGCGCTTGCAGCCGCCAGGGAGCTTTCCTTCTTGGCCTTCGCCTCCTTGAGACGGGCGATCTCCCGCTCAAGCATGTCGAGCCGCTCATCGAGCTCATCGACGGAGAGCATCGACAGGTCCTGGCCGATTTCGTGTCCGCTGACGATACGCCGCGGTTCATCGGCGAAGGGATCGAGGGCCATGGCATTCTCCTCTTCAAGGTTGGTCGTCAGGTTAGTTCGGCATGCTTTCCTTGCCAACAGAGCCTATATCCCGGGAGAGTGTTGGCCAAAGGAGGGAAAAATGGGGCAGAGTCCGGACATGATGCGCGCCGTCGTTGCGGAAGGAAGCGGCGGACCCGAGGTCCTCAAGGTCGTGCAGCGCCCTGTTCCCGGGCCCGGAGACGGCGAAATCCTGGTGCGTGTGAAGGTCGCGGGGGTGAACCGCCCCGACGTGATCCAGCGCCAGGGCGGCTATCCGCCGCCGCCCGGAGCACCGGATATCCTCGGGCTCGAGATCGCCGGCGAGGTGGTGGCCGCAGGTCCCAGCGCAGGGCGTTTCTCCGTTGGCGAGCCCGTCATGGCCCTGGTGCCGGGCGGGGGCTATGCGGAATATGCCGTCGTTCACGAGAGCAACGCCCTGCCGGTTCCTCCTGGCCTGTCCTACGAGGAAGCGGGGGCAATTCCGGAAACCTATTTCACCGTCTGGACCAACGTGTTCGACCGGGGACGCCTCCAGGCCGGCGAGACCTTCCTGGTCCACGGCGGCACCTCCGGCATCGGCACCACGGCAATCCAGCTCGCCAAGGCCTACGGCGCCACGGTCATCGCCACGGCCGGAACCCAGGACAAATGCGACGCCTGCCTGCGGCTCGGCGCCGACGTGGCGGTCAATTACCGGAGCCAGGACTTCGTGGCGGCCACCAAGGAGGCCACCGGCGGCCGGGGTGCGGACCTGATCCTCGACATGGTGGGCGGCGACTACATTCCCCGCAACTACGACGCGGCCGCCCAGGACGGGCGGATCGTGCAGATCGCGTTTCTGCAAAGCCCCAAGGTCGAGGTCGATTTCCGCCGCCTCATGGTCAAGCGGCTCACCCACACGGGTTCGACCCTAAGGCCCCGCTCGCCGGCGGAAAAGGCGGTCATCGCCCGCGCGCTCGAGGACAAGGTCTGGCCACTGCTCGCGGAAGGACGCTGCCGGCCGGTGATGGATTCGACCTTTGCCTTCGAGGATGTGGCCAAGGCCCATGCCCGGATGGACGGGGGCGAGCATATCGGGAAGATCGTGCTGACCCTCTAGCGTCAGGGCGGAGCATTGGACCGGAAAATCTGAAATCAAATTGCGGGTCCGATGCTCAAAAGTTTGCAACATCGCGGCACGATCCCTATAATCACCCCGTTTCCCTCACAGCGTGAGACGAGATGCTCCGGTCCGCACCGGTTCGGAGCGCAAGAGAGTTTTGCCGTGCGGCGCCGAAATGTCCGGCGCCCGGCCTGAAGGAGGTTCGCTTACATGTCCCAGGGACCGCTGATGCCGAAGGCGACGGCCGTTTGGCTCGTCGAGAATACATCGCTGTCGTTCGATCAGATCGCCGACTTCTGCAAGCTCCACCCGCTCGAGGTGAAGGGCATTGCCGACGGCGAGGTGGCCGCGGGCATCAAGGGTGCCGACCCCATCTCCATGGGCCAGCTGACCCGCGAAGAGATCGAGAAGGCGCAAGAGAGCCCGACCCATCGCCTGCGCCTGGCCGAGTCGCGCGTGAAGCTGCCCGAGCAGAAGAAGATCAAGAAGGGCCCGCGCTACACCCCCGTGTCGCGCCGCCACGACCGCCCGAACGCGATCCTCTGGCTGGTGCGCAACCATCCGGAGCTCAAGGACGCGCAGATCATGCGGCTGGTGGGCACCACCAAGACCACGATCCAGCAGGTTCGCGAGCGCACCCACTGGAACTCAGCGAGCCTCACCCCCATGGACCCGGTGACCCTGGGCCTGTGCTCGCAGATCGACCTCGATTTCGAGGTGCAGCGCGCTGCCAAGGACCGTCCGCAGGTGGAATCCCAGGACCATGGCGGCACCCTGATGCCGGCGGAAGTCTCCACGGCCCCCGAGCGGCCCGCCGACCCCTTCGCCGACATGAGCCGCCCGAAGCCGGTTCAGGAAGAACACATCGACGTCAACTCCGTCTTCGCCAAGCTCAAGACGCTCAAGCGCGACGACGAAGACGAGGAATAAGTTTCACGCAAAAGGCCCGGAGCGATCCGGGCCTTTTTTGTTTCTGCCATACGGTCATCCCGGACGGAGCGCAGCGAAGATCCGGGATCGTTGAACGAGTGTGGCGCGGGAACCCTCATCCCCCTTGTGGGGAGGAGTTAGAGGTGAGGGTGTGAGCGATAGCCTACGCAGGTCTGGCGCCAGCACCCCCACCCTGCCCCTCTCCACAAGGGGGAGGGAAAAGCGCTCTATCCTGCACCCGATCCCGGATCGCCCGCGGCGTCCGGGATGACGCTGGAAACGTCAGCCCGCCAGCCCCCTCGCCTTGAGCACGTCCCCGATCTCCTCGAGAATGATCGGATCGTCGATGGTGGCGGGCGTGGTCCAGGGATCGCCGTCGGCGATCTTCTTCATGGTGCCGCGCAGGATCTTGCCCGAGCGGGTCTTGGGCAGGCGCGGTACGGTGATGGCGAGCTTAAAGGCCGCAACAGGCCCGATCTTCTCGCGCACGAGGCCGATGAGATCCTTCTCGATCTCCTCCGGCGTCTTCTGGACGCCGGATTTCAGCACCACGAAGCCGCAGGGCACCTCGCCCTTGAGGGCATCCTTCACGCCGATGACCGCGCACTCGGCAACCGCCGGATGGGAGGCCAGGACCTCCTCCATGCCGCCCGTCGATAGACGATGGCCCGCCACGTTGATGATGTCGTCCGTACGGCCCATGACCCAGACATAGCCGTCCTCGTCGATGTAGCCCGCATCCGAGGTGTTGTAGTAGCCGGGATAGACGGAGAGATAGGCATCCCTGAACCTCTCCTCCGCCTGCCAGAGCGTCGGCAGCGCCCCGGGCGGGAGCGGCAGCTTGATGACGATGGCCCCCATGGTGCTGGGGGCGACCTGCTTGCCGCCTTCGTCCAGCACCTGCACCGTGTAGCCGGGCAACGGCACCGTGGGGGAGCCGTGCTTGACCGGGAGCGCGCCGAGGCCGAGCGGATTGCCCACCACCGGCCAGCCTGTCTCCGTCTGCCACCAATGGTCGATGACCGGAACCTGCAGGATGTCCTCCGCCCATTTCACCGTGTCGGGATCCGCCCGCTCGCCGGCGAGGAACAGGGCGCGGAAGGCCGAGAGATCGTATGCCTTCAGGAGCTCCGCCCCGGGATCCTCCTTCTTGATCGCCCGGAAGGCGGTCGGCGCCGTGAACAGGGTCACGACCCCATGGTCGGCAATCACCCGCCAATAGGCGCCCGCATCGGGCGTGCCCACGGGCTTGCCCTCGTAGAGAATGGCCGTGCAGCCGTGCAGCAGCGGGCCGTAGACGATGTAGGAATGGCCGACCACCCAGCCCACGTCGGAAGCGGCCCAGAACACCTCGCCGGGCTTCACGCCGAAAAAGTTCTCCATGGACCATTTCAGCGCAACCATGTGGCCGCCGTTGTCGCGCACGACGCCCTTGGGTCTCCCGGTGGTGCCGGAGGTGTAGAGCACATAGAGCGGATCGGTGGAGGCCACCGGCACGCACTCGGCCTGCTTGCCCGACTGACGGGCATTGGCGACCGCCTTCTGCCAATCCTGATCGCGGCCCTCGACCAGCGACGCTTCGCATTGCGGCCGCTGGTAGACGAGACAGGCATCGGGCTTGGACGCGGAGAGCGTGATCGCCTCGTCCAGGAGCGGCTTGTAGGGGATGGTGCGGGCGCCCTCGATGCCGCAGGAGGCCGAGAGGATCGCCTTCGGCTTTGCATCGTCGATGCGGGTGGCGAGTTCCTTGGCGGCAAAGCCCCCGAACACCACAGAGTGGATGGCGCCGATACGGGCGCAGGCGAGCATGGCGAAGGCCGCCTCGGGGATCATGGGCATGTAGATGACGACGCGGTCACCTTTTTGGACACCCATGTCCTGGAGGACGGCGGCGAGCGTTGCCACCTCGTCGCGCAGCTCGGCATAGGAAATGCTGCGTTTGGAGTTGGTGACCGGGCTGTCGTAGATGATCGCCGCCTGGTCCCCGCGGGTTGCCGCATGCCGGTCGACGGCGTTGTAGCAGGTGTTGCAGACCGCCCCGGTGAACCACGTGCCATAGGCGCCCAACATGGCGTCGAAGATCTTGTCGGCAGGCTTGATCCAGTCGATCTCCCGCGCGGCTTCCGCCCAGAACCCTTCCGGATCGGCTTTCCAGCCGGCATAGACCTCATGATAGCGGCTTTGGGTCGATGACATGGCGCTCCCCGTTGCGTTCACGGCATGGGACTTCGAATGGCTGCTGTGGTAGCAGGCAGCAGCGTCGGGGTCAGCGGAGACTTTCGGCGATCCGACTTTCGGCGAGTTCCCGTGTGATCACCGATCCTCTCTTCTATGCCGCGGCGATTCCAGCCGTGACGCTCCTGGGCTTGGCCAAAGGCGGCTTCTCGGGCCTCGGCATGCTCTCCCTGCCGCTCATGGCGCTGGTGGTCTCGCCCGTTCAGGCGGCGGCCATCACCCTGCCGATCCTGATCGTGCAGGACGTGGTCTCGGTCTGGGCCTACCGCTACGCGTGGGACCGGCGCAACGTCGTCATTCTGGTCGTAGGCGCCATCTTGGGCATTCTCACCGGCTACCTCCTGGCAGCCCAGGTGTCCGATGCGGCGATCAAGCTCGCCGTCGGGTTGATCTCCATCGCCTTCGCGATCCGCCGCCTGGTGCTGGAGCGGGGCGGACGGGAGCCGAAGGCGACGTCCGCCGACCTGCCGCGCGGGATGTTCTGGGGCTGGGTGACGGGCTTCACCAGCATGATCGCCCATGCGGGCGGCCCGCCCTTCCAGATTTACGTGATGCCCCAGCGCCTCCCGCGGGACGTCTTCGTCGGCACGGGCGCAGTCGTGTTCGCGCTGATCAACTGGATCAAGGTGCCGCCCTATCTGGCGCTGGGCCAATTCACGGCCGAGAACATGGCGACCGCCGGGGCCCTCTTTCCCGTGGCGATTGCCTCCACCTGGGCCGGGGTGCTGCTGGTGCGGCGCGTTTCCGGCCAACTCTTCTATACGGCTGTCTATGTGCTGCTGGTCTTCGTGGGAGCCAAGCTCGTCTATGACGGAGCCCAGGCGCTTCTCTGAAGCAACCAAGCAAAAAGCCGCCGCTTCGAATGAAGCGACGGCTTCCTGAGGGTGGGAATATTGAGGAAATGCGCGGCTAATGCACCGCCGATTCGGAGCTTCTCAGTCGTGAAATCTCGTCCTTGAGCTGAAGCTTCCTTCGTTTGAGTTCTGCCAATCTCATATCATCTGCCGATGGTCTGTTGAGGGTATCCTGGATCTCGCGCTCGAGAGCCCGATGCTTGCGCTCCAGTTCCGACAGGTGATTCTGCAGTGGCATGTCAGTTCCTCCTATTGTGTTGACTGACACGAACAGTGTGGCATCCCGAGTGTGGCGAGTCGAAGGCAAAATTCGCAAAATCGAGAGTAGAAGATGCTCGGATGATCTTGCCCTCCACAGACCCGCAGAGCATACTTCCGCCCCTCTTGGCCCGGCATCCGAGATGGCTTGGCGTTCTGGATATTTTCAATGACCGAATTGGCTGAACTGGAAGCGGAATTGGCCCGCCTCAAGCAGGAACACCGCGATCTCGACATGGCGATCGACGCCCTGGAGAGCATGGTCGCCGGCGACCAGCTCCAAGTCCAGCGCCTGAAGAAGCGCAAGCTCTCCCTCAAGGACCAGATCATCCGGCTGGAAGATCAGCTCACCCCTGACATCATCGCCTGAGAATTCTAACCTTTAGGCCCGCATCGCCCTTGCCTGCCAGGGGAGCCTTCGCTATTCGGGCTTGATACCGAAGGCCCTGAAGCCGGAGCCACGCCATGGCGGGAACCCCCATTGCCATCATCATGGGCAGCCAGTCCGACTGGGCCACCATGCGCCATGCCGCCGAAACCCTGGACGCCCTGGGCATTCCTTACGACGCCCGCATCGTCTCCGCCCACCGCACCCCGGACCGGCTCTATGCCTTCGCCAAGACCGCCAAGGCCGACGGCTTTCAGGTGATCATCGCGGGCGCCGGGGGCGCGGCGCACCTTCCAGGCATGACCGCCGCCATGACCCCCCTGCCGGTCTTCGGCGTGCCGGTGGAATCCAAGGCGCTCTCGGGTCAGGACAGCCTGCTCTCCATCGTCCAGATGCCGGCCGGCATCCCCGTGGGGACGCTCGCCATTGGCCGGGCCGGAGCCGTCAATGCGGCGCTCCTCGCCGCCGCCGTGCTTGCCCTTCACGATACTTCGCTCGCCGAACGTCTCGACGCATGGCGCACGCGCCAGAGCGACAGCGTCGCCGAGCGCCCCTCCGATGAAAGCTGACCTGCCCATGATCCGCCCCGGCTGCACCCTCGGCATTCTCGGCGGCGGTCAGCTCGGGCGCATGATCGCCATGGCGGCGGCCCAGCTGGGCCTCAGAACCCATGTCTATGCCCCTGACGACAACAGCCCGGCCTTCGAGGTGGCGGCCGAGTGCACCATCGCGGCTTACGAGGACGAGGCCAGCCTTGTGCGCTTCGCCAAGGCCGTGGACGTGGTGACGTACGAATTCGAGAACGTGCCGAGCGAGACCGCCGCGATCTTAAGCACCCACACCCTGCTCGCGCCCAACGCCCAGGCGCTGGCCGTGTCGCAGGACCGGTTCCTGGAGAAGAGCTTCATCGCGGGGCTCGGCATCGACGTTGCTCCCTTCGCGACCTTCTCGGACGAGGCCGAGCTCGCCGAGGCCCTGGAGCGCATCGGCCGGCCCGCCGTGCTCAAGACCCGGCGCTTCGGGTATGACGGCAAGGGTCAGGTGATGATCCGGCCAGAGACCGATCCCGTCGCCGCTTGGGCGGAGATCGGCCGCGCCTCCTCCATCGTCGAAGGCTTCGTGCCTTTCGAGCGGGAAGTTTCGGTGGTTGCCGCCCGCGCCGCCTCCGGGGCGTTCGCGGCTTACGATCTCTGCGCCAACGAGCACAGTCACCACATCCTCGACACCACCCGGGTCCCAGCCGGGGTCTCCCGGGAGACGGAGGAACAGGCTGTCCGCATCGCCCGCTCCATCGCGGATGCCCTGGACTACGTGGGCGTGCTCGCCGTGGAGATGTTCCTGGTCACGGAAGGTGGGGGCGAGCGCCTCGTGGTGAACGAGATCGCCCCGCGGGTGCACAACTCGGGCCACTGGACCCTGGGCGGCGCCGTGACGTCGCAGTTCGAGCAGCATGTGCGGGCCGTCTGCGGCTGGCCGCTCGGCGCCACCGCCCGCCTCGGCCGGGTCGAGATGAAGAACCTGATCGGGCACGACGCGGATGCCTGGGAGGAGATCCTGGGCGAGCCGGGCGCGCATCTGCACCTCTACGGCAAGGCCGAGGCGCGGGCAGGCCGCAAGATGGGGCATGTAACGCGGGTCTTTCCGGAGCGGGACTGAACCTTTTTCGGACCCGGCCGTTGTTTCTCTGGCCCGGCGCTTTTCTTGAGAGGCAACCCTGGACAGGCAAGGCTTCTTCTGATACTGACGCCGGCCAGATAGAGGTGCGCCTGACGCGCCTCCTTTGTTTTTTATCACAATCGAAACGGTTCAAATACGAGGAATTCGCGTGCAGGTTCTTGTCCGGGATAACAACGTCGATCAGGCGCTCCGCGCTCTCAAGAAGAAGATGCAGCGTGAGGGTATCTTCCGCGAGATGAAGCTTCGCGGCCATTACGAGAAGCCGTCTGAGAAGAAGGCCCGCGAGAAGGCTGAGGCCGTTCGCCGCGCCCGCAAGCTGATCCGCAAGCGCATGCAGCGCGAAGGCCTGCTGCCTTCGAAGCCGCGCCCGACGACCCGCTAAGCCTTTCAGGCCCTCCGGGGCTTGGACTTTCGGTTGTGAAACAGCGCCCGACGCGCGAGCGGGGCGCTGTTTGCATGTCTGGGGTCCCGCTTGCTGCGACCCAATGCTCCGCCACGCTGCGAATTCTCCCGTGAAACGCCTTTTTGATGCCTTGTTTCACGGCTGTTAAGAATTTCCCGCCAGAGTGCCGCCTCCTGGTACCGAGTAAGAAGCTGGAGACGAACGTGTTCGCCCCATCGATCCGCCGTTTTGCCCCCCTGAGCCTGACCCTGGTTGCCCTTGGCCTGTCCGCCTGCGGCACGACGAGCAGCGGCCCTGCCCAGCGCATCGCCGTGGTGGAAGAGGACACGCAGGGCACGAGCACGGTCAATATCTCGTCCCTCTCCGACGTGATCCAGCGCAACCCGAACGATCCGAGCGCCTACAACACCCGCGGGGCGGCTTACGCCCGGGTGGGCAATTACAGCAGCGCGATGGCCGACTTCACCAAGGCGGTGCAGCTCGACCCTAACTACGCGCCGGCCTATTCCAACCGGGCGCTCGCCCTGCGTCAGACGAACCGCAACGACCAGGCGCTCGCGGACTTCACCCGGGCGATCCAGGCCGATCCGAATTACGGCCCGGCCTATATCGGCCGCGCCAATCTCTATCGCGCCCAGAACCAGTTCCAGGAAGCCCTCAGCGACCTGAACACGGCCACCCGCCTCCTGCCCGAATCGGCCGAGGCCCTGCATTCCCGCGGCCTGCTCTATCAGCGCCAGGGCATGCACCAGCAGGCGATCCTCGACTTCGACGCCACCATCGACCGCAACCCCTTCGTGGGCGCGCCTTATGCCGCCCGCGGCCAGAGCTTCGTGGCCACGAACCAGTACGACAAGGCCATCGAGGACTTCAACGCAGCCCTCAACGTCGACCCCAAGGATGCCAATTCCTGGGCGTGGCGCGGGGTGGCCATGGAGCGCAAGGGCGACAAGAGCCAGGCCCTCGAGAGCTATTCCCGGGCTCTCACCATCGACAACGGCAACACCGTCGCCCGCCAGGGCTCGTCCCGCCTGCAGGGCGGCGTCGCCGGCCTGTTCCGCTCTTAAAATGCTTCGGAGCGCGGCGGCATGAACCCCGCCCCTCCCCTGCAGACGATCTCCGACATCGAACGGCTTCTCGAAGCGCATGCAGCCTCGCATGCGCTTCTTTTGCATGTGGAGAGCCTCGGGCTTCCCGATGCCTGGATCGGCGCAGGCTTCATCCGCAACAGCGTCTGGGACATGCTGCATGGGCGAGAGATCGACGTAGCACGGCTCTCGGATGTGGATGTGCTCTTCTTCGATCCTGTCGAGAGGAGCAAGGAGCGGGAGGCCGAGATCGAATGCCAGTTGCGCATCCTGGCGCCCGGCATTCCCTGGTCCGTGAAGAACCAGGCGCGCATGCACCTGCGCAATGGCGATGCGCCCTACCGAGACACGGCCGACGCCGTAGCTCATTGGGCAGAGACCGCAACGGCCGTCGCGGCGCGATCAGTCAGGGGTAAGGTGAAAGTTATGGCACCCTATGGTGTCGACGACCTCATGAACCTGATCGTGCGACCGACGCCGGTTTTCGGGCACAAGATCGACATCTATTGCGAACGAGTCATGGCGAAGGATTGGCCCGCCCGCTGGCCGAGGCTGATCATGCTGATGTCATGGGAGACGGCCTATCCGGCGCCTCACAGCTCCTTCGACAGGATCGACACGTAGGGCTCGAAGCCGAAGGCGCGGTAGGTGCGCTCGGCCCGCTCGTTGGCCACGAGAGCCCCGATGACGAGGCGCTTGTGGCCGGCCTCCTTCGTCAGGCGCTCGGCCTCGTTCAGCAGCATCTGGCCGATGCCGCGTGCGCGCCAGTCGCTGTGCACGATCAGGTCCGTCACCGTGCCGTGGTTGCGCACATCGTCGATCACGTAGGCCGCGTCCTGATCGAGCGAGAAGCCCATGGCGGCAACGACGATCCCCTCCGCCTCCGCCAGGATGATGCGGCCGTTGCGGCGGGACAGGCGCTGCATCAGTTCGTCGTAGTATTCCTCGGCAGCCGCGTAATCGCGCCGACGGTCGCCGACGAGATCGGCCTCGAAGACATTGAGCTGGTGGATCAGCTCGACAACGGTGCCCCGGTCGGCGGGAAGAGCGGTGCGAAGGGTGATGGAAGGCATGGGAAGTCCGGGCAAAGCGCGACAGAGACGGCGTTAAAGCAGATTTCGGGCCCTCCGTCATCGCTTCCCGGCATGCACCACTGTCATTCCGGGGCGGCTCACATGAGCCGAGCCCGGCATCCATAAACACGACAGCTTTAAGTAAGGCGCTTCGGAAGCCTCTGCGTCCTATCCCATATCGTCAGCGGCTATGGATTCCGGGCTCCGCTGCGCGGCCCCGGAATGACAGCGGAAGTGGCGAGCTCAAACAAAACGCCCGGCACGAAGGCCGGGCATTGAGCATTCAACTGACCGCAGGATCAGAGGTTCTTGAGGATCTCGTCGACCACCTTCTTGGCATCGCCGAAGAGCATCATGGTGTTGTCGCGGAAGAACAGCTCGTTTTCCACGCCCGCATAGCCGGAACCCATGCCGCGCTTGATGAACAGCACGGTCTTGGCCCGCTCCACGTCGAGGATCGGCATGCCGAAGATCGGCGAGGCCGGGTCGGTCTTGGCGGCCGGGTTGGTCACGTCGTTGGCGCCGATGACGAAGGCGACATCTGCTTGCGCAAACTCGCCGTTGATGTCCTCGAGTTCGAACACCTCGTCGTAAGGCACGTTGGCCTCCGCGAGCAGCACGTTCATGTGGCCGGGCATGCGGCCCGCCACCGGGTGAATGGCGTACTTCACCTCGACGCCCTCGGCCTTCAGCTCATCGGCCATCTCGCGCAGGGCATGCTGCGCCTGGGCCACCGCCATGCCGTAGCCCGGCACGATGATGACCTTGGCAGCGTTCTTCATGATAAAGGCCGCATCGTCCGCCGATCCCTGCTTCACCGGCCGGGTCTCGACCGCGCCGCCGGCCGCAGCCCCTGCGGTCTCGCCGCCGAAGCCGCCGAGGATCACCGAGATGAAGGAGCGGTTCATGCCCTTGCACATAATGTAGGACAGGATTGCACCCGAGGAGCCCACCAGCGCGCCGGTGATGATGAGCGCAAGGTTGCCGAGGGTGAAGCCGATGCCCGCCGCCGCCCAGCCCGAATAGGAGTTGAGCATCGACACCACCACCGGCATGTCGGCGCCGCCGATGGGGATGATGAGCGTGACGCCGAGCACGAAGGACACCAGCACGATCAGCCAGAAGGCCGCGTGGCTCTCGGTGCGGATGAAGGCGACCAGCAGCACCAGCAGTAGCAGGCCGAGGCCGATGTTGATGAGATGGCGGCTCGGCAGCATGATCGGCTTGCCCGACATGCGGCCGTCAAGCTTCAAGAACGCGATGATGGAGCCGGTGAAGGTGATGGCGCCGATGGCGACACCGAGCGCCATCTCGAACAGCGAGCCGCCGTGGATGGTGCCCTCCGCACCGATGCCGAAGGCCTGCGGGGCATAGAGCGCACCCGCCGCCACGAGCACGGCGGCCAGACCCACCAGGGAGTGGAAGGCGGCAACGAGCTGGGGCATGGCCGTCATGGGCACGCGCCGGGCGATCACCGCGCCGATGCCGCCACCGATAGCCAACCCTAGGATCACCAGCGCCCAGCCGCCGAAGCCGCTCGGGGGCGACACGAACAGGGTGGTGAGGATGGCGATCCCCATGCCCACCATGCCGTAGAGGTTGCCCTGCCGGGAGGTGGTGGGGTGCGACAGGCCCCGCAGGGCCAGGATGAACAGGACGCCCGAGACGAGGTAGAGGATCGAGGCTAGATTGGCCGACATCGCCTCATCCCTTCTTGCGGTACATGGCAAGCATGCGCTGGGTCACCAGGAAGCCGCCGAAGATGTTGATGCTTGCCAGGATGAGGCCGATGAAGCCGAGCGCCCGGGCCCAGATCGGGCCCTCGCCGAGGCTGGGGGCCACGTTGACGCCCACCGCCAGGACGGCACCCACCACGATGACCGACGAGATGGCGTTGGTGACCGACATGAGCGGCGTGTGCAGCGCCGGGGTCACCTGCCAGACCACGTAATAGCCGACGAAGATCGCCAGCACGAAGATGGCCAGGCGAAACACCGTGGGGTCCACCGCCCCGTGGGTGACAACTGCTGCGGCATGGCCTGCCGTGTCGGCCAGCTGGTCGGCGATGCTCTGGGCCGATTCAGCAGCGCGGCGGGCGGCCTCGGCCGCCGCTCGGGCCTGCTCGACAGCCTGTTCGGGCGTGAGTGCCATGATGTCCTCCCCTGGACGGTTTAAGCGGTCGGCTGGAAGGCGGTGTGAACGATGGCGCCGTCGCGGGTCAGGCAGGTGGCCTTGACCAGCTCGTCGTCCCATTTCACGGCCAGTTCCTTGGTGTCCTTGTTCACCAGCGTCTCGACGAAGGCGTAGAGGTTCTTCGCGTAGAGGCTGGAGGCCGTGGCGGCGAGGCGCCCGGGGACGTTGAGGTGGCCCACGATCTTCACGCCGTTATGGTCCACAATCTCTCCGGCCTGAGCCAGCTCGACATTGCCGCCGCGCTCCACCGCCAGGTCGACGATCACGGAGCCCGGCTTCATGGACTCGACCATGGCCCGGGTGATGAGCTTCGGGGCCGGGCGGCCGGGGATCAGGGCCGTGGTGATCACGATATCCTGCTTAGCGATGTGGGAGGCGACCAGCTCGGCCTGCTTGGCCCGGTACTCGGCCGACATCTCCTTGGCATAGCCGCCGGCGGTCTCGGCCTGCTTGAACTCCTCGTCCTCGACCGCGATGAACTTGGCGCCCAGGCTCTCCACCTGTTCTTTGGCGGCGGGGCGCACGTCCGTGGCGGTGACCACCGCGCCGAGGCGGCGGGCGGTGGCGACGGCCTGGAGGCCCGCGACGCCTGCGCCCATGATGAAGATGCGGGCAGCCGGCACGGTGCCGGCCGCGGTCATCATCATGGGGATCGCACGGCCGTATTCGGCGGTGGCGTCGACGACGGCGCGATAACCGGCGAGATTGGCCTGGGAGGACAGCACGTCCATCACCTGCGCACGAGTGATGCGGGGCATCAGCTCCATGGAGAAGGCCGAGACCTTGGCGTCCGCAAGGGCTTTGAGGGCCTCGTCCTGGCCGTAGGGATCCATGATGGCGATGACGAGGGCGCCGGGCTTGGCACCGGACAACTCACCCTCGGCAGGGCGGCGGACCTTCAGAATGACGTCGGCATCCTTGAGGGCGTCGGTTGCATTCGCCGCCACCGAGGCGCCTGCGGTCTCGAAATCGGCATCGGGGATGCCGGCCTTGGCGCCGGCGCCTGCCTGGACGACAACGTCCGCGCCGAGCGTCTTGTACTTCTTGACCGTCTCAGGGGTGGCGGAAACACGGGTCTCCGCTCCATCGGTTTCGGAGAGAACGGCAATCCGCATTTTAGCCCCCCTGCGATCTGTTCAATGGCTTGAGATCAAGCTCTTGTCTCGTATGGTGGAAACTCCCGCTGCTCAGTAGAAGACGAGCGCCAGGAGGAGAAGAACGCCGACCGCTGCGGGAGCCCGCACTCCAATGGAGGGAGCCATGGCCCCAAGCCCGCCAGCGGCCAGAGAGAGGACGACGCCGAAGATCGCCGTCAGCCAAGCGTGCTTGATGCCGCCGACGGCCAGCGCGAGGACGTGGCAGATGACGACAGCTGTCGCGATTTCAGCAAACTGAATGAATCCGTTGTAGGTCGCTTCATGAGCGCGGCCGTCCATATCCGGACTATAGCCCCCATGCGGCGCATGTTTTGTATCGGCCATGATTCAAAGCCCTGTTTGAGCGTCACGTGTTAATTGCTGCGTTTAACGCATGCGGTGAGGAGCCGCAATCTTTCCAATGGCTCCCGGCGAAAACTTTATCAATGTTTCGTGGAATTATTGGATCCCCAGGAATTCGCGCCATTGGGGCAGGCACACCGTTTCGTAATCGTATTTCGCAACGGCGATTCGCCGGGCCTCTGCGGCCATGGCGGCGGACTTGTCCTTCTCGGCCAAGGTTTCGCGCACGCGCTCGGCCAGGGCCTTTTCGTCGAAGAAGGGGAAGAGACGGCCGTTGACCCCATCCTGAATGATCTCGCGCACCGGCTCCGTGTCGGAGGCCACGATCCGGCACTCGAGCGCCATGGATTCGATGGACGACCAGGACAGCACGAAGGGATAGGTCATGTAGACATGAGCCGAGGAGACCTGCAGCACTTTCACGAACTGGTCGTAGGGCAGGTTCCCGACGAAATGGACCCGGGACCAGTCCACCGGCCGCTCGATCCTGGACTTGAACACATCGAACCATGACTGCCCGCCTGGGGCGGAACCCGAATAGCTGGTGCCCTTCCCGCCGATGATCACCACCCGAAGCTCGGGGTCGATGTCCAGGAGGTACGGAAGGCTCTTGAAGACCACATGGGCGCCCCGCATCGGCTCGATGTTGCGGGTGACATAGGTCACAACAGGTTTCTGGCGGGTGAGCGGCGGTCCGTCCTGGCCGAGCCTGATCCGGACGTTCCGGTCCGGGACGAGGCGCTTGGTGTCGATGCCGTCATGAATGATGGCGAGCCGGTCGCGCAGATATTCCGGGAAGGTGTCGCGCTGGTACCGGGTCGGAGCCACCGCCAGGTCGGCGGCATCCAGGGCGCCGAGCTGCATGGAGTTCTTGAGCCGCAGGCGCCAGATCACCTCCTCGTTGGTGACCGGAAACTCGGGATCGAAGTCGAGGTCCTGCCCCTTGGCGTGGTAATAATACTCGAAGTAAGCCACGTGGCGGGCCTTCGGCCAGATATCCTTCAGGAACAGGTTCTCGCCCCAGCCCGTGTTGACCACGACCACGTCCGGTTCGAAGCCTTGGCTAGCAAGCGCCTTGGCCCTGTGCGCGACGCCGTAGGCTCGGCGCAGGCGCGGAATCACGGGAGAATAGCGGTTCTGATAGGGCGCATCCTCAGGCCCCGGCACGGCCTCGTAGGAGAAGTACTTCACGCCGGGAATGGAGCATTGCTTGACCATCCCCAATCCCACGACCTCATGCCCCTCGGCGAAGGACCCGGCCAGGCGCAGGAACTGACCCGGAAAATTCTGGTGAACGAAAGCGATCTTCATCGGCTGCCCCCTCAAGCCTTTTGCGAGCCCTGGGGCTCGCAAAAGGCTTCGAGTGTTCTTGTCTGGTCGCATTTTCCACGGCGAACCGGAATCCACTTCGCCTGAAAATGCTCTTACCTAACGTCATGCCCTAAAGCCGAACGGCGCAAGATGCAACTTCATCACATGGGTTTTGGTAAACCGGAAGCTGCCAGGACCTCCCCCTGCCTCTGCTCCAGCTTTTCCAGGGAGAACCGCTCGATCTCGTTCTCGAACAGGTGGTGATAGTTCAGCTCGGCCTTGAGGTGCAGGAAGACGGCGCCCAGGCCGACGGCCGCCCGGTCCATGAACACGAACTCGCGCGGCACCGTCACAGGTCCCTTCTCCTTCAGGGCCTTGTGCACCTCGAAGGCCTGCCGGCGGCCGTACTCTCCGGGCTTGACCCCATCGGCCACGGTGCGAACCCGGTCGTCGAGGAGCGGGGCATAGATGAAGCGGGCCCAGATGTTGAGGATGTCGATCAGCTCGTTCGACAGGCTCTTGAAGCCCCAGGTCTCGTAGGCGTGGACGATCCGGGCGCGGTCGTCGGTCTGAAGGCCCCGGTAGAGATCGACCACGCCGCCCACGAAGCGCGGGTGGAAGATGCGGATGCAGCCATAGTCGAGGAGGTTGATGCCCCTCGCTTCCCCGTCCTCCGAGAAGACCGTGTAGTTGCCGAGATGCGGGTCGCCATGGATCACGGCCGCATGGCTGAAGGGGTGCCACCAGGCCTTGAACATGGCCACCGCCAGCCGGTTGCGGATCTCGACCGGCGCCTCGGTGAAGCCGAGGATCTTGTCGCCCTCGAGCCACTCGAGGGACAGGAGCCGCTTGGTGGACAGCTTCGGATGGACCCGCGGCACCCGGACCTCGCCTATATCGGACAGGGTCTGGGCATAGAGCGCCGCGTGCTTGGCCTCGCGCTCATAGTCGAGCTCCTCGCGCACCCGCTCGCCGATCTCCTTGGCGATCTCGCGGGTATCGATGGCCGGGTCCATGCGCCGATGGAGGGCGAAAACCCATTCGAGCTGGCTCAGATCCGCCTCGACGGCCGATTGCATGTCCGGATACTGGAGCTTGCAGGCGAGCGCCTCGCCGTCCTTCGTGGTCGCCCGGTGCACCTGGCCGAGGGAGGCGGCGGCCGAGGGGTTGAGCTCGAAGGAGCCGAACCGGCTCTGCCATTGCGCGCCAAGCTCCGCCTGCATCCGCCTTTTCACGAAGGCCGCACCCATGGGCGGCGCCTCGCTCTGGAGCTTCTGCAGCTCGGCGGCGTATTCCGGCGGGATGAGGTCGGGGATGGTGGCGAGCAACTGCGCCACCTTCATGATCGGCCCTTTCAGGCCGCCAAGGGCTTGCGCCAGCACCGCCGCGTTGGAGGCATCGCGATCCTCGCCTCCGAACAGGCGCGACCCCGCCATGCGGGCTGCGACTCCGCCCATATTGGCACCGACTCTGGCATAGCGGGCAGCGCGCGCGGAGAAGCGGTTCGCTTCGTTGTCATGGTCGGCCATGGATCAGGTTCTTCCCGAATATAAAAGTGCGGCTATCGGCGGTCTGCCCCATGCAGACTGCCTCGACGTTGCGCCACAGCAAGCACCCTGACGGCTCATTCGGCCCGACATCAGGAGCTCATTGTCAGGCGCCCTGCTCCATCGCCTCGAGCTCGCCGATCAGCCGCTCGATCATCGACAGGCCGATCTGCCAGAAGGACGGATCGCTCGCATCGAGGCCGAAGGGGGCAAGAAGCTCGGAATAATGCTTGGTGCCGCCGGCCGAGAGGAGCGCGAAGTAGCGGTCCACGAAGCCCTCGTTGGAGCGCTCGTAGACGCCGTAGAGCGAGTTCACCAGGCAATCGCCGAAGGCATAGGCATAGACGTAGAACGGCGAGTGGATGAAGTGCGGAATGTAGGTCCAATAGCTCTCGTAGCCCGGACCGAGGCGGATCGCCGGGCCTAAGCTCTCGTCCTGCACGGACATCCAGAGCTCGCAGAGCTTGTCCGCCGTCAGCTCACCGTTGCGGCGCTCCAGATGGACCTTGCGCTCGAAGGCGTAGAAGGCGATCTGGCGCACCACCGTGTTGATCATGTCCTCAACCTTGGCGGCCAGCATCGCCTTGCGCTGCACCGGGTTGGTGGTCTGGTCGAGGAGGCGGCGGAAGGTGAGCATCTCGCCGAAGACGGAGGCCGTCTCGGCCAGCGTCAGGGGCGTTGGGGCCATGAGGGCGCCGTTGGGCCCGGCCATGACCTGATGCACCCCATGGCCGAGCTCGTGGGCCAGCGTCATCACATCCCGCGGCTTGCCCTGATAGTTCAGGAGCACGTAGGGGTGGGCGGACGGCACCGTCGGGTGGGCAAAGGCGCCCGGCGCCTTGCCGGGACGCGTAGGGGCGTCGATCCAGCCCTCGTCGAAGAAGCGGCGCGCGATGTCGGCCATGCGCGGCGAGAAGGCGGAATAGGCGGACAGCACCGTGTCCCGCGCCTCGTTCCAGGAAATGGTGCGCTGCTCGACCTTCGGCAGGGGCGCATTGCGGTCCCAATGGTCGAGCTTGTCCTTGCCGAACCACCGGGCCTTCAGGGCATAGTAGCGGTGTGACAGGCGCGGATAGGCCTCGCGCACGGCGGACACCATGGCCTCCACCACCTCGCGCTCGACCCGGTTCGCCAAGTGGCGGGAATCGGCCACATCCTCGAAGCCGCGCCAGCGATCGGAGATTTCCTTGTCCTTGGCCAGCGTGTTGGTGATGAGCGTGAAGGTGCGAAGATTGGCCTTGAAGGTTTTGGCCAGCGCGTCGGAGGCGTCTTTGCGCAAGCTCTCGTCCGCGTCCTGCAGCTTGTTGAGCGTCGGCTCGATGGGCAGCTCCTCGCCGCGCACATTGAAGCGTAAGGAAGCCATGGTCTCGTCGAACAGGCGGTTCCAGGCCGAGCGTCCGGTGACGGACTTCTCGTGGAAGAGCTGCTCGATCCGGTCGTCGAGCTGGAAGGGCTTGTCCTTGCGCAGGTCCTCGATCCATGGCCTGTAATGCCGGAGCGGCTCCTCGCCCATGGCCCTGTCGAGAATCCCGTCCTCGATACGGTTAAGCTCGAGCGAGAAGAAGAGCAGTTCGGTCGACGCGGCGGTGAGGCGCTCCTGCGTGTCGCCGTAGAACTTGGCCCGGACCGGATCAGTGGTGTCGCCGGAATAGACGAGACCCGCATACGACATGATGCGCCCGAGGAGATCCTCCAGGGCCTCATAGCGCTTGACGACCTCGCTCAGGGCCTGAGAGGCGCCCTCGCCCCGTGCCATGGCATCGAGCTTGCCGCGATGGTCCGCAGCAAAGGCCTTGCACTCGGCCTCCGCCTTGGCGAGATCGCGCTTGAACTCCTCGCTGTCCATGCCGGGATAGAGGTGGGACAGGTTCCATTCGGGCAGCATGCCGAGTTCGGTCTGAGCCGCGCCGGAGGACAAGGGGTGATGCAGGGAGGACGTTGTCTGAGAGGTCACGGGCGAAGGCCTGTCGGAGATCGAGGGTCAGAGGTACTGCACACATATTGGCCGCCGGCCTATCCGTATCAACCCGTGCCGGACGGTCACAAATCGCGGAAGCGGCCCCTGGTTGAGCCTTCTTGCCCGGCCGAATCTCCAACAATCGCATTGCGTATTCAGCAAGGACGCATCGACATCCCACCGGTTCAGGCGCTTGCCCATAAGTCTTGGGCATAGCCGGAGACAAGGGCAGCTCAAGACCCGCTCCACACGCTTTACTGATGATTAACCTTTCCGGCGAAAGGCGGATGCCCGCCAATCCGGAGGCGCGCACAACTGGCTCTGCACGCCTTTGATTTCAAGGACATACGCCTGCCATCCCGCAGCGGACCGGCATCCCGTCCGGGCAACTCTTTACAGAAAATTGAAATAACTTGGCCTAGACGATGAAGCCGCATGACGTTTTGCGCGTTAAGCGTAACAGACGTGTGCCCGCACACTGACGAAATTCATTTGATGGAGGATTCCTTAGTCCTCCACCTTCATTGCGACGAGGAGCATGGTCATGCGTGGGTTGCGCAAGACTGCCATTTGGCTTGGTCTCATCGGGTCGGTTTCTCTCCTGCCTCTCGTCGCTTCGGCGGACGACATCGCCATCAGCCAACAATCCGATCGGGTCGAGCCGGCCATTGCTGAAAGCCCGACGCAGCCATCCTTTCACGATGTCGCAATCCAGGATGCTTCTGCACCGAAGGACATCGCTTCTCCGGCGATCCCGCTGACCGAGCCGGCGCCCGTTTCCATCGAAGCTGCGGATCTGAAGGCTGCTCCCGCCATCGAGATTCCCTTGCCTGACGCAGCTCCCGTCACGGCCCTCATGCAGACCGATATCGTCCGCATGGCGGTGGAGGGCCTGTTCGCCGACGATGCGGCCATGCGCGAACTGCGCGTGGGCACCAGGGATCGCGAGGCTCTGGCCGCCTATTACGCACAGGCCGAGCGCCCGCTGGTATGGTCGCAGGACGGGGCCTGGACACGGGCCGCCCAGGCCGCCATGGAGCGCCTGAAGGCTGCGGACGAGGACGGTCTCGATCCCACCGACTACGTCCCGCGAGATGCGGGACTGCGCAGAGATGCGCCCCTTGCGCAATGGGCCAGGGCCGATGTGAAGCTCTCCCTGTTCGTGATCCGCTATGCCCGCGATGCCCGAGGCGCCCGCATCGATCTTGCGCGCCTCTCGCCCCTCGTGACGCCGAAGCTCGCGATGCCGGAGATCGGCGAGGTGCTGAGCAAGGTTGCCTCGGCGAAAGATGCCGGCGCGGCGCTGGCGGCCTACAATCCGCCGCATGCGGGCTATAGGGCCTTGCGGGAGCGGCTGGTGCAGCTGCGTGAAAACCATCCCTCCCAGCCCAGCGTGCGCCTTCCCATGGGGCCGATCCTGCGGGTGGGCATGAAGGATCCGCGCGTGCCCCTGATCCGCGCGCGGTTTAATCTGGCCAAGGATTCCGACAACCAGACCGTCTACGACGAGCGCGTGGCCTCCGCGGTGGCGGCCTTCCAGAAGGAACGAGGTTTGCCGGATACGGGCGTGCTCAACGCCCAGACGGTGGCGGCGCTCTCCGGCCCGTCCGTCGCGCAGCGCGAATCCGAGATCATCGCCAACATGGAGCGCTGGCGCTGGCTGCCGGCGGACCTGGGCGACCGGCACATCGCCGTGAACGTGCCCGAATACCGTCTGCGTCTGAAGGAAGGCCGCAACGTGGTCCACGAGACCCGCGTGATCGTCGGCAAGGAGCAGTCGCAGACGCCGATCTTCTCCGAGAACATGAAGTATCTGGTGGTGAACCCGTCCTGGACGATCCCACCGTCCATCATGAAGAAGGAGATTCTGCCGGCACTTGCCAACGACCCGAGCTATGCGGCGCGCAAGGGCTACAAGGTCATCCGCAAAGGCAATCAGATCTCGGTGCAGCAGCCTCCGGGCGAGCGCAATGCGCTGGGCTACGTGAAGTTCATGTTCCCCAACCAGCATGCGGTCTATCTGCACGACACGCCGAACCGCAACCTCTTCTCCGCCAGCAAGCGTGCCTTCAGCCATGGCTGCGTGCGCGTCGACAAGCCCTTCGAGCTCGCAGAAGAGATCATGGGCCGGGACGGCAAGTGGACCGAGCAGAAGCTGCGGGGCCTTATCGGCAAGGGCGAGCGCTACGTGCACCTCACGGATCCCCTGCCGGTGCATCTGACCTACTTCACCCTCTCGGTCGACGAGAAGGGCGAGTTGAGGCGTTTCGAGGATATCTATGGCCTCGACCGCAAGGTCCGGGCTGCCCTGAACCTGTCAGAATGATCCCGTCTTAGAGCCGTTTTTCGGCGCCTTTCCTTCTCTCACTTAACGGGAACGTAACCGTCTTCGGCAAAGATCCTTTCACTATAAGGATCGCTGCATCCACGGATGCCACCCGGTAAAGACGAGTATCACAGTGAGAGTATTGCGTAAGGACCGCCTCGCGTCTCGCGTCGGCATTGGTCTTGCGGCCTTTCTGGCCGTCATGGTGAGCGGAGTGCGCGGCACGCAGGATGCCGTGGCCAACGGCGATACCCGCACACTGACCTTTTACCATAACAACACCAAGGAAACCCTCACCGTCACCTTCCGGCGCAACGGGCAGTACGATTCGGCCGCCCTGCAGCAGCTCAACTGGTTCCTGCGCGACTGGCGGCGCGCCGAGTCGACCCGCATGGACCCGCGCCTGTTCGACACAGTGTGGGAGGTCTATCGGGAAGCGGGATCCGATGCACCCGTTCACGTGAACTCGGCCTACCGCTCGCCCCAGACCAATTCCATGCTCCGGCGGCGCTCCAGCGCAGTGGCGAAGAACAGCCAGCACATGCAGGGCAAGGCGATGGACTTCTACCTGCCCGACGTGTCCGCCTCCCGCGTGCGGGCCATCGGCATGCGGCTCCAGAACGGCGGCGTCGGCTATTATCCCAACGCCTATACGCCCTTCATCCACCTTGATGTGGGCAGCGTGCGCGCCTGGCCGCGCATGACCCGGTCCCAACTCGCCAGCATCTTCCCCGACGGGAAGACCGTTCATATCCCAGCCGACGGCGGACCCATGCCCGGTTATGAGGAGGCCCGCGCTGAAGTGCTGGCCAAGGGCGGCACGGTGGCCGGCTACACGGCTTACGCGGATGCGGAGGAAGCCGTCGCGACCCAGCCGCGCCGCAAGAGCTTCTGGGCCACCCTGTTCGGTGGTGGCGACGACGAGGACGAGGATGCGGAGGAGATCCGCGTCGCCTCGCGGCCGGGCCGGGCGCTCATCGCCTCCCGCCAGCAGCCGTCGCAGGCGGACAATTATGCGAGCGATTCCAACTCGTCGGTCTATGCGGCCCTGCAATCCTACGGAAATCCGGCACCGGCGGCACGCCGCGCGCCCGTGGCGGTCCAGCCGCGGCCCGAACCGCCTGCCCCGACAGTCGTAGCCTCCATGGCACCCGCCCTGCGCGAGGACCTGACACCGCCTGCGCCACCCCCGCTGCCTCCGACCCGAATCAACGGAGCGCCGAGCACGGTCCAGACCGCGTCCGGCCCGTCCCTGGCCTGGCAGCAGGGCCCCGGCGCCTCGGAGATGTCCATCGCCAAGGGCATGGCCTTCGCGCCGATGCCGCCCCGGCGACCCGACTCGGATGAGACGGGCGTCGAGGCTCTCGGCGGCGCCGTCGCCCTGGCCTATGCGCCGCTTCCCCCGGCCCGTCCGGGCTCGCTTTCGGCCACGAACCCGATTCCGGTTCTGGCTGACCTGCGCGGCACGACGAGTGCGGCAATCACCACCGCTGCGGCTCCCCTGCCCCCGCCGCGCCCGGATCTGCGGCCAATCCAGGTTGCCGCGGCGGCTCCAGTGGATATCCCGGTCGCCACGACCGGCTCGACGTCCAAGGACACCAAGCCGATCAAGGTCCAGCCTGATGCTCCAACCAAGGCTTCGGCAACTGCAGCGAAAGAGCCGCCTGCCACGGCGCTCACGGCCCTCATGGCGGCGGAGCCCAGCCTGCACATGGGGTTCTCAAAGAAGCCGGTGGCCGATCTGACGACGAACCGGTTCACGGGACCGGCCGTCAAGCCACTGAAGGTCGTGCAATAAGAAAGGGCCCCGCTGGGGCCCTTTTTCGTTTCAGTCCTCGTGCCTGCGGCTGTAGCCGTTGCGGGCTGGCGAGGCCCACCCGGCAGGCGGGGCCTTCGGACGATAGACTTCCACCAGCAGCGGATGGCAGACGGCCGCGTCGCTCGAATGCTCCGCGCTGCAATCCCCGCCCGGGCAGGCGGAGAGCGCCCCTAAGAGATCGATCTCAGCGAAGAACTCGAGATAATCGCCCGGCCGCACCGGGCTCGCCTTCATGAAGTACTGGCCGGTGTCGCGGGTGAAGCCCGTGCACATGAAGACGTTGAGCACGTCGTGCACGGCAGGCTCCACCTCCTGCTTCGGCTTGCCCAAGCGCTCGCTCAGGGCACGGGTCAGGTTCGAGTGGCAGCAATGGTGGTACTCGTTGCCTGAGAGGAGCTTGTGCGTGTAGGGGTCGCAGCGCGTGCCGATCACGTCATGCACGGAGCCTCCGAACTCGTCGAAACCGTACCAGTCCAGGGTGTCGTGGGTGATCGTCGCCATGGCGCGCAGGTAAGGCAGGCACGACCAGAGCTGGTCGCCGGTCGAGAGATGCGTGCCGTGCAGCGCCCGCGTCTTGCCGGAGAAGAAGCGCTCGTTGACGTCGCCCGCCGACCAGAGATTGAGGTCGCCCACCTGCGGCCCCTCGATGCTGACGATCCGAAAGAACGAGCCCGCCGGCACCCGGAAGCAGCGCGCCTCGCGGGGCGGCACCACGACCTCGTCCACCTTCTCCCAACCATCGCGGGCGGCCTGATAGGCGGCGAGGTCGGGCCGCGGCAGGGTGTCGACGGGATAGCAGATGACCGGCCGGATCTTCCGGCGCGCTTCGGCGTCCTGAGGCTCCGTCACTTCGTGTGGCGCGCGCTTCATGCATTCCTCCCGTGTCGATTCTCCTCGAATCTATAGAGAACCGGATCGCCCGGGGCGAGGTCACGGGCTGCATGGCAGATCATCGAGGACGAAAAGGCTTCAATGAGAGACCCCTCTCTTGAGCCACAGGATGTTTCGTATTCTATGGCCCCATGACAAGGACCGGACGATGAACGACCTGAACGCCCTGCGCCCGCTGGAGGCCTATCCAAGCCGCACCTCCACCGACATCCGCTATGCGGATCTCGACCGGCAGGGGCACGTGAACAATGCGGTCTTCGCCACCTTCTCGGAAGTGGGGCGGGTCGCCTTCATGTACGATCCGGCGAGGCCGCTCGCCACGGAGGGGCGGAGCTTCGTCATCGCCCGGCTGCAGATCGATTTTCGGGCCGAGCTCTTCTGGCCCGGCAGCGTTGATATCGGCACAGGCGTGGTGAGGGTCGGGCGCAGCTCGTTCACCCTGGCTCAGGGCATTTTCAATGAAGGGCGCCTCGTTGCCACGACAGAGGCGACCATCGTCATAGTGGACAAGGAGACCCGCCGCTCGACGCCGCTGCCGCCTGCGACGGTCGAAGTCCTGCAGTCCCTGCGTCTGGCAGACGCGCCTCAGGAATGACAAAGGCCCGGCAGATTGTGCTGCAGGGCCTTCGAATGTCTCAAAACGCTTAGACCCGCTCTACGCCATCCCAAGCGCCTGCATGTAGAGCTCGAGGATCGCCTCCTCTTCCTGGCGCTCGGCGTAGTCGCGCTTGCGCAGGGAGATGATCTTGCGCAGGACCTTGGTGTCGAATCCGTTGCCCTTGGCCTCGGCGTAGACGTCCTTGATGTCGCCCGCGATGCCGGCCTTTTCCTCCTCGAGGCGCTCAATGCGCTCGATGAAGGCCTTCAGCTGGTCGGCGGCGACGGATTCGGTGTTGAAAGCTGCGTCATCCATGAATGAAGCCCCTGATTGATGGCGTTGGTGCCACTGTTATGGTCATTTGGTTGAAGCCGTTTTAATGCCCCGGCTTCGATTTCTCAAAATCTGCGAGTTGCGTCGGGCTGGCCTCACCCTGGTGGCGCTGCTTCCACTCCTCATAGGGCATGCCGTAGACTCGGGTCCGGCTGTCCTCCTTGGAGAGGGTGACGCCCCGCTCGTCGGCGGCATCTTTCAACCAGTTGGACAGGCAGTTGCGGCAGAAGCCCGCCAGATTCATGAGGTCGATGTTTTGGACGTCCGTGCGCTCGCGCAGGTGCTCGACCAGCCTGCGGAAGGCGGCCGCCTCCAGTTCCGTGCGGGTCCTGTCGTCGATGTCCTTCATTGGCTTGCTCCTCCATGCTGGCGCAGGCGGTCACGGGTGCGGGTGCCGAAGATCCGGGGCGCCCGAAGCTCCGGCCGGCTCGCCAGTGGCTCGAGCAGCCGCGCGAAGCGCTCGGCCCAGTCCTCGGCGCCCTCGTCGGAGGCGATCAGGTCCTGCCGGATCTCGATGAGAGCATTGGCCAGGCCGCGCACCGTCGCATGGCGGTCGATGGTGTCGCCCGCGAGCGCCCCATCATAGGGCTCGTTGTCGCCGACGACGAGTCCGTCCTCCGCCTGCAGCCCCTCCAGGAGCGGCTTGGCGAAGCGGTCGTCCGCATCCCAGAGGATCCCCACATGCCAGGGCCGGGGCCAGCCGCGCCAGACGGGGGTGAAGCTGTGGACCGTCACGACGACTGGAGGATGGCCGGCCGCCATGGCCTTATGGATCGCGTCCGAGATCGCGTGATCGTAAGGATCGTAGAACCGGGCGATGCGCTGCTGCACCTCCGCCTCGTCTAGGCGGGCATTGCCCGGCACCACCGCACCGTCGGAGAGGCGCATCACGAGCGTCGGGTCGTCCCTGCCCCGGTTCGGGTCGATGATCAGCCGCGAGAACCGGGTGAGGATCGCCGGAGCGCCGAGGCGTCGGGCGAGCGAGCGGGTGACGGCAGCCGCCCCGATGTCATAGGCGATGTGGCGCTGAAACTCGGATTCCGGCAGGCCGAGATCGCCTAAATCCGGCGGCACTGCATTGGAGGCGTGGTCGCACAGGATCAGGATCCCCGATTCGACGGAACCAGGAATGGTCTCGACCGGATGGGGCTCAAGGGATGGTTCTTCGAGCCTGAGCGCAGCGGAAACAGACATGGCGAGGGTGGATTTTCACGAACGATGATTGAACGGCGGAGGAAAAGCCTTACCCTGCCCCTCCAACCCTGACAACGCGACCTTCCGCGCAACAGACTTTCACGTTCCACATGTCCCCGACATCCACCACGGCCCGCCTCGAGCCGGGCTTCGCCTCCGCTTTTGCCGCCCTCTGCTTGGGGGCCGTGGCCATGGGCATTTCCCCGATCTTCGTCCGCTTCGCCTCCGCCGACATGGGCGGAACCCCGGCCGATGTCGGCCCCTTCGCCAGCGCCTTCTGGCGCGTCTCGCTCTGCCTGCCCCTGCTCTATGTCTGGATGCGCATTGAGGAGCGGCGCGCGCCAACCGGTGCGCCGACGGTTCGTTTCTCCAAGGCCAGCATCCTGGGCGGCATCGTCTTTGCGGGCGATCTCTTCTTCTGGCACCTGGCGATTCTCAAGACCACCGTGGCGAATGCCACGTTCTTTGCCACCATGGCGCCGCTCTTCGTCGTGCTGACGGTCTGGCTGATCTTCAGGCAGCAGGTGTCGCGGGGCACCTTCCTAGGCCTCGGGCTTTGCCTGCTGGGCGGAGCCGCCCTGATCGGTCAGAGCCTGCAGGCGGACCCGGCCCGGATCGAAGGCGATCTCTACGGGGTCGCCACGGCGTTCTTCTTCGGGATGTATTTCCTGGCCGCCAGCCGCGCGCGCAAGACGGCGGGCGCCGCGCGGGTGACGTTCGAGGCGGGGCTCATCACCTCCGCCATCCTGTTCGTCATCGCGGTTCTGTTCGACACGCGGGTGATCCCGCAGACGGGCCAAGGCATCGCGGCGCTGCTGGCCATGTCCTATGTCAGCCATGCGGGCGGCCAGGGACTGCTCGCCATCGCTCTCGGGCGCCTGCCGGCGACCTTCTCGTCCCTGGTGATTTTCCTCGAGGCGATTGCGGCGGCCGTGTTCGGCTGGGCCGTGCTGGGCGAGGCGCTGACGCCGATCCAGGCCTTGGGCGGTGCACTGATCCTGTTCGGCATCTGGGTGGCACGTCCGAAACCCGAAGCGCAGGCCAGTTAGCCCAGCACCGCCCCTCTCCGAACGGGGAGCAACACCCGCCTGAATGCCGGGTGCCTGTGTCGCAGAGGCCATGCAGGCGGCAAATTCTTCAACCCGCCGGCTCGAAGGTCTTGCTCCTGGGGCTCATCTGGCCGACAACGATTCGCCAAAGTTCTTGACCCATTGTGCGATTTCATTCCTTTCGATTCGACCAAACCATATCCATGAAGGCCTTCACCCTCACAACGCCTGCTTTCCGGCGGCGAAGCCTTGCACTCGCGGCCTTCGTCGTGAGCGGGTGCGTGCTCGCCGCGTCACCCGCGAAGGCGGACCTGCGCCTGTGCAACATGACCTCGAGCCGGGTCGGCATCGCGCTCGGCTACCGGGACGCGCAAGGGTGGGTGACGGAGGGCTGGTGGAATCTCACCGCCCGTGGCTGCGAAACCCTGCTGAAGGGCCAGCTCGCCGGGCGCTTCTATTACGTCTACGCCATCGATTACGACCGTGGCGGCGAATGGAGCGGGCGCTCCTTCATGTGTACGCGGGAGCGCGAATTCACGATTCGCGGCACGGAGGATTGCCTCGCCAGGGGCTTTGATCGCAGCGGCTTCTTCGAAGTCGACACCGGAGAACAGAAGAGCTGGACCATTCAGCTCACCGAAACAAACCGCCCAGGGGGGCAGCCATAATGAGACGCGCACGCCGCACGAAGATCCTCGCAACCTTAGGCCCGGCCTCCGAGAATTCGGAGATGATCGAGAAGCTGTTCGAGGCGGGAGCCGATGTGTTCCGCCTGAACATGAGCCACCTGCCGCGCGAGAAGCTGAAGGAGCGGGTTGCCATGATCCGCGCCGTCGAGGCCAAGTTCAGGCGGCCCATCGCCATCCTGGCGGATCTGCAGGGACCGAAGCTGCGCGTCGGCGCATTCGAAGGCGACGGCGCCATGCTGGTGCCGGGACAATCCTTCACGCTCGACGCGGACAAGACCCCCGGCACCGCCGATCGCGTGCACCTGCCCCATCCGGAGATCCTCTCCTCGCTCGAGCCCGGCCATACGGTTCTGATCGACGACGGCAAGCTGCGGCTGCGCGTGAAGAGCGTGAAGAAGGGTTCCGCGACCACCTCGGTGGAGGTCGCCGGCAAGATTTCCAACCGCAAGGGCGTGAGCCTGCCCGACACCACGATCCCGGTCGCCGCCATGACCGAGAAGGACCGCTCGGATCTCGAAGCGGCGCTCGATGCCGGCGTGGACTGGATCGCGCTCTCCTTCGTCCAGCGCCCCGAGGACGTGGCCGAGGTGAAGAAGGTGGCTCGCGGCCGGGCTCTCGTGATGTCGAAGCTCGAGAAGCCGCAGGCGATCTCCCGCCTCGACGAGATCATCGAGATTTCCGACGCCGTGATGGTTGCCCGCGGCGACCTCGGCGTCGAGATGCCGCTGGAAAAGGTGCCGGGCATCCAGAAGCGCATCGTCCGCACGGCGCGCCGTTACGGCAAGCCCGTCGTGGTGGCGACCCAGATGCTGGAATCCATGATCACCTCCCCGGTGCCCACCCGCGCCGAGGTCTCCGACGTGGCGACCGCCGTCTATGACGGGGCCGACGCGGTGATGCTCTCGGCCGAGAGCGCCTCGGGCCAGTACCCGATCGATGCGGTGTCCACCATGAGCCGCATTGCGGAAGAGGTGGAGCAGGACCAGAACTACTGGTCGATCATGCGCACGCTCAATGCCGAGCCGGAGGCGACAGGATCGGACGCCATCGCGGCGGCCTCGCACCAGATCGCCGACACCCTCAACCTGAAGACCGTGGCCGCCTGGACCTTCTCGGGCTCGACGGCCTTCCGCATCGCCCGCGAGCGGCCGAACTCCACGGTCATTGCGCTGACTCCCAGCATCGACACCGCCCGTCGTCTCGCACTTGTATGGGGCGTGCATTCGATCCGCACGAAGGATGCGAACGACATCGACGACATGGCGTTCCGCGCCTGCAAGTTCGCCGTGCGCGAAGGTTTCTCGCATGTGGGTGAACGGGTGATCATCGTGGCCGGCATGCCCTTCGGCACGCCGGGCGCCACCAACATGGTGCGCATCGCTTTCGTGAACCAGGAGCACGCCGCTCAGGCGTGATCCACTTCCGCCCTGGTCGGAGCAACCCGCTCGGCCAGGGCCTCGATGGCGGATAGCACCGTTTCCTGATCGGCATATTGCGGCATGTGGCCGATACCAGGCATCAGGATCAGTTCCGCGCCCGGCACCTCGCGGGCGAAGCAGCGGCTGTGCAGGTCCGTCCAGACGATCTCGTCCTCATCGCCGGCAATCACCAGCGTGGGCAGGCGGATGTCCCTATAGCGCCCGCTCTGCCTGAGAACCCCGTCGTACATGACGGCGAAGTCCTGCATGTTGACCTCGTAGGCTCTCGGGCGGAAGGCCAGCGGAATGAAACCCTTGGTCACGATGCCTTTGGGCGGCTGTTGCGGCCAGAACGTCTTTTTCTTCATCAGGGGCCGGAGCACGAGCAGGATCGGCACGGCCAACGTGCGGAACCAGAGCCAGCTCGCCCAGGATTCGATGAGCCGGCGGTACCAGCCGATATAGCCGCCGGGCCAAGGGGTCGTGATGCCGGAGAGTACGACGATCGCTCCGGCCACGTCGGTATGGTCCAGGCCGAAATGCGGCACGATGGTTCCGGACCAGGAATGCCCCACGATCACTGCGTTGCGGACACCGAGCTGGCGCAGGGCGCCGGCGACGAGCTCCGCCTGGCGGGCGGGTTCGGCCTCGCCGAGGCCGGCTTTCCGCTCGCTCCAGCCATGGCCGGGGCGGTCGATGGCGATCACCCGATAGCGTCGCGAGAGCACCGTTCCCATGCCCACCATGGACTCGACGAGGTTCGAGGAGGCGCCGTGCAGGAGGACGATGGTTCCTCGGGACGGGGCACCGTGGGGGCCCGCCTCCCGGTAATGGATCCTGCAGCCCCCGACGTCCAGGAACTGGCCAGTCGGCGGAAAGCGCCTCTCGATGCGCCAGGCATAGAGGTAGGTGAACGCGGTACCCAGGATCAGAAGAAGGAAAGGTGCAGCCAGGACGAGGAGCAGGGTCATCCCCGCAACCTGGGATCAGAGATCCTGGCCGTCAACCTCTGGGGCCAACCGCGTCACGATGGTTTTGACGTCGTCCATCTGCGGATTGATTTCGAGCACCTTCCGGTAGGCTTGCAGCGCCCGCGCCTTGTCGTCGGAGGCCATCAGGATATGGCCCAGGCCCGTCCAGGCGTTGAAGTGCCGGGGTTCGATCTTCAGCGCCCGATGAAGATCCGCCATGGCGCCCACCGGGTCGTCGAGCTGGTAGAACACCGTGGCCCGCTTGTACCAGGCTTCCGCCCAGTTGGGCTGGAGCGCCAGGACGCGGTCGATCAGCTCGATGGAGAGCGGAAAGTCCTTCTTGCCGAACGCTTCGGCAGCCCGGCTCAGCAGGAGATCGGCGGTGTCGGAGCCGGAGCGGGAAAAGCGCCGCTCGATCAGGGCGGCAATTCCTTTGGCCTCCCGCTCGCTCTGGGCCTTGCCGAGGCGCCCGAACAGCTCGTCGAGGCTGGATGTCCTCGGCGGATTGGGCTTGGCCGGCTGGGCTTGGTCCTTCGGGGCGTCCCTTGGGCCGTCCTTTGGACGCGCGGGCTCCTGCGCACCGACGGGGTGGGACAAGAGGCTCAGGGAGAGGATCAGGGCAGACGCGAAAAAGCGCATGCCGGGAATTTTAGGGTCCCGGCATGCGCGGTCAATTCAGAAAATCGTGTGCGGCATCGCCGCACCCGCCAACTTAGCCCTGACGAGCCTTGTAGCGCTTCTGGGTCTTGTTGATGATGTAGACCCGGCCCTTGCGACGAACCAGCTGGTTGTCGCGGTGACGGCCGCGGATCGACTTCAACGAGTTACGGATCTTCATATCCGGTCTCCTGCGGCCCCTCGGGAAGGCCGGAAAAAAGAAAAATGGTGGGCGCGGCTGGGATCGAACCAGCGACCCCTACGATGTCAACGTAGTGCTCTCCCGCTGAGCTACGCGCCCGGGAAACGGTGATTTTGAGGTCCCGTCTCGGCTGTGGGGGCGATATACCCACAAGCAGGCGCGGGCGCAAGCCTGATGGCGGGCCTTTTTTAGGCCGCCATCATTTTATCAACCTCGGTCACCAGGTCGCGCAGGTGGAACGGCTTCGACAGGACCTTCGCATCGCGAGGAGCCTGGGAGTCCGGATTGAGCGCGACGGCGGCGAAGCCCGTGATGAACATCACCTTGATGTCCGGATCGAGCTCGGTGGCCTTGCGGGCCAGCTCGATGCCGTCCATCTCTGGCATGACGATGTCCGTCAGCAGCAGTTCGAACGGTTCCTCACGCAGCCGGTTATAGGCGGAAAGGCCGTTGTCGAACGAGGCTACGTCGTAGCCTGCGTTCTCCAGCGCCTTCACGAGGAAGCGGCGCATGTCGTTGTCGTCTTCGGCGAGAAGGATCTTCATCGGTTGCCAGCCCCGAATCATGGCGAATGGGTTCAGACCTTCATGCCGGATCGGGAGTAAACAAGCCGTGAAAGAAGGCCGCGGTTCCGATACGATATTGTCATGGACAGGCGACCGCGCTGCCTTACACTAGCCTGAAGACCGGCTTTTCTTCCACCATAGTCAAGTTCATTTCCTGATGCGGCCAGCCATTGTCGATGAGTTCGACCCTCCCTTCACCGTCACCGAACCTGCCATGCAGACGATTCCCTTCGTCTTCAACGTTCCGCATGCAGGCGCCATCTACCCGGCCTCCTTCCTGGCGGCCTCCCGGCTCGACGCCGTTGCCCTGAGGCGTTCAGAGGACGCTTTCGTGGACGAACTGCTCGCATCCGTGATGGGGCTCGGCGCTCCCCTGATGACGGCGCATTTTCCCAGAGCCTTTCTCGACCTGAACCGGGAGCCCTACGAACTCGATTCCCGCATGTTCGACGGGCGTCTGCCATCCTTCGCCAATACCCGCTCCATGCGGGTGGCCGGAGGCTTGGGGACCATCCCGCGCATCGTGGCCGACGGGCAGGAGATCTACCGCTCGCGCCTGCCGGTGGACGAGGCCCTCCACCGGATCGAATGGCTCTACAAGCCCTATCACCGCACCCTGCGGCATCTGGTGCGGCGCACGTCGCAGCTCTTCGGCCATGCCATCCTCATCGACTGCCATTCCATGCCCTCCTCCAGCGTCAGCCGGGAGGATGGAGTCAAAGCCGATATCGTGCTGGGGGACCGCTACGGGACGAGTTGCGCCACCCTGCTGATCGATCTCGTCGAGGCAGCCCTCAGAGGACGCGGCTATACGGTGGTGCGGAACAAGCCCTATGCGGGCGGCTTCATTACCGAGCACTACGGCGAGCCTGCCCTTGGGCGGCATGCCCTGCAGATCGAGATCAATCGCGCGCTCTATATGGACGAGCGCAGCATGGCGAAGAAACCCGCTTTCCCGGTGCTGGCAGACGACCTGACCCAGGCTTTCGCCCAGGTGATCGCAGATATTGCAGGTGAGCTGACAACCCGGCCCATCGCGGCGGAGTAAGCGGGGCCGGGAAAAAGAAAAAGGCCACTGTTGCCAGCGGCCCGAAGTTTAGGGAGGAAACGCCCAAGAAGGGCATGCAATAAGGCGACGCCATCGCCATATCGCACTGCAATAATTACGCCGCACCGCACAAATTGCAACTAAAATTTCGCTCCGAGTTATGACTTCGTTGCATATCTGCTTGGATGCGGATCGATGGCTCTGACATAAAAGATCAGGCTGAGCAGAAGGGCTGTCGCCAAAGCCCCGAAGACGAGGCGGTAGCCCTCAGGCCGATAGAGGCCCTGCTCCGAGCGCCCCACCAGATCGATGAGCATGCCGGTGACGCTCTGGGACAGAAAGGCCCCGCCCATCGTACCGATGTTCATCAACGTGATGCCCCGCCCCGTTAGGACAGATGGGAACAGCGACTTGCCGTGGCTGGTGAGAATGGGCGTGTAGGCGACGAAGAGGCCGAAGGGCACGAACCAGAGCGTGGCCCAGGGCTGAGGCAGGGGCACGAACACCAGAACGGCGAGAAGCAGGATCGTCACGGTGCTGCCGATGAGAACCGGCTTCTTGTAGCTCCCCCAGAACCGATCCATCGCCCCCCACAGCAGCATGCCGCCGATCTGCGCCGATGCGCCCAGGAGAAGGACATTCCCTCTGGTGGCGAGATCCGCCCCATGCACATCCGACAGCCAGGGCCCGGCCCAGAGGCCGATGACGGAGACGAAGCACCCGTACGTGGCCAAGTGCATGAAGAAGACGGGCCAGAAGGAGGGCACCTTCAGGGCAGCCATCACGCCCCGGAACGCGGCGCCCCAGGTCTCCTTCGGCCTGTCCGTCGCTGAATCTCTCGGCACGAGGAAGACGATCAGGAGGACGATGGCAACCGTCAGGACGGCAACGGCCAGGAACGAAGCTCGCCAGCCGAAAGCCGCCGCCGAGGCGGCCAGGGGAGCCGTGGCCGCCAGGGTGCCGACATTGGCCAAGCCCATCTGCAGGCTGGTGAGCCCGGCGAAGCGCTCCGGGGAGAAGCGCCGCGCATAGATCACCAGCGGGGCCATGAAGAAGGTGGAGCAGCCGAGCCCCATCAGCACCCGGGCGGCGATGAGGAGGGAAGCCGAGGGGGCGAGCGCGAAGAGAACAGTGCCGAGAACGGTCAGCACGGCCGTCGCCAGCATGGTGCGCTTGGGGCCGTAGCGGTCGATCAGGATGCCGATGGGGATCTGGACGGCCGCGAACGAGAAGAAGAACGCGCTGGAGAGAAGTCCCGTCTGGGTGGCCGAGAGATCGAGTTCCCGGGCGAGGTCGTTGGCGATGACCCCGATGGAGTTGCGCAGGAACTGGCTGACCGCATAGATCGCCACCAGCGCCGCGATCAGGAACAGGGCCGTCTCGGAGCGGGTCGGGACGGGCTTGGGCGCGGAATCCATGAGATCTTGATCCTTATTCACTGCTGCTCTCTTGCCGCGCGACAGGCGCTTGATAAAAGCTCACCGCAAGCGGGCCAAGGGCGCCCGCATTATTCTTTCAGGGGATTGGGACGCCATGGCGCTCATCGACTTCACGCATTTCGTCAACGAGCTCGCGACCCAGTCAGGCCAGGCGATCCTCCCCTTCTTCCGCACCGCCATCGCCACGGAAGACAAGTCCCGCGGCGGCGCCTTCGATCCGGTCACGGAGGCCGACCGGGCCGGCGAGGCGACCATGCGCCACCTCATCAAGCGCAGCTTTCCCACCCACGGCATCATCGGCGAGGAATTCGGCGCCGAGCAGGCTGATGCGGATTACGTCTGGGTTCTCGACCCCATCGACGGCACCCGCGCCTTCATCGCGGGCCTTCCTACCTGGGGCACGCTGATCGGCCTCACCCACCGGAAGCAGCCGGTCTTCGGCATGATGCACCAGCCCTTCACGGGCGAGCGCTTCTTCGGCGACACCGGCAGCGCGACCTATCGCGGCCCCGGCGGCGAGCGCAAGCTCAAAGTCCGCCGCTGCGCCTCGCTGAAAGATGCTGTGATCTCCACCACCAGCCCACGCATCTTCGCCGGCGACGAGCTGCGCGCCTACGACCGGGTGGAGAGCGTCGCGCGCCTCGCCCGCTACGGCTGCGATTGCTATGCCTATTGCATGTTGGCCGCCGGCCACATCGACCTCGTGGTCGAGTCGGGGCTAAAGCCTTACGACATCGCGGCCCTGATCCCGATCATCGAGGGCGCCGGCGGCATCGTCACTGCCTGGGACGGGGGGTCCGCCGCCGAGGGCGGGCGCATCGTCGCTGCGGGCGACCGCCGGGTCCACGCCGCCGCCGTCGAGCTCCTCAACCGCTGATCCAACCTCGGCCAAGTTACGCTTTGCCAATGGGACCGCGTCTGGCGTGCCCGGGATGAAGGCGTCGAAGGCGGCCCAGAACTGCTCGCGGATCACGTCCCGCTCCATCAGGATCTCATGCCGGGCGCCTGGGATGACGATCACGCGGCCCGCCTTGAGCCGCGAGGCGAAACGCTCGGTCGCGGGCGTCGCGCAGACGGGGTCGGCGCCGGCCGCCACGATCAGCGTCGGCAGGCGGATCTTGATGGCATAGCGCGGATCGGCGAAGCGCTTCATGAACCGGAAGGCCCCGTCGATCCAGGCGACGGTCGGCGCCCCGATGGCCCCGGCCCCGATGGCATGGGCGGCCTCGGCGTTACGGCCATAGCGGACGGGATCGCCCGTCAGGCGATTGCCCTTGAAAGGCATGGTGGAGATGGAGGTCTCGCCCCCACCGGGCACGAACATCTTGCCCATGCCCAGCAACCGCAGGAACCGCGCAAAGAAGGCCGAGATGCAGGTGCGCTTGATGATGCACAGCGCGATCATCGGCGTTGTGGTTACGAGCCGGCGGAAGGGGATCCAGGTTTCGTAAGCGGCATTCAGGGCAATGGCCCCACCCATGGAATGGGCTAGGCCGAAATGCGGCTCGGGCATGTGCGGCACGAGGATCTGGTCGCGGATCGCCTCAAGGTCATGGCGGTAATCGGAGAAGCGCCGGACATGGCCCTTGCGCGGATTGCTCACCTGCCGGCCCGAGAGCCCCTGCCCGCGCCAGTCGAAGGCCACGACGGCAAAGCCGCGGTCGAGGAGTTCGCCCACCACCTCGAAATACTTTTCGATGAACTCCGCCCTGCCCTGCAGGATGCAGACAGTGCCCTGCGGCTCCTCCGTTTCCGGCATCCAGGTGGCAGCCCGCAGCGCGATGCCGTCCCGGGTCGTTACGCTGACCAGCTTCGGCTCGCCGGGCACGGGATTGTCAGGGGTGGTGATGAATTCCACAGTGGGGTCCAACTCGGGGTTCCAGCTCGAAAACGTGACCTCTTTATAGAGCACCTCGGCTTAAGGAACGACCCTCTTGAAAGGAACCATATCCGCGCCCACATCGAGGACGTGCCGGCCATGTCGGCGGCACGAAAACCGGATCCAGCCTCAACAGGTGGATCTTCATTCACTGCATGTCGCTTCAAGCGGAGGATATGCCATGCGACAGTTTGATCTTGCTCCCCTGTACCGCAACACGGTCGGCTTCGACCGTCTCTTCTCGATGCTCGACCAGATGGTCGGCGTCGATGCGGCCCCGAGCTACCCGCCCTACAATATCGAGCGCACCGGCGAGAATGCTTACCGCATCTCGATTGCCGTCGCCGGCTTCACCGATCGCGACCTGACGGTCGAGGTGAAGGAAAATACCCTGTCCGTGCGCGGCGAACGCAAGCCTTCGGAAGAGCGCAAAGTCGACGTTCTTCACCAGGGCATCGCCGCCCGCAGCTTCGACCGGCGCTTCCAGCTGGCCGATGGCGTGCAGGTGGTGGGTGCAGCCCTCGAGAACGGCCTGCTCCACCTCGACCTCGTGCGCGAGACGCCCGAGGCCAAGAAGCCGAAGCTCATCCCGATTTCCACGAATGCCGCTCAGACCATCGAGGCGCAGAAGGCTGCCTAATCGTCTGATCGAGGTCTAAAACGAAGAGCGCCCCGGTACATGCCGGGGCGCTTTTGTTATTTTAGTCCTGGTCCTTGGTAAAATCCCGCTGGGGCTGGAGGGCTGCCCCGTGGGTCAAGGGTCTCTTGAGGTGACCTTTCGCGCGGGAATGCGGCAGGGTTAGGGCAATCACTCCGCGGCCTGGCGCTCTACCCCGGAAGAGGCAATCTCCAGAACCTTGCGTACGTCCTCCTCCTTGGTGGCCCAGGAGGCGACAAGGCGGATCAGAACCTCGTTCTCTCCAACCTGCTCCGCTTCCGGCAGGCTCAGCTCGGTCCAGGAGCTGTAGAGGATGCCGGCTGCCTTGAGCGCTTGGTTCAAGGCCTGCGGGATAATCGGAAACACCTCGTTGGCGTCCGTCGGCCAGGCGAGACGCACCCCGGGGAGCTTCGTCAACCCCTCTGACAAAAGCTTGGCCATGCGGTTGGCGTGGCGAGCATTGGCGAGCCAGTGATCGTCTGCGAAGTAGCCTTCGAACTGGGCCGCGATCAGCCGGCCCTTGGAGATGACCTGACCGGCGCGCTTGGACCGGTAGTCCAACGCCTCCGCCAGATCGGGCTTGAACACCACGATGGCCTCGGCCATGAGGCCGCCGTTCTTGGTGGCCCCGAAGGAGAGGATGTCGATGCCCTGCTTCCAGGTCATCTCGGCCGGGGTGCAGCCGAGGGCCACGAGGGCATTGGCGAAGCGTGCGCCGTCCATGTGGAAGGACAGGCCGTGCTCGCGGCAGACATGACCCAGGGCGGCCAGCTCGTCGAGGCTGTAGACGAGACCGCCTTCGCTCACCTGCGAAATCGAGAGCGCCTTCGGGGGCATCTGCTTCGCGGCCCTGGGCAGGCTGTTCAGATAAGCCGCGACATCCTCGGCCCTCAGCTTGGCGCCGACGCCCGGCAGGCCGGCGAGCTTGGCTCCATGCATGAAGAATTCCGGCGCTCCGCATTCATCATCGATGATGTGAGCCTCCCGGTGGCAGACGCAGAGCCCATAGGGCGGCACGGCCGAGGAGAGCGCGAGTGCGTTGGCGGCCGTGCCGGTCGTCGCAAAGAAGACGGAGACCTCACGCTCGAAGATCTTTCTGAAGCGCGCTCTGACGCGCTGGGAGATCTCATCGTTGCCGTAAGCCGCCATGGCCCCGGCATTGGCCTGCACGATGGCTTGGAGAACGGGAGCGCTGGCTCCCACGATGTTGTCGCTGGCGAAATTCATGGATGCTCTCCTAGAACATCGCGCCCAGGAGGGAAATGCCTTTTCCGGCATGGCCTGGATGCTCTTGCGGGTGGAACGGGTGCAGGCGTCTCATCGTCTCTGACAACAAGTCAAGAACATTGACCCATCGGCTGAGACTTGCGTCCGCGAGGGCCGAAAAGCTGCTTTTGTTACATCCCGAGTCGCCGCCTTGTAACTTTTGTCTAAAATTTCTCTAAACCCTCTTGTGCCCTGCAACAAACTCTGGCAGTTTGACCGCATTAGGACAGCCATGCTGTCCCTTTTGGGGTGCCTGCGCCCTGTCTTTGACGCCCTGGGGTTTTCTTGATGCTTCGCACGACGCGAACGAAACGAGATACCACGAAAGCCGCCCGCAAAGCGTGGGCGGGACGGGCGACTCTGGGCTGACCTCAAGCCCAAAGGATGCCCGCGAGGAGCGGGCTCCCCTGCCGGACCCACCCCTCGAAGAAGACCGAAGAAGCGGCGGGCACCCGGACGATCCGATCATCCGGCGGGCCTCAAAGCCGCCTCAAAGAACTTGAATGACGCGTTCGGATGTAAGGACCTGCCATGAGCAACGTGCCGACCCAGAGCCTGGAAGCCCAAGTGCCAAGCCGCACGGCCAATGCAGCCGATATGGTCAAAGTCGTGCGCGATCCGGGCCTGCCAGCAGCCCAGGGCCTCTACAACCCGGCCAATGAGCAGGACTCCTGCGGCGTCGGCTTCATCGCCGACATGAAGAACCGCAAGTCGCACGAGATCGTCGAGCAGGGTCTCGCTATCCTGCACAACCTCGACCACCGCGGCGCGGTGGGCGCCGACCCCAAGATGGGCGACGGCTGCGGCATCCTGGTTCAGATCCCGCACAAGTTCTTCGCCGCCGAATGCGCCAAGGTCGGCATCTGGCTGCCTGAGGCCGGCCAGTACGGCGCCGGCCACCTGTTCATGCCCCGCGACCCGGAGGGCTTCAAGCTCGTGGAGGAGATCGTCACCAAGGCGATCACCGACGAGGGCCTTCAGGTTCTCGGCTGGCGCGATGTGCCGGTGGATTCCAGCGATCTCGGCGAGAGCGTGAAAGCCACCGAGCCCCTGCACCGCCAGATCTTCGTCGGCAAGGGCAAGGGGATGGACGACGCCGAGACCTTCGAGCGTCGCCTGTTCATCGCCCGCAAGGTCATCTCCAACGCCGTCTACGATATGAAGGACGAGCGCACGAAGGGGTATTACCCGGTCAGCCTGTCCTCGCGCACGATCGTCTACAAGGGCATGGTGCTCGTCACGCAGCTGCGCGACTACTACCTCGACCTGCAGGACCCTCGCTTCGAGAGCGCCATCGCTCTCGTGCACCAGCGCTTCGCCACCAACACCTTCCCGACTTGGCAGCTCGCGCACCCGTACCGCATGGTCGCCCATAACGGCGAGATCAACACCCTGCGCGGCAACGTGAACTGGATGGCGGCGCGCCAAGCCTCAGTAGACTCGGAGCTGTTCGGCAACGACATCTCGAAGCTGTGGCCGATCTCCTACGAGGGGCAGTCCGACACCGCCTGCTTCGACAACGCCCTCGAGTTCCTGGTGCGCGGCGGATACACGCTCTCGCACGCCATGATGATGCTGATCCCGGAAGCCTGGGCCGGCAACAAGCTCATGAACGACGACCGGCGCGCATTCTACGAGTACCACGCCGCCCTCATGGAGCCGTGGGACGGCCCCGCCGCCGTGTGCTTCACGGACGGCAAGCAGATCGGCGCGACGCTCGACCGTAACGGCCTGCGCCCTGCCCGCTATCTCGTGACCGACGACGGCCTCGTGGTGCTCGCCTCAGAGATGGGCGTGCTGCCGATCCCGGAGGAAAAGATCGTCGAGAAGTGGCGCCTGCAGCCGGGCAAGATGCTCCTCATCGATCTCGAGGAAGGCCGCATCGTCTCCGACGACGAGATCAAGCAGCAGCTCTCCAACGCCCATCCCTACAAGGAATGGCTGAAGCGCACGCAGATCGTGCTGGAGGATTTGAAGCCCGTTCAGGCGCGCGAGTCCCGCACCGACGTGTCGCTCCTCGACCGCCAGCAGGCCTTCGGCTACACGGCGGAAGACCTGAAGCTCCTCATGCAGCCCATGGCCGTCACCGGCCAGGAGGCGGTGGGCTCCATGGGATCGGATACGCCGATCTCCGCGCTCTCCGACAAGTCGAAGCTGCTCTACACCTATTTCAAGCAGAACTTCGCCCAGGTGACGAACCCGCCGATCGATCCGATCCGCGAGGAGCTCGTCATGAGCCTCGTGTCGTTCATCGGCCCGCGTCCGAACATCCTCGATCTGGAAGGCACCTCGCGCCGCAAGCGCCTGGAAGTGCGCCAGCCGATCCTCACCAACGAGGACCTGGAGAAGATCCGCTGCATCGGCCATTTCGAGGACCGCTTCGACACCAAGACCCTCGACATCACGTATGATGCGGAGCTGGGCGCGTCCGCTCTCGACGGAGCGGTCGACCGCCTCTGCGACCGGGCGGAAGCGGCGGTGCACGGTGGCTACAACATCATCATCCTGTCCGACCGCATGGTCGGCCCGGACCGCATTCCGATCCCGGCGCTGCTCGCCACCGCGGCCGTTCACAACTACCTGATCCGCAAGGGCCTGCGCACCTCGGTCGGCCTCGTGGTCGAGAGCGGCGAGCCGCGCGAGATCCATCACTTCGCGTGTCTGGCCGGCTACGGCGCCGAAGCGATCAACCCATATCTCGCCTTCGAGTCGATTGCAGCCATGCACGAGGCCGGCGAATTGCCGGAAGAGGTGGACGCGGACGAGGCGGTCAAGCGCTACATCAAGTCCATCGGCAAGGGCCTGCTCAAGGTGATGTCAAAGATGGGCATCTCCACCTACCAGTCCTATTGCGGCGCACAGATCTTCGACGCGGTCGGCCTCAAGTCCGACTTCGTGGCCCGCGACTTCTTCGGCACCGCCACCACCATCGAAGGCATCGGCATGGACGAGGTGGCGGAAGAGAATGTCCGCCGCCATCGCGACGCCTTCGGCGACGCCCCGATCTACCGCAACGCGCTCGATGTGGGCGGCGAATACGCCTATCGGACGCGCGGCGAGGTGCATGCCTGGAACCCGGACACGGTGGCGACGCTCCAGCACGCGGTGCGCCTGAACGCGCAGGACCGCTACCGCGAATATGCGCGCCTCGTGAACGAGCAGGATAACGAGCTGAAGACCATCCGCGGGCTCTTCCGCATCAAGACCGCGGAAGACACGGGACGTACTCCCGTTCCGCTGAACGAGGTCGAATCCGCGCAGGAGATCGTGAAGCGCTTCTCCACCGGGGCCATGTCGTTCGGGTCGATCTCGAAGGAGGCGCACGAGACACTGGCGCTCGCCATGAACGCCATCGGCGGCAAGTCGAACACCGGCGAGGGCGGCGAGGAGCCGGAGCGCTTCCGCCCCTTGGCGAACGGCATGTCCAGGCGCTCTGCGATCAAGCAGGTGGCCTCCGGCCGCTTCGGCGTGACGACGGAATATCTCGTCAATGCCGACATGATGCAGATCAAGGTCGCGCAGGGCGCAAAGCCCGGCGAGGGCGGACAGCTGCCCGGCCACAAGGTCGATGCCAGGATCGCCCGCGTGCGCCACTCGACCCCGGGTGTCGGCCTCATCTCGCCGCCGCCGCACCACGACATCTACTCCATCGAGGATCTGGCGCAGCTGATCTTCGACCTGAAGAACGTGAACCCCTCGGCTGATGTCTCCGTGAAGCTCGTGGCGGAGGTCGGCGTCGGCACCGTGGCGGCAGGCGTCGCCAAGGCACGGGCCGATCACATCACGATCTCGGGCTTCGAGGGTGGCACGGGCGCCTCTCCCCTCACCTCGCTCAAGCATGCGGGCTCGCCCTGGGAGATCGGCCTCGCCGAAACCCAGCAGACCCTGGTGCTCAACCGCCTGCGCGGCCGCGTGGCGCTGCAGGCCGATGGCGGTCTGCGCACGGGGCGTGACGTGGTGATCGCCGCGCTTCTGGGTGCCGACGAGTACGGCTTCTCGACCGCGCCGCTGATCGCGGCTGGCTGCATCATGATGCGCAAGTGCCATCTCAACACCTGCCCGGTGGGCGTCGCCACGCAGGATCCGGTGCTGCGCAAGCGCTTCAAGGGCTTGCCGGAGCATGTCATCAACTACTTCTTCTTCGTCGCCGAGGAAGTGCGTGAGCTGATGGCCGAAATGGGCTTCCGCAATGTGGACGAGCTGATCGGCCAGTCCGATCTCCTCGACAAGAACGGGGCCATCGATCACTGGAAGGCGAAGGGCCTCGACTTCACGAAGCTCTTCCACAAGCCCGAAGTGCCTGCGAACGTGGCGATCCGCCATCTGGAGCGTCAGGTTCACCCGATCGCAGACGTGCTCGACCGCGCGTTCATCGCGCAGGCCGATCCTGCCCTGGAGAATGGTGAAGCCGTCACCATCGAAGCACAGGTGCGCAGCTCCGACCGAACGGTGGGCGCCATGCTCTCCGGCGAGGTCGCCAAGCGTTACGGCCATGAGGGCCTGCCCGACGACACGATCACCGTGAAGCTCAAAGGAACCGCGGGCCAGAGCTTCGGCGCGTGGCTGGCCGCCGGCGTAACGCTGAACCTGGAAGGCGAAGCCAACGACTATGTCGGCAAGGGCCTGTCGGGCGGCAAGATCATCATCAGTCCCTCGACCCGATCCAAGGCTCGGCCCGAGAATTCCATCGTCGTCGGCAATACGGTGATGTACGGGGCGATAGCCGGTGAGGCGTATTTCCGCGGCGTGGCGGGCGAGCGCTTCGCCGTGCGCAACTCGGGCGCCATCGCGGTGGTCGAGGGCACGGGCGATCACGGCTGCGAATACATGACCGGGGGTCTCGTGGTGGTGCTCGGCCAGACCGGCCGCAACTTCGCGGCGGGCATGTCCGGCGGCATCGCCTACGTGCTCGACGAGGACGGCACCTTCACCAAGCGCTGCAACCTGTCCATGGTCGATCTCGAACCCGTCGAGGAGGAGGAGGACCTGATGCGCCGCCTTCACCATCACGGCGGCGACCTGGAGACCAAGGGCCGCATCGACATCATGGCCAACATGTCCGGCCCCGATGAAGAGCGCCTGATGCAGCTTATCACCAACCACCACACCTATACGGGCTCGACGCGCGCCAAGGAGATCCTGGACAACTGGACGACCTATCGCACGAAGTTCGTGAAGGTCATGCCGGTCGAGTATCGCCGCGCGCTCCAGGAGATGGATCGTCTCCGGAACCTGCAGGCGGCGGAATAAGGATTGTAAGGGGCAAACCCATGGGCAAGGTCACAGGCTTTCTCGAATACGACCGTCAGGAGCAGAAGTATCAGCTCGCCGGTGAGCGCGTGCGCCACTTCCGCGAGTTCACGCTGCCGCTCGACACCAACGATCTGCGCAAGCAGGCAGGGCGCTGCATGGATTGCGGCATCCCCTTCTGCCACGGGCCAACGGGTTGTCCGGTGCACAACCAGATCCCGGACTGGAACGATCTCGTCTGGTCCGACGATTGGGAGGAGGCTGCGCGCAACCTCCACACCACCAACAACTTCCCCGAGTTCACGGGCCGCATCTGCCCGGCTCCATGCGAGGAAGCCTGCACGCTCAACCTCGAGAACCAGCCGGTCACCATCAAGACCATCGAGCAGGCCATTGCCGACAAGGCCTGGGAGATGGGGTTCGTGAAGCCGGAGCCTGCGGATGTCCAGACCGGCAAGCGCGTGGCCGTGATCGGCTCGGGCCCCGCCGGCATGGCGGCCGCCCAGCAGCTCGCCCGTGTGGGACATGAAGTGCATGTGTTCGAGCGTCAGGCGAAGCCCGGCGGCCTGCTGCGCTACGGCATCCCGGACTTCAAGATGGAGAAGTACCACATTGACCGCCGGGTGAAGCAGATGGAGGCCGAAGGCGTTGTCTTCCATTGCGGCGTGAACATCGGCGTCGACAAGAGCTTTGCATCCCTCCACAACGAGTTCGACGCGGTGCTGTTCGCCGGCGGCGCGGAAGATCCGCGCAACCCGAACCTGCCGGGTCAGGACCTCGCCGGTGTGTATTACGCGATGCGGTATCTCACGCAGTCCAACCAGCGCGTGGGCCACGAGGAAGTCACCGAAGAGCCGATCCTTGCGGGCGGCAAGCATGTGGTGGTGATCGGCGGCGGCGACACGGCCTCGGACTGCGTCGGCACCGCGTTCCGCCAGGGTGCCCTCTCGGTGACCCAGCTCGACATCCGCCCCAAGCCGCCGGAGCGGGAGGACAAGCTCACCGTGTGGCCCTACTGGCCGACGAAGATGCGCACCTCCTCGTCCCAGGCGGAAGGCGCGGAGCGCGAATTCCAGGCTGCGACGCTGGGAATTGAGGGCAAGAAGGGCCGCGTCACCGGCGTGCAATGCGCCCGCGTCGACGACAGGCGCCAGCCGATCCCGGGCAGCGAGTTCGTGCTCAAGGCCGATCTCGTGTTCATCGCCATCGGCTTTGCGGGCTCGGTGAAGGAAGGCCTGCTCGAGCAGTCGGGCGTGGCCATGGACCGCCGCGGCAACGTGGTGGCCGACGACAGGAGCTACAGGACCTCGAACGATAAGGTGTTTGTCGCCGGCGACATGCGCCGCGGCCAGTCGCTGGTGGTGTGGGCGATCCGCGAAGGCCGTCAGGCCGCGCGGTCCATCGACACCTTCCTGACGGGCTCCAGCACCCTGCCGGTCTAAACCCACGATCCTTCGGAAACGAAAAGCGGCGGCTCACCCCAAGTGAGCCGCCGCTTCTGATTTCGGGACCGTCCCTATGGATTCGGCCAGCGGAAGTCATCCACCCGGCCGGGACGTGAACTGGGGGCGATGCCGGCCCGCATGGCCCGTTGGACGGGATAGGCATGGTCGCCGGTGAGCTTCGGCGGCGCCGATACGAGGGTGCCTCCTGGCGCGACGTCCTGACGGGTCAGCGGCAGAACCGGGCCGACCAGCGGCTTCTGCGGCAGGGCCACCGGAGCGGCGGCATCCGGCGGAGGCGGCACGGCCGCCTCGATGGTCGGCGTGGCCGCTCCATCGGCGGGCGCATTCTGTGCGGGATCGGGCGCGGTGGCTGTCGCCGATCCGCCGAGACCGAGAACCCGCTTGATTTCCGTATCGGCAAAGAACGCCACTTTCCGTGCGCCGGCCCGGGTGAAGAACACGCCTTCGTTGGTTCGGAGCTTGGCTGGATCCCCGTCCACATCCGGGCCGATGTCCGTGTAGCGGTTATCCTCGTCCACGAAGCCCGGCCAGATGTCCACATAGACCCCGCCGTTGCGGCGGACGCTTTCCTTGTAGATCTCGTTCATGGCAACGAGATCATCCGAAATCTTGCTGTTCTTCATGGGCGGCAGGCCGATCCACACGAAGGGGACCTTTCGCTCCTTCAGAACGCCCGTGATCGCATCGATGCGCTGCCGGTAGAGTTCCTTCCAGCGGTCGGACAGCGCCTCCACGCTCTCCTCGCCCTCCCGGATCGACTGCCGGTCGTTCGTTCCCAGCATGACCACCGCGATGGAGGTTTTCTGCCCACCGTCGAGGGTTGTCTTAATGAAGTTGGGCCAATCGGCCGGGTCGCTGCGAACGAGGTTCGTGTCGCTCCTGACCTTGGATACGACGGCAACGTCCTCGTCGTCGCTGAAATGAGCATCGAGCCCCTGCCGGGCATAGCTCGCCAATGCGTCGCCGAACACCACCACATGGGTGCTCGGATTGACCTTGGGCTTCTCCTGCTTGGCCACGGCCGCCGGCGGAGGTGCGGACCTGCGGGGTCTTGAGACGGGAGCACGCGCCGGCGGAGGGGGCTCCTGAGCGCCGAAGAAGCGCCTGATGCTGAAGCCCTGCTGCGGCTGGGGTTGCGCCGGCTGGACAAGTTTGCCGGGATAGTAGCCCGGGGGGTAAGCCCTCTGATCCCGGTAGGCCGGCTGCTGGTAGTAGCCGGATTGCGCCAGGGCTGCATCGACCCCGCCCGCTGCAAGGAGCAGGGCCAGGGTCATACGGTGAAGAATCGGCACTATTCTCATAGGCGGTTCCATCCTAATCCGGACCAGCCTGGGGTAGAGCCGTCAGCGGGTCGCGCGCAGTTCGCGCAAAACAGCATAATCCGCATAGCCATCCGGGATCAAACCACGCCGAAGCTGGAAGTTCCGCACGGCCTCCCGGGTCTTGGACCCGAACTTGCCGTCCGTGTCGCCCTCATAGAAGCCGAGACGGGCCAGGCGCTCCTGCAGTTCCTGGCGCTGCTCCTTGGCCAGCATAGGCTCCTTGGGCCAGGCGCCCTGGATCGGCTGCCCGCCCATGAGACGGTCGCCGAGATGCGCCACGCCCATGGCATAGGCATCGGAGGAGTTGTAGGTCTTGATCACGTCGTAGTTCTTGGTGACTAGGAAGGCCGGGCCGTTCGCTCCTCCGGGCAGGAACAGGGAAGCCTCGCCTGCCCGCGGCATGGCCTTGCCATCGGGTCGGCGCAGGCCGAGCGCCTGCCATTGGGCGAAGTTCAGCTTCAGGTAGCGGAAGTCGAAGCCCTTCGGCAGCTGAACCTCGAAGCCCCAGGGAAGCCCCGGCTCCCAGCCCTGCTGGCGCAGGTAATTGGCCGTGGAGGCCATGGCGTCCGGCACCGATGACCAGATATCCCGCACCCCGTCCCCGTTGCCGTCGACGGCGTATTTCATGAAGCTCGAGGGCATGAACTGGGTCTGGCCCATGGCCCCGGCCCAGGAGCCCAGCATCTTGGAGCGGTCCACATGGTCCTGCTCCAGGATCTGAAGCGCGGTGAGCAGTTCCTCCCGGAAGAAGTCGGCGCGATAGCCCGTATAGGCCAGGGTCGACAGCGCCCGGATGGCATAGATCGAGCCGGTGAAGCTGCCGTAATTGGTCTCCATGCCCCAGACGCCGAGCACCACGGAGCGCGGAACGCCGTAGGTCTTCTCGACCAGGCTCAGCGTCTTCGACCACTCGGCGTTCACCTCCCGGCCGCGCTTCAGGCGCTCATTGGAGATGGAGCCGTTGATGTAGTCCCAGATCGGGCGGACGAACTCGGACTGCTTCTTGGTGAGCGCGATGATCTTGGCGTCGGGCTCGACGCCCCGGAATGCCTCGTTGAAGGTCGCCTGAGAGACGCCCCGCGCCTTCGCCTCCGGCCAGAGCCCCTGCACGAAGCGCTGGAACCCAGCCTGAGACGCCTCCTGCGCCTGGACAGGCAGCGCCAGGAGCTCCACACCGGCGGTGAGGCTCAGACCGAGAAGGAGGGCGCCGGACAGGCGGCGCACCAGAAGAAGCGGCTGGCGCATAGGGGTCGCTCACGGAAACAGGACTGATCGTCCTGCCATTGCGACACTACGAGAGTTAACAGCCGGTTGACAGCTAGCCTTATAGATAGGTCCCTATGCGGCTTTTCGACCCGCCAGGGCCTGTTCCCAGCGCAGAGCCTGGTCGACGATTGCCTCCAGATCGTCGTGCTGCGGCGTCCATCCGAGCTCACGGATTCTGTCGACCTTCGCCACGAGCTGGGCCGGATCGCCGGGCCGGCGCGGGCTCAGGCGAACCTCGAAATCGACCCCTGACACCTTCTTGACCACGTCGACGACCTCCAGCACCGAGGCCCCGTGGCCGTAGCCGCAGTTCATGATCGTGCAGTCGCCGCCGTTGCGGAGGTGCTGAAGGGCTACGAGATGCGCCCGGGCGAGGTCGTTGACCTGGATGTAATCGCGCACGCAGGTGCCGTCCGCGGTGGCATAATCCGTTCCGAACACGTCGAGATGGGGCCTCTGGCCGAGCGCCGCCTGGGCCGCCACCTTGATGAGGTGCGTCGCCTGCGGGGTGGACTGGCCGGAGCGGCCCTTGGGGTCGGCGCCGGCGACGTTGAAATAACGCAGGATGGCATAGCGCAGCCCATGGGCCGTATGGGCATCCTGCAGCATCCATTCGGACATGAGCTTGCTGCGGCCGTAAGGATTGATCGGCTCGAGCGGCATGTCCTCAGTCAGCAGGGGCGCCTCGGCATTGCCGTAGACCGCGGCCGTGGAGGAAAAGACGAAGTTCTTGATCCCCTTTTGGACCGCCGTTTCGATCAGCGCCCGGGTCTTCACCGTGTTGCCGAAGTAATAGCCCAGCGGGTCGGTGACGGATTCCGGCACCACGATCTTGGCGGCGAAATGCAGGATGCTGTCGATGCCGTGCTCGTCGATGACGCTGGACAGGAGGGCTTGGTCACTCACGTCGCCCGTGACGAAGGTAGCCTCCTGCGGCACGGCCCAGCGGAAGCCTGTCGACAGGTTGTCGAGCACGACCACGGTCTCGCCCGCATCCAGAAGCTCGAGCACCATATGGCTGCCGATATAGCCCGCGCCGCCCGTCACCAGTACCGCCATGTCCGTCTCCCGAAAACTGCTCCGCTCGGCAGCTTAACCACAACGCTTCAGGTTCAATTCAGGTCCAGAGCTTCAATGAAGAAGCACGACCGATGAAACAAGCCGGGACTTACCGCGTTATGGGTAGCCGAAGCTTGGCCTTTGTCGGTTTCCTTTTCCGGGTCCTGTCTTAGATTATCCCTCCACCTTTCTGCTCACTCATGGCTCATTCAATGAAGCGTATCCGCAAAGCAGTCCTGCCCGTCGCCGGTCTCGGCACCCGGTTCCTGCCCGCCACCAAGGCCGTGCCCAAGGAGATGCTGTGCGTCGTCGACCGTCCCGTGGTGCAGCACGTGGTTGACGAGGCCCGCGCCGCCGGGATCGAGCACTTCATCTTCGTCACCGGCCGCAACAAGGCCGTGATCGAGGACCATTTCGACATTGCCTACGAGCTCAACCGCACCCTCGAGGGCCGCGGCAAGACCAAGGAGCTGGAGATCCTGGCCAAGGATCAGCCCCAGGCCGGCCAGACGAGCTTCACCCGCCAGCAGGAGCCCTTGGGCCTCGGCCACGCGGTGTGGTGCGCCCGGGAGCTGGTGGGCGACGAGCCCTTCGCGGTGATCCTGCCCGACATGCTCAGCCGCGGCTCCATGGAGCAGATGATCGCAGCCTATGAGAAGCACGGCGGCAATATCATCGCCGTGGAGGAAGTGCCCGAGGACCAGACCCACCAGTACGGCATCGTCTCGGTCGGCCAGGAATTCGGCCAGACCTTCGAGATCACCGGCATGGTGGAGAAGCCCCCGAAGGGCACCGCGCCGTCGAACTACATCATCTCCGGCCGCTACATCCTGCAGCCCCAGGTCTTTGACCTGCTCTCGAACCAGGAGCGCGGCGCCGGCAACGAGATCCAGCTGACCGATTCCATGATCCGCCTCATGAAGGAGCAGCCCTTCTTCGGCATGAAGTACCAGGGCAGGACCTACGATACCGGCTCGAAGATCGGCTTCCTCATGGCCAACGTGGCCTATGCCCTTGAGCGCGAGGAGCTCTCGGCGGAATTCCGCCGCGAACTCGAAGCGCTGCTGCGGCAGAAGTAGGCGGGTT
>NZ_JPUG01000073.1 GCF_000739015.1 Microvirga sp. BSC39
AATCTTGCGACCGTACTCCCCAGGCGGAATGCTTAAAGCGTTAGCTGCGCCACTGAGCAGCAAGCTGCCCAACGGCTGGCATTCATCGTTTACGGCGTGGACTACCAGGGTATCTAATCCTGTTTGCTCCCCACGCTTTCGCGCCTCAGCGTCAGAACCGGACCAGTCAGCCGCCTTCGCCACTGGTGTTCTTGCGAATATCTACGAATTTCACCTCTACACTCGCAGTTCCACTAACCTCTTCCGGTCTCAAGCCATACAGTATCGAAGGCAATTCTGTGGTTGAGCCACAGGCTTTCACCCCCGACTTATAAAGCCGCCTACGCGCCCTTTACGCCCAGTGATTCCGAACAACGCTAGCCCCCTTCGTATTACCGCGGCTGCTGGCACGAAGTTAGCCGGGGCTTCTTCTGCGGGTACCGTCATTATCGTCCCCGCCGAAAGAGCTTTACAACCCTAAGGCCTTCATCACTCACGCGGCATGGCTGGATCAGGCTTGCGCCCATTGTCCAATATTCCCCACTGCTGCCTCCCGTAGGAGTTTGGGCCGTGTCTCAGTCCCAATGTGGCTGATCATCCTCTCAGACCAGCTACTGATCGTCGCCTTGGTGAGCCATTACCTCACCAACTAGCTAATCAGACGCGGGCCGATCCTTCAGCGATAAATCTTTCTGCTCTCGCACGTATCCGGTATTAGCCCAAGTTTCCCTGGGTTATTCCGAACTGAAGGGCACGTTCCCACGCGTTACTCACCCGTCTGCCACTCACCCCGAAGGATGCGTTCGACTTGCATGTGTTAAGCCTGCCGCCAGCGTTCGTTCTGAGCCAGGATCAAACTCTCAAGTTGAAGAATTTGATCTCGACTATAGTCACTACGCAAATTGACAGAGTACCTCCATACTCCAGCGTTTCCACTGAAGCGGTGTACTCACCAAAGCATAGAACTGGTCGATGTATCTTACAGCAGCTCGTAAAAGCTGCCCGCAAGGACACCGCCGCCTACGCTTCTCTTCCCCTCTCAACAATGTCAAAGAGCAAACACCTTGCGGTGCAATCGATAAAAGAGACTTCCGCAGAACAGACCTTGTTCCCGACCGAAGTCGGGCCCAACCAGCCCGGTCTCTGTGGAAGTTCTTGGCGCCAGCCACCAAGTGGCCGCCGTCGATGGGCGGTATATAGGCTGAACCCTTTTGGGCTGTCAACGGGCTTGTGAAAGTTTTTTGACAGTTCGGGAAAGCCACCGATCCGCAGGCCTGCCGCACAGGTTTTTCCAGCCCTTGCCTCACTGCGGACACAGAAAGACAGGAAGCAGAGCCGCGACGGGCCTGACTTCTTTAGGGAGTTGGCGTCCTGTACAAGCTTATCTATTGATCTGTGTGGTTGCCGTCTCTTGTGCTAGTTGACCTTCTAGCGTCTGTGACAGCAACCCACCCGCATCGACACTCGACAGGGATCATGAGCCATCTTCCCCCCGATGACAGCCATGCCAGAGGCGCCCGCAGGAATGCGCCGCATCTGTCGTCCGGCATCGATCTGGGCCATGAGCCGCCCCTGAACAGCAGCGGCAACACCGCCCCCGAGATCGACAAGTGGGAGGTCAATCTGCGCTGGCTTGGCGCCAGTGTTCTGACCGGAGTCACGGGCGCTGCCCTGATCGGTGCTTCCATCTATATCACCTTCGAGGGCGCGGCGATCTCGGCGCTGCCTCCCGAGCGCACAGCCCTCAATGGCCGCACCTCTTCAGCCAGGGATGAGGAGCGGGCGACGAACGTGGCCCGCAAGGCCGACCGGCTGAACATGACGGAGAATACGGTCTCCGCGCGCCAAAGCTTCAAGGCTCCGATGACGATCCGCAACGGCGAGCGCGAGGCCATCAAGGTTCGCCAGTTCGTGCGGGTCGCCACAAACCTGTCGCTCAGCTCCGGCACCTATGCGGCCGATATCCCGCCCTTCAATCCCCTGCGCCTGTTTGCGGAAGAGACGGAGGGACGGGTCGAGCCGGCCCCAGAGGTCGCCGATGCCGATGTCTCGGTTCTCCGGCGCGACCTTGCGCCGGTTGCCATCGAGGCGAGCGCCCCGTCGCTGACCGACAACGACGTCCTCGCAATCCTCGAAGAGGAACGCCGGGTCTTCAATGAGGCAGGCCGCCGAACTTCCGTGCCGATTCCCGCCCAGCAGATGCTGTCGAGGACGCTGCGGCCGCCGGAGGCCTTGGGCGATGCCCTCGGCTATGCACGGGTGATCGATGCACCCTTCAGCACCATCGAGGTTCGGGTTGTGCCGGAGAACGTGACCGACCTCCCGAAGATCGAACAGAAGGCCATGCCTCCTCTCATCGAGGAGCGCGACGTGGTTCTCCGCAAGGGCGAGACCCTCGAGACGGCTCTTCGCAGCTACGGGGGAACTCCGGAGCAGATCGCCGCCATCACCTCTGCCCTCTCGGCTCGGATGCGGGTGGAGGGCATGACCGAAGGCCAGCGGCTGCGCATCCTGATCGCCCCGGGGCCCCGCCTGGGAGACCCGCGGCAGATCGTGCGCGTGATCGCGTTCGGCGAGCGTGGCATCGAAGGAATTGCCGCAACCAACGACCGCGGCGTCTTCGTGTCAGTCACCCCTCCGGGGGATCCTGCGGCTCGCCGGATCGCGGACGTAGCCGGGGAGGAAGGCGAGGAGGACGCCCGCGGTGGCGTGCGCCTATACGAGAGCCTCTATGAGACGGCGCTCAAGAACGATCTTCCCCGGGAAACCGTGGACGAGCTCGTGCGCATCTTCGGCTACGACGTCGATTTCCAGCGCCGCGTCTCGCAAGGCGACTCCTTCGAGGTCTTCTTCGGCTCCGACGATGAGAACGGGGCGCCGGAGGTTCTCTACGCCTCGCTGACGGTGGGCGGGGAGCAACGCCGCGTCTACCGCTATCAGGGCGACGACGGCACCGTCGATTTCTTCGACGAGGCAGGCCGCTCCCTCAAGAAATTCCTTATCCGCAAACCCATCGCGGACGGCATCCTGCGCTCGGGCTTCGGCTCCCGCTTCCACCCGATCCTGGGCTATTCGCGACCCCATACCGGCGTCGACTGGGCCAACAGGGTCGGTACTCCCATCATCGCCGCCGGCAACGGCACCGTGCTCAAGGCGGAATGGGATTCCGGCTATGGCCGCCGGGTCGAGCTCCAGCACACCAACGGCTATGTGACCGCCTATTCGCACATGTCCAGCTTCGCCAAGGGCATTACGCCCGGCAAACGAGTGCAGCAGGGCCAAGTCATCGGTTACGTGGGCAATTCCGGCCTCTCGACGGGCCCGCACCTCCATTATGAAGTGATCATCAACGGCAGCTTCGTCGACCCGCTGAAGATCCGCCTGCCCCGCGGACGCGAGCTCGAGGGACGCGGTCTGGTGGAGTTCAAGCGTCAGCGCGAACAGGTCGACGAGCTGATGTCTCACAGCGTGGCCGCCGTCAGCCTCTCCCAGCGCGCCGAACTTCGATAAGCCCGAATGCTTGACCTGTTCGCGATTGTCCTGCCGGTCTTCGGCCTGATCGGCATCGGCTATGTCGCGCGCCAGACGGGCTTCGTCTCCGAGCGGGTCGGCGAAGGGCTGTCCGAGTTCGTCTTCACCCTCTCCCTCCCCTGCCTGATCTTCCGCACCCTGGTCCGTGCCGAGATCCCGGATGTTCAGCCCTGGGGGTACTGGATCTCGTATTTCGCCGGCGTGGCGGTGGTCTGGCTTCTGGCCACCGCCCTCGGCCGGCACTTCTTCGGCATCAAAGGCGTCGCCGGGGTCGTGGCCGGGTTCTCGGCCGGCCAGGCGAATACCGTGTTCGTCGGCATCCCGATGATCCTCAAGGCCTATGGCGACGAGGGCGCCGTGCCGCTCTTCCTTCTCATCGCCGTGCATCTTCCCGTCACCATGACCCTGGCGACGATCTTGGCCGAGGGACGGCAGGCCTCGCCCCTTCTCATTCTGCGTCGCCTCCTGACCCACCCGATCGTGGTTGGGATCCTGGCGGGATCCGCCTGCCGGCCGATTGCCGCCTATGTGCCGGCTCCCGCCTGGCAGGTGATGGACCTGCTCGCGAGCGCGGCCGTGCCCTGCGCCCTGATCTCCATGGGAATTGCGCTCCGCCGCTATGGCCTGCAAATGGGCTGGAAGCTGCCGACGCTGATCTCCTTCCTGAAACTCGTGGTGCATCCCCTGGTGGTGCTGCTGCTCGCCACGCAGGTTTTTCAGATGCCGCCGGTCTGGGCCGGGGTTGCGGTGCTCTTTGCCTCCTGCCCGTCCGGCATCAACGCCTATCTGTTTGCCGAGCGCTATGGAGAGGGCGTGGCCCTGGCCTCGAGCGCCGTGACGCTCTCGACCTTCCTGGCCCTGGGGAGCACCCTGGTCTGGCTCTACGTGCTGGGGGTTGGCTGAGTCCTAAAAACCTAGACGCTGCCGGATATCCCGGGGCGTGACGCCTGCAGCCCGGAGTTCCGCCAGAGACTGCGACTGGCGGCTCTTCGCCAGCTTGTCGCCCACGGGATCGAGCAGGAGTCCATGGTGGTAATAGAGAGGGGTCGGCAGCCCGAGCAGGACCTGCAGCAGGACGTGAAGATCGGTAGCGGCCTCGAGGTCCTGGCCGCGAACCACATGGGTGATGCCCTGGAGCGCATCGTCCACCACCACGGAGAGGTGATAGCTCGCGGGCGTATCCTTGCGGACGATCACCGCATCGCCCCAGCGCCAGGGGTTTGCCGCCACCCTCTCTTCATGGCCATCGCGGTCGAACCGGCAGTAGCCATGAGGTCCAGGCAGGAATTCCCTCAGAGCCTCCATGTCGAGCCGCCAGGCATGGGGCTCGCCGGCTGCGATGCGCTCTTCGATGTCGCCGGCCGATAGGCCTCGGCAGGTCCCGGGATAGAGCGGAGCGCCGTCCGGATCGCGGCGCCAGGATTGACCGGCCTCCGCTTCCCGGCGGGCAACCGCCTCCGCGATTTCCTTGCGGGAGCAGAAGCACGGATACACCACTCCCCTGCCCTGCAGTGTTCGAAAGGCGGCACGATAATCGTCGAAATGCTCCGACTGCCGCCGGACCGGCTCCTCCCATCGCAGCCCGAGCCAGGCGAGATCCTCATGGATCCCTTGCTCGAACTCGGGACGGCAGCGTGTGGTATCGATATCCTCGATGCGCAGAAGCAGGCGCCCGTCAAAGCGCTGGGCTAAACCGGCATTGAGCAGGGCCGAATAGGCATGGCCCAAGTGAAGCCGCCCGTTGGGGCTGGGTGCGAATCGGAAGACGGGCTTCGTCACGGGAGCCTGCGTGGGAAAGAAGGAGCGCGAAGGAATGGCCACCCTCCTCGAAACGGACCAGGTTCTCAAGAGGGGCCTCACTGCCCTTGCCAAAGTCGATCCGGTCATGGCGCGGCTGACCGCCGAGGGTGTTACGCCGCAGTTGCGCAAACGGCCGCCCGGTTTCGAGGGTCTCGCCTGGATCGTGGTGGGCCAGCAGGTCTCCACCGCGAGCGCCACGGCGATCTGGGGCCGCCTGCGGGCCATTCTCGAACCCGCGACCCCGGAGGTTTTTCTGAAGCTGTCCGACGAGGACTTGCGGGCGGCGGGCCTATCAGCCGGCAAGGTCCGGACCCTCCGGGCCGTGGCGACGGAGATCATCGAAGGGCGGCTACCCCTCGACAAGCTCCATGATGTTCCGGCCGACGAGGCTCATAGCCTCCTCACCCGGGTGAAGGGGATCGGCCCCTGGACCGCCGATGTCTATCTGCTCTTCTGTCTCGGGCATCCGGACGCCTTTCCGAGCGGAGACCTCGCCGTGCAGGAGGCAGCCCGCCTGGCCTATGGGCTGGAGACAAGGCCCGACGCCAAGACGCTTACAGTGATGGCCGAGCGCTGGCGGCCCTGGCGCGGGGTCGCCGCGAAGGTGCTCTGGGCCTATTACCGGGTGGCCAAGGCGCGGGAGGGAGCGCCGGCTTGACGGCCAGGCTTTTCCTCTCTGCAATCGATGCATTGTCCAATGATCGGGGATATGCCTCATGGTCAGCATCGACGGTCCACGCCTTGCCCCCAAATCGGGTGTGGCGAAGCAGCTCGTCGTCTTTCTTCACGGGCTGGGAGCGGACGGGAACGACCTGATCGAGCTTGGAGAACAGTGGCGCGGCTGGCTGCCGGATGCCGCTTTCGTTGCTCCCCATGCGCCCGGTCACTGCAGCAATGTGCCCATGGGCCGGGAGTGGTTCCCTCTCACCCTGACGGATCCGCGGGAGTTCTGGCGCGGCGTGACCTATGCGGGACCGGGTCTGGACGCCTTTCTGGATGAGGAACTGGTCCGCCATGACTTGCCGCCTTCGAAGCTCGCTCTTGTCGGCTTCAGCCAGGGCGCCATGATGGCGCTTCACGTCGGCCTGCGCCGCCCGACCCCTCCGGCTGCCATCGTGGGCTATTCGGGCCTTCTCGTGCTGGAGGATGGCGAAGGGCCGGAGGGCCTCATGCCCCTGGCCAGGACGGCTCCGCCCATCCTGCTGATCCACGGCGACCAGGACGACGTGGTGCCGGTGGAGATGTTCTTCTTCTCGAAGGAGGCGCTGAGTGCCGCGGAGATCCCCTGCCAGTGGCATCTGTCGGCAGGGCTCGCCCATGGGATCGATGGAGAGGGCCTCGGACAGGGAGGCCCTTTCCTTGCGCAATCCTTCGGCCTTCCCTGTCCTGCCGGAACTTAGGCGCGGGCCGCCGCCAGAGCCGCCTGGGCTCCGGCGCGAAGCATGGCCATGTCGCTGCCGATCGCGACCATATGGAAACCCTTGGCGGAGAGTTCGGCCGCCCGCGCGCCCGAGACCGCATAGATGGCCGCGATCTTGCCGGCGGCCTTCACCCGGGCAAGCGCATGGTCCAGGGCCTTGTCCACCTCGGCGCTGGTCGGGTCGACGCCTTTGCCGCCCGAGAGGGCGATCGACAGGTCGGAGGGGCCGATGAAGACTCCGTCGATCCCCGGCACCGCCAGAATATCGTCGATGATGGCAAGCGCCTCCCGGGTCTCCACCATGGCGAACGAAGCGGCAAGACCATTGGCCGTGCGAAGATATTCGCCCGGCTCAAGCCCCGTGAGGGCGAGCGCCCCGTAGGCGCCCCAGCTGCGCTCGCCCACGGGCGGAAATTTCGTGAAGGCGGCGAGGCGCCGGGCATCCTCGACCGTGTTGATCATGGGCGCGATGATGCCAGACGCACCGGCATCGAGATAGCGCGAGGCGGTTGCGAACTCTCCCACGGGAATGCGGACGATCGCCGGCTTTCCCGCTGCCGCAACCAGCGGAATGGCCTGGAGGGACGCGGCGAAATCGATGGAGCCGTGCTGGGTATCGAGCACCACGGCGTCGAAATCCTCCCGGGCCAGGGTCGCGGCGATGGACGCATCCGGCAGGCCGCACCAGGCCGTCAGAAGGGGTGTGCCGCCTTTCAGGCGCTCGGGGAACGATGGTTGGATCGGCATGGCGCCCTTTCGGCTGGTTCTTGGAGATCTTGAGGCGGGGCGGAGCAGGTGAGGAGGGCCATTACCGGCCCACCTTGACCTCCTCGATGGCCCGTCCGGTCAGCTCGTTGAGCTTGGCCTGGAGCTCGGCATCGCCCATCGTGCTGCCGGCGCCGTCGAGGTCCCGGCGCACCTTGCGCAGGACATCCGCGTCGCCAGCCTCCTCGAAATCGGCCAGAACGACGCTCTTGGCATAGGCCTCGGCCTCGTCCCCGCTCTTGCCGAGCCGCTCGGCGACCCAGAGCCCGAACAGCTTGTTGCGGCGGGCGGTCGCCTTGAAGCGCAGGTCCTCGTCATGGGCGAACTGCGTCTCGAAGGCATTCCTGCGGTCGTCGAAAGCGGTCATTCCGTTATTCTCCTTAAGCTTGAGGCCTTCATGCGATATAAGGGCGCACTCGCGCGGATGCCAGACGCTCCCCATCTTAAGATCATCGCTTTCATCGATCTGCCGACCTGCAGTTCTCCCCCGCGTTGTGCTTACCCGAGGGATCGGATAGGTTGCCCCTTCAAGCGGAGCGCCGGTAAAAAGCCGCGCTTAACGCCAGCCGCGGATCTAAAAAATGACTATCCCCAGGAGCCACGGCAAATGGATTTTCTCAAACCTCGGTACACGCCTATGAATCGTCGCCGTCGCATCTATGAGGGCAAGGCGAAGGTCCTCTATGAGGGCCCGGAACCCGGTACGCTCATCCAGCACTTCAAGGATGACGCGACCGCCTTTAATACCACCGCGAACACCAAGAAGCATGAAGTGATCGACGGCAAGGGCGTGCTCAACAACCGGATCTCGGAATACCTGTTCCAGCATCTGAACGACATCGGCATCCCGACCCACTTCATCCGCCGCCTCAACATGCGCGAGCAGCTGATTCGCGAGGTGGAGATCATTCCGCTGCAGGTCGTGGTGCGCAACGTCGCGGCGGGCTCGCTCGCCACCCGCCTCGGCATCGAGGAGGGCACCCAGCTTCCCCGCTCGATCATCGAATTCTATTACAAGAATGAGGCGCTGGGCGACCCCATGGTGTCGGAGGAGCACATCACGGCTTTCGGCTGGGCCTCGCCCCAGGAGATCGACGACATCATGGCGCTCGCCATCCGGGTCAACGACTTCCTGTCCGGCCTCTTTCTCGGCGTCGGCATCCGCCTCGTCGACTTCAAGCTGGAGACGGGCCGTCTCTGGGAGGGCGAGATGATGCGCATCGTCGTCGCCGACGAGATCTCCCCGGATTCCTGCCGTCTCTGGGACATCAAGTCCAAGGACAAGCTCGACAAGGATCGGTTCCGCCGGGACATGGGCGGGCTGGTGGAGGCCTATACGGAGGTCGCCCGCCGGCTCGGCATCCTGTCCGAGAACGACAATCCGGTCACAGGCGGCCCGCGCCTCGTCCAGTGAGCCAGGCGCCCTGCAACGATACGAAAGCCCGGTTCCATGCCGGGCTTTTTCTTTGACCAACGAGGCTATCCCGTCTCGTTGATTTTGCGCATAGACTGGCCTCATGCCCTTCCGCCTGTCGCGTTTCAGCCTCCTGATCCTTGCCCTCGGCCTGTCCCTTGGCAGTTGCGGCTATGTCCCCCGGCAGGTGGCAGGCCTCCGGGTCGATGCGTCCTGGGATGCTCTCCCCTTGCGCAAATGGCTGGCCGAGGATCGATCGGAGCCGGTCGCGCTGGCCTTCTGCGCCCCGCCCGAATGCGGTCCAGGCCTCGCCGTCAGCGTCGTGCGTCTGACGGGAAAGGACGCGGACATCACGGAAGCCGTCCTGAAGGACCCGGAACGCCTGGCCCGCGCCCTGCGCTCGCCGGCGGGCCGCGCCAAGCCGGTCAAGACCCGCATCACGGTCGAGCGCCTGACGGACGGCCGCTATCCGGGCTTTGCCATCGACCTTGCTCCGGCCGATGGCAGCAGGCGTCCAGCCTACGGGGCTGCCTTCGGCAGGCGCGAGGGCGAGGCCCTGTCGGTCGTGCTGGTGATCGGCGAAGTCCAGGATGCTGTGCGTGAAACGGCCAGGCAGGTCGCTGCCCGCGAATTGGGCTCATAAGGTTCGAGGATTGAGCATCGGATCCATCCCAAAAGTGCAGAATCACTTTCGGGTCCGATGCTCTGCCCGTTGTCTCTTGAGCCCAATGCCTTTATGGCGTGGGGCATATCTTGAAACAGCCCGAGGCCTCCATGAAAGCGCGTGTCACCGTGACCCTCAAGAACGGCGTTCTCGACCCCCAGGGCAAGGCCATCGAAGGCGCCCTCAAGTCCCTCGGCGTCGAGGGCATCGACGGCGTGCGCCAGGGCAAGGTCTTCGACATCGAGCTCGGAACCGCCGACAAGGCCCAGGCCGAATCCCAGCTCAAGGCCGCCTGCGAGAAGCTGCTGGCAAACACCGTCATCGAGAATTACCGCGTCGAAATCGCGTGAGGCCGACATGAAATCCGCCGTCATCGTCTTCCCCGGCTCCAATCGCGAAGGCGATGTGTTGCGGGCGCTCAACTCCGCCGGCTCCGACGTTCAGAAGGTCTGGCATGCCGAAACCGAGCTGCCGCAGGGCACGGATCTCGTGGTCCTTCCCGGCGGCTTCTCCTATGGCGACTATCTTCGCTGCGGCGCCATTGCGGGCCGTGCGACCGTAATGGATGCGGTGCGCACGCATGCGGCCCGCGGGGGCCTCGTGCTCGGCATCTGCAACGGCTTCCAGATCCTGTGCGAATCCGGGCTTCTCCCCGGCATCCTGATGCGCAACGCGAACCTCAAGTTCATCTGCCACCGCCAGTTCCTGCGGGTCGAGCGCAACGACACCGCCTTCACCCGGGCCTATGCCAAGGGTCAGGCCATCGATGTCTGCGTCGCCCACGGCGAGGGCAACTACACGGCCGACGAAGAGACCCTGAAGCGGCTCGAAGGCGAGGGCCTCGTGGCCTTCCGCTATGCGGACGCGCAGGGGCACGTCACCCAAGACGCCAACCGCAACGGCTCGATGAACTCCATCGCGGGCATCTATTCGACCAAGCTCAACGTGCTCGGCATGATGCCCCATCCGGAGAACCTGATCGAAGACCTCGTGGGCGGCACCGACGGGCGCGGCCTGTTCGAGAGCCTCGTGTCGAGTTTTCCGCGCGCAGCTTAACCCCTCTCCCGGGTGGGAGAGGGGCAGGGGTGAGGGCATGACGCTGCATGAGAAGGCGCGAAGGTCCTGATCCCTCCTCAAAGCGGTCCCGGTGAGTTTCATCGTTTCCGCTCACAACCCTCACCCCGCTCGCTTGACGCGAGCGACCCTCTCCCGCTCGGGAGAGGGTGAAAGAAGCGAGACCCCGATGATCCGCAACGACGTCGCCATCACCCCGGAGCTGGTCAAGGAGCACGGGCTGAAGCCCGATGAGTACGAGCGCTTCGTGACCCTGATCGGCCGCGAGCCGACCATCACCGAGCTCGGCATCGTGTCGGCCATGTGGAACGAGCACTGCTCGTACAAGTCCTCCCGCATCCATCTGCGCGGCCTGCCGACGAAGGCACCGTGGGTGATCCAGGGTCCGGGCGAGAACGCAGGCGTGATCGATATCGGCGACGGGCTCGCCTGCATCTTCAAGATGGAGAGCCACAACCACCCGTCCTTCATCGAGCCCTATCAGGGCGCGGCGACGGGCGTGGGCGGAATCCTGCGCGACGTGTTCACCATGGGGGCGCGGCCCATTGCGGCGTTGAACTTCCTCCGCTTCGGCGAGCCGGATCACCCGAAGACGCCGCACCTCGTCTCCGGCGTGGTGGCCGGCATCGGCGGCTACGGCAATTCCTTCGGCGTGCCCACCGTCGGCGGCTCCGTGGGCTTCGACAAGCGCTATAACGGCAACATCCTGGTCAACGCCATGGCGGTGGGCCTCGCCCGCACGGACGAGATCTGGTACGCGAAGGCCACTGGGGTCGGGAACCCGATCGTCTATCTCGGATCCAAGACGGGCCGCGACGGCATCCACGGCGCCACCATGGCGTCGGCCGAGTTCGACGACGCGTCCGAGGAGAAGCGCCCCACCGTGCAGGTGGGCGACCCCTTCGCCGAGAAGCTACTGCTGGAAGCCTGCCTCGAGCTCATGAAGTCGGGCGCCGTCATCGCGATCCAGGACATGGGCGCGGCGGGGCTCACCAGCTCGGCCGTCGAGATGGGCGCCAAGGGCAATCTCGGCATCGAGCTCGATCTCGACAAGGTGCCCTGCCGCGAGGAGGGCATGACGGCCTACGAGATGATGCTGTCGGAAAGCCAGGAGCGCATGCTCATGGTCCTGAAGCCCGGCATGGAGCAGGAGGCCGAGGCCATCTTCCACAAATGGGGCCTGGACTTCGCGGTGATCGGCAAGACCACTGATACGCTCCGCTTCGTGATCAAGCACCAGGGTGAGGTGAAGGCCGATTTGCCGATCAAGGAACTCGGCGACGAAGCCCCGCTCTATGACCGCCCGTGGGTGGAAAGCCCCAGGCAGCCGGTGATCGCGCCCGACAGCGTGAAGGCCCCCATGTCCGAGGCTGAGGCGCTCCTGAAGCTCGTGGGCTCGCCGGACCAGTGCTCCAAGCGCTGGGTGTGGGAGCAGTACGACCACCTGATCCTCGGCAACACGGTGCAGACGCCCGGCGGCGACGCGGCAATCGTGCGCGTCGAGGACGGGCCGAAGGGCCTGGCGCTCACCACCGACGTGACGCCGCGCTATTGCGAGGCCGACCCGTTCGAGGGCGGCAAGCAGGCGGTGGCGGAAGCCTGGCGCAACATCACGGCGGTCGGCGGGCTGCCGCTGGCGATCACCGACAACCTGAACTTCGCGAGCCCCGAGCGGCCCGAATCCATGGGCCAGTTCGTCGGCTGCCTGCGGGGCATCGGCGAGGCCTGTAAGGCGCTCGACTTCCCTGTCGTGTCCGGCAACGTCTCGCTCTACAACGAGACCAACGGCCAGGGCATCCTGCCGACGCCTGCCATCGGCGGCGTCGGCCTCCTCGACGACGTGACGGTGAACGCCTCCCTGGCCTTCAGGCGCGAGGGCGAGGCGATCATCCTCATCGGCGCGACGGCAGGATGGCTGGGCCAGTCGATCTATCTGCGCGACGTCTGCGGCCGGGAGGAAGGCGCTCCGCCGCCGGTGGATCTGGCGCAGGAGAAGCGCAACGGCGACTTCGTGCGCCAGCTCATCCGCTCCGGCCAGGCGAAGACCGTGCATGACGTCTCGGACGGCGGCATCGCTTTGGCGCTGGCCGAAATGGCCATGGCGGGCGGCGTGGGCGCCGAGATCACGGCTTTCCCCGAGGGCCTGCCCCTCCACGCCTTCCTGTTCGGCGAGGACCAGGCCCGCTACCTCATCGCGGTCGACGAGGACGTGGCGGCCGACATCCTCTACGAGGCGGGTGCCATCGGCCTTCCGGCCGTGACCTTGGGCCTGACCGGGGGCGATGCGTTGATTCTGCCCGGCCAGCAGGCCATATCCGTGAAGCAATTGAAGGCGGCCCACGAAGCCTGGCTGCCGAACTACATGACCGGCAAATCGTGACCGGAAGGTCCTAAGGAGTTTGATCCATGCCAATGAATGCCCATGAGATCGAGAGCATGATCAGGGCCGCCCTGCCGGATGCGGTCGTGGAGATCAAGGATCTGGCAGGCGACGGCGACCACTATGCCGCCACCGTCACGTCCTCGGCCTTCAAGGGCAAGTCGCGGGTTCAGCAGCACCAGATGGTCTATGCCGCGCTGCAGGGCCACATGGGCGGCACCCTCCATGCCCTTGCATTGACGACGCTGGCACCCGACAATTGAGATACGAACCCGGCGCCTTGACCGCTGCGGAACAGGAGAACCCCATGGCTGACGCCAACCAGATCATCGACAACGAAGTGAAGTCCAACGACGTCGTGCTCTTCATGAAGGGCACGCCGCAATTCCCCATGTGCGGGTTCTCGGGCCAAGTGGTCCAGATCCTCAACTACCTCGGCGTGCCCTACAAGGGCGTCAACGTGCTCGAGGACGAGACCGTCCGCCAGGGCATCAAGGATTATTCCAACTGGCCGACCATTCCCCAGCTCTACGTGAAGGGCGAGTTCGTCGGCGGCTGCGACATCACCCGCGAAATGTTCCAGGCCGGCGAGCTGCAGCAGCTCTTCGCCGAAAAGGGCATCCAGGTTCAGCAGAGCGCCTGATCGGCGCGCACTGCGAGATCCATCGAGGCGGGGCCGATGCCCCGCCTTTTCTTTTTCTGACATGCCCCTCCGGAACACGGGGCGTCTTATGTCGCATTCCGCAAACGGCTCAGTTTCCGGCACAATGGCTGTTCTGACTGAATCGAAGCCGCTGCTCACAACAAACAGAATGCAGCGGCTCGCATTGGGGGCTTTTTCATGCTGGAACCGGAGACGAACGTCGTCGCCTTCAAGCCGCGCGCGGCCGTGGTGCATCACCCTAAGAGCCTGATGGAGCGGGTCTATGCCTCAGGCTCCTTGTCCTTGAGGGCCGACGACCGGGCCACCAAGGCAGCGGCCGCGATGCTGCAGGCCCTAGGCTTTCTGGTGATCGAGGAGATCACAGCCGACGGGACACCGCGCCGGCTCCAGCGCGGAGAGGCCAAGGGAGCTATGGACCGGCCCTGGCGGCTCTCCAAGCCGGCCTTTTCGGGCACCGTTGGCGTGCCCGACGGCGGGGCCGTTCCGACCTAGCATTCTACCCCAGATGCCCTCCGATCGTTCTGTTGGTCCATGGCTAACCTAGGTGTAGCCTGTCCCGAACGCGTCTGTACTCGGCGTTGAGCGATGCCGGGTGGTTCAGGTCCGCTGCCCGTCGATCTGAACGCCATACGATCTGGAAGGGGACTTGAGAATGTCGCCCGCCCAAGCGCTGATCTGCAAAGGCTGCTGGCAGCAATTGCGGATTCCCGTGCCGCTGCATGGCCCGGCCTCCGTGCCGTTTCGCATGTTCGGCATCCGCCCGAGCCGGATGAATCCTAACACCTGCACGGTGTGCGAGCTTATGTTCACGCGCATCATGAAGGCCCGCAAGATCCCGGTCGATGTCTCGATCCTGTTTGCCGACCTCAGGGGCTACACGGCCCTGTCGCAGACGCTTCCGCCGGACGCCCTCTCGTCCCTGCTCGATGCCTTCTATGACGAATGCGCGGAAGCGATCTGGGAGTACGACGGCCTCCTCAACAAGACGATCGGCGATTCCGTCATGGCCATCTTCGGTTTCCCGATCCAGCAGCCCAACCACGCCGAGCAGGCCGTGCGGGCGGCACGCGAAATCCAGCGCCGCTGCGAGGCCCGCCGCAGGACCCTCCTGGCTGAGAACAGGGGCCTTGAAGGCAATGAACTCGGTGTCGGGATCGGCATCGACTCAGGCACCGCCAGCTTCGGGGAGTTCGGCCGGGCGCATCGCGACCTCACGGCCATCGGCCCCGTGGTCAACACGGCTGCGCGGGCACAGACCGCGGCGGGAACGGATGAGATCCTGGTGACCCGGGCCGTTTACGAACGGGCCGGGCGCGACCTGGTCCGAGGCGAAGGACGGGACTACCAGCTCAAGGGCTTCGAGGCTCCAGTCCAGCTCTTCGCCGCTTAAGGCCGGTTCAGCGCGGCTTTCATGAACGCGACGGCATCCGGCGAGGCCCACTCGGCGGGCCCTTTCAGCAGCGCGATCTCGCAGCCTGAAGCATCGACCACGAAGGTGGTCGGCAGGCCGACCACATGGCCGGACTTCTGCAGCACCTGCAGGATCTTGCCCTCGGGATCGGCGTGATAGGCGAGGTTCGTGATCCCGTTCTCCTTGAGCCAGGCCTTCGGCTTCTCGCGGTTGCGGGTGTCCACGTTGATGGCCACGACCTGGAAGTCATGGCCGCCCAGCTCCGCCTGCAGCTTGTCGAGGGCGGGCATCTCCTCTCGGCACGGCACGCACCACGTCGCCCAGAGGTTGACCAGGACGGTCTTGCCCTTGAAATCGGCAAGGCTCATCGGCTTCTCTTCGGGACCCGTGAAGGCGATCACCGGCGGGGGCTTGGGAGTGCTGCTCACCCCGACAGCCGCCACCTCGCCCTTGGCGAGCGGCTTCAGGCGCTCGGCCGTCTCCCTGGAGGCACGGCACTCGGCAACGCCCGCAGCCTGGGGATCGCGGGGCGCAAGACCGTACCAGGCCGCACCGGCTCCAACGAGGACGAGAGCGGCAAGGCCCATAAGCCAGGTTTTGCTGGATTTCACTGCGTTCGACATAGCCCGTGATGTGGCGCCTTTCGGCTCAGGCCTCAAGCCCCGAGCGGGAAAACGGCCCCGGTTGGCAGGTCACAATCCTGTGGCGATGACGGCTGTCATCTTCCACACCTTGCCTCTCGCATCTCGATTCGCTTCCCGCTATGGTGCGGCCACGTTTCGGAGCCTCCTGATGTCGTCCAGCCTGTCTCTCACCCGCATGGTCCTGGTTGCGGGCCTTGCTGTTTTAAGTCTTTCGGCCTGCGGCCGCCGCGGCGCACTCGAGCCGCCGCCGAGCGCCTCGGCGCAGGCGGCGCAGCCGGAGAGCACGGTCAGCGACACGGCCCTGCCCTCCCCGGTCGGGACGCCGCGCTCCACCCCCCGCCAGGGCTACACGATCCCCAACAAGCCTTTCATTCTCGATCCGCTGCTTTAGGCCTTTTCGATGCACCACTTTGCCTATCGCGACGGCGTCCTCCACGCGGAGGGCGTCGATCTGCACCGTGTCGCCAACGAGATCGGCACGCCGTTCTATTGCTATTCCAGCGCAACCCTGGAGCGGCACTACCGGGTCTTCGCCGAGGCCTTCGCCGATACAGACGCCCTCGTCTGCTATGCCATGAAGGCGAATTCAAACCAGGCGGTGCTCAGGACCTTGAGCCGCCTGGGCGCCGGCATGGATATCGTGTCCGAGGGCGAGCTGCGCCGGGCGCTTGCTGCCGGCACGCCGGGCGAACGCATCGTGTTCTCCGGTGTCGGCAAGACCAAGCCTGAGATGGCCTTCGCGCTCGACAGCGGGATCCTGTGCTTCAACGTGGAATCGGAGCCCGAGCTAGAAGCGCTATCCGAGGTCGCCATGTCCAAGGGCATGCGTGCGCCGATCTCGATCCGCATCAATCCGGACGTGGACGCCAAGACCCACGCCAAGATTTCCACCGGCAAGTCCGAGAACAAGTTCGGCATCCCGATTTCCCGCGCCCGCGAGGTCTATGCGCGGGCGGCGTCCCTGAAGGGCATCACGGTCACCGGCGTCGACATGCATATCGGCAGCCAGATCACGAGCTTAAGCCCCTTCGATAACGCCACCGCCCTGCTGGCCGAACTCGCCCGCGACCTGATGGCCGACGGACACAAGCTGCATCACATCGATCTCGGCGGCGGCCTCGGGGTGCCCTATCGCGAGAACAACGAGCCGCCTCCCGATCCGCAGGCCTATGCCGCCATCATCAAGCGCCACACGAAGGATCTCGGCCTCAAGCTCGTGTTCGAGATGGGCCGCCTGATCGCCGGCAATGCGGGCGTGCTCATCGCCCGGGTGATCTACGTCAAGCAGGGCGCCGACAAGCCTTTCGTGATCGTCGATGCGGCCATGAACGACCTCATCCGCCCAACCCTCTATGAGGCGCATCACGACATCAAGCCGGTGAGGGAAGCCTCGGCGGACACGCCGCGCATCGTCGCCGACGTGGTCGGCCCCGTCTGCGAGACAGGCGATTACCTGGCGCTGTCGCGCGACATGCCCGAGGTGAAAGCCGGCGACCTCATCGCCATCATGACCGCCGGCGCCTACGGGGCCGTTCAGGCCAACACCTACAACACCCGCCTGCTGGTGCCCGAGGTGCTGGTGCGCGGCGACGACCACGCCGTGGTGCGGCCCCGTCCATCCTACGAGGACCTGATCGGTCTCGATCGGGTTCCCGGCTGGCTGGACTGACGGCATCGCCTCTTCATCGAAACCAAAATCCCGGCGCTGCGCACGCCGGGATTTTTGTTGGCGCCCTCTCCGTTCAGATCACGAAGAAGTCTTTCTCGGTGAGGGATAGGCCCTTGTTCAGGGTGGCGATCTTCACCTGCGCCGCGCGGCCCGTGCCGTCCATATCGTAATACAGGGCACCCGCGTTCTTGTCGTAGATGATCCGGTCGGATGCATCGTGCGCCGCCTTGCCGGCCCAGAACATGGCCTTGCCAGCTTGCCGGGATTCATCTCGCTGCCCTTGCCGATCTTGGTGAACACCGCATTGTCGAGCCAGATCGAGTCGTCCTTGACCGAAAAATCGGCGATCTTGTCGACATTGGTCTTTGAGTTCGCCTTCGTGTCGAAGACGAAGACGTCCTTGCCTTCGTTACCGGTGAGCACATCGTTGCCGAGACCGCCCCAGAGCCGGTCGTCGCCGACGCCGCCGCCCAGGTTGTCCCGCCCGGCGCCGCCCTTGATCACGTCGCTGGCGGACGAGCCTGTGGTGCGCTCCGGGTTCACGTCGTTCACCGTGATGGTGACGACGCGATCGTTCGAGAGCCCACCGGCAGAAGCGCGGATGGTGAAGGTATAGGCCTTTGTCTGCTCGTAATCGAGAGCGACGCCGTTCTTCACCCGCAGCTCGCTGCCGACGATCTCGAAAGGCGCATCGCCTATGCCGACGAGCGAGTACGTGACGGCCTGGCCGTTCCCGTCCTGCGCGGCGAGCGTGCCGATCGTTGTCCCGTCTTTCGCCAGCTCGTCGACCTTGTCGTTCGACAACGTCGGCTGTGACGGCGGCCGGTCGGCGATCACGGCATTGACCCTGACCACCGTGCTTGTGCTCGGACCTGCATCCGCGACTATGACCGTGAAGGCGGTTTCCTCGCCTTGGCCGACCGGCCCGCTCCGGGCTCTGGGGTCGAACTGAAGGCTTTTTAGAACCTGCGTGACATAAGGTGCAGAGCCTTCGATCATGTAGACGTCGGCCTGAGGATCGTAGCTGACACCGGCCTGCGGGATGAGCCTCCCCTTCTCCTTGTCGAACGACACCGTGACGGTGAGACGATCGCCGTCGGGGTCGTGCAGGACCATGCTGGCAAAGGGCGAGATCAATCCGGTATCGGCAACCCGCACCGTGTCGGTTGGCGTCCCGTCGATCGTGGGTGCCCGGTTTCCTACCCCTCCTGTCGGGAGCGCGATGTCCACCTGCACGTCATGGGTGCTTTGCGCGCCGCCCGCATCGGTGAGCGTCACCGCGATGTTGCGCTGCTTGGCGACGAAGCTGTCCGACGCCGTGTTCATGTAGGACAGGGCCCGCACGATGCTTGAGACCATGGCCTCCGTGGCGCCGGCCGAGAAGGCGATCAGGAGCCCGCCTGCGCCCGACCCGTCTCTTTGGAGTGTGCCGGCAAGCGTTCCGTTCACGAGGACCTGGCTTCCGGCAATCGTCACGCCGTCTTGTTCGATGAGGGTGAGACGGTCCTCGCCGGCCACCCGGTTCGTGATCTGCACCTCGAGGGACCGGAAGCGACCCAGGTCGTCCGTGACGCTGGCGACGGCACCGGTGTCGAGCCGGGCCACGCCGCCGACCAGGGCCCTGGTCTGGTCGCCGTTGAAGCCCGCGATCTGCGGAAGAGCATTGATGTGCCGGCCGTTCCCGTCGACGACGACGTCCACGCCCTGGCTGAAGAGCTGGATCAGATCGTCCCGGCTAAAGGTGAGATTGTTCTCGAGCTGGACCGTGTCGCCGGAGCTCGCGCTGCCGTCGGTGAGGAGCGCGGTGGCGACGCTGCCGACCGTCACGTCGTAGTTGACGTAGTCCGACAGGAGGATCTTCTCGATCCCGGTGATCGTCTTGCCCAGCAGGCTGTAGTCGCCGCCGGTGAAGAGTTCCAGAACGTCGTTGCCGGCGGCACCGTTGATAGTTGCGAACTGCATGATCCGGCTCGCATCCGTCACGATGCGATCGTTGCCGCCCGTTCCGATCAGGGCCTCGAAGCGGAGAAGTTCGCTGGGGAGCGTCAGGTCGATGGTTCCCGTCCAGGTCATCTGCAGGGTGTCGATGCCGCCGCCGCCGTCGAGGATGTCGCCCAGGGACAGGCCGTTCTGCTCAACCTGCAGGGTCTCATCTTCACCGGTGCCGGTCACGTATTCCGCAACATCCGTCACTGCTTCCACGGCGACCGGGGTGAAGATCCGCTGGGCAATGCCGCTCCCTGGAAGTTCATCCTGGTTCACGTTCTGCCAGACAACGACCCAGCGCCCGTCCGGGAGGGTCACGACCTGTGGATGCGAATTGGCCGAACTGCCGAGCCAAGCGGGCACGACGGCGTCGGGACCGGATGTGTTGCCGTGGGCGTCGTAGCGGCGCTGGTGGACGTCGGCGCCGGACTGCCAGGTGATCACCCAGCTTCCATCGTCATGCACGGCAATGTGAGGATCTATCTGGGATCCCTTGGTCGTCGCATTGACGACCTCCGTCTCGCTCGCGCCATTCGCATCGTAGCGCTTGAGGAAGATATCGTTCGACCCATCGGCGCCGATGCCGTACCACACCACCAGCCATCCGCCGCCGGGCAAAGCCGCCACCTGCGGCTGTGTCTGCATGCCGCGGGCATTGGTCACCACCTCGACCTCCGACGCGGTTCCATTCGCATTGTAGCGACGCATGTGGATGTTGGCCGTCGGGTCGAACGGGTCCCCGTCGACCCAGGTGACCAGCCACCCACCATCCGCGAGAGTGACGACATCGGCGTAGCGCTGTGACCCAGCCGTATCGACATTCACCCGCTGATTGGCTGCCGCGATCAGGGGAGTTCCGTTGGCGCTGAAACGCTGCTGATAGACTCCGTAGCCCGCTCCGTCGGCGGCCTGCCAAGTCACGAGCCACTCGCCGTTGGCCAGGGCGGTCATTTCGATGTTTTCGGCTTCGTCCGCCGGGAAGCCCGGATTCACGACAATCGGGTCGACCGACTGCGCCACCCCTTGAGCATTGTAGCGCTGCTGGTGAATCACGCCGCGGGCATCGGTGCTCATGTCGATCCAGCTGACCACCCAGCCGCCGTCGGAGAGGCCGGTGACCGACGCCCAGATCTGGTTGCCGTCGGTGGTCGTGTTGACGAGCCGGTCGGCCGCGACGCCGCCGGATTTGAACTGCGGCTCCCCGGCGGCATTGTAGCGCTGCATGTAGATGCCGGCCTCATTCGCATCGTAGCCGGTCCAGGTGACCACCCAACCGCCATCACTGCCGTCCGGGTTTCGAAGCCGGGCAATCGTCGGGTGGGACTGATTGTTTTTCGTCAGCGTGTTGACCTGCTGCTCGTCACCGCTGCGCATCACCGTAAATGCCATGGTTCCCCCTGCTCAGAAGCCGCCTGCTTGCCTTGTTCGGAGCCCTTCCGGACGGCGCCGTCCGGCAGCTCTTCAGGCTACTTTACGGGATCTTTATAACGTATCAACAGCAGCTTTAGGAATATGTACGCCCCTTCCACGCTCGGGAGAAAATCGCAACAATAATACATTAGCAGGTGAGGCCAGCTTTTCTGTACAGAGAGAACGTGGCTGGTCTCGCCCCAAAGTCCGGATACGGACACACCAAGTTTTGACGATCAGAGACGCACGCAATGGCGCTGGAGGCTCGTCGAAACGCAACAGGGGAGTCAGACGGCTCCCCTGCTCAGGGAATGCGCAGACAGCAGCTCCCTCGCCTCAGACCACGAAAAAGTCCTTGTGGGTCATCGCCAGCTTCTTGGAGAGCGTCGCGATCTCCACGGCGGCCTTGGAGCCCGAGCCGTCGACGTCGAAAGACAGCTTCCCGGTCTTCTTGCTGTAGATCAGGTAGTCATCCCCGTCCTTGGCCTTGTCGCCGATGACGAAGAAGGACTTCTTGAGCTGGGCGGGAGCCGTCTCGGAGCCTTTCTTGCCGAGCTTGGCGAAGATCTTGTTCTCCAGCCAGATCGAGTCGTCCGCCACGCTGAAATCGGCGACCTTGTCGAGATTGGTCTTCTTGTTCGGCTTGGAATCGAACACGAACACATCCTGCCCGCCGCCGCCGTTCAGAACGTCCTTGCCCGCGCCGCCGTAAAGGGTGTCATTGCCTGTGTTTCCGACAAGGCTGTCGCTGCCCGCCAAGCCCTTGATGATGTCGCGGCCGGCTGTTCCCGCAAGAGCATCGGCTTTCGTCGTGCCGGTGATCACATCGACTTCGTCGGTGAGATGGACCATGAGGTCCATGGGGAGCGTGTTGTCCTCATCGGACACGATCAACTTGACGACGCGATGAGACGCATTCTCGTAGTCGAGGCTCACGCCTTTGCGGACGACAACATCGTAATTGCCGTTTCCACGATCAACGACGTCGAACAAAGCGTCGCTCTCGGGAGACAACATGCAGTCGACATAGTCACTATCGGAATCCGTTACCTTGAAACTGGCCACCACTATGTTGCCTCCGGCGCCCTCCTTCACGCTGATCGGAGGAGCATAAGCCACCTTCGGAGCATAGCTTCTAAATACTATTTCGAAGCTCTCTTCGAACGATTTGAACCCGTCGGTGACCGTCACGGTGAAGCCGTGTTGCGCGTCATCCGTGTAATCCAAGGTAACGCCCTGCTTGACGAAGACACTGAACGTGCCGTTCGCGTTCTTCACGAGAGTGAACAGATCATCGCTCTCGCCAACAAGCTTGTAGCCAACGGCTTCTCCCTCTGGATCGTATCCTACGAGCGTGCCGACAAGAGTGCCGGCCGGCGTGTTCTTCTCGACTTCAACGAACTCGAAAGTAGCCTCCGGCTCCAGATTCTCGTTGATGTTGAGAAAGACCGTTTCCGTTGTTGTGTTGTTGTCACTGTCTGATACTTCAATCACGAAGCTCTGAAAGGCAGCCCTGTCCGAACGCAGGGTGACGCCCTGCTTCACCACGACGTTCCAGGTGCCGTCATTGTTGTTGACGAGATCGAACCACTGAGCGCTGGCTGCAGACAGTTTGTACGTTAGAACACTGCCCTCGGGATCTTCGGCACTGACCACAGCAACGATTGTCCCTCCCTTCGATCCATCGAGCACCTCCACTGGTTCGGCACTCACCTCCGGCGCTTCATTCACGGGCGTCACGGTGAGCGTGACCTGCTTCACATAGGAAAGGCCTTTGGTATCCGTGACTTTGACATAGACCGACATAGGCTGAACTGAGGCATCGCTGAGGTCGTGCTTGACGACAATCTCGTTGCCGAGAATCCCGAAATAGGGATGGTCGTATTCGGCTGTGCCGGCCTCATTCTCGACGATCGTGTAGGTGAGCAGGTCGCGCCGGTCGGGGTCCTGCCCCGCCAATGTGGCGACGGTCGCGCCGATAATCGCGTTGTCCCCGATGGTGCCCCCCGTCATCAAGATATCCGTCGGGGCTTCGTTCACGTTGGTGACGTCGATCGCCACCCTTGAGCCCTCCACCACCGTGTTATGGGTCCCGACCACCTGGATATCGAACTCGAACAGCTTCTGGGGGCCTTCGAAGTCGAAGCCGCCGGATTTCACGACAAGCTGGTTTCCATTGATGATCTCGAAGCGGTCGTGGTTCAGGGTGAACGTGAACGTCTCGCCGGCCGCAATGTCACCAGCAACGCTGAGAATGCCGACGAGACCGCCTTGCTGAGCATTTTCAGCAACCGTATTGGATGAAAGAACAAGCGTAGCCATAGACTGTCCCAAAGGTAAATTGTAATTTCGTTATGATGTGTCATGTACCGTTATGACGTTCAATGCGTCAAGAAATTTCCCTCTTTCGGGCCCGTTTGGCCAAGCATGAACAAGGCTGATCCAGTTGCGCTTCATGAAAGTCCCGGTCACCTCTTCTTGAACCTCTGTGCCCATTTGACCGCTGGTCATGCGGGTCGGCCGTGCTAGCTTTCTTACGGGGGCGTCTGCACATCCGGTGCAGCGGAGACTTGGTTGCCATGAGCGAAGGCCCGAACCCGACATCTGGGCAGAGCCGCCTGAACCAGCGGTTCGGCCGGCTTGTGACTCATGCGCGCTGGTCGCTCTGGTGGGAGGAGGCCTGGCCCCGCCTCTGGCTGCCGCTCGCCATCGTCCTTTTGTTCCTCACCCTGTCCTGGCTCGGCCTCTGGCTCGATCTGCCCGTCCTGTGGCGGACGATCGGGCTCAGCCTGTTCACGGCGGCCTTCCTCCTGTCGCTTTGGCCCATCGTGCGCCTGAGGATGCCGAACCGGAGCCGAGCCCTCGACCGGCTCGACCGGGAGACCGGCCTCACCACCGGCCCGGCCCGGGCCCTCGACGACTCCCTTGCACTGGGCTCTGCCGATCCGGGCACCCGGGCGCTGTGGGCCCTTCATCGCAAGCGCGCGGAAGAGGCCGTCGGCCGGATGCGGGTGGGCCTGCCGCGGCCGGACATGCCCCGGCGCGACCGCTACGCCCTGAGGGCTGCGGGCCTGCTCGCCCTGGTGACCAGCGCCTTCGTGGCCGGTCCCGAGATCGGCTTGCGCCTTGCCGCGGCCTTCGACTGGCGGGATCCGCAAACGGCAACCGCCTCCTTCCGCATCGACGGCTGGATCGACCCGCCCCTCTACACCCGCACCCCGCCGCTGATGATCGATCTCGCCCGCGGGCAGAACTTGCGGGCGCCGGCCCATTCGACGGTGGTGATCCGCATTGCCGGCGAAGGCAGCGCGGAGGTCAAGCCGGGCAAGGGCCTCACCCCCCTGCCCTCGAAGGCCGGCCAGCGTGCTGACATGCGCGAGGAGCGCTACACCCTCGAAGGCTCCAGCGAGCTGACGGTCAGCACGGGCTTTGCCCAGAGCGTGACGCTGACCATCGAGGCCATTCCCGACCGGATGCCGGAGATCGCCTTCACCACCCCGCCGGAGGTGAATGCGCGTGGCACCTTCACCCTCTCCTACAAGGGCCGGGACGATTACGGCATTGCCGCCCTGGAGGGCGTCGTGGAGAAGGCCGACAACAGCCGGGGCCGGTCCCTCGTGCCGGCACCGCAGCTGACCCTGGCGCTCCCGAGCCACGAGGAGAATGCCCCGGACACCAAGTCGCCCGTCGACCTCACCAACCATGCCTGGGCCGGCGCGCCGGTGACGATCCGGCTCAAGGCCAAGGACGAGGCGGGACAGGAAGCCACAAGCGAAAAGATCACCTTTACCCTGCCGCAACGCCCCTTCACCAACCCGCTCGCTAAGGCCCTGGTGGAGCAGCGGCGCAACCTCGTGCTTGCCCCCGACGACCGCAAGCGCGTGCAGGTGGCCCTCGATGCCCTGCTGATCGCGCCTGATCAGTACACCCCGCAATGGGGCGTGTTCATGGGGCTGCGCACGGGAACGGAGCGCCTGCGGGTCGCCAGGACCGACCAGGATCTGCTCGATGTGGCCGACTGGCTCTGGACCATGGCATTGCAGATCGAGGATGGCGGGCTTTCCGACGCGGAGCGGGAGTTGCGCGCCGCCCAGGACCGCCTGAAGGAGGCCATGGAACGGGGCGCGACGGACGAGGAGATGCGCCGCCTGACCGAGGAGCTGCGCCAGGCCATGGACAAGTTCCTGCGGGAATTCGCCCAGCGCATGCAGCAGAACCAGCAGCAGTCGCAAAACCAGAACCAGCGCGCACCGGACCGGACAATCTCGCAGGACGATCTCAACCGCATGCTGCGCCAGATGGAGGAGGCCATGCGCCGCGGCGACGTGGCCGAGGCCCAGCGCCTGCTCGAGCAGTTGCGCAACATCCTCGAAAACCTGCAGACCGCCCAGCCCAACAGCCGCATGACCGACCCTCTCGGCCGCGAGATGAACCAGGCCATGCAGGACATGGAGGACATGGCGCGCGAGCAGCAGAACCTACGCGACGAGACTTTTCGCGATGGGCAGAACCGGCGCATGCAGCAGGGCGACCGCAACGGCCAGCGCCAGCAGGGTCAGCGGCAGCGCCAGCAAGGACAGCGCCAGCCCGGCCAGCAGGGCGAGCAAGGGGAGCAGGGCGAGGGCCAGGAGCAGGCCGAGGACGGCCAAGGCGCTCGGGACCAGGATCCCTTAGGCCTCAAGCAGCGGCAGCAGGCTCTGAGGGAAAGGCTGGAGGAGCTTCAGCGCCGCATGCAGGGCATGGGCATGCAGGGCGAGCAGGGGCTGGGCGAGGCCGAGCAGGCCATGCGCGATGCCGAGGGTGCTCTCGGTCAGGGTCAGGACGGCCCAGCCGTCGACGCTCAGGGCCGGGCTTTGGAGAGCCTCCGGCGCGGCATGCAGGGCATGGCCCAGCAGATGCAGCAGGGCGAGGGTGAAGGAAACGAGCAGGCCGGCGACCAGCCGGGCCAGGGCAATCCGCAGGGCAACCAGCAGGCGGGCCAGCGCGACACCGATCCTCTGGGACGTCCGACACGGAACCGGGATTACTCCGACGGCCGCGTCGAGGTGCCCAGTGCCGGCGCGTCACCCGCACAGCGCGCCCAGCAGATCCTGGAAGAGCTGCGACGCAAGCTGGGCGACCCCTCGCGGGCGCAGGAAGAACTCGAGTATTTCGAGCGACTGCTGCGCAGAAACTGATGTCAGGGTAAACGCAGCCCTTGTCTCTTCGATAGGTTCGGGCCACGGTCGCCCGGACCCTTTCATGGAATCACGATGTCCGGTTTTGTCGATCTGCTTGTGCCGATAGCGGTTGTCGCTGTCGCTCTCGTCCTGCTTCTCGGCCTTTTCAACATGCTGCGCGGCGGCAATGCCAATCGGTCGCAGCATCTCATGCGCCTACGCGTGCTGCTGCAGTTCATTGCCATCATCGTCATCATGGGCGTGATCTGGTGGAGAGCCGCCTGAGTATTTCCCATGTGTAAGATCCCGCAATGCAAGTCGCCGGATTGTTCATAAGCGTGGACAACCGGCATCACCTGCCCGGTTAACTCTCCGGGCTTCTCCGTATTGACACGTTTTCGCCACGGTTTGTATTAAGAGATCGTTAGCCATAACGGCGTAGCCTGTTGGCCTTGATTTTTATTGAGTTATGGACCTTTTAATGCGCACCAGCCCGGCCCTAGGCCTGAGTCTTCTGGTCCTGTTCATGGGATCGGCAGGCGCTTTGGGCTCCGATTTCAAGCGACAGGCCGATACTTCCCAAACGTCATCTCAAGCGAGCATCTTGTCGGAATTCCGGTTCGGATTGTCCGCTCAGGATCCCTGGGGTCGAGAAGGAGCCGACGGATCCGCCAACCTGACCGGCGAAATCCTGTTCGACAAGCCTTTCACCGCATCGGACCTTTTCACCAGCTATTTCATTCCCCGGCCGCATATCGGCGGCAGCCTGAATTTCGACGACCGCACAAGCTTCGCCTATGCGGGCTTGTCCTGGACGATCGACGTCACGCCGAACATCTTCGTGGAAGGCAGCCTCGGCGGCGCCATCCATAACGGCAAGGATTCCTCGCATCCGCTCTCCGACCGTCAGGCGGTGGGTTGCTCGCCCCTCTTCCGTGAATCCGGTTCGGTGGGCGTGCGGCTCTCCGCCAACTGGAGCGTGATGGCGACCATCGAGCGCCTGTCCGACGGCGGAACCTGCTCGGACGAGAATAGAGGCTTGACGAATGTCGGCGCGCGGGTTGGGTATTCGTTCTAGCGAATCCTAACCTGTCGGGCCTTTCATGGTCGTTCTCAACCGCATCTACACCCGCACCGGCGACAAGGGCACGACGGCGCTCGCCGCCGGCGGTCGCCGGCCCAAGCACGATCTGCGCATCGAGGCCTATGGCACGGTCGACGAGACCAACGCCTGCATCGGCATGGTCCGCCTTCACACGGCCGGGCACGAGATCGACCCGATGCTGAGCCGCATCCAGAACGACCTGTTCGATCTCGGCGCCGACCTCGCGACGGTGGAGACGGACAAGCCCCTCCCCTACGAGCCCCTGCGCATCACGCAATCTCAGGTGGATCGTCTCGAGCAGGAGATCGATCGCCTGAATGGCGAATTGTCCGTGCTCCGCTCCTTCGTGCTCCCGGGCGGCACGCCCGCCGCCGCCGCGCTGCATCTGGCCCGCACGATCTGCCGCCGCGCAGAGCGTCATGTGGTCGAGCTCACGGAGAAACCGGACGAGAAGGTCTCTCCGGAAGCGGTGAAATACCTGAACCGCCTGTCCGATTTTCTGTTCGTCGCATCGCGTTATGTCAACGACAAGGGTGCGCTCGACGTTCTCTGGGTGCCGGGACAGAACCGGTAGGAAGCAACAGCGCCATGTTTCTCCCGCTTCACGACGGCGTCCCGCTCAAGAACATGAAGACGCCGCTCGCGACGCGGTTCCTGATCGGCCTGTGCATCGTCGCCTACCTCGTCACCTTCTATGCACCGCCGGGTCCCGATGCGATGGTGGGCGGCCTGGGCTTCATCCCCTCGGTCCTGTTCGGCACCGAGGCGCTACCCGAGGGCTATCCTTTCGTGCCGGTGGAGCTGACGCTGGCCACGAACATCTTCCTGCACGGATCCCTGTTCCACCTCATCGGCAACATGCTGTTCCTGTGGGTGTTCGGCGACAACGTGGAGGATGCCATGGGGCACCTGCGTTTCATCGCGTTCTTCCTGCTCTGCGGCACGGCCGCGAGCTTGGCCCATGCCTATATCACCCCGGAGCCGCACCGCCCCCTGATCGGGGCCTCAGGCGGCGTTTCGGGGGTGGTGGCGGCCTATCTGATCCTGTACCCGCGGGTGAAGATCTGGGGCCTCTTTCTCAAAGGCATTCCGCTGCACCTGCCGGCCTACTGGACCATCGGTTTCTGGTTCGCGCTCCAGTTCGCCTCGGCCTTCCTCGGCGGAGACGACAGCGTCGGCTGGTTTGCCCATCTTGGCGGATTCCTTGTCGGCGCTATTCTCATCCCCCTCATGCGCCGTCGCTACGACCCCGTGCTCGCCCGCGTCCAGGCGCAGGAACTGCAAGCGCCGCGTTGACAATCGGATGGTGACCGCCGGCGCATCGTGCGGAAAAGTGGATCCGGTTTTCCGCGCCCAACGATGCGCCAGCCTAGAAATGAGCATCGGATCGATCCCAAAAGTGCATTCCACTTTTGGGTCCGATGCTCTACGGTCCCATCCGCCTTTTTCCTATATGTCCGGAGGGCCGGGTTTCGGCCATATCCGGGGATCTGCCATTGGTGAGGACGTTCGAATGAAGCTTCTTGTCTGTGTGAAGCGGGTTGTGGACTACAACGTGAAGATCCGGGTGAAGCCGGACGGCTCGGGCGTGGAACTCGCCAACATCAAGATGTCCATGAACCCCTTCGACGAGATCGCCGTCGAGGAAGCCGTGCGCCTCAAGGAGCAGGGCAAGGCCACCGAGATCGTCGCCGTGTCCATCGGGCCGCAGCAGGCCGGCGAGACCATCCGCACCGCACTGGCCATGGGCGCCGACCGGGGCATCCTGGTCAAGACCGACGCCACCGTGGAGCCGCTGGCCGTCGCCAAGATCCTGGCCAAGGTGGTCGAGCAGGAAAAGCCCGACCTCATCATCATGGGCAAGCAGGCCATCGATGACGATGCCAACCAGACCGGCCAGATGCTCGCCGCTCTCCTGGGCTGGCCCCAGGGCACCTTCGCGTTCAAGGTCAATGTGGGCGAGGGCTCCATCGACGTCACCCGCGAGGTCGACGGGGGCCTGCAGACGGTCGGCCTGAAGCTGCCGGCCATCGTCACCACGGACCTGCGCCTCAACGAGCCGCGCTATGCCTCCCTGCCCAACATCATGAAAGCCAAGAAGAAGCCGCTGGACGAGACCTCGCCTGAGACCCTGGGCGTCGACGTGGCGCCGCGCCTGAAGGTGGTGAAGACCGCCGAGCCCGGCGGCCGCAAGGCCGGCGTAAAGGTCGGGTCTGTCGCCGAACTGGTCCAGAAACTCAAAGTCGAAGCCGGCGTGCTCTGAGAGGATTGAAGACAATGACCACTTTGCTGTTTGCCGAGCACGACAACGCCCAGCTGAAGGACGCCACCCACAAGGCGCTCTCCGCCGCCAAGGCCCTGGGCGCGCCCGTGCATGTGCTGGTCGCCGGCTCCAACGCCCGTGCCGCCGCCGAGGCTGCTTCCAAGCTCGAAGGCGTGGAGAAGGTGCTGCTGGCCGACGCCGCTCCTTACGAGCACCAGCTCGCCGAGCCGACCGCCGCGCTCATCGTGTCGCTCGCAGGCTCCTACGATGCCCTGGTGGCGCCCGCCACCAGCAAGGGCAAGAACGTCATGCCGCGCGTGGCAGCGCTGCTCGACGTGATGCAGGTCTCCGACATCATCAAGGTGGTGTCGCCCGACACCTTCGAGCGGCCGATCTATGCCGGCAACGCCATCCAGACCGTGCAGGCCACCGACGCCAAGAAGGTGATCACCGTGCGCACCGCCGCCTTCCCGGCGGCCGGCGAGGGGGGCTCTGCCGCCATCGAGACGGTGAACGCAGCCGAGGATGCGGGGCTGTCGAGCTTCAAGGGCGAGGAGATCGCCCAGAACGACCGGCCGGAGCTGACCTCGGCGCGCATCATCATCTCGGGCGGCCGCTCGCTCGGCTCTTCCGAGAACTTCACCAAATACATCGAGCCGATTGCCGACTCGCTCGGGGCTGCCATGGGCGCTTCCCGCGCCGCAGTCGATGCAGGCTATGCCCCCAATGACTGGCAGGTGGGCCAGACCGGCAAGGTGGTGGCGCCCGACCTCTATATCGCGGTGGGCATTTCAGGCGCCATTCAGCACCTAGCCGGCATGAAGGACTCCAAGGTGATCGTGGCGATCAACAAGGACGAGGAGGCGCCGATCTTCCAGGTGGCCGATTACGGCCTCGTCGGAGACCTCTTCACCATCCTCCCTGAACTGAAGGAGGAGTTGACCAAAGCCGGTCAATAAGGTCAGGAATAATGACGGACCGGGCGGAACCTCCGCCCGGCCGCTGTGACGGTTGGATGCAGGCAGCAGATCGATGGGCATTGAGATCAAGACGGTTGGCGTGATCGGCGCAGGACAGATGGGGAGCGGCATCGCCCATGTCTGTTCGGTCGCGGGGTTCAACGTCCGGCTCAACGATCTCTCCGAGGACCGGATCAATGCCGGTCTGGCCACGATCAACGGCAACATGGCCCGCCAGGTCTCCAAGGGAGCCATCGCGGAGACCGACCGGCAGGCGGCGCTCGAGCGGATCAAGGCGGCCCGTTCGTATGATGACCTGGGCGCCTGCGACATCGTCATCGAGGCGGCGACCGAAAACGAGGAGGTGAAGCGCAAGATCTTCACCAATCTCTGCCCGTCGCTCCGGCCCGACGCCATGGTGGCCACCAACACCTCGTCGATCTCCATCACGAGGCTCGCGGCCGCCACGGATCGCCCTGAGAAGTTCATCGGCATTCATTTCATGAACCCGGTGCCGGTGATGCAGCTTGTGGAACTGATCCGCGGCATTGCCACCGACGACGCGACCTACGAGTCCTCCAAGGAATTCATCCACAAGCTCGGCAAGACCTCGACGGCCGCCGAGGACTTCCCGGCCTTCATCGTCAACCGCATCCTGCTGCCGATGATCAACGAGGCGATCTACACCCTCTACGAGGGCGTCGGCTCCGTGGAGGCCATCGACACGGCCATGCGGCTGGGCGCCAACCATCCCATGGGCCCGCTCCAGCTCGCCGACTTCATCGGCCTCGACACCTGCCTGTCGATCATGCAGGTGCTGCACGAGGGCTTGGCCGATTCCAAATACCGCCCCTGCCCGCTTCTGGTGAAATACGTCGAGGCAGGCTGGCTCGGCCGCAAGACCAAGCGCGGCTTCTACGATTATCGGGGCGAGAAGCCGGTTCCGACCCGCTGAGCCGGATCCGGCCGGCGAGGCCTGCCCAAGCCCCGCCGGTGCGGGGTCAGATCAGCCGCCGGAACGTGTCGGTAAAGAAGTATACGCCGAAGCTCCACAGGCCTGCCCACAGCGCCGCCCCAAGAGCGTTCGCCACCACGAAACGGCTCCAGGGCATTCCGACAGATCCGGCGATCAGGCCATTGAGCTGCCGCAGGACCACGATGAAACGCGCCGTGAGCACCATGAGGAAGCCCCTCGTCTGCGCCATGGTCTCAAGGCGCGTCAGGCGCTCAGGGGTGAGCTTCATGGCGGGGCCGAAGCGCCTCAGCAGGCGGCGGCCGCCGAACCGGCCGATCAGGTAGCCCGTGCTGTCGCCGAGCACGGCGCCCGTCCAGGCGGCCAGGAACACGTGCTCGATCTCGAGATCGCCCCGCGTGGCCAGCAGCGCGGCAGCGATCAGGGCACTCTCGCCCGGCAAGGGAACCCCGAAGGACTCGAAATAGAGGACGATCAACAGCCCCCAGGCCCCATAGGCGACGATCGCCGGTTCGATCCAGGCCAGGCCATGCTGCAACAGGGTCATCGAGGCACCGGAGCAAGGGTGCGCCCGAAGGTCATGGGGTCGATCATGGCCCACGCTTCCTGTGGGTGCGTCACAGACGTTCCTGCCTTAGATCTTCACAACAGCGTCACACTGCCTATAGTCTAATCAGACGGGATAACAGTCTTCTCTTTTTCCCAAGAGGAGGTGAGGTGACGATACACGTCCAACCTGTTGTGCGACCGGAGGCCTGCCCGGCCCTCGTCCTCAATGCCGACTACCGGCCGTTGAGTTATTACCCCCTGTCCATCTGGTGCTGGCAGGATGCGATCAAGGCGGTCTTCCTCGACCGGGTCAACATCGTGTCGGAATACGACAAGGTCGTGCGAAGTCCGACCTTCGAATTCCGCCTCCCCTCGGTCATCTCCTTAAAAACCTACGTCAAGCCGTCCCGGCACCCGGCCTTCACCCGCTTCAACGTCTTCCTGCGCGACCGCTTCAGCTGCCAGTATTGCGGCATTCGCGAGGACCTCACCTTCGACCACGTCATCCCCCGCTCCAAGGGCGGGCAGACCACCTGGGAAAACGTCGTCGCCGCCTGCGCGCCCTGCAACCTCAAGAAGGGGGACAAGCTGCCCCGCGAGGTGGAGATGTGGCCGAGGCAGAGCCCCTTCGCCCCCACGATCCACGACCTCCATTCCAACGGCCGTCTCTTCCCGCCGAACTATCTCCACGACAGCTGGATGGACTATCTGTACTGGGACAGCGAGCTGGAGCCGTAAGGCCTTGCGCCTTCGGCTTATCGGCGACCAAGGAAGAACCCCTTGTCGCCCGCTGCCCTGGCCGCGAAGGCTGCAAGCGCGAGCGAGATCAGCACGTTCCACCCTGCCAGGGACAGGCCCAGGAAGCGCCATGCGGCTTCCGTGCAGCTGACCACGCGGGTGTTCTGGAGCTGGTTCAGGAAATCGCCCACATTCCCCGCGCCCTGGCCCGCTCCGCCGCCGCAATCGCTCGGCCCCGCGAAGAGGCCCCACTCGACCCCCGAATGATAGGCGCCGAGCCCTGCGCTCACGATGAAGATCAGAGCGAGGAGCCACAGGCCCGCCCGCGACCAGCGCGGCGGCAGGAGGGCGGCCACGATCCCCAGCGGAATGGCGATGTAATAGGGGGTGCGCTGGATCAGGCAGAGCTTGCAGGGCACGTAGCCGAAGACATGCTCGAAGACGAGCGCGCCACCGATTGTGGCCGCCGCCGCCAGGGCGATGGCAAGAGCGACGTGCTTGACGTTGAGCTGCAGCCGCATCCGGAACTCCGATACCGTCTCGCCTGAAGGTGGGGGCCAACCCTTTCCGGGCAAAGACCTAGAACAGGAATTTCACAGCAGCGAAGCCGCCGATGAACAGGGCCACGCTCAAGGCGGCGATCAGGTTGAAATGGCGGTCGATCAGCGCCTTGATGGAGGGTCCGAACCGGCTCATCAACAGGGCGATGAAGTAGAAGCGCGCGCCACGCGCCAGGAACGAGAGCAGGATAAACCAGAGCAGATTGTAGCTGGCAAGTCCGGACATGATCGTGACGAGCTTGTAGGGAAGCGGCGTCAGGCCGCCGAGCACGATCACCCAGGACCCGTACTGCTCATACCAGGTCCGAAAGAGCTCCACCTTGTCGCTCAGGCCATAGAGGTCGATCAGCCAGAGGCCGACCGTGTCGTACATCAGGAGGCCGATCATGTAGCCGAAGACGCCGCCCAAGACCGACGTGACGGTGCAGATGGTGCCATAGAGCCAAGCCCTGTCCGGACGGGCGAGCATCATGGGCAGGAGCATCACGTCCGGCGGCACGGGAAAGAAGGAGCTTTCCGAGAAGGAGACGGCAGCCAGCGCATAGGGGGCCGAAGGCCGGGCCGCAAGGGACAGGGTCCAGTCGTAGAGGCGTCTCAGCATGATGTTCCGCAGAGGTGTGGCGGCGAACGGGTCCGTTCGCCGCACCCCTTTGGCACAAGCTGGTCGGAATAGCGAGAGGTTGACCTGCGGCTTCCCTTCACATCTGGCGCATTGACCAGTCTTCATGCCTCATGGTACGTCGCAGGTCCTTGCCCCTGTGGCGGAATTGGTAGACGCGCTCGACTCAAAATCGAGTTCCGCAAGGAGTGCTGGTTCGATCCCGGCCAGGGGCACCACTGACCCTTCAGTGGTACGGCGAGAAGCCGACGCAGATCCGAAAATGCAAAGTCGCTGAGCCCCGCCGATCTTGGGGCTGCGCTGCGCATGGCTGCCGCCTTGCTCATCTCAATGGATTATTGCTTTCGGGCTACCTCATCTTCCACGTTGCAGAGGCGGCTATGTTTGGAACAAATGCCCGGGCTGGGGATGACGGATGCGAATGGAGCCTTGGAGGCGACCAAGCCGCATCAAGAAAGCAGTCAATCCAAGCCGGGAGGGGCATGTCATGGAATATGAAATCGAAGCAGTCGCGCGCGCGTTGTATTCTGTCGAAGACGACGCTCAGGTGTGGGAGCGTGAGCCGGAGATCCTCAAGGAAGAATTCCGTGAGCATGCCCGGACTGCCCTGGCGTTGCTTGCGCAGCACCGCAGGCAGGAGCGATATGACAGTCAGGCCGTCGCCTTTCCTTATGCCGCGTAGGCTCTGGCGCCATTCCGCTTAGTTTTTCTAGAAATCCGGGACCTGCAAAGGTCGTCATAGCCTCATGACGAGAACGCCCGCGGCTCGACTGAGCTGCGGACGCCTTGGTTGAGACGTGCCGTCGCTGTGCTGCCGATCAGCCGCGACGCTCGATCACCGTCACGATGCGACGGGTGCGGGGCTCGAGGATCACGACCTGATCGCGCACGACGATGTATTTGCACTCCGGCAGGCCGGTCAGAATGCGCTGAACATTGTCCGGGCAATCGTAAAGGGTGGTCACCGAGGTCGGAATGGTCGAGCCGACGCTGACGCTGAACTCCACATTGGTGAGCGGCTGGACATTCACGCTGGTGAACGACCGCGAGATCTGCGTCCGCTGCTCCGAGGTCACGCTGATATTCGTGGAGCTGGACGAGTTCGTGCTGCCGGTGGTGTTGGTATTGGCGGCGCCGCCCGTCGTATTGGATGCATTGCCCGTGGTGTTCGAGCTGCCGCTCGTGCCGCTGGAGGCGGTGCCGGACGTCGTGCCCTGCGTCGTCCCCTGTGCCGTGCCGGAGGTGCCGGAAGTACCCGACGTGCCGGACTGGGCGCTATCGGTCGAGCTGCCGCCCGTGGTGGAGGTGCCGGACGAGCCGCCGGTGCTGCTGGAAGCGGACCCCGAGGTCGTTCCGCTCGACGAGCCGGATGCGCCGCCCGTGGTCGAGCCCGAGGTGCCACCGGACGAACCGCCGGGCGCCATGATGGTGGAGCCGCCCGAGGAACCGCCCGAAGTGCCGCCGGAGCTGCCGCCGCTCGAGCTGCCGCTGCTCGTCTGCGCCATGGCAGCCACGCTCAGGGAAAGGGTTGCTGCTGCTACGCCGGCCAGTAAAGTAACACGCATTGGATGAGACCTCCCTATGATGGAGGGCCGACAATGACCCTCTGTAATGCCTATCAACGGGGGTTTTCAGCTAGGGTTCCGTTCCCATCCATAAGTGCTGGCGGCGTACATCTGCGGTTCATGAACATGAACAAAAACCCTGAAAAACCGGGCTTTTTCTGTTTGAAATTCATTCTCTGAGGGCAAGCGCGGAAGGCGCTGTGCGGAGCCCGATCATGCAGGCTCGTCAGGGATGAGCCGTGCTGTGCAGATGGGTAGACACGAGCGGCGCGAAAGCCGTCACGACATTCTCGTAAACAGGTCGTTTGAACGGGATGATCAGTTCCGGCAGGCGACGCATCTCTTCCCAGCGCCACTCGTCGAATTCGGGCCTGTGGCCGCCGCCGCCCGGGTGATGGATGTTGATCTCGCTGTCATCGCCCTCGAACCGGAAGGCGAACCATTTCTGGTTCTGCCCGCGGTAGCGCCCGCGCCAGGCGCGCCCCGCGACCATGGTGGGCAGGTCGTAGGCATACCATTCGGGCGCCTCGGCCAGCAGGCTCACGGAGCGGACGCTGGTTTCCTCATAGAGTTCGCGCAAGGCCGCCTGATAGGGCTCCTCGCCAGGATCGATCCCGCCCTGGGGCATCTGCCAGGAATAGCCGTCGGAGGCCGCGTCGGCCTCGGAACGGCGCCGGCCGATGAAGACCAGGTCATCCTTGTTGATCAGCATCACGCCGACGCAGGAGCGGTAGGGCAGATCCTTTCTGGCCTGTGATCCTCTTGCGCTCCTCATCGGACACTCACTCCCTTCAATCACGAAACCCGAATGCGGCCGGTTCTTATTAGTGCCGATGCTTGGTCATGGTTCCGAAGCAGGAAGAGAGAGTGCCGCTTCACCGGCGCTCGCACAAGCTTTTCCGCGGGGCTGTGGATGCCGCAACAGAAACGGGCCCGGCGGATATTCATCCCGCCGGGCCCGTTTGCATCAGTGTTTCTCGAACGAAAGGACGACCCGTCCTTAGTTCGGATTCGGTGCCGTGGTCGTGTTGGCCGCGCCCTTGCGGACGCCGTGCAACAGGTCATAGGCGGCGATCAGCTGCTTGTCCTTGCTTGCATCCGTCGGGATGTAAGCGGAGGAACCGCCGCGCTCTTCCTTGTCGCCGCCATTGCTCAGGTGGCCGCGCAGGCCGGCCTCGCCCTTGGTCTCGTCCTTGCCCTTCAGCTCTTCGGGGATGTCCTGCAGCACCTCGACGTCAGGATCGATGCCCTTGGCCTGGATCGAACGTCCGGACGGCGTGTAGTAGCGGGCCGTCGTCAGGCGCACGGCCCCGTTGCCGCCGAGCGGGATGATGGTCTGCACAGAGCCCTTGCCGAACGAGCGCGTTCCGAGAACCGTCGCGCGCTTGTGGTCCTGCAGGGCGCCGGCCACGATCTCGGAAGCCGAGGCCGAGCCGCCGTTGACGAGCACCACCAGGGGCTTGCCCTTGGTCAGGTCGCCGGCCTTGGCGCTGAAGCGCTGGGTGTCCTCGGCATTCCGGCTGCGGGTCGAGACGATCTCGCCGCGGTCGAGGAAGGCATCGGAGACCATGATGGCCTGGTCGAGCAGGCCGCCCGGGTTGTTGCGCAGGTCGATCACGAAGCCCGCCACCTTGTCGGCGCCGATGTCGCTGGTGAGCTTGTCGATGCCGGCGCGCAGGTTCTCGTAGGTCTGCTCGTTGAACTGGGTCACGCGCAGCACGCCGATGTCGCCCTCGACGCGGGCCCGGACCGGGCGCACCTTGATGGTCTCGCGGGTCAGCTTCACCACCACCGGATCCTTGGCTTCCTTGCGCTGGATCTTGAGGGTGACGGAGGAATTGACCGGGCCGCGCATCTTGTCGACCGCCTGGTTCAGGTTGAGGCCCTGGACCGGCTCGTCGTTGATGTGGGTGATGATGTCGTTGGCCATGACGCCGGCCCGGGAGGCTGGGGTCTCGTCGATCGGGGTCACGACCTTGACGAGGCCTTCCTCCATGGTGACCTCGATGCCGAGACCGCCGAACTCGCCGCGGGTCTGCACCTGCATGTCGCGGAAGCTCTTGGCGTCCATGAAGCTGGAATGCGGGTCGAGGGAGGTGAGCATGCCGTTGATGGCAGCCTCGACCAGCTTGGCCTCTTCCGGCTTTTCAACGTAATCCGTGCGGACCTTCTCGAAGACGTCTCCGAAAAGGCTCAGCTGCCGGTACGTGTCGGCCGAGGCGGCAACCGCGCTCATGCCGGACAGAAGGCTGGTCTGCGACACCATGGTCGCGCTGCCCGCACCGATGGCCGCACCGAGAATCAAGAGGGATAGTTTGCGCATTATCCGCGAACCTTTTCGCTTTGCGATTTTGCCCACCAGGGACTTGGGTCAATCGAACCGCCGTCTTTCCTGAACTCAACATAGAGGACGGGATTGTTCTTTTCTATGGCGGCGCCGATCAAACTCATGAGAGGAGCCTCCCCCATGGTCGCAACGGGCTCGCCGGCGAGCACGAACTGCCCGACATCGACATTGATTTGGTCCATACCGGCCAGAAGAACATAGTATCCCCCACCGGCATTGATGATCAAGAGTCGACCATAGGAGCGGAAGGGGCCTGCAAAGGCCACCCACCCATCCGCGGGTGATACCACGGTTGCATTCTGCCGCGTCGTGATCGAAATGCCACGCGTCGTTCCGCCATACCCGTCCGAGGCGCCGAACTCCAGGGTCGTCTCGCCGCTGACCGGGCGCGGCAGCAGGCCCCTGGCTTCCGCGAACGGGATTTTCGGGGCCAGTCGCGCCGGATCCCGGAAGGCCAACTGGGCAAACTTCTCACGGGTCTGACGCTCCTGGGCCTCGGCGGCCTTGCGGGCCTCCTCGGAGGCCCTCTGCGCGCCTGCGATCTCCGCTTCGATGCGGTCGATGAGCTCCTTGAGGGTTCCGGCCTGCCGGGCCAGCTCTTCGGCTTTCGAGCGCTCGGCACCGGCATCGCGCTCCACCTCGGCGATGCGGCCCTGGCGCGCCTCCATGAGGGCGGCGACGCGCTCCTGCTCGCGGGTGAGGGCCGTCAGCTCCCCGTTCAGGGTCGCGCGGTCGGCGGTGATCGCCTCCTTCAGGCGCACGAGTTCGGTCAGGTCCGTGGCCAGGATCTCGGCCTCGACGCGCAGTTCGGGAAGAACGGCCCCCAGCATGATCGAGGCGCGCACCGCCTCGAGCATGTCCTCGGGGCGCACCAGCACGGCCGGCGGCGGGCGGCGGCCCATGCGCTGCAGGGCCGCGAACACCTCGATGATGACGCCTCGGCGGCTCTGCAGGGAGCGGCGAATGGCCGCCTCGCTGGAGGTCAGGGTCTGAAGCCGCTGCTCCAGGCCCCGGATGCGGTCCTCGGTGCCGCGCACCCGCTCGGCGGTTCCGATCAGAGCCGCATTGAGCTTGGCCCGGTCCGCCTTGATGGATTCGATCTCGGCCTCCAGGCGCCGGCGGGCCTCGGCATTGGCCGTGATCGCCTCCTCCAGCACCTTGAGATCCTGCTCCCGGCGCGCCTTCTCCTCGGCCGTTTCGACCGGGGCTGCCGGGGGCGCAGGCGCGGGCTGCTGGGCCCCGACGGGGCTCAGGCTGGCGACTGTCAGCAGGGCGGCAAGGCCGAAAACCTTGCAGGAAAAGGATTTGAAACGGAGCATCCGGTCAGGAATCATCGTGGCCGGCGCGATGATAAGGGTGACCGGCTATGATTGTCAGGGCCCTATAGAGCTGTTCGGCCACGAGCGCCCGCACAATCTGGTGCGGCATGGTGAGCGCCCCGAAGGATACCACGAGCTCGGCGCGCTGGCGCAGCTTGGGATCGAGGCCGTCGGGCCCGCCGATGACGCAGGCGATCCCGGCGCGGCCCTCGTCGCGCCATTGCCTGATCTTCTCCGCGAAAGCTTCGCTGGAGGGGCTCTTGCCGCGCTCGTCGAACACGATCAGCACGGAGGAGCCGGCCTTCTCGAGCAAAGCCGCAGCCTCTTCCGCGCGCCGGTCATCGTCCCGTCGCGCGCGGCTCTCCGGCAGCTCGACCATGTCGAGCCCGGCCAGACCCAAGGCCCGGCCCATGCCCTCGACCCGTTGCCTGTATCGCTCGACCAGCTCCCGCTCGGGGCCGCTTTTCAGACGGCCCACGGCCAGCAAGCTCAATCGCACGATAGATGCCTTATGCTAGCTGGCGCGGTCCTGCGGACGGTCGGCGCCCCACATCTTCTCAAGGTTGTAGAAGCCACGAACCTCGGGACGGAAAACGTGGATCAGCACGTCGCCGGCATCGATGAGCACCCAATCGCAGGCCGGCAGGCCTTCGACGCGCGCGTTTCCGAACCCCTTGTCCTTGAGGTCCTTGATCACGCGCTCGGCGATCGCGCCGACATGGCGGTCGGAGCGGCCCGAGGTGACGATCATGGTGTCGGCAAGCGAGGTTTTTCCGGCCAGGTCGATCTCGACCGTGTTCTCGGCCTTCATATCCTCGAGGGAGGCCAGGGCAGCGGCCCGGATATCCTCTACTGCAGGAGCATCCGCTCCAGAGGGAGGAGGAAGCGGGTTCATGTCCGCTTCGACGGAAGATAGTCGGTTCAGGTTCAGGCCCTTTCTCAGCAGCACTCTAAGGTGCCGACCCTTAAGATAATGCGGGAAGGCCCCATTTTTCAACGTCCTCCAATGGGAGAAGTTCGTCGCAACTGCCGCAGCTGTGTGGACGAGAGGTGGGACCGGGGTCCGTGCAGGAAGACCCAGGCAGGCGGCTGCAGGCCCGGCAGGGCCAGGGCGTCGGCCTCGTCGATCCGCCCCTTGGCCAGGGCCGTGGCGCTGCGGGAGCGAACGGCCTTCAGGGTCCAGCCGGGCCGGTCGATGATGGCGATCGGCATCATCCGGGCGATGCGCCGCCAGCCCCGCCAGCGGTGGAAGCCCGCCAGATTGTCCGCCCCCATGATCCACACGAATCGGACGTTCGGATAGCGCCCCTTGAGGTAGGACAGGGTGTCGACCGTGTAGCGGGCCCCTATCTCCTCCTCGAAGGCGGTCACGTCGATGCGGGGGTGATCGGCCACAGCCCGAGCTTCCTCCACCCGCATGGCCGTGGTGGCGAGCTCCCCGGTGTCCTTGAGGGGATTGCCCGGGGTGACGATCCACCAGACCCGGTCGAGCCCGAGCCGCTTCAGGGCCATCTGGCTGACATGGCGGTGCCCGGCATGGGCCGGGTTGAAGGATCCGCCATAGAGGCCGATCCGCATGCCGGGGGCAGCCCGCGGCAGGCGGGTCAAGCCCGAGGGCCTGATGCGGAAGCGGGAGGTCGAAGGCTTCACGGACGCGTCTGGCCCGAACCACGGATGCGGTATTTGAACGAGGTCAGCTGCTCGACTCCGACGGGCCCCCGGGCATGCATGCGCCCGGTGGCGATGCCGATCTCGGCCCCGAAACCGAACTCGCCGCCATCGGCGAACTGGGTCGAAGCGTTGTGGAGCACGATGGCGGAATCCACCTCGGCCAGGAAGCGCTCGGCAGCGGCCTCGTCGTCCGTGACGATGGAATCCGTGTGGTGGGAGCCGTAAGCCTCGATATGGGCAATGGCCTCATCGAGCCTGTCGACCACCCGGACGGAGATGATGGCGTCGAGATATTCGGTGCGCCAATCCTCCTCGGTCGCCGGTGTGACCCGAGGATCAACGGCCTGAACCGTCTCGTCGCCGCGCACGGCGCAACCGGCCTCGAGCAGCATGGCGACCAGCGGCTCGAGATGGGTCGCGGCGGCGGCACGGTCCACCAGCAGCGTCTCGGCCGAGCCGCAGACGCCGGTGCGGCGCAGCTTGGCGTTGAGCACGATCCGCTTCGCCATCTCCAGCTCGGCTCTGGCATGCACGAAGACGTGGCAGATGCCCTCCAGATGCGCGAAGACCGGCACCCGGGCCTCCTCCTGCACCCGCGCCACGAGGCTTTTTCCCCCGCGCGGCACGATCACGTCGATGTTGCCGTCGAGCCCGGCCAGCATGGCGCCCACAGCGGCCCGGTCGCGGGTCGGCACGAGGCGGATGGCATCGGCCGGGAGACCCGCCTGCTCCAGCCCCTCCCCCATCGCCTGGGCGATAGCGAGCGACGTGCGGAAGCTCTCCGACCCCGTGCGCAGGATCGCGGCATTGCCGGCCTTGAGGCACAGCGCCCCCGCATCCGCCGTCACGTTGGGACGGCTCTCGAAGATCACTCCGACGACGCCGAGCGGCGTCGCCACCCGGTCGATCTGCAGGCCGTTCGGGCGCTCGAAACGCGCCAGCACGCGCCCGACCGGATCGGGCAGGTCGGCGATGCTCTCGACCGCAATCGCGACGGCCTCCAGCCGCTCGGGGTTCAGCATGAGCCGGTCGATGAAGGAGGCAGGCTGTCCCTTGGCCTTCGCCTGGGCGAGATCCTGTTCATTGGCGGCGAGGATCGCACCGGCCTGCGCCCGGATGCGGGCGGCCATGGCACGCAATGCGGCGTTCTTGTCCTCAGGGCTGGCGAGCGCCACCTGCCTGGCGGCCACCCGCGCACGGCGGCCGATTTCGCGCATGAGAGCAGGCACGTCCGGCTCTCCGACCGAAGCCGCACCTGGTGCGTTGAGATAGTCAGCGAGCACTTCAGAAATCAAGGCGCGAATGTCGTCCATGTCCAAGTCCCAGCCCCTGAACACCTCAGGGGAAATGCCTCATTCGGAACCCATAGCACGGCAGGCAGCCCTGGAGCCAAGCCGCTCCACCCTGCCTGAGATCCGCATCGGAACCTCGGGCTGGCACTATCGATCCTGGCATGGACCTTTCTACCCGGCGCGTCTGAAGATCAAGGACTTCCTGTCCTACTACGTCCAGCGCTTCGACACGGCGGAGATCAACAACTCCTTTTACCGCCTCCCTACAGAGCGGGCCGTACAGGCCTGGCACGATTCCACGCCGAAGCGGTTCCTGTTCGCCTGGAAGGCTTCACGCTTCATCACCCACATGAAACGGCTGAAAGGAATCGAGGAGAGCATCGACCTCGTCTTCGGCCGCATGAGCAGCTTAAGCGACAAGTTCGGCCCGGTCCTGTTCCAGCTGCCGCCCACCTTCAAAGCCGATGCGGAGACGCGGGAGCGGGTGGCGCGCTGCCTGTCGCTGGTGCCGCAAGGACGCCGCTGCGCCTTCGAGTTCCGGCACCCGAGCTGGTACGAGGAGAGCGCTTTCCGGATCCTGCGGGATCACAACACGGCCCTGTGCATCTCCGACCATGCGGATGCGCCTGCGCCCTGGGAGGCGACCGCCGATTTCGTCTATGTGCGCGCGCACGGCACCAATGGACGCTATGCGGGCAGCTACTCGGCCGAAACGCTGCAGGACTGGACTCACCGCATTGCCGATTGGCGAAAGGACGAGCGCAGCGTCTACGTGTATTTCGACAACGACATCAAGAGTGCCGCCCCCGGCGATGCGCAGACCTTGCTGAGGCTCGTGGACGAGGATCAGTCGCTCAGCGCCATGTCGTCCCGGTGAACCATCTCGGTGCGGCCGGGATAGCCGAGGATGCCTTCGATCTCGCGGCTCGGCCGGCCGATGATGCGCGCCGCATCTTCCGCGTCATAGGCCACAAGGCCGCGGCCGAGGGTGCGGGCTTCGCTGCGGATCGTCACCGCATCGCCGCGATGGAACGAGCCTTCGATCCGACGCACGCCCACCGGCAGCAGGCTCGCGCCGCTCTGGAGCGCACGGGCCGCGCCCTCGTCCACAATGAGCGTGCCGCGCGGCTCGAGGGCGCCGGCAATCCAGGTCTTGCGGGCAGTGGCCGGATTGGACGGCGTGAGGAACCACGTGCAGCGCCCGCCCTCGGCCACGCGTTTCAACGGATTCTTCGTGCGGCCATCCGCGATGATCATGTGCGTGCCGCCGGCCGTGGCGATCTTGCCGGCTTCGATCTTGGTGCGCATGCCGCCGCGCGACAGCTCGGAGGCCGCGCCCCCCGCCATGGCCTCGATGGCCGGCGTGATGCGCTCGACCACCGGGATATGCTCGGCATTGGGATCGGATGCAGGCGGGGCCGTGTAGAGGCCGTCGATGTCGGAGAACAGCACCAGGAGATCGGCGCCGATCATGGTAGCGACGCGGGCGGCCAGCCGGTCGTTGTCGCCGTAACGGATCTCGGAGGTCGCCACTGTGTCGTTCTCGTTGATCACCGGAACGGCGCGCATCTCCAGAAGCTTCAGGGTGGTGGCGCGGGCGTTCAGGTAACGCCGCCGCTGCTCCGTGTCGGAGAGCGTCACCAGGATCTGACCGGCCGTGATGCCGTGATGGGCCAGAACCTCCGACCAGGTGCGGGCGAGCGCGATCTGCCCGACAGCCGCGGCCGCCTGGCTCTCCTCGAGCCGCAACGGACCGGAGGGCAGCCCCAGCACCGTGCGCCCCATGGCGATGGCCCCGGAGGAGACTACGAGAACGTCGGCGCCCTTGGCGTGAAGATCGGCAATGTCTTCGGCCAACGCCGCAAGCCAGGCATGGTTCAGCCGTCCGCGCGCCCGATCCACAAGCAGGGCGGAGCCGACTTTCAGGACAACGCGGCGGAACTGGCTGAGGCTTGGGCTCACGGATGCCACTCTTCCTGAGGCTGGGCGGGCTCTTCCTCGACCTTGGCCTGATCGATCACGGTGAGGAGCGCCTGCAGCACCTCCTGGACGCCCTGACCTGAGGCCGAGGAGATCACGTAGGGCGTGCGCTTGCTGGCTTTCTTTAGCTTCTTCAGCTGCTCCTTTAGGGTGTCCTCGTCCAGGGCATCCGCCTTGGACAGGGCCACGACTTCCGGCTTCTCATCCAGGCCATGGCCATAGGCCTCGATCTCGTGACGGACGGTCTTGTAGGCCTCGCCTGCATCCTCGCTCGTGCCCTCCACCAGATGCAGCAGCACCCGGCAGCGCTCCACGTGGCTCAGGAAGCGGTCGCCGAGGCCCACGCCTTCCGACGCGCCCTCGATCAGGCCCGGAATATCGGCCAGCACGAACTCGCGGTTATAGGCCCGCACCACCCCGAGGCCTGGATGAAGCGTGGTGAAGGGGTAATCGGCGATCTTCGGCTTGGCGGCCGTGGTCGTCGCCAGGAAGGTGGACTTGCCGGCATTGGGCAGCCCGACAAGGCCCGCATCCGCGATCAGCTTGAGGCGCAGGATCAGGGTGCGCTCGATGCCCTCCTGGCCGGGATTGGCCCGGCGCGGGGCGCGGTTGGTCGAGGTGGTGAAATAGGCATTGCCGAAGCCGCCATTGCCGCCTTTGGCCAGCAGCACCCGCTGGCCCACATGGGTCATGTCGGCGATGACGGTTTCGCCATCCTCCTCCAGGATCTCCGTGCCGGCCGGGACTTTCAGCACCGCATCGGTGCCCTTGGCGCCATGCCGGTTCTTGCCCATGCCGTGGCCGCCGGTCTTGGCCTTGAAATGCTGCTGGTAGCGGTAGTCGATGAGGGTGTTGAGCCCCTCCACGCATTCCGCCCACACGTCGCCGCCGCGGCCGCCGTCGCCGCCATCCGGGCCGCCGAACTCGATGAACTTTTCACGGCGAAAGGAGATGGCGCCGCCACCGCCGTTGCCGGAGCGAATATAGATCTTGGCTTGGTCGAGAAATTTCATAACCCGCATCCTTTACGGGACTGGAGCCCTTTTCGCAAAAGCGGATCTGCTCTCGCGGTTAAAATGCGCCATCCACGTCCAACGTGCGGGAGCAACGCGGACAAAAGAGAAGCGCTCCCGGAAAGTTCTCCGGAAGCGCCTTTGTGTTAGCTCGCGAGAGAGATCTCCCGCTCCACCTCGACCTCGAGGGAGAGCGGCTCGCGCACGAAGCCGGTGTGGCCCCAGGCCTTCAGGCTCTCCCAGGTGCGCCGGTCGAGCCGGAAGTGATCCACCGGATAGAGGCCGCACCGGGCCGGCAGCTCGGAGAGCCCCGCGCCCTGATAGGCGAAGCCGCACTTTTCCAGCACCCGCCGGGATCCTGGGTTGATCACCCGGGCGCAGGCCGTGACCTCGTCCTCCTGGCCATAGGCGAAGAAGGCGTCGATCAGGGCCCGGACCGCCTCCGTGGCATAGCCCTTGCCCCAGTAGGGGGTGCCGAGCCAGTAGCCCAGGTTCGGCTTGCCCGTGTCCGGATCAGGCCCGATTCCCACCATGCCGATGAGGCTGTTGGGCTTGCCCTTCGGCGTGATGGCGAGCTGCAGGCCCTGGCCGTCCGCATTGGACCGCCTGGACTGGAAGATAAATCGCTCGGCGGCGTCCGGATTGTACGGATGCGGAATTCGCGCCGTCATCTCCGCGACCGCTTTCTCCCCGGCGAGGCGTACGATGGCTTGAGCATCCGCAAGACGGGCCCAGCGCAGCCACAGGCGGCGGGTCTCGAGGCGGAAAACATCGTCACGGGTGAGGTCGGGAAACATCGTCTTGCTCCGATCCGTTGGGCCCTCCCTGGGCCCGGAAAACACGAAGGGGAGGTGGACATCCCACCTCCCCTGTCGATCTCGGATTGGAGCTTGGCCTTTAGGGGGCCTGTCTGGAGCTCTTCATCCGCCGGGTCGGTGTGATGCCGGCGGGAGCTCCTTCGTTTCGCTCTCGCCGTTTACTCTGCGGCCTCTTGGGCCGGTACGACCGATACGAATGCTCGGCCTTGACGCGTCAGGAATCGGACTCGGCCATTGGCCGTGGCAAAGAGGGTGTGGTCTTTGCCCATGCCGACATTCGCGCCGGCATGCCATTTGGTGCCGCGCTGACGAATAATGATGTTGCCGGCGACAACCTGCTGATCGCCGAAGCGCTTCACGCCCAGACGACGGCCTGCCGAGTCGCGACCGTTGCGAGACGAACCGCCTGCTTTCTTATGAGCCATGGGTAACTCCCGTGTTCCTTAAACTGAGCCCTGCCTTTCGGCGGAGCCGGCGCAGCCTCTTCGGCCGCTGCCTCGTGTTCTAACCTGACCTAAAGCCGCTGACCGGCTCTCGCCCTGACCTTACGCGCGGATCTCGGTGATCCGCACCACGGTGTAGTCCTGGCGATGCCCGCGCTTGCGGCGCGAATTCTGGCGACGGCGCTTCTTGAAGGAGATGACCTTCTCGCCGCGGGTGTGTTCCACCACTTCGCCTGCCACGGTCACGCCCTGCATGAGGGGGGCGCCCACCTGGGTCTTGCCGTCGTTCGTGACCATGAGAACCTGGTCGAAGGTAACGGCGGTGCCCGGCTCGCCTGCGAGCGTGGCGACGGTGATGACGTCGTTGGCGGCAACGCGATACTGCTTGCCGCCGGTCTTGATCACTGCGAACATCTTGATCCTCGTGTTCAAACCCAAGTCTCAGCGGGGACAACCCCGCCGGATTGGCTTTTTGGCAGTTTCCGGCTTCGGTTCACGGCAGCCTCAGGCCACCGCATGGATATGCGCAGGCACTCGTGCCCGCCCATAGAGGACGCCTATCTACGGGCACCCCCGGTCTTTGTCAATCAAAAACCTTGCTTTTGGCGCTTGAAGCGCCGCCAAGCCCATGATATCCACCCCGCCTCAACCAGCGGGCTTACACGCCTTCGCACCCCGGAGAGGTGGCAGAGTGGTTGAATGCACCGCACTCGAAATGCGGCATACGGGCAACCGTATCGGGAGTTCGAATCTCCCCCTCTCCGCCATTCCTGCCCAAAACCGAGCGTTCACCTTAAATCCAGGCTCCACATAGGTTTCATGCCGCCCGAGTGGCACACATGATCCTTGCAATGGCACGTCCCTGGAAGCATCCCGAGACCGGCGTCTACTGCTTCCGCGGGCGGGCTCCCACCCGCCTCCTCACGTCTGTAGGCAAGCGCGAGGGAAAAGCGCAGCCTCCGGACCAAAGACTGGTCTGAGGCTGAGGCCCGATACGGGGACGTAGCCCAGGAGATTTGGGCGCAGGAATCGGTGTGGGCCCGTTTTGCCCCATCCGGGAGAGCACGTCCTCGGGATCGCTTCTTGGGCCGAGCCCGCTGGCGCGGCCTTGTCGACGGAATTCGGGCCGAGCATGGGATTATGCCCGATCCGGCATCCCTGCGCCGATTGATGCATGCAGCCTTGGATGCTGTTCGTCAGCCTAACGAGCGTCTTGAGCGCGCCGCTAGCGGGAATTACCGCCCAGATCCGATGGCAGACCGCTTCCCAACATGGACGCCAGCGCTCCAAACGCCGATCCGCGCGCCCGCCCCTACCCTGCCCTTCGAGCATTGGTGGGGCGTCTACCAGGAGCGAGCCAAGCTCGCGCCCAGGAGCGCGTCAAGCGATAGTCCGGCACCCTTCGCCGCATGGTGAGCCATGTGGGAAGCGGTGATCTTGCGAACATCACCCGTGAGCAACTGATAGAATGGAAGAATGCCCTTCTTGATGAGGGTCTCAACCCGCTGAGCGTTCGGGATGCCTGTCTTGCCTCGGCCAAGGCCTTGTTCTCCTTCCTCGTCAGTGAAGGAAAGCTCGATGGGAATCCGGCATTGGGGATCGAGGTTGCCGTGTCGATGAGGGCAAAGTTGCGGGACCCCGAGTTCACGGATACCGAGGCTGAAACCATCCTATCCGCGACACTGGCTCCATTCAGCAACCTCATCTCACCTGAACATGCTGCGGCCCGGCGTTGGGTGCCATGGCTCTGTGCCTATCTTGGCGCACGCGTCAATGAGTTGACCCAGCTGCGCCCTGAGGATGTTAAGGAGTGAACAGGAACCCGTAGGCTGCCCGACCGGCGCAGTGAGCCATTTTCCTGCTGGGTCCTCAGGATCATGCCCGAGGCCGTCAGCGTGAAGACCCACTGCACCGGCGGGTGGAGATCAGTGTTGAGAGCACCTAGGCCGTTGGCTTTTCTCTACGAACAGGCCGAAACCTTTGCATGATAGTGTCTGGGTCGGAAGTGATGTTCAGCTCGCCTGCTTATGAGCCGATCTGCGAGTGCGTTCGAACTCATTGAGGTCAAGTGCCAGGGCGAACAGCTTTTCCCATTTCACCTTGGTCGGATCGATAGGTCCGCCGAAACCATGGCTCAGATAGACTTCCTGGACATCGATAGACCGCATGGCGCCGCCCATGGTCCACTCCGGGAAGGAGCGCTCTGCGACGTCACGCGTGTTCATGACGGTCGACATTCCATGACGGGTATCACGGGCAATCCTAGTGTAGGTCTCTGAGACTTTCGCGCGATCACCCTCCAGGATCTGGACAAACCAGGACTTGTCGAAGATCAGGTACCCGGTGATGCCATCGCGGCCATTGTTGCGCTGAGACGCCGATAGAATCTCGCGCAGGTTGATGAGCTGAGTTCTGTCGTCCCCCGGCGTCTTGTTGCGGCTGTAATAGATGAGTTGGTGAACGGTCATCGGGCAATCTCCACTGCGAGCTTCCTCCCCGCTGGCGCTATTCAGCCTCAAAACATTCTAATGAACCGCTAATTTGAGGGCTGGCACACCCGAGCTCATGAATGGCAAAGGAAAATCTTCATTAACACAATCTGAATTAAAGCTGGTTGCTCACCCAAGGTACTATTATGGATGTAACGGCTCTTATCCCCATTCTTGCGGATCGATTTCCGATCCCGGTCGTAATCACAGGGTCAGTTCTTGCTCACCCGGGGCCGGTTATCAGTTACGTGAATCCAGCCTTTGAGCAGATGGCGGGTTACTCGAAGGGCGAGTTGATCGGTCAGTCCCCGAGAGTCCTTCAAGGTCCGCGCACGTCACCACACACCAAGCGAGTCATGATGCGCACGCTCTTGCGCGGCCAGCGCTTTCATGGGTTCCTCACCAACTACCGCAAAGGGGGAGAGGAGTATCAGTGCGAGGTCGATGTCCGTCCGCTTCACGACACCGCAGGACAGGTGGGTGCATTCATTGCCTTTGAGCGAGAGGTTGTAAGACGTCGGGGCAGGCCCTCAAGCCATAGCAGGTTCATAGCCCTCGACAACGTGGAGATCACCGGCCTCTTTGCGATCTAGCTATCCAGTCTCGTCGTTAAATAGACCGGGTCAAAGAAACATTTGGTCTTCCTGATCTAGGTTGTGCAGATGAACTCGTATGGGTGAGGCCCTTCACGGTCTTGGGTCATCGGGCGAAGTATAGACGCCTGCGAAGACAGCCAGATGCTGCTGGAGGTGGTCATGTGGATGCGGCGAAGTAAGCCCCGATTTGAACCTACGGAACAGTGTGCCGAGCAGTTCGGACAACGCCCGGAATGGAGATCGCGGCCGGGAACTGCTCCTCCAGTTCCTCGGATATCGGTCCGATGGAATGCGAGATTGTCGGAGGCCTAAGATTCGGCTGTGGGTCAATGAGTAACGATCAGCAGACGAAATGAAGGTCCGCTCACCGCGACATGAGCAGACCAAAGCGTTTCTTCCGGGATGGGCCATCACCGGACATTCTGAAGCGCTGAGGATCTTGGGGAAGCCTCCACATCGGCGAGCACCTAGCCTATCTTCCGGCGGGGGCACATGCCTCATTCGCTCAAGACACCGGACGATCAATTGCTTGACACCGCTCCACGATAAACGTGCAGCTTGCTGTCATCGTATTATCCGGCGCCAATATGCGAAGTCCATGAAACTCCAGGTCTGGAGGCAGGTTGTGCGCATCAACAGCATGGCTAACAGGCTCGAAGCAGAAGAAGCCTGCGTCCTCCGAAGGAGAGTAAAGAATGAAATGGGCAAGCTCGGAACTTGCACGACACCGCAGCGTAAGGTTTCTGCTTGGCCACGTGACCGTTGCTTCACCGGCCCAGTCATCAAACCATCGTGAGATGAACCCGCTTGGCAACCTTGCACCACCCTCGAAGTTCCACTCAGGATGCATCGAAACGGGTACATTCTCCTTCGGCAGCATCGCCTCGTCAGATAACCACATCGAAACTGCCGATGCCTTTAGCAACGTATCAGGCGTGCGGGGCATCCAGGGGTGGAACCCAAGACCGTATGGGAGAGGAAAGCGGCTGAGATTGGTCACGCTGACATCCATCCGCATGGCAGAGTGCGTGAGCGTGTAAGTCAACCGCGCGTGATAGTGAAAGGGTCCGGGGCCAAACGACGTCATGGTCAGCACGACGGATGTCTTCGTTGCCTCCAAGACTGACCATCTCGACGAGAATGCGTTGCCATGAACGGCGCAGGGCTGATTTGGAACATTCGGCTTGGGTACCAGTCTTTATAGCCCCGGGATGACGCCTACGGAGGTTGCCGAACGCGCAAAGGCGACGCTTCGTTCGTACGATGTTGCGATGAAAAGTGTTACATCAAAAGATCAGATCCAAATGGCCGAACCCTGAGTGCTTCAGGCGTAAGGACAGCGGAGTAAGGCAAAATATGAGTTTGGAACGGTCTGACGCCTTCAACGAAACTCCGTTGCCTGGGGGCATCTCAGGAGAGCAGATGCTGTACTTCTTTCATGTTCAGCTGAAGGAGGACGTCGTATGCGACACCTCGGGTGTAGAACTTCCGGACATTGAGTCTGCACGGTCAATAGCCTTGCAAAGTGCCAGGGAGTTGGTGGCAGAAGCCGTCAGGTTGGGCCGGGATACCGACTTCGAGGCCATTCTTGTTGCAGATGTTCATGGCTCGCCTATCATCCATGTCGCTGCAGGAGATGTAGTTCCTAATAGCCTGCGGCATCAAACGCGCTCTCCAGCATTGCTCTAGGGGTTCGATGATCAAGATCACTGCAGCGGGATTCATGCCATGTCCCTGATCAACCCCGATGTTACGCCCGAGAAAGACTTCCCGCTCCGCGATGACATTCGCCTCTTGGGGCGCCTGCTGGGCGACACAATCCGCGAGCAGGAGGGGGAGGCGGCCTTCGAGATTGTGGAGCGCATCCGCCAGACTTCGATCCGCTTTCATCGCGACGAGGACGAGGTGGCTCGCCGCGAGCTTGAGACGATCCTGAACAGCCTCTCGCGCGGGCGTACGAATCAGATCATCCGCGCCTACAGCTACTTCTCGCATCTAGCGAATATCGCCGAGGACCAGCACCACGTACGGCGCTCGCGCGCTCATGCGATGGCGGGTGCCCATGCCATGACGGCGCCGGCTCCGCGGGAGGGCACGCTGGCGCGGGCTCTGAAGCTCGTGCAGGAGACCGGCATCAGCCAAGCGGCCTTGCAAGCCTTCTTCTCGTCAGCCCTGGTCTGTCCCGTTCTAACGGCCCATCCGACGGAGGTGCGCCGCAAGAGCACCATCGACCGGGAGATGGAGATCTCGCAGATCCTGGCGCAGAGGGATCGTCAGGACCTGACGCCCGAAGAGGAGGTCGCCTGCCAGGAGAGCCTGCGCCGTGCGATCCTGACTCTGTGGCAGACGAGCATCCTGCGTCGCAACCGGCTGAAGGTGATCGACGAGGTCAATAACGGCCTGTCATATTACGACTACACCTTTTTCAAGGAGTTGCCGCGAGTTTACGCCTCATTGGAGGATCAGCTTGCAGCAATCGATCCTGTTTGGGAAACCACTGAACTTCCCTCCTTCCTGCGGATGGGCAGCTGGATCGGCGGTGACCGGGATGGCAACCCCTTTGTAACAGCGGATGCTCTGCGTCAGGCTCTTCTGCTTCAGAGCAAGCATGCGCTCGCCTTTTACCTGGAGGAACTGCATTGCCTCGGGGCCGAGCTGTCCCTCGACGGCCGCTACGTGAATGTGTCCGATGAGGTGCAGGAGCTCGCCAAGGCATCACCCGATTCATCGCCTCATCGCCAGGACGAGCCCTATCGCCGCGCGATTACGGGCATGTATGCACGCCTTGCCGCCACGGCTGCCGCGCTCGGCCATGGCGATATCGCTCGTCATGCCGTGGGCGATGCACCCGCCTATTCAAGTGTCGAGGAATTCGCAGGCAATCTGTCGGTTCTTCATCGCTCTCTGCTGTCGAACGGATCGGGATCGCTGTCGCGCGGGCGTCTGCGCAAGCTGCGCCGCGCTGTCGATGTGTTCGGCCTCCATCTCGCAAGCCTCGATATGCGCCAGAACTCCGACGTGCATCAGCGCGTCGTGGCGGAGCTGTTCGAGAAGGCGATGCCGGGCACGGGCTATGAGGCTCTGTCGGAGGAGAAGCGTGTAGCATTGCTCCTGGAAGAGCTCAGGACGCCAAGGCCTTTGACCTCACCCTATCTCGACTATTCGGCTGAGACGTCATCGGAACTCGCCATCGTTCACGAAGCCGCCGAGGCCCATCGGCGCTACGGCCGCGCAGCTGTGCCAAATTACGTGATCTCGAAGGCCAGCGACCCGTCCGATATACTGGAGGTGGCCCTGCTCCTCAAGGAGGCAGGCCTGCTGCGCCCGCGCGAAGGCGAGATTTATGTCAACATCATCCCGTTGTTTGAAACCATCGCTGACCTTCGCCACTGCAGCCATGTCATGGATGCACTTTTTGCCTTGCCTGACTACATGCGATTGCTGCGCAGTCGTGGGCAGGCGCAGGAGGTGATGCTCGGCTATTCCGACAGCAACAAGGATGGCGGATTCCTCACCTCCGGCTGGGAACTCTACAAGGCCGAGATCGAGTTGGTCGATGTCTTCAAGCGTCATGGCGTGGCCCTTCGCCTCTTCCATGGCCGCGGCGGATCGGTCGGTCGCGGCGGCGGACCAAGCTATCAAGCGATCCTCGCACAGCCAGGCGGTGCCGTGCAGGGCGCCATCCGCATCACGGAACAGGGAGAGGTGATCGCCGGCAAGTACTCGAACCCCGACCTTGGGCGTCGCAACCTGGAGATCCTAGCCGCTGCCACGCTCGAAGCCTCCCTGCTGCATTCCGGCCAGCCTGCGCCGCGTGAGGAATATCTGCAGGCCATGGAGGAACTCTCCAACAGCGCCTTCACGGCCTATCGTGCCCTCGTCTACGAGACGGAAGGCTTCGAACGCTATTTCTGGGAATCCACCGTCATTGGCGAGATCGCCAATCTCAACATCGGCAGCCGCCCCGCCTCGCGCACGAACTCCCGGCGCATTGAGGATCTGCGGGCCATTCCGTGGGTGTTCGGCTGGGCGCAATGTCGCCTGATGCTGCCCGGGTGGTACGGGTTCGGTTCGGCCGTGAATGCCTGGTTGGAGAAAAGACCCGAGACTGGCCTTGCCCTGCTGCAGGAAATGTACCGGGAATGGCCGTTCTTCCAGGCGTTGCTCTCGAACATGGACATGGTGCTGGCCAAGAGTAACATCGCCATCGCGTCCCGCTATGCGAACCTTGTGGAGGACGAGGCCCTGCGCAACGCCATCTTCCCGCGCCTGCGGCACGAGTGGGAGGATTCAATCAAGCAACTGCTCGCCATCATGCAGCAGCAATCGCTGCTCGACGGAAATCCGCTTCTCGCCCGCTCGATCCGTAACCGCTTCCCCTACCTGGATCCGCTGAACCATCTGCAGATCGAGCTTCTGAAGCGCCACCGCTCCGGCGATGCCGACGAGCAGGTGGTGCAAGGGATTCACCTGTCCATCAACGGCATCGCGGCAGGCCTGCGCAACAGCGGCTAGGAGGAGTCCAAAACGGGCGTTCTGCCCCTCCCGTAGATCGAACTGTCAGGTTCGCGGTAGTTCCGGGTCCATGACGGGCTCCCAGGCATGAACATGATGTCCGTATTGCGGCTTCCGTCTCCCAACCGCTCGTCCCTATCCTGACCGGGAACTGGTTCAACCTAAATCCACCGCTTACCGAGCCAGTCCAGGACGACCTGTCCCCGTCCGGTGCCAGCAGCAGACATTCCAACGCAATGGTGCAGTTCTGCGCCGGAATTCCTCCTATAACTCGCGCCATCGATGGTGACGGGTTTGAAATGCCCCCTGCGCCCGATCGCTTCCCCGTGTTCAGCACCGGCGGGATGGCGCCTCCGATCGCCAGGACGGGCCCGGATCCTGAGCTGCGCGGCCTGCCTCGTGGCCTGCCGAGGAGAATGACCGGACCGGTCAAGGGAGGCTTTGCTCCATTCTGCTCGACGCGGAGGAACCCATCGACGGTTACTGGATTCGTCTCTCGTTGCCCTCCAGCCAATTCTTTCCAGCAGCGGAGCGATCATCATGCCTGAGACCACATGGTGGAAGCGCGGCATCGTCTACCAGATCTATCCTCGCTCATTCCAGGACAGCAACGGCGACGGCATCGGCGACCTGAATGGCATCCGCCAGCGCCTCGACTATCTCGCCTGGCTCGGCGCGGACGCGATCTGGATCTCGCCGATCTACCCCTCACCCATGGCGGATTTTGGTTATGACGTAGCCGATTACTGCGGCATCGACCCGATCTTCGGCACCTTGGAAGACTTCGACCGCCTGATTGAGGAGGCTCACGCCAGGGGGCTCAAGCTCATCCTGGACTTCGTGCCCAACCACACCTCGGACCAGCATCCGTGGTTCCAGGAGAGCCGCTCCTCGCGCACAAATCCGAAGCGCGACTGGTATATCTGGCGCGATGCCAAGCTGGACGGATCTCCCCCCAACAACTGGATCAGCAATTTCGGCGGGTCTGCCTGGGAATGGGACGAGGCTACGGCGCAGTACTACTACCACGCCTTCCTGAAGGAGCAGCCTGATCTCAACTGGCGCAACGCGGAGGTGCGCAGGGCCATGTACGATGCCTTGCGCTTCTGGCTCGATCGAGGCGTCGACGGCTTTAGGGTCGATGTGATCTGGCACCTGATCAAGGATGCCGAGTTCCGGGACAACCCGCCAAACCCCGCGTTTCAGGCCAGCCAGGCAGAGATCAACCGTTTTATCCAGGTGTATTCCGCCGACCAGCCCGAGGTGCATGAGGTGGTCGGCGAAATGCGCGGCGTGCTGGAGGAGTATCGGGAGCGGGTGCTCATCGGAGAGATCTATCTGCCGCTGGAGCGTCTCGTCACTTACTACGGCAAGGACCTGTCCGGCGCCCATCTGCCGTTCAATTTTCAGCTCATTCAAACAGCCTGGAACGCTCAAAAGATCGCAGCGCTTATCAACGAATACGAGGCTGCACTTCCCGAAGGCGGATGGCCCAACTGGGTGCTCGGCAACCACGACCAGCCGCGCATCGGCGCCCGAATCGGCCCACAGCAAGCACGGGTAGCCGCCATGCTGCTTCTGACCCTCAGGGGCACGCCCACCATGTATTACGGCGACGAGATCGGAATCGGCAAAGTCGAAATCCCGCCGGAGGCGGCTCAGGACCCCTGGGAGAGGAACGAGCCGGGCCTTGGACTGGGGCGGGACCCTGAGCGCACCCCCATGCACTGGGACGGTTCCGCCCAGGGCGGGTTCACGAGCGGCAAGCCCTGGCTGCCCCTCGACCCGCATTTCCGATCTCGCCATGCGGAAGGATTGCGGAACGATACGGGGTCCATTCTGACGCTCTACCGGCGCCTGATCGAGTTGCGGCGCCAGCACCCGGCCCTGAGCGTCGGCGCCTACGCGCAGGTCAAGACCGAGGGAGATATTCTGGCTTATGAACGGCAACATGGGTCGGAGCGCCTGCTGGTGGCTTTGAACCTGGGGCACGAGCCGCAGACCCTCCCGCTGCCGGCTGGGGCGAGTGGACGTTTGATGCTTTCGACCCTGCCGGATCGGAACGAGGAACCCATCGGAGCGCAGGTTGTCCTGCGGGCCGACGAGGGCATCATCATCGCGCTTGGGGTCTGAGGCCCGGCCGTGAGGCGGAACCCGCCGGTGTGAGGAGGATTGCCCCTTCGAGACAACACCTGGAGCGTTCCCCGCATGCCGATTCCTCTGCCGAACCAGCCCTATCCGGAGTCTAACCCGGCCGATCCCAATCCGACTCCCGTAAGCCCGCCCATGCCGCCCGAGACGCCGCAGCCGGAACCCGTCGGCGTGCCTCCGACGACACCGGGCGATATTCCGCCTCCAGCAGAACCCGTGGGCGTGCCCCCGACCACCCCGCAGGAGATTCCCGCCACACCGACAACGCCGCAGCCGACCGCATGAGTTGCACCACGGGAGTAGCGCTCACCCCGCCTATCGCCGCTCGCCTTGTGCCCGGAACCAGCGATAGCCATAAGGATTGAGGGAAATCGGATCGGAGGCATCGCGCATGGCTCGGTCGTCCTGGTCGCAGAAGAGCGGCCGCAATCGGTCGATCCCGTCGAGCGATATCTTCACGTCGACGGCCTGATCGGCCAGGTTGTGAAGGATCAGGATGGTCTCTCCCTGCCAGTCGTATCGCAGAGCGAGGACACCGGTTTCGCCAGTCTCCAAAACCTCGCACCGGCCCCAGCCAACCTCCGGGCAGGCGCGTCGTGTGCGCACCAGCCGCTGCAACGTGCTCATCAGGGAGCCATCGAGATCGCGCTGAGCCGCAACGTTGATGCGCCTGTAGTCGAATGCCCCCTTCGAGACGACGGGCCGCACGAGACGCTCGGCGGGGCCGGCCGAGAATCCCGCATTGGGCTCATCCGCCCATTGCATCGGTGTCCTGACCGAGTTGCGCTCCTTGAGGGAAAGATCCTCCCCCATCCCGATCTCATCGCCGTACCAGAGCACCGGTGTTCCGGCCAGAGCGAACATGAGGCTGAAGGCCAGCTTGATCCGCCGCTCGTCGCCATCGAGCATGGGAGCCAAGCGCCGTCGGATGCCTCGCTCATAGGCCTGCATTTCAGGCGCGGGGCCGAAGGCCGCAAAAACCTCAGCGCGCTCTGCATCCGACAATCGGCCGAGGTCGAGTTCGTCATGGTTGCGCAGGAAGCTCGCCCATTGGCTCTTGGGAGGGATCGCCGGCGTCCGCGCCATCACACGGCGGATCGGCTCGGCGTCATTGCGGGAAAGCGCCAGAAACAGGTGCTGGTTCAGCATGAAGTTGAAGATCATGTGGAGCCGGTCACCCGATGGCCCGAAATATTCCTCCACCTGATCCATAGTGATGTTGGCTTCCGCCAACAGCATGGACTCTGCACGACGCCAGGATGCAAAGTCCCGCATTCTGTCGAGATGCTCGTGTGGATCCTCCTTTGGCCGCTCCTCCTCCGGGAGACCGCGGTACTCGATCAGGAACGGAACCGCATCGAGCCGGAAACCCGAAACCCCGAGCTGCAGCCAGAAGCCCATCACTTTCTCGAGTTCCGCGCGCACCTCCGGATTCGCAATGTTGAGATCCGCCTGATGGGGGTAGAAGCGGTGCATGTACCAGGCCTGGGCGACCTCATCGTAAGTCCAGGTCGCATCCTGCACGCCGGGAAAGACAACGCCCTCATGGATGTTCTCGGGCTTCTCCTTGGACCAGACATACCAGTCGCGGTAGCGTGAGTTCGGGTCGCGCCGCGCCTCCTGAAACCAGGGATGATCGATCGACGTGTGATTTGCCACGAGGTCGATGATGACCCTCAAACCTCGGTCGTGGGCCGCATGCGTGAAGGCGACGAAATCACCGAGCGTTCCAAGCCGCGGATCGACGGCATAGAAGTCGGTCACGTCATAGCCGTTGTCGCGGTTCGGCGTCGGGTAGAACGGCAGAAGCCAGATGCAGGTTGCGCCAAGCGCTTCGACATGATCGAGCCGGTCGGCAAGCCCACCGAAATCACCCACTCCGTCGCAGTTCGAATCCATGAAGGTTTCGACGTCGACGCAGTAGATGACGGCGTTCTTGTACCAGAGATCGAGCATCTGAACTTCCCTAATTGACCATGCGGGCAGCACGCTCCCTGTCCGACAAGCGACTGCGCTTCGTCACGCGGCCATTCGCTCCTAAACGCCACGCGGCCGCGACAGCTCCGGCGACGCACCCGAGGGCAACCGCCGCCAGCACACCACGGGCCGTCGTCCCGGAGACCGACACCACACGTTGTCGAGATTGGGGTCCGAAGCGTCCGTGGGCTCCGGGATCGCCGGGCGGGGCCTCGAAGAGGTTGCCCTCGCGCGGCCTTCCTGAAGCTCCCGTCATCTGCCCCTCCCAGGCCTGTCGTGCCATCATGCGGTCGAGGAGGCCTGGAGCCACCATGGTGCCGAGGATCGCCTGGATCGTGGGGCTGCCGATCCACATCTCGCGGGGCGCCGTCTGGGCTGCCCGCACGATTGCCTCGGCCACGGCTTCCGGCGCGTGGATCGGCGGGACAGGCTGCAGTTCCTCAGGAAGATGACTGCGTGCCCAATCGAATTGCGGCGTATCGACGGCGGGCAGCTGCACCATCGTGAGCCTGATGCGGCTGCCTTCATGATGCAGCTCGCTGCGCAGCGAATCCGTGAAGCCGCGCACGGCGAACTTCGCTGCGCAATAGGCTGATTGCAGGGGAATGGACCGGTAGCTCAAAGCCGATCCGATCTGGACGATCGTCCCCTCACCCCTCTCTCGCATGTGGCGGAGGACCGCCAAGGTCCCATGAACCTGTCCCAGATAGGTTACCTCGGTGACCCGGCGGACTTCATCAGGACTCATGGACGTGACAGGCCCAAAGACGGTCGCCATGGCATTGTTGATCCAGACGTCGATGCGTCCCCATGTGGCGGCCACCTGCGCGGCCGCAGCATCGATCGCGCCTGCATCGGCAACATCGGCCGGGATCACAATGGCCCTGCCGCCCGCTTCTTCCACCTCACGAGCAGCACTCTCGAGCCGCTCGCGGCCGCGGGCGATCAAGGCCACGCGCCAGCCTTCCCGCCCGAATGCCACGGCAACCGCCCGACCAACACCGGCCGATGCCCCCGTGACCACGACGACTTGGGAGCCGAACTCTCTATCCTGCGGCCCGGCATCAGCCCGACGTTTTTCGCTACGGTTTCCAATCACATCGGGCTCTTTGGTTTCAGTGGATAACAATTCCTAGATATAAGAGCCGCTTACCGGGCGGGTTCCATGCACGAGAGGTCAGCCGCCCGGATTTGCGCGGCACCGGAACGGCAGGTGCCCGCCACCTGTCGGACCTATGCACAGGCTGGCAGAATGAAGGCCGGTACGCCGTTCCAGAGGATCGCCACAAGGGAGAAGCCGTTGATCAGCACACCTGCGTGACTCAAAAAACTGTCCGTCGCTGAGGCCGGCCGAATCCTCAGCCGTCGATCCTCGCGAAGCGAGACGGCCAGCAGGATGGCAGCAGCCGACAAGGTTGCCAGGGTGGTTGTGAGGATCGTGAGTGGAACGATACCGATGCCGAAGATCGTTGCGTCTGCCCATCCGCGTCCGCACAGGGTTGATGTCACCCCGTAGATGATGGTGAACTGCACCGCCCAGGCGATCATGCCGCCGAGCGCCAGCAGAACCTGCAGGGTCCGCGCTCCGCTCATCAGACGCCTCCGGTCAGGCGCGGGAAGCCATGGACCACAAGGAGGCCGACCAGCCCCTGGCCTGCCGTGTAGTACCAGAACAGCATGGTGTTATCGAACGTTGTCCGGCGCACCGTGTCGAGCTTGCCGGCGAGCCAGCGCGCGATGGTGTAGATCCCCATGACGAGCGTGGTCAGAACGAAGAAGATCTGCAGGGATGTGATAGCGTAGACTGCAGCCCCGTAGGCATGGGCCGACGGGCTCAGATCGGTCTGCCACTGCGCCCACAGATCCACGGCCGATGCTCCCCCCACGAGCAGGAGCGCCACGCCGATCAGGATCGGCACCGGACGTGGCTTCCGCCGGTCCTCGCCCCGCAGCTGCCGGCTGGCGACGGCGATGAGGATTGCGCTGCCGCAGTAAAGGAAGGCCGAGACAGCGGGCCAGATCCAGTCCGGAATCCGGATGTCCTGCGGCGGCCATGCACCCGGGTTCACGAGCCACAGGAAGAGATAGGAGAAGATCAGGCAGGTGAACACCATGCCTGAGACCACCATGAGGACGATCATCGCCCACCAGGAATGGTTCATCGGACCTGTGACATAGACCGGAACCACGATGCCGCCGCCGATATCCGCCGGCGGGCGGACCGGCCCGGGATCGGTCTCCCAGAGCCACCAGATCACGCATCCGAGTGCAAGAATGCCGCAGATCACCGCGGTGAATACGAACTTGACCGTCAGGAGCAGGAAGAAGGCTGCCGTAAACACCGCGGCGAGCACGGGCTGCCAGCCGGGGCCAGGCACCTGCAGGATGTATTGCGGCCGCGCATCGAAGGGGCTCGTCACCAGCGCTTCGCGCCCGCCCGTCGCGGTTCCGGGGAGATAATAGCGGCCGTCCTCCACATCCTTCGACAGGTTGGGCTGATCCCAGAGGGGATCGCGACTGACCACGGAGGGAATGCTGCGGGTGGCGTAGTTGCCGTTCGGCAGCCACTCGAGCGTGCTGGCGTTCCAGACGTTTCCGGCGTTGTCCTCGCCCGCGAAGCGGAAGTTGCGGGCAATATCGACCAGGAACAGCGCAACGCCCGCAGCAATCATGAAGGCCCCGATGGTGGAGACGAGATTGAGCGCGTCCCAGCCCATGCCAACCGGATAGGTATAGACCCGCCGCGGCATGCCGATCAGCCCGGTGATGTGCATCGGCAGGAAGGTCACGTTGACCCCGAGGAACATGAGGCCGAACACCCAGCGCCCGAGCCGCTCCGAGAGCGCCCGTTTGCTCGCCACGGGAACCCAGTAGTAGATCGCCGCGAAGAGCGGGAACACCATGCCGCCGATGAGCACGTAGTGCAGGTGCGCCACCACGAAATAGCTGTCGTGCGCCTGCCAGTCGAAGGGCGCCATGGCGACCATCACGCCCGTCAGCCCGCCGAGGGTGAAGATGAACAGGAAGCCGATGACGAACAGCGAGGGCGTCGTCAGCTTCATGCGCCCGGACGCGATGGTGGCGATCCAGGCAAAGACCTGGATGCCGCTCGGCACCGCCACCGCCGTGCTGGCGGCCGAGAAGAAGCTCAGGGACATCTTCGGCAGGCCCGTGGCGAACATGTGATGCACCCAGAGCCCGAAGGAGAGAAAGCCCGTTGCGATCAGGGCGAGCACCACGAGGCGGTATCCCACGAGCGGCGTCTGGGCCATGGCGGGCACGATCATCGACACCATTCCGGTCGCCGGCAGGAAGATGATGTAGACCTCCGGGTGGCCGAAGAACCAGAACAGGTGCTGCCACAGGAGCGGGTCCCCGCCCCTCTCGGCGATGAAGAACGGCCAGTCGAAGGCGCGCTCCATCTCGAGCAGCAGCGTGCCCAGGATGATCGCCGGGAAGCCGATGACGATCATCACGGCAAAGACCAGCATGGCCCAGGAATAGACCGGCAGCTTGTCGAGGCTCATGCCGACCGCCCGGGTTTTCATGACGCCGACGATGATCTCGATGGCACCCGCGATGGCGGAGATCTCGATGAAGCCGATGCCGAGAAGCCACCAGTCGGCGTTCTCGGCGGGCGAGTATTTGGTGCTGGTGAGCGGTGGATACATGAACCAGCCGCCATCCGGGGACATGCCGAAGAAGATCGTGCCGAAGAACACGAGGCCGCCGACGAAGTAGGCCCAGAACGCGTAGGCCGACAGGCGCGGGAACGGCAGGTCGCGCGCCGCCTGCATGTTCGGCAGGAGATAGACGCTCGCCGCCTCCACGGCCGGAACGGCGAAGAGGAACATCATCACCGTGCCGTGCATGGTGAAGAGCTGGTTGTAGAGATTGTGGCTGACGAGATCGTTCTCCGGCACCGCCAGCTGGACGCGCATGATCAGCGAGAGAATTCCGGCCAGGATGAAGAACAGGAAGGCCGTGCCCACATACCACAGGCCCACATAGGTGTTGTTGACCGCCGTGATGAAGCTCAAGCCCTTCGGGGCCTTCCAAGCCTTCTTCAGCGCGTCCAGTTCGCCCTCTGGGCGCGGCAGCGGGTTGGGGAACTCGGTCTCCCGGCGCTCGAAGGATTTCGGGAGCTCGGGTGCGTTCATTTCAAGCTCTCCAGATAACCGGCCATCGCCCGCAGGTCCTCGCCGGTGAGCGAGCCGTAGGAAGGCATCTTCGCCCCCGGCTTGATCTGCTGCACATTGGCGATCCAGCCGGCCAGCGTGCCGATATTGTTCGGGAACTGTCCTGCCCCGATGGTCCGCCGGCTTCCCACATGGGTCAGGTCGGGGCCGAACTGCCCGTTGGCTTCGGTGCCGCGCACCACGTGGCAGGAGCCGCAGCCGCCGCTGCGGAACAGCTCGCGGCCCCTCGCGAGGAGCGGGATCGCTGGCTCCCGGGCCGGCTGCGCCTGCATCCTTCGCCACGCGTCGAATTCGGCAGGCTCCAGCGCCACGACATCGAACGCCATGCGCGCATGCTGGGCGCCGCAGAACTCGGCGCAGACGCCGCGATAGACACCGGGTCGCTCCGCCGTGAAGTTGAAGCGGTTGATCCGCCCCGGGATCATGTCGATCTTGCCTCCGAAATTCGGGATCCAGAAGCTGTGGATCACATCAGACGATGTTACAGACACGGTGATCGGCCTGCCGATGGGGATGACGAGCTCGTTCGCGGTCGAGAACTCCGTCTGCTCGCCCTCGGCCGGATAGCGCACCCGCCACCAGTACTGCTCGCCGATCACCTCGACCTGCAGCGCGCCGGGCTGCGGAACATCGACATCGCGCATGACGATGAGGCCGTAGGGGAGAAGCAGGGACAGGACCACGATCGGAAAAGCCAGCCCGCCATAGACGATGGTCCTCCTGGTCCCGAGCCAGGCGCGGCGCTCCGGAGGGGCGAAGACCGCATAGAGCAGCAGGGCCGTCACGAGGACGAAGATGAGGGTGGCCCCCACCGTCATGACAACGGTGAGCCAATAGAGCTGCCAGGCATCGCCCCCGGCGGGATCGAGGGCTGACTGCACGCCGCTGCAGCCTGCAATCGGGACAGCCCACAAACACCCGCCTGCGCACCTCGCGACGGGGTCCCACCGCCATCGGGGGCGCGTCAGGGTCGTTTCGTGGTCCATCCGCCCTAGGTCATTTCTGCATGCACTGAACGGAAAAGCTTGGCCGTGAGACTTGGTTCCCGAAAGCCATTCCCGAACAGGTCCCTCAGGATCGAACTAGGTCTCGCCGTGGGATTGGCCACCATCGTGCTCGACTTCCCTGCTTTCGCTCACGGGACAGCGCCTCACGGCGCGGGCGATCTCTGGCATGTGTGGCATGCGGATCCGCTGGTTTCGGTCCCGCTGCTGTCATCGTGCCTGCTCTTCCTTCGGGGCGTCTATCGCCTGCGGCGGGATCTTGGGCGGTTTCCTCCCGGCTTCGCACCCCGCCAGATCGCCTGCTTCGCCCTGGGGGCGGCTCTTCTCGTCGTCGCGCTGCTGTCGCCGCTCGAGGCGCTGTCGTCAAATCTCCTCTCGGCTCACATGGTGCAGCACATCCTGCTGATCGCGGTCGCGCCGCCGCTCCTCGTCCTCGGCAAGCCCGAGGTCGCATGGCTTTGGGCCCTGCCGGCCCATTGGCGGCGCGGCATGGCGCGCCACGGCCCGTTGCGGTCCGCACTCGCATTCCTGTCGCCCTGCGCAAGGCCTGTCACGGCAGCCCTGATCCACATGGCGACCTTGTGGATCTGGCACAGCCCGATGCTGTTCGATGCAGCGGTCGCCTCCGACGCATTGCACTGGCTGGAGCACGTCCTGTTCTTCGGCACGGCGCTGCTGTTCTGGCGGGCCGTGATCAAGGCGCATTCCGGCCGGGAGGCCGCCGCTGCCGCCCTCATCGCCTGCTTCATCACCCTGCTGCAGAGCGGCCTGCTGAGCGCTCTCCTCAGCTTCGCCCGCGAAGCCCTGTATCATGCGCCTGACACGATGGATTGGGGTTTGACGGCCCTGGAAGATCAGCAACTGGCAGGAGCCATCATGTCCCTTCCCATGTGCGCGATCTATCTTGCGGCGGGGCTCTTGATGGCCCTTCGGCTCCTGACACCCGGCGGATCGGAACGAGGGCGGCCTTCACCGGTTGCCACCGCAGACCTGCTGAAGCCGAGCCGATGATCCTTCGCCCACTCCTCATGACCCTGATGCCGATTGTCCTGACGGGACTTGCCGCCTGCAGCGACACGCAGGACCCGTCCTCGCGCCTCGCGATCGCAGGCGGAGAGCCGGAACAGGGCCATGCGCTCATTCAGGCCTATGGCTGCGGCACCTGCCACACCATCGAGAATGTGCGGGGCGCGAGGGGCAAGGTGGGGCCGCGCCTGGAGAATTATGCCCAACAGCATCTCCTCGCAGGCTTCCTGCCGAACACGCCGCGGAACCTGATCGCCTGGCTGATAGACCCACCAGCCCTGAAGCCCGCCACCGGCATGCCCGCGCAAGGCGTGACCGAGGCGGAGGCGCGGCACATGGCAGCCTACCTCTATTCCCTGGGTCGAGACGGCATGCGCGTCTATCCGCCGGATCCGCCTCTTCCGCTGCGCCCCGAGGACGAAGTGACTGCAGACATCCCGAACCCTCCGGCTGCTCCCTCAGAGACCGATGTCCGCACCCGCCGCATCGTCCCCAATCCCAGTGGCAGCGTGCCGAAGAGCTAAGGCTCTTCCACCGCCTCTTCAGTGTAGGTCGGCCGGACCCGCATCAGGGCCACATAGACACCGATCCACAGAGCGGCAGCCGCGAGAATCAGTCCGAGAGCGAACCAGGAAAGCTCTCCACGCGGCTGCAGCACCCAGAGCATATGCGTGGTGTGGTGCAGGAGCGCCAGCGCGCTGCCGATCAGCATCGCCATGCGGTTCACGCCGGAGGGAACGAGGACGACGATGGCGGCAAGCATGAGCGCGTAGGACGTCCCGAGAAGAGCCAGACTTCCGTCGCCTGAGCGATCCAGATACCACGCGACTTCGTGCGGCAGGTTCGCGAGCCAGACGATGAGGAACTGCGCGAACCACGTCCAGGCCGTCAGCAGCAGCAGGGTCAGCAACGCGCGCTCGAGACTGGCCATGCGCTGAGGAGAAGCAGGTTCCCTCTTAAGAAGCGTGATCAAAATGGCGCTCGCAAGGGCTGCGAGAACCTGCCCCAGGCCGAACGCGAATCCAAACAGGCTCGACCACCATTGCGGCTCCCGCGACAGCACCCAGTCATAGGCCGAGAAGGTCATGACCGGCGTCAGCAGCGCGAGGCCGATGGCGCTGGCGCGGCGCAGGTGACGGGTATGCGTCAGCCAATAGGCCAGCCCTGTGCAGATCAGAATATAGGCGGCACTCCGGATCATGAAGAAGCCGGGGCTCAGGAAACCTGCCCGTGCAGGAGGAAGGGCGAGCGGATGTGCGGCCCACGGGAAAAGCTCACCGAGCCCGAAGGCCAGCACGAGGCCCAGGAGCAGGAAGAAAGGCAGCGTCAGAGCCGCGCCTTCCGCCTCAGCACGGACCGGCGCAAGCCAATCCTCGTTCATGAGATGCCCGACCATCAGCACCACGAGACTGCCCATCGCAATGCCCGCAAGGGCCACGAAGACGATGTAGAGGGCCTCCATGGCGGTCATGGCTTCGCGCTCTCCTGTCCTGACGCAGCCCCGATCCCACGCGCCTGCAATTCCTTGATGTGGTGGGCGATGGCCCAGCGGTCCTCAGGGAGCACACGGTCGGCATAGGGGAACATTCGTCCCTTGCCCTGCGTGATCACCTGCACGATCTGCTCGGGCGCCAGGGACCGCAGGCGCTCCTCATGGTAGGAAGGCGGTGGGGCAAAGCCCCGGGAGACAACAGGACCGTCGCCACGGCCGCTCACACCGTGACAAGGTGTGCAGAAGACCCGGAACCGCTCCTCGCCGCGGGCGAGCAGAGCCGGCATTCGCTCCGGCCCCGGAGGTGCGAGGGCGGCGGCTTGCGCGGACGCTCCCCTTGGCACCGTGCCGGGAGGCACCGGCATATAGGCTCGCTGCACGGTGCGCGTCGAAGCGACGGCGTCCCGCTCCTCCGTCCCGGTGTCGCAGGCGGCGAGCAGCACAAGGGCGGCGAAGGCTGCAGCTACTCGCACGCCGGAACCTCCTGAACGGCCAGAGGCGAGAGTGCTCCCAGAAACTCGCGGACGACAGTGCTGTCGAATTCCGGATCGTCCTGCAGGATGCACAGGAAGAAACGATCCTCCGACGCACGCTCGAAACCCGGCACTGCGAAGACGGGATGATGCAGGCGGGGCAGCCGCAGGATCACGAGCAGGCTAATGAGTGTTGCTGCGCCCGCCCAGAGAATTGCGACGATCAATGAGGCGGGGATGAAGGCAGGCCAGCTGTTGAGGGGCCGTCCGCCCACATTCAGCGGATAGTCGATGGCGTTCATCCAATATTGCGAGGCGTATTGAATGACCCCTCCCGTGAGGCCGGCGACGAGCGCGATCCAGGGAATCGCCGATGTGCGAACGCCGAGTTCCTTGGCAAGATCGGAGAGAGGGAAGGGACTGAATGCATCGAGCCGCGTGTAGCCGGCGCGTTTGGCCGCCCTGACCGCCTCCATGAGAGCCTCAGGGGTCTTGAACTCCGCCATGATGCCATAGGGCTGCCGTGTCATGAGGACTTCTCCTCGTGCTCGTCATGGCGGGTCTCGAACATGGAAATCACGGGCAGGAAGCGGACGAAGAGCAGCAGCAGGGCTGCGAACAGCCCGATGGTTCCCAGGAAGAGACCCGTTTCCGGCAGCGTCGGGCTGTAGCCGCGCCCGACGGAGGGAAGGTAATCGGTCTGAAGCCCGCCGACGATGATGGAGAAGCGGTCGAACCAGATGCCGATGCCGATGGAGATGCCGATGAAGACCCCACCCACGGTGCTCAACCGGGCGGCCCTGAACCAGAACAGCTGTGGGATCACGACAGAATAGACGATTGCCGTCCAGTAGAGGCCTGCGTACTCGCCAGTCATGCGAGTGAAGGTCGCCTCCTGGGCCAAGCCTCCCGACAGGAGGGCTGCGGCGATCTCATCGATGTAAAGGTAGCCGGAGATCAGGGCGCTCGCGAGCACCAGCTTGCCCAGAAGGTCGATGTCACCCTCGTCGATGTACCGCCCGAGCCGTAGGCCCCAGCGGAGGAGCACCGCGACGAGGAGGACGATGGAGAGGCCCTGGGCCAAGCCCGTCGCCACGAAATGGAGCGGCTGGCGCGTCTCGTGCCAGTCGGGCACCAGGGTCACGGCGAACTCGAAAGCGACCGTGCTCTGCATGATGAGGATCAGGGGCAGCACCAGGATGGCGACAAGCCGGTAGGCCCGCTGGTGGCAGGCCCAGTGGCGCACGGAGCCGCGCCAGCCGAGCGCCAGGACACCGTAGATCCGCTGCACGATCGGGCGCCTGGCACGGTCCCGCAGGGTCGCCAGATCCGGGATCAGGCCCACGTACCACAGGAGGCTCGTGACGATCACGTGGGTGCTGATGGCCCAGAAGTCCCACGTCAGGGTGCTGCGGAACTGCGGCCAGACCTCGAAGGTCGCCGGATAGGGGAATGTCCAGTAGAATAGCCAGGGGCGTCCGAGGTGAAAGATCGGGAAGATTCCGGCGCAGATGACGGCAAACAGCGCAACCCCTTCGGCGAAACGGTTGACGGCCGTGCGCAGATCGTGCCGGCGCAGGACCAGAATAGCGGCAAAGAGGCTGGCGCCGTTGGCGATGCCGATCCACCAGGCGTAGTTGATGAGATCGAAGCCCCAGACGTAAGGAATGTTCACGCCCCAGACGCCGACGCCGATGATCGTGACGGAGATCAGCGTATAGCCGAGAAGCGCCACGAGCCCGCCGGCGGCGAGAAGCGCAAGCCACCATGCCCAACCGAAATGCGGGGAGAGCGGAACATCGGCCACCCGGCTCGTCGCTGCATGGGCGTCGCTGGTCATGGGCTCACCCGTTCTCCTTCGGGTCTTGGACACGCGCGAGATAGGTGGTGCGCGGCTGCGTGTTGAGCGCTCCCAGCAGCGCGTAGTTGCGCGGGCTTCCCTTGAGGCGGCTGACAGAGCTGTCGGGATCGTTGATGTCGCCGAACACGATGGCCTGCGTCGGGCACGCCTGCTGGCAGGCGGTCATCACCTCGCCGTCATTCAGGCGGCGATCCTCGACGCGGGCATTGGCGCGGGCAGCCCCGATGCGCTGGACGCAGAAGGTGCACTTTTCCATTACGCCGCGGTCGCGCACCGTCACCTGCGGGTTCGTGGCCTCAAACGGGGCGGAGACGTCGGTGCCCTGATAATCGAGGAAGTTGAAGCGGCGCACCTTGTAGGGGCAATTGTTTGAGCAGGTTCGCGTGCCGACGCAGCGGTTGTAGACCATGTCGTTGAGCCCCTCCGAGGAATGCACCGTTGCGTTCACCGGGCACACGACCTCGCAGGGGGCCTTCTCGCAGTGCATGCAGGGAACCGGCTGGAAATAGGTCTCGGGCGCTGCCGGATCGCCGGCATAGTAGCGGTCCACCCGGAGCCAATGCATCTCGCGCCCCTTCGCCACCTCCTCGGGGCCGACAACGGCGATGTTGTTCTCGGCCTGGCAGGCGATCACGCAGGCATTGCAGCCGATGCAGGCATCGAGATCGATGGCCATGCCCCAGGCATGTTCCTTGTAGGGCCATTCGGGATAAATCGATGGGTGAACCGGCTCGGGAGGCACGGCCTCGCCGGGCGCCACAACACGCACGATGTCCCGCCCCTGCAGGGAATGGTGCTGCTGCGTCGAGATGACGGGTATCCTCTCGCCGACGCGCCGAAGCTCTCCCGACGTGACCCAAGGCAAATCCGAAAAGCGGACGGCATAGGCATCGAAGCCGATCCCGTTGCCGATTCGTCCGGCCATTTGACGGCCATAGCCGAGGGGCAGCGTCACGGCGCCGGGCGCATGGCCGGGCAGTAGCCATACCGGCGCCCGCACGACGCGCCCGTTGACTGACAGGTCGACGGCGTCACCCGATGCGAGCCCGAAGATCTCCGCCGTTTCCGGCGCGATCAGAGCGGCATTGCCCCAGACCTGCTTCGTGAGCGGCTTGGGCAGTTCCTGCAGCCAGCCGTTATTGGCATACGAGCCGTCCCAGACGGAGGGATCGGGCGCAAACAGCACATCGAGCCCTGCAGACAGGACGGGTGCAGCGGGCTCTGGCCTCCAGTTCGGCTGGACGGCGACATCGACCGTGGGGGCCGCGGAACCTTCGACCACGCCGTCCTCGAGGGATCGCACCCAACGTGCGTCGAAAGCGTCGCCCCAGGCCTCGCGCCACGTGGCCTGGACCAAGCCGCGGCCATCCACGTTCTGGCCTGCCATGAGGCCGAGGAATTCCTCGGCACTCAAGCCGGATTTCAGGCGCATCGTAGTCGGTTGACGCAGACCCACCGTGCCGTCGAAGGCCCGCAGGTCGCCCCAGCTTTCGAGCGGGTGGCTCTCGGAAATATGCCAATGACAGACGGCGGCCGTCTCGTCCCTGTGCTGTCCGAGATGCAGGGACAGCGGCACGCGCCGCACGAGCGCTGCCAGTTCAATATCGGCCGGCGCCGTGTAGACGGGGTTGCCGCCGAGAATGACAAGGCGCGAGAGCTGCCCGGCTCGAATGGCTTCCGTCAGATCACCGAGTGACCCGACCGCGCCGCCTGGAATGCGCAGGGGCTCGATGGCGCGCAGGGTCGTGCCAAGGGCACCGAGGCGCGCGTTGATGGCCAGTGCCAGCGCATGAACGCGAGCGGGCTGCTCGCGACCCGCTGTGACGAGACTGCGGGCTCCGGCGCGACGCAGCGCATCGGCCAGACGGGCAATGGCCGGATGGGAACCGGACGGTGCAGCCCCCGTCTCGAGAGCCACCGCAAGCGCCTCGACGAAGGCTTCGAAATCCCTTGGGCGGAGCGGAATGCGCTCGTCCGCACGGGCACCCACGAGGCTCGTGCGTGTTTCGACAGCCAAGAGCTGCGGAAGCCCCCGGTCCGGCGCCCGCCGTCGCGCCTGGTAATCGGCCGCATAGCGGATATGCCCCGGCTCCTCGGCGAAGAGATCACCTCCCAGGGTCACGATCGCATCGGCCTGGGTCAGGTCGTAGACCAGCTCCACGGCGCGTCCGAAAACGGACATCGCAGCAGCATGATGATTGGCATCGTCGATCGGTGTGAACACATGCCATTGCGCATGCGGGAAAAGCTGCCGCGCCTGCCCGATCAGCCTGTGCAGAGTCGGCGATGCGGTCGGGGGCATCAGGATATGCAATCCCCTGCCCTCGTCGACCACGAGTTCATTGCGCACGGGGCGGATGAAGTTCGTGAGCGCCTCCCACGATCTCGGCATACCATCGTGCAGCGGAATGTCGGACCGGTCGGGATCGTAGAGCGAGAGGATCTCGGCCTGGGCGAACACGTCGGTGGCGCCGAGGCTCGCGGGATGAAGTCGGTTGCCTTCGATCTTGATCGGGCGCCCCTCCTGCGCCTTGACGAGCACGCCCCTGCCATAGCCGTTTAGCGCCAGGGAGGTGGCGATCGTCACCGGCACACCCGGCACATGGCCCGGCATGTTGTGGCTCTGCGACAGGAGCGGCGCCTTTGCTCCGGCATCGCTGCCGTTGCAGGCCGCCAGCCCTCCCAGGGCCAGGGAGGCGCTCATCAGCCTCAGCAAGGTGCGCCGGTCGATCTGTGCGGCCTGCACGATGTCGGGGAACTCGGCCTCGATATGGCGGCGCACCTCCGGCACGTTCGCGAGTTCTTCGAGGCTGCGCCACAGACGCGGCCCCTCTTCCGTTGCGAGGCGAGCCCTCAGGGCTTCGAGATCGATCGTCGTTCCCTCGCCCATCGAACCTACCGGTGGCATGTGTTGCAGCTGGTGAGTCGCCGGGAGGCTTCCCGGTAGAACTCGCGAATATCCGCAGGCAGTTCATCGCCATGAGGCTCGTAGCCCATGGTGAAAACCGCCTCGCGGGGGCGAAGGCTCGGCACCGGATCGCGATGGCAGTCCAAGCACCAGCCCATTGAGAGGGTTTGGGTCTTCACCGTCTTCGGCATCTGGTCCACGCGGCCGTGACAGGTTTCGCAGGCGACGCCCTTCGTCACATGGGCCGCGTGATGGAAATAGGCATAGTCCGGCAGGCGGTGAACCGAGGTCCATCGGATCGGCTGGCCGAGCGTGAAGCTCGAACGGACAGGCTCGAGAACGCTCGCCCCCACCCAGACCTGCGAATGGCAGGACATGCAGGTCTGGGCCGAGGGCATGCCCGCGTCCGCCGCGCGCTCCACCGTCGAGTGGCAGTAACGGCAATCGATGCTGAGCTGGCCCGCGTGAAGATCGTGCCGGAACGGGACCGGCTGCGGCGCCGGCTTGCCGACATTCCAGGTGCTGTCCGCACGGGCCCACAGATAGGCGGTCACGCCCGCGCCCACGATCCCAAGCCCCGTGAGCACGATGACCACCCGGAACAGGGTGGTTGCTGCCGGTGTGAAAAGTTGCGCCATCGCCCGTGCTGCGCACCCTTCATTGTGTCAGGCTCCGCGCCCGAGGAGAAGCTTCGCTGTTGGACAATCGGTTCGGCGCAGGATCGTTCCCTCCTCGGAATCGGCAGCCTGTACCCTAGAGGTCAGTCAGTGTGACATTGCTCTCTGGGTTACGGGTGGGGAGTTACAATCCTGCCAGCAGCCTGGAAGCTGCTGACCTGTTCGGCGAGTGGATCGATGACGTTGCTGGATCGTGTCGCAGGAGAAAGCAAGGGAGCTCCCCTTCCTTTCTGGATGTCCGCTCCAAGCGTCTCGGTTGACGAGGGTCTCAGATCTCCAACAATCAGCTCCAGACGGTCACAGGTTCCAGAGCGTGGGTGCACACTCCATCGGTGTGGTGCTTCCATAGGGGCCACAGGGTGATCCAGGCGCCTCCGACAGGCCTGACGAGCCAGTGGCGTTGCGGAGCCAAAGGCTGACGTTCACAGCATTCCAGCGACGATGGGATCTCCCCGGGGATCATCACAGCCAGGAGGCGATTTGCTCCAACGGCTTCTTGACACCACCGTAAACCGGCACCGTGCAGCCCTCGGCTGGGTAACCGACAACGAGGAGGATGTAGGGCTTTTCCGTCTCGGGGCGACCGCAGATCTCGTTGAGAAAGCCCATTGGGCTAGGAGTGTGGGTGAGTGTGACCAAGCCGGCCTCGTGGAGTGCTGCGATCAGAAAGCCTGTGGCGATTCCCACCGATTCCGGCACGTAGTAGTTCTTGACCTTGCGTCCGTCAGGCCCTTCGCTTGACCGCTGCCCGAAGATGGCGATCAGCACGGGCGCCGTCTCGACGAAAGGTTTGCTCGCATCCGTACCGAGCGGAGCCAATGCATCGAGCCACTCCTGGGGAGCGCGGCCGCTGTAGAACTCGCGCTCCTCGGCCTCCGCCTCCTCCCGAATGCGCCTTTTGATGTTTGGGTCAGTGATCACGGTAAAGTGCCAGGGCTGGAGGTTGGCGCCAGACGGCGCCGTGCCCGCAGCCAGAATGGCATACTCGACCACCTCCCGCGGCACCAGCCTGTCGGAGAAGTCCCGCACCGTCCTCCTGCGCTTGATGTCCTCGTAGAAGGCTCGTGCCCGCTCGATCATCTGCTCTCGCGGGTAGGCGCGATACGTGCCCAGAGGCTCAAGGACCAGACGTGTCATGACGTTCTCCTGGGTGGGTTCAAGTCACCCGTTCCACCATGGAGCGCAGGCTAAGACCCTGGACGACGATTGTGAATACGACGACAGCATAGGTTGCGGCCAGCAAAGCGGGCTTTTCGGCGACATCGGGCAGGGACAGCGCCAGCGCGATGGAGATCCCGCCGCGCAAGCCGCCCCACGTCAAAACCGGAATCGTCCCAGGCAAAAACTTTTGCCGTGTTCGCATCACCGTGACCGGAAGCGCCACGGCCAGGAAGCGGGCGAGGAGCGCAAGGGGAATGCTTGCCACGCTGAGCCAGGCAAAGGCAGGATCGAAGCCGAGGACCAGGACCTCGAGCCCGATCAACAGAAACAGCACGGAGTTCAGGATCTCGTCGACGAGCTGCCAGAAGCCGAAGACATACCGCTGAGTCAGATCGCTCATGGCATCCTGCGGGCCACGGTTGCCGATGAGGATCCCGGCCACGACGACCGCGATGGGTCCGCTCATGTGAAACTACGCAGCCGCCGCATAGGTGCCGGCGGCGACCGCCAGGGATATCAGAGTTTCCAGAGGATAGTTGTCGATTACGCGCATCGACCGGTAGGCGACGTATCCCGTGACGAACCCGAGGACCGCGCCACCAAGAGCTTCAACGAAGAAGAGCTCGGCAATATGCCCAGGGCTGGCACCGCCTTCACCAGCTCCCGACGCGATGGCGAGCAGGATTGTGAAAACCACCACGCCGATCCCATCGTTGAACAGGGATTCGCCCGACATATCGGCCTCGAGTGTCTCCGGCACCTTCACGGACTTGAGCGTACTGAGAACCGCAACCGGATCGGTGGGACTGATCAGGGCGCCGAACACCAGCGCCCATGTCAGGGGGAGCGGCACTCCAAGGATCCCGGAAATCCACCACAAGCCAACACCGATGATGGCGGTTGAGATCGCCACGCCAGCTGTTGCCATGACCCCGATGGGCCAGGCACGCCGCTTCAGCAGCGAGAGATCGACATGAAGAGCGCCTGCAAACAACAGAAAGGCCAGGACCCCGTTGAGAACGGTCGCCCTGAAGTCGACCTGGCGCAAAAGGACGGTGAGGTCCTCGTAGAGGTGCACCTCCGGTCGGACAATCTCGACCCCGATCAGGAGCAGGGAGGCGACAAGGCCCATCGTCAGCAGGCCTATGGTATGAGGCAGCCGTATGACGACATGGTTGAACCAGCCGAAGGTGGCGGTCAGAACGAGCAGAACGGCAATGAGGTCAAAGACGGAGAGCATTTGCCGCAATTCTTATTTCGAGGAGAGGTTGAGACGCTACCCCCTTCGCAGGTCCCGACGCAGCACAGCGATCTCGGCTCGACGAGCGCTAATTTCCTTCGCTCCTGCCACCTCGTCCGGGCAGTTTGGCGGAACTCCTGTTCTTCCAGACCACCGCTGCAATGATCAGCGCAAAGGCTGCGACCCGCAGCAGATAGAGCCAGCTGCGTTCCTCCCGCGCCACATCGATTAAGGCGACGAGCGCCTGATTGGCAGCCAACAGCCAGAACGCCGCCGCAAAAGCGGCAAACAGAAGATCCCGGGTTTTGGTCCAGAAACGGAGAAAGAAGAGGCCTGCGATCAGGAACCCCATCGTGATCAGGCCGGAGATGAAGTGGGATGTGACGGCACTCACTTACTCGGTCTCCCAGATGAAGCCAAACAGCAGGACGCTGACGGCAGCAAGAGACGCGAGGTTCCTGAACGGGACGAGGTCGACGCTCGGCAGAACCAGTAGATCAATCACGACCAGCAGGTTGTTAACGGCGAGAAGAACGAAGCAGAGCGCGCTCCAGAGCAGGAGCTTGGCACGGGACTGCCCGTAGCTCCGCACCAGGAGAATGGCGCATCCGGCACTCGTGAGAAGGCACAAGCTGTAGATGATGGTCTGAAAGCTGAGCATGACGTTCAATCTTTCTTCAGACGGAATGCGTCGGCAAATGTTGCGAGCTTGTCGTTGGATGGTGCAAACAGCGCTCGGGTGACGACAGAGGGGCGCTCACGGTAGACGCGCTCGAGTTGCTGGACGAGACGGTCCAATTCTGGAGAGGCTGGGCTGTAGCGATACGTGCCGCTCGCCTCGCCTTGAATCAATCCTGCCTGCTGCAGGCTGGTGATGCCCTGGCCGACAACCATGTCACTTGCACGCATCTCCTGCACGAGATCGGCAGCGTGCCACCCGCGGCTCGTATGCCGGTAAAGCCAAAGCAGCAGTTCGATATTCCAGACCGACCGGAGGGAGTGCCGGAGGAACTCACGCAGTTCATCATCCATCAACCAGTGCCCGCATCCTTTTGGGGTTCCAAATCAAGTGGGGAGGAGGCTTCTAGGCTTCGGCGGAGTAGCCGTCCAGCCCAAGGGTCCAGATTGGCATGAACCCGCCCTCCGGGCCTTGTGTCAGTACCTCGGCTTGGGCTCCGAACTTTCCCGACGAGACGGCAACGGCGATTGCAGCCTGAATGGCTTCGCCTTTCCGGGGAAATGCACCAAGGATGGAGCCTCCCAGTTGAACGGCCCAGCGGTCATCGACAGGCACAACGAGATAACGGTCAAGCTGCATGCCTTAGCCTTATAGGGCACTGAACCGGCAAGACCAGCCTGAACCGGGTAGCTTAAACCGAATAGGGCGGATAGCCTGTCCGCCACGAGTACGAGTGGAGACAAGCGCAACCTCCTGGCAGATCCTGCCAACACAAGGTGAAGCGCAGGCGGATTCCCGCGCGGCTTATCTCAATTGCCAGTGACTGCGGGCAGAAGCGCAGCCTCGGGAGGAAAGGCGGGTCCGACGCTCAGGCTATAATCCTGACGGGTTATCCTGCCCGTCGGCCGTCGAAGGACACCAAGTTGAGTTCGCCGAGATCGGACAAAACTTGAGGTCCACTAGAGAAGGAGCCTGCCTCGCGGAGCAAGGCAAGCTCTTCGCTGTGAACTTGGGCATCGCGGATTTTTGACCGGTAATGTGAGGTCTTCGACCTTGGTCCGTCACGAGCCCCGTGGGCCGTTCAGCTTTGGATGAAGGCAAGAAGATCCGGGTTGATGATCTCCGGGTGCGTGGTGCACATCCCGTGCGGCAATCCCTCATACACCTTGAGCGTGCCATTCCTGACGATCTTGGCTGCGAGCAGGGCCGAGTCGGCAATCGGGACGATCTGGTCGTCGTCCCCGTGCATGATCAGCACAGGCACCTCGATCCTCGTGAGGTCCTCGGTGAAGTCGGTCTCAGAGAAGGCCTTGATGCAATCGTAGTGGGGCTTGATGCCACCCATCATGCCTTGGCGCCACCAGTTGTCGATGACCGCCTCGGAGACCTTCGCTCCGGGACGGTTGAATCCATAAAACGGACCGGCAGCGACATCTCTATAGAACTGAGCGCGGTTGGCCGCGAGCTGAGCCCGGAAGCCGTCGAACACCTCGATAGGCAGTCCGCCGGGGTTCTTGTCCGATCTGACCATCACCGGCGGCACGGCCCCGATCAACACAGCCTTGGCGACCTGGCCCGGCTCAGCCCGGGCAACGTAATGCGCGACCTCGCCGCCGCCGGTGGAATGGCCGACATGGATGGCCTGTCTCAGGTCAAGGGCTGTGACCAGTTCGGCGACATCCGCGGCATAGGTGTCCATCTCATTGCCTGTTGCAGTCTGGGTGGAGCGCCCGTGGCCGCGGCGATCATGCGCGATCACACGGAAGCCCTTATCGAAAAAGAACTGCATCTGGCAGTCCCAGTCGTCAGCACTCAGCGGCCAGCCGTGATGGAAGACGATTGGCTGCGCGTCGCGGGAGCCCCAATCCTTGTAGAAAATCTGCGTACCGTCCTGGGTGGTGATCGTGCTCATCGTCTTCTCCTCGCGCAAGCAGAGCGCAGGGCTGAGCTTAAGACCGGTATTTGACACCCTTGTGGCATGGCACCACCTTCGCCACCCGGAGGCCGGAGGCCCCCGGCCTCCCTTGAGGCGCAGGGAGGGATTGCCATGAACGGGGTCGATCATATTTGGCAGTCGTGATCCGCGCCCAGCATAGTTTCGCATCTCGCTTGGACGGAACTCTGCTGATATCTGAATAGATAAATGAAATAATCGGCAACGCTTGCTATTGATCAAGAAAAGACATATATAATTCCTATCGGATTTTGGCCGGACAATCGGGTCGTTTCGCTTTTGGTTCTTCCAGGCGCACGTTCGGACTTTCTTACCATCACATCGACGAACCGAGCTAGGGTCACGCTTTTGCGTGACTTCGCTCACGTGCATCTGCAACAATCGTGAAAGGTTACCCCAATGATTACGGGCACAGTAAAATTCTACAACGACATGAAGGGCTTCGGCTTCATCCAGCCGAACGATGGCAGCAAGGACGTATTCGTCCACGCCACCGCCCTAGAGCGCGCCGGTATGCGCGGCCTCGTCGAAGGCCAGAAGGTCGCCTTCGACACGGCTGAAGACCGCCGCTCCGGCAAGATCGCCGTCAACAACATTCAGACCGCGTGACCTTTGATGTCCGGCCCAGGACATAAGCCTGAGCCGCAAAGTCTGAAGCCGCCCCACGGGGCGGCTTTTTGTTTGGACCGGCAGACACCTTCTCGCAGCGATCTGCCCGCGGTAACTGAATTCCACGAGGAATGAATGTCCCATAAGTATCAAGTTCATCAACTGGTCCGGATCATCCATCCGCGAATGTCGGACAAGCGTGCAAGCGCAAGCGGCATCTATGAGGTGACCCGCCTCATGCCGGCCGACCAGACCGGCGAAGTCTCGTACCGCATCAGGTCATCCGGCTTCGGCGAGCGTGCCGTGCGCGAAAGCGAGATCGCCGCTCGGGCATCCGAGATTTGACCAGCGGCGACGCCTTCTTCCAAGGATCTCAGATCTACGACCCGATCGCGCTGCTTCGACGGGACGGCGAGCTCCTGTATATCGCCCGCGTGGACATGAAGGCCTCACGACAGTTTATGATCCTGACGCCGACCGGCGAGCCTGCTTGGCCGCATGAGCCGCTCGGCAGCCTCTCGGACATCGGCTGGTCGCTTCGAGCGCATCAATGGCACGATGCGACGCCTGAGCCCGTTGGGCAGAATGAGCGCTTGGCCAAGACGCTGGCTCGCCTGCTGATCGAGCGCGCTTAGGTGGTCGACCCACCCAGGGCTAGCCTGGCACGGACAAGGAGGAACGGATTATGACTGATCAACCGACCAATCTCGATGCTCATCGCGGCATGGCGGCCCAGAAGGCAACCGACCTTCGACGTCTCCGGTCCGAGGTCGAAGCCGATCAGGAAGCGCTACGAGCGACACAGGCAGAACTCGAAGACCTGCTGGCAGCCGCGCCCGCCAGTGATTGGCACGAAGCGGTTGAGAAGGCACGCTACCTGCTTGGACTCTTCGCGCAGAACTTGGATGCGAGCGATCTCCGCCGTCGCAAGCTCATCGACCGTGTCCTGGCTGACTTCGATCATCTGCTCGACAAGACGCCTCATGACTGAGATGATCCCGCATGAGAACTTCCGGATAGCGGAGACCAACCATGGCCAGAGGTGAACAACGCAGTAACCGCGAAGCAAAGAAGCCGAAGAAGGAAAAGCCCAAGGAGGCGATCCCGAACTCACCCTTCGCGAACCAGGGCAAAGGCGGGACGCCCGCGAAGCCATCCACTGGCAAGCGCTAGGGTCCTTGCGCATCGATCTGTGAACGGCCTGCTCGGTGCGTTGTCTGAACACGGCCATTCCCGAGAATGCGACGTGTTGGCCAAGCACCCTCATAAGCGTCCGGCCATTGACCAGCCCTTCCTGACACGTGCATGACCCTGCACGAAATAAGGTAGAGAGCTATTCATGATCCCCTGGGTCTTACTCGATACGGCAAAAATCCCTGGTGACGGTGGCGAACTGCGTCTCAAGAAGCGCGGTGCCGAATTCTCCATCATGTTGGGCAGCAACGAACTGATGAACAGCCGCCTGAGCGGCTCCGAAGAGGCGCTGGCCAAGCTGTCCTGCCTGAGACTTCAGGATCGGGAGCGACCAAAGATCCTCATCGGCGGGCTGGGGATGGGCTTCACGCTCCGTGCCGCGCTTGCTGAACTCGGCTCCGAGGTTCAGGTGACCGTGGCCGAACTCCTACCCGCCGTTGTAGCCTGGGCGCGAGGTCCTATGGCTGAAATCTTCGGCGACAGCCTCACAGATCCCCGTGTCAGCATCCATGAGGGAGATGTCGGGCGTCTGATAAGATCAAGCCGTTCTGCTTACGATGCGATTCTGCTCGACGTCGACAATGGACCCGAAGGCCTGACACGCAAGGCCAATGACAGCCTCTATGACTTGCCAGGGCTAAGCTCCGCCCAGGCGGCGCTCACACCTGGGGGTGTCTTGGCCGTGTGGTCATCGGCGCCAAATAGTGCCTTCACCCGACGTCTGCGCCATGTGGGGTTTGCCGTAGACGAGGTCGGTGCGCGCGCCAAGGGAGCACGGGGTGGCGCAAGACACACAATCTGGATTGCAACCAAGCGAGGGGGCCCAACTGCCCCGCGGGCACGAAGCTAGAGAGCCAACGTCACGCGTGCTTCGTTCCCTATCAGAGCCAGCGCGCAAATTTCAGGCCGAATCGCCCGTTTCGATGACTTTCCCTGCCCGGGGCATGGTCAATAACAGAATCCATAGACGCGCGACTTAGGTCAGCAGACTTGAGCCAACAGACTTGGACGAGGAGCAGCAGAGATGATGAAAAAGCAGATGGTTGCAATCCAAGATGTCTATGTGCCCGTCCAAAGGCGTCAAACGCTCGATCCTCAGAAGGTCGAGGCCCTTGCCGAGAGCATGCTGGCCAAAGGACAAGAGGCGCCTATTCTCGTGCGGCCCGATGGCAAGCGTTTTGTTCTGGTCGAAGGTTTGCATCGCTTGGAAGCCTGCAAGGCTCTCGGAGAGACAACGATACCCGTTTACTTGGTTCAAGCGCGCAAGCATTAGCTGGCGCCTCCTGAGACGACGCTCCGGCTGGACCGAGGAATGGACTGCAAAAGTCATGCTTCGCCTCCCCTCACCGGGTCAGACAAATTCCTCGGGTTTACCTCGCCTCGACCGAGTTCGGCAGCGAGGTGTTCCACTCTGAGCCAGCCGTCCCAATCCGGGAGAATGCTCCAATCCGGATTGCTGAGGTAGGCATGCGGGAGCCGGTAATGGAAAACCGGCCGCGGGCCGATCTTCTCCCGTGGGAGAGTTTGGCGCACCTGCCCCTCATTGAGGTAGGCAAGCACCGGCAGGAGGTCGAGGGCACGTTGGCGCGTAGGATTGGCCGCTAAATAGTCGGCGGTTAGGTCGGCCAGACCGGGCCAATAATCCGGAGCAAGGACGCGCTCCTTGTAGCCCCCGGGGTAGTCCGGCGGAAGCGCAAGCGCGAGCCTCCGGCTGCCCCGGGCCGTCTGCCGCCTGAGGTCGTCGCTGACCAGAAGAAACGCCTTGAGGAAAGCCGTGAGTGTCCGCGCATCGAGGCCTGGTGGGTCGATGTTGAAGTGCAGGCTGAGTGAGTTCTGGAAGATGACGCCACGGCCCCGGGCGCCCACCGACCGAAGGCTTGCGAGGGCCTTGTCCACCTCACCGAGCTGAGTTGCCGGGATGGGTGCGGTGATGAGCTCCCGCGGGACGAAGGACGACAGGAGGGTCCCAAGGATCGCGGCGCCGCGGCGGCCAAGCCCCACATCCAGATCCGGATGGCGAGCGGGATGGATATGGCGCAGGTCCAACTCGACAGAGAGATTGCCCAAACGGGTGCCACGCACCTTGATGGCGTGAGGATCCTCCGGCTCGACAACCCCGCCCAGATCCCGCGCAAGGGCGGCAGCTGCCGTGCTGACACTAGGACCGAGAAACTCCACCTCGACGCCCACGCGTCGCACGCCGCCATCCGCAGAGATCATCGCGGCGGCTTCAAGGGGGTGGGATGATTGGCAGGACTGTTCATGCATCGCATGAGATGGGAACGCTCACATCGTATGGCAATAACTTAGTAGGGGCTGCTTCTCGTAGGTCCCGTAGGCCCTACTTCCCTATGTCTCTGCACCGCAGATCAAATTCCGCCTGGAAGGTGGTCGGCAACTGCCCCACATTTCCCAAAGCAGACAGGTGCAACAGGAGGAGGATATGCTTCTCGGTTCCGGTAATCGGTTTATGCACAGGGTCGGGCTTGCCTCAATTCTTCTCGCTCTGGTGCAGGCAACGCCCGGTCAGGCGCAAGGAGTGGGGTACCTCGTGCCGGCTTTCGTGAAGGATAATGGGCAGGCGGATCCGGAATACGAATGCGATGCACCTGGAGCACCTGTGATCACCCTTGAGACGCAGAGCAAGTACCAGCAGACTGATACCTCCCGCACGACGATCGACGAAACCGCCAACGAGAACTACCTAAAGGCCGTGGTGCCGCTTCGGACTTATGCCAAGGGGTTGGTGAAGATAGCGAACGACTACGTGCGATCGAGCCCGACCAATCCTGCGGTAGCCGGCTGTGCGCTTGATTGGCTGGAGCATTGGGCCTCGGCAAACGCAATGACCGACATGCGCTCGAAGCAGGCCCTGTACAATCTGGGCCAGACACTCGGCGGTTTCGCGTTGGCCTACCTCCAGATCCGGAATGCCCCAGACTTGTCGGCGGACAAGAAAAAGCGGGTTGAAGCCTGGTTAAACTCACTCGGCAAGCAAGTGGTCAACTTCATGGACGACAACCATGAGGTCTCAGGCAGGAACAACCATCGCTACTGGGCGGGCCTTGCCGCCACTGCAGCGGGTATCGCCAGCGATGACAAGCATCTGGTCGGATGGGGTATCGACAGCGCACGCATCGGCCTTGCGCAAGTCACGCCAGAAGGCACACTGCCGCTCGAGGTCAGCCGGGGCAAGCGAGCCCGCGACTACCATATCTACGCCGCGGAACCGCTCATCGCGACAGCGGAACTGGCGCGCAGCCGGGGTGTCGATCTCTATGCCGAAAAGAATGGTGCTTTGAAGCGGCTGGCAGACCGAGTGGTTGCATCCCTCGACGACCCATCGTTCTTCGAGAAGGCCACAGGCACAAAGCAGGAGCCTTTCCCCGATAACGGCACCGTGCCGGCAAACCGCATCGCTTGGCTTGAAATTTACCAGAGCCGGTTCCCCTCGCCGAGGGTCGAGGCGGTGCTCGCATCGAGGCGCCCCCTCGCGTCAAGCGGCCTCGGAGGAGATCTCACGCTTCTCTTCCACGGCAGCAAGTGACACCTGCATGTCATGCGATGAGGCCAGGCGCGCTTCTTCTCAAATCATGCCGAGGCCGCCGTTGATCTGAAGGATCTCTCCAGACAGATAGGAAGCGCGGTCCGATGCAAGGAAGAGCACGGCTTCGGCTACATCCTCCGGCTGACCCTCCCGGCGGAGAGGCGTTCGCTCGACCGTCGCCTTGCGGCCCTCGGGCGTACTGAACACGTCGTGAAAGCGCGTGCCTATGAGGCCTGGCGCTACGCCGTTCACGCGGATCCCGAGCGGGCCGACTTCCTTCGCCAGCGCTCGGACGTAGGTCGCGACCGCGCCCTTGGTCGCGGCGTAATGGGAAGCACCAGGGCCGCCGCCGTCGAACGCAGCAAGCGAGGACATCAGCACCAGGGTTCCGGATTTTCGGGGCTCCATGCTGCGCAGGGCCGACTGGCAGGCGAGGAACGTGCTTGTCAGGTTGACGGCAATCGCCTCCTGCCAGAGGTCCAGGGATGTCTCGACACAGCGGCTGCGCTTGAGCAGACCGCCGGCATTCGCAAAGAGGATATCGACTGGCCCGAACGCCTCCTCGGCCTTTCCGAATGCGTCGGCAACGCTGGCTGGATCCGTCATATCGGCTTTGATGCCCAAAACCTGACGCTCAGAGCCGTTGAAATCGCGCTCCAGGACACCGGCTTCCTCGGCGCTCGTCACATAGGTGAAAGCCACCTTGGCACCTTCCGAGGCAAAAGCCCGGGTGGTGGCGGCACCGATCCCGGATGCCCCACCGGTGATCAGGACGGTCTTCCCCCTGAACTGGGACTCTGACGGCATGGCAACCTCCCTGCAGATAATGCGCCCATGAAACCTTTCGCCATCAATTGGCTCTTGCCAGGGCTTCGTCAACTGATATCTTAGATTAATAAACTGATATCTCTGTCATGGCCCTGACCCTGGAAAGACCGCTTACAGATGTCCTCGACCCCAGCCTTCTGGCTGGGAACGGACCCCTTGTCGTGCAGATCCACAGGGCGTTGAGGAACCTCATCCTCGAAACCGTTCTGCTCCCCTGGCAAACCCTGTCGGAAAAGGACGTGGCTGCATGCCTGGAGGTCAGTAAGACGCCCGTACGCGAGGCGATCATCCGGCTTTCGGAGGAAGGGCTCATCGCTGTCATTCCCAAAAGCAGGACCTATGTGGCGCCGATCAACCTCGATCGGTTTTTGGAAGGCTGCTTCGTTCGCCTCCAACTTGAGAGCGGCGCGGCCAAGCGTGCCGCTGCGGAACGAAGCCTCGAGGACGTCTGCAACCTGAAAGCCTGCCTTGCCCGTCAGGAAGAGGCCATAGCAGCAGAGGATTACACGGCATTCCGGCACCTCGACGAGGAGTTTCACTCTCTCATCATCGAAGCCGCAAAATTGCCGGGTGTCATTCAGCTCCTTGAGACCGCGAAGGTCGAAATCGACCGGATCCGCAGTCTCAAGCAGCGCCTGAACATCCGCGCCACCGATCGGGTCCTGGCTCAGCATCGGTCGATCACGGCAGCGATCGCCGACAAGGATCCGGCCAAAGCCGAGGAGGCCATGCGAGCCCATCTCGGCAGCATCGAGACCAAAGTTTGGGAGCTTGGGGAGAACCCGGAGTTCTGGGCGCTCTTCGAAGCGATCAACCGGGAACGCCCCCGGTTCAGACTCTCCGCATAAACCAAGAACAGGAGCGGAGGCGAAGGGAGGAAGGCAGGATGGCAGACGCGGCACTCGACAGGGAGAGCGGCGGCGGATCCGTGAGAATCATGGACGGCGTCATCGCGACGCCTGAACTCGCCACGCCGCCGGCCTTTTCCGCGACCGGTCCGGGATACGACTTCCGCAAGGCGGTCCGTACCCTGCTCAGCGACATGCGCCGGGACTGGCAGCTCTATGTGCTGCTCGCCCCCATGATCATCTGGTTCGTGGTCTTCCTCTACACGCCGATGTACGGGCTTCAGATCGCTTTCAAGCAGTACAGCCTGTTCCGTGGGATCGACGGGAGCCCGTGGATCGGCTTCGACAATTTCGTAGCCCTGTTCAGCAACGAGTACTTCCTGCGAGCGGTCAAGAACACGCTCCTCATCAGCCTCTACTCGCTCGTTTTCGCCTTCCCGGTTCCGATCATCCTGGCCTTGATGTTCAACGAGATCCACCATCAAGGGTTTCGCAGGATCGCCCAAACCATCACCTATCTGCCTCATTTCATCTCGGCGGTGATCATCGCTGGCCTCGTCGTGAACTTCCTATCGCCCACGACCGGAATCGTGAACATCATCCTTGACCGGCTCGGCTTCGAGAAGATCTACTTCCTCACGATTCCGGAATATTTCCGCCCGATCTTCATCGGCTCCAACATCTGGAAGGAGGCCGGGTTCGACTCGATCGTCTATCTGGCGGCGATCGCCGGCATCAATCCGGCCCTCTATGAATCGGCCCGCATGGACGGTGCCTCGCGCTTGCAGATGATCCGCTACATCACGCTGCCGTCGCTTCTTCCGGTCATCATGATCATGCTGATCATCCGCGTCGGCCAGCTCATCGAAGTCAACTTCGAATATATCATCCTGCTCTACCAGCCCGCCACCTTCGAGACGGCCGACGTAATCTCCACCTTCATCTACCGTGCGGGCCTGCAGAACAACCAGTATGCGCTCGGAACGGCGGCAGATCTCTTCAACGCCGTCGTAGCACTCGTCCTCGTGGTGGGCGCCAATTGGCTGAGCCGGCGCTACAGCCAGCATTCGGTGTGGTGAGGTCTGGTATGTCTGCTCGCGCGCTCACCTCCGACACCTCCCACGAACCCTTCAATCTCTATACCCGGGGAGACAGGATCTTCGGATTCGCCAACACGGCTCTCCTCCTGCTCTTCGTTCTGAGCACCCTGTATCCCTTCGTCTACATTTTGTCGGCGTCGCTGAGTTCGGGCTTTGCGGTCACGTCAGGCCAGGTCACCCTTTGGCCGGTGGACATCACGCTCGCGGCCTACGAATACGTCCTGGCGGACCAAAAGTTCTGGATCGCCTACGGCAACACGCTGTTCTATGCCTTCTTCGGCACAATCACGAGCCTGCTCATCATGGTGCCGGGCGCGTTCGCGCTGTCCCGGGCAAGGCTCAGAGGGCGCCGCATCATCGGATTCATGGTGGCCTTCACCATGTGGTTCCACGCGGGGCTCATCCCGTTCTTCCTCAACATCCGCGATCTCGGGCTGCTCGACGCTCGGATCGGCATCGTCCTGGCATTCGCCTGCAATGCCTTCAGCGTGATCCTCCTGCGCAACTACTTCGAGTCCGTGCCGGCCTCGTTCGAGGAGGCCGCCCGGATCGACGGCGCGAGCGACTTCCAACTCCTGTGGAAGATCTTCATCCCGCTTGCCAAGCCGGCGATCATGACGGTCGCGCTCCTGTGCCTCGTCTCCCGCTGGAACGGCTATTTCTGGGCCATGGTGCTTCTGCGCAGCGAGGAGAAGGTTCCCCTTCAGGTCTACCTGAAGCGGACGATCGTCGACATGCGCAGCGACGACACCTTTGCCAGCGCTCTCATGTCCACGGAATATTCGTTCGAGACGATCACGGCAGCCATCATGGTCGTGTCGATCCTGCCCATCGTGATCGTTTTTCCATACGTGCAGAAATACTTCAACAAAGGCATCACACTCGGCGGAGTCAAGGAATAACGAGGGAACGCCGCGCCGGGTCGGCTTGCCCCAGAGGAAACGCTTTCGGAGGACTACCATGAGAAGGATCATGACAGCCGCGCTGCTGTCGGCCGTTCTGGCCGCGGCGCCCGCTGCGGCTCAAGACGCCAAGACCACCAAGATCGTCGACAAACCGCTCGAGCTGACGATCCACATGCATTTCCGCGACAAGTACGTGTGGAACGACGAGTGGCCCGTGGCCAAGGAGTTGACCCGTCTCACGGGCATCAAGCTGAAGAACGTGGCCTCGAAGGCCACCACCCTCAGCCGTGAGGCGTTCAATCTCCAGATGGCTTCGGGCAACCTGCCGGACATCATTGCCGGCAACGAACTCCGCCACGATTTCGTGCGCTATGGGATGGAGGGCGCCTTCCAGCCCCTCAACAAGCTCATCGACCAGCACGCCCCGAACCTGAAGCGCTTCCTCGCGGAGAACCAGGAGGTTCGCAAGGCCATCACCGCGCCGGACGGCAACATCTATTGGGTTCCCTATGTGCCCGACGGCAAGTTCGCCCGCGGCTGGTTCATCCGCTACGATTGGCTGGAGAAGCTCGGCCTGAAGCCGCCGCAGAATGTGGATGAACTCTACACGGTCCTGAAGGCCTTCCGCGAGCGTGATCCGAACGGCAACGGCCAGAAGGACGAGGTGCCGCTCTTCTTCCGTGAGCCCGACTCCGAGCTCCAGCGTCTCGTGGTGCTTTGGGATGGTCGCTCCAGCGGCTCGGACGCCGCACACGACTTCTACATCGACAACGGCAAGGTCAAGCACCCTTATACCGGCGACAACTATCGCATCGGCATGCGCAACATCGCCAAGTGGTATGCGGAGGGGCTCATCGACAAGGAGGTCTATACCCGCCGCGCCCGCGCCCGCGAGGCATTGCTCGGCGCCAATCAGGGTGGCATGACCTATGATTGGTTCGCGTCAACTGCTGGCTACAACACAAGCCTCAAGGATAAGGTGCCCGACCTGAAATTCCTGGCGATCGAGCCGCCGGCCAGCCCGACAGGCAAGCGCATCAACGAGAACCGGCGCGCACGCCTGAGGCCTGATGGTTGGGCGATCACGGTCGCCAACAAAAGTCCCGTCGAGACGATCAAGCTCTTCGACTTCTACTTCACGCCCCAGGGACGGCTGCTCGCGAATTTCGGCGTCGAGGGGCAGCATTACGACATGGTCGACGGCAAGCCGCGCTACAAGCCGGAGATCCTGAATGCCAAGGCCCCGGTCAATGCGCAGATGTGGGACATCGGCGCCCAGATCCCGGTCGGCTTCTGGCAGGACTACGAGTACGAGCGCCAGTGGACCAACGAGGACGCACTCAAGGGAATCGCGCTCTACGAGAAAGGCAACTACCTCATCGACGAGTTCCTGGGCGTCAGCATGACGGTTGACGAGCGTCAGGTCTTCGACCGCCACATGCCCAATATCCAGACCTACATGATCGAGCAGATGCAGGCCTGGGTGCTCGGCTCGCGCGACATCGATAAGGATTGGGAATCCTACAACGCCCAGCTGAAGAAGCTCGGGTTGGATCAGGTTCTTGCCGTCATGCAGAAAGCCTACGACCGTCAATATCGCTGAATGTCTGCCGCCAGCCTTCGGGCTGGCGGCTCCTCACCATCGGATCCGCCATATGTCGACCAGCGTCTACTCGCATTCCCCCGCCAAGCAGCCCATCCTCGACCAGCCGAAGGCCGGTACGCTGACGGTGAAATACAGGCCGGACGCCGAAGAGGTTTATGAAAATCCGCCGCGGTTCGTGTGGCTTCCGACCCTGGACGAAGGATCCCGCTACGTGCTGCAGGTGACGGAGGGCAGCAGCGGGAACGGCAAGCCCATCTTCACCTACGAGAATCTGCCGAGAAACTTCTTCACGCCGGATCACGCCTATGCTCCGGGCGAATATTCATGGACTTATGCCGTCTGGGATCCCAACCGGGGCGCTCCTGCGAGCGCCTGGAGCGAAAGCCGCTGCTTCACTGTGCCAACAGGCTTGGATCCGGTTCCTCTCCCGTCCGGCATGGCTCGGGCCAAGGCCGCCCCTCTGTCCCATCCACGGCTCTGGCTGGACGAGGATAAGGCTCGCGCCTTCGCCGCAGCCTTGAAGGATAATCCGGACCATTGCGGTTTCCGGACCTTCTACGAACGCTCCGTTAAGCCATGGATCGGCCGGCCAATCATCGCCGAGCCTGCCCCCTATCCCAACAACAAACGGGTCGCCTCCCTGTGGCGGCAGATGTACATCGATTGCCAGGAAGTGATCTACGCCATACGGCACTTGGCGATCGCAGGCCGCCTGCTGGAAGATGAGGAACTTCTCGTGCGGGCCAAGGAATGGCTTCTCGCTGTCGCCGATTGGGATGTGCTCGGGCCGACATCACGTGCCTACAACGACGAGGCTGCGTTTCGCGTGGCGAGCGCCCTCGCCTGGGGCTACGACTGGCTTTACGGCTGTCTTGATGCGCAGGAGCGGGCGATCGTCCGCGCAGCGCTCCTGGCGAGGACCCGTGAGATCGCCGACCATGTCATCGGCCATGCCCGCATTCACATCTTTCCTTACGACAGCCACGCGGTGCGGGCTCTGTCGGCCGTCCTGACGCCTTGCTGCATCGCCCTGCTGGACGATGAAGAGGAGGTCCGGGACTGGCTCGACTACACGGTCGAGTATCTGTTCAGCATCTACTCTCCGTGGGGCGCCAAGGATGGCGGCTGGGCGGAGGGTCCGCATTACTGGACCACCGGAATGGCTTATCTGCTGGAAGCGGCCGGCCTCATCCGCAATTACTACGGCGTCGACATTCTCCAGCGAACCTTTTTTCAGGCCACCGGCAACTTCCCTCTCTACACGAAGGCACCAGGGGTGCGCCGCACCTGCTTCGGCGACGACTCCACCATGGGTGATCCGCCAAGCCTCAAGACCGGCTACAACATGCGCCAGTTTGCCGGAGCGACAGGCAACGGACACTATCAGTGGTATTTCGAGCAGGTGAAGCGCGACGATCCAGGCACCGAGGACCTGTTCTACAATTACGGCTGGTGGGACTTCGCCTTCGAGGATCTTCAATACGCCCATGACCTCAGGACGGTCGAGGCCAGGCAGCCGACGGATCTCCCGCTGCTGCACGTCTTCCACGATATCGGCTGGGTTGCTCTTCAAAAGGACATGAGCGATCCGGCGCGCCACCTCCAGTTCGTCTTCAAGAGCAGTCCCTACGGCTCCCTGAGCCATAGCCATGGTGATCAGAACGCGTTCCTGTTGCGCGCCTTCGGCGAGGATCTGGCTATCCAGGGCGGATATTACGTGGCGTTCAATTCCTCCATGCATCGCCTCTGGCGCCGTCAGACCCGTTCGAAGAATGCAATCCTGATCGGCGGCAAGGGCCAATATGCGGAACGCGACAAGGCGCTGGGCAAGGCGGCGTCAGGTAGCCTTCTCGAGGTGAAGCAGGACACCACAAGCATCTTCATGAGCGGGGACGCCACGGCCGCCTACCGGTCCCTCAATCCCGGAGTGAAGCTGGCACAACGAGACGTGCATTTCGTGCGCGAGCGGTACTTCGTGATCGTTGACCGCGTCTCCCTCAAGGAGCCGGAGCCGATCACGTTCCTGTTCCACACCGAGAACGAGATGGAGATCGGCGGTCAAACCTTCCGGGTGACCGGCAAGCAGGCAGGCCTCTACGGCCACTTCGTCTTCAGCAGCGCGGGCAAACCCGTTCTCCGGCAGCATCAGGGCTTTCCGGATGTCGACCCGGCGGAGGTCGAGGGCTTCCCGCTGCAATGGCATCTTGCCGCCGAGGTGCCCGCTGCCCGACAGCACAACCTGGTCACGCTGCTCGTTCCTTATGCCCTCGATGAGCCGTCACGCGTCCTGCACTTCATCGACGATCAGGGCTTCAGCACGGATCTCTATTTCGTGGACGAAAACGATCAGGAGTTCTCGGTGGTGCTGCCAAAGGAGTTCTGAGCAAACAGAAGATCAGGATGCCTGACCTGGGCCGGACTCGGGACCCCCAGTTCTTCCCGGCAGGCCATCTTACGGAACCAGCCGACCTAAGCTCCAGCCGAGTGGGCTTGTAGGCGAACTCGTGCGTTGTTGCTTCAGCAACCCGCGCACCAGGAGCCACCGTGTCGGACACCAGTCTTGCAGAAACCATCGCCCAGGTTCCCCTCGCCTTTTCCAATTGGAAGCCGATTCGGCATCTGGAAGACCCGCTTCACAAGGATCTGTCGGCCGTCACGCGAATTGGCGACTGCCTCTTTCTCGCTTGCGACGAGACCGCCAGCGTCGAACGCCTCAGGCGCTTGAACGACGGCAGCTTTGGAGATCATCGGCATTTCGTCCTCGACGCGCTGGCCCACCTGCCGGCCGGAGCCGACGGCGAGATGGACATCGAGGGCCTCTGTGCCGATGAGGGCTTTCTCTGGGTTGTCGGCTCCCACTCGCTCAAGCGCTCCAAGCCAAAGCGGGATGCGAACGACAGCAGGGAGGCTCTACGGAACATGGAAGAGATCGAACGCGAGCCCAATCGCTACTTCCTGGGACGCATCCCTCTTGTGGAAGAGGTTCCGGGGCTTTTCCTCCCTGCCCGATCGGACGGGGAGCGACAGGCCGCCTGGCTCAGGCTCGGCAGGAAGCAGAGTGCCCTTGAGCGATGGCTTGCGGGGGATCCTCACCTCGGACCGTTCCTGAACATCCCGTCCAAGGAGAATGGCTTCGACATCGAAGGGCTTGCGGTGCGTGGAAACCGGGTCTGGCTTGGACTGCGCGGCCCTGTGCTGCGCGGCCATGCCGTGGTTCTGGATCTGGAGTTGAAACAGAAAGCGCCGGATCGGCTGAAGGCGCGCCGGGTTGATGGCGGGCGCCGATATCGCAAGCACCTGCTCGACACCCGAGGCCTGGGCATCCGCGACATGCGGTTCGAAGGAGATGATCTTCTTCTGCTGGTAGGCCCAACCATGTCCCTGGAGGGGCCTGCGTTTGTGCTGCGGTGGCGGGATGCGGCTCAGGATGACGTCTCCGGCGTGATTGCCCCCGAGCGGATCGAGACCATTGCTGAACTGCCCTACCAACTGCATGTGGATCATCCGGAAGGGATCGAGCTCTGGCCTGAGGCCGGCGAGGGCGCCCTGCTGATCATCTACGATGCGCCAGCCCCGAAACGGACCGATCCAGACACGTTCACGGTGCGGGCGGACGTGATCTGCCCGAGTGGAGCAGGCTCAGGCCAGAGCTGACGGATCCCCTGGCTCCTATGGGCTGCAATCGCGGCACTTGATCCGGGAATGCGGTAGAACCTTGTCCGAGCTCATCCGTTCCCCTTGTGAGCGTCTCAGGACGCCGTGCTCGAAGGAGGAATACATGTTGAGGATGCAGCTTGCAGCAGGCCTTGCCGCAACCGCCCTGTTGGCCGGTTCGGCCCTGGCTCAGACGACGGCCCCGACCCAGCCCGCCGGGCCCGGTCAGGTGATGACGCAGATGCCGCCGGACCTCATGCGCGGCTCGCAGCTGATGGGCATCGACGTATATGGGGCCGACAACCAGAAGATCGGCGACATCGATGAGGTTCTGGTGGACCGCCAAGGCAAGATCCATGGTCTTGTGGTAGGCGTCGGCGGCTTCCTGGGCATCGGCCAGAAGGATGTCGCCATCCCGTTCGATCAGGTGCAGTGGATGTCGAACCAAGAGGTTCAGGCCTCCGCCAACACCGGCCAGCGCAGCGCAGACACGACGGTGCCAAGCACCGCCACCGGCGGAGCGGGTCAGCCGGCGACCACCGGCAGCACAGCCGCAGGCACCACCGGCTCGCCTGGAGCGGCCGGAACCCTGGGTGGTGCGGGAACAGGTGGCTCCACAGCCGGAGCCGGCGCCACAACGGGTGGAAGCGACCCCAATACCCCTGCCCGCGCCATGGTGAAAATGACCAAGGCCGACCTGCAGAACGCACCTGAGTTCCGCTACAGCCAGGATGCCAACCGCGCGGGCGCTGCGGGAAATACGAACCCGCCTCCGCAGAATGTGAATACCCCCGGAAATACGCCGCCGAACGCACCGCGGCAGTAACCTGGAGATTATCCGAACAGGCGGGATTGGCGGCATCGTCAATCCCGCCGAGCGAACCGATCAAGGCAGGCGGCCTGCGCCTCTTCCTTCAGGCCGCCTGCTGGCTGGCCGATCCGATCGAGATTGCGATCGTGCAGCACACTCCTTCACGCTCGAACCTGACGTCCAGTTCGCCTGCGAGCTCCTGAACGATGGTCTGCCGGAGCAGGCGGGATCCAAACCCGGAACTTGGCTGACCGTCCAGCAGGGGGCCGCCCCGCTCGCGCCACTCGACGGTGAGAATGGGCTCGCCGCCTCCTTCATCGGTCCTCCAGTCCACCTGCACCTGACCGGATGCCAAAGACAGGGCCCCGTGCTTGACGGCATTGGTGGCGAGCTCGTGAAGTGCCATGCCCAGCACCACCGCGGATTTCGGGGAAAGCTGCACCTCCGGGCCGTGGAGCCGGATGCGCGAGGGAGCCGTTGCATAGGGCTGAAGCTCCGTCTCCAGAATCGTCCTGAGGGAAGCTCCTTCCCAATGCGTCTCATTGAGGAGGTTGTGGGTGCGTGAGAGCGCCAGCAGGCGCTCCTGGAAGCGCTGCTGCGCCACCTGAGGCGGCACTCCCTGACGCGCAGCCTGCCAGGCCAGCGACTGGACGGTCGCGAGTGTGTTCTTCACCCGGTGGTTCAGTTCGTCGATCAGCAGCTTCTGGCGCCGGTCGGCTTCCCGGCGTTCCGTGACGTCCTCGACCACGCGCACAGCGTAGAGGAACTCCCCTGCGGCACCCCGGACCGCCGTGCTGGTCACGCGCGCCCAGCCGCTGCTGCCGTTCTTGCGGCAGAACTTGCTGTCGGTCGTATAGGTGTCGAACTCACCTGCCACCTGCCGGCTGAACAGGTCCAAATCCTGTTGGAGAGTCGAGGGATCGGCCGCGTGCCCGAAATGCACACCCAGCAGTTCCTCATGGGTATGGCCGGTCAGTCTGCAGCGTGCCTCATTGACGGAGACGAATCGCCCGTCCCTGTCCACCTCGGCAATGCCCACTGCTGCATTGTTCTGCGTGGCCCGCAGGCGGGCCTCGCTTCGAGCCAGCGCAGCCTCCCGGCTCCGCAACTCTGCCGAGGCGCCCGTCAGGGCCTCCCCGACCCGATCGATCTCCATCAGTCCGGTCGATCCCGCGGCGATCGGCTCGCCACAACCGAGGCGCTGCGCCAGACCGGCCAATCCCTGGACGGACTCCGCGATGCGCTTCCCGAACCCGCGAGCGAGAAGAAAGGAAAGCACAAGCAGACCCATCCCGAGTCCGAACATGGTCCAAAGGGAGCGGCGCAGGGGGGCTTGGACGATCTCGGCGGGAACGCCCACGAACGTCGTCCAATTCGACAGTTCGGAGCGGGCATAGGCTCCAAGCACCTCGGTTCCTTCGAGATTGCGTCCCTCCCAGATGCCGTCAGTCTGACGCGCCGCCTGGAGGAACTCGTCGGGGGCAGTCGTTCCGACGAAAGCCTCATGCCGGCGGGAACGGGCTACTACGCGATCTGCCCGGTCGATGATCGTGGCGACCCACTGGCCGGGAAGCCCTTCCGCCTGCAGAACATCCGCAATCCGCCGAGGTTCGACCGCCATGGACAGCACATGGGTCACTGTATCGTCTTTGAGGACGGGAACCCTGACGCTGATGATCGGGCGGCTGGCCGTTGCGCCGGTGAAGAGATCCTGGACCACAGGGCGCTTGGTTGCGATCACCTGCTGGTCGATCGGGAGGTTGGCTCCCTTCGGCAGAGGCGAGCCCCAGGGCAGGCGCGTGTTGACGACCTGCTGACCCATGATGTCGCGAACCACGATGGCGTAGTCGTCCGGCTTGGCCCGCGACCAGGATTGGAGGGTAATTTGGGTTTGGCGCTGGAACGCCTCGAAATTGCCCTCGAGCAGGGTCGAGGAGGTTGCAAGGGCCTGAGCGGCGGCTTGGATCCCAACGAGTTCGCGGTCGACCGAGGCCATGATGCGCTGGGCGGTGCCGAGGGTCTCCTCCTCGTAGTGATGGCGCTCCGCGCCCGCATAGCGCCACAGCAGAATGGCCGTGAAGACAAGGCTCGGCAGCACGAGAGCGGCGCCGAAAGCCATCAAGCACTGGCGAATGGTGTAGCTTCGCGATGAGACCATGCAAACTAAATACCGCTTCTGCGATCCAAGTCGAGTGACCGGCTAGAACTCCTCATGCCTGATGGTTATGGCCAAGGCGGTCCGCCTCAGCGGCCGGCGCCGTCCGCAGCACCAGCTTGCCCGCCGTCTTGCCGGACTCAAGGGCCTGATGCGCGCGAGCCACATCGGCCAATGGAAACGTCTGCACCCTCGGGGTCCGAAGGCGGCCCTGTTCCACCCATGCCGTGAGATCGTCCACAGCGGGGCGCAAGAGATCGGTGCGGGAAAACAGGAACGACAGGTTGAATGCCACCACGCCCTTGTTCTCGCTCGTCATGGACAGGGGATTGAACCGTGGGACCCTCAACAGCCCGAGGCCGGCCTTGAGATAGCTGAAGCGTCCGCCCTGCTTGGGCAGCATGGTGTGAAAGCCGTAGACCAGCAGCTTCCCGGTCGGCCTGAGATGCGCGTAGCTCTGGCCTAAGGTTTCGGGACCATTCGCATCGAAGACGAGGTCGTACCCTTGAGGGCAGAGGCGCTTCGCCTCCTCCCAGAGCGGCTGCCGGGATTTGTCGATCACGGCATCGGCCCCCAGTTCACGCACATGCTCGACCTTGTGGCTCGATCCCACGACCCCGGTGACGTCCAGATCGTGCAACTTGCACAGCTGGACCAGGGCCGAGCCCACACCGCCGGCGGCCGAGTGCACGAGGACCTTCATGCCGGGGCGGATCGCCACATTCTGCAACAGACCATGATAGGCCGTCAGGTGAACAGCCAGAAACCCTGCGGCGGCGTCGAAATCCAGAGCCCGGGGCTTGGGCCAGACCAAGTCTGCGGGGGCACACACGTGGGTGGAATAGCCGTTGAAGAAGGTGAGCCCGAACACCGCATCGCCCGGCTTCACATGTGCGACCTCGGGGCCGACCTCCTCAACATGACCTGAATACTCGAATCCCGGCGTGATGGGCCAGCCGACGAACCGGCGGGCCGATTCATACACGCCCCAGCGCACGCAGATGTCGGCATAGTTCACCCCCACGGCCTGCGTGCGGATCAGGACTTGCCGGGGACCCGGCTTCGGCACGGGATGACTTTCAGCTTTCAACTGCTCATAGCCGCCAGCCTGATGGATGACGACTTTCCGCATCATTTCCGATGACATGATCGTGCTCCCGCAGCCCCGGCGAAGAGGTGAGCCATAGCATATCCGGTCTTGAATCGCTCGGCGTCGGCTTGCTCCTGTCGGCTCGGCAGGCGCAACGCATGTCCGGAGAATATTGAACACGCCGCTCAGGTGCTGTTCACTAAAGCCGGAATGTCCGCAGCATGAACGCCCAGGCAGCAAGGAACCATGCCCCGTTTCTCGGCCAATCTCGGTTTTCTCTTCTCGGATCGCCCTGAGATCGAGCGGGTCGCCGCTGCCGCCGCCTGTGGCTTCAAGGCCGTCGAGATGCACTGGCCCTACCACGTGCCTGCCCATGACATGCGTGAGGCACTGGCCGCCCACAACCTCACCATGCTCGGGTTGAACATGCCTGTGGGGGACGCTCCAGGAGACTTCGGCTTGGCCGCCTTACCGGGTCGGGAGAATGATTTCCAGCATGCGCTGGATCAGGCCCTGTCCTATGGCAGCACCATCCAGGCCACCGCCATCCACTGCCTCGCCGGGATTGTCTCTCCCGACGATCGCGCGGCTGCCGAGCGCACCTTCATCGCCAATCTGCAATGGGCGGCCGATAGGGCCGGCGAGGCAGGCATGACGGTGCTGATCGAGCCGATGAACCATCGCGACAGGCCTGGATACTTTCTGCAGCACGTGGAGCAGGCGGCCGCCATCGTCGAACAGGCGGGCCGCCGCAACATCAGGCTCATGTTCGACTGCTATCACGTGCAGATCACCCAGGGCGATCTGACCACGCGGCTGCGAACCCACCTGAACCTCATCGGGCATGTACAGATCGCCGCGGTGCCGAGCCGCGCCGAGCCGGACGAGGGCGAGGTCAACTATCGGGAGATCTTTCGAACCCTCGACAGCCTGGGCTACCAAGGCTGGGTCGGGGCCGAGTACAGGCCGCGAGGGCGCACCGAGGACGGCTTGGGCTGGCTTTCCACATTATCGGGCGGCTAAGCGGACGCCCCTCACGCACCCGCTGCAACGAAGTCGTCTCGCATCGGGGTGAACACATCGAGCAGAACGCCGGCTTCGATGGCAACCGCTCCATGCACGGCATTCGGCGGGACAAGAAAGCTGTCCCCGGGCCGCAGCCGCTCGGTGCGGCCGTCGATGGTGACGTCGAAGACACCCTGCTCGACGAGACTGCACTGGACATGCGGATGCGAATGGGCGGCGCCGACGGCTCCCGCCTCGAACGCCACGCGGACCATCATCACGCCCGTATCGTAGGTCAACACCTTGCGGCGGATGCCCTCGCCTGCCGCCTCCCAGGCGGTGTCACGGTTGAAAGCGAAGGCCGAGCCTTTGCGAGTCATGATCATCTCCGAAATGCGTTATCGGGCAAGCCATCCGCCGTCGACGGGCAGAACGATGCCATGGATGTAGTTGGCTGCGGGCGAGGCCAGGAAGACGGCGGCGCCGCCGAGATCGGCTGGATCGCCCCAACGGCCGGCGGGGATTCGCCCGAGAATCTCGCCGCTGCGCTTCGGGTCGTTGCGCAGAGCCTCGGTGTTGTTGGTGACGAAATAGCCCGGCGCGATGGCGTTGACGTTGATGCCCTTCGACGCCCATTCGCAGGCGAGCAGCCGCGTGAGGCCGGCAAGCCCGCTCTTGCTGGCCGTATACGATGGGATTCGGATCCCGCCCTGGAAGGACAGGAGCGACGCGATGTTGATGATCTTGCCGCCTTGCTCATCGGCCATCATCGTGCGCGCCACTGCTTGGGACAGGAAGAAGGTGGATTTCAGATTGACGTTCATCACGTCGTCCCAATCCTTCTCCGTAAAGTCGATGGCATCGGCACGCCGGATGATGCCGGCGTTGTTGACGAGAACATCGATCCGGCCGCTGAGCGTGCTCGCCTCGGCAACGATGCGCTCGACCGGCTCGAGGGAGGACAGATCCGCCTGCACGCTGTGGAACGCAGCGCCCGCCTCGCGGCACAGGCGCTCCGTCTCGTCCATGCTCGAGCGGCCGACCGCCACGATGGAGGCACCGGCCTGAGCCAGCGCCAACGCGATTCCCTGACCGAGGCCCGTGTTGGCCCCGGTGACGAGAGCGGTCTTGCCCGTGAGATCGAAAGAGAACGTCATCGCCATGTCCTCAGCGCAGGGCGTCCATGGGCACCATGTCCATGTCGGTGAAGTCCTGGTTGTCGCCGCCCATGGCCCACACGAAGGTGTAGTTGCTGGTGCCGACGCCGGAATGGATCGACCATCCGGGCGAAAGGATCGCCTGCTCGTTCGACACCACGAGATGCTTGGTCTCGTCAGGCTCACCCATGAAGTGGAACACTCGGGTGTCGGGCTGCATGTCGAAATAGACATAGACTTCGGAGCGACGGTCATGGACGTGCGCCGGCATGGTGTTCCACATGCTGCCCGGCTTGAGCTGCGTCATGCCGAGAACGAGCTGCGCCGAGCGGCAGACCTCCGGATGGATCATCTGGAAAATGGTGCGGACATTGCCATTCGCCGCATCACCCAGATCCACGCGGCGCGCGCGGTCGAGGCCGATCTTCACCGTCTCGAAACGCGCATGCGCCGGGGTGCTGACCAGGTAGAACTTGGCCGGGGTAGCGGCATCAAGGCTCTCGAAGCGCACGTCCTTCGTGCCCATGGCGATGTAAAGGGCATCGCGGGGGCCGAGTTCATGGACGGTCCCATCCGTATGGACGCGGCCCGCGCCACCGAGATTCACGACGCCGATCTCGCGACGGTCGAGAAAGTTCGGAGAACCGATCTGCTTGTGCGTTTCCAGCTTGATGGGCCCGGACGTCGGCGTCGCGCCGCCGACGACCAGACGGTCGATATGGCTGTAGGTCAGCTTGACCTCGCCGGGAACGAACAGCGTCTCGATCAGGAAGTGGCGGCGCAGTTCGGCGGAGCTGAAGTGGCGCACGGCTTCGGGATGGCATACCTGCCGGATGTCGATGGTCATCATTGCCTCTTTCAGTAAAGGGATCAGCGGAACAGGGCCGGCAGCCAGAGCGACAGGCCCGGGATGTAGGTGACGAGGAGCAGCACGACGACGCTGGCGCCCAGGAACGGCCAGATGGTCTTCATGGCCTCGCCGATGGAGATCTTGCCGACTGCGCAGCCGACGAAGAGAACGGAGCCCACTGGCGGCGTGTTGAGGCCGATGCCGGCATTGAGGATCAGGATCACGCCGAAATGGACCGGGTCGATGCCGAAGGCCTTGATGACAGGCAGGAAGATCGGCGTGCAGATGATGATCAACGGCGCCATGTCCATGAAGGTGCCGAGCACCAGCAGGATGACGTTGATGAGGAGAAGCACGACGATGGGATTGTCGGACAGCGCCTTCATGAGGGAGATCGTCGCCTGCGGCACCTGCAGGAAGGCCATGAGCCAGCCGAACGCGCTGGCCGCGCCGATGACCAGCAGGACCATGGCCGTGGTGCGCACCGCCCCGAGCGTCGCCTCGACGAAGCCCTGCCAGTTCAGCTCGCGATAGACGAGGAGCGTAATGAGCAGGGCATAGACGACCGCGATGCACGAACTCTCGGCCGCAGTGAACACGCCCGAGCGCACGCCGCCGAAGATGATGAAGATGAGCAGGATGCCGGGCACGGCCGAGACGAAGAAATAGGCCAGCAACCGAAATCCGGGGAATGGATCCGACGGATAGCCGCGGCGCAGGGCGACGATGTATGCGGTGATCATCAGGGCGACGGCCAGGAGGAACCCCGGGACGATTCCGGCGGTGAACAGGTCGGCGACCGAGATCGTTCCGCCTGCCGCGATCGAATAGATGATCATGTTGTGCGACGGCGGGATCAGAAGCGCGATGATCGCCGAACTCACCGTCACGTTGACGCTGTAGTCCCGCGCGTATCCCCGCCGCTCCATCTGCGGGATCATGATACCGCCGATGGCCGAGGCATCGGCCACGGCCGATCCCGAAATGCCGCCGAACAGCGTGGAGGCCACGATGTTCACCTGACCCAAGCCGCCGCGCAGATGCCCGACGAAGCCCGCTGCAAGGCGAATGAGGCGGTCGGCGATGCCGCCCCGCATCATGAGGTCGCCGGCATAGATGAAGAAGGGAATCGCCATCATGGCGAAGGCGCTCATGCCGGAATTGACCTGCTGGAACACCACGACCGGCGGGAGCCCCATGTAAAGGACGGTCGCGAGGGAAGCGATACCGAGGCAGAACGCGACGGGCGTGCCAATCAGAAGCAGCAGCGTGAAGACGCCGAAGAGAACCCAGATCTCCATGAGGTCATTCCTTCACGACAACGAGATGGGGCTCGCCCGCGCGCACCAGCGGCGCCTCTTCTCCGGCCAGGAGAAGGCGAACGAGCTTTTCAAAGGAAAAGAGAGCAATCAACGCGCCGCCCACTGCGAGGGGCACATAATCGAGGCCCTGAGGGATGGGCAGCCCCGGCATGGCGGCGGACCATGTTTCCATGGCCAGCATCGTGCCGTACCAGGCCATGGCACCGCCGAAGATCATCACCAGCACCTCGGTAACGGCGAGCATGCCCTGCCGCAGGACGGATGGCGCATGGTGGAGAGCGATCTCGAAGCCGAGATGGTTGCCCTCCCGCACGCCGACAGCGGAGCCGAGAAGAATGAACCAGCTCATCAGCAGAAGGGAGGCCGGCTCCGTCCAGCTCGGCGACTGGTTCAGCACGTATCGTCCGAACACCTGCCAGGCGACAAAGGCCGTCATCAAGACGAGGCCGGCCCCGGAGATCCAAAGCGCCGCACGACTGACGACAGCAAGAACTCGGGACAGCGCGGCAAGACCATCGCGCATCGATCAAATCTCCAGCGGGAAAAGAGGGCCGGCCGAAGCCGGCCCAGTTTGGTTCGGGAGGACCGAACTCAGTTCATCGCCTGGATGCGGGACACGAGATCCTTCACCTTCGCGTCCTTGGCGTATTTCTCGTAGACAGGCTTCATCGCGTCGATGAAGGGCGTCTTGTCCACGTTGTTGATCTGACTGCCGCCGGCCCGGATCTTCGCCTCGGCCTGCTTCTCGCGGGCCTCCCAGAGCTCACGCATCTTCGCGACCGATTCCTTGGCGGTTTCGCGCACGGCCTTCTGGTCCTCGGGCGAAAGCTTGTCGAAGCTCTTCTTCGACATCACCAGCACTTCCGGCGACATGGAATGCTCGGTGAGCGAGTAATACTTCGCCACCTCGGAATGACGGAAGGAATCGTAGCTCGGCCAGTTGTTCTCGGCGCCGTCCACCACGCCCGTCTGCAGGGCCGAGTAGACCTCTCCCGGAGGCATCGGCGTCGCGTTGGCTCCGAGCGCGTTGACCATGTCGAGGAAGAGGTCGGACTGGATCACGCGGACCTTCATGCCCTTCAGGTCGGCCGGCGTGTTGATGGGACGCTTGGAGTTGTAGAAGGACCGGGCGCCCGAATCGTAGAAGGCCAGCGCCACGAGGCCATGAGGCTCGAACGCCTTCAGGATCTGATCGCCGATGGGACCATCCATGGTCTTGCGCATATGGTCGACGGACCGGAAGATGAAGGGAAGGCCCGGGACCAGGGTCTCGGGAATCAGGTTGTTGAACGGACCCATGTTGATCCGGTTCAGGTCGATGACGCCGAAGCGGGTTTGCTCGATCGTATCCTTTTCCTGGCCCAGCTGGGCGGAGTGGAAGACCTGCACCTTGTACCGGCCGTTGGTTTTCTTCTCCAGCAGGGAGCCGAAATGCTTGACTGCTTCGACTGTTGGATATCCATCTGGATGAATGTCGGCAGAGCGCAGGGTCGTCTGGGCGCTGGCCGTGCCGCCCATCATAGCGGCGCACAGACCGAGCGCAGCAACCGCGAATGTCCTTTTCGTCAGCATCATCTTCCTCCTTGGGCTTCCTCTAATGTCCTATTGGTTCAAATCCGCCCTTGCTGGACAGATTACCGCCTTCCCCAAGGGCCCTTGGCCCCTTGGTCCAGACCGAGGAGCCGTCTTTCGCGGCTTACTTGGTCGACGATTGTATGGTAGTATACACTAATATATGACGCAACTCGCCAAAAGAATGAGATCCGTTGTGAACAGCCCCTTTTCTACCGGTCATGGCTCTGCGGCCCAGCGCATCGAAAGCGAGTTGCGTCGCCTGATCATTGCTCTGGAGCTCCCGCCGGGCAGCCGGCTCTCCGAGCAGGACATCGCCGAGCGTCATGGCGTTTCCCGCCAGCCCGTTCGCGAGGCGCTGATTGGTCTGGCCAGAACCCGGCTCGTGGAAATCCAGCCCCAGCGCGGCACGACAGTCGTGAAGATCTCGGTTCGGAAGATGATGGAGTCGCGCTTCGTACGGGAAGCGATCGAGACAGCCGTCGTGCGCCGGGCCTGCTCATCGTTCGACACGCAGAGCCGGGAACGGATCGACGACCTTCTGGAGTTGCAGGACCAGGCAGCCAGCCGGGACGATCATGCGGCCTTCCAGCGCTATGACGAACTCTTCCACATCGCGCTTGCGGAAGGAGCCGGCTGCCCCCTGGCCTGGGAGGCGGTTCAGGACATCAAGGCCCATATGGACCGGGTGTGCCAGCTGACCCTTCCGGGCCCGGAGGCAATGCTGCCCCTGATCGACCAGCACCGCGCCATCATGGCTGCGATCGATGCCCGCGACGAGGATGCGGCAGCAGAAGCAATGCGCCGCCATCTCACGGAGATCCTGCGAGCCTTGCCGCGCGTCGAATCCGAGCACCCGGAACTCTTCAGTGCGTGAGCACGGAGATCAAGAGGACTCAGGGGTGTAGAATCCCGATCTCCTCCTTGTGATTGGTCAAGCTCCAGGCAAGCCGTAAGCTCTCCCACCCTCGCATTCCCCCTGGAGCAGGACGTGCTGTCGCGCAGACAAGTCGTACACCTGATCGGATCTCTCCCTTTCATCGGCGCCGCCTCGGGAGCAAAGGCCCAGGTGGGCGGCTTCTACTACAGCGGTCCTCCGAGCGATCACTTCGACGGCCAGCGCTTCTTCAACCCCGGCGGGGAGATTTCCCGCGGCTTCGGCGACTTCCTGCGCTGGCGGCTCACCAAGAGCGCGGCGCCATGGCCTGAGCCTTACCCGAGCCCGTTCCAGGACACGCCCCCGGTACGTGTGGGACGGCGCGACCTGCGCGTCAGCTTCGCCGGGCATGCATCCTTCCTGATCCAGATCGCCGGCCACAACATTCTGACAGACCCGATCTGGTCCGAGCGCGCGAGCCCTGTGCCGTTTGCCGGACCACGGCGCTACAATCCGCCGGGCATCTCCTTCGATCAGCTGCCCCGGATCGACGCGGTGCTCATCTCGCACAATCATTACGACCACATGGACGTGCCCACCCTCGCGCGCCTGTGGCAGCGCGACCGCCCGCGGATCGTAGCGCCGCTCGGCAACGACGCCATCATCCGGGCGCACGATCCGGGCATCGCCGTCACTGTCATGGACTGGGGCGACCGCCTCTCGCTCGCGCCCGACCTCCAGGTGTTCGCCGAGCCGGCGCACCACTGGTCCGCCCGCGCCACGAACGACCGCAATCATGCACTCTGGGCCTCCTTCATGCTGCGCGGCGGCGGCCGTTCCGTCTATTTCGGCGGCGATACGGGCTTTGGCGGCGGCAGGCATTTTCAGGGCATCGCCGCACGGCATGCGGGTCCGGATGTGGCCCTTCTGCCCATCGGGGCCTATGAGCCGCGCTGGTTCATGGCGCCCAACCACATGAATCCTGAGGATGCGGTTCGCGCATTCGGCATTCTCAAGGCCAGATCGGCCTTAGGGTATCACTGGGGAACCTTCAGGCTTACGGATGAAGGCGCCGATCAGCCGCCCCGGGATCTCGCCCGGGCTCTGCAGGCACGAAACATTCCTGCCCGCCGCTTCACGGCCATGAGGCCGGGACAGGTCTGGACGGCCTGATCGGGCCAGACGAGGTCCTGCGACCAGCACCAGCCACCAGGTTCTTGGAGCCCGCTCCTCATTCACTGACGAGGATCTGCCCTCCAGGCGGGAACGCAACGGGTTTCCGTGCTTTGCCAAGGGAGCCATTCAATCGATGGAGCTTCCATGTCCGACACGCCAAAGCCTTCTGACCAGCCACCTGACGTTCCGGGTCCCTTGCCGGAACTTCCTTCGCTGGATCCTTTCGAACCTCTGGAAGACGACAAGCCCACCGACGAGCCCTCCCGTCCCGCGGATGTGCCCATCGTGCAGCCAGGCACCCAATGAGGCGGATCGCGCAGGACGGAGCCTCGCGGGCACCGTCCTGCCGTGCAAGCGGTCAGGACCAGCTCATCCGGGATGCATCGACCTGGAGATCGTCGATGGTCTGAACATGGTCCACAGCCGGCTGATCGAGGGTGGTCGCGGCATGCGACGTATCCGAGGATTGATCGCCATGGATCTGCTCCGTCCATGAACCGGTTGCAGTGTGGCTCATCTCGGCCTCCTCATCGGCCATCAGGAGGATGAGGTCCGATCCGGCCCCGGTCTGCATCGGCTCCGTGCCATGGGAGGCAAAGCCCTGCCCTTCTGGTGCCACAGGCTGCACCTCGTCGACCACCACATCCACGGATTGCCGGATCGAGGCGGCGCCGTCGCTGTCGAACAACACGACACCGATGCTGCGGGTGCCGGCCGCTAGTCCTGACTTATCGCCGCTCTCGAGCATCAGGGACTGCAGCACGGCAGCATAGGTTTCGGGAGAGGCATGGCCGCTGAGGGTCAGCGTGCCCGTCTCGCCAGCATAGGCACCTCCCACGAGTTCGATGCCGGTGTCGCCGATCATCGTGTGCCCGTTTTCATTGTGCAGGGGGTAGCCTTCAAGGTCGAGCCTATCGCCCGGCTGCGCTCCGGAGAGCGTGACGACAGCGCCACCGAGTTGCGTGCTGTCGATGTCGGTTGCGTGCGCTGTGCCGAAGAGTTCTGTTTGATGATCTCCCGCATCGGCATGTTCGCGGGTCGTCAGGGTCAGCTCGGGTGCATCGTTGACCGGATTGAGGGTCACCGTGAATGGCTTGCTGGTTGTGGCGGAGCTCGCAGAACCTGTTTCGGTGCTGACGGCCTCCACCGTCAGGTTCAACGTGCCGTTCCAGTTCGCCGGGGGATTAAGCTTGAGGCCATGTATATCTCCCGCCGGAACGCGCCACTCGCCGCCGCCATGCGCAGTGCCGGCGGACAGCGTGAATCCCTCGGGAATCCCGAAGATGCTGACGACCATGGTCTCGGAACCATCGGTATCGATGAGGGACGCGGAGAGATCGAGCGCAACGGGCGTGTCCTCCTGGCCTGCTACGTTACGTGCCTCGATCTGCGGTGCATCGGCGACAGCTTCGACCTGGACCTTCAACGTAGCCGCAGTGCTGGCGATGTTGCCGTTGGAGGTCTCGCGCGCATGAGCGAGCACGGACAGGTTGGCGGTGCCGCTCCAGTTTACGGGCGGGATCAGGTTGAGGTTGGTGAGCTGCGCTGACGTGAGGGTCCAGGTTCCGTCGCCGTTGTTGGATCCGGCCGAAAGGCGGGCGCCCTGGGGCAGGTTGCCGATCACCACCGAGAGCACCTCGGAACCGTCGGTATCGACGAGGCTTGCCGAGAGGTCGAGCGGGATGGCGCTGTCCTCCTGACCCGTCACATCCCTGGCTGTTACCTGCGGCGCATCGGCCACGGCCGTGACCGTCACCGCATGCGTGCCCGTCACCTCCCGGCTCACGCTCGTGCCGTTGCCCGTGTCGATCAGCATCGCCCTGACCGTGAGCGTAAAGTCCGCATCCGCATGCTGCGCCGGATGAACAGCCACCAATCCTGCCTGCAGGTCCACTGTGGACACCTGCCACACGCCGGGCGACAGCTCGGTGCCGTGGCTCAGCCGCGCCCCCGCAGGCACTCCCGACACCTGGGCGAACTCGCCCCAAGTCTCCGACGGATCGGGCGTGGCAAAGACCGGCCGGATCACGATCGCCGTGTCCTCCTGGCCCGTGCTCGCACCCGAGATCGTGCCGGCATCCGCCACCGGGTCGAAGCCTACCGTGAAGCTCGCTGACGTGCGGGCACTCGAGCCGTTGCTGCCCTCCGTGGCCACGGCGGTCAGGGTCAGGGTGTAGCTGCCGGAGAAGTGGGCCGGTGGATGAAGGGCAAGACCTGCCAGCTGATCTGGCGTGAGCTTCCAGGTGCCGTCCGGCTGGCGTGTGCCGGCGCTCAACGTGGCATCGCTGGGAACCCCGCCGAGCACGAAGCTGAGGCTCTCCGAGCCATCGCCGTCGCGCAGGGCACCGCTTAAGCCGGCGAGGCTCACGGGTGTGTCCTCGGAGCCGCGGGCGTCCATCACCGTGACCGTGGGGGCATCCGCCACCGCCTCCACCTGCACCCGGAAGGTGGTCTCGACGGAGGCGCTGCCGCCCTGGCTTTCGTGGGCGGTGGCGCGCAGGGTGAGGGTGATGGAGCCGGAGAAGTGTTCGGGCGGGGTGAGGGAGAGCTGCGCCAGGTTGGAGGCCGGCACGCTCCAGGAGCCGTCGGGCTGGCGGGAGCCGTGGGACAGCGAGGCACCCGAGGGCACGCCCAGGATGAGCACCGTGAGCGTCTCGGAGCCGTCGCGGTCCACCAGTGCCGCCGACAGGTCGAGACGGATCGCGCTGTCCTCCAGGCCACCAGCATCGCGCGAGCCGACCACCGGCGCATCGGCCACCGCTTCGAGCTCCACCTTCAAGGTCGCCTCAGAGGTGGCGACTTTGCCGTTGGAGGTTTCCCGCGCATGGGCGAGCACGGACAGGTTGGCGGTGCCGCTCCAGTTTGCCGGCGGGATCAGACTGAGATTGGTCAGCTGGCCGCGCGTGAGGGTCCAGGTTCCGTCGCCGTTGTTGAGACCGGCCGACAGGCGAGCCCCCTCCGGCAGGTTGCCGATGACCACCGAGAGCACCTCGGATCCATCGGTGTCCACGAGGTCCGCCGAGATGTTGAGTTGGACGGTCGTGTCTTCCTGGCCCGACGCATTCATGACCGTGAGAACTGGCGTATCGGCTACAGCCTCGAGTTTGATCGAGACGTTCTGAGACGTGGTGCGCGTATGCTCGTTGCTGGCTTCCTGCGTCGTTGCAGTGACCGTCAGCTTCAGGTCGCCGATCCAGTTGGCGGGCGGGATCACGCGCACGCCGTCGAGATGAGCAGGATCGACCGTCCACGTGCCGTTTCCGTTGTCGGTCACGCCCGGGCCCACGATCCGAGCGCCGGGCTCCACCTTCGAGATGATCACGGACGTAACCGTTTCGCTGCCGTCCCCGTCGCGGGGACTGATCTTCAGATCGAGCGGGATCTCGACATCCTCCGCTCCGGCAGAAGGAGCCACACCGATCGATGCGCCGTCGGCCACCGCTTCCACCGTGATGGTCAACGTGGCCGGGCTCTCCGCCTCCGATCCCGTCTTCTCCGTCGAGATGGCGGTGATCTTCAGGGAGATCGTGCCGGCGAAGTCGGCCGGAGGGATCAGTTCCAGGCCGGCGAGCTGATCGGGTCGCAGCACCCAGGATCCGGTGTCGGGATCGCGCACGCCGGCCGAGAGCCGCGCTCCTTCAGGCACGTTGTCGATGCGGATGCCCAGAGTCTCGGAGCCGTTGTCCGTATCGACTGTCTTGGCGCTGATCGACAGGGCAACCCTGGTGTCCTCGGAGGTCGACGCGCTCGAAACGGACAGCTCGGGAGCCTGAGCTACGGGGGCCGTGCCCGGAACGCCGCCAGGATCTCCGCCGGATCCGCCTCCGCCTCCTCCAGGAGGTGTGACGGTAATCTCGACGACACCGGTGCGAATGGTCTGGTCGCCTTCGCGTTCGGTGACGACAACCGAGACCTTCAGCTCGATCGGGTCGTTGTCGCCAGCTTTGGGGCGAATGGCGAGGAAGGGGAGATTCTCCACCGGCACGAGCCAGACGCCTTCACCGGCTGGAATGCCGTGCGACAGCGAAGCCCCCGTGGGCACACCCCGCACCCAGATCGTCAGCGTCTCGGACCCGTCCGTATCCGTCGGAACGGCGGTGATGTGCAACGGGATCCAGCCGGCGCTGTCGCTTGTGCTGTTGTGCCCGGTGCCGGTCGACGGCTCGATCGTGAGAACCGGAGCGTCGGCATCGCCGCGCGGGTTCACCACCATGTGCCCGCTGATTTCCTTCGTGACCGTCCTGCTTCCGTCCGTGTCCTGGATCGTCATGCGGACAGTCAGGGTTTCGGCCACGTCGCTGTTGCGGGGCATCGTCAGGGTAACGCCAGCCATCTTCTCGGCGGCGATCCGGTAGAAGCCATCCGAGTCAGCGGTGACGATGCTGTTGTCGGCAAGGCGCAGCACCGCGCCGGACGGAATCCCGCCGATGACGATCTCGCCGATCACCTTCTCCGATCCGTCACGGTCCCTCAGGCCGGGATCGAGGTTGAGCCTGATGGGCTCATCCTCCGTTCCGTGCATGGTGCCCCATCTGCCGGAGCTGCCGTCGAGCCCGCCCACGGCAGGATTATCCACCACCGCGCCCACATGGACTGGGAAAGTGACGCGGGTGGAGGCCTGATCGCCTCCGTCCTTTTCCTGCGTGACCGCCGTGACGGTGATGTTGATGGTGCCGGCGAAATCCGCCGGGGGGCGCAGCGTCACGATCTTGGCCTCATCGGCCGTCAGCGACCATGTGCCGGGGCCGCGATAGGTTCCGACGGACAGAAGAGCGCCGTTCGGGATCCCCGAGATGACGAAGCTCAGGATCTCCGAGCCATCGTTGTCCGGCAGGGTCGCGGTCAGATTGAGGGGGATATCGCTGTCTTCGGAACCCCTGGCACTCGTGACGTCGAGGATGGGTGCGTCGGCGTCGGCGCGCACGGTTACCACAAGCTCCTTCGGCAAGCTTCTGGCCGTGCTGCCGTTCGGCTCCGCCGAGATGGCGAAGACCTTCAGGTGCATGTCCTCGTCGGAATGGGGCGGCGGAGTGATGCTCAGGCTGCCGGCCACGCCGACCGGCACGCTGATGCTGTTGTCGGCGTTCCTCGTCAGAATCACGCCGCCTGCGCGCACGATGGCGCCATCCGGCACATCTTCCAGCCGGTATGCGATGATGGATTCGGAATTGTCGATATCGGTCGTCCGAGCCGTCACGTGCAGCGGGATTGCCGTATCCTCGTCGCCGTATGCCCGGTTCACGAACAAGTCCGGTGCATCGGCGACCGCGTCCACCTGGACCTTGAAGGGAATCGTGACAGAACTCTCCGCGCCGCCATTGGTCTCCCTGGAAGTGGCCGTGATGCTGAGCGCGATGGAGCCCGAAAAGTCACGTGGCGGCGTGAAGGTCAGATGGGCCAGATCAGCCGGCTTGACGCTCCAACTGCCGTTGGCCAAGCGCTCACCCGGTGCCAGAACGGCTCCATCCGGAACCCCCAGGATGACGATCGACAGGGTCTCCGATCCATCCAGATCCGTCAGCTTCGCGGACAGGTCGAGTGGGATTGCCGTGTCCTCGCTGCCCTTCGCATCGTGGGCCGTGACAGTCGGCGCGTCCGCAACCGCGTTCACTGTCACACCATAGGTGCCGCTGATCGTACGGCTGACGCTCGTTCCGTTGCCCTTGTCGGTCTGAGTGACCGTGAAGGTCAGCGTAAAATCGTCATCGCTGTTCGGCGGCGGCTTGATCGTCACCCGCTTGTTGATCAGGTCGTTCGTGTTGACCTGCCAGACGCCCGGCGAGATTTCCTTTGTTCCAGTGCCGCCTTTGAGCGTGGCGCCCAATGGCACTCCGGTGACTTCAGTGACTGTCGACCAGGTCTCCGAGCCGTCCTTATCGGTGAGGGTGAAACTCGGCTTCAGCGTGATATCCGAATCCTCTGAGCCGGAGGTGCTGCCGCTGATGGTGGCCTTGTCCAGGACAGGATCGATCCCCACGGTAAAATTGGCCGAGGTCGAGGCTGTCGGCTGGTTGTCTCCGGCTTCCGTGGCAATGGCGGTGAGCTTGAGGGAGAGACACCCTGAGAAGTTCGCCGGGGGCTTGAGGGTGAGGCCCGTGAGTTGGGCTGGCGTGAGCTTCCAGCTGCCATCGGGTTGCTTCGTGCCTGCACTCAAACTGGCTGTTCCCGGCACGCCGCTGAGCACGAAGCTCAGACTTTCCGATCCGTCCAGATCGCGCAGCGCGCCGCCCAGGCCGGCGAGGCTCACCGGGGTGTCCTCATAGCCATGGGCATTGGCCACCGTGACGGTCGGCGCATCGGCCACGGCGGCCACCGTCACCGTGTACGTTCCCGTCACGTCCTGGCTCACGGTCTTGCCGTTGCCGGCATCCGTGAGCGTCGTCCGGATCGTCAGCGTAACATCCGCATCCGAGTTCTCCGCCGGATGCAGCAGCACCCGTCCGGCTTGAAGATCGGCGGTCGACACCTGCCACACACCCGTCGACAGCTCTGTTCCATGGCTCAGGCGCGCACCGGTCGGCACCCCTGAAACCTGGCTGAACTCGGCCCAGGTTTCCGAACCGTCCTTGTCGCTCAGATTGAAGACCGGCTTCAGCGCGATGCCTGTATCCTCCGACCCGGATGTGCTGCCGCCAATCGTGGCAGAATCGAGCACAGGATTGACCCCGACGGTGAAACTGGTCGAGCTGCGGGCCTCCGACCCATTGCTGCTCTCGGTGGAGATCGCCGTGACGGTCAGCGTATAGCTGCCCGAGAAATTCCCAGCTGGGTTCAGCTTGAGATCCTTGAGCTCGCTGGGGCTCAGCGTCCAACTGCCATTGCCGTTGTTGAGACCGGCGGAAAGGGTTACGCCTGCAGGAATCCCGGCGACGACGACCGAGAGGAGTTCCGAACCATCTTTGTCGACCAGAGCCGCCGAGAGGTCGAGCGGGATAGGGCTGTCCTCCTGGCCTGTCACATCTCTCGCCGTGACCTGCGGGGCATCGGCCACGGCCGCGACCGTCACCGCATGCGTGCCTGTCACCTCCCGGCTCACGCTCGTGCCGTTGCCCGTGTCGATCAGCGTCGCCTTGACCGTCAGCGTGAAGTCCGCATCCGAGTGCTCGGCCGGATGGAGAGCCACCAATCCTGCCTGGAGGTCAGCGGTGGATACCTGCCACACGCCGGGCGAAAGTTCGCTGCCGTGGCTCAGACGGGCACCCGCCGGCACCCCTGACACCTGACTGAACTCGGACCAGGTCTCCGATCCATCCTTGTCACTCACTTCGAAGATCGGCTTCAGCGTGACGGGAGTATCCTCAAGGCCCGAGCCGCTGCCGCCAATAGTGGCAGCGTCCACCACCGGATCGAAGCCCAACGTGAAGCTGGCCGAGGTGCGGGCCTCTGAGCCGTTGCTGCTCTCCGTTGCCACAGCCGTCAAAGTGAGATTGTAGCTGCCGGAGAAATTGGCCGGTGGTTTCAGCGTTAGGCCTGAGAGTTCCGCATGGGTCAGATGCCAGGTCCCGTCCGGCTGGCGTGTGCCGGCACTCAAGGTGGCATCACTCGGTACTCCGCTGAGCACGAAGCTCAGAGACTCCGAGCCGTCGCGGTCGATCAGCGCGCCGCCGAGGCCCGCAAGGCTCACAGGCGTGTCCTCTGAGCCGCGGGCGTCCATCACCGTGACGGCAGGCGCATCCGCCACGGCATCCACCTGCACGCGCAAGGGGGCCCGGGTGGTCGCCGTCGAGCCGTTCGAACTGCGCGATGTGGCTTCGACCGTAAGGTTGATCGCGCCGGAATAGTGCTCCGGTGGGCGAAGGGTGAGACCATCGAGTTCGGAAGGCGCCAGAAGCCAGCTGCCATCGGTCTGGCGTGTGCCGTGCGACAGGGATGCATCCGCCGGGACACCAAGTATGCTGATCGATAGCACTTCGGACTTGTCCGTATCGGTCAGGCCTGCGGACAGATCGAGCGCAATGGCCGTATCTTCGGGACCTGATGCGTCGCGGGTGGTCAGAAGCGGTGTGTCGGAAACATCCTCGACCCTGACCTGGAACGGAAGATCCGTGGTGGCCGTGGTGCCGTTCGAACTCTCCCGTGCCGTTGCGCGCAGGGTGAGATTGACCGTCCCTGAGAAGTCGTGCGGCGGTGTGAATGCGAGGTGCTCCAGATCGGCAACGGGAACACTCCAACTTCCGTCCGGCTGGCGCGCGCCATGTGAAAGAATGGCACCCGGAGGAACATTGAGAATGCTGACGGCGAGCACCTCGGAACCGTCGGTATCGACCAGAGCCGCCGAGAGGTCGAGCGGGATGGGGCTGTCCTCCTGGCCCGTCACATCTCTCGCCGTGACCTGCGGGGCATCGGCCACCGCCGTGACCGTCACCGCATGCGTACCTGTCACCTCCCGGCTCACGCTCGTGCCGTTGCCCTTGTCGATCAGCGTCGCCCTGACCGTCAGCGTGAAGTCCGCATCCGCATGCTGCGCCGGATGCACCGCCACCAATCCTGCCTGCAGGTCCCCTGTCGACACCTGCCACACGCCGGGCGACAGCTCGCTGCCGTGGCTCAGCCGCGCCCCCGCAGGCACTCCCGACACCTGGGAGAACTCGCCCCAAGTCTCCGACGGATCGGGCGTGGCAAAGACCGGCCGGATCACGATCGCCGTGTCCTCGGCGCCCGTGCTGGAGCCGGCAATCGTGCCGGCATCCGCCACCGGATCGAACCCCACCGTGAAGCTCGCTGACGTGCGGGCACTCGAGCCGTTGCTGCCCTCCGTGGCCACGGCGGTCAGGGTCAGGGTGTAGCTGCCGGAGAAGTGGGCCGGTGGATGAAGGGCAAGACCTGCCAGCTGATCTGGCGTGAGCTTCCAGGTGCCGTCCGGCTGGCGTGTGCCGGCGCTCAGGGTCGCGTCACCCGGCACGCCGCCGAGCACGAAGCTGAGGCTCTCCGAGCCGTCGCCGTCGCGCAGGGCACCGCCCAGGCCGGCGAGGCTCACGGGGGCATCCTCGGAGCCGCGGGCGTCCATCACCGTGACCGTGGGGGCATCCGCCACCGCCTCCACCTGCACCCGGAAGGTGGTCTCGACGGAGGCGCTGCCGCCCTGGCTTTCGTGGGCGGTGGCGCGCAGGGTGAGGGTGATGGAGCCGGAGAAGTGCTCGGGCGGGGTGAGGGCGAGCTGCGCCAGGTTGGAGGCCGGCACGCTCCAGGAGCCGTCGGGCTGGCGGGAGCCGTGGGACAGCGAGGCACCCGAGGGCACGCCCAGGATCAGCACCGTGAGCGTCTCGGAGCCGTCGCGGTCCACCAGTGCCGCCGACAGGTCGAGACGGATCGCGCTGTCCTCCAGGCCACCAGCATCGCGTGCAATCACGGCAGGTGGATCGGCGAGGATATCGGCCGGTTCCTGCGGATCCGGCTTCAAGGTGGTGGGCGGTGTCACAACGCCCGGATTGTCAGGAATGTCGCCGAACACCGGAGACGTCACCTGCACGGATGAACCATCCGTTTCAGTCTCGACGGAACCTGACGAGGATCGTGCAAGGTTCGCCCTGGGTCCGATCAAGGGAGCCGGCGCTGCGGACAGCGATAGATCGACACCGGCCGGTGCCTCATCCAGCATGATCGCAGGTTTGGCCGGCGGCGCGAGATCCAGGGGCTTCAAGGGCTCGTCCTGTGGCGCCAGCGCCAAGCTCCATTCAAGAGGGCCGATTTCATGGGGCCGGAGGGCGATGGCCCCGGACGGCCCTCCTCTCACCATGCCGAACGCCGCAACCGCCTCCGTTCCGCCCACCAGGTTTCCGCTGGCACCTCCGTCGCCCATCGGGAGGCTTCGCTGAACCGCCCGCAGGGCGCGCAGCGCCTCCTCGTCGACCACGCTGGCGTCGAATGGGATGGTTGGATCGGGTTGCTGGCTCATGCGATCAGCGTCCTCAACGCTCGTGGAATGATGCCGCCATGGCGGAATAGATCGGCTTCAGCAGGTACTGCAGCACTGTCTTGTTGCCCGTCGTGATGTCGGCCTGAACCGTCATGCCGGGCACGAGCTGCGCCTTGCCGGGGTCGCGACCTACATGCTGCTGCTTGAGCGCCACGCGCACGCGGTAATGGGGCTGCCGCTGCTCGTCGAGGAACGTGCCGGCCGAGACGCGCTCAACGATGCCCTCCACGGCGCCGTAGCGCGCATAATCGAAGGCCTGCACCTTGACGTGCACGGATTGCCCGATCTCGATGAAACCGATGTCGCGTGGCATGATCCGCACATCCGCGACAAGCGGCGCGTCCTGCGGCATGACTTCGGCGATCAATCCGCCGGGCGGCAGGACCGTGCCGGAACGGTGAACGGCCAGCCCGCGCAGGACACCGGCAGCCGGGGCGCGCAGCAGCGTCCGTTCCGCACGGTCCTCCAGCTTGCGGACGGCTTCCGCCGTTTCGGCAATGTCCAGCGCCACGCGGGCGGCCTCCTGCCGGGCCTCGTCCACGGCGGCCGACTGCATCTCCGAAATGCGGGCCTCGGCCTCGGCGAGGCTGCGCAGGGCCGTGGCGTGCTGGCCGTTCAGCCGCTCATGCTCGGCCTTCGCGCTCATCAGCAGACGCTGCGCCTCCAGAACTGCGAGCCGCGTGGTCAGTCCGTTGCGGGCGAGCTCCTCGCGGATGCCGAGTTCCTTGGAATGCAGCGCCATCTGCTCCCGCACGGCGGAGATCTGTCCGGACAGGGTCGCCAGTTCGCTGCGCCGCTGCGCCACCTGTTCGTGCAGCACGGCGATCCGGTCGCTCAAGGACCGCAGGCGTGCATCCAGCGCCGCGCGCTGAGGTCCAACAAACAGACTGGTGGTCAGGGACGGCATGGCGCTGCCCTCCCCGCTCGCATCGGCAACGGCAATGCTCCCGGTGCCGTCGCGACCGCGCAGTTGCACCGCCGTGATGTTGCCCTCGGCCGCTGCCGTCAGGCGCTGAGACTGCAGCTGGAGCGACTCAAGGCGGAACCGCGCCTGGGACAGTTCGGCCTGGGCGGCCGCATCGTTCATGCGCAGCAAGGGCTGGCCCGCCTCGACCACGTCGCCTTCGTGAACCAGCACCTCCGTGACGATGCCGCCTTCGAAATGCTGCACGGGCGCCGGCGCGACCGTCGGCGCAAGATCACCGACGCCGATGGCCACCTCGGGCACATGGGTGAGCGCAGCCCAGGCGAGCGTCGTCGCCACCAGCAGGCCGGTTCCCAGAACGACGGCGCGCTCCAGACCGTAGATGCGCAGTTCCTCCAGCGCGAGCACATGGCTGTCGGGGCGCGGCTGACGGCTGGCGCGGGGCAGAGGCGCCATCGTGTGCCGATTGGTGGCCAGCGGCGGGCTCTCGACCTCGGGGGCGTGTTTTACGGCAGTGCTCATCAACCAACTCTGGGGCTGTTAGCGGCAGAAAGATTTGCGAAAGCCGCATTCGCCAGCGGCACGCCTACAGGCGTGCGTGTCGGACGTGGACCGGAGGGAGCAGGCTGATCAACCTCCTCGACCTGCCCGTCCCGCAGACGAAGGATGCGGTCGGAGAGCCGAATGTGGCTCGGCCTGTGCGTTGCCATGAGGATCGTGCAGCGCCCCCTTCGGGAGGCGATGACGTCCGTGAACGCCTTGGCGCAGGCATCGTCCAGCCCGGCGACGGGCTCATCGAGGAGCAGGATGGGCGCATCGCGCAGCAGGGCGCTGGCGAGCGCGATCCGCTGCAGGATGCTGCGCGGCAGGCGGCCGCTGTGATTGTCGCCGACCCGTGTATCGAAGCCGCGCGGCAGCGCTTCGATCGCTTCCAGCACGCCGGCCTCTTCGGCAGCCGCGCGCAGTTGCGCATCGGAGGCACTGGGCCGCGCCAGACGCAGGTTCTGGGCAATCGTGCCGTAGAGCAATCCCGGCGATTGCGGCACCCAGCCGATGCTGCGCCGGAGAACGGCAGGGTTGAAGGAACGCACATCGTGCCCGTCGATGCGCACGAGGCCGCCCTGCGGCCTGTACAGGCCCGCGGTGAGCAGCAGCAGGGTCGACTTGCCCGTGCCCTCCGCACCGGTGACGGCCACAACCTGGCCGGGCTGAATGGCGAAACTGGCGCCCGCCAGCACGGGCTCGGACTGCGGCAGATAGCGCAGGGTCACCCGGTGGAACACGATCGCGCCCTGCTCCGGCGGCGCCATGCGCGCCTCGAGCGGTGGCGGACGCTCCGTCTCGAGCGCCATCAATCCGTCCACCTGCCGGATGGAGGCCTGGGTTTGCTCCCAGCGCGAGAGCATGACGAAGCATGTCTGCATCGGGCCTAGAACGCGCCAGATCAGCATCATGCCGGCGATCAGCGCGCCTGCGGTCATCGCACCGGACAGGACCGAGAGGACGCCCAGGACCACTGCGGCCAGACCCGACAGAGTGACGAGCGCCTGGCTTGCGGCGAGCACCGAACCCGTCAAGGTGCCGACCCGTGCCGAGGCCACAGCGGCAGCAGCCGCAGCAGCCGCATAGCGGTCGATCCAGCGCTCTTCGGCTCCCCCGAGCTTCAGCGTGCGCACCGTTTCCAGCGCCTCGACGGCCAGGGCTTCCCGCGCCTGGTTGGCGCGGGCGGCCTGATCGATGGCCAGCCGCATGGACCCGCGGGAGATCCAGAACAGGAGAACGAAGCCGATGGCGGTCCCCACCGGCACGAGCGCGATCCATCCGCCGAGAACCACCATCAGCACCACGACGAGGATGGTGAACGGCAAGTCCAGAAGGGCAACGGCGAAACTGCCGGTGAGAAACTCGCGGATCGCCGCGAAATCCCGCAGGCGGGACACCTGTGACGCGGTGCCGGCCCGCTCCACGAGCGCGGTCGGCAAGGACAGCAGCTGGGTGAAGACGGCGCTCGGAACCAGCCGATCCAGGCGCTCCGCGATGCGCAGCAGAGCACGCTGGCGGATGACGCGGAAGAGGACCTCCAGCACCACCGCGGCGGCAACGCCGATGATGAGCATGGGCAGCGTTTCCGGGCTGTAACCGGCCACCACCGTGTCGAAAACCGCCATGGTGAAGATCGGGACCGCGAGCCCGAGTACGGCCATCAACCCGCTGATCGCGAGCAAGGGCGTCAGGGATCCCCGGAACCGTCGTGCGATGCCGCTGAACCAGTTCTGACGGGATGATCCGACATTCGCATCAGTGGTCAGGATCAAGGTGCCGCGCAGCTTCTCCGGCGCGCAGGGCTTCACATCGCCTGTGGCGCCGTCGAACACCAGAACCTGTCCAGCCTCGTCGCGGTAGACGACCGCGGCAGCCTTTCCCAGTGGCAGCAGGATCGCCGGCAGGCACCGCAGGTCGAGACCTCCCCGCTTCAGCCCCTGCATCCTGGTCGGGTAACCGAGAACGGCCAGCGTGTTGCGCAGATCCGTGAGATCGATGTCGGGCTTCGCGTGGGGAAGTGCCGAGAGCAGATCATCCGCGCTGCCCGACCACTCCATCAGCCATAGAAGAACCGGCAGGCAGCGGGCCAGATCGGAAGGAGTCAGAAGGTCTTCCGACACATGCACCGGAGCCGGAGGGCAACCATCCATCACGAGGCTCATGACACAGGCTCCAGTCTGCTGTCACGGATCGCGAAGACCCGGTCGGCGATCCCGAGCGTCGAGGGACGGTGCGTGACGATGATGACCGTGACCTTGCCGCGCAGACTGGCGAGGAGTTGGGCCAACCGCGCATCGCTGTCGCCGTCGATCTGGGACGTGATGTCGTCGAGCAGGAGGATGCGCGGCTCCTCGATCAGGGCGCGCACCACGCCGATGCGCTGCGCTGCGCCACGCGGCAGGGGCGTGGCCGCAACGCCGACGGGCGTATGCCAGTCACCCGGCAACGCGCTGGCTACCTGATCCAAACCCAGTTTCGTCGCCAGGCGCAGAGCCGCCGCCTCAAGGTGCGGCTGATGCATCGTGAGATTCTGCAGGAGCGTGCCGCGCACCAGGGCCGGATCCGGCGGCACCAGAGAAACGTGTCGGCGCGCCGGTCCCATCTCGACCTGTGCGAGGTCCTGTCCATCGATGGTGACCCTGCCTTCGGTGGGCTGCAGGTCGCCGGCGATCAGACGCAGCATGGCCGAACGCCCGGAGCCATTGGCGCCGGTGACGCCGATGATCTCGCCGGGCTTAATGTCCAGGGTCAAGCCGTCGAACAGCCAATCCGTGTGAGGAGGATTGCGCAGCCGAACGCTGTCGAGGACCACATGACCTTCTGAAACTTCGAGTGCCGGCCTGTCGAGATGCCGCTCCTGCGGGAGCAGGGCGATCTCCGCCACCCGCCGCCGGCTCTCCGCGAGCGACTGAAGACGCGACCAGAGAGCGACGCCGCCGAGCAACGGCTGCATCGTGCGCCCCACCAGCATGGTGCAGGCACCCAGGCCGCCGACGCTGAGTTGCCCGTTCAGCACCATATGACAGCCGAAGGCCGCCACGCCGATGGTGGCGGCCTGGGCCAGCAACTGCCCGCCCTCCTGCCCGGCCGAAATGGCTTGCGCCAGGGTCCGGCGCATCTGCGCGGAGCCGCCCTGCAGGCGCTCGTAGCGACGCTCGAGCAGGGGCTCGGCGCCGAGAACCTTCATGGGATGGATGCAGCTCAGGGTATCGAACAGAAAGTTGAACCGGCGCTCCTCGGCAAGCGCGAGGTTATGCGCCGCGCGGCGCACGCGCCGGCCCGTCAACGCCGCGAGCAGAGCGACACCGATCAGCAGGGCCAGCGGCACCAGCACGAGCGGGCCGGCAAGATACCAGATCCCGACGAGATAAAGCAGGGCGAAAGGCAGATCGAGCATCGCCTGCAGGGCCGGGCCCGACCAGGCCTCGCGCAGGGTGCCGATGGCGGAAAGGCGCTCCGCGTAATAGCCGTTGCCGTTGGCTTCCAGGGCCGAGAGAGGAGCATGAAGCAGGCACTGCATGGCCTGACGATGCGCCTGCGCCTCGGAGGTCGCCGCCATGCGGGCCAGAAGCCTGCCCCGCACGTGCCGAAGCAGCGCCTCCAGCATAATGGCCAGAGCCACCGTGATGGCGAGAACCACCAGGGTGCCGGTGGCCTTGTTCGGCAGGATCCGGTCGTAGACCTGCAGCAGGGCAGCGGGCAGCGCCAACGCCAGCAGGGTTATCAGCAGGGTCGCCTCGAGCACCGGCATGAAGAAGGCGATGCCGAAGCGGCCGATCAATCCCCTGAAGGGGCGTGTCAGCCATGGGCCCGAGGATGCCGCCAAGGCCTCGGATGCGGCAGCAGACCTGTTCATAGCGCGACCTTTGGCCATTCGGCCGTGGGGGTGCAAAAGCTTGGATTTTGGGGGAGCATACCGGGCTCTCACCGGTATGGCGGGGCGGCATCATGCCTTTGGACACGCATCGCTTAAGGTGCGCCGGCCAACCCGCCATGTCTGTGACGTATCGCTAGGTTGAATTTCCGCAATACGGCCGGGGAAGTCAATGAATGCCTTCGCTTGGCTCGAACTACCCTTGGGTAAAGTTAACGGAATATGCGTCCTTCTATTACCCGGACCTCATGAAATACCATGGCAGCATGAACCGCTCACCAACGGACACCGTCGCCTTTATTTGGAGAGGGCGCGATCGCCTTTCCTGTGGCGGGCACTGCCGATCTGGAATAATCCTTCGTGAGGCGCAGGAACGGATCGTATTTTGGAAGCGAAGCACTTGACCTGCTGCGCGCGCCGCCTTCCCATCTGACATCGGACACGGTGAACGCGCTTCCGTTTTGAGGATCTGTCTTGGACTGGGACAAAATCAGATTGTTCTACGAGGTGGTCGACGCCGGGAACTTCACCCGCGCCGGCGAGAAGCTCGGGGTCAACCAGTCATCAGTGAGCCGCCAGATCAGCGCCCTCGAGCACGACCTGAAGGTTCCTCTCTTTCATCGTCATCCCCGGGGCCTCATCCTGACCGAGCATGGAGAGGTGCTGTTCCGTGCCGCCCAGGACATCCGCCTGCGCCTGGACGAGACCCGTCAACGCCTCACGGAGACCAGCGAACGGCCGGCCGGCGACCTGAGGGTCACCGCGACGGTCGGCATCGGGGGGATCTGGCTCGCGCGGCGCATCAAGGAGTTTCTCGATCTGTATCCCGATGTGCGCGTTCAGCTGATCCTGACGAGCGGAGAGCTGGATCTCGCCATGCGCGAAGCCGACATCGCCATCCGGCTGCGTCGGCCGGCACAGCCGGACCTGATCCAGCGCCGCCTCTTCACGATCCAGTATCACGCCTATGCGGCCCATTCGTATCTCGAACGCTCCGGAGAGCCTGAGCGGATCGAGGATCTCGACAACCACTCCCTGCTCTGCCTGGGGGGCGACCAGCCGGCTTTCATCCTGGACCTGCACCGGCTGACCAGCATGGGACGCGATCCCAAGGATCCGCGTCCCAGTCGCCTTGTGGTGAATGACAGCCTTGCTCTCCGCACGGCTATCGAGAACGGAGCCGGCATCGGCATGGCGCCGGATTACGCCATGAGCGGCAACCCTCGCGTGAAGCAGGTTCTCCGCGACGTGCAGATGCCGGTCCTCGACAGCTACCTGGTCTACCCGGAGGAGCTGCGCTCCGTCGCCCGCGTTCAGGTCTTTCGCGACTTCCTCGTCGCGAAGGCGCAGCGCTGGGATTTCTAACTAGGCAACTCTTTCGGGTCACATTCACGAGGGAGTCTTGAGAGAGGCCGAGCCGAGGCGCAATCTCACTTTCTCCACGATTCGAAGGCTATTGAATTCCTTAAAATCTGTTTCTCAAAAATAAAGGGCGTCTATCCTATGCCACGGTCTTTTCTCGCCGTTCTCGCCATTGCCCTTGGGCTGCCCTTCCTGATCCTGCTGGCAATCGTCTCTGCTGGTTCAGGCGTCAGCGCGAGCGTTTTCACGAGCGCGCTCGGGCTCGTGATCATGTCGGTTGTTCTGATGCTGGTTGTCTATGAGATCAAGCGGATTGCAGATCTGCCACCGGACGCCCATTGATCACCGGCACTCCCGTGCCTGGACGCGTTGAAGCGGCGGCGGCTCGAGACGCCTGTCCGTGGTCAGGGATCTCAAGCCGCGTGATCAGAATGCAAATTTTCAGGCTGCGGCCCTGGACCGCTCAGGATGCTCCTCTGCCGTGGCACGCTGAAGCGCCAGCAGGAGAACGCTGATGTCTTCATCAAGGAGACTGATAGCATTGCGGGCATATTCGCGGAATTCTTCCCTAACCAATTCCGCTTCGCTGTCCCACAGGAAGTCCTCGTGCTCGGCCTCAAAGAACGCCCGAGCCACCAATTCCACTTGGTAATCCATGTTTGCCCCACCGCATTATTTAGGTGTTTGTTGTCAGTTCAAGCCTGGGGCGTCAGTACGCTATCACTGGAATTTTTATCCGGCGCACCATCAGGGTGCTGTCAGGCTTAGCGCTGGTGTCGACTGATCCGCAACTCGCCACTTGGGCTACCTCGAAAGAGGTAGGGCACGCGGGGCTTCCCCGCGTGCCCTACTCCCGATGATACGGTGCTTCTGGGAGGCTGGTCCCTTACGGGAACCCCAAGCTCTCCCTACTCGCCCGGAATGAGGGATCCGCTCTCCTGTGCCGAGGCGAAGTGGCCGGCGGCCCACATGGCTGCCTGGGTCCTGTTCACCGCCTTCACCTTTCGCAAGATCGCCTTGATGTGGACCTTGACGGTGGCTTCCGCCACTCCGAGTTCGCGGGCGATCAGCTTGTTCGAGGCCCCCTGAGTCAGGCAGCGCAAAATCTGCGCTTCGCGCTCCGACAGCTTGTTCAGGAGCAGAGCCGGATCGTTGGCAGGCATAAGGGAAACCGTCCGGCCCATACCGCCGGCTTGGCTGCCGCTGATTTGTTCGAGCAGGTCCAGACCGACCGATCCTGGAATGAAGGTTTCACCCAGCATGACGAGTTCCAAAGCCTTGATGATGGCATGGCGAGCCATCGTGGTCGTGCAGAACCCGTCCAGACCCTCTTTACAGATTTGAACGATCTCTTGCGGCGCCATGCTGTCGGCAAGGACCACCACCCGAGCATGAGGGTGCTGCTCCTTCAATTCCTTGACCGTCTGGGAATACTCGGAAGGGGAGCGCCCGTCGCAGATGAGGAAGAGCACCGGGACCCCTTCCGGAAACGCGGACAGGGTCGACAGGTCTCCGGCTTCCCCCGTGAGGTCGAAGCGGGTGCCCGAAAGGATATGACTGATACCGGTTCGGAGAAGGATGTTCTGGCAGATGAGAACCGTCGTGACGTTCTGAAAAGGATCCTGAGCAATGGGCAGGATCTGCTCTTTGTAGACGACGTTATGGCCCATGCTGGCTCTAGCCCCTTGGTGGTGTTCATCGAAGTCAAGGATCATGGCGTCGCCTATCCGAAATACGCAGGCTAGAACAAAAGAGGCGGGAACCATGTCCGGGGAGCTGATCCGATTAGATCAGGCGTGGCGATAACGATGGCTAGAAGATTTAGTTCCTCTTCCTGAACGTCACCAAAGAGGTAGTCCGTCGTGCTATAATGGTTTTGTGATAGCATCTCAAACTACCGTCGCCGAGAATAAGTGAAGCTTGGCCATACTCTGTCCCATAAGCTTATCCTATACTCCGGGCTGGGAAAGTATTCGCATAATGCACCGCCCGATTTGATGACGATCGACTGAGCAGTCGCACGATCTGCTCTTCCGATACGGCCTTGGAGAACAGAAAGCCCTGCATCTCGTTGCAGCCTGCGGTATCGAGAAAATTACGCTGTGTCTCTGTCTCAACGCCTTCGGCCGTCACGGTAATCGACATGGCATGGCCGAGGGCCACGATGGCTTTGATGACGGTGGCGGCTTTGCCGCCCTGTCCTAGGCTTTGGGTGAACGACCGGTCGATCTTGATCTTGTCGACTTCGAACCGATGGAGGTAACCCAAGCTCGAATAGCCGGTACCGAAGTCATCCAGGGCAATACGGAAACCCGCTTCCCGCAGCTTCCGAAGCGCATCGGTCGTCCTCCCATCCTCCTCAAGGAGGACCCCTTCCGTGACTTCGAGTTCGATGCGCTGAGGATGCCCGCCACATTCCCGGACAATGGCGATGAGTCGGCTGGCGAAGTCACCCAACCGGAATTGAACAGGGGATAGATTGACGGAGACGAAGAGATCGGGCCAGCGCCGGGAGGCCATGCAGGCTTGGCGCAGGATCCATTCCCCGAGCGGAACGATCAGGCCGGTCTGCTCGGCCACAGGGATGAACTGGCTGGGCTGGATGTATCCGCGTGTCGGATGATGCCAACGGGCAAGGGCCTCCACGCCGACAACGGTGCCGCCTTGAGAGATCTGCGGCTGATAGGCAACCTCGAGCCCCTCCCCTGTTGCAAGTGCCGCACGGAGATCTTCTTCGATGACTCTGGAGACGTTGATGGTTTCGTCCATCTCCGGCGTGAAGAGGCGGTAGCAGTTCCGCCCCTCTCCTTTGGCGCGGTAAAGCGCGATGTCGGCCTTGCGCAGGAGTTCGATGCGGTCCAGGCCCGCCTCTGGAGCCAGCACGAGCCCGATGCTGACGCCGACGAAGACCTGATTGCCGATGACATCATAGGGCTGCGTGGATGCCGCAAGAATACGCTCGCACAAGACCTGCGGCGCATCGCTTCCGGCCTCGGAGGTCTGTACGACGGCGAATTCGTCTCCGCCCAATCGGGTGATGGTGACTTCGCCATCTACGAGCTTCGACAGACGGGCTGCGAACTCCTGAATGAGACTGTCACCGGCATGGTGACCGAGGGTGTCGTTCACATGCTTGAAGCGATCCAGGTCGAGCATCATGACGGCAACCTGCTCGCCATTCTTCATCTGAGCGATAGCGTGGTCGAGCCGGTCTGCGAACAGAGCGCGATTGGGCAGACCTGTCAGCACATCATGGAACGCGAGATGGTGGGCCTGCGCCTCACTCGCTTTCAGCTCGAGAACCGTTCTCTCCAGGGTCTTCGTGGAGTGCCTCAGCCGACGGACCAGAGCACCGAGCAGCAGAAGGATCATGGCGGCAGCAGCGGCCATGACCGGGCCGATCGATCTGAGGACACGATCCCCCGGCAGCTCCGGGTTCCAGATGAAGTAGCCGATGCGGTGGCCGACATCCGATTTCACCGGCACAGAGACCTCACCCAGCTGGGGGGTGTCGGTGCTCGAGAAGCGCAGACCGTCGATCAGGTTCTGCTCGGACAAATGTGTGATGAAGCTTCCATCCAGGAAACGGATGCTGAGCAGAAGAAATTCTCTTCCGTGAGGATAGGGAACGTCCTCGGACTCGGGGATGATCTTCATCACACTGACGGCCGCCGGCCGGCCATTAAGCTCGAGCAGATGAGCGTCGTGAACAGCCTGGCCGGTCTTCAGGTAGGATGCCGTCGCAAGGTCCTCGACGTGAGCCCGGTGCAGAGACTCCGGAGCTCCCCTTATCCCTGCAATCAGATCGCTGACGCTCGCCCTGATCCGCTCGTATTCCTCAGCAGCCACGCGGCTGGACCCGACGGTCGCAACGAGCGGCTCGTTGCGCTCATCGAGGATGTAGATTTCGTCCTGTCCGAACGTCTTGTTGAGCCAGACGCCGAAATTCGCATCGACCCATTTGAGATCCAGTGGGCGCTTGTTGAGCTCCACCACGGCGTCATCCCAGATGGCGACCATTTCCTGCTGCTGGGCAAGCTCCTGAACGGCGGCGCGAATGCTCGCCTCCGTCGTCCGGAGCTGACGTTCGGCGGAGATGTCGTTGCTCCTGTTGACGGCCCACAGGATCGCCCCCGCGCCCATCGCCAACGTCGCGAAGGCAACCAGGACGACAGGCAACAGAACGCCGCGGATAAAGGGCCGTTCTGCGCGGTCGGACGACAGAAAGATACTCAACATGGCCGCACCGGAACGCCTCCGGACTTCGACCGAACGGCGGTGTGCCGAACGCTCGACCTCGGGCGAATGAATTTTGGGAACGAACCTGCCGGATTCTCACCGGCCTGGCAGAGGGGCATCATGCCTTTGAGCGGCGCATGGTCTCGGGCGCGAACTCAACCTGCCACAAGGGGTATGGTAGCGATGATCATTTCTATGATCGGCATCAAAAATCAACGAAAGAATTCGTCCGGCCGCATGCTTTGAGATCTACAGTTAACGGTTCTTGTCGAGGACCCAGTTCCGTAAAGGAAATAAAACAGACAGGCGATGTTCTGTTTGCTCGGAAAGCAGATCCCTGACGGCCCCGTCAGGTTCCGAGCTTTGGAACCTCATTCCGGCTGTGCGTGATCTTCCAAGGCCTGGATCAGCTCCAGGCATTTCTCGGCCACGACGGCCGATACCTTGGGGTCTCCGTGATGGTGGCGCATGGCCACCGCATTGGCTTGCTCGAACAGATCCGTAAGGTTGCCGGAGATGAAGGGGCGGGAACTCGGAAAATCGAAGCTCCTGCTCTCGGAGCGGGATCTGGATTTCGAAGGACGCTTGGGTTCGAAGAGGCCTAGCACCTCGCACCTGTCGGCGATCCTCTTGAGATCCTTGAAGGCGATGATCTCGGCCATGTTCAGACTCCTACGCAACGAACCTGCTGTGCTCTTAACGCTTATCCCGCGCAAAAGTCATGCGCCGTCCCCTGAAATTTATAGGGTTAACGGCAGCCGTTCCACTTCGGAGTCGCAGCCGTCGGTTATGTTACCCAACTCTTCCGGAGTAGGAACGGATCAACGCTCCCAGGAATGGCGCGGCCCGGCAGGCCGCCTTGCCGCATCGATGTTCAAGGCACCTGGACCGGTGAACACGAGCAGCAGGAAGACGAAGCAGAACAGGATGGATGCATCCCCGCCGTTCAGAACGGGATAGAAACTCCGGGGAGCATGGAACATCCAATAGGCGACGGCCATTTCGCCGGCGAGCACGAAGGCAACGGGTCTGGTGAACAGCCCCACCAGGATCAGCAGGCCGCCGACGAATTCCAGGATGGCTCCGATGCCGAAGAGCGACAAGAGGGGCGGCGTGCCGCTTTCAGGAGGCGCCGGGAAGCCGAAGAGCTTCTGCGTTCCATGCTCCATGAAGAGCAGCGCCGTGACGATCCTCAAGGCGGCCAAGGCATAAGGTGACCAGCGATCGAGCGTAGACGACATGTGCGGGAATTCCTTGTGAGCACCGCCATCCACGGCGGCTCGAACCTTGATGCCGCCCATATAAAGCATCAGACCCGGAGGAAAAGCCCGTCTTGCGTGAGGTTCCAGCTTTTGCAGCAGGCTGAGTGCAAGCACAGATGTTTCACATGGAATTCACGTTAAATTGACGGGTGTCGAACCTTGCCTGCCGGAGGTTTTCTGCCAGCTTCTTGCGTCTGGCAAACGGAGGCGGAGATGAATCGAAGGCTTCTTGGCGCTCTCGCGGCCGCCCTATCGGGCCTGTGGCTGTGCCCACCCGATGCCCGGGCGGAAACCGAGGTCGATGTCGCGCTGGTGCTGGCCGTGGACGTCTCGCGCTCCATGGATCCCGATGAGCAGGAACTCCAGCGTCAGGGTTTCATGGAGGCCTTCCGCTCCCCGCAGGTGCATGAGGCCATTCGCAACGGCATGGTGGGCCGGATCATCGTCACCTATGTGGAATGGTCGGGCGTGGAGTATCAGAACGTCATCGTGCCCTGGACGATCATCGAGAGCCCCGAAGGGGCGCTGAAATTCGCCGATGGCCTGAGCAGCAACCCCATCGGCCGTATCCGGAGAACCTCGATCTCCGGCGCCATCGATTTCAGCGTGAAGCTCCTGGAGCAGACCGGCGTCGAGCCGATGCGCAAGGTCATCGACATCTCCGGGGACGGGCCCAACAGCAGCGGACGAGGCGTCGTCGCGGCACGGGACGAGGCCATTGCCAAGGGCATCACCATCAACGGGCTTCCCATCATGCTCAAGCGTCCGAGCGGCTTCGGCGACATGGAGCATCTCGACCTCTACTACAAGAACTGCGTCATCGGCGGAGAAGGATCGTTCATCGTGCCGGTACGGGACCGCCAGCACTTCGCCGATGCCATCCGGACCAAGATCATCCGCGAGATCGCGGCCCTGCCGGCAAGCCCGATGATCCAGAAGGTCCAGGCCGAGCCGTCCGTGAGCTGTACCGAGGGCGAGCAGCGCATGTATCGCTGGGACCGCAACTGAGGCGGTCCCGAAACGGTACCTCGCGTCACTCCAGGGTGATGTTGGCCGTCCTGATCACCGTCTCCCATTTGGCGCCTTCTTCCTGCATGTAGGCGGCCATCTCGGCAGGCGAGCTCTGGAGCACGTCGATCCCGGCGCCGGTCAGCTTGTCGCGGATGTCCTGCTTGGCGACGACCTGCCGGTATGTCTCGTTGAGCTTGGCGATGATCTCGGGCGGCAGGCGTGCCGGGCCGACGAAGCCCTGCCAGGCCCAGGCCTCGAAGCCCGGGAAATCGGCCGCGACGGGCGGCACGCCCGGCAGGCCGGCGAACTCCTTCGGAGATGCCACAGCGATGGCCTTGATGGGACCGGAGAGCTGGGAGCGGGCAGTCGCGAAATCGATGAACATCATGTCCACCTGTCCCGCCACCAGATCCTGCACGGCAGGAGCGGCGCCCCGATACGGCACATGGGTGAGCTTGATGCCGGCACCCTGCGAAAGAAGTTCCGTCGCCAGGTGGAACGGGCTGCCCAGGCCAGGGGTCGCATAGGTGATCCGTCCGGGCGTCTTCTTCGCCTCGGCGACAAGTTCCTGAATGGAGTTCACCGGCAGCTTGTTCGTGTTGACGAGCAGCACGAGCGCGAAGCGGCCCGTTAGCGAAATCGGGCTGAAATCCTTGTACGGATCGAAGGAGAGCTTGCGATAGAGGGAGCGGTTCGTCGCGAAGGTGGCCGAATCCCCTAAGAGCAGCGAGTAGCCGTCGGACTCCGCCCGGGCGACGGCCTCGGCCCCAATATTGGTGCCGGCGCCCGGTTTGTTCTCGATCACGAACTGCTGCCCCAGTTGCTCCCCCATAGCGCCAAAGACGAGCCGCGCGAAGAAATCCGTTCCGCCGCCGGCCGCATAAGGGACGGTGACCCGGACCGGCCTCGCCGGATAGCCGGACTGGGCGAGAGCCCGCCATGGCGAGAGGACCGAGGCTGCTGAAGTTGCGGCCATCGTCGCGAGAAGGCTGCGGCGGGTCTGTCTCATGGCGTTCTCCCAGGATCGTGCTGTTGCGGTTCGGTGCATGGCTGGACATAGGGAGAGTGCTCGCGGCGACCAGAGCCACACCACGCAAGAGGCTGCACGGCCACTGCCGGCATCACCTAGATTATTTAACGCCACGCCTGAACATGCAGAGATCCCAGGCATTCCTCTGTGAGGAGCTGAGCATTCACAGGACGGGAGATGAAATATGGGCGCGAAGAAGGAAGAGGATGATCTGGTCGATGCCGGCTCGGAATACTCGTTCCCGGCCAGCGATCCGCCGTCCTACATGGGCGGGTCGGCGGTTGCAGGTCCGCCCCCACAGGACGAGCCCGCACGGGAGCCCGTCAATCAGGCTGTCTCGAACCCCGATGAGGTGAAGCCGGCAGAGGATGCGCCGCAGGGCACCGACCCGGCACGAACGGGCAAGGCGCCGAAGCAGGATCACGGGGGCAACAATCCCTAGCCGAGACCGCATGATCTTGATGCTCAATCTCAAGATACGACGGCTTGGAAAAATGACCGGCGATTTCGCGGCGAGCTGATCAGCTCGCCGCCTGCGCTTCGATGGCATGGCTCTTCTGCAGATCCGGCACCTCCGCAGGACGACGCTTCGCCAGGTCGAAGGCGTCACCCGAACTCAGCACATGCATGCGGATGTCGTACATGCAGAGGGAGCGTTCCGGCTCGGCCTCCGCGATGTTGGAATGAGTCACGCCGGCCCCATCGACCACATAGACGCAGCCGCTACCGATCACCTGGAACTGCTCGTTCTCAAGGACCAGAGCGGTGTCCTCGTCGATACCGATTCCAAGTTCGCGCGGGTTGTGCGCCACGGCTCCGAACAGGCGTCCGAACCGGCCGCGTTCCGCGAAATGCTGGTCGATGATGACATTGCGCACGAGGCCAAGGCCCGGCGCCATGTGCAGGTCGCCGATCTTGTAGGATTCCCCGCTGGTCCCTTTGACCAGCATGGTCTCGCTCATCACGGATGCACCGGCCGATGTCCCCGCCAGCAGCCCTCCGCGATCATGGATCTCGCGCACCCGCTGCTCGATGGGCGTATCGCCGATCTGACTCGAGATGCGCAACTGGTCGCCGCCCGAAAAGAACACGCCGGCCGCTCCGTCGAAGAGCCGGAGTTTTTCGGGATCGAGGGTCTCGGCCCTGTCCTTCACGTAGATCTCCACGAGATCCGTCACGCCGAGATCGGCGAAGGCTTTCTGATAGGCCTCGAAATAACCCTCAGGCTCATGGGAGGCGACGGTCGCGAGGACGAGCTTGCCGCCGTTCACATGCCTGGCGACCTCACGCAGGATGGTGCGCTCACCTTCCTTGTCCTCACCCCCACCGATGATGATCAGTGGCCCCCTAGATCTCTTCCTCGTGCGTTCCTGCATGATGGCGACAGGTCTCCCTTTCAGCAGCAACCCGCCCCAGACAAGGGACGGGCAACATTGAAGTTCCTTTGATCCCGCTCAAGCGGTACGGCGCCACTCCTTGGCTGGCTCTTCCGCCCGATGAACCTCCACCTCGAAGGAAGTCGACGGAGCAGCCCGGAAGTCGAGCACCTGCCGCCACATGGCCTCCACATCGGTGGGCGTGAGCACCACGAGATCGCCGGGCTGTGCCCTTCGCAGGCAGAGGTCGGCAGCCTCGTCCTCGTCCAGGATGCGGCAGATCCGCTCCTCGGAACAGCCTGCTGCCAGCGCACCTTCGGCCAGCAATGCGACGATCTCACCAGGCCTCCGACCCCGTCGGGCCGGATCCTCCCGGAAGATGATGTCGTCGAAGTAGCGGGTCGCGAGTGCTCCCATCTCCCGCATGTCTTCATCGCGGCGATCGCCCGGGATATTGATCATTCCGATGACGCGGCGATGGCGGGAGCGCATCTTGAGGATCAGATCGCCCAGGGCCTGCAGTCCCGCCGGATTGTGGGCATAGTCCAGGATGACCCGGAAGCCGTGACCATCGAACACGTTGAGGCGCCCGGGGCTCTGCTCGAAGGATGTGGTGAAGGTCGACAGGGCCATGCGGATGACGTTGACCGGCACGCCCTGGGCATACGCCATGGCGGCCGCCCCCAAGGCGTTCTGCACGTTGAACTCGGCCAATCCGTCGAGCGTGGCCGGGATCTCTGCAGCCCGCATCAGGTGAATGCTGTCACCGTCATCGTGGATCACGATTTCGCCGCCGTCAGCGGCACTCGGTTCGCGAACGACCGCGAAGCCGCCATCCTCGATGTGCTCGCGCAGGAAATCAGGCATGTCGGCGCCTCCGCGGAGGGAGAAATAACAGATGCGTCCCCCGGCGCGGCGGCGCATGCTCACGCACATCGGATCGTCTGCATTGAGGATGCTGGTGCCGTTGCGATGCACGGCTTCCACGACCACAGACTTGACCCAGGCCAGATCCTCGATGGTGTCGATTCCCTTGAGCCCGAGATGATCCGGCTGAATGTTGGTGACGAGACCAACGTCACAGTCGGTGAAGCCCATCCCCTCGCGCAGGATGCCGCCGCGGGCGGTTTCCAGAACCGCCACGTCCACCGTCGGGTCCTTGAGAACCACGCGGGCGCTCCAGGGGCCGGACGCGTCCGCATCCACCACTCGGCGGCCATTCATGTAGATGCCCGTCGTCGAGGTCAGGCCCACGCATAGTCCGTTGGCGCGCAGGATATGACCTACCATTCGCGAGGTTGTGGATTTGCCGTTGGTGCCTGTGATGGCGAGGATCGGAATACGCGTCGGTGTCCCGCGTGGGAACAGCATGTCGATGACGGGTCGCGCCACGTTGCGGGCACGTCCCTCCGAGGGCTGCAGGTGCATGCGAAAGCCCGGCGCGGCATTGACCTCGATGATGCCGCCGCCGGTTTCATGAACCGAGCGGGTGATATCCGGTGCGATGAAGTCGATTCCGGCCACATCGAGGCCGATCGCACGTGCAGCGCGGCGGGCGATCAGGGCATTGTCGGGATGGATATCGTCCGTGCGGTCAATGGCAGTCCCTCCGGTCGAGAGGTTCGCCGTGTCGGACAGGTGGATCACTTGCCCGAGAGCCGGCACGCTGTCCGGGTCGAGTCCGGCCTTCGCCAGAATCCCGAGGGCGTGATCGTTGATCTTGATCCGGGTCATGACGTTCTCATGGCCTTCGCCGCGACGCGGATCCCTGTTCACCTCATCGACCAGGGCTGCGATGCTGCGCTCCCCATCGCCAATGACATGAGCCGGCACGCGCTCCGCCACAGCCACGACTTCTCCATTGACCACGAGGATGCGATGGTCCCGGCCTTTGAAATAACTCTCGACGATAACCCGCCGGCCGTGGTTCACAGCCTCCCCGAAGGCACGGGTGACCTCCTCCGTCGTGGAAAGGTCGATGCTGACGCCACGCCCGTGATTGCCGTCGAGGGGTTTGACCACGACCGGGTAGCCGATCCGCTCGGCTGCGCGCACCGCATCGTCGGCGCTGCGGACGACCTCACCACGAGGAACCGGCAGACCTGCATCGGCAAGAAGGGTTTTCGTCAGATCCTTGTCGCCGGCCGCATCCGTTGCGATCGACGAGGTCATGCTCGTGATGCTGGCGCGGATGCGCTTCTGATAGCGTCCGGTGCCCAGTTGCACGAGACTCTGATCGTCGAGACGCAGGACCGGGATGCCGCGCCGCTCGGCCTCCTGCACAAGCGACATGGTTGTCGGGCCGAGCGCCGTGCGGCGATGCACATAGCGAAGGGCCTTGAGGGCAGCGGCAAGGTCGAAGGCACCTTGGAAGGCGGGTTCATCCTCGTCCTTGTAGACGCGGTCGAGCCCCTTGATACCCTGAAGCTCCGGGGGCAGCAGGGAATCCACGAGTTGGAGGGCCAAGCGCCCGGCCACGAGGCCCACATCCTCCTCCCGGTAGGCATACATCACATTGTAGACGCCGCATTCTCCCTTCACGGACCGGGTCTTGCCTCGGGTGACGCGCGAGCCGATGAGGGTCTGAAGCTCGAGGGCAATATGCTCGGCCACGTGACCGAGCCAAGTCCCCTCCTCGAGACGCCTGACGAAGCCGCCGCGCTCATGGAAACTGCAGCCATGCTCGTGCAACCCTGGCAAAAGGGCGAGAAGGCGCTCGGTGAAACTCGGCAGGCGATGGGATGGCCATTCCTCCAATGAACCGAGATCGAGCTTGATCCGGATCATCGGGGTGAGGCTGTAGAGATGCGGCCCACGATAGACCCCGCGCTCGATCACGCGCATGGGGCTCGCCGCCACCTCTTGCGATCCTGGGGCATCAACTTCGTTCGACGGATCCGACAGCGGGTTCACAGACTCTTTGGAGCCAGCCTGCGCTTGACGATCATCGCCCATTCTTGGGAACTCCTTACAACAGAAGACAAAAACCGCGCTGCGATACCCACGGACGGAATCCGTCCACGTCTCCGCTGCCGATTAAATGATGAAAGAGCGTGCAGAACGCACTCAAGGGTTGTTCAATTTCCAGGCGGCTTCTTTGGTTCCATGTAGAAAAGGCAGCGTGTACAATATTTTACGAGCAATAACATATGTTATGATGAGCCTATACTTCGCGGCTTGCCGTTGTTGCTTTTGAGTTTATGGCTTGGGCAAGCCAATGGTGCCTTTATCGACACCCCCGTTGACCAGCCTCGGCCTGAGCGGAGAAATGGACGCGCAAGCAGAAAGGTACTTCTTCATCTTACCTTCATCTCGACAGTGGCATGTCGCGGCCGCAACCCTAAAATGGTCGCACGCCCTTTCAGGGCAGGTATCAAGATTCGGCCCATGACGGGCCAATGTTAAGGAAGTGATCAGCCCCGATGGTGACGACCCGTACCCCGACGACACCGTTTTCCGATCAGCGCCCCGGCACATCGGGCCTGCGCAAGAAGGTCACCGTCTTCCAGCAGCCCCGGTATGTGGAAAACTTCATCCAGTCGATCCTCGACAATGTCGAGGGGGCTGAAGGTGCGACCCTGGTGATCGGCGGCGACGGGCGCTACTTCAACGATGTCGTGGTTCAGACCGCCATCAGGATGGCGGCCGCCCATGGCTTCGGCCGCGTCCTCGTCGGGCAGCGGGGGCTCCTGTCGACGCCGGCGGCTTCCTGCGTGATCCGCAAACACAAGGCCATCGGCGGGCTCGTTCTCTCGGCTAGTCATAACCCGGGCGGCCCCGACGGCGACTTCGGCATCAAGTTCAACATGGCCCATGGCGGGCCGGCGCCGGAATCCTTCACGGAATCCGTGTTCAAGCGGGCGGGCGCCATCACCGCGTACAAGATCGTCGACGCTCCCGACATCGATCTCAGCCGCATCGGCCCGACCAAAGTCGGCGACATGAATGTCGAGGTCATCGATCCGGTGGCCGACTATGCGGAGCTGATGGAGCAGCTGATCGATTTCGACAAGATCGCCGCTCTGTTCCGCTCAGGCTTTCGCATGCGCTTCGATGCCCTGAGCGCCATCACCGGCCCCTACGCGAAGGCCATTCTTGAGAACCGTCTCGGCGCGCCGGAAGGCACCGTCGTCAACGGAGAGCCGAAGCCCGATTTCGGCGGCCACCATCCCGATCCGAACCCGGTGCATGCCCATGACCTCATGGACCTGATGCTCGGCCCCGACGCGCCCGATTTCGGCGCAGCCTCCGACGGCGACGGCGACCGCAACATGATCGTGGCACGGGGCCTCTTCGTGACACCGAGCGACAGCCTCGCGATCCTCGCGAGCCATGCGCATCTCGCGCCCGGCTACGCCAAGGGCCTGGCGGGCGTCGCGCGCTCCATGCCGACGAGCCGCGCCGCCGACCGGGTGGCCAGAAAGCTCGGCATCAATTTCTTCGAGACCCCCACGGGCTGGAAATTCTTCGCCAATCTTCTCGATGCGGGGCTCATCACCCTCTGTGGCGAGGAGAGCGCGGGCACGGGCTCCAACCACATCCGCGAGAAGGACGGGCTCTGGGCCGTGCTGCTCTGGCTCAACATCCTGGCCGTCACGAAGAAGCCGGCGGACCAGATCGTGCGCGAGCACTGGGCCGCGTTCGGCCGCGACTACTATACGCGCCACGACTACGAGGAGCTCGAGACTGCGCCTGCCAACGAGCTCATGGACGCCCTGCGCAACAAGCTGCCGGCTCTTCCCGGGCAGCGCTTCGGCGGCCTCACGGTCCAGTCCTGCGACGACTTTGCCTACACGGATCCCGTGGATCAGTCCGTGACGCCCAAGCAGGGCATCCGCATCCTCTTCGAGGAGGACGCCCGCGCCGTGTTCCGCCTGTCGGGCACGGGCACCTCGGGCGCGACCCTGCGGGTCTATCTGGAACGCTTCGAGCCCAACGCGGACCGGCACGATCTGCCGACCGCCGACGTTCTGGCTCCCGTGGTGCAGGCGGCAAACGAGGTTGCGGAGATCGCAGCCCGCACGGGGCGCGATGCGCCCAGCGTCATCACCTGATCCCGACCTGCCCGGGCTTTGGCGCTCAATATGTCGCCCAGAGCCCGGGCGTCGCCAGTTCGAGAACGTGCCCGTCCGGATCCCGGAAATAAACGCTCGTACCACCCCGGGGCCAAGTCACCCGGCTCTCGATGGGAATCCCGCGCTCCTCCAGCCTCCGCTCCCACGCGGGGAGTTCCTCGGCCGCGACCGCAAAGCCGATATGCAGAGGCCCGTCTCCGTCATGGCCGGGGATCGTGCCGCCGGGCGTCGTCATGTCCGCGCTCGACCCGCCGCGGAGAAAGACGAGGAGGACGCTCCGGCCCCCGACATCGAATGCACACATGCGCTGGTTGGCCAGTAGCAGCGGCAAACCGAGGCTGCTCTCATAGAACTCCCTGGCACGGGACAGATCGTCGACGTAGAGAGCGGATTCGAGCACGGCATTCAGCTTCGGCATCCTGGACCTCATGCATTCCGATGCCGCCCATTTGGCCTCTGCCGGCGCTCTTCTGTCCAGACCTCCATGAAGCTCAAGTCCGGCAAGAGAGGTGAAAAATTGGGCAACGATGCTGACCTTTTAATCTTGAAACCCGCCGGCGCAGCTTTTAGTTATTGCAGTGCAACACGGCGATTGGCGTCGCTGCGTTGCAGCCCTTCTAGGGCGTTTCCTCCCTAAACTTCGGGCCGTTGGCAACAACGGCCTTTTTTCTTGCCTGCACAACAGGTTCCGGCCTGACCGCGCAGCCCGCACAGCGGGGGCGGAACAGGAACCTCGCACTCCTCCGGCGGTTTCCCCATCAGCGGATCCCAGGAGAGTTTTCATGTCCACCCGTTCAGACAACCCCAACCACACCGACATTCCTCGGACGCACACGATCAAGCCGATGGATGCCCCTCCCATGAACGAGGGCTCGACCACGGCGCAGCTGAAGGGCGACATCAACAGCGGCCGCACGGGGGACAAGAACGAGGTGTTCGACCCTGGCCTCTCTCCCCTTGGGACGGACGAGGAAGCCGGCGGCAGCCCGCTGACGCCGGAACAGGTCGACATCGCCCGTCATCAGGAATCCTCGGCCCGCTGGCAGAACGGCAATGAGAAAGACAGCTATGCCCACCAGCACTCGCGCAAAGCGCTTGCCGGCTATGTGGGCTTCATCGCACTCGTGCTGGTGCTGTTCGTCGGGGCGTTTTCGATGTTCGGGAACTAACCGGGCGGCGCAACGCTGTCCCGGATGACAAGCTCCGTCCCGAGCCGGATCTGCTTGGGAGTCGGGCGCCCCTGCAGCAGATCGATGAGAACCGTCGCGGCCGCCTGTCCGAGTTCCCGGCGTGGCTGATGAATCGTGGTCAGCGACGGCTCGGCCACGGCCGCGAATTCGATATCGTCGAACCCGGCAACCGAGATGTCCTGCGGCACCCGCAAACCGGCAGAGAGAAGGGTGCGCATGAGCCCGATGGCCATCTCGTCGCTGGTGCAGAAGACAGCCGTCGGGCGGGTGTTTCGGGCGACCAGGCCCTGGCCGGCCGCCACCCCGGATTCGATCGTGTAGTCGCCGGGGATCACGAGCGCCGGATCGAAGGGCAGGCCTGCGGCCTCCAATCCATCCTTGAAGCCTAAGAAGCGCTCACGCTCCAGGATGTTGTTCGCCGGTCCGCTCACATAGGCGATGCGCCGATGCCCGAGCGAGGCGAGATGCCGGGTCATGCGTGAGGCGGAGGCGCGGTTGTCGATCTCGATCTGCGGAATGTCGGCACCCGGGATCGCCTCGCACAAGGCCACGAGAGGAATCCCGATCCGGGCCGGCTGTCCCTCCCCTTCCCGGCTCTGCCCGAACAGGTGGCCGTTGAGCAGAATGGCGCCGTCGACCCGGCCCGCTGCCGTGAAGGCCGCGAAATGCGCCTCCTTCTCAGGGGAGCCGTCGAGATCGCTGATGATCATCCCGTAGCCGGCCTCGAAGAGCGTCTCCTCGATGCCGCGCAGGATCTTGGAAAAGAAGGTGTTCGACAGGTCCGGCAGAACGACCAGCACCATGAAGGTCTTCTGCGACCGGAGGGACCGGGCGGCAGGGTTGGGCACATAGCCGGTCTTGGCGATTGCCTCCAGAACCCTGGCGCGGGCTTCCGGGGACACCCGCTCCGGGGTGGCGAGCGCTCGGCTCACCGTGGCGGTCGAGACATCGGCAAGCCGGGCGACATCCTGGATCCGCGCGGCACGAACCCGCGTATCCTCGGGCTCAGCCCTGTCTGCCTGTCCCAGATCGTCCATGGCGCTCCCCCGACTATGGTTCTGTTTGACAGATGCCGCCATTTCGGTAAAGTTGCATGTAATCGATTACATAGGGTTGTTGTCGAGCTGTTCGACAGCCCTACTTCGAAAAGAGCCCCGTCAGAGGGCTGATCGACAAGCAGGAGGACATGAATGCCCGCTCCCGTGCCGTCCAGTTGATCCGCATCCGGTAGAAACGTCTTATGAGCGCCTTCACACCATCGAAGGCGAGCGATTTTGCTCATCCGGAGCAGGTGATGGATTCCGTTCTTCGCGCAGAGAACATCTCGAAATCCTTCGGACCCATCGAGGTCCTGAGCGGCATTTCGCTGGATCTGAGGCCTGGCGAGGTCCTCGCGGTCATCGGCGAGAACGGGGCCGGCAAATCGACCCTCATGCGCATCCTGTCGGGACATCTTCCGCCCACGAAGGGAAGTCTGCACCTCAACGGCCAGCCGATCACCTTCTCAGGGCCTGTGGATGCGGAGGCTCACGGCATCGTTCTGGTGCACCAGGAGATCCTCCTCGCTCCGGATCTGACGGTCGCGCAGAATCTGTTCCTCGGCCGCGAGATCAGGCGCTTCGGCTTCGTGGACGACAAGTCCATGCGGGAGCGCACGCGGGCCATCCTGCATGAGCTCGGCACCAACATCGATCCCGACCGCGAGGTCAGCCGCCTGTCCATCGCGGACCGGCAGCTGGTCCAAATCGCCCGCGCGCTTCTCGTGCCGCACACGGTGGTCGCCTTCGACGAGCCGACCGCGGTGCTCACGCCGATCGAGGCCGAGAGCCTGTTCGAGATCATCCGGAAGCTTCGGTCTCAGGGCGTGGCGGTGCTCTACATCTCCCATCGCCTCAACGAGGTGAAGGCGGTCGCCGACCGAGTCACTGTCCTGCGGGACGGGCGCCACATCGCCACCCGCGACATCGAAGGGCTCGAACCCCTGGAAATGGCGCGCCTCATGGTGGGCCGCGACATGTCCAAGCTTTACCCCGAGAAGCCGGAGACCGCCTCCGACCAGGTCGTGCTGACCGTGCGCGACATGGCCGTGCCGGGCTATGTGGAGAACGCCTCCTTCACGCTGCGTCGCGGCGAGATCCTGGGCTTCGGCGGCCTCATCGGGGCGGGCCGCACGGAGCTGTTCGAAGGCATCGTGGGCCTGCGCCCAGGCCAGGGTACCGTCACCCTCGACGACAGGAACGTCCACTTTCGCGATGCGCGGGAGGCGATGGCGGCCGGCATCGTCTATCTGTCGGAGGATCGGAAGGGCAAGGGCCTGCTTCTGCAGCAGAACCTACGGATCAATCTCTCCCTCGCAGCTTTGGACAAATTCGGCCGCGGATCGTTCATCGACAAGGGCGCCGAGGAGAAGGCGCTCGATCAGGCGATCAAGGACTTCGACATCCGCACCCGGAGCCGCGACCTGCTGGCAGGCCAGCTCTCCGGCGGCAACCAGCAGAAGCTCCTGCTTGCCAAGATGATGCTGCTGGAGCCGCGCATCGTCATCATCGACGAGCCGACGCGCGGCGTTGACATTGGCACGAAGGAGCAGATCTACCGCTTCATCGCGTCGCTCGCCGCCGAGGGCAAGGCCGTCGTCGTCATCTCGTCCGAGATGCAGGAGCTGATCGGCCTCTGCCACCGGGTCGTCGTGATGCGCAACGGACGCGTCGCCGGCGAAGTTGCGCAAGCCGATCTGTCGGAAGACGCTATCGTTTATCTCGCCACAGGCGTTCACGAGGAAAGGGCGGCGGAAATCGCCGCTGGCCACGCATGACCGAAACCGTGCTTCCCACCCGCGCCGAAAAGCGCAAGTTCAAGATGGACATGCGGGCTCTTTCGCCCTTCATCGCGCTGATCGTGCTCATCATTGCGGGCGCGCTGATCAATCCCGACTTCCTGACCGCCTCGAACCTGCTCAACGTGGTGACGCGCTCGGCCTTCATTGCCATCATCGCGGTGGGCGCCACCTTCGTGATCGCCGGCGGCGGACTCGATCTCTCCGTGGGTTCCATGGCGGCGCTCACGGCCGGCGTCATGATCCTGACCCTGAACAATCTGGGCGGGGGCGATGTGGGCACGCTGGCGATTGGACTGTTGGCTGCCATCGCGCTCGGTGCCGCCTGCGGGCTGGCCAATGGTCTCATCGTCACCTTCGGGCGAATCGAGCCCTTCATCGTGACACTGGGCACCATGGGCATCTTCCGCTCCCTGGTCATCTGGCTGGCGGCCGGCGGCACCATCACCATGCGCAATTTCGAACTGCGCGAACTCTATCGCCCGGTCTATTTCGGCAATATCTTCGGCATTCCGTATCCGATCATTGCCTTTCTCGTGGTGGCCGCCATCGGCGCCCTGATCCTCTACCGCACCTCCTTCGGCCGCCATGTGGTGGCGCTCGGCTCCAACGAGGATGTGGCGCGCTATTCGGGCGTGCCGATCTGGCGCGTGCGCACGCTCACCTACGTCATCCAGGGCATCTGCGTCGGCATCGCCGTGCTGGTCTACGTGCCGCGTCTCGGCTCCGCCACGCCGACCACGGGTCTGCTGTGGGAACTGCAGGCCATCACGGCCGTGGTCATCGGCGGCACGGCCCTCAAGGGAGGCATCGGCCGGGTCTGGGGCACCGTCGTCGGTGCGGTGATCCTCGAACTCGTCGCCAACATCATGGTGCTGTCGAACTTCGTCTCCGAGTTTCTCGTGGGCGCGGTTCAGGGTGCCATCATCATTATCGCCATGCTCGTGCAGCGGTCAGTTCACCGCGGGCGATGAAACCGGTGCGGGCCTGCCGGACAAGGGACAAAGGCCCCAAACCAACCCCCCAGGGAGGAATGAGATGAAAGCAACGGTACTTAAAATCGCAGTCGCGGCAGGCCTGATGGCCGGCGTTGCCACCGGCGCGATGGCCCAGCAGAAGAACGTGACGATCGGCGTCTCGATCCCGGCCGCCACTCACGGCTGGACCGGCGGCGTCGTCTATCACGCGCAGGAGACGGCCAAGCAGCTCGAGAAGGGCTATCCGGGCCTCAAGGTCGTGGTGAAGACCTCACCCGACGGCGCCGCGCAGGCGAATGCCATCGACGATCTGATGTCGCAGAAGGTGGACGCCCTCGTGGTGCTGCCCTTCAACTCCGACGAGCTGACGAACCCCATGCGCGAGGTCAAGAAGCGCGGAACCTTCGTGACCATCGTCGATCGCGGCCTCAAGGATCCGTCGATCCAGGACATCTATGTGGCCGGCAATAATCCGGAATTCGGCCGCGTGGCCGGCAAGTACTTCGTCGAGAACCTGAAGCAGGGCAACGTGGTGGTCTTCCGCGGCATCCCGACGGTGATCGACGAGGAGCGCGTGACGAATTTTGAGAAGGCTCTCGAAGGCTCGGGCGTGAAGGTGATCGACAAGCAGTACGCCAACTGGAACCGCGACGACGCGTTCAAGGTGATGCAGGACTACCTCGCCAAGCACCCGAAGATCGACGCGGTCTGGGCCTCCGACGACGACATGGCGCTCGGCGTCATGGAGGCGATCCGTCAGGCCAAGCGCGAGGACATCAAGTTCGTCCTTGGCGGCGCCGGCATGAAGGACATGGTCAAGAAGGTGATGGACGGCGACAAGATGGTTCCGGCCAACGTGTCCTATCCGCCGTCGATGATCTCGACCGCCATGGGCGTGACCGCAGCGCAGTTCTACACCAATGCGCCGATGCGCGGCACTTACACGTTGAATGCCGAGCTGATCACGAAGGACAACGCCAAGAACCATTACTTCCCGAACTCGCCGTTCTAAGGCGCGTGACGATCTCGTCCCTTCCTCCGGGAAGGGACGAGGCAACGGCAAGCTGTTCGACACTCGTGCGGCTTTCCCTTGCCGGTTTTCCCGCCTTTCTCACGCCACCTCGGGAGTTCACCCATGAAGACCATGAAGGGCCCCGGCCTTTTCCTTGCCCAGTTCGCAGGCGACGAGGCTCCGTTCAATTCGCTCGACGCGATCTGCCGCTGGGCGGCCTCCCTTGGCTATAAGGGCGTGCAGATTCCCACCTGGGATGCACGCCTCTTCGATCTCAAGAAGGCTGCAGAATCGGAGGCCTATTGCGACGAGGTGCAGGGCATCGTGCGCTCGCACGGCCTGGAGATCACGGAGCTCTCCACCCATCTGCAGGGCCAGCTCGTGGCGGTGCATCCGGCCTTCGACGAGGCCTTCGACGGATTCGCGGCGCCCGAAGTCAGAGGCAACCCGAAGGCCAGGCAGGAATGGGCCGTCAGCCAGATGCTGATGGCGGCCAAAGCCTCGAAGCGCCTAGGTCTGAACGTTAGCGTGTCGTTCTCCGGCGCGCTCGCTTGGCCCTTCGTCTATCCCTGGCCGCAACGCCCCGCAGGCCTCGTCGAGACCGCTTTCGAGGAGTTGGGCCGGCGCTGGCGGCCGATCCTCGATGCCTATGAGGATGCAGGCTGCGACGTGGCTTACGAGATCCATCCCGGCGAGGACATTCACGACGGCGCCACCTTCGAGCGCTTCGTCGACGCGGTGGGCGGACATGCGCGCGCCTGCATCAACTACGATCCGAGCCACTTCCTGCTGCAGCAGCTCGACTACATCGCCTTCATCGATCTCTACCACGAGCGCATCAAGGCGTTCCATGCCAAGGATGCGGAGTTCAACCCGTCCGGCCGCGTCGGCGTCTATGGCGGCTATGAGAGCTGGATCAACCGTGCGGGGCGCTTCCGCTCCCTCGGGGACGGGCAGGTGGATTTCGGCGCGATCTTCTCCAAGCTCGCGCAGTACGACTACGATTCCTGGGCCGTGCTGGAATGGGAATGCGCCCTCAAGCACCCCGAAGACGGCGCGCGCGAAGGCGCCGAGTTCATCAAGGCGCATATCATCCGCGTGACGGAGAAGGCCTTCGACGACTTCGCGTCCGGCGGAACGGACGAGGCGGCGAACCGCCGGATGCTCGGCATCGGCGCGGCATAAGCAACAAGGGGGCCGGACATGACGATTGCAGGATCTCCGGATCAGAAGCTGAACCGCCGCTTGCGCCTCGGCATGGTCGGAGGCGGGCGCGGCGCCTTCATCGGCGCGGTGCACCGCATCGCCGCCCGCATCGACGACCGCTGGGAGCTGGTGGCGGGCGCCCTTTCGTCCGATCCGGAGCGCGCAAAGGCCTCCGGCGAGGACCTCCTCCTGAAGCCCGACCGGATCTATGGCGACTTCAACGAGATGGCCCGGCGGGAGCGGCGGCTGAAGGACGGCATCGATGCGGTTGCCATCGTCACGCCGAACCACGCGCACGCCGCCGCCGCCCGTGCCTTCCTGAAGGCCGGCATTCATGTGATCTGCGACAAGCCTCTCACGACGACGCGGCGCGAGGCCGATCAGCTCGCCAAGCTCGCCCATGAGTCAGGCCTCATCTTCGCGGTGACGCACAACTACACCGGCTACCCGCTTGTGCGGCAGGCCCGCGCCATGATTCAGGCGGGAGAGCTGGGCGCCATTCGCGTCGTGCAGGTGGAATACGCGCAGGACTGGCTTGCCACCCGTATGGAGGAGACCGGCAGCAAGCAGGCCGAATGGCGCACGGACCCGGCGCGCTCAGGCCCTGCCGGCGCCGTGGGCGACATCGGCACGCATGCCTTCAACCTCGCCGAGTTCATCGTCGGCGACGAGGTCGCGTCCCTCTCCGCGGAGCTTCACACCTTCGTGGAAGGCCGCAGGCTCGACGACAATGCGCACATGATGCTGCGCTTTGCGTCGGGCGCGAAAGGCATGCTCTGGTGCAGCCAGGTGGCGGCCGGCCTCGAGAACGGTCTCAGGATCCGCGTCTATGGCGAGAAAGCGGGACTCGAGTGGCACCAGGAGAACCCGAACTACCTCACCTTCTCGCCCTTGGGCGAGCCGCCCCGCACCATCCGCCGCAACGGCTATGGGGCCGACGAGGCCTCCCGCGCCGCGTCGCGCATTCCGGGCGGACATCCGGAAGGCTATCTCGAGGGCTTCGCCCAGCTTTACACGGATGTGGCCGAGCAGATTACGGCGCGTATCGAGAAGCGCGAGCCCAGTCCCTTCTCGCTTCAGGTCCCCACGGTCGACCAAGGCGTCAGGGGCGTCCGCTTCATCGAAGCGGCGGTGCGCTCCTCGCAGCGCAAGGCAGCCTGGGTGGATCTGTAGAGCGGCCGACCAAACGAAAAGCCCTGTCGGAGCGGCTCCGACAGGGCAATCGGCGCAGGTGGCTTGAAATCGCTTTCGCAATCATGACGTATAGGGCGACCACCCCCGGCGGAACCGACGATATCAGATGGCTCATACGCATCACCACCACGGCATCGACGACCTGAACGAGACGCAGAAGCGGGTTCATCGGATCCTGTGTTCCGCCCAGAACCCGCTCTCGGCCTACGAGGTCCTCGACAAGATGCGTGGCAAGGGAGCCGTCACGCCACCGACGGTCTACCGATCGCTGGACAAGCTCATCGAGAAGGGCCTTGCCCATAGGCTCGAGAGCCTGAACGCCTACGTCGCTTGCAAGCATCCTCATGACCATCAGGACATGGCGGCCTTCGCGATCTGCGAGAGCTGCGGCCTGGTCAAGGAATTCACCGACTCTCATATCAGCGAGCGCCTGTCCCACTGGAGCGGCGATCACGCGTTCTCCGCCAAGAAGGTGACGGTGGAGATCCGGGGACTTTGCGAAATCTGTGCCAAGTAGTCCCGGGCGCTGGAACTTACCCAAATATATCACGTTATTACGTATTGCTTCCTCCGGAAGCATGTCTGATGCCCGCCATCAGCCTTCCGTTGAGGAAAAAAGTGTAATTCCAGCCCCTTTCGCAACGATAGCACATTGTCAGAGCCGTATTTTACCTATATGAATATATAGGTTCCGTAATAACAGGAGTGTGGCTCATGAGCACCAAGGCCCTCAGGAAGGAAGAAGAGGAAAACCTCCTCCGTCGTGCCGACGATCTGTGCCGGCAGAACAATCTCAGGCTCACGCCGATCCGGGAGCGTGTCTATCGCGAGCTGGTTCAGAGCGGCGGCCCGGTCGGGGCTTACGATCTGGTCGATCGCCTGAGCAACGAGAAGAAGCGTCTTGCTCCGGTGACCATCTATCGCGCCCTGGACTTCCTGCGCGACGCAGGTCTCGTCCATCGTCTGGCCACCCAGAACTCCTATGTGATCTCCCACGGTCAGCCGGACATGAACGCGATGAAGATCATGTTCGTGGATGCGAAGACCGGTGAAACCGTCGAGGTTCATTCGAGCGAGGTTGCCGAAGCCGTTCGCAAGGCCGCGGAGCAGGCCGGCTTCAAGTCGGTCTCCCCCTTCATGGAAGTCGAAGGCGAGATCGCCCAGTAATTCAAGAAGAGGCAGGATCGGCGTCGACCTGCCTCTCAGGACGTAACTGAAAAGGCCGGGCATTGCCCGGCCTTTTCGTTGTCACTCCGCCGCGACGGGCTGATGGTGATGGTGCCTCTCGGGTGTCCTGTCTACCGCCCGGTGGGCACGGACGGTCTCCCGTGAGATGAAGGTGTAGAACATCGGCACCACGAAGAGCGTGAAGATCGTGCCGATGGACATGCCGGACGCGATCACCAGACCCATCGAGAAGCGGGCAGCCGCACCGGCGCCGCTGGCATAGAGCAGAGGCGCAACGCCGAGCACCATGGCGGCCGTGGTCATCAGGATCGGGCGCAGACGGACGCGCGCCGCCTCCTCGATGGCCTCACGCTTGCTGACCCCGTGCTTTTCCTTCTGCTCGTTGGCGAACTCCACCATCAGAATGCCGTGCTTGGTGATCAGGCCCACAAGGGTGATCAGCCCCACCTGCGTGTAGATGTTGAGGGTCGCCAGACCCAAGTTCAGGAAGATCATGGCCCCGAACATGGAGAGCGGAACCGACATCATGATGATGAACGGATCCCGGAAGCTCTCGAACTGCGCCGCCAGCACCAGGTAGATCACGATGATGGCGAGCCCGAAGGCCAGGAAGATCGAGTTGCCTTCCTGAATTTCCAGGCGCGACTGACCGGCATAATCCTCATAGAAGCCCTGCGGCATGACTTCCTTGGCAATGGAACGCAAGGTCGCCAAACCCTCCGAGGTGGTCACTCCAGGCAGCGGCAAGGCCGACAGGGTCGCCGAATTGAGCTGGTTGAACTGCTCGATGACGGCCGGCGCCGCATCCGTCTTGATGCTGATGAGGGCGGACAACGGAACCATGGAGCCGTCGGACGCACGGACATAATACTCGGCGAGCCGCTCCGGGTTGAGACGGTCCTCCTGCCGGACCTGGCTGACGACGTCGTAGCTCCGGTTGTCGCGGTCGAACTTCGAGATCGGCGCACCGCCGACGAGAGCCCCGAGCGTGTTGCCGATCTCGGACACGGGCACGCCCAACGCTGCAGCCCGATCGCGGTCCACCGTGATGCGCGCCCGCGGCGTCTCATAGGAGATGGAGTTCTGGACAACGATGAACTTGCCCGACTTCATTGCCCGCTTGCGGATCTCATCCGCGGTCTCATAGGCCTGGGAGGAATCGCCGATGGTGCGCAACACATACTGGATCGGCAGGCCGTCACCGGCTCCGGGCAGGGATGGAGGCGCAAAGGCGAAAGCCTGGAGACCGGCATTCTCGTTCAGAAGGTTCTGAATGTCCTGCTTGGTCTGGGCTCCCTTCTTCTCACGCTCGCTCCATTCCTTCAGCTTGAAGCCGAAGAAGCCGCCGCCGCCGCCGTCGGTGCCGACAATCAGGAAGCTGTCGTCGATTTCCTTGATCTTCTCCGCCGCATTGGTGAACTGCTTGGAGAAGGCCTGGGTGTAATCGGCGGTCGCATATTTCGGCGCATTCAGGATGCCGAGATAGGCACCCTGATCCTCTTCCGGCGCGAGCTCGGAGGAGGTCTTGGTGAACATGAACGCCGTTGTGCCGAGAAGAACGGCCACGATGACGAGCGTCACGCCGCGATAGTCCAGTGAGCCCTTCAGGCGCCGGGCATACCAGTTCTCGAGCCGGGTGAAGACGCGGTCGACGAAAGCGGCAAACCGCCCCTGGCCACCGTGACCCTTCAGCAGCCGCGAGGACATCATGGGCGAGAGCGTCACGGCGACGATGCCCGAGATGATCACGGCGCCAGCCAGGGTAAAGGCAAACTCGCGGAAGAGCGAGCCTGTCAGGCCCTGCGTGAAGCCGATCGGGGCATAGACCGCCGCCAGGGTGACGGTCATGGACACGATGGGCAGGAAGATCTCCTTCATGCCCACGATGGCCGCATCGACCGGCTTGAGGCCTTCCTCGATGTGGCGGTGAATGTTCTCCAGCACCACGATGGCGTCGTCCACCACAAGGCCGATGGCCAGCACCATGGCCAGCAGCGTGAGCAGGTTGATCGAGTAGCCCAGCGCATAGAGGAAGAAGCACACGCCCACGAGCGAGAGCGGGATGGTCACGATGGGGATCAGCACCGAGCGGAAAGACCCCAGGAACAGCAGGATCACCACCACGACGATGAGCGCCGCCTCGCCGATGGTCGTGAACACCTCCTCGATCGAAGCCGAGATGAAGTTCGACGCATCGTAGACGATCTCGACATTCATGCCCTGAGGCAGGGTCGAGCGGATGCCCTCGATGGCTCTCGTCACCTCGTCGGCGACGGTCAGAGGATTGGCCGACGGTGTCGGCGTGATGCCGATGAAGGTGCCCTGGCTGCCGTTGAAGCTGACGATGGTGTCCGTGCTCTCGGGCCCGAGTTCCACATCCGCCACATCGCGCAGGCGCACGACCTGGTCGCCGTTCGAGCGGATCGGCAGCGTGCCGAATGTCTCAGGTGTCTGCAGGGTGGTCTGCATGTCGAGCCTGTAGGCCACGTACTCGCTCTGCGTCTTGCCCGGTGCCGCGAGGAAGTTGTTGGCCCGGATCGCCTGGACCACGTCGCCGGCGGTCACGCCACGGGAAGCCAGACGCACGGGATCGATCCAGACGCGCATCGAGAAGTCGCGCCCGCCGAGGATCTCGGCGTTGCCGACGCCTTCGAGCGTCGCAAAGCGCGGCTGCACCACACGGGTCAGGAATTCGGACACCTGCTCCGGGTTCATCTCCGTGCTGCCGAAGGTAATGTACATGAGGGCGAAGCTCTGCCCCGTACCCTTCATGATCACCGGATCCTCAGCCTCGGAGGGAAGCTGCGCGCGGATCTGCTGGACCTTGGAGGTAACTTCGGTGAGCGCCGCATTCGGATCCGTGTTGAGGCGCATGCGCACGGACACCGTGCTCACGCCCAGGCGGCTCTGCGTCGTCACGTAGTCGACGCCTTCCGCGCTCGACACGGATTTGGCGATGGGCGTGCTGATGAAGCCCTGGATCAGGTCGGCGCTGGCGCCCGTATAGACCGTCGTGATCGTGATGGTGGTTTCCTCGACCTCCGGATACTGGCGCACCTGGAGATTCATCAGACCCTGCGCACCCAGCAGCAGGATCAGGAGGCTCACCACCATCGACAGGACGGGGCGGCGGATGAAAAGTTCTGTGAAACTCATGGCTGATGCCTATTGCCCGCTTGCGAGCTTCGTCGTGTCGAGCTTGGTCACATCGATGGTGTTGTCGATCTTGACGGTCGAGCCGGCCTGCAGTTTGTTCTGCCCCGAGGCAGCCACCTGCTGACCGGGATTGAGGCCGGAGAGGATCTCGAGAGCCCCGCCGCGGCGACGGCCGGTCTTCACGAAGACCTGCTTGGCGACCTGAACCTGCTGGCCTGCCCGCTCTTCCTGCTCGATCGTATAGACGTAATCCCCGTAGAGGCTGGTGATAACCGCCGTCTGTGGCAGGGTCATGACGTTTGGCTGCTCCGGCAGGATCGCCTCCACGTGGAGGAACTGACCGGGGAGAATGGCCCCGTCCTTGTTGTCCTCGATGAGCGCCTGAACGGAGACCAGGCGGGTTGCCGGATCGACCCGAGGGTCCTTGCCGATGACGCGCCCCTTGAAGGGCAGGTCCGCCTCGGTCACACCGACACGGACTTCCTGGCCGAGCTTGATCTCGCTGGCCCGTTGCTCCGGAACCGTGAAATCGACCTTCATCGACGACAGGTCCTGGAAGCTCGCCACCACAGTGCCGGGCTGAAGGTACTGCCCCACGTCGATTCTCGAGATGCCAGGGACGCCGCCGAAGGGAGCCTTGAGCGCCTTCTGGTCGATGACAGCCCGGGTGCGGGCCTCCTGGGCACGAGCCGTGGCCAGGGAAGCCTCATTCTGCTCGAAGGTCGCCTCGGCCGTGATGCCGCGAGCGGACAGGGCCCGGGAACGGGCGAAGCTCGCCTCGGCGAGCTTCACCTGGGCCTGCACATTGGCCAGATCCGCCCGGTCGACCGCATCATCGAGTTGGACCAGCACCTTGCCCTGGGGGACGCGCTCGTTCGGCTTGAAGTTGATCTCCGTCACCACGCCGCCGACCTGCACGGCCAGCTCAACACCGTTGGCTGCCTTCGCCGTGCCGATGGCGCTGATCGCCGGTGTCCAGGTCTTCGCCTCGACCTTGGCAGCCGACACCGTCTGCGCCGGCTGCTGCATGGTGGCAAAGAACTGCGTGATCATCTTGTCGCGGAAGAAGTTGAACCAGATCAGGCCGCCGCAGAGGCCAACCGCGAGGACGAACACAAGACCGACTACAAGGCGCCGTTTCATAGGCTTCTTCCGAGATTGTGAACCCACGTCAGGGGGCCCATCTAAGACTAAGGAGGTGCGGCATTAACGGGACTTTTCCTTGACGCCAATGCCGTGGAACAATTTATATACCGTCTGGACGGTTTAGTCGCAAGTGCGGTAGCGCACAAAACAAGAGTGATGGATGCTGTTTCCCTGTACCAGAGGCCGTAAGAGTTCCCGAGAAAAAATTCTTGATGCGGCCGCAGAACTTGTCGGAGAAATCGGCGCCGGCCGGCTGACCCTTGAGGCTGTGGCGGACAAGGCCGGCCTCAGCAAGGGCGGGCTGCTCTACAACTTTCCGACCAAGGATGCGCTGCTGCAGGCGATGATCCAGCGCATGATCGACCAGGTTGCCTCTGAAAAGGAGGCGCTGCGCGAGAAGGCCCAACCTGGACCCAATCTGGAGGCCCGGGTCGTCACCAAGACTCTGCTGAATATCTGCTGCGGCGGCAAGATGCAGGACATGGCCACCGGAATGATGGCGGCCACCGCAGAGAATCCGCGCCTTCTCGACCCCGTGCGTCAGGTGATCCGCACCACTCTGGAGCAGTTGAAGGCGACCTCCGACGACCTCGACTCAGCCCTGCTGGCATGGCTGGCAACCGAAGGCCTGAGCAGCCTCGAGATGCACAATCTCAGCCCGTTCTCGGATGAGGACCGCCAGCGCATCGTGCAGGCCATCGAGCGCCTCGTGACCAAGGGCATCGCCGACTAGAAGGACGTGTGTTCAGGCCATCCAGGACGGGTCGCTCAGGACCTCGTCCGTGTGCTCGCCGAGCCGCGGCGAAGGGCGTTGGGCCGCCATCGGCTCCCCGTTCATCACGATCGGCGAGCGGACGGACGGGATCGCCCCACCCTGGGCTGCGGGTGAAGGCAGGTCGATCCTCATGCCGCGGGCGATGACCTGCGGATCGGCGAACACATCCGCCACCGTATTGATAGGGCCTGCCGGAACACCCTGCTTTTCGAGCGCCGACAGCAGCGCATCGCGGCTGGTCTTCAAGGTGAGCTCGGTGAGAATCGGCACGAGTTCGGCCCGGCGGCCCACCCGTCCCGCATTGCTCCTGAAGCGCTCATCCTGCGCCAGTTCGGGCTGGCCCAACACCGCAACGAAGCGGGCGAACTGCCCGTCGTTGCCCACCGCCACGATCACGTGACCGTCCGCCACCGGGAAAACCTGGTAGGGCACGATATTGGGATGGGCATTGCCCATGCGCCGGGGCGACTTGCCGGAGGCCAGATAATTCATGGCCTGGTTTGCCAGCACGCTCGTCTGCACGTCGAGGAGCGCCATGTCGAGATGCGCCCCCTCCCCCGTGGCATCGCGCTGGCGAAGGGCGGCCAGGATGCCGACGACAGAATAGACGCCGGTGAAGATGTCCACATAGGCGACGCCGATCTTCTGCGGTTCGCCCTCCGGATCGCCTGTCAGGTCCATGATCCCGCCCATGCCCTGGATCATGAAATCGTAGCCGGCGCGGGACGCGTAAGGTCCGTCCTGCCCGAAGCCCGTGATCGAGCAATAGACCAGGCGCGGGTTGACCTTTTTCAGGCTCTCGTAGTCGAGGCCGTATTTCTTCAGGCCACCGACCTTGAAGTTCTCGATCACCACATCCGCGTGCGCTGCAAGCTTACGCACGAGCTCCTGCCCCTCAGGCGTCTCGAAATCCGCCGCGATGGAGCGCTTGCCGCGGTTGCAGGAATGAAAGTAAGCCGCCGACAGATCCTCACCCTGGGCGCCCTCAATGAAGGGAGGCCCCCAGCCGCGGGTATCGTCGCCCGCACCTGGCCGCTCCACCTTCACCACATCGGCACCGAGATCGGCGAGCAGCTGACCGACCCAGGGGCCTGCCAGAATGCGCGCGAGTTCAAGGACCTTGAGACCTTCAAGTGGCTTCATGAGGATCAATCCATGATGGCGTCGAGACCGCGCCGCAGGCCGGTGAACGAGCCGACGCGACGGGCGGCCAGCAGCGTGCCGGCCACATAGGGAGCGGCCGACGAACCTGCATCGTGGCGGATCACGAGCCGCTCGTTGTCGGCACCGAACACCGCCTCGCAGGACAGGACGAAGGACGGCATGCGCAGGGAATGGACCTGCACCGGCTCCCTGGCGCCAAGAGCGCCGCCACGGGTTTCGCGAACGCCGGTCAGTTCATCCACGGGCTTCGACGTCGCGCTCTGGCGGACATCGCTCAGAAGCTCCGCCAGTTCGCGGGCGGTGCCCGACGGCGTATCGGGCTTCTTCGCCGAGGCGTAATCGATGACTTCCACGTCCGGGACAAAGCGGGCCGCCTCAAGGGCGAAACGGCGCAGCAGGGTCGCGGTGATCGAGAAATTGCCGGCCGCGAGCACGCCGCGACCTGCCGTCTGTGCTTGTGCGTCGATCTCGGCATAGTCTTCGGCGCCCAAGCCCGACGTGCCGACGACCACATGCTGGCCTTGTGCCAGAGCCGTGAGCGCATGAGCCTTCACGGCGCCGGGCTTGGTGTAGTCGATCACCACATCGGATGGCTCACGCAGCGCCTCCTCGAGGGTTGCGCTGATCGGAACACCGAGGCGGGCGAGACCAGCGGCCTCGCCGGCATCCTGCCCCGCCGCGCTGCGGCTGACGGCACCTGCCAGCTGCAGATCGTCGGAAGCCACAATCGCGGCGACGAGGGCCTTGCCGACCCAGCCGGTGGATCCCGCCAGGGTGATCCGAAGCGCCATGGGTGTGCCCCTTCTTAAAAGAACGCCTGCAGGCCGGTCTGGGCGCGGCCCAGGATGAGAGCATGCACATCGTGGGTGCCCTCATAGGTGTTCACGGTCTCCAGGTTCTGCGCGTGGCGCATCACATGGTATTCCTCCTGAATGCCGTTGCCGCCGTGCATGTCGCGGGCGATGCGGGCGATATCCAGGGCCTTGCCGACATTGTTGCGCTTGACCAGGGAGATCATCTCCGGCGCCACGCGACCCTCGTCGAAGAGGCGGCCGACGCGCAGGCTGGCGTGGAGGCCGAGCGTGATCTCGGTCATCATGTCGGCAAGCTTCTTCTGCACGAGCTGGGTGGCGGCGAGCGGCCGGTCGAACTGCTTGCGGTCGAGGGTGTACTGACGCGCGCGGTGCCAGCAATCCTCCGCCGCACCCAGCGCTCCCCAGGAGATGCCGTAGCGGGCCCGGTTGAGGCAGCCGAAGGGACCTCTTAAACCCGATACGTTGGGCAGCAGGGCGTCCTCACTGACCTCGACGTTGTCCATGACGATCTCGCCCGTGATGGAAGCGCGCAATGAGAGCTTGCCGCCGATCTTCGGAGCGGAGAGACCCTTCATGCCCTTGTCCAGCACGAAGCCGCGGATCTGGTTGTCGTGGGCTTCGGACTTGGCCCACACCACGAACACGTCCGCGATGGGAGAGTTGGAGATCCACATCTTGGAGCCGCTGATCCGATAGCCGCCATCGGTCTTCACCGCGCGGGTCTTCATGCCGGCCGGATCGGAGCCGGCATCCGGCTCGGTGAGGCCGAAGCAGCCGACGAACTCGCCCGAGGCAAGCTTGGGCAGGTACTTCCGGCGCTGCTCCTCGGAGCCATAGGCATAGATCGGGTACATGACGAGAGAGGACTGCACGCTCATCATGGAGCGGTAGCCGGAATCGACCCGCTCCACCTCGCGGGCCACGAGGCCGTAGGCCACGTAGGACGCGCCGGCGCAGCCGTAATCCTCCGGCAGGGTCACGCCGAGGAGGCCGAGTTCGCCCATCTCGTTGAAGATCGCCCGGTCGGTCTTCTCCTCACGGTAGGCCTCGATCACGCGGGGCAGGAGCCTGTCCTGAGCGTAGGCCCGGGCCGTGTCGCGGATCATGCGCTCGTCGTCGGTGAGAAGGTCGTCGAGGAGGAGCGGGTCTTCCCATTTGAGCTTCGCGAGTTCCTGTTGAGCACCGGCCATGATGATCATCCTTCCCATACAAGGAGTTCGGGCGCCGGCGTCAGGCCAGCAAAACCCATTGGATTTGAGTGGCAAAATCGCCCTGGACAGGCCAAAAGTAAATCGACATCTTCGCAGCAGGTTATTCTTAATTGGAATGAACGGGTGTTTCGTCGCGGCTTCCTGCCCAATGTGGGCAATCTCCTGGCCTTCGAGGCCACGGCCCGCCATGGCAGCGTGTCGCGCGCGGCCGAGGAGCTGAACCTGACGCAGAGCGCCGTCTCGCGCCAGATCCAGCAGCTGGAGGAATCGCTCGGCGTCTCCCTGTTCAGCCGCTCCCGGCAGCGGGTGGTGCTCACGGATGTGGGGCGCCTCTATGCGTCCCAGGTGCGCAGCACCCTGTCCGAGCTGTCCGACGCCACTCATCAGGCCATTGCCCTGTCAGGCACGACCGGCGTGCTCAACCTCGCAACCCTGCCGACCTTCGGCACCCGCTGGCTCATTCCGCGCATTCCCGGCTTCTTCGCCCAGCACCCGGGCGCCATGGTGAATTTCGGCGTGAGGCTCGTGCCCTTCGACTTTGCCGCCGAGCCCTTCGACGCCGCCATTCATTTCGGCGAGCCGCACTGGCCCGGGGCCGTGTGCGAGCTGCTGCGGACGGAGGAGGCGGTGCCCGTCTGCAGCCCGGCCTACCGGGAGCGCGAGAACCTGCGCTCACCGCAGGATCTGGCCCGGGCCACGCTGCTGCAGCAGAGCACGCGCCCCACAGCCTGGGCGGAGTGGTTCGCCAGTGTCGACGTGGAGGCGAGCAATCCGCTTCGCGGCCCACGCTTCGAGCAATTCGCCATGGTGGCCCAGGCGGCCGCCGCGGGCCTGGGCGCCGCCCTCATCCCGCATTTCCTGATCGCCGACGAGCTGGCATCGGGACGTCTGGAGATCCTCTTTCCGAACAGTCTCGTCAGCGGCGGTGCCTATTACCTGGTCTATCCGGAGCACAAGGCGGAGACGCCGCTGCTGCGCTCGTTTCGCGACTGGATCCTCGACCAGACCCGTCAGGGATAGGCGCGCTTCGGCTTCATGGCCCTGAAGCTCAGTGTGAGGGCCACGAGCGCGCAGACGAAGATGGCGCTCACCATCGAGACGGACGTGCCGTCGTAGAAGGCGCTGACCAGCGCAATCATCACAGCACCGGTGCTGAGCTGAAGCGTGCCCATGAGAGCCGAGGCCGTGCCGGCCACGGGACCGTGCTCCTCAAGGGCCAGCACCGCCGTGGACGGAATGACGAATCCGAGGCAGCCGAAGGACACGAACAGGAGACCCCACAGGACGAAGGCATTGTCGACGCCGGAGACGGTCAACAGGAAGAGCAGCGTCACGAGGCTGGCAAAGCATGAGATTGCGATGCGCACCACCCGCTCGGCGCCGAAGCGGCGCATGAAGGTGCTGTTGAACTGGGCGCTGCCGATGAAGGCAATGGCGTTCGACGCGAAGATCATGCTGTAGGCTGACGGCGTCATGCCGAAATGCTCGATGAAGATGACGGACGAGCCGGCGAGATAGGCAAAGAAGCTCGCTTGGCTGAACCCACCGATGAAGGCAAGGCCGAGGAAGCGCCGATCCTTGAGCAGGCTTCCATAGGTTTTGAAGGCCTGAGCGATGCCTCCCCTGCCCCGATCCGCCTTGTGAGTCTCGGGCAGGAGGAAGAGCACGACGGCAAGGCCGCCGATGCCGATGAGGCCGATGGCCCAGAAGATCACGCGCCAGCTGAAGAACGCCGTCAGGGCGCTCCCTGCCAGCGGCGCCAGGATCGGGGAGACGCTGAAAACCAGCATGCTGGTCGCCATCAGGCGGGCCGCCTCATGCCCGGTATGCAGATCGCGAATGATCGCCCGGGGGATCACCATGGTGGCGCAGGAGCCAACGCCCTGCAGGAACCGGAAGGCGATGAGGGTCTCCACGTTGGGGGCGAAGCTGCAGCCGATGCTGGCCAGGACGAACAGCCCCAGCCCTGCATATAGCGGCGGCTTGCGGCCGAATCGGTCCGAGAGCGGCCCATAGGCGATCTGACAGATGGCAACCGCCAGGAAGAAGCTCATCAGGCTCATCTGCACGCCGCTCACATCGACCTGAAGCTCCCGGGCGATGGCCGGAAAGGCTGGCAGGTACATGTCGATGGCGAACGGCCCGACGGCGGAGAGCATGCCTAGAACAAGCGCGTTGCGCAAAAAGGCGGATTGCATCGAAAAGGCTTTCTTCAAACCGGCCCGAGGGCCGGAACCGACAATCGGCCTGCCCGCCTCAGCAGACGGGCCAAGCAATGTCATCGGGAGACCCGGGAGGCGCCCTAGGACCAATTGCCCTGAGAGCGGCGCGCCGTTTGTATGCCGTCCGGCCGGCAGGTCAAGGCGAAGCGCCCATCCCGGCGGGATTAAAATCCGCCCCAGGGCGATGCTTACTCTTCGTTAACCATGAATGGTCATAGCTGGTTAAACCATCCAGCTGAATGGGCCCATCCGCTCCAGGGGCATCCCTCCAGCGAGCAAGCCTGCCCCCAGCTGCCCGGCCACGAGAGTTTTCACGTTCCGCATGACCGCTTCGACGCACAGGACTCAGACGCACTTCGGCGCTGCGGCAGCCGAAGCGGTCGTTGCCTGTGACCACGGGCAGACGGACGGTCCCGGCAAGGTCCTGAAGTGGCTCGCCGCCGCAGCCGTTCTGATGAGCGTTGCCGCCTGCGCGGGCCGGTCCGATCTCGGCTATGCGACGCTGAATTCCGAAGTGCCGGCAACCCGCGCGATCGTCGTCCCCCCGCCGGGCGGACCCTCCATCGTGGCTGTTCTGCAGCAGACCTACCAGAACGGGATCTCGCAGGAGATCGCCCTGTCGACGGCCTCGCTGACAGCCGGGCAGAATGCCTTCTATGTGAGCCTGCTCAACAACACCGCGAGCAACATGGAGATTCCGGAGACGCTCTCCCTGTCTCCTCTGACCCCGGATCGGATCGAGAGGGAGATGGAGGAGCGGATTCCCGGGGTCGCGATGCAGACCTCCCTCGTCTACGTCCAGAACAAATTCGGCCCCTTCGGCTTTGCCACGGGGCGCTCCTCGCAGGGCGACCTTTGCCTTTATGCCTGGCAGCAGATCGAACCCGACAAGCCCGCCATCCTGGTGCCCGGTGGAGCGATTTCGGTGCGCCTGCGCCTGTGCGATGCCGATGCCAGTGTCGATCAGCTCCTGCGAGTCATGTACGGCTACACGGTCGCGGCTTATTACCGCCAGGAATCGTGGAACCCCTATGGGGATCCGCCGCCGCCGCCCGCCGGCTTCGGGCAGACCGACGCGCCGATGTACCCGTTGGGCCTCAGCGGAAGGGAGGATGCCACCGTGATCCGCCGGCGCGCCCTGTCGTCGGAAAGTCGCCGCGCGGTCGTGTCCGATGAACCGTCGGGACGCCTCATCGACAAGGATACGGTGAGTCCACCCATTCCTGCACCGTCCATACCGCGGAGTACATTGCCTCTGGGCGGCTATCCTGTGGTGCCGCCCCCACCGACCGAGTAAAGCCAAGTCTAATTATCTATATGTAATAACATTATACACGGTTCTATTTGGCGATGTGACAATAGGCCTAAGCAACGATAAAGATATATTAATAGACCTGCCCGCAGTGTTGAACTAAGCGTGCACACTCTCACGCGAACACTCAGACCGAGAATCCGGACAAATGCGAGCAGGTCTTATCGTGGCCCTTTGGGCAGTGGCGGCGATCCTGATTGTCTCGCTTGTCGTTCTTCCCATCAGTCTTCAGGCGCATCTCGTGGCGGGCCTCACGGTCGTCGCCTGCATGATCATCATCAAGTTCTTCCGGGCTCAGGGTATCTGGCGCCAGATAGCCTTGGCGCTGGGTACCGCCATCGTCCTGCGCTACGTCTTCTGGCGGACTACCAGCACCATCCCGCCGATCACCGAGGTGGCGAACTTCATCCCTGGCTTCCTGCTGTATCTGGCCGAGATGTACAGCGTCATGATGCTGTTCTTGAGCCTCTTCGTGGTCTCCAGCCCGATGCCGTCGCGCAAGGCACCCCAGATCGACCCGCACAACCTGCCCACCGTCGATGTCTTCGTTCCAAGCTACAACGAGGGCGCCGATCTGCTAGCCACCACCCTGGCGGCAGCCAAGGCGATGACCTATCCGGAGGACAAGCTGACAGTCTGGCTTCTGGACGACGGAGGTACGGACGAGAAATGCAGCTCGCAGAATGCCCTCGCCGCCCTGCAGGCCCGGGAACGCCGTGCGGAACTGCAGGCCCTGTGCGCCGCGCTCGACGTCCGCTACCTGACCCGCGCCCGCAACCTGCATGCCAAGGCCGGCAACCTCAATAACGGTCTCGAGCACTCCACGGGCGATCTCGTTGCCGTCTTCGACGCCGACCACGCCCCGGCGCGCAACTTCCTGACCGAGACCGTCGGCTACTTCACCGCAGACAAGAACCTGTTTCTGGTCCAGACGCCTCACTTCTTCATCAATCCGGACCCGCTGGAGCGCAACCTCGGCACCTTCCAGACCATGCCGTCGGAGAACGAGATGTTCTACGGGGTCATCCAGCGCGGCCTCGACAAGTGGGATGCTTCCTTCTTCTGCGGCTCGGCCGCCGTGCTCCGGCGCGAAGCGCTTCAGGAGACCAATGGCTTCAGCGGCGTCAGCATCACGGAAGACTGCGAAACCGCCCTTGAGCTCCATTCCCGAGGCTGGAAAAGCGCCTATGTGGACAAGCCTCTGATCGCGGGCCTGCAGCCGGACAGCTTTTCCAGCTTCATCGGCCAGCGCTCGCGCTGGGCGCAGGGGATGATGCAGATCCTGCGCTACAAGTTTCCGCCTTTGAAGCGCGGGCTGAAGCTGTCGCAGCGCCTGTGCTACATGTCGAGCAGCATGTTCTGGCTGTTCCCGTTCTCGCGGTTCTGCTTTCTCGTCTCGCCGCTCTGCTATCTCTTCTTCTCGCTGGAAATCTTCACTGCGTCCGGAGGCGAGTTCTTCGCCTATACGTTCACCTACATGATGGTGAACTTCATGATGCAGAACTATCTCTATGGCCGCTATCGCTGGCCGTGGATTTCGGATCTCTACGAGTATGTGCAGACGATCTATCTTCTGCCCGCCGTTCTCTCGGTGATCGCCAATCCGAGCAAGCCCACCTTCAAGGTCACGTCGAAGAACGAGACCATGGACGAGAGCCGGGTGTCGGAATTGGGAACTCCCTATTTCATCATCTTCGGAATCCTGCTCCTCGGCGTCGTGGCCACGGGGGTACGGGTGTGGGCAGAGCCCTACAAAGCCGACCTGACCCTTGTCACGGGAGCCTGGAACATCCTCAACCTGATCATCGCGGGCTGCGCCCTGGGCGTGGTGTCGGAGCGGGCGACGCGCCGGCAGAGCCACCGGGTCCGCGTCGAGCGCCCCTGCCGCTTTGTCATGGGCGATGAAGTCATTGACGCTGTTCTGAAGGACGTCTCCGTTGGCGGTGCAAGACTTCACGTGCCTCCCTCCGTCGAGCCCAGGCTGAAGAAGGGAGCCGCAGGCACCCTCGAATTCCAGCCTTTCGCCAACCTCCCCATTCAGCATCTGCCGGTGGAGATCCGCAAGGTCGGAATGAACGACGACGGGCTGCTGCTGGGATGCCGCTTCATGATCGAGAAGGCCGAGCACCGGAAGATGATCGCGGACCTTGTCTTCGCCAATGCGGATCAGTGGAGCGACTTCCAGAGGAACCGGCACTACGACATCGGCGTGCTGCGCGGAACGCTCTGGTTTTTCATGGTTGCCTTCTACCAGACCGGCCGTGGCCTCTCCTATTTCCTGGGCCTGCAGCGGATCGGCAGCTCCTCCCCTCGGGCTCCGTCCATAGCCGCAGCCGTCAAGTAGAGGTGTGTCGTGCGCCGCGTTCTGATCCCCTTCCTGCTGGGCCTGCAAGCGATCGGTGCACCAAGCGCACTCGCTCAGGCGACGCCATTCAACATGGCTCCTGGCGGCTCAAGCGGGCAACAGACGAGCCCGGCGCCGGCGCCAAATCAGGCGGCGCCTGCTTCCCCCTTCGACATGCGCCAGCCCGGCTCGCCACCGGCTGCAGCACCAACTCCACGACCGGCAGATCCGACGCCGTCAGCCGGCACAGCCGCGCCCTTCAGCATGGGACCGCGCAATGCAGCTCCCTCGGCAGGGGCGGTTGGAAACGCTCCCTCGCCCGTCCGTGCGCCGGTTGCCACCACTGCTCCGGCGGCGCGCAGCGTTGCGCGCATCGAGCGGCCGATCCTTCCCTTCGAGACGCTCCGCTTCGAGGGTGAAACAGACGCCAGATCCTGGACCTTCCATCTCACGCAGGACGAGGCCGCGAGCGGCGCGACCTTCTCCATGGGATACAAGAATGCCGTCGTGGTCATGCCCGAGGGCTCTCGCCTGAGGATCGCGATCAACGGAGAATCCGTGCTCGACACGCCGATCTCCTCGTCGAACGACATCAAGCGCGTGACGTCGTCGATCCGCCCCGGCCTTCTCCGCCCGGGGCAGAACATCATCCGCATGGAAGCCCTTCAGCGCCATCGGACGGACTGCACCATTGCGGCCACCTATGAGCTCTGGACCGACGTGGATTCAGCCTCCACGCGCCTCATCTTCGCCGAGGGGGCGACCAAGACTCTTCGCGGCTTGGACGATCTGCCAGCCGTGGGGGTGGACAACACGGGTGTCACGACGATCCGGGTGGTTGCACCCAAGATCTACAGGCCCGAGATGCGGGACCGGCTGCTGCGTCTCGTGCAGACGGTGGCCCTGCGTGGACGCTATGCCCATCCCGTGATCCAGGTGATGGAATCCGATCCGGGTCCCTCGCCTGTCGGGACCATCAAGGTCGCCATGGGCCTGGCCGGCGAGTTGCGCGGCCTCGTGTCCGGCATTCCGGACGCTGCTTCGGTGCAGCCCCTGACCATGATGATGCAGGAGCCGGGCTCCAGCGGCTCGACCCTGGTGGTCGCAGGCCCCACCTGGCAGGATCTCGACACGGCGATCGGAATCGTCAGGACTCAGACCCTCAACCCGCTCAATGCCGATCGCGGGATGATCGACACGGCCTCCTGGCACTGGCCCGAGGTTCCGACAGCCTTCGGTGATCAGTCCTTCCGCTTTGCCGAGCTTGGCGTGCCGACGCAGGAATTTTCCGGCCGGCGCCTGAAGACGGATCTCGCCATCAATCTTCCATCGGACTTCTATGCCACCGAATACGGGGAAGCGATCCTGCACCTCGATGCAGCCTATACGTCGGCGGTCCGACCCGGCAGCCACGTGAACGTATTCGTCAACGGCATGATCAGCACGCAGATGACGATCACCACGCAAGGCGACATCGTGCGGCGGCATACCGTCCGTGTCCCGCTCAAGAACTTCAGGTCCGGGCTCAACCGCATTTCCCTCGAAGCGGCCTTGAACACGGACGCAGACGCACGCTGCGCACCGGGAGAAACCCTCTCCGAGACGAACCGCTTCGTGCTGTTCGACACCACGACCCTCGAGTTTCCGAAGTTCGGCCGGATCGGCCGCCTGCCCGATCTGGCGGTTCTCGGGGCCGGTCGCTTCTCCGACGAAGACCTGCCCACCACCGTCGTCCTCGCGCGGCCCGACCCGTTGAACCTTTCCGCTGCCGGAACCCTGCTGGCCCGCATGGCGCGCAGCGCCGGCCAGCCGGTTCGGGCGCAGTTCGCCAATGCGGCTTCAGCCGATACCGAATCCGTTCTGTTCATCGGCGCGGTCGACCAGATCCCACCCGGCATGCTCAACCGCGTGCGGGTGACGGAGCACCTGCGCATGCTCTGGCCCTCGACGCCGGTTGCCGGCGACAAAGGAGCGGCCCAGACCGCCAGCGCGGATTTCACCATGCCTCTGAGCCAGGCATCGCCCAATCAAACGGCCTCGACCGACGAGGTCCGCCGGCGCTGGTCCGACACGTTCCAGCGCCGCGGCGTCATTCAGCAGACGATCGGGGCCGTGCAGGACTGGCTGGAGAAAACCTTCAGCCTCTCCCTCTCGTCGTTGCGGCTGGAGGAGCGCACCGACGCGCCCTACGAACCGCCGCAGCGGGCCTCCCTGCTCATGGCCCAGAGCCGAACGGAAGATGCGGGCGTCTGGACGCTCGTGACGGCCCGCACGGACCGCGCCCTGGCGGACGAGATGGCTCGCCTGGCCAACCCCCTGCTCTGGTCGCAGGTCTCGGGACGCGCGATCGCCCTGGAGCCGCGGGAGATGAAGCTGCAGATCGAGCCCATCAACGATTACCGCTTCGTGCAGACCCAGCCGCTTTCGGTGACGAATCTTCGCCTCGTCGCGGCGAACTGGATGTCCGCCAACATCCTCCAGTATGCACTCGTCATGCTGGTATGCTGCACGTTCCTCGGCGTCGCCACCGCCCTGCTCCTGAGCCGGCTGGGACGACGCTCATGACGCTGCAGGTGTCTCGCCGCGCGCCGTTCCTGCCATGGCTTGTCGCCATATTCTCCCTCGTCATGGTGATGAGCGCATCGTCCCAGAACCTCTCCGTTCAGCCGCTGAAGATCGTGGGAACCGTCTCGGCGGCCGATTGGGAGGCGTACCGCTCCCGGTTCGTCGAGGACAGCGGCCGGGTGGTCGATACAGCCAACGGCAACATCAGCCACAGCGAAGGCCAGGGCTACGGCCTGCTTCTGGCGCTCGCGGCCTCAGACCGGCGCTCCTTCGAGCAGATCTGGAGCTTCACCTTCACCGAGCTCCTCATCCGGGACGACGGTCTGGCAGTGTGGAAGTGGGACCCTGAGGCGAAGCCCCGGGTGACGGACCGCAACAACGCCACGGATGGCGATCTTCTCATCGCCTACGCGCTGGCAAAGGCCGGGGAGGTCTGGCAGGAACCCCGCTATACCGCTGCAGCCCGGAAGCTCGCCAAGGCCATCGGCAAGAACACCTTTGCCCGAAGCGGGCGCTCCCTCCTTCTCCTGCCCGGCGCCGACGGCTTTGGAGCCGGGGACCGTCCAGACGGCCCGGTGGTCAACCTTTCCTACTGGGTCTTCGAGGCCTTTCCCGTGATGGCGGCGCTCGCGCCGGAATACGAATGGAATCGCGTCTGGCGCGACGGGGTGCTGCTTCTTCAGCAGGCCGCCTCGGGCCGCGTGCGGCTTCCGGCGGACTGGCTCTCCCTTGAGAACGGATTGCAGCCCAAGCCGGCAGACGGCTTCCCGCCGGAGTTTGGTTACAACTCCTTAAGGATACCGCTTTACCTGTTGAGAGCAGGGATGACGGATATGGAGTGGCTGAGAGCCCTCAAGCAGCGCTGGTCTGCGGAGAACGAAGGCGTTGCCGTGGTCAACGTGGTGACCGGACAGATCCGGGAACGGCTGGCGGACCAGGGTTATGCCATTCTTCACGCGGCTCTGGCCTGTGCGCTCGACGGAACGCCTGTTCCGGCAGCGCTGAGAACCTTCGAGCCAAGCCTCTATTACCCGTCGACCCTGTACCTTTTGGCGAAATCCCTGCTGGGTGAGAAATATCCGCAATGCGTCTCGTCGGCAGCGCCATAACGACTGCGATCCTGATTCTGGGATTTGCAGCCATTGCGCAGCAGACCGGCCCCGGCGCCCAGCCGCCCGCCGGACCGCAGCCGTCCGAGTCACCTCCCGTCAATGGATCTCAGCCGCAGGTCGACGAATCCGCTCTGCGCTATTTCGCATCCCAGGGCGATACCCGAAGGGTGAACGCCGAGATCGCTCGGCTTCGCGCTCTTTATCCCAACTGGACCCCGCCTAGCGATCTGTCGCAACTCTCCGCAGGTGGCAACGCGGCACCCGACCCGATTATCGAGCGCCTGTGGAACCTCTACCGCGAAGACCGGATCGCCGAAGTCCGCGCCGCGATTGCCGAACGCCAGGCCGCGGACTCGAACTGGAAGCCGCCGGAGGAACTGGTCACGGCTCTCGAAACGGTGGAGGCGCGCCGCCGTCTGGTGAATGCTTCCGATTCCGGCCAATGGCAGACCGTGCTGTCCGTGGCGACGGAATCCCCCGGCCTTCTCACCTGCACGAATGTGGACGTGCTCTGGCGCGTGGCGGAGGCGTTCGCCCGGACGGATCAGCCCACCCGGACCCGGGATGTCTACACCTATCTCCTGATGAACTGCGCCAATCCGGCCGAACGCCTCGCGACATTGCAGAAAGCCCTCACCCTGCTGCCGGAACAGCAGGTCACGGATCTGCTCCAGTTCGAGGGCCGGACCGGCGAGACCCCGGACGATTTCGGCTCCATCCGCGACGAGCTGGCCCGCCGCAGGGTCGAGCGCGCTTCCCTCGACAGCAAGATGACCGCGTCGGCCGAGGATCTCGCGGCGGTCGAGCGGCTGATCCGGAACACGAACGAGGCCGGCCCGGTGCTGGTCCTCGGCTGGTACAACTACCACCATGGCAATCCGGCACGGGCGCTCGAGCTGTTCAAGACGGCCCTCGACCGCAACGGCGCCGCCAAGGCGGCCGAAGGCTATGCCATGTCCTTGAGGGCGCTCGAACGGCTCGCGGAGGCCGAGGCCTTTGCCTATGAGTGGCGCGAGCGCGCTCCCGAGAACATGAAGATCTACCTGGACATCGCCACGGCGCTCCTCAGCCAGGATCCGCCGCCGCGGCTCGATGCTCAAGTGGTTGGCCGGATCGTTCCGGCCGTGACGGCACAGCGCTTCCCCGACGCCGCTCAGGCTCTCGGCTGGTATTCCTACAACACGGAGCAGATCCGCACTGCGCGGGACTGGTTCCGCACGGCTCTCGGCTGGAAGCCCGAGGATGAACCCTCGGCCTACGGCCTTGCCTTGTCCACGCAGCGCCTGAACGAGCGGGCGGCGTTCAACGCCGTTGTCGCCCGGTGGCGGAACCGTTCAGAACGCATCGCCGATCTCGCGGATGGCACCAATGCCCGCTCCGGGCAGCGATCCGCTCCGGTCCAGCCGCGGGTCGAGGTGGATGCCACGCCTCGCCCTGCCGTGTCCCGTCAGGTCACGGTGGAGCGTGTCGAGGTTGAACAGCCTCTCGTCCGGACCGAGGAGGGTGTGCGGGTCCGCCAGACCCAGGCCCGTTCCGTCCTGGGGCGCAGCTGCGCCATGACGCGCAACCCCGCGGGCCTCTCCGGCGACGCGGCTCTCACCCGGGGCTGGTGCCTGATGGAGATCAACCGGCCTCTGGAGGCCGTCGCCGCCTTCGACCAGGCGATCGCCACCGGCAGCAGCCGGTCCCGCGAAGAAGCCGCCTATGGCAAGTCCCTGGCCTATCTGCGCAAGAACCTGACCTCCGAGGCCGCCGTCGCGGCCGCCGAGGCGCCCCAGACCCGCTCGCGCCAGGTGGAGCTCGGAGCGTCGATCCTGACCCAGCGGGCCCTGGCAGCCTATCGCGACAAGCGCTACGTCGAGACCCTTCTTGCCTTGAGCGAGCGGGCGCGGCTCGTGCCGGAGCAGAACGATCTGCTGCTGATTCGCGGCTGGTCCTATTTCAATCTCGGGCGCTACAAAGACGCCGAGCAGGTCTTCCGGGCCGTCCAGCGGACCGGTCATTCGGAAGAGGCCAGCGTCGGACTGAACGCTATCCGCGAGGCCACCGATCAGGTGGCCCAGTAGCAGCCTGACCGTGCGGTTGCCTGGGGCGGCCCGGTGCCTATCTAATGTTCACCAAGACCTTCACCCCCCGAACCGGCGTCCAGCGATCTGATCCATGGCGAGCCTGCAGATCATAATCTTCGATGTGTGCGGCACCGCCTGTGCCCTGCACCGGAGCGCCGTGCGCGAGTTCCTGCCCCTGCCCCGCCTGTGGCGCCCCCCGGCCATGCCCCGGCCGGTCGCCGGCTTCTTCAATCTCGGCGGAGACGCGGTTCCGGTCCTTCGGCTCGACGTGCTGTTCGGCCTTCAGAAGGCTGAGGACGCTCCGGAGGCCGATCTCTACCGGCACCTGATCCTGATCGGAGCCGGTGGCTCGGCCGGCCCCAGCGCACTCCTTGTCGACCGGGTTCTGGATGTGGCGACGGTGAATGCCGCGCAGCTCTCGGACGTCAAACAGGCCGAGACCCTGAACGGCTGCGTCGAAGCCGAAGTCACCTGGGGTGACCGGCTCGTGCATCTCCTTTCCGCCGAGCGGATCCTGCTTAGGGAAGAACAGCAGGCCCTGGCGGAACTCGGACGCCAGGCTCAAAGCCGCCTTGACGAATGGGCGGTGTCGGCCTGATGGCCGCACGGACCAATCCTGTTCCGCAGCTCGACGCCGGCTTTCCCCACCTGAAAAGCCGTGTGATCGAGCGTACGGGGCATTTCTACTATCAGGACAAGGACGACCTCCTGTGGGAGCGCGTGCGCAAGCGCCTGCGCGCCACGGGCCTGCCCGATTCCAGCGCCTATCTGACTCTGCTCGACGACCTGATCTCGGGCCCGGCGGAATGGGGAAAGCTAGAGGCCGAGATCACCATCGGCGAAACTTTCTTCTTCCGCTACGCGGAGCAGTTCGCCGCCCTGCGCGAGACCATCCTGCCCGAGATCATCGCCAGGAAAGCCGCCACGCGGCGGCTGCGGATCTGGAGCGCCGGATGCTCGACCGGAGCCGAGCCTTACTCCCTGGCCATTCTGGCCAATGAGATCCTCGGCGAGAGCCTGGGAGCGTGGCGCGTCAGCATTGTCGGAACCGACATCAACGACAGCTTCCTGAAAGCGGCCCGGCAGGCGCGATTCGGCAAATGGGCGCTTCGCTCCATGCCCGAGGAGCAGCGGCAGCGCTATTTCGTCGGCACTGGCAAGGAGCAGTGGGAGGTGCGGCGGGAGTTCCGCGCCCTGGTGCGTTTCGAGCGGCACAACCTGCTGAGCCTGCTCGATGGCACCTCGCCGCTTGAAATCACCGACTTCGACCTGATCCTGTGCAGGAACGTCCTCATCTACTTCCATCCCGACACGGTCACCCGGATCGTCGAGGCCCTGCGCGACCGACTGGGCGACGATGGCTGGATGCTGCTGGGCCACGCCGAGCCCAACCCTGCGTTCTCCACGATGATGCAGATTCTGAACCTGCCTGGGACTGTCGCCTACCGGCGTGGCGCCGGCACTGCGCCACTGCCAGTGCCTGTCCCGTCGCAACCCAGGGCCACCCTGCAGGAGTGGAAACCCCTTCTGCCTGAACCGGGACTTGAAGCGCCACCTCGCACACCGGCCCTCCCGCGCCTCACGAAGACCCAGCAGAAGGCACCACCTCTTCCCGTACCCCAGGCGGCCGGCGATCTTCTCGGCGATATCAAGACGCGCGCGAATGCGGGCGACTTTGCAGCGGCCGCGGAACTCTGCCGGAGGGCTCTCGTCACCGAGCCCCTGAATGCCGCGCTGTATTTTTACCAAGGCCTCATTCTTCGGGCACTGGGGCGCCCTGACGAGGCTGAGAAAAGCTTCCTTAAGAGCCTTTATCTCGATAAGAACTTCGCCATGGCTCACTACCATCTCGGACTCCTGCTGCTCGCCGAGGGACGGTCGGCCCCTGGGCGTCGCTCCCTGACCCATGCGGCTCAGAGCGTCGCAGCGGTGGCAGACGATTGCCCGCTCGACGAAGGGGACGGGGTGACCGCGAGGGAATTGCGTGACCTGGTGCGCATCCACCTCGATGCGGCAAGGCCGTCGAGACGGAAGGCATGACCATGGCGGAATCGGTGCGCCGCAAGCTGAGGCAGATCGAAAGAGGCAGGATCCGCTCGGCCGAGGAGCGGGTGCAGCATATCCTGGATGAGAGAACCGAGAGCCTCGCATCGCGGCGCAAGGATGGGGCATCTCCGGCACAGGCCCTGCCGCGCGCCCTTGTCTGCGGCTCCGGCCGCGAGCGCTTCGGGATTCCGATCGAGACCGTCGCCGAGGTGCTGCCCCCACAGAAATACATGCCCATTCCGGATGGACCGCCGGCCCTGGTCGGCCTGTTCGGCCGGAACGGGCGACTGGTGAGCGTGATCGACCTTGCGCTCGCGCTCGGCATCGAGCCATCCTCCACGGAGGATGAAGACCACCATTTCGTGCTTCTCCGTCGCGATCAGCCGCAGGTAGCCCTCAGGGTCGACCGTGCCTATGCGGTCGCCGACATCCGTCCGCTGACGGGCGAGGACGCCGCGGGCTTCCGGAGCGATGCGGTGGCCGGCTATGCCCGCGTGCAGGACATCGCTGCCGAGCGGCCCGAAATCCTTTCACTTCTGGATACCGAGCGTCTTCTGCGCCCGTTCCTGCCCTCCTTCTCTGCTTCTGGAGCCTGACGTGACGATCTCGATCGCCAACCGCATTCTTCTCGGCTTTGCCGCCATCGTCACCCTCATGGTCGGGCTGAGCGTTTACTCCATCAACCGTCTCGACGACGTTCGCCAGACAACGGAACGGATCGTGTCGCGGGACATCACGCTGATGCGACAGCTGGAGGTCATCGACGACGATCAGAACATCATGCGCAATCTGCGGCAGCAGATCATGGCGGGTTATTTGCTTCGCGCTCTCGGCCAGCAGGTTTCCTTTGAGGACCGCATCCAGGAGTGGACAAGGCAGGCCGCAAAGGCGGAGGCGGATATCGCCCAGGCAACGTCCATGGCGAGCGGCTTTGCCGCGCAATCGATCACTCCGGAACGTGGGGCTGCCTGGCAGCGGGTTGCGGAACTGCTCAGGGAGGCGAGTGAAGGCCTACGCCAGCTGCGAGCCGCCAGTGAACGGCAATTCGCGGAACTGCAGAGCGGCGACCTCGCGACCATGCAAAGAACTCAGGCGATCCTGGACGAGCGACGCAGCGAATGGATCCGGACCCTCGACAACGCCAGAGCCGTTCTGGCCGAGGCCAACGCAATCGGGCAGCGGCAGGCCGGCGAGATCTACGAGAGAAGCCGAACCTCGATCATCGTCGCCCTCGCGGGCACCGCGCTGCTCAGCCTGATCATCAGCTATTTCCTGCGATCCTCCATCGTGACGCCGCTCAACGCCTTCATGAACTTCGTCGAGCGGGTGGGACGCGGCGAGCTGGGCGGCCAGATGGCCGTGACCGGCAAGGATGAAATCGGGCATCTCGGCGTCACGCTCAATTCCATGGTCGAGGGCTTGCGTCAGCTTGCCCGGCAGAGCCGCGAGGCGACGGAGAACCTGAACGCCGCCGCGGCGGAAATCCGCGCATCGACCCAGGAGCAGGCGGCCTCCGTCGAGGAGCAGCTTGCGGCCGTTCAGGAGACCGCCGCGACCGTCGACGAGATCACTCATTCGGGCGCCCAGATCGGCAAGCGAGCCCAGGAGGTCATCGCCTCCGCCCAGGCCGCAGCGCAGACCAGCATGTCCGGCCTGCAGGCCGTCGACGACACCGCGCGCGCCATGGATGCGATCCGTGAGCAGGCCGAAGCGGTGGCGGAAAACATCGTGGCGCTCAGCGAGAAGACCCAGGCCGTCGGCGAGATCATCGCGTCCGTCAACGACATTTCGGAGCGCACGCATCTTCTGGCGCTCAACGCGGCCATCGAGGCGGCCGCGGCCGGCGAGAACGGCCGCAGCTTCGCGGTCGTGGCGTCCGAGATGAAGACGCTTGCCGATCAGGCAAAGGACGCGACCACGCAGGTGCGCTCGATCCTGGGCGACATCCAGCGCGGCATCAACTCGTCCGTGATGCTGACCGAGGAGGCCGTCAAGCGCGTGACCGCCGGCAAGGAACGCACCGACATTACGCAGCAGACGATCACCGGCATCTCGGGCCAGATTCAGGAAAGCGTGCAGACCTTCCAGCAGATCGTGGCCTCGACGAACCAGCAGCAGCTCGGCATCGAGCAGGTGATGAGCGCCCTGCAGAACATCCGTCAGGCGAGCCAGCAGACGGCCGCCGGCACCCGCCAGCTCGACACGGCGGCGGCGAACCTGTCCCAGCTCTCGCAGCAGCTCCTCGGCTTGGCCGAACGCTACCGTCTCTAGGGCGTCGGACAAGGAGATGCGCGCATCGTGACGGATATCCGCAAACAGCTTCTGGTGGCCTTCGAGGTGGAACATCGGGAGCATCTCGATGCGATCCGATCCGCGCTCGATCATGCCGGCCGGGGCGAGATCGACCTGACGGATGTCTTTCGCCGGGCGCATAGCCTGAAAGGAGCGGCCCGGGCCGTCGATCTGCCTGCGGTGGAAGACGTCGCGCACCAGCTCGAAGCCGTGTTCTGGCAGGTTCTGGAAGGGCAGCAATCCCTTGACGAGCCGACGCTCGCCACGGTGCGGCGGAACCTGGACACGATCGAGGACCTCGTTGCCGATGTCCTGAAGCCGCCCGCTGTGCGGGCGCCTGTGCAGTCCGCGCCGGCATCGCCGACGGCACCTCGCGAGTCGGAGCCCTCGCTTGCACAAGCCGACACGATCGTCGACTCCGGCGGCGGCTCGTACCTGCGCGTATCGGCCGAGCAGATGGAGGAACTCTCTACCTCCATGCACCAGCTTCTGACAGTGCTGCAGGCGAACGAAAGCCTGGACGATGACTTGCGGCAGATCGAGATCGATAGCCGTGGCTTGAGGCGGAACTGGGATCACCTGCAAGAGCAGATGAACGCCTTGGGCGCGAACGCACAGCACGGATACAATGCCACCCAGCGCAGCACCGCGTCGTTCGCCCCGCGCCTGCGCGATTTCGACCAGAGCTTGAAGACTTTGCTCCGCAAGGTCTCCGCCCTGACCCGCGAACGCCGGCAGTCGAGCTGGTCCATCGATCAAGCCGCCCGGCAGGTTCGCGAGAACATCGACCGGGTGTCGCTCGTCTCGGCAGAGACGGTATTCGGCGGCTTCGGGCAGATGGTGCGCGAGATCGCCCGCAAGGCCGGTCGCGACGTGCATGTGCGCAGCATCGGGCTCGACATCCAAGTCGACCGGCAGGTGCTTCAGGCCCTCAAGGATCCGGTGATGCATCTCCTGCGCAATGCGGTGAGCCATGGCGCGGAACCGCCTGACGAACGGATCACCAAGGGCAAGCCCGAGCGGGCCGAGGTCACCCTGGAGCTGGCCTCGCGCGGCGGTCGTCTCGTCATCGGCATCCGCGACGACGGGCGCGGCCCCGATCTCGCTCGCATCGAGCAGGTCGCCATCGAGCGCGGGCTGCTCCAGCCCAGGGCTCCAGGCCACCCGCCGCCCATGATGGATCAGCTGCTCGCCCTCGTCTTCACGCCGGGCTTCTCGACGGCGGGCGAGGTCGACAGGCTGTCCGGCCGCGGCATGGGCCTATCCGTCGTGGCGGAAGCGGTTCGCAAGCTGCAAGGATCCGCTCTGCTCCGGCCTCGCTATCCGCATGGCACGGAGGTTGTGCTGAACGTGCCGTTCACGGCCGCCCGTCAGCCCCTGCTGCTGCTGGAGGCTGAGGGCCGCATGTACGGACTGCCCGCCCATGCGGTGGAGCGCCTCCTGCGACTGCGTGCGAACGCCCTGGAAAGCGTGGAGGGCCGTCCGGCAGCCCGGATCGAGATCGGTGGGCAGGACGCTGTCGTTCCCCTTGTCGCCCTCGCGGCCCTGACAGGATCTCCCAATGCTCCCCTCCCTACCGAGGCTGGACACGTGAAAGCCGTTCTCGTCCGCCATGGCTCCCGGACCTGCGCCCTCGCGGTCAATGCCGTCCATGACGTGCGGACGATGCTCGTCAGCGACGTGCAGGCCATCGGGCTGAACGATCTGGTCTCGGGCACCGTGCTTCTGGAAGACGAAATGCCGGGTCTCGTGCTCAGCCCGGACAGGCTGATCGAGCATTGGATCAGAAACGAGGGTCGCCTCGCGGCCGGCGGCCTCGGCCTCACAGGATGGGCTCCGGAGGAGGAGCGCCAAGCCAGGACGATTCTCGTGGTTGACGATTCCATCACCACCCGCACCCTGGAGAAGAGCATCCTGGAGGCGCAGGGCTACGAGGTTCTCCTCAGCGTCGACGGCATCGACGCCCTTCATGTGCTGCGCTCGGGCGAGGCCATGATCGATCTCGTGATCGCCGACGTGGAAATGCCGCGCATGGACGGCTTCGGCCTGCTGCAGGCGATCAAGAACGACCCGAGGCTCTCCACCCTGCCGGTGATCCTGATGACGTCCCGGGCCGATCCGGAGGACGTGCGCAAGGGTCTCGATCTCGGCGCGAGCGCCTATATTACCAAGCAGAAGTTCGATCAGCGCGATTTGCTGGCCACGATCGGACAGGTGTTGTGAGTTTCATGCGATGAGTATGGCGCCTCAGTTGCAGGTTCGGGTGATGGTCGTCGAGGACTCCCTCGTTGTCCGTCAGCTGCTCGTCCATATCATCGCCAGCGACCCGCGCCTTGTGGTGGCCGCCGCCGTCGGCTCGGCCGAGGAGGCGCTGCGGGAGATCGGCCGCATTCGACCGGACGTGATCTCCATGGACATCCGTCTGCCGGGAATGGACGGATTGGAGGCGACGCGCCGGATCATGTCGGAGCACCCGACGCCCATCGTGGTCATTGCCGACAGCATCGAGGACTCGTCGCTCAAGATTTCCATGAACGCCCTGCGGGCCGGTGCGCTCACGGTGGTGGAGAAGCCTGTCGGCCTCTCCAGCGACGGCTATGCCGCCATCGCCAGCACCATTTGCACCCAGCTCTACATCATGAGCCAGGTGCCCGTGGTTCGGCAGCGCTCGATCACGCCGTGGCGTGACACCAGCGCGCCCCGGCGCGAACCGGAATGGAGCATGATGCGGCCGAGCCTCATGGGGATTGCCGCGTCGACCGGTGGACCTCCTGCGCTCGCAAAGGTTCTCGGCGCCTTGCCCACGGACTTTCCGCTGCCGATCCTGCTCGTCCAGCACATGGGGGCTCCCTTCATGGAAGGCTTCGCCTCCTGGTTGAACGGGTTGACCCCCCTCGAGGTACGCCTCGCCCAAGACCAGGAAGTCCCCGTCGCCGGCCGTGTCTATGTCGCGCCCGGCGACCGGCACCTGCTCGTCTCCCCGGCCGGCACATTGAAGCTGAGCGCCGAGCCCCCGCTCGGCAACCAGCGTCCCTCGGCCACCATGCTGTTCCAGTCGATGGCGCGCTCGCTCGGCCGCAGGGGCCTGGGGGTGATCCTCACCGGCATGGGGGAGGACGGCGCCCAGGGCCTCGTCGAGCTGCGCCAGGCCGGCGGCTATGCGGTGGCGGAGGACGAAAGCACCGCCGTCGTCTATGGCATGCCGGCAGCGGCGGCGCGCATGGGCGGCGTCAATGTCAGCCTGCCCCTCGACATGATCGCACCCCGTATCCTGCGCCTGGCCCGAGGAGAGGTCGAATGAGTGCGGAGGCCATGACGCAGGCTGCCGAAATCCTTCTTGTCGAGGATTCGGAGACCCAGGCGCTGCAGCTGCGCCACATGCTGGAGACGAACGGCTTTCATGTGTCCTGGCGTTCGACCGCGGAGGCCGCCCTCGACGGGCTGAACGAGAAGCTTCCCGACCTCGTCATCGCCGATTTTCACCTGCCGGGCATGAACGGGGATGAGCTGACCCGGCAGATGCGCCTGAACGTTCGCACGCGCGCCATTCCCGTCATCATGCTCACGGAGGCCCGGGAGCGCACCGTCGAACGGCAGGGGCTGGAGAGCGGGGCCGACGCGTACATCTCCAAATCCGCCGAACAGGAGCTGATCATCCTGCGAATCAAGGCGCTGCTGCGCCGGCGCTCGCTGCCGATCGGCGACTCGCGGGAGGAGCGGCAGTCTCCCAGTTTCGGGGCCTTCCGGCGGGCCTGCATCCTGATCGTGGACGACAGCATCACGCAGCGCACCTACCTCCAGAACATGCTGGGCCATGAAGGCTATGCCGTCACGACCGCGGCGGACCCTTCCGAGGCGCTCCGGCTGATGCGCTCGGCGGATGCCACCTGGGACTGCATTCTGGTCAACCTGCTGAGCCCGAACTTCGACGGCATCGAGCTGTGCCGCCAGTTCAACGTCTACCGGGGCTTGGCTCCACTGCCGGGAGCAGACGCTCCGAGCTTCGCCATCGTGGGCCTCGGCAAGGAGGAGGGCGGCCAGCTCCTCGCCCGGGCCTTTGCCGCAGGTATCGACGACATCGTCCCCTCAGGCATCGAAGCCGACGGGATGCGGGTGCGCATTCGCGCCCTCGTGCGGCGCAAGCTCATGCAGGACGAGAACTGGCGCATCGAGGCGGAATTGCGCGAGCGCGAGATCGCCCTTGCCCGCGCTCGGGCCGAAGCCGCCTCGGCGGAGGCGCTCGCCAAGGCGAACCGCGAGCTGGAAGAGGCCAACGACCTCCTGAAGGGAACGCAGGCCCAGCTCGTCCAGGCCGCCAAGATGGCCTCCCTCGGCGAGCTGGTGGCGGGCATCGCCCACGAGATCAACAATCCCCTGGCATTCATTCAGGCGCACCAGGGGACGGTGGAACGGCTGCTCGCCGAAATCGCCGCCAAGCTGCCGCACGATGCAGGCTTGGAGCGACAGGTTCAGAAATCCCGTGACCGCATCGGCGCCATGAAGCTGGGGCTCGGCCGGATTCAGGAACTGGTCCTCAATCTCCGGCGCTTCTCGCGTCTGGACGAAGGCGATTTCCAGACCGTCAATGTGCCCGAATCGATCGAGACCGTGCTGGCCCTCCTGGGCCATAAGCTCGGCACCCGGATCGATGTGCGCCGCCGCTACAACGCGGCTCCGGATCTCTACTGTTCGCCGGCCCTTCTCAATCAGGTCGTGATGAACATCGTCGGCAATGCGGCCGATGCCATCAAGGGAACCGGCGGCATAGACATTGAAACCGAGAGCAACGAGACAACCTATACGATCAGGATCACCGATACGGGACCGGGAATACCACCCGAACTGCGGGAGCGCATCTTCGAGCCGTTCTTCACGACCAAACCCGTCGGGTCTGGAACTGGACTTGGTCTGGCCATCGCCTATAGCGTGGTCCAGGCCCACAAGGGGTCGATCACGGTGACTGCGGGGCCGGCCGGCGGTGCCAGCTTCATCATCACGATCCCGAGGCAGATTGTTTCATGACCTTGTCGAGCGAGATGAATCCAACGAATGGCACGATCCTGGTCGTCGACGACGAGCCGGATATCCTGGTCGCACTCGAGGACCTCTTCGAGAACGACTACCGGGTGCTGACGGCCTCGTCCCCGACCCAGGCCCTGGACATCCTTCAGCGTGAGCCGGAAATCGCCATCATCATCTCGGACCAGCGCATGCCGGAGATGCAGGGCGACGAGTTCCTGGCGAAAGCTCGAAACGTATCGGATGCAGAGGCCATTCTTCTTACCGGTTATGCGGATCTGAAGGCTGTTATCGGCGCGGTCAACAAAGGCCGCATCATGGCCTACGTGCCCAAACCCTGGGATCCCGCCGCCCTCTCCAACATGGTCGCCGCCGCCTATCAGCGGCGGCTGCTGGCACGGGAGCTCGATACCGAACGCGCACTCCTGCACGGGCTGATGGAGAGCACGGGCGACCTGATCTCGTTCAAGGATCTGGAAGGCCGCTTCGTGCGCCTGAATGCGAGCAAGGCGAGAAGCCTCGGATGCACGGCCGGCGACTGCCTGGGCCACAAGGAAAGGGATTACGTCTCGCCCGAGCGGGCGACGATGATCGAGGAGGCGGAGCGCCGCGCCATCGAGGCGCGCCAGCCCGACGAGGTGATCGAGGAGCGCACGCTGCCTGACGGCAGGACGCAGTGGTGTCTCATCAACCACATCCCGATCCTGGACGATCAGGGCACCGTGACGAACCTTGCCACCATCGAGCGCGACATCACGGAGCGCAAGCTGATGGAGATGCGCCTGCGTCAGGCCGACAAGATGCAGGCTCTCGGGACCCTGGCCGGGGGCGTGGCCCACGACTTCAACAATCTGCTGATGGCCGTGCTCGGCAGCCTGGACCTCGCCTCGCGCAGGGCTCCTGATGATCCGCGCCTGACGCGGCTCCTGCAGAATGCCACCTATGCGGCAGAGCGGGGCGCATCCCTGACCCAGAGGCTCCTGAGCTTCAGCCGCCAGCGCGACCTGCGACTGCAGGCTGTGGACGTGAACCAGGTCATCGCCGGCATGAGCGACCTGCTGACTCGCACGCTCGGCGGTGTGATTCGGATCGAGCGGCATCTCGTGGATGAGCTCTGGTCCGCCATGGTGGACCCGGACCAGCTCGAACTGGCTATCCTGAACCTGTGCATCAACGCCCGCGATGCCATGGCGGAGAACGGTGTTCTCACCCTCTCGACCCGCAAAGAGGCGGTCGAGGACGGCCGGATCACCGATCTTACCGCCGGGGATTACGTGGTGATCTCGGTGACGGATACCGGCACCGGCATTCCGCCGGAGGTGCTGGCGCGGGTGCTGGAGCCCTTCTTCACTACGAAGGAGGTGGGCAAGGGTACGGGCCTGGGTCTTCCGATGGTCTACGGTCTGGCGCAGCAATCCGGCGGCACGGTGACGATCCACAGCAAGGTCGGTGTCGGCACGACGGTGGAACTCTACCTCTCCCGCGCCGTGAAGGCGCAGGACGGCAGACCCCACGAGGAGCATTCCATCGCTCCCGATGCTCCCAAAGTTCGTATCCTGCTCGTGGATGACGATGCGGAAGTGCGCACGGTCACAGCCGCCTACCTGAGCGAGATGGGCCATCGGGTCGTGGAAGCCGCCGACGGATCTTCAGCCCTCGACATCCTGAAAGCCGACGACCAGCTCGACGTGCTGATCGCTGACTTTGCCATGCCGGGCATGACGGGAACCGAGCTCGCCGACAAGGCCCATGAGGTCCGCCCCGGCGTCGGTATCCTGCTCATAACCGGATACGCCGATCCCAAGCGCGTTCCGGATGGCTATCTGATGCTGCACAAGCCGTTCACCCGCATCGACCTCGCCGCGAAGGTCAGTGAAGCGGCCGGTCAAAAGCAGCAATGATGATATCACGTGCACAGCGGATCCCGCACGCGATTGTGGACAAACCTGCCCTGCACGGCCATTGACGAAATTGTGAAGAATCGCGCAAATTTGACCTTAAGAAGCTCTCTTTAAGGCTGCCTCGCAGGCAGAAAATGGTTAATTTCCTCTAAAAATTATCCATTGTTGCATGGACAGATTGACAATATCGGGGCTTCGCACCTTAACTCCGTCACAGAACGGCCATGAGTAGAGCCGTCTCAGAGGACCAAAGGTAATGAAAAAATCAGCCCTTTTCGCAGCCATCTGCGTTCCGGCTTTCCTGGCCGGTGCCCCCCTGGCCGCCAAGACCCTCGTTTACTGCTCCGAAGGCAGCCCCGAGAACTTCTACCCTGGCGTGAACACCACCGGCACGTCCTTCGACGCCGCTGAGCAGATCTACAACCGTATCGTCGAGTTCGAGCGCGGCGGCACCAAGGTCGTTCCCAGCCTCGCCGAGAAGTGGGACGTCTCCGCCGACGGCACCGTGTACACCTTCACCCTGCGCAAGGGCGTGAAGTGGCACTCCAACAAGAATTTCAAGCCGACCCGCGACATGAATGCCGATGACATCGTGTTCATGTTCGAGCGTCAGTGGAAGGAAGAGAACCCCTTCTTCAAGGTCACGAGCCCTAACCACTCCTACTTCAACGACATGGGCATGCCCAAGCTGCTGAAGTCGGTGGAAAAGGTCGACGACTACACCGTCCGCATCACCCTCAATCAGCCTGAGGCGCCGTTCCTGGCCAACATGGCCATGATGTGGTCGAGCGTGCAGTCGAAGGAATACGCCGATGCCATGATGAAGGCCGGCACCCCGGAGAAGATCGACCAAGAGCCGATCGGCACCGGCCCGTTCTACCTGGTGCAATACCAGAAGGATGCGATCATCCGCTACAAGGCGTTCCCCGAGTATTGGGCCGGCAAGGCGAAGATCGACGACCTCGTCTTCTCGATCACCCCGGACGCCTCCGTGCGCTGGGCGAAGCTGCAGAAGGGCGAATGCCATGTCATGCCGTATCCGAACCCGGCTGACCTCGAGGCGATGAAGAAGGATCCGAACGTTCAGATCCTCGAGCAGGCAGGCCTGAACGTCGGCTACCTCGCCTATCAGACCACGAAGAAGCCCTTCGACGACGTGCGCGTCCGCAAGGCCTTCAACATGGCCATGAACAAGAAGGCGATCGTCGACGCCGTGTTCCTCGGCTCGGGCGTTCCGGCCAAGAACCCGATCCCGCCGTCCATGTGGTCGTACAACGAGTCCGTGAAGGAAGACGAGTTCAACCCGGAAGCGGCCAAGAAGCTGCTCGCCGAGGCTGGCTACCCGAACGGCCTTGAGACCGACCTGTGGGCGATGCCGGTTCAGCGTCCCTACAATCCGAATGCGCGCCGCATCGCGGAGCTCATGCAGGCCGACCTCGCCAAAATCGGCGTGAAGGCCGAGATCAAGAGCTTCGAGTGGGGTGAGTACCGCAAGCGGGCTCAGGCCGGCGAGCACCAGATGGCTCAGCTCGGCTGGACCGGCGACAACGGCGATCCGGACAACTTCCTGCACACCCTGCTGGGCTGCGCCTCGGCGCAGAGCGCTTCCGGCTCGAACATCGCCAAGTGGTGCCACAAGCCCTTCGACGATCTCGTGACGAAGGCGAAGGTCACGACGGACCAGGCCGAGCGCACGAAGCTCTACGAGCAGGCTCAGCTGATCTTCAAGGAGCAGGCTCCCTGGTTCACGGTGGCTCACGCCGTGCAGCTGAAGCCGGTCCGCAAGGAAGTCGTGGACTTCAAGCTCTCGCCGTTCGGTCGCCACACCTTCTACGGCGTGGACATCAACAGCAAGTAAGCTCACTTCCCTTCAACCTACGGCGGAGCGGCTTCTAAGGCCGCTCCGCCTTTTTACATTCAGCCGATGCTCCGCTTCATCCTCACTCGCGTCAGCTTGATCATTCCGACCTTTCTCGGGATCACATTGCTGGCCTTCTTCCTGATCCGCCTCGTGCCAGGCGATCCGATTGAAACCCTCGCCGGCGAACGCGGGATCGATCCCGCACGCCATGAACAGCTCCGCAAGGAATACGGCTTCGACAAGCCGATCCTTGTCCAGTACGGGATCTATCTGGCCCGCGTCCTGCAGGGGGATCTTGGCAAGTCCATGATCACGCAGGAGCCGGTGCTGAGCGAGTTCTCGGCGCTGTTCCCGGCCACCATCGAGCTCGCCACCTGCGCGATCCTCTTCGCGCTGCTGCTCGGTCTTCCGGCAGGCATCATCGCGGCGATCAGGCGAAATTCGATCTTCGACCATGGCGTCATGGGCATCTCGCTTGCCGGTTACTCCATGCCGATCTTCTGGTGGGGCCTGATCCTGATCCTGCTGTTCTCGGTGCAGTTCGACCTGACGCCCGTCTCGGGCCGCATCGACGTGCTGTACTACATAGAGCCGATCACCGGCTTCCTGTTGGTCGACACGCTCCTGTCGGACGAGCCGGAGGCCTTCTGGTCGGCGGTCAGGCACCTGATCCTGCCCACCATCGTGCTCGGGACCGTGCCGCTCGCGGTGATTGCCCGCATGACACGCTCCGCCATGCTGGAAGTTCTCGGCGAGGACTACATCCGCACCGCCAAGGCGAAGGGTCTTTCCCGATTCCGGGTCGTTGCCCTGCATGCTCTGCGCAACGCCCTCATTCCCGTCGTGACCGTGATCGGCCTGCAGATCGGCGTGCTGTTCACCGGAGCGATTCTCACCGAGACGATCTTCTCCTGGCCGGGTGTCGGCAAGTGGCTTATCGACGCCATCTTCCGGCGCGACTATCCCGTCCTGCAGGGCGGTGCGCTGCTGCTGGGCGTGGTCGTCATGAGCGTGAACCTCCTCGTCGACCTTGCCTACGGCCTCATCAATCCTCGCATCAGGCATACGCGATGACCACTGAAACCATGGAAGCTCCGGCCGTCGCTGCGCCGACGGCCACACCTCCTCATCCCTTGCGCGAGTTCTGGGGCTATTTCAGCGCCAATCACGGCGCCGTCGCTGGGCTCGTCGTTATCGTCGCCGTCGTGCTCATCGCGCTGCTGGCCGATGTAATCGCACCTCACTCGCCCTATCTGACGGACACTTCGATCGCTCTCAAGCCCCCGTTCTGGCAGGAGGGCGGCACGCTGGCTTATCCTCTCGGCACGGACCCGATCGGCCGCGATATCCTGTCCCGCCTGATCCACGGCGCGCGGCTGTCGCTCCTCATCGGCATCTTCGTTGTGGCGATCTCGATCGCAGTGGGAACCGTGCTCGGTCTCGTGGCAGGCTTCTTTCGAGGCATGACCGAGATCTTCATCATGCGCCTGATGGACATCATCCTCACGCTGCCGAGCCTTCTGCTCGCCATCGTGATCGTGGCGGTGCTGGGCCCGGGTCTGATGAACGCGATGCTGGCGGTTGCCCTGGTGATCCTGCCGCATTACGTGCGCCTTGCCCGCGCGGCGGTGATCACGGAGACCTCCAAGGACTACGTGACGGCCGCCCGCGTGAGCGGCGCCGGCACGACGCGCCTGATGTTCCGGGAAGTGCTGCCGAACTGCACCGCTCCTCTGATCGTTCAGGCCTCGCTGGGCATCTCGACCGCGATCCTGGATGCGGCAGCCCTGGGTTTCCTCGGCCTCGGCGCGCAGCCTCCGTCCCCCGAATGGGGCACCATGCTGGCTGATGCCCGCGAGTTCGTGCTCCGCGCCTGGTGGGTCGTAACCTTCCCGGGTCTGGCGATCCTCGTCACGGTGCTTGCCTTCAATCTTCTGGGCGACGGTCTTCGCGACGCCCTCGATCCAAAACTGAAGCGCTGATCATGGCTCTTGTAGAAATTGAAAACCTGTCGGTCGAATTCCCGACCCAAGGCGGCATCATGCGGGCCGTCGACGGCGTGAGCCTCAGGCTCGACGAGGGCGAGGTGCTCGGCGTCGTGGGCGAATCCGGCTCCGGCAAAAGCGTCACGATGCTGGCTCTCATGGGCCTCATCCCCTTCCCTGGCCGCGTGCGCGCCGACAAGCTCGCCTTCAACGGCCGCGACCTCCTGACGATCTCGGACAAGGACCGGCGCAAGCTCACCGGCAAAGACGTCGCGATGATATTCCAGGAGCCGACGACCAGCCTCAACCCGTCCTTCACGGTCGGATTCCAGCTCACGGAAACCTTGCGCCTGCACGAGGGCATGGACCGGAAGGCCGCCGGGCGCCGGGCCGTGGAGCTGCTTGGTCAGGTTGGTATTCCGTCACCGGAAAGCCGGTTGTCCGCCTATCCGCACCAGCTCTCGGGCGGCATGAACCAGCGCGTGATGATCGCCATGGCCATCGCCTGCAACCCGAAGCTGCTCATCGCCGACGAGCCGACCACCGCTCTCGACGTGACGATCCAGGCCCAGATCCTCGACCTGCTCATATCGCTCCAGAAGGAGCGCAACATGGGCCTGGTCATGATCACCCACAACATGGGCGTGGTGGCCGATACCGCGCAGCGGGTGATGGTGATGTATGCGGGGCAGATCATGGAGGAGCGCTCCGCCGCCGACCTCTTCGCCTCGCCGCAGCATCCTTATACGGCCGCCCTGTTGGCGGCGCTCCCCGAGCGCAGCGAGGGAGGGCGTCTGGCGACCATCCCCGGCGTGGTGCCAGGCCTTTACGACCGTCCCAAGGGGTGCCTGTTCAGCCCGCGCTGCGCCTACGCCACCGAGCATTCGCGCAACGTGCGCCCCGACCTGCGCGCCTGGGCGGGCGGTCACATCCGCTGCCATTATCCCCTCGGCGATCCAAACCGGAGCGCCGACATTCAGCATGATCATCCCGTTGGGACGGAGGCTGCATCGTGAAGGCTCCCGTTGTCGAAGCCAAGGGCCTGAAGCAGGTCTATAAAATCAAGCGCGGCCTGTTCAAGGAACCGGCAGCCCTGCAGGCCGTCGGCGGCATTTCCTTCGCCATCGAGCCCGGCAAGACCCTTGCGGTCGTGGGCGAGTCGGGCTGCGGCAAGTCTACGCTCGCCCGCATGGTGACCCTGATCGAGAAGCCCACCGAGGGTGGGCTGACCATCGACGGGATCGATGCGGTCAATCCGCCGGCAAATTATGCCAAGGACCTGCGCCGCATGGTGCAGTTCGTCTTCCAGAATCCCTACGGCTCGCTCAACCCGCGCAAGAAGGTGGGCACGATCCTGGAGGAGCCGCTGGCCATCAACACCAAGCTCTCAAGCTCCGAACGCACTGAGCGCGCGCGAGCCATGATGGCGAAGGTGGGCCTGCGGCCGGAGCACTACAACCGCTACCCGCACATGTTCTCCGGCGGTCAGCGCCAGCGCATCGCGATTGCGCGCGCGCTGATGCTTTCGCCGAAGCTCGTGGTGGCGGACGAGCCGGTCTCGGCCCTCGACGTTTCGATCCAGGCGCAGGTGCTCAACCTTCTGGCCGACCTGCAGGAGGAGATGGGCCTGGCCTATCTCTTCATCTCGCACGATCTCGGCGTGGTCCGGCACATCGCCCACGACGTGCTGGTCATGTATCTCGGCCATGCGGTCGAGCACGGCCCGAAGGAGAAGATCTACGCGCGTCCGCTGCACCCCTACACGCAGGCGCTGCTTTCCTCCACGCCCGGCATCACCGGGGTGAAGCGCAAGCGCATCATCCTGAAAGGGGAGCTTCCCTCGCCGCTCAACCCGCCGAAGGGCTGCGTGTTCTCGACCCGCTGCCCCTATGTGACAGAGCGCTGCAAGGTGGAGCGTCCCGCCCTGCGGGAACTCGACGGGCGGCAGGTCGCCTGCCACTACGCCGAGAACTTCCTGAAGGAAGCGGCGGCTTGAACCGTTAAGCAGGCAACGGCAGCCGCTTGGCTGCCGTTGCCTCATTTTCGCTTGAGGAATTGGCCTTCTCCGGCAGCTTCTCGTCGCCGGTAGCCACCTTGAGGCATTGCACCACCGCATCGCGCAGGGACGAGACGTAGTAATTGGCGCCGAGCGTGGCGCGCATCGTCTCGCTCTTCAGCACCGCATCTTCTGCCGGCCAGAGACCGACAAGGGTCGGAGCCTTGGCCTTCTGCTTCAGCCGCCGCAGCAGGTAGCGCAGATGCGCCGGCGTGCCGCTGATCTCCAGATAGCTGATGCACACCATCTGCACGCCGGTCATATCCAGGTTGAAGATCTGCCGGCGCGACACGGCCTCATGCGGCACGACGCGGATGCCTAATCCATGCTTGCTCAGGAGCTGCGCAAGCATTTCGGAGGCTGCTTCATCCAGAGGTCCGCGGCCTGCGACGCACAACACTGCTCCCTCGGCTCTCCAGACTTCCGGAATCCGGCTCTCCTCCGGCAGGGCCTCGGGCACCGCCGGATCCTTGTTCGCAGGCTTCTCGCTCGCAGGAGCCGCAACCGGCTCATCCTCCGTGTCCTCCGGCTCGGGCTCCACATCGTCATGCCCGCCCAGGTCCTGCACCAGGGCGCGGATCACGTCCTTGACCTGATCGAGCTGGCGGTGGGTGAGGACCCCGCGTGTCGCGTCATTGGCGGCAAGCTGGAGCCCCCGCAGGGCAACCTCATCGTAATAGGACGTCAGCGAACGCTCCTTGAGGAGCAGTTCCGCCGATTCCAGGGCTTCGTCCGGATCGCCTGCGAGCATGCGCTGATAGAGGTTCTCGGCCGGCGTCAGGGCAGGCCGGTCGCCGAGCAGCACGTCGAGAAACTCAAGCCGCTCCACATGCCTGCCCAGCACCACGAGGCACAGGGTCAGGGGCGTTGCGATCAGCAGGCCGACCGGTCCCCAGATCCAGGTCCAGAAGATGGCCGAAATGACGACGGCGAAGGGTGAGAGGCCCGTGCTCTGCCCATAGACCACAGGCTCGACCACATGGCCCATCAGGGGCTCGCCGATAGCATAGAATGCGAGTGTCATGAGAGCCATGGACCAGCCGGGATCGACCGAAGCGGCAAGCAGGATCGGCGGCACGGCGGCAAGGAACGAGCCGATATAGGGCACGAAGCGCATGAGGGTGGCAAAGACGCCCCATAGGATGGGGCTCGGCACCCCGATCAGCCATAGGCCGATCGCTGCCACCACACCGAAGGACGCGTTCAGCGCCAGCTGGGTCAGGAAATACCGGCTGAGGCGCCGCGCAGCATCGTCCATGGCGGCCGTGGCGCGATGCAGGTCGCTGGCCCCGAACAGGCGGATCATCCGGTCGCGCAAATCCTCGCGCTGCATGAGGATGAAGACCAGAACGACAAACACGATACCCATGGTGGCCAGGGGCTCGAGCAGGGGCAAAAGCACGTTCCTGGCGACCTGGGCCGGTGTCGGATCCGGCTCGTGCACTTCTACGGGGAGAGGCTTCGGCTCCGCAGGCGGCGGTGGCGTGGTGGCATTGGGAGACGCGGGCGCCTGCTGCTCTGGCGGCGGCTCTGCGACGGCTTGGTCGAAGCGACGGCCGAAATCCTTCAGGAGCGCCGGCAGCTTGCCGAGCGAACCCTCGCGCAGGTGGCCGATCTTGTTCTCGATGGTGCTCTGATAGCGCGGCAGATCGGTTGCTAAGCCGGCGACCTGGAAGCCGATGACGGTGGCCAGGGACACGATGATCCCTAAAGCGACCAGCACGGCGATGATGACGGCCGGCACCCGGCTGAGTCGCCACCGGCGCAGCAGCTCGACGAACGGCGCAAGCACGAACGCCAGCAGGATGGCGAGCACGACGGGCAGGAAAACCTCCCGTCCGACATAGAGCGCGGCCAGCACGACGACACACACAGCCAGGGTCAGCAGGCCGGAAAGCCCCGGAACGCCGGGGGGCTGAATCTCCGTCTCCGGAGGGGGCGCGGGGGTCGGTGCGGGGCGCATTCAGGTGATCTCTGCAGGCCGGCGGGACGATCCCGCTGGCCTGCAAACAACGTGCTCAAGCCTGAAACGATCCTTAAGCTTGGCCGAAAGCGTGTCCGTTCAAAATGCTGGGACCTTTTGCCATCTGCAAGCCTTAAGGATGCGCACCCATCTCAAGGGTACGAAATTCCCGCCGAGCGGCTTCAATCTCCCATGTCGATCACCAGACGCAACCTTCTGATCGGGGCAGCCCTTGCTGCCTCTTCCACCGCCCAGGCCCAACAGGACAAGTCCCTCTCGATGCCCCTCACCGCACAGCGCAACGCGTTCAAGAGCGGCGGCAAGGCGATTGCCGTCGAAACCTTTCAGGGGCCCGGCGCCTCGCCCCGTCCCACGCTCCTCATGCTGCATGGCGCCGACGGCTTAGGCTACAACAGCCAGTACCGCGAGGCGGCTCGCGACGTGGCGGCCGCCGGCTATCAGGTTCACCTGGTTCACTATCTCGACCGCACGGGTGAGAAGCGGGCGTCGTTCAGCACCCTGTTCCAGAACTTCATGCCCTGGATGAGCACGGTCCAGGATGCCCTGACCTTCGCGGCGAATCATCCGGGCGCCGATTCGAGCCGTATCGGCATCGTGGGCATTTCCCTGGGCGCTGCCTTAGGGTTGGCCGTGTCGAGCACCGATTCGCGCGTGAAGGCGCTGGTGAACTATTTCGGCCCCCTGCCGCAGGGCGCGATCGCCACCACCTCGCGGCTGCCGCCGACCCTGGTGCTGCACGGCTCGGCCGATCCCATCGTGCCGGTGGCCAATGCCTATGCGGTGGAAGCCCTGCTGCGCCAGCAGAACGTGCCGCACGAGGTGAAGGTCTATCCCGGCCAGGGCCACGGTTTCAGGGGCGCTGCGGAGGAGGACGCGAGCCGCAGGGCACTGGCCTTCCTGCAGCGCCACCTCGCCGGCAACCGGGCGTCGACGAACTCAGACCCCCTTTCCGTGGATGGCTGACGGGACTAAGACTTCAGGTCTCCCAATCAACAGGCAGGAGCGACCATGACGGCTTCAGACGCGGCTCTCGCAGGCAATCCCCTTCTCACGCCATGGACGGCCGCGTTCGGTCTTCCGCCCTTCGAGAGCATCGCGCCGGAGCATTACAGGCCAGCCTTTGACACCGCGCTCGCCGAGCAGCAATCCCAGATCGCGGCGATCGCCGAGAGCACGGAAGCGCCGACCTTCGCCAACACCATCGAGGCGCTGGAGCGCAGCGGCCGGACGCTCAAGAAGGTGGGCGGCGTGTTCTTCAACCTCGCCGGCTCGCACACCAACGATGCGCTTCAGGCCATCGAGCGCGAGATGGCGCCGGTTCTCGCTAAGCACCGCAACAGCATCTTCATGAACGAGGCGCTCTACCGGCGCGTGGCCGCGCTCTACGACAAGCGCGAGAGCCTCGGCCTCGACCCTGAGCAGATGCGTGTTCTCGACCGCTATCACACGATCTTCGTGCGCGCCGGCGCCAAGCTCGGGCCCGAGGATAAGAAGCGGCTCGCTGCCATCACCGAGCGGCTCGCGAGCCTCGGCACGCAGTTCTCGCAGAACGTGCTGGCGGACGAGAAATCCTATCAGCTCGTTCTCGACGGCGAGGCGGATCTCGAAGGCCTGCCCTCCTTCCTGCGCGAGGCCGCTGCCCAAGCCGCCGAGGATCGCGGGCTGAAGGGCAAATACGTTATCACGCTCTCCCGCTCCAGCATCGAGCCGTTCCTGCAGTTCTCCAAGAGGCGCGACCTGCGCGAGCAGGCCTTCAAGGCCTGGGCCGCACGCGGCGACAACGGCAATGCGACCGACAACAAGGCCATCATCGCCGAGACGGCGGCCCTGCGCGCCGAGCGGGCGAAGCTCTTAGGCTACGAGACCTTCGCCGACTTCAAGCTCGCCGACACGATGGCGAAGACGCCGGACAACGTGATGAAGCTCCTGAACGACGTGTGGACGCCGGCCCGCGCCCGTGCGGAGGAGGAGCGCAACGACCTGCAGGCTCAGGCGCAATCCATCGGCGACAACATTGCCGTCGAGCCGTGGGACTGGCGCTATTACGCGGATCAGGTCCGCATGGCGCGCCACAATCTCGATGAGGCGACGATCAAGCCCTACTTCCAGCTCGACCGCATCATCGAAGCCTCCTTCGAGACAGCGCATCGGCTCTTCGGCCTGAGCTTCCAGGAGCTGAAGGACTTCCCGAAATATCATCCCGACATTCGCGCCTGGCAGGTGGTGGATGAGAGCGGCCAGGATATCGGCACCTTCATCGGCGATTATTTCGCACGTTCATCGAAGCGCAGCGGCGCCTGGATGAGCGCCTTCCGCTCGCAGGAAAAGCTCACCGGCGACATTCGCCCGATCATCGTCAACGTGATGAACTTCGCCAAAGGCGGCGCGGGCGAGCCGTCGCTTCTCAGCTTCGACGACGCACGCACCCTGTTCCATGAATTCGGTCACGGCCTGCATGGCCTGCTTTCGAACGTAACCTACCCGCTTCTCGCGGGAACGGCCGTGTCGACGGATTTCGTGGAGTTGCCCTCACAGCTCTACGAGCACTGGCTCTCCCAGCCCGATATCCTGCGCCGCTACGCAACCCATTACCGGACGGGCGAGCCGATCCCGGAGGAACTGCTCGAGCGCCTGATGGCGGCGCGCAACTTCAACCAGGGTTTCGCCACGATCGAGTTTCTTGCCTCGGCTTTCGTCGATCTGGAGCTGCACCGCCGCAAGGACCTGAGCAATCTCGACGCATCCGCCTTCGAGGCGGAGACCCTGCAGAAAATCGGCATGCCGCGCGAGATCATCATGCGTCATCGCACTCCGCATTTCACCCACGTGTTCTCGGGCGACGGCTATTCGTCAGGCTATTACAGCTATCTCTGGTCGGAGGTGCTCGACGCAGACGCCTTCACAGCCTTCGAGGAGACAGGCGATGCCTTCAACCGCGACATGGCGGACAAGCTGAAGCGCTTCATCTACTCCTCCGGCAATCTGCGCGATCCGGCCGAGGCCTACACGGCATTCCGAGGGCGCCTGCCGACGGCGGACGCTCTCCTGGCCAAGCGTGGGCTGGTCCCTGCGGGTACAGATGCTTGAGTGAGAAAGGCGGCGGGCTCGAGAGAGCCCGTCACGCCGTGCCGGTGACGGCTTCGCGCACCCGTCGCGGCATGTGAAGCCGGATCCGACCGACGCGGGACTTATCCTTCGGGGTTACCTCGGAAGAGGCGAGCGGGCGCAGGATGCTCTTCAGGAAAATCATTCCCTTGGGATCGATTTCCAAGGCTTTCGCATCAAGCACCGGCATGGGCGCCATCCCCTACTGTTTGTGTTTGTCTGGAAACGCAACGCCTACAAAGAAGAACCCGCATGCATGAGCAAAGTTCCTTGCGTCAGCGAGAGAACCTCAACTCGCTGACCTGGCGTGATACCTGACCTGGCATCAGAAGAGACGACGGAAAATGGGCATTATTGGGGCTGTCGGGGAACCGCTGCGGCTCCAGGCAGAGCCCTCCATGCCGGCCGTATCTGGCTCCTCCCAATCCCTGAACGGGCATATCGAGCAGGTGCCCGTCATAGAACTGAACGCCGGGCTCCGTGGTCCAGAGCTCCATGGACACGCTGCTCTTGGGCGAAGTTAAGGTCGCGGCATGACGAAGTTCGCCATAAGGGCCGCGCAGGACGAAATTGGTGTCGTAAAGGGTGTGCTGGGCTCCATGGATCGGCCTCGCGGCCGTGAAGTCGTAGTCGGTTCCCGCCACGGCTCTGATCTCGCCCGTGGGGATCAGGTCGGACCTCGTCGGCGTGATGTGATCGCCTGCGATTATCAGCTCGTGAGCTGAGATGTCCGCGCTGCCATCGAGATTGAAGTAGCCGTGGGTGGTAAGGTTCACCGGCGTGGGCTGGTCGCAGGTGGCCTCCAGTACAATCCGCAACCCGCATGACGGCAGGAGCGTGTAGGTGCAGGTCGCAACGAGCCGGCCCGGATAGCCCATGTCGCCATCCTCCGACACGAGGCTCAAGGTGACGCTGGCGGCGGTGTGATCAATGACGCTCCACAGACGCGTGCCGAAGCCCATGGTGCCGCCATGCAGCTGGTTTCTGCCCTCGTTTACATCGAGACGATAGGTCTCCCCGTTCAGGGTGAAGCAAGCGCCTCTGATGCGGTTGGCGTGGCGTCCGACGATGGCGCCGAAATAGGGGGAATGGGCGACGTAATCCTCGACGGAGTTGAGCCCGAGCACCACGCGCTGCGATCCGCCTGAGGAGGGCACGACGAGATCGCGCACCACCGCGCCCCAGGTCAGGACCTTCATCTCCATGCCGTCAGGTCCTTGCAATGAGACCTGCAGGACGTCCTGCCCGTTGAGGGAGCCGAAGCGCTCGATGCTCATGGTGCCTATCCCTCGAAGAGGTTGGTCTGCAGCCCGCGGATGCCGCCGGTCTCCACCTTGAAGAGATGGCCCGCCATCACGTCGATATGCGGGTCACGTCCGATGGCCGCGGTGGTGATGTAGAGCGTGGTGAGATCGGGCCCGCCGAAGGCGCATTTGGTCACCTGGGCGGTCGGAACCGACACGGTGCGCTCCACGGTGCCATCGGGAGCAAACCGCGTGATGCGCGAGGCGCCCCAATGGCAGACCCACACATGCCCCTCCGCATCGACCGCCATGCCATCCGGATGTCCCCAGCTCTGCTCGAAGCGGGTGAAGGGGCGCGGCTCGCCGATGGAGCCCCCGCCCGCATCGAGGGCATAGATCGTCTGGCCCGTCGTGTCGGTCGCGTAGATCCTCTGCCCGTCATGGCTGAAGGCTGGACCGTTGGTGACCACGATGCCGGAATGGAACTGGGTCAGCTCCCTGCCGTCCCAGCGCCAGAAGGCGCCGGAGGCGTTCTCCTCCTCGTCGTCCATGGTGCCGAAATAGATTGCGCCGTCCGGGCCCACATGGCCGTCGTTGATGCGGTTGCTGGGCTTGTCCTTGTCGGGAGACACGATGGGCTCGACCGCGCCGGTCTCGAGATTGAAGCGGGCGAGGCCGGACTTGAAGCCGGCGACCACCACATCCTCGTCAGGGGTCAGGGCGATGAAGCCGATCCGCTCGGGCGCATCGACACGGAAATGCTCCTTCGTGTCCGGCCGGTAGCGCCACACCCCCGGGTTCTTGACGTCGACCCAGAACAGGGTGTTCGAGCGGTGGTCCCACACCGGCCCCTCCCCCAGCACGCAGGCGCTGGCCACCGCCACATGCGGCGTTTCCGGGTGAACGGCTGGATGGGTCATGGCTTCCCCTCAAACAGGCTCGTGGTTTGCTTCTCGCTCTGCCGGTAACTCCGGCGGCGTCCGATGGGTCCCGTGGGTTATGCGCTCTCGGCGATGCGGCGCGCCAGCCGCACGAGGCTCAGGTCCGACCCGGCTGGCCCCATCAGCGACAGCCCCAGCGGAGCGCCGGACCGGGAGGCGAGCGGGATCGACACCTGCGGCAGGCCGGTCAGCACCGACAGGCAGAGCAGGTTCAGGGCGTTGTTGCGGTAATCGTTCAGCGACTCGTCGCTTTCGGTGAGGAGCGGGGCGATGTCGGGCATGGTCGGCAGGATCAGCACGGCGCCATCGAGCAGGGCGCTGAACCGCTTGCGGAAGGCGGCGCGAATCACCTGGGCTTCCGTGACTTGGCTGTCGGTCACCGCCCTGGAGAACTCGAAGCGGTCGGCCACGCCAGGGCCGAGGGGCGGATTGTAGCGCTCGATCATCGGCCCATCGACCGTCCAGGCCTCCCGGCTCTGGATGTAACGCATGGCCCAGTAGAGGGCCGTGAAGCCTTCTGTTGCCACATCGACCTCCTGCGCCTCGCCGAGCACGGCTTCCGCCCGGCGCAGGGCCGGCGCGAGCGCCTCCCGCACCGCCCCGTGCAGCAGCCCAAAGGCATCCCGCCCCAGGAGCACGCGAGGCTTCTGCGGCAGGGGAGTCGTGTCCTCGCCCAGCAGCACCTCGCCGACCCGCTCGAAGGTGGCGCCGTCGCGGGTGAAGTAGCCGCAGGTGTCGAAGGAGGGTGCAAGGTCGTGGCAGAGTTCGAGGCTCACCCGGGCATGGGTCGGCCGGATGCCGAAGAGGCCGCAATGATTGGCCGGCGCCCGCACCGACCCGCCCGTATCGGTGCCGAGAGCGAAATCGCACAACCCGTTCGACACGGCCGCCGCCGAGCCCGAGGACGAGCCGCCGGGAATGCGGTCGGGCGCGCCGCCGTTCACCGGCGTGCCGAAATGGGCGTTCTTGCCGCTCATGGAAAAGGCCAGTTCGTCCGTGATCGTCTTGCCCACGAGCCGCGCGCCGGCATCGAGCAGCCTCTGGACGGTCGGAGCCGTGCGGGTCCTGATGCCCGACATGGCGAGCATGTGGGGCGATCCCGCGCTGGTCGGGTAGCCCGCCACGTCGAACAGATCCTTGGCGGCAAAGGTCAGACCGGAGAGCGGCCCTGACGGCGCATGGGGAACCGGAACGGCCGGATAGGGCATGAAGGCGTGGGCGGGATCGCGGTCGAGGAGCATGGATCTGCCATATGAAGGAACGGAAAGGACGGCGAATGTGTCATCCTCTCCCGGTGACGGGCAAGGCAGGATTTCGCGAACCTTGGCAGTTTGTGTCTTTCTTCTCGACCCGGTTGGCCCTAAATCCTCGCACGTTCTCGACTGAAGGGATGCCGTCATGGCGACAATATCGACGATCCGCTGGCTGGCTCCGGCCTGGCTTGCCCTTGGAGCGGCGCTTGCCCTCGGGGCACCGGTGGCTCAGGCGCAGCAGGCCCCGATCAAGATCGGCGAGCTGAATTCCTATGCGCAATGGGCGGCCTTCACCGTGCCCTATCGGAACGGCTGGCAGATGGCCCTCGAGGAGATCAACGCCAAGGGCGGCGTGCTCGGGCGCAAGATCGAGATCGTCTCCCGCGACGATGGCGCGACCACGGGCAGCGCCACCCGCGTGGCGGACGAGCTCGTGAGCCGCGAGGGCGTCTCGCTCCTCTTCGGCTCCTTCCTGTCCAATGTCGGCGTCGCCATGGCCGATTACGCCAACCAGAAGAAGATCGTCTACATCGCGGCCGAGCCCCTCACCGATGCCGTGACGATGGCTCAGGGGAACCGCTACACCTTCCGCGTCCGGCCCAACAACTTCATGCAGGTCGGCATGCTGGTCGATCAGGCCAAGGCCTCCGGGGCCAAGCGCTGGGCCATCGTGGCGCCGAACTACGAGTACGGCCAGTCGGCCGCCGCCGTGTTCAAGCGCCTGATCCAGGAGCGGGTGCCCGGCGCGCAGATCGTCGCCGAGCAATACCCGGCGCTCGGCAAGATCGAGGCGGGCGCCACCGCGTCCGCCATCGAGCAGGCCAAGCCTGACGGCATCTTCAACGTGCTCTTCGGCCCCGACCTCACCCAGTTTGTCCGCGAGGGCAACACCCGCGGTCTGTTCGAGGACACCACGGTTCTGTCGCTCCTGACCGGGGAGCCCGAATGGCTGCTGCCGCTCAAGGACGAGGTGCCCGAGGGCTGGACCGTGACCGGCTATCCCTGGGACGAGATCAAGGAACCCAAGCACAAGGCCTTCATCGACGCCTATCGCGCCAAGTACAACGACACGCCGCGCCTCGGCTCGCTGCTCGGCTACATGGTCATGACCATGATCCGCGACGCCATCGAGCGCGCCGGCTCCACCGAGACGGAAGCGATCATCAAGGCGCTTGAGGATGCGAAGTTCGACACCGTGATCGGCCCGATCACCATGCGCGGCATCGACAACCAGTCCACCATGGGCGCCTGGGTCGGCAAGCTCGTGCTGAAGGGTGCAACTGGGGGCATGACGGACTGGACCTACAAGGAGGGCGCCTCGTTCATGCCGACGGAGGCCGAGGTGAAGGCGGTTCGGAAGGACTAGACGCGCCTTCACCCTCCCCTTGATGGGGAGGGTCGACCGTAGGTCGGGGTGGGGTGGTGCCACAACAGAAAACCAGTCATGTCGAACATCAACCGCTTCAGACGCGAAAGAGCAAAGCAGCTCCGCTCGAACACCACGGAGCCGGAGCAGGTTCTCTGGCGCGCGCTGAAGAACATTCCCGTCTACGGCAGTCACTTTCGCAGGCAGGTTCCCATTGGCCCCTATGTCGCCGACTTCGCCTGCCTGAAGGCCCGCCTCCTGATCGAACTCGATGGTGGTCATCATTCCGAGGATGAAGTCGCCGCCAAAGATGAAGCCCGGACCCGCTGGCTTGAAGCGGAAGGCTACCGCGTCGTCCGCTTCTGGAACGCCGAACTTTCCGAGAACATGAACGGCGTTCTCGACACCATTTACGCGGCCTTGTATGGCTCGCCTCAATCGGAGGCGCTTGCGCTTCCCACCCCACCCCGGCCTGACGGCCGACCCTCCCCCTCAAGGGGAGGGTAAGGAATGGACCCCGCTTTCCTCGCCGTTCAGGCCCTCAGCGGCCTGTCCAGCGCCTCCTCGCTCTTCATCACCGCCTGCGGTCTGACCATCGTCTTCGGCGTCACGCGGATCGTGAACTTCGCGCACGGTTCGCTCTACATGATCGGCGCCTACACGGCCGCGACCCTGGTGCCGCGGCTGCTCGAACTCTCCTTTGGACCCGTCACCTTCTGGGCCGGCATCCTGGCCTCGGCCGTCATCGTCGGGCTCATCGGCGTCATCATCGAGGTGCTGCTCCTGCGGCGCATCTACGGCGCGCCGGAACTCTTCCAACTGCTCGCCACCTTCGGTGTCGTGCTGGTGGTGCAGGATCTCGTGGTGCAGGTCTTCGGCCCGCAGGACATTCTCGGGCCGCGCGCGCCGGGACTGCGCGCGCCGGTGGAGATTCTGGGACGACGCTTTCCCTCCTACGAACTCGTGCTGATCGCGGCAGGCCCTATCGTGCTCGGCCTCGTGTGGCTCCTGTTGCGCAAGACGCGCTTCGGCGTGCTGGTGCGTGCGGCCACGCAGGATCGCGACATGGTGGCGTCGCTCGGCGTCAATCAGGCCTTGCTCTTCACCGGCACGCTGTTTCTCGGCGCGTTTCTCGCCGGCCTCGGCGGCGCGCTCCAGATCCCGCGCGTCTCGGCCAATACGGGCATGGACCTCTCCATCATCGCCGAGGCCTTCGTGGTCACGGTGGTGGGCGGCATGGGCAGCGTACCGGGTGCCTTCCTCGCAGCGCTCATCATCGGGCAACTCCAGGCCTTCGGCATCCTGATCTTCCCGAAAAGCACGCTCGTCGTCGTCTTCCTGCTCATGGCCGTGGTGCTGGCAATCCGTCCCCATGGCTTCTTCGGCCGGGCCGAGATCGTCGGCGGAACGCACGCGGTGGGCATTTCCAGCCGGGCTCCCCTGCCCGGCCGTCAGCTCATCCTGCTGGTTGTGATTGCGGTTCTCGCCGCCTTTCCGCTGCTGGCAGATGCTTATCTCCTGAAGGTCGCCACCGAGATCCTGATCTTCGCACTCTTCGCCTTCAGCCTGCAGCTGCTCATCGGCGTTGGCGGGGTCGTGAGCTTCGGCCATGCGGCCTTCTTCGGCCTCGGCGCCTACGGGGCGGCGCTCGCGGTCAAATGGTACGGGGTCTCGATGGAGGCAGCGCTGCCTCTCGGGCTTGCTCTCGCGGCCCTCGGCGCGTGCCTGGTGGGTGCCTTCGTGGTGCGCCTGTCCGGCATCTATCTCGCCATGATGACGCTCGCAGCCGCGCAGATCCTCTATGCGGTCGCGTTCCAATGGGTGGACGTGACCGGCGGCGACAACGGCATCGTCGGTGTCTGGCCGTCGTCCTGGGCGAGCGGGCCAGCCCCCTACTACCTGCTGACCGCAGCGCTGACGGTCGTCACGGTGCTGCTCCTGAAACGCATCATCGATGCGCCGTTCGGCTATGCCTTGCGGGCGGCGCGCGACTCGGAATCCCGTGCCGAGGCCATCGGGCTGAAGGTTCGTCAGCATCGCTGGATGGCCTTCATGATCGCCGGTGCCGCGGCCGGCCTTGCGGGGGGCCTCTATGCGTTTTCCCGCGGCTCGGTCGATCCGAGCCTGCTCGGGATCTCCACCTCCGTGGACGCGCTCACGATGCTGCTCCTCGGCGGCATCCAGACCGTGATGGGGCCGCTGGTGGGTGCTGCGGCCCTGCATGCCCTGCGCGACTGGATCATGCCGCTCACATCCCTGTGGCGGCTGCTGCTGGGGCTGAGCATCATCGCCATGGTGCTCATCTTCCCGCGCGGTCTCGTCGGCACCGTCCGTGACTGGTGGGAGGCGCGGGCATGACGCTTCTTGCTGTCAACGGCCTGCACAAATCCTTCGGCGGCGTGGTGGCGGCCCGCGACGTGACCTTCACGGTGGCGCGCGGCGAAATGCTGGCGATCATCGGACCGAACGGCGCCGGCAAATCCACCGTGTTCAACATGGTGGGCGGCCAGTTGCGACCGGATCGCGGACAGGTTCTGCTCGACGGGCAGGACATCACCCACGCGTCGCCGCAGAAGCGCTTCCGCCGCGGCGTGGGGCGCACCTTCCAGGTGGCGCAGACATTCCTCTCCATGAGCGCTGCCGAGAACGTCCAGATGGCGCTGATCAGCTGCAACCGGCAGAGCAGCGGCCTCTGGACTGCAGCCCGCGAGCGCCATCGCGACAAGGCCGTCGAATTGCTCTCGCGCGTCGGCATGGCCGAGGCGGCAGATACCCCATGCTCCGCGCTCGCTTACGGCGACGTGAAGCGGGTGGAACTCGCCATCGCGCTCGCCGGCCAGCCCAAGCTGCTCCTCATGGATGAGCCTACCGCCGGCATGGCTCCGCGCGAGCGGGCGGCGCTCATGGATCTCACCGCCTCCATTGCCGAGTCGCAGGGCATCGGCGTTCTGTTCACCGAGCACGACATGGACGTGGTCTTCGGCCATGCGGCCCGGGTGCTGGTGCTCCTGCGAGGCCAGATCATCGCCGCAGGCACCCCGGACGAGGTCCGGCAGGACGAGCAGGTGAAGCGCGCCTATCTGGGCGACGAGCGTGCTCTTGAGCCGCCGAGAGGAGTGAGCCCCGCATGAATGCGCCGCTTCTCGAAGTTTGGAACCTCTGCGCTTTCTACGGCCGCGCCCAGGTGCTGTTCGATCTGACCTTCCGGCTCCAGGCCGGTGAGGTCATGGCCTTGGTCGGCCGCAACGGGGCAGGCAAGACCACCACCCTGAAGGCGATCATGGGGCTGGTCTCGGCCTCGGCCAAGCAGGCCACCTTCAAGGGTCATTCCCTGGCCAGGCTCCCCACCTACAAGATCGCCCGTTTGGGCCTCGGCTACGTGCCGGAGGACCGGCGCATCTTCACCGACCTCACCGTCGAGGAGAACCTGGTGACGGGGCGCCGACCTGCCCCCGCCGGCCGTTCGCCCTGGACCCCGGAGCGGCTGTTCCGGCTTTTTCCCAACCTCGCCGAGATGCGCGGGCGGCGCGGCAACCAGATGTCCGGCGGCGAGCAGCAGATGCTGGCCATCGCCCGCACCCTCATGGGCAACCCGGATGCGATCCTGCTCGACGAGCCCTCGGAGGGTATTGCCCCGGTGATCGTCCAGATGATGGCCGAGGCGATCAGGGCCATGAAGGCGGAAGGCGTGGCCGTGCTGCTCTCCGAGCAGAACTGGGCCTTCGCCGCGGGCATCAGCGACCAGGCCTGCGTGATCGAGCGCGGCGAAATCCGCTTCCAGGGCTCCATGGCCGAGCTCATGGCGAACGAGGCTCTGAGAGCGGACGCCCTTGGGGTCTAGGAGGGTCAAGCCCCGGAAACAAACCAGGCCCTTAAACCATTGACGGGGCGGGCCGAAAGGCCGATATCCAGCCCACCCGGCGCACCTCCTGCGCCCCATCCCAGAATCCACACGAAGGAATTCCCGCTTCATGGGCGTCATCCATGTGACCGACCGGGCCGGCCAGCGCCACACCCTTGAGGCCATCGAGGGCTGGCGGGTCATGGAGATCATCAGGGACTGGGGCCTGCCCATCGAGGGCCTATGCGGCGGAGCCTGCGAATGCGCCACCTGCCACGTCTTCGTGGCCGAGGAGTGGATGGACAAGCTCTTTCCTCCCACGGAGGAGGAGGAGGACCAGCTCGACACGGTGGTGACAAAGTCCAGTTCCCGCCTGTCCTGCCAGATCCTGTGGACCCCCGAACTCGACGGCTTGGAAGTCACCCTGGCGCCCACCGGGGATTGATCGACACCCTGCCACATTGCCAAGACGGAGAGGCCGTGCTTTCGAAAAGGCCTCTCGAAGGAGCCTGTTTATGACCGACCATATCGAAACGGACGTCGTCATCATCGGTGCCGGGCCCGTGGGCCTGTTCGCCGTGTTCGAACTGGGCCTCCTCGATATCAAATGCCACCTCATCGACATCCTGCCGAAGGTGGGCGGCCAATGCGCCGAGCTCTACCCGGAAAAGCCGATCTACGACATCCCGGGCTTCCCGATGGTGACCGGCCAGGGGCTGGTCGACAACCTGATGGCGCAGGTCGAGCCGTTCAACCCCACCTTCCACCTCAACGAGATGGTGGAGAGCCTGGAATCCATCGGCACGCCCGAGGCGCCCCTGTTCCGGGTCAAGACCTCCGAGAACGGCACCACGTTCGTCTGCAAATCCGTGATCATCGCGGCGGGCGGCGGCTCGTTCCAGCCCAAGAAACCCCCGATCGACAACATCGAGGCCTATGAGGGCACGAGCGTGTTCTATGCCGTGCGCAAGATGGAGATGTTCCGGGGCAAGAAGGTGCTGATCGTCGGCGGCGGCGACTCCGCCCTCGACTGGACCGTGAACCTGCAGCCCATCGTCAAGCGCCTCACCCTGCTCCACCGCCGCGACGCCTTCCGCGCCGCGCCCCATACGGTGGAGAAGATGCGCTCCCTGGTCGCCGCCGGTGACATGGATCTTCACCTCGGACAGGTGAGTGCGCTCAAGGGCGACAATCACGTGCTGGAAGGCGCCGTGGTCCGTAAGGATGACGGCTCGGAACACCTCGTCGATTGCGACGTGATGCTGCCCTTCTTCGGGCTCACCATGAAGCTCGGGCCGATTGCCGAATGGGGCCTGAACCTGCACGAGAACCTGATCCCGGTGGATACCGAGAAGTTCGAGACCAACGTTCCCGGCATCTTCGCCATCGGCGACATCAACACCTATCCGGGCAAGCTGAAGCTCATCCTCTCCGGCTTCCATGAGGGCGCGCTGGCGGCGCAGAAAGTGCACCGCTACGTGTACCCGGAGAAGAAGCTCCTGTTCCAATACACGACCTCGTCCACGAGCCTGCAGAAGAAGCTCGGCGTCGCGGCGTAAGGGTTCTGAATCCGGGCTGCTCGCCTCTTGCGAAGCGGCCCGGTTCCTGAAACTCTCCCGGCCATGACAAACGCTACCGATTTCACCCTCGGCCGCCGCGTGATGGCGATGATCGAGGATCTCGCCCAGCATACGGATGAGCCCGGTCGCATCACGCGGCTTTATCTGTCCACCGCCCATCGCAAGGCCGCCGAAGCGACGCTGAGCATGATGCAGTCTGCCGGGCTCGATGCGCATATCGATGCGCTCGGCTCGGTCATCGGCCGCATGGAAGGCGCCGATCCCGACGCGCCCGCCCTTATCATCGGCTCCCATATCGATTCCGTGGTCGATGCCGGCCGCTATGACGGCAATCTCGGCGTGGTGCTCGGCATCGCGGTGGTCGAGGCGTTGCGGCATCAGGGGATCACGTCCTCCTGTCCGATCGAGATCGTGGCCTTCGGGGACGAGGAGAACGTTCGCTTCCCGACCAATCTCTCCACCTCCTCGGCGCTCGCGGGCCGCTTCAACCCGGCATGGCTCGACGGCCGGGACCAGGACGGCATCGCGCTGCGCGATGCGCTGGTCGCCTTCGGGGGCGATCCGGCGGGCGTTGCAGCTCTCGCCCGCGATCCGGCGCGCACTCTTGGCTATCTCGAGGTTCATATCGAGCAGGGCCCGCAGCTCGAAGCAAAAGACCTGCCGGTGGGCATCGTGTCCGCCATCAACGGCATCACAAGAGCCCGCGCTCACGTGATCGGCGAGGCAGGCCACGCCGGCACCGTGCCGATGAATATGCGCCGCGATGCGCTGGCCGCCGTGGCCGAGATGATCGGCATCGTGGAGCGCGCCGGTTCCACGCGCACCGATACGGTGGCGACCGTAGGCGTCGCCCAGGTGCAGCCCGGCGCGATCAACGTGATCCCCGCGCGGGTCGACTTCACCCTCGATGCGAGAGCGCCGGACGATGCGGTGCGCGAGGCTATGGTGCAGGACATCCTGTCGGAGTGTCAGGCGGCAGCCCAGAGGCGCGGCGTCGAGCTCGTCATCGAGCCGTTCATGGATTCGCCCGCCACCCCCATGGACAAGGGATTGATCGAACGGTTGGAGGCCGCCGTGCGGGACCTCGGTATCGAGCCGCTTCACCTCGCCTCCGGTGCGGGCCATGACGCGGTCGCGATGGCCAATCTCTGCCCCTCCGCCATGCTCTTCGTGCGCTGCAAGGGCGGCATCAGCCACAACCCGGCGGAGTCGATCACCGTCGAGGATGCGGATGTGGCTGCGCGTGTGCTGCTCGGCGCCGTGAAGCAGATGACTGCGTAAGGTTCATTCAATGACACAAGTGCCTACACTCGCGTTCGTCGATGACGATTCCTTGGTTCAGAAAGTCGCTGTCGACGGCATCCGTGGGTTCAACGCGACTCTGTTCCCCGACCATCCGTCAGGCCAGGATCTTGCCATTGCCATCCGCGATCCCGAGACTCATGAGCCGGTCGGAGGCCTCTGCGGCCGCACGTCCGGCGGATGGCTCGCGATCAACTTGCTCTTCGTGCCCGACGCATTGCGCGGCATGGGTCTCGCCACACAGCTCATCGCCATGGCCGAAGAGGAAGCAAGGCGGCGCGGCTGTCACGCGGCCTGGCTCGACACGCTCAACCCGATGGCGCTCCCGCTCTACCAGCGCCTGGGCTATGAAGTCTTCGGCGAACTCAAGGACTATCCTGTCGGCAACAACCGCTTCTTCCTGCAGAAGAAGCTTTCACCCACGGCCTGAGCATCAGCCTTTCCACTCGTCCGCCAGCACCGCCCAGCGCTCGTGGTCGCGCCATTCGCCGTTGATCCTCAGGTAGCGGGGCGAGAAGCCCTCCTGGCGGAATCCGAGCCGCTGCACGAGGGCGCGGGAGGGCTGGTTGGCGGGCTGGATGTTCGCCTCCACCCGGTGCAGCCCGAGTTCGCCGAAGGCATGGGTCACTACGAGGCTCACGGCCTCTCTCATCAGCCCGCGTCCGCTCATGCCGGCCATGCCGTAATAGCCCATATAGGCGCTCTGAAAGAAGCCGCGCACGATCTCGTTCAGGTTCACGACACCGACGATCCGTCCGCTCTCCCGCTCGCGGGCGATGAAGCCCATGGAGCGCTCGCCGTCGCAGCGGGCAAGGTAACCGAGGAAGCTCGCGTGATCGCGGCAGGGCGAGACCCAGGGCTCGTGCAGATCGATGCTGGCGAGATTGGCCGTCACCAGCTCGGCGCCATCCGAGGCCTGAACGGGGCTAATCGTAACACGTGGCAACATGAGGTTCATTCCGGCTTCAGGAACCATGGCATAGACCTGCCGTTGTCGTCAGCCCCTCCCCTAACGATAAGGAATGGACATGCGCGCCATCATTCTCCCCGCTTTCGCCCTCGCTCTCGGTGCCGGCTTCCTCGCCGCTCCTGACGCAGCTCATGCGCGTTTCAGCCCTGAGCAGATTCAGGCGCCGTCGCTCGTGGACAATGTGGCCTGCGTGACGCGTCGCATTCGCACGGTGCGCCCCAACGGCCGCGTGGTCTATCGCACCGTTCGCCGGTGTGGCGTCCCCGCCTGGCAGCGCCGGGTGGATCGCTGCCGCACCATCCGCGAGCGCATCGTCCGCCCGAACGGCAATGTGGTCTACCGCACCATTCGCCGCTGCCGCTGATCGGCATCGCCTCCAACAATCAAAGGCCCGGGATGACCGGGCCTTTTCGTTTATTCCAGCTCGCCGATGGCGCTCTCGACCGCTTCGACCACGGCGCCGGAGCGCACGAGGTCGAGGGCCTGACGCATTTCGGTGGCGTACCAGCGGTCGCCCTCGAGGGCCGGCGGAATGACGGCGCGGATCGCCTCCATGGCGGCGCGCGAGCCCTTGCCCAGGGGGTAGTCTCCGGCAAGCGGCTCCACGAGGGTCAGCGCCTGGGCTGCCATGAGGAGTTCGCCCGCCACGATCTGCTCCACGTTCTCCACGATGATGCGCGCCTTGCGCCCGCACCAAGTGGAGTTGGAGATGTGATCCTCCGCGTTGGACTTGCCCGGGATCGAATCGACCGAGCCCGGCGTGGCAAGGCTGCGGTTTTCCATGACCAGCGCCGACATAGAGCACTGCACGGTGGCAAAGCCAGTGTTGAGGCCGCGCTTGCCGGCGAGCAGGTTGCGCGGCAACCCGTAGGACATGGTGGGGTCCACGAGGCGCGCGAGCCGCCGCTCGGAGATGGTGCCGAGATCCGCCATGGCGATGGCCAGAAAATCCATGGCCTGCGCCATGTACTGCCCGTGGAAGTGTCCGCCCGAGATCGACACGTAGCCGCCCTGCCCGTCGTCGAAGATCAGCGGGTTGTCGGTGGCGGAGTTCATCTCCGTGCCGATGATGCGCTCCACATATTCCAGCGCCTCGATCACGGGCCCATGAACCTGCGGCGTGCAGCGCAAGGAATAGACGTCCTGAACGCGAGGCGATGCGGGCTGGCCGGGCTGGCGCGGCTCGTCCGGGAAGACGATGTCGCGCGCATCCTGTGAACAGCGCTTCGAGCCATCGAGGATCCGCAGCAGGTTGCGCGCGACCTTGGCCTGGCCCGGATGCGGACGGGCCTTGTGCACGCGCGGATCGAAGGCAGCCAATTCGCCGCGCATGGCCTCGAGCGACAGGCACATGGCGATATCGGCATGCTTGAGCAGGCGCCGCGCATCGTGGGTGGCGAGAGCCCCGAGCGCCAGCGACGTGGTCGAGCCGTTGATGAGCGCGGAGGCATCCTTGGCCCCGAGCTCGAAATCGGGATCGAAGCCCGCCAGGCGAATGGCGTCGCGGGCCGGCATGACGCGGCCCTGATAGACCATGTCGGCCTCGTCGAAACCGCAGACGGCGCCGGCCATGTGGGCCAGCGGCGCGAGATCGCCCGAGGCGCCGACGGACCCTTTCTGCGGGATCACCGGATGCAGGCCCGCGTTGAGGAACGCGATGAGCCGCCCGACCAGCTCGACCCGCGGGCCGGAATAGTTGGACGCGAAGGCGTTGGCGCGCAGCAGCATCATGGCGCGCGTCACG
>NZ_JPUG01000074.1 GCF_000739015.1 Microvirga sp. BSC39
GTCTAACCGCGATCCGTTATCCGGGTCCGGGACAGCGCATGGTAGGCAGTTTGACTGGGGCGGTCGCCTCCCAAAGAGTAACGGAGGCGCGCGAAGGTGGGCTCAGAGCGGTCGGAAATCGCTCGCTGAGTGCAATGGCATAAGCCCGCTTGACTGCGAGACTGACACGTCGAGCAGAGTCGAAAGACGGCCATAGTGATCCGGTGGTCCCGCGTGGGTGGGCCATCGCTCAACGGATAAAAGGTACGCCGGGGATAACAGGCTGATCTCCCCCAAGAGTCCATATCGACGGGGAGGTTTGGCACCTCGATGTCGGCTCATCACATCCTGGGGCTGGAGAAGGTCCCAAGGGTTCGGCTGTTCGCCGATTAAAGTGGTACGTGAGCTGGGTTCAGAACGTCGTGAGACAGTTCGGTCCCTATCTGCCGTGGGTGTAGGAGTATTGAGAGGATCTGTCCCTAGTACGAGAGGACCGGGATGGACGTACCTCTGGTGGAGCTGTTGTGGCGCCAGCCGCAGTGCAGCATAGCTATGTACGGACGGGATAACCGCTGAAGGCATCTAAGCGGGAAACCCACCTCGAAACGAGTGCTCCCTATCAGAGCCGTGGAAGACGACCACGTTGATAGGCCAGATGTGTAAGCGCGGTGACGCGTTGAGCTGACTGGTACTAATCGCTCGATTGGCTTGATTGCTCTCATGATCCATGTTCGCTGAAAGCGAATGGATCATGATCTTTAAGTTGGCCTCAGACGCCGGCGGGAACGTCCGTTCCCTTGGCTGTTCCATGCACGAGCATGGGCGGCCGGTCGGCCTTGCGGACCCTGACGGGTCCGGGGCGCCAACTTTGACGAGAAAGACTTTGACCTTGGAGCTGCGAAGTTCGAAGGTGGAGCCCTGAGGCTCCCTTGCCTGCTGTTTGTCCTTCGCCGGTCCGGTGATTTGAGCGAGGAGCTAAAGAACCCGATCCCATCTCGAACTCGGCCGTTAAACTCCTCAGCGCCGATGGTACTGTGTCTCAAGACCCGGGAGAGTAGGTCATTGCCGGGCCTGCCAAGGACAAACACAACGCCTCTTTACAGTCTCTGACAACACAAGCGCGGTCGTTCCAGCAGAACGCCGCGCTTTTGCGTATCTCCCCTTCGCCTTCAAAGCCCTGCTTTGAAGGCCATGAGTGGCGCGGGGTGGAGCAGCCCGGTAGCTCGTCAGGCTCATAACCTGAAGGTCACAGGTTCAAATCCTGTCCCCGCAACCAACACACAAGCCCCCGTGAGAACACCACTCCGGGGGCTTCGGCATGTCCCCACACCCAGAAAAAAGGCGCGCCCGCAGAGCACAGGCACAGAATGCTCGCGAGGTCACCGTGCAGGATGGCCTCGACACCCCCGCCCTCGCTCGGCGTCAGCACGATCTTCTCGATCAACGACCGAATGAGCTCCATCGCCTCATCCTTGTGCGCCGCGTCCTCAAGCAGGCTCTCCAGCGCCTCGACTTTCTTGCGGTACACGGCCGCAAGGTTCGGATGCACCGAGATGTTCGGGGCGATCGATCCCGACGTTCGCTGAGCCGCGAGGCTCGCCTTCTGGCCTTCGAGTTCGGTCAGCCGGGCCTTCATGGACGACTGATACAGCCCGTCCTCGATCGCTCGCACGATGCGGTCGATCTTGCGTCGGGCGGCCACGAGCTTCGTCTCGACCTCCGCGGCCCTGCCGCTTGCCTCCTTAGTCAGGCGATTCATCTCTTCCTGATAGGCGCGGGTGAACTCTGCCACTAGCTCGGGCGTGAGTAGGTTCTGCTTCAGCGCCTTGAGGATGCCGCCTCGATTTCCTGACGGCTAATCGTCCGGTCGTTCAAGCACGAGGCTGCGGACGAGCGACGGGCACTCAAGGGCAAGGGCCACTGCGACCAAGGTTCCCCAGGAATGGCCGAGGACAACCGCCTGCTCGACGCCGAGCTGCCCTAGCGCGTTCTGGAAGAGCTTTGCGTGGGTTCGTGGGGTCCAGAGCTGACGGGGCCTGCTGCTGTAGCCGTACCCGGGACGGTCGAACACAATCACCCTGTAGCGGGTTGCCAGACGGTCCACGAGCCCGCTGACGGTGAAGTCCTGGATCATGGTGCCATTGCCATGGATCAGGGCCCAGGTGGGGGTGCGGAGCACTTCTAGTGCTGGGCCGACTTGTGGCCATGTCATGTGTCCTTCTGGCGGATCGGGATTTACATGAAATCACCACCGATTGGATTGAGCGGAGCTGTTCGGTCATAAGCTCGGATGCCTATAGGATGGGGCTCCTAGTCGATAAGTAATGAAAACGACCTGCCCGAAGAACCACTGGGAATGCCCTGTATGGGAAAGCCGACTCTGCGTGAACAACTGACCGAAACGGTCGCTCGCCTCAACCGAGCCAATGCTCGACCAGTGATTTACATCGAGCAGAATGAAGCCGGTCTGGTGTGGAGCGGGTCGCCACAATGCTTGAGAACCTGTCCCTGACATCAGACGTTCCTACATCAGGGACACCTTGGAAGGAGAGAATATGGGCTGGTCCCTTCCCATCAGCTCTGTGAAGGGCACCGTCATCCGTGTGCACTTCACCTTTCTTCTCTTTCTCGTCTGGATCGCTGTAACGCACTATGCACAGGGTGGACGCGATGCAGCCCTCCAGGGCGTTATCTTCATTCTTCTGCTCTTCCTGTGCGTCCTGCTGCACGAGTTCGGCCATGTTCTGGCGGCCAGACGCTATGGCGTACAGACCCCAGACATCACCCTCCTGCCGATTGGCGGCGTCGCTCGGCTGGAGCGCATTCCCGAGGAGCCCTCTCAGGAGTTGATCGTCGCCCTGGCTGGGCCTGCGGTCAATCTCGTGATTGCTGCCGTCCTGTACTTGGTGCTTGGAGGTGTCCTGCCGCGGGAAAGCATGGAAGTGCAGAACTCAGGGGTAAGCTTGCTCGCACGCCTCGCCTCGGTGAACATCTTTCTGGCAGTCTTCAACCTCATTCCTGCCTTCCCGATGGACGGCGGACGCGTGCTCCGCGCCGTTCTGGCCTACCGTCTCGGCTACAGCCGGGGCACACAGATTGCCGCCACGGTTGGGCAAGTGGTGGCCTTCGGACTTGGCCTGCTCGGCCTCATGGGCAGCCCGCTTCTAATCTTCATTGCGGTTTTCGTCTATATGGGGGCGGCCTCGGAAGCCCATGCGGTCCAGATGCGTCAGGTGTCACGTGGCGTCTTGGTGTCCGATGCCATGATCACCCGGTTTGAGACCCTGACGCCCCGCAGTCATGTCGATGACGCGGTGCAGTGCCTGATCAAAACCACCCAGCATGAGTTCCCGGTGGTTGACGGTGCGGGTCAGCTGCGCGGTGTGCTCACTCGTGACGACATGATCCGCGCCCTGCGGGAGCGCGGGCCGGAGACTCCTGTGGTGGAGGTGATGCGCTCCGACATCCCAGCCCTTCACCACCGTCTGCCGCTTGAGGATGCCATGCGCCTGATGCAGAAAGACCGCTTGCCTGCCATTGGTGTGACCAACAGCCAGCTTCGCCTTGTAGGGCTGGTCACGCCCGAGAACATAGCCGAGATGATGATGATCCTGGCAGCAAATCCCAAGCCCTCCGCCCGCATGCCGTGGCAGCGGATCTCGTCAGTTGAAAGTTCGTGATGTTCTGGTTGGCTGTGCTTGGTGAGCGGGCATACGCGGCGGTGCGCGTACCGCCGCGTAGGAGGTAGTAGGGGGTTTATGCTTGAGATTGTTGATTGACTAAGCGCTCCGCGATCTGGGTCAGCAGCACGTCCGTGCGCTTCTCCTCCTCCAGCGTTTGCAGAAGAAGCTGCAGGTCTTCCTGGCGTCCGAGCAGCTTGGCATGCGCCGCCGCGGTGCCATAGGCTGCAATCTCGTAGTGCTCACCAATCTGCGCACCGGCAATCAGCGACACATCCGAGAGCTCGTCACTGCCAATCATTGATTGCATCTTCTGGTTCTCGCGCAGGATAGCCGGCATGATCTCGTCTTCAACCTGCATGGTCGCGCCACCGGAGCGCTGGATGATCTGCTCCAAGCGTTGGATCTGCTGCTCGGTTTCGGTGCGATGCTGTTCAAGCGCTTGGCGCAGATCTGGATGCCGCGCCTTTTGCAGCATCATGTCGTAGGCCTGCAATCCTTGCTGCTCGGCGCTTCTGAGCTTGGCAATACACGCCGTGTAGAGGGTTTCAAGGTTGTCGACTTGCATCACGGCACCTCTGTTAACCACAGGCCATACGCCCGCGTGCTACGTCAACAAGAGGCTCACGTCGGTGTTCCTCGTGTTCTGGCCCATTCCGTCGTCGCAGATTGAGACATGTGCTGCAGGGTGCCGGACGATCCTTCTCAAGGTCTTTGGCCAATAAGCAGTACTGGGCCGAGCGAACTCCCTGCGGAACCGCATCTTGTGGGGTTTTCCGAGTTCCGGTTTAATCGTTGGCTTCAATCTCCATACCGGAGCAGACTTGCTCAGCCGCGGCATCCTGCCCCTTGTTACCGAAGGCTTGATGCCCGATATTTCAGAAAATACTGAAATTACGGAACTGGCATGAACCTTCCGCCTCTCATCCAAACCTTTGTGCTGCACTTCGGCGAGATGGGGTCGCGCTGGGGGATCAACCGCACCGTCGGCCAGATCTATGCCCTGCTGTATCTCTCCAGGGAGCCGCTGAACGCCGAGGATATCGTCGAGCGGCTTGGCGTCTCGCGCTCCAACGTCAGCATGGGCCTGAAGGAGCTCCAATCCTGGAACCTGGTGCGCCTCCAGCACAAGCCGGGGGACCGGCGCGACTACTTCTCCACGCCCGACGACATCTGGCAGATCGTCCGCACCCTGGTCGAGGAGCGCAAGAAGCGCGAGATCGACCCAACCCTGACCCTGCTTCGCGAAGTCCTGATGCAGGAGTCAACGAACTCCGAGGAGCGCCATGCGCAGGTGCGGATGCGGGAGATGCATGATCTCTTTGAGCTCCTCACCGACTGGTACGCCGACATGCAGCACCTTGAGACGGAGCGTCTCGTGCAGCTCCTGAAACTCGGCACGAAGGTCCAGAAGATCCTGGACGTCAAGGACCGCCTCTTTCCGACCTCGGGCGCCAAGAACCGCCGCTCCAGCGGCAAGGACAAATAGATACCATGGACGACCCTCTCCTTCTCGCGCGCATCCAGTTCGCCGCGAACATCTCCTTCCACATCCTCTTTCCGACGATCACCATTGCGCTCGGCTGGGTGCTGCTGTTCTTCAAGCTGCGCTTCAACCGCACAGGCAATGCCGCCTGGATGGACGCCTACAAGTTCTGGGTGAAGATCTTCGCCCTCAGCTTTGCGCTCGGCGTGGTGTCCGGCATCACCATGTCGTTCCAGTTCGGCACCAACTGGCCAGGGTTCATGAACACGGTCGGCAACATCGCCGGCCCGCTGCTGGCCTACGAGATCCTGACCGCGTTCTTTCTGGAGGCAGGCTTCCTGGGAATTATGCTGTTCGGCTGGAACCGGGTCTCGAATCGTGTTCACACGCTTGCGACGGTTCTGGTGGCGGTCGGCACCACCATCTCGGCGTTCTGGATCCTGGTCCTGAACTCGTGGATGCAGACGCCGGCCGGCTTCGAGATTCGCGATGGGGTGGCTCACGCCACCGACTGGTGGGCCATCGTGTTCAACCCGTCCATGCCTTACCGCCTGACGCATATGCTGCTGGCCTCCGGTCTCACGGCCGCCTTCCTCGTGGCCGGCGTTTCCGCCTTCCGCTGGCTGCGGCGCGACCGCTCGCCGGGCGTCATGGCGGGCCTGCGCACAGGTGTTTTCCTGGCAGCGGCCCTGATTCCGGTTCAGATCTTCGTCGGCGACATGCACGGCCTCAACACGCTGGAGCACCAGCCGGCCAAGATCGCCGCCATGGAGGGCATTTGGGAGACCCGCAAGGGCGCACCCATGGTGGTCTTCGGCCTGCCGGACGAGGCAACGAAGTCCAACCGGTTCGAGATCGCGATCCCGAACATCGCCTCGTTCTACCTGACGCACGATTGGCAGGGCGAGGTAAAGGGCCTCAACAGCTTCGAGCACCGTCCGCCCGTCGCGCCCGTGTTCTTCGCCTTCCGGACCATGGTCGGCATCGGTCTGCTCATGCTCGCCACTTCGTGGCTTGCAGCCTGGCAGTTGCGCCGCAGCGGCGAGGTTCACCGCCACGTCGCATGGGTCCTCGTCGCGATGACCTTTGCCGGCTGGATTGCCACCCTGTCCGGCTGGTACGTCACCGAAATCGGCCGTCAGCCCTGGCTCGTGACAGGCGTGCTCACGGCAAAGCAGGCTGCGTCCAGCGTCGCAGCGCCCATGATCGCCTCGACGCTGATCGGCTACCTGCTCGTCTACGCGGGACTCCTAGCCGCCTACATTGCGACGATCTTCTACCTTGCGCGCAAGTCCGCCGCTCCCGCCGACCACAACCCTGCCGAGCCCGTCCGCGCGGGAGGCGCAACGGCTGCAGGCGAGGCCGTGGCCGCCGCTCTGTAAAGGAACATGATTATGGATCTTACTCCTGCCACCTGGCTCCCCGTGGCCTTTGCGGGCCTAATGGGCTTGGCGGTCCTTCTCTACGTGGTGCTCGACGGGTATGACCTTGGCGTGGGCATTCTCAGCGGAACAATGCAAGGAGAGCACCGAGACCGGATGATCGCCTCGATTGGCCCGTTCTGGGACGCCAACGAAACCTGGCTCGTGCTCGCCGTCGGCCTGCTCCTTGTCGCCTTCCCGCAAGCTCACGGCGCAATCCTGGGGGAACTCTACCTTCCGGTTGCAGGCCTGCTGCTGGGCCTTATCTTGCGTGGCGTCGCCTTCGAGTTCCGGGCTAAGTCGGCTGTGGGTCACAAGGCTTGGTGGGACCGTGCCTTTGTAGCGGGTTCCACGTTGGCTGCCCTCATGCAGGGTTACATGCTCGGTCTCTATATCGTCGGGTTGGAGCGCACCGCCGCCAACGTGTCCTTTGCAATCCTCACGGCTCTCTGCCTAGTTGCCGGGTACAGCTTCCTCGGGTCGACGTGGCTCATCATGAAGACGGAAGGCGAGCTGCAGCGGCGGGCGGTGGCTTGGGCGCGCGGCACCCTTGTTCTTTCAGGGATCGGCATGGCGGCGGTCTCCATTGTCACGCCCCTTGTTTCGGAGCGCATCTGGGACAACTGGTTCAGCCTGCCGAACTTCGTTCTGCTTGCTCCTGTTCCACTGGTGACCGCTGCCCTTTTCGGGGCGCTCGGCGTTGTGCTGCGGCACCTGCCTACGCGTTCGGATCGCTTTTGCTGGCTGCCATTTGTCGGGGCCGTGGGCATCTTCATGTTAGGCTTCCATGGCCTTGCCTACAGCTTCTTCCCGTATGTCGTTCCAGACAAGCTGACCGTGTGGCAAGCGGCTGCTGCACCGGAGTCACTGATGATCATTTTCGTTGGTGCACTGGTGGTGCTCCCGATCATCGTTGCCTACTCGGCCTTCGCCTATCGGATCTTCTGGGGCAAGGCTACGGACCTACGCTACTACTGAAGCCTTGCCGGACGGAAAGGAGGAATGCGTGCCGCTGCCTTCATGGGCGGCGGCACGACTGCAAACTCATGGTGAATGAGAGCCGCTCGGTTAGCGGTCAGCCTTATCCCCGCTCGTGGTTAACTCCACATAGCGGCGGGTGACGGGTTCGATGATGCCGGCGACCTCCTGAGCGGCCTGCTCCTCCTCCTGGACCGACTGTTGGAATGCGGAGATGTGCGCCGTCTCGCCGGCACTTTCTGCGATGGTGATCAGGGAGCGATAGGCTCCAATCTGCTCATACTGATACGCGTAGCCGGCATAGAGGTTCTTGAGCGTCTCGTCCTGAAACAGTCCGTGCACGGTCGCACCGACGGTGCCGGCCACCGTGGTGACGGCTTCCTTGATGCTGGAGATGCTCTCGCCTGCGGATTGAAGAGCCTGTTCGAGGCGAGCCAGCTGCTGGCGTGTGGTTTCGATATGACGCTGAAGGAGCGCCGCGTAGTCCGGATATCTCTCCAAGCGTGAGACCTGAACCTCCATCTGCTGCAGGCCTTGCTGCTCCATCGCATGAGTGTTGCGCAATGCTGTGACATAGATCGAACGGACATCCGTTACCATGAACGTGCTCCTCCCGGGGTGATTGCAACAACAACAGACTGTCTTCTGCTGGGTTCCTCCTGCCTCGGTCGACCACGGGCCAGGTGCAATATGGGCTCCGGGTTACAGGAAAGTGCTTGCCGATAGCTCCATCCAGGCATGCACGCATCCTGAACTGAAGTGTTCGCGGCGCGTTGGTGCTCATCTCACGTGCAATCCCGGTAGGCAGGCGATGAGCAGTCCCGACTTGAAGCCCCTCCACCAGCAGGTGATCGTGATCACTGGCGCATCCAGCGGCATCGGCTTGGTCACCGCGCGCATGGCTGCAAGAGCGGGAGCCGGTGTGCTGCTTGTTTCCCGCAACGAGGACGCTTTGCGCCGGATTGCAGAGGAGCTGCAGGCGGATGGTGCCCGCGTTGACTATGTTGCCGCTGATGTCAGCCGGCGGGAGGACCATGAGCGCATCGTCCGAGCGGCTATTGACCGCTTTGGTGGCTTCGACAGCTGGGTGAACAATGCGTCGGTCGGAACAGCCGGTGAGCTGGACAAAGTCACACTGGAGGACCACCGCCGGGTCTTTGAGGTCAACTACTGGGGCGTGGTGTATGGCTCCCTCGAAGCGGCCAAGCATCTCCGCCGACGGGGTGGAGCCATTATCAACATCGGCAGCGTGCTGGGCGAGCGAACCGTTGTTCTTCAGGGCCCCTACTGCGCAACCAAGCACGCGGTCCGGGCCTTCACGACCGGACTCCGCATGGAGCTTGAGCGGGAAGGCGCGCCTGTCTCCATCACCCACATCAAGCCGAGTTCCATCGACACGCCTTTTCCCGAGCATGCACGCAATTACCTCAGGACCGGCATTCAGGTTCCGCCCCCGATCTACTCCCCTACCCTCGTGGCGAAAGCGATCCTCTTTGCCTGTCAGACCCCTCGGCGCGTGCTGACCGTCGGCTTTGGCGGCAAGATGGCTACGCTGATGGGCAGGCTGTTCCCGCGCTTTACCGACCGGCTGATGGAGGCAGTTGGCTATTGGGCACAGGAAACTCAAAAACCGGGGGTCCCCGCGCGCCGGGACAATCTCTATAGCCCCCGCGAGGATGGAACCGAGCGCAGCAGCCTGGGGTACCCGGTTGTTCTCAAGAACAGCCCCTATCTGCAAGCTCAGATGTACCCGGTGGCAACAGCGGCGATCCTCAGCGGCTTGGCACTTGGGCTTGCTGCAGCAAGCAGAGCACGCCGGTAACACAGCAATCGGCAGGAAATGCTCAGGCCTGCCTTCCCGCTGCGCCTGCATGGCCAGGGAGCAGCTGGGCCGCACTTCCCATGGAAGCGATGAGCTCTCCTGCCAGTGTATGGGCTGCCGCAGGATTTGTGGCGAAGTCCACCTCATCCGTGTCGATCTCGACCACGGTCAAGCCGGGAGCCTCTGATCGCAGCTGTTCCAGCCGCCGGTCGATGGCTGCACACAGATCAACGAGATAGGCACGTTCAATCCCTGTTTCCTGGCTCCTGCCGCGGAGTGCGATCCGCTGTAGCTGGGTATCAGGGGTGCATCGCAGATGAACCACAAGCGTAGGATAACCCACACGATCGATAAGACGATGATAGACAGCCTCTATAGCATCTGCATCAGCCGGCGAGCAGCCGATGTCCGAGTAGGACAAATCCTGGAAGAGGGCGAAGTCACAGACAATCAAGTCCTCGCCCTTGCCTGCGGCATCCCGGATGAGATCGGCATGCGAGAGAAGGAAGCTGATGTTCTTCTCAAAACCGTAGACCTGAGGAGCCGCGTAGAACTTGCTAAAGAAGGGGACGTTGAGCACGTCCTCGTGCACCACGTGCGAGCTCCAAGCCTCAGCCGGAACACGGGCAAGCGTTGTCTTGCCGGCACCGATGCCGCCGACGATTTCTAATCGCGTCATGGAGCAACCTCAGCCACGGACCAAATGTACGTAGAAGCTTGGGAATGGTCAGCGTGTTTTGTTCGCAACCCGCCGTTTCTCAGCACGCGCAACCTCTACACTGTGGTCGTCGGCGACCCCGCTCTCGTCGTTGATGGTGCCAATCCGATGCCGGTAGGACAGCTCACCGCCTAGCCGGCCCGTTACCCCCCAGCAAGGCAACCGTGACCAACGATAGAGCCAAGCCCCAGCCCTGCACCCCTGCCACCGGATCGCTCCAGCGCAGCTCAGGTTGATGATGGCAAGGGGCAGGGCAACGACATTGCCGCCGGCATGGACCCAAGCGCTTGTGAGGCCGCGCACCCGGTCGATGGAGGAAGCATACCCGGTATGGCCGTAACCGCACCAGTGACAATGCCAGCCAGAAGCAGCCAGAAGGACACATCTGCCCAGAATACGTTGTTGGTGACTCGGAACGCTATGTCGGTCACCAGAGCGCCGATCAGGGATGCTATCGGGAATGGGATCAGCATCGGATGGATTGGGTGACGAAAGACGGCGGCCGTGCTCTCGACGCCGTGCCGGTGATACGTGCCCATGGGAGGTCTCCAGAACTCGCCGCTTTACCAATCCAGGCCTGAACTGGATGTTCCGGAGCAACCCCTAGGACACGATGGAGGCTCACCATGAGTGCACGGCGCGAATGCAGGAAGACCCGCCGCTTGAGTTTAAGGCCGAGGCAGGGGCGATCTCAATGGGAACGAACTCCGGCCCACACTGCTCGTTGGAGTAGGTGTCCCTTTGCGGATGAGATGCCGTGACTGCCGAAAACCTGATTCCAGCTGTTCAGCAAACCTTCCGCGAGGCGGTTGGCAGGTTCAGGGCCGATGCCCCTGTGCTGATCCTCGGGCACAACGATGCGGACGGCCTCTCGGCCAGCGCCCTCCTGGCGCGGGTGCTCGCTCAGCAGGCTCGCCCCCGTCAGGTTCGGATATTGGGCCGGGGCGAGAACCCCTGGTCGGAGGCAATGCGCACCGAACTATCTTATGCTTTGGTCGGTGGCCTGATCGTTGCTGATCTGGGAGTGCGCGAGGGCGATATCCTGCCGGGAACCGAGACCGTGGTGATCGACCATCATGTTCCAACCGGCACTCCGGGATCGGCAACCGTAATCTCAGGGTTCCACATGAACCCGGTGCCGACATCCAGCCTGCTGGCTTACTGGTGCGCCGCCGCTTTGGCCGAGGTTGACGATCTGCTCTGGATCTCTGCGCTTGGCATCATCGGCGACATGGCCGAGAAGGCGGGCTTCGAGGAAATGGAGGACGCGCGTAAGCGCTACGGGATCACAGCCCTGCGGGAGGCAATCGCGCTGCTCAATGCGCCGCGACGCAGTGCCAGCGGCGACGCAAAGCCTGCTCTTGACCTCCTCATGAAGGCTGGTGGCCCCAAGGAGATCCTTTATGGCGAGCACCCGGAGACGGCTCTGCTCCAAGGGGCTCGCGATGAAGTCAAACGGGAGCTTGAGGCTGCCAAGCGTGTGCCCCCGAAGGTGGAGGGCAATGTGGCGCTGATCTGCTTCAACTCGCCCTGTCAGATCCACCCGCTGGTGGCACAAGCCTGGCGTGGCCGGCTCAGGAACAACATCGTTCTTGCGGTCAACACGGGCTACCGGCCAGGCTGGATCCACTTTGCCGCCCGCACAGCCCTTGATCTGGATCTCATCGCCTTTCTTAGGGACAACGCTCCACCAGGAGCTGACGAGAGCTACGGCAGCGGCCACAGGCAGGCGACAGGCGGTGCGCTGCGCCCCGAGGCATGGAATGTGTTCGTCGAGAAGCTCGGCTTCGGACCCGACCTGATGGTGCAGCCATGAGCACCCGGCCCCCTCGTCTCGGCTTCCCGGTCAAGGTCATGGGCCAGCCGGACCTCAGAAGCAACGATGCCCGGGGCTCGGGCAGTAACCCTCATCTGAAGGTCTCGCCGGAGTACCTGGACTCCACCCTCGACTACCTGGACCGGCATCACACTCGGATGTACCGGATGTCGTCGGACATCGCTACCTATGCCACGCACCCGACGTGCCGCAGTTTCACGGCATGGTGCGGAACAGCGCCGCCGAGCTGCAGGCTTTCGGGGCAAAAGCCAAGCGCCTGGACATCCGTCTTTCCTTCCATCCCTCGCATTTCGTGGTGCTGAACAGCCCAGACCCGAAGCTGGTGGAGAAAGGGATTTGGGATCTACTGTCCCAGCTGAGATCCTGGACCTCATGGAGCTCGGCCAGGAAGCGGTGCTGGTGATCCATGTGGGCGGCACCTATGGCGACCGGCAGGACAGTGCCGCGCGCTGGGTGGATACCTGGAAGGTCCTTCCCGAGCCGGTCCGCCGGCGGCTTGTTCTGGAGCATGACGAGATCCGCTTCAGTGCAGCCGACGTGCTCTGGATCCACGAGCACACCGGGTGGAGATCGAGCCCGATGGAGGTGCTTAGCCTTCATATCTTGCAGCCTGACAGGCTGAAATCCTGCCTGCGAATGACTATATAAGTTAGCAATCCTCTCAAGATACTCCGCATTGAACCGATGCCCAGCGCATTGGGCGGGCGGACTGTTGGAACCTTGTATGGCCCTCCCGAAGCAGTTAATCGATATAGAGCAGATCTACCTTGAACCGGCGGCAGAAACCTATGCGCGCAGCCAGGAAATCCTGGCCAAGTACCCGGATGCCGAGCGCCGCTACGTCGACTCGCACTGGAAGATCCCGTCCCTGCACGGCAACGAGGGCAATGCTGAGGACTGGCTCAGGATCAAGCGAAGCAACTTGGTGCTTGGCGTCAAGAAGGGGCTCACGATGCGTCCGAACGGCCGCAGCGCCCACTTCATCGCTCCCTCGACATCGAACGGCTGTGCCATGGCCTGCGCATACTGCTATGTTCCGCGTCGCAAAGGCTATGCCAACCCAATCTCGATCTTTGTCAACATTGAGGAAGCATGTGCGGCTATCGAGCGACATGCGGCACGGCAGGACACCCTTCCCGCCCCCGACCAGATCGATCCTCAGCACTGGGTCTACGACATCGGCGAGAATGGCGATCTCTCGGTCGATGCCTCCATCTGCGACAATGTTCGTGATCTTGTCGGCCTGTTCCGGCGCCTGCCAAACGCGAAAGGCTCGTTTGCGACCAAGTACGTGAACCAAGACCTGCTGTCCTATGATCCTCAGGGCAAGACCCGCATCCGCTTCTCGCTCATGCCGGAGAAGATCGCCAAGGTCGTCGATGTGCGCACCTCGCCTGTCACGGAGCGCATCGCGGCTGTGAACGACTTCGTGCAGGCTGGGTACGAGGTCCACCTGAACTTCTCGCCCGTTATCGTGTACGAGGGCTGGGAGCAGGACTATCAGCCGCTGTTCGAGCAGATCGATGACGTGCTCTCGCCCCAAGCCAAGGAGCAGCTCCGCGCCGAGATCATCTTCCTCACGCACAATGAGCAGCTGCACAAGGTGAACCTGCGCTGGCATCCGAAGGCCGAGGATCTCCTCTGGCGTCCCGACCTGCAGGAAGTGAAGCGTTCCGAGGGTGGCATGCTGAACCTGCGCTACAAAGCGGCTTGGAAGAAGAAGTGGCTCACGCGCTTTCAGGATTTGTTGGCGGACAAGCTCCCCTATTGCGGAGTTCGTTACGCGTTCTAGCGCACATTGCATCTCCGTCCGTGCTGGCAGGCAGGTGGCAATCTGGAAGCGCCCGCCCGCGTCGCCGCTGAAGATCAAGCGATGGATCCATTTTTGGCTGCCCCATCAGCTTCCAGGAGGCTGAGGACAATGCCTATCGGAACCCTCCCATAGCGGACGGGTTGTCGGACATCACTGGCGCGTGGGAGCCTACCGCCCTGCTCCTCTCCACCCTGTCGGGAGCATTCCATGACCAAGTCCGACATCCCTCCGACCCATACGATCAATCCCATCGATCAGCCGCCGGATTCGGATAGCCCCACCGCCGCCATGCTCAAGGCCGACATAGACAGTGGTGCGAGCGGCGACAAAACAGAGGTGTTCGATCCAGGCATGGCCATGCTGGGCACCTGTGAGGAGGCGTCCGGCACGCCCCTGACGCCAGCACAGCTTGCTTGGGCGCGGCGTCAGGAAACATTCCATCGGTGGAGGAACGGCGTCAAGACTGGGATCGCCCACCATAGGCGTGATGGCTTCCCCGCCATCTATGTCGGATTCATTGTCCTTGCGGGTTTGATCCTCGTGAGCGGGATCTCCATGGCTCGTATCTGATCTTGCGTTAGATGCTGTTAAGTAACAATCGCCTTGATCGCCCAAGCCTTGGCCTTGAGATGGATTGACCCATCCGCTTGGCGAGGAAGACTATCCTGAAGCCTCACCTTCAGGCGCTGTTGGGCCTGGGAATTAGGGCTGATGCAGTAGCCCGGCGTCGGCCCTGTCCCAAAGTAAATGGACGCCAGTAGTCCTCGTCGTGCGGCAGGACAATGCGGGCCCAGCAGTCGCCCGCAACACCGGGATCGCCCGGAGCCGGGGGGGCTATCTGGTCTTCCTTGATGCGGACGATATCCTGCTCCCCTGTGCTCTTACGGCCGGGCTTGAAGCCCTGGGGAGGCGTCCTGATGCCGGGTTTGCGGTAGGTCCTCGCGAGGAGATGACGTTTGAGGGTGAGCCGGTACCATGGCCTGTATCTCCACCCCCGCCACAGGCTGATATCTATCTGCCTCTGCTCCGTTTCGACTGGTACATCATCCCACCCTCGTCGGTGATGTTCCGGCGCGAGGCGGTGGAGGCGGTTGCCGGCTTTCAGGATCCATGGGGCGCTGACGACCTCGACTTCTATCTGCGGGTGGCTCACCGGTTCACAGCCTGCTGCTACCAGGCGCCCGCGGTCACCCGCTACCGCCGCTACAGCACGAGTTCCTCACGGGACGGCGAGCGGATGCTGCACAGCATCCGCGCCGTCTATGCGCGCCAATGGCCGCAGGTTGAGGGCAACCCCAACGCTGAAGCGGCCTACCATCATGGCCTGAGGCAGCTCACCGACATCTTCCTCGACTGCATGGTGGAGAACATTGAGGACCGGCTGCGCGCTGGCGATCACTCAGGAGCTCTCCGCAGTGCGCGGCTCCTCAAGATGGAGAGCTCCGAGCGCTGGCAGGCACTACTGGATACAAGTCCTACCGCGAGTGTGCTGGCGCAAGAGCTTGCCGCAATGGTTGAGGGCAGTGACAAAGCATCCATGGTCGGTGGTCTGTAATGCGCCGCAATTCACTCAGGATGGTTGCCTGAGGCTCAAACCGCGACCACGCTCCAGCCCCAACGAAGGTCCGGAGTTCCTGCCTAAAGCTGACGTTCGATTTACTTCTGCGAAGTACAATCAGGC
>NZ_JPUG01000075.1 GCF_000739015.1 Microvirga sp. BSC39
ATCCTCGGCCCAGAGGATTTGACGGGTTGGGGATGGCGGAGGAGGGGCAGGCCTTCAGGGGCGACCAACACCTCGATGCTTCGCGCCACTCCGGGCTGACGGCGGATCAAGCCGGCCCGTTCCAAGGTTAGGATCATCTGGTGCACGGACGGCGGCGTGACCTGGAAATGGCGCTGCATGTCGGTCTCAGCCGGGGGGCGGCCATGGACGCGCGTGTAGGCATCGATGAAGGCCAGGTACTGGCCCTGCCGGTCGGTGAAGCTTTTCTCGGACATCCGCCACACGCTCGATTCATCGGCTGATTCAGCTGGGCCTCTCACGCGGGAGGCCGAGATGAACATATGCTACCGGATTGAGCTGAGCGAGGCCGAGCGCACCCAGCTTCAGACGATGCTCAGCGGCGGCAAGCAGGCGGCCCGAAAGCTCAAGCGAGCGCAGATCCTGTTGGCGGCCGATGCCGGGGTGTCAGACGAGACGATTGCCGAGAGCATCGCGGTGGGCGGCTCGACCGTGTACCGGACCAAGCGCCGCTTCGTGGAGGGCAACCTGGAGCGGGCCCTCAGCGAGGAACCCCGTCCCGGCGCCGCCCGCAAGCTCTCAGGCCCGGAGGAGGCGCTGCTGGTGGCCACCGCCTGCGCAAAGCCGCCGGCGGGCCGGGCCCGCTGGACGCTGGAGCTCCTGGCCGGCGAGATCGTACGGCTCACCCAACACAACAGCCTGTCGCGCGAGACAGTGCGCCGGCGTCTGGCTGAAAATGCCCTCAAGCCGTGGCAGCAGAAGATGTGGTGCGTGCCAAAGATTGATGGCGAATACGTCGCCCGCATGGAGGATGTGCTTGATCTCTACGCCGCGCCGTCCGATCCGCAGCACCCGGTGGTGTGCTTCGATGAAAGCCCCGTCCAACTCATTGGTGAGACGCGCCCGCCGCTCCCGGCCGCACCGGGGCAGATTGAGTGCATCGACTACGAGTACCGCCGCTGTGGCACGGTGAACCTGTTCGTGATGGTGGATGCGCACCGGCCCTGGCGCCGGGTCAAGGTTAGTGAGCAGCGCACGGCATGCGACTTCGCCCGGTGCATGCGCGAGCTTGTGGATGTCGACTTTCCGCAGGCCGAGCGGATCCGGGTCGTGATGGACAACTTGTCGACGCACACGCCCGGCGCGCTCTACGAGGCTTTCCCGGCCGCGGAAGCGCATCGCCTCCTGGGGCGGCTGGAGTACCACTTTACTCCCAAGCACGCGAGTTGGTTGAACATGGTCGAAATCGAGATCGGGGTGCTCAAGGGCCAGTGCCTGGACCGGCGGATCGCCACGCGCGAGGGGCTCGAGCGGGAAATCGCTGCCTGGGAGCGCGAGCGCAACGCCGCCGGGGTCCGGGTCAGGTGGATGTTCACCACCGAAAACGCCCGGGTCAAAATGGGCCGCGCCTATCCCAAAACCGCCTCGCCCGAGCCACTCGCCAAAGGGTCATAATCACTGCGTAGAGGATCTAGTTCCAGACAGGCAATGATCGGAAGCTCGCAGACGCTTGTCTCACCAGCGCGGGGGCTGCGGCTGAGGCTCCACGCGGTCGACATCCATCGACACCTTGATGGTCAGCACCCGTTGGCGGTGTTCGTTTCTGACCTCGACCGTGACCTCGCGGGCGTCACCCTTCGGCAGGCAGTCCCGGCCGATCTCGGCCGCCGTGCAGGCCGCCTCGTGCTCGGCGGCCTCAAGGCTGGCAAACTCCAGACCCTCTTCATCAGGGATGAAGCTCGCTCCCTCGCGCACATCGAAATAGAACCGAGACATCGCTTTTCCCTGAAAAACAAAGATGAATGGTCCTCTCCCCAAGCTTCCTACGCTGATCGACAGTCTCATCGAGGCCGTTCGTGCTGGAGAGCTGGATTCAGCCATCGCTACGGCTGCCGCTGAGCGGGGGCAACTTCTGAACCGCAATGGAAAGCCAAAGACCACCTGAAATTAAACAGGTGAGTTCTCGGCTTCAGGAAGAGAGCTTGGGTCTGGGTATCAGTCCCCATGTGGGGACTGATAAACCCAAGGATGTGTCCTCTAGCAGTCCTGCACTTGGTCAGCTCAGAAAGTCGGCCAAGTTTGGAGCCGCAGGAGTGCCGAGCACTTCCTCGATCGCTAGTGCAACCGACAGTGCCTGCACATCAGCCCCTTCAGGACAAATGATCTGCAGCCCTATTGGGAGACTCCCAGGCTTCTGCGGCAAAGGGATGCTCACGGCGGGACATGCGAAATAATTCGCAGGCTGAGTGTTGCGGGTCATACCCAAAGCAAGATCAAGGGCCTTCTGTTCGTCATCCAGGTCAGCCACGGAAGGTGGAGGCGTTGCGGTCGTTGGAGTGACCCAACCGTCGAGTCCTGAGAATTTCTCGGAGACGCTCTGGCGGGACATGGTTCGCTTCGCCTCAAGAGCGAGATAATCTGCTGCCGTCACATCAAGGCCAGAGGTTGCGCGCTTCGCAACAATTGGATCCATCTGGTCACGACCGGCAAGGAAGCGATCTCGGCCAAGGGTCGCAATAAGGCAAGCCGGGAGAACAGCGGGGAAATAGCGCTCGCGTTCGCTCGCTTCGGGAACAGACACAGGCCTCAACCGGCACCCTGCAGCCGACAGGGCTTCCATCGCACCCTTAATTTGCGCTTCGACGACTGGATCGAGGTTATCAAAAAAGTACTCCTGAGGAATGCCAAGCCGGAGCGCTTCGACCGGAAGAGGGCGGGCTTCCGGTTCGCCTGTGAGCGCAGCCACAGCAATCGCGGCGTCTCGGGCACTGCGCGTTAGCAGGCCAGGCGTATCCAAATGAGGGGCCAAGGGGAAGGCCCCCTCGGTCGAGAAGAAACCGGGTGTCGTCTTGAGCCCGAAAATCCCATTGAACGCGGCGGGGACGCGGACTGAACCGCCCGTATCCGAACCAATGGCGAAGGCACACAAACCGGCAGCAACCGCGACGCCTGAACCGGAGCTCGAGCCTCCAGGCAGGCGCGGAGTTTGCGCGTCCCATGGATTTATAGGTGTGCCCTGGGCACTGGATACCCCTGTAATGCCGAGGGCGAACTCGACGGTCTTTGTCTTACCAAGGATAACGCATCCTGCTTGTCGTAAACTTTTGACCAGAGGACCTTCTGGTCCAGCGATGTCGTCGATGCTCATTTTGGTGCCCGCTGTCGTGGGCATACCTTCGACAACGAACAGATCTTTCACGGCGATCGGTACGCCCATCAGCAGACCAAGATCCGTGCCGGCCGAATAGAGCGCGTCGATTGCGCGGGCGGTCTCAAGCGCCTGTTCGGCGGCAACATGCTGGAATGCGCCGAGCCTCGGGTCGAGCGCTTCGATGCGGGAGAGATAAGCCCGCGTCGCCTGTTCGGATGTTGTTTCGCCAGCTCGAAACCGTCGGGCGAAACCAGAGAGTCCTCCCTGACCAAGTGGATCCTGTTCCAACACGACCATTCAGCGTCCCTCGCAATATTAAAACATGGCCGCTTTCGGCGGCGCTTGTATGCTAACCATGACAGATGTCATTCCGTAGCAGAGGATAATCTCGAGCTAAGCTCTGTCGAGGAAAAAAGTGTTTGGCGGGGCGGGAACGCGCACTAGGTTTAAGTCACTGCAGAATGAGTCTCTTTTTGCAGTGACAGACTTCTTAGCGAAGCAGATAAAAGGGTGAGGAAAAATGAGGATTGCTATCGCCGCTGCATTGGCAGCCACACTGGCCATCGCCGGCGCTCCTGCTCAGGCGCAGGTTGAGGTCGGTGTTATCAACAGCCTTTCAGGTAACTTCGCCGCGTTCGGCGAGCGCTATCGTACAGGCCTTCAGGTTGCACTTGACGAGATCAATGCGAACGGAGGCATCAAGGGGCAGCAGCTCACCCTCACGATCCAGGATGACCGGTCTGAAGCGAAGAGTGCGCTTGCCGCAGCTGAGAGTTTTGCCAGCAAAGACGTTCCGCTTGTCATCGGCTCCTACGCTTCCTCGATCACAGGACCTCTTGCGCAGTTCCTGACACGCCAGAAGGTTCCGATGATCGTTCTGGGCAGCGCCGACGACAGCATCACGAAGCCGGGTTCGCCGTGGGTGTTCCGCGCCAAGCACAACTCCACAATCGTCGGAAAGGCATATTTCGATTACTTCGACTATCTCAAGAATACAAAAAAAGATGTACCTCTTGAGACGGTCGCCATGCTGTACGGCAACGGTGCTTGGCCGACTTCACTGGCGAAGGAAGGCAAGCGTCTCGCCTCGGAGCGTGGGTACAAGGTCGTCGGTGACCAATCCTATGATCAGGGTGTGACTGATTTCCGACCGATCCTCAACCGCTTCCGCGGCGCCAACCCGGATATCCTTTATATTGTATCTTATGCAGAGGATGGTGTCGCGATCACCCGGCAGATGCGTGAGGTTGGCCTCAACGCCAAAGTCATCGCCATCGATACGTCCGCGGCTCTTCCGAGCTTCGTCCAGCAAGTCGGAAAATCGGCTGACTATGTTGCAACGGCTGTGAGCTGGAGCCAGGACGTGAAGTATCCCGGCGCTCAGGAGCTCTATGAGCGTCTGAAAGCAAAGGCCGGCGGTGAGCCGTCATTCTATGAGGCAGAGGGGTACCTTGCGCTGATGGTCGCGGCCGATGCTCTGCGCCGTGCTGACCCGAAGTCGCGTGACTCTGTGCGCGATGCGCTGGCTGCCACCGACATCACGACGCCCGTGACGACAGTGAACTTCAAGAGTGCTGACGGCTTCCAGGGCCAGAACCCAATCCGAAGCCTTATCCTGCAGATCCAGGACGGCAAGCACGTTACGGTATTCCCGGATGATCTCGCTGCGAAGCAGGCGCAGCATCCTACGCCGGAGTGGTCAACCCGCTAACACGGTTGGACCGGCGGCACAGCCGCCGGTCCAATCAAAACGGCAGTCACACATGACGATTGGCTCGTAACCGCGCACCTGCTTGCAGCGGATGAACACGTGACAGCAATCAGGAACAGGAATGGCCGAGTTGGACATTTTTCTACAGAACATCGCCAACGGCGTTCTGATCGGGGGCGTTTATGCCCTCATTGGAATTGGCTTGACCCTTGTGTTCGGCGTCATGCGCACGATCAACTTCGCTCACGGCGATTTCGTCGTGCTCGGTATGTACAGTGCTGTCCTTTTCAACGCTCTGCTCGGATGGGATCCATATCTGTCGCTGCTTCTTGCGATGCCGATCGGCTTCTTTGCTGGCGTCATCGTCGAGCGCTTCATCCTCTCACGCGTCATCGATGCGCCGCCGGAATCGGCTCTTCTGGCGACGCTCGGGATCTCATTAATCATCGGGAATGCAATCCTGCTCACCTTTGGTGGCGAGCCGCGCTCCGTTCAGGTGTCGTATGCCTCATCGACCTTCTCTATTGCAGGAGTGAACGTCTCTATGGTCCTGCTTCTTGCTGGGATCGCCACAGTCATTATGATCGCGGCACTCTATGTGCTGCTGAATCGGACTGAAGTTGGCCGTGCCATCCGCGGCACTGCGGAAAACCGGCTTGGCGCCGAGCTCGTTGGCATTGATACGCGGCGCATCCATAGCATCGTCTTTGGTCTCGGCGTGATGCTGGCGGTCATGGCAGGTGTCACGCTCATCCCGCTCCTGTTTGCAACTCCGACCAACACGGGGGCCGTGTTCACCCTGAAGGCTTTCGTCGTGACGGTTCTCGGTGGGTTGGGGAACGTCGGTGCGGCGATCGCCGGAGGCATTCTGCTGGGTGTGGTTGAGGTTCTGGGCGCCTCTTACTTCATGTCCGAGTACCGTGAGGCTTACGGATTGATTGCGTTCCTGCTGATCCTGCTCTTCCGGCCTGAGGGTCTGTTTGGACGGACGGTGAAACGCGTATGACAAAGCATCTCATTGGACTAGGCGTGCTGCTTGCTGTTGGTATGGCCTACCCGGCCATCTTCCCGAACAATCTGACGATTGCGGTCTCTGTCCTGCTGTTCGCCGGCTGGGCCACGTCCTGGGATCTGCTCGGTGGATGGAATGGCCAGGTGAGCCTTGGCCATGCATCGTTCGTAGGCCTCGGAGCTTATTTTGTCGCCATCGGCCAGAGCCAGTTCGGACTTGCGCCATGGTGGACAATGGCCATGGCAACCGCTGTTGCGGCAGTCCTCGCCTATTTTTGGGGATGGCTGACCTTCCGCCTGCGCGGGCCGTACTTTTCACTTTCCACCATCGCGGTTGCGGAGATCCTCCGGTTGGTCGCCATCAATGAGGAGTGGCTATCCGGAGGCGCTACGGGCGTATTCATTGCAACCCTCCCGGAGCCGTTTGGCATCGATCTCTTCTCCAGAACCGCCCAGTTCTATATGGCGCTTGCCTTCGCGACTGTGGTGATTTCTACCGTCATTGTGATCTCTCGGGCCCGATTTGGCTATCAGCTACGGGCTGTTCGCGAAGACGAGGACTCGGCGATGGCAGCGGGCATCGATCCGACGGCGACGAAGTTGAAGGCGTTCATGCTGTCCGCTGCGCTCACCTCGATCGGCGGCGGAATTTACGGGATCGTACTGGCGTTTATTGAACCGCACGTCATTTTCGCCCTTCTCCTGTCCGTGCAGATCGCCCTCACAGCCATCATCGGTGGGCGCGGGACGATCTGGGGGCCCGCAGTCGGCGCCATCGTGCTGATCGGAGCGGGAGAGATGTTCCGTACCACGTTCGCTGAGGCGAACATGCTCATCTACGGGATCCTGATCTTGGTGGTCGTGCTTTTCGTTCCCCGCGGCATTGTCGGGGAGCTGGCCCGCAGACATATTCGGAGGCTCTATGCCAAACGTGCTCAGGGCTGACGGCATTACCGTCAAGTTTGGCGGGGTAACGGCCGTCAACAACGTTTCCCTATCCCTTAGCTCCGGCGAGATCCTTGGGTTAATCGGCCCGAATGGAGCCGGCAAGACCACACTGTTCAATGCGGTGACGGGCTTTGCCCCCATGCACTCCGGCAGGATCACCTTGCTCGATAAGGATATCACCGCGCTCCCGGCATTTAAGCGGACCCGTTTGGGGTTCGGCCGGACTTTCCAGACAGAACGGCCGTTTGAGGAGTTGACGGTCCTGGAGAATGTGCTCGTTGCCGCGTTCCTGACGGCCAAACGGCGGAGCGAGGCGGAGCGCCTCGCTATGAGTGTCCTCGAGCAGGTGGGGCTGGCGGATCGCGCTCACCAGCCCGCATTAGATCTCAACCTTGCGCGTCGACGGCGGCTGGAGCTGGCGAAGGCGCTTGCCGTAAAGCCGAAGGTGATCTTTCTCGACGAGATCATGGCGGGTCTGAATCCTCCTGCGTTGCGGGAGATGATCGCCTTCGTGAGATCGTTAAGCGCTCAAGGTCTCGCGGTGCTGATGGTCGAACACATCATGGAGGCGATTATTGAGCTGTCCGATCATGTTATTGTACTCGCCAGTGGCGAGAAGATCGCTGAGGGCACTCCGCAGCAGGTAACGAGCAATGAGCGCGTGATCGAAGCCTATTTGGGGACCGACTGATGGGGCAGGCAATTCTGCAGGTTGACAATGTCGACCTTGGGTATGGTGCGCTGAAGGTGGTGTTCGGTGCCACTCTACATGTGGATCGCGGCGAGTTGGTCGGCCTCGTTGGGGGAAACGGTAGCGGCAAATCGACAATCCTCAGGGCGATCTCAGGCATGATTACTCCGTGGAGCGGACGCATCCTATTCGATGGCGAGGAGCTCAAGGGTGCACGGCCCCATCAGATGGCTCGCAAGGGATTGGCTCATGTAGCTATGGGTCGTCAGTTGTTTCCCAATATGACCGTCCGTGAAAATCTGATGCTCGGGGCCTATTTGCCGGAAGCAAAGGCAGCCCGGGACGAGAACATGGCGAAGGTCGAAACCCTATTCCCCGACCTTGTCCGCTACACCAGCGCGATGGCTGGCCAATTATCCGGTGGACAGCAGCAGATGGTGGCTATTGCGCGCGCTCTTATGCTCGGACCCAAGATGCTCATCATGGACGAGCCAAGTCTCGGTCTGTCGCCGCTTTTTGTCAAAGAAGTGATGGCAGCGATCAGGCGGGTCGCCGAGACTGGTCTTCCAATCCTGCTGGTGGAGCAGAATGTGAAACAGGTCCTCGCTGTCAGCCACCGGGTTTACGTGCTCGAGAATGGCAAGCAGGTGCTCGATGGTCCTTCAGAGGAGTTACAAGGGCACCCGATGATCCGTAAGGCTTATCTTGGCCTTTAGGCTTTCACTGATGAGCCTTAAGGCAATCACGGACGGAAACTTCCGGACGATCGTACGGTGGATATCCGCCGGCGCTTTTCTACGACGCAAATTGGGGTGTTTGGCAGCATCATCCGCTGCACTAAGGTGCCAATCTTCTTATTGGGCTGTCCAAGAGCTTCTGAGGAGCTTCTCGACGCTTCTTAGCCGGGTTCCATCCTAGGGGCCAGTCACAGGTTTCTTTGCTTAAGGTCTGGTGCGAGCGCGAGAACTCAAGTTCTCTGTTTTGTGGGATTGTAATGTTCCTACCAGGAGGGGAATTGGCTCTTCAGTATTGTGACAGCCTCAAAACTGGCATGTGAGCTCGACTCCGCCATTTGCCGTTATGGAAGTGTCCTCACATGCCAAGCTGACTATCAACCTGTTATGCACGTCGTCAGATTTGCCGGGCACGTAGAAGGGAAACGAATGGGCATGTCAATCAACAATGCGGTGAGCATTCATCGTCCCGACTCGATTGCCGTTGCTCCATTCGGCTGGATGCTCGGTAAGCCATATCCGCCAGCAGCCGGTGCCACAGCCTACCGGAACGCTGCGACTGCCTTTTGGCAGGAGCATCTGTTCGATCCAGGACCAGATGGGGAAGTAGAGGTCCTTTGGGTGACCTATAACGATGCTAGTCAGGCGATCAATCGCCTAGAGGTTCATCATCTGACCCAGCAAGCGGTCGTACCCCTGATCGGAGAAATCATTCAAGTCGTAGCCTTGAGTGATGGGGAGGGTGCTCCCGATCTCGCCACTGTCCGGGCCTTTCACTTGTCTCCTGGGGTCGGAATTTGCATGCATGCCGGCGTTTGGCATGCGACGCGAACCATTGGGCCGGAAGCCACATGCCTGATGTTAACCCGTCGATCAACAACGGCTGATCTTATCGGTCACCTTGCCAATGCTCATCCAGCGCGGGAGACAAGTCTCAGAGACATACAGCCGATACACATGACAAGGTGAGATCAGCAAAAAGACCGGGAGCACAGCCGGAAACGACCAGTAGAATCCAGTTCTATGCCCATATAAGGAAAGCAGGTTTCTCATATGTACCTTGGTGCTCCGACAATCTGGTGCCTCCTCACGGCAAGTCATTAAAGGTTGAAAATCTTGGACTTCTCTTTCTGGGCACTTCTTGTGATGAAGATGCTGACCAGCGCGGCGATCGTTGTTGGAGCATCGCTGGTGGTGGAGCGAAGCGGTCCGTTCTTGGGCGCTATGATTGTGACCCTGCCGATTTCGGCTGGGCCAGCCTATGTCTTTCTAGCGCTTGATCATGGTTCTGGTTTCATAGCAGCTAGCGCCTTGGCCGGCCTGCCCGTCTCTGCAGCGACGGTCATCTACATGGTTGTCTATGTTGCCCTTGCTCAACGGTTTGGAGTTCTGCCGAGCGTCGGCTCTGCATTAGGAGTCTGGGTCATCGCCATAACGGCTATTCTCAAGTGGCAATGGTCTCTTGGGAGTGCCCTTGCGCTGAACATAGCGGTATATGCTCTCGCCATACCGCTCACGCGCAAATTCTCCACTGCTGCCGTGCCCGTTTCTCCAAAGAAGCGAGCATGGGACGTTCCTTTCCGTGCAGCCTTGGTTATGACTGTTGTCGGCGTAACGCTGGTAGTAGGGAGGACGCTTGGTCCCTCGATCGCTGCAGCGGCTGCTTTGGCTCCTGTCGTCCTCATCAGCGTAGCTTTAGTTCTGCAGCCACGTATGGGCGGCACGGCAGCGGCATCCGTGGTTGCCAATGGCGTGCCCGGTATGCTCGGCTTCGTAGGAGCGCTCAGTCTGCTGCATTTATGCGCCGTGCGCCTCGGAGCCCCCGTCGCGCTAATCTTAGCCTTGGCGGTGAGCATCGGGTGGAACGCCTCATTGATTGCAGTACGGCGCTGGCGTTTAGGGGAGAGAGCCGGGATTTGATCATCCCGACTTTCGTTTATCTGCTTATTGGAAAGCTGCTCACCGCTGTCCGTATTGGGTGTTTTTGAAGAGATCTTTCTGCTCGCGGGGCTGCGAGCGCCAGTACTGCTTGGGTGCATGAACTTGGGCGCCGAGTTTGGCGGCAGCGTGCCAGGGCCAGCGCGGATTGTACAGCATGGCGCGTCCGAGGGAGACCATGTCTGCTTCCTCGCCTCCGATAATGCCTTCTGCTTGCTCAGGTTCGGTGATCAGCCCAACGGCAATCGTTGGTAGACCAACCTCAGCCTTTACTCGCTTTGCATAGGGTACCTGATAACCTGGTCCGAGTGTGATTGCCTGTGCCGGCGAAACCCCTCCGGTGGATACGTGGATGGCGGCGCAGCCTCGGCTCTGAAGAGCCTTCGCCAAGGCGATTGTTCCCTCAATATCCCAACCGTTGGGAACCCAATCCGTCGCGGAAATCCGTACCCAGACCGGCCGATCTGCGGGAAAAGTATCACGGACAGCATCGAAGACCTCAAGTGGGAAGCGCATCCGGTTTTCGAGGCTGCCGCCGTATTCGTCCTCACGCTTGTTAGCAATCGGCGAGAGGAACTGGTGGAGTAGGTAGCCGTGGGCTGCATGGATTTCGATTGCATCGAAGCCTAGTCGTGCTGCCCGCCGTGTGGCATTCACAAAATCATCACGGACGCGCTTGAGGCCATCTCTGTCGAGGGCTGCAGGTACACTCTCGCCCTCAGCATGCGGTATGGCTGATGGAGCCTCTGTCTCCCAACCTAGGGGCTCGTTTGGGCTGATTTGGGCGCCGCCCTCCCATGGGGCTCGGCTTGAGGCCTTTCGGCCTGCATGGGCAAGCTGAAGGGCGAGCGGAATGGCGGAGTGCAGCTTGATTCCCTTCAGCAGACGGGCAAAAGCATCCTCAGTTTCATCGGAGTAAAGACCGAGATCGTACGGCGAAATCCTACCCTGTGGCGAGACAGCTGTGGCTTCAAGGATCAGCAGGCCTGCACCCGATAGGGCAAGTTGCCCAAGGTGGATCAAGTGCCAGTCGTTCGGGAGGCCTCCTTCTGCGGAGTACTGGCACATAGGCGCGATTGCGATTTTGTTGTCCAGTTGAAGATTGCCGATCTGCATAGGCTCGAAAAGGCGGCTCACAATTCACTCCTTTTGCACGGTGATGGTGAAGTGTTGAACTTGCTGGAATGGGATAAGCATGTGGGGTGTTCAGAAGAGATGCATTCACCCTTCCAGACCCGCAAGAGCGAACAGTGTGGCAAGGCGATAGGACCTCGCTCGTGAGCCATATAGACTACTTTGGCAAATTGAGAGCAAAGCTCCTGTGCTGCATCGCCGGAGGTTGCATTGATTGCATCGCGAACCGCAGTGACTCCGGGTATGGTGACCGCAAAGCAAGCTGCCTCTGATCGCCGAACCGACCCTAATGATCGATTTTAGAAACATTGAAACGTTCTTTTGGGCTGCTGCACTGGGCAGCCTGAGAGCGGCGTCTGAGAAGCTCGGGACAACGCAGCCTGCGGTGTCACAGCGTATCGCCTCGCTGGAGGCCGCTCTCGGGGTGCGCTTGTTTGAGCGTGACGTGCGAGGCGTGACACTGACGGCTAAGGGGCAGGAAATGCTCTCGCACGCTGAGCGCATGATGCAGGTGCGACGCGATATGTTGAAGGCGGCCCAAGACCAAAATGTCATGAGTGGCACGATTCGAATTGGTGTCGCTGAAACGATCGTGCAGACTTGGCTATCCACCTTTATTGAGGAAGTGCACAGCGCCTATCCGGCGCTTGTCTTGGAAATCGAGGTCGACAGTACACATGTGCTTCGCTCTCACCTTCGGTCGAGGCAGATCGACATCGCGTTCCTGATGGGGCCTGTTCTCGAGGAGCGGATCGAGAACCTTCCACTATGCACTTATTCGCTCTCGTGGGTCGCTAGTCCAAAACTGCAACTAGAGGGCCCTTTGGTAACGCTGGATCATATAGCAAGTCGGCCCATCATCACTCATCCATCCAACAGCAGTCCTTACCAAATGGTGCGTGATATGCTTATGCGCGCTGGAGTAAAGACGCCTCGCATGTACGGTAGCGCTTCAGTTTCGATGATTGTGCGCATGGCTTTAGACGGTATTGGAACGGCTGTAATCACGCCGGTGTTCCTCGACCAGGAGCTTGCTTCTGGTGAACTGCAGATCCTTGAGGTGGAGAGTGATCCGCTTCCGGATCTCAGCTTTACCGCGAGTTGGATTGATGGTCTCGACAGTCGGCCCATGCGTTCACTTGCCGAACTCGCCCAGGATGTTGCTGTTCGCACTAAGGGCAGAGCGCCCATGGGTTATAAATAGTTTTTATATCCCCCATTAAAACATACGAATAGACAGGCTAAAGGTTCCTAGGATGCTATGTGACCAGGCTGAGGAACGACAGCCAGGTGGCGTATCAAAAGCGCACTGTGACGACATGGGTCCTTTGGTGATCGCCTGAGAGATCCTTAGAGCCGGAAGGCGGACAGAGGCGCTTTGATCCGACCTGAACGTGTTTTCGCTCAACCTCAAGATTGAACCAGAGGATGACACATCATGAAAAGAACCATTTATACCTTCGGAGCCGCAGCCCTGCTGAGCCTGTCTGGTGCAGCTCTGGCTCAGGATCTGCCGAAAACGAACCTCCAAATCGTCGGAGGCCTGAGCAATCTCACGGCCTACAATGACTTCGAAAAGCCGTTCTGGACCAAGACCATTCCTGAGCGTTCGAACGGTCAAGTCACAGCGGAGATTAAAGGCTTCAATGAGATGGGCCTCAAAGGGCCTGAAATTCTCCGCCTGATGTCACAAGGTGTCATCCAGTTTGGTACTGCGACGCTTTCGTACTTCGCGAGCGACAACCCAGTCAACGAAGCAATTGATCTGGCCGGTCTTGCGCCTGATGTGCAGACTGCCCGTAAAGTCACTGAGGCGTTTGAGCCGGTTTACAGCAAGTTCTACGGCGAAGGCTCCAAGGTAAAGCTTCTGGGTATCTCCACCTATCCCGCGCAGGTTCTGTTCTGCAATGCCGAAGTGAACGGCCTTGGTGATCTGAAGGGCAAAAAGGTTCGTACCAGCAGCCGAACTCAGGCCGAATTCGTTGAGGCTTTCGGAGGCGCGAGCGTGACCATGGCATTCGGCGAAGTGGTTCCCGCCCTCCAGAACAAGGTCGTTGACTGCGCCATCACGGGCTCCCTCTCTGGCTATTCTGCCAAGTGGTACGAAGTCTCGACCCACCTCTACGCGCTCCCGATCAACTGGAATCAGCAGATCCACGCCGTCAATCAGGCGGCTTGGGATAAGTTGGATCCGAAGGTTCAGGGATTCATCCAGACCAACATCAAGACATTGATGGACGACATCTGGAAGGCTGCCGATGAGCAGACCAAGCAGGGTTATGACTGCAACACGGGTGCTGCGGCCTGTACGCTGCCGGTCAAGGGCAAGATGAAGCTGGTTGAACCGAGCGCTGCTGACCGTGACCTTCTAAAGAAGGTCCTTCAGGAGACAATTCTGCCGAAGTGGGCGGCACGCTGCTCGGCTGACTGTGTGAAGAGCTTCAACGATACGATTGGCAAGACGTTGAACGTCACGGCCTCTAAATAATTTAGTTCGGCGCGCCGGACTGGTTCCAGAACCGGCGCGTCCCTTCGCACCTCTTGGCCGATCCTTCGCTGATCCAATGCGGCGCGCTCTTGCGCTGACAAGGTACTTCTCATGGCGGTGACCGTACGCCCTTCTTTCCTTGGCGGCTTGAGTCGCGCAGCTGAGCATATGTCCCGCTGGGCCGTATGGTTCGGCGGTGCTCTGACCATCGGCAGTGTGCTGCTGATCTCTTTCGACGTTCTCGCCCGTAAATTCCTTGGCTTCACTACGGGGGGCGCTGATGAGCTGTCGAGCTATGCGTTCGCAATCAGCACTTCATGGGCATTCGCATTTGCAACCCTCCAACGGGCGAATGTGCGTGTTGACGTGCTCTATCAGTATCTGCCTGTTCGGCTGTCGGCCGTGCTGGATTGGCTCTCCGTGGTGGCGCTCGGCGTTTTCATGGTGATGCTGACCTATTATGCCTATGACGTTGCCGCCAGCTCTTGGATTCAGAATTCGGCTGCTAACACACCGCTCGCAACCCCCCTCTATATTCCGCAGGGTCTCTGGCTGTTGGGGCTGATCTGGATGTGCCTGGTGCTGGCACTCATGCTCGTGCGGGCGTCTGTTGCGCTCGTCACAGGTAGAATTGACGACGTTAAATCCATTGCTGGCGTCCGCTCAACCCAAGAAGAAGCCGAAGAAGAAGCCGCCGCGGGCGAGCGCATGGTTAAGGGGTAAGGCGATATGGTTGCCACTGCACTCATCCTCCTGCTCGTCCTAATCGGGCTGAGCATTCCTGTCGGCGCTGCTCTCGGCGTGCTCGGTCTGATCCTGGATCCATTGTATTCCATGCTGCCGCTGACACGTGCCATTGGCGAGTTGGCCTGGAGCACGAACAATGAATTCCTGCTGGTGGCGGTGCCTCTCTTCATTTTATTGGGAGAGATCTTGCTACGGGCTGGATTCGCTGAGCGGATGTATAGCGCCATGAGCCTCTGGCTATCATGGCTGCCCGGCGGTCTCATGCATGCGAATATCGGTGCCTCAACCTTGTTCTCGGCAACATCTGGATCGAGCGTCGCTACCGCAGCTACTGTCGGAACCGTCGCGATCCCGCAGATCAAGCGGTATGGCTACAATGAGCCGCTCTTTCTCGGCAGTCTTGCGGCAGGTGGGACCCTCGGTATCCTCATTCCGCCGTCGATCAATCTCGTGATTTATGGCGTCCTCACCAACTCTTCCGTTCCTAGGCTCTATCTCGCGGGAATCATCCCTGGCTTTATGCTAGCTGCTTTGTTCATGCTGGTGATTGTAGTTGGCTGCACCGTGAAGCCGTCCTGGGGTGGTCACAAAATTCATGCCACCTGGGGCGAGCGTTTTAAGAGCCTGGTCCATCTTGCACCTCCTCTCGGGATCTTCTTTCTCGTCGTGGGCTCGATTTATGCCGGTCTTGCCACGCCGACGGAAGCTGCGGCTCTCGGTGTGACAGGCGCTTTTATCCTCGCAGCATGGTTCCGGCGGTTGACCTTGACGATGCTGCGCGAGTCCATCGAAGGCACGATGAAGGCCACCGCGATGATCATGCTGATCGTGATTAGCGCGGCCTTCCTGAACTTTATTATGTCGGCCACAGGTCTCACTGACGCAATCACCAGCTCGATCACGGGTCTCGGAGTTTCGCCCGGATTGATGCTATTAATTATCATCATCTTTTACTTGGTGCTCGGCTGCTTCATGGAAACACTCTCCATGATGATCACCACCATCCCGATCATTGCGCCAATTATGATCGCTCTTGGATATGACCCAATCTGGCTCGGCATCGTCATCATCGTCTTGGTCGAGGCGGCTCTGATTACGCCACCCGTGGGACTCAATCTCTTCGTCGTGCAGAGTATTCGTAAGGGCGGGTCAATGGGCGCTGTCATTACAGGTGCGTTGCCGTTCGTATTGGCAATGTTCATTCTGCTCGCGTTACTAGCGTTCTTCCCAGGTCTCGCGCTCTGGCTCCCAAGCGTCTTCAGCTAAGTCTTTACAGGCAACTGAACCTTTTCAACTCAATAGGTAACCCTACGATGAAACTCTCCTTCAAAGCTGAGACCCTCTCAGGTTCCCGCATAGTCGACGTCGAGATTTCCTCACTGGTGGTCGCCGGGTGGGCTGGTCGCGATCAGCATGCCATCGAGCATCACATTGAGGAGCTCTTCGCTATCGGTGTGCCGAGGCCTAGTTCCGTTCCGCTCTACTATCGCGTCGCGGAAAACCAGCTGACTCAGGCCTCGCGCATTCAGGTGGTGGGTGACCAGTCATCTGGAGAGGTGGAGACCTTTGTGTTTCGGGCAGGCGGTGAACTCTATGTCAGCATTGCCTCTGATCATACCGACCGTAAGCTCGAGACCCACAGCGTTGCTCTGTCGAAGCAGGTCTGTGCAAAGCCCGTTGCTGCCGAGGCATGGCTCTATTCTGACGTTGCAGAATATTGGGATGAACTTGTTATCCGATCCTACATTCAGGAGAATGGCGAACGGGTTCTCTATCAGGAGGGCACGCTTGCCTCACTCCGCGCGCCGCTTGAGCTGATCTCCGGTTTTGCAGGCAAATCCGAGCTTCCGGATGGTACAGGCATGGTCTGCGGAACGGTTGGGGCAAAGGGGGGCATCCGGCCCGCACCCTCCTTCACCATGGAATTGTTCGACCCTCGTCGCGAGCGTACTTTGAGCCACAGCTATGACATTGAGGTGTTGCCGGAGATCGCTTGATCCGTAGTTCCATGCATCCCCTACGATGGTTGATGTGACATGATTTCGACAGTGAAAGAACAGCACCTAGCGCTTCTAGACGGCAGCACCACGTCATTGGCCCTCACCGAGGAGGCGCTTAGCCGGGCCGCCGATCCGAATGGGGAGGGCTCGCGTGTTTTCACCAAGCTTTACACAAATGAGGCTCGTGCTGCCGCACAAGCTTCTGACATCCTGCGGAGTGCCGGTCTGGTCCGCTCGGCTATCGACGGCCTGACAGTGTCAATCAAAGACCTATTCGATGTTGCCGGCGAGGTCACTATGGCGGGATCTCTCGCTCGTGCCGGTGAGCCAGCGGCTGCGGAGGACGCCGTCGTTGTCAAGCGCCTTCGGGCTGCAGGCGCAGTGATTGTCGGACGCACAAACATGACCGAGTTCGCTTACTCGGGTCTTGGCCTCAATCCGCACTACGATGTTCCACGCAATCCTTGGGATCGCACAACCGGGCGTATTCCAGGCGGCTCTTCGTCAGGGGCGGCGGTATCCGTGACTGACGGAATGGCAGTTGCAGGAATTGGATCGGATACTGGCGGGTCAGTTCGAATACCCGCTGCACTATGTGGTCTCGTAGGATTCAAGCCGACTGCAGAGCGTGTGCCGCTGACCGGGGCTCTGCCACTTTCATTCAGCCTCGACTCCATTGGTGCCATTGCTCCCTCTGTGGCGTGTTGTGCTGTCCTCGACGCGATCATGGCTAGTGACGAGGAGCCGCTCCCGCAGCCATCTGACATCGGCAAGCTCCGGCTCGCGGTCCCTACAACCCTCGCGCTTGAAGGAATGGACAGGGACGTTGCGAGTGCTTTCGAAGCGGCACTCTCAACTCTGTCGGCTGCCGGTGCGCAGATTGACGAGATCGCCGTGCCAGAATTCGTTAGTCTTGCCGCGATCAATTCCAAAGGAGGCTTCACTGCAGCCGAAGCGTGGACTTGGCACCGGGACCTGATCAGTCGTGCAGGCGACCGCTACGATCCGCGCGTCGGCTCGCGTATTCTGCGGGGCAAAGATATATCTGCCGCCGACTACCTCGACCTGCTTGCAGCCCGCAGAACCTGGAGAGCAGGCGTGGAGGCACGCATCGAAAGCTACGATGCCCTGGTTCTCCCAACTGTCCCTGTTGTCGCACCCGCCATTGCAGAACTCGCTGCGAGCGACGAGGTCTACTACGCTGCCAATGGCTTGATCCTGCGTAATCCCACGTTGATCAACTTCCTTGATGGCGCCGCTCTGTCCGTGCCGTGCCACGCACTCGGCGAAGCTCCTGTAGGGCTGATGATCGCTGGGCCTGCGGGTTCCGATCGCAGGGTTCTTGCCATTGGTATGGCAGTCGAAGCCCTGCTCTCACCGAAGCAGGTGTAAATTACACACTGGCAGAAGGACCAAAGGATGTCTGTAACGATCGACGTTGGCGCTGCCTACCAAGCCCGCTTGGACGCGCGCGGTGGTATCCTAACTGGCCCGACCGCAAACCTCGCTCCAGGGCATGTTCAGGCCAATCTCGCCATCCTTCCAGAGGAACTGGCGCACGACTTCCTGCGGTTCTGCCAGCGTAACCCCAAACCATGCCCACTTATTGCCGTTTCCGAGACTGGCGATCCGTCATTGCCTGAACTGGGGCGGGATATTGATATTCGCACCGATGTGCCTCGCTACCGAGTATGGCGGAATGGCGAGCTCGTATCGGAGCCTGTCGACATCCGAGACCTGTGGAACGAGAAGCTGGTGGCTTTCTTGATCGGCTGCTCGTTTTCTTTCGAAGAGGCCATGCTGGCTGATGGCTTGCCGGTGCGCCACATCGAGCAGGGTCGCAACGTTCCGATGTATCGGACGAACGTTCCTACGGTCGCAACGGGGCCCTTCTCAGGACCGCTCGTTGTATCCATGCGTCCACTGAAGGCAGCGGATGCTATTCGTGCGATACAGATTACGTCTCGCTTCCCTTCGGTTCATGGTGCCCCGGTGCACCTGGGTGATCCTTCGCTGATTGGGATTGCCGATATTAATAAGCCGGATTACGGCGATCCAGTCGAGATTCGCGACGGTGAAATCCCGATCTTCTGGGCCTGCGGGGTCACGCCCCAATCTGTCATTGCGAACATTCGGCCGGAATTCTGCATCACTCACGCGCCGGGGCATATGCTCGTGACCGATCTCCTAAATTCTTCAATTGCGGTGATCTGAGGTAAGTGAGTTTTAGACACTACATTATAAGTCTACGATCTTTCCTTCTCCAGCCCAGCACTCGGCATGACCAGAGTTTATCAGGTGTGGGCACCGCCTCTTATCCCCTTACCCGAAACCTGAGTAGATAGATTAGGCAAACTTGAGCCAGAACCAGGAGTTCCAGAGAGCGCTCCAGAGTCACTCCAAGTCCTCACGGCTGGGCTATACCTAATTGCGCCTCCTCACATGCGCGGTTTCCGACACGGGTGTTAAGGCGCGGTCTCCGATGAACCAGGAGATCAGGTTCTCTGCCAGTAAGTTCGCTACCGCGGCTCGCGTGTAAGCTGATGCTGCAGCAACATGTGGTAAAAGCGAGACGTTATCTAGGGCGAGCAGGTCTTCTGGAACATGTGGCTCGTTGGCATAGACATCGAGGCCAGCTGCGCCAATTGTGCCGTTCTGGAGCGCTGCTATTAGAGCCTCCTCATCGACAGTACTTCCACGGCCGACGTTGATAAAGATGCCGTCGCTGCCCAGTGCGGTAAACACCTCTGCGTTGACTGCCTTGTAAGTAGAGGGTCCCCCAGGCGCCACTGCGATGAGCGTATCGACCGACGCTGCCAATTGCGCAAGTGTTCCATAGTAGGAATAGGGGAGGTCGCTACGAGGTTGGCGATTGTGATAACTAACAGGCAAGCCAAATGCCTCTATCCGGCGCGCAATGCATTCGCCGATGCGCCCTAGAGCGGTTTGGGGTTGAACGGAATCGGAAGATCTGACTCGATGGTGGTCAGGGGCGTGAGCACAGAGGCCCGCCATGACTACACCGCTGTCCCAGGATCTGCGCCGGCGCATCGTGCGTGCGGTTGAGAACGGCAGCTCCATCCGCCAGGCTGCCGCTCGTTATGAGGTCAGTCCCTCGGCCGCCGTGAAGCTCATGCGGCGGCTGCGCGAGACCGGCTCAACCAGGCCAGATCGGGTTGGAGGCCATCTCCGCCCGGTGCTCGAGCCGCATCAGGATCTGCTGCGCTCCCTGGTGGACGCCAAATCCGGCATCACGTTGGCCGAGATCCAAGCCGAACTGCGCACCCGCGGGATCGTGGTGCAGGCGCTCTCGACCATTCACCTGATGCTCAAGCGCATGGACCTGACGCACAAAAAAAGACACTCCGGGCAGCCGAGCAGGACCGGCCGGACGTAGCGCAAGAGCGCCGCCGCTTTCGGGTGTGGCAGCGCTTCATGGACGCAAGCCGCTTCGTGTTCCTGGACGAGACTGGCACGGCCACCAACATGACCCGCCGCTACGGCAGGGCGCCGCGCGGGCAGCGGGTGGTCGATGCGGTGCCACATGGGCACTGGCTGACCACCACCTTTGTGGCGGGCCTGCGCGAGAACGGGATCATCGCTCCGCTCGTGGTCGACGGGTCCATGCGGGGCGAGATCTTCAAGGCTTATGTGGAGCAGATGCTGGCGCCAGCCCTCTCACCTGCCGATGTGGTGGTGCTCGACAATCTGGCCGCTCACAAGGTGGCAGGCGTTGAGGAGGCAATCCGAGGTGTCGGGGCCAGCCTGCTGTACCTGCCGCCTTATAGTCCCGATCTCAATCCGATTGAGCAGCTGTTCGCCAAGCTCAAGGCGCTCCTGCGCAAAGCGGGCGCACGCACCAAGGAGGCACTCTGGGCTACCATCGGAGAGCTGCTCGACAGCTTTCCAGCGGAGGAGTGCCGGAACTACCTCAGGAATAGCGGGTATGAGCCCGTCTAAATCGAATCTGCTCTAGACCAAATATACCGACGGATCGCCCACGGAGGGTTCTTGAGGTCGGTGGATACGGCCCCTGTTTCTGCCAGCGTCTATCACGCAGCCATGCCTCAGCCTTGGGAAGCTCACGCACAACATTGATGAGCAATCCTATCGCTGTGTCAGCGACCTCCTCGCTGAGAACGTCAGGTGTATTTGTAACTGTCACACCTTTCCTGCTGGTATGTTCCACATCTATGCCGTCATACCCTACGCCGAGACTTGCGATGATTTCCAGGTTGGGCAATGCGTCGATGAACTGTGAGGTCACTTGGGCGCCGCAGCCGATGCCCCTGATGCGGTGAGCGAGCTCCTCCGTGATCAACCTTGGATCAGTGCTATCGACCCTTACCACCTCGAAGTGATCAGCAATTCTGACAACAGCCTCATTCGGAAGCGAACCAGGAATAAGAATAGTTGGGCGGTCTCGCATGATCATCGCTGTTGGTGTGGTATGCAGAAATTCGAGACACAATGATCGCTCTCGCAAGAAGAATTGGATCATTGTGCCAGTGGAGGATGTTGTGATTGTGTCTCCTAAGGAGCAGCAAACAGCCTAAGAAACGCAAGGCTGATCTCAGGAACATAGGTAACCAACCCCAAACACAGGACGATCACACCCACAAAGGGGAGAAGGTGGGGGATCATCTTCTCAAGCGAGACATTCCCTACAGCGGATGCGGCGAACAAGTTAACGCCGAAGGGTGGCGTGATCATTCCCATCGCAAGATTCACGATCATGATCATGCCAAAATGCACGGGATCGATCCCGTAGCGTATAGCTACTGGGGCAAGAATGGGTGCAAGTACCACAATCGATGCGGACGTCTCAACAAACATGCCGATCACGAAGAGGAATGCATTAACCGCTAGTAGGAACGTGATGCCACTTGTAAATGTCTCAACAACCCAGTCTCCGATCATTGCAGGTATCCCGGCTCGGGTTAGGACAAATGAGAAAAGCCCGGCCATCGAGATGATGAACATGATGATGGCGGAAGCCATCGTTGATCGCTTGATGACGGTGAGCAGACCTGAAAAGGACAACTCGCGGTAGATGAATACACTGACCAGCAATGCGTAGAAAACCGCGACCACGGATGCTTCTGTGGGGGTGAACACTCCCCCGTAAATTCCACCAAGGATAATCACGGGCATGAGCAGAGCAAGGGTGGCACGGCGGGCGCTTACCAAAATCGGCTTGTGTTCGAACCCACTTGGTACGGCGTGATTCTTCAGACGACACCATATCCAAACATATAGCGTCAGTGCAGCTGCAATGAGAATGCCGGGCCCAAAGCCGGCGATAAAAAGATCTCCAACAGGAGCGCTCGCTGCGACGCCATAGAGGATCATAGGAATTGAAGGCGGAATGATCACGCCCAATTCAGCCGAAGTCGCCTGAAGCGACGCTGCGAAGCCAACTGGATAGTTTTGGCTGACCATTGCTGGGATTAGGATCGCGCCAATAGCATAGGTTGTTGCAACGCTCGAACCAGAAACGGCAGCAAATACCATGCAGACCAGGACGCACGAGATCGGCAATCCGGCACGTGCGTTTCCTAGCAAGCTAATAACAAAGTCGACCAAACGCGAAGATATTCCGCCAGCACCCATAATATTGCCAGCTAGAATGAAGAAAGGTATCGCCGCGAGCGGAAACTTATCGAGTGCGATATAGGCCTGTTGCGGAACAACAATAAGCGGGAGGTTGGAGAACCCAATGGTTCCTATGATGCCTGCTAGGCCAATAGCAACAGCCACTGGCACGGCGAGGATCATTAGGACCGTCATGGTTAAGGTCATGACTGCGAGCATTGCAAACTCCTAACCAGCGGCTTCTGGTTCGACGATGGTCTTCTCAGGCGGGTCAATAAAGTGGGCAATTAGACCGAGAATGGATAGGAAAGAGCCCAATGGCAAAGCTGCGTAAGACCAGGACGCAGGAATTCCAAGGCCGGCGATTGTTTGGAAACGCACGCGCCACACAAGTATGCACCCGAACCATAGCAATACGATAAGCAACGCTAGAACTGCGAACATGATGACCGCAGTGAGAATGCGCTTGAATGGCCCTGCACTGAGGCGAAGAAGCATATCAACCGATATTAGCGTGCCAGTCCGCATAGCGCCCGCGAGTGCTAAGTAGGTCATCCAGATCAAAACGATCTGGATCATTGGTTCTGACCAGGACGCAGGATGGAAGAGGACAAACCGCGCTATGACTTGATAGAATCCTACGAGCGCCGCAAGAACAAGCCCGAGGCATCCCAGTGCGACAGCTGTCTGGGTAATGCGGCGCTCGATCGCGAGAAAGATCGAGCGCCCATAGAGCAATGCAGGGCTCATTTTGTATCCTGGATAGCCTTGAGGGTGCTCGCACCAAACGTCGTGGAATACCTCTCATAAAGCTGGCCCAGTTGCGCTCTGAAAGCTGCCTTGTCAACGTCGGTGACTACCGTCATTCCCTGGCTGCGTAGGGTGTCAAGCCCAGACTTTGCTACAGCCTCGACCTCCTTACGATTGCGCGCCATGGCGCTTTTCGCAGCCTCGCTGATGATCTTCTTGTCCTCATCCTTGAGGGCCTCATAGACGGATGGGGAAATCAGCAGAACCAAGGGTGTGAAAGCATGATCGGTAAGGCTAATGTACTTTTGCACTTCGCCAAACCGATTGTTAATGATTGCGCCGATGGGGTTCTCTTGCCCGTCTACTACACCCTGCTGTAGGGCGGTGTACACCTCAGGAATGGCCATGGGTGTTGGTAGCACACCGAGTGCTCGCCACACTTCAATGTGCATATCATTCTGCTGCGTCCGAACCTTCATACCCTTCACGTCTGCCGGTGTTTTGACGGGGCGAGCAGTGTTGGTGAGCTGACGAAACCCCATGCCGCCGAAAGCAAGGCCGACAAGACCGTTGTTCGGCATCTTGTCCAGAACGGCCTGCCCGATTGGCCCAGTGAGAACTGCCTCAGCGTGGTCGAAGTCGCGGAAGAGGAAGGGAATGTCAAAGACTTTAAGTTCGGGCACAAAATTTGCGACAACGGATGAACTGACCACCGTCATATCAGCAGTGCCAAGTTGCACACCCTCTACGACCTCTCGGTCTCCTCCGAGCGCAGCGCCACCATGGAGGCGAATGGTAACGCGCCCGCCGGTTTTTGCGCCTACCTCTTCGGCAAACTGCCGCATGGCGATTGCTTCAGGAGCTTGTGCGGCACCAATGAAGCCAAGGTTGAGCGTTGTCTGTGCTTGAGCAGGCGCTAAACCTGACACTCCGATCAGAACCATGCTGGCTGCGGCAAGTAGTGTACGTCTTTTCATTGTTTCCTCCCTTGCAAAAAGCAATATTACTGACTGCTCTATTCAAGCGTCCAGTGATCGGTAATGTACTCTGAAAGACCTTCAACCTTAACCTCAATCCCGAGACCAGGCCCGTCTGGAATGGTTAGCATACCATCGCGATCAGGTTGGGGATCATAGATCGCCGATCGTAGGGGATTGTAGCCCATGTCGTACTCAAACAGCGGGGAGGGGACTGAGCCAAATCGTGGCGTGAGGACCGACGAGAACTGGAGGGATGCAAGAAAGTTGATGCCTGTGCCCCAGACATGAGGCGCTACCATTGTTCCAAAAGCATCCGCAAATCCGGAGACTCTCATCGCTTCGGTCAGACCACCGCAAATCGCAAGATCGGGCTGAACGACGTCAAGGGCGCCAGCACACATGACGTCTCGAAAGGATTGAACGCCACAGAATGACTCCCCGCCAGCAAGAGCGAGTGGTAATAGCTCGGCTAAGCGCTTGTATCCCGGTAGGTCGTCGTGTGGGATTGGCTCCTCAAGCCATGAAAGACTAGCATCCTCAACTATGTGCGCTAAGCGGACGGCTTCCCGGACTGTGGAGCCTTCATTCATGTCTGCCATCAACAAGGCATCCGCACCCACGATGCTCCGTGCCTTCCGGATTGCCCATGTATCCCGAGCAAGCGTTGTTCCAACACGGAGTTTCACCGCGCGGAAGCCGGCATTCACGAAACGCTCGACCTCCTGCTCGAATCCAGCATAACGGTCCTCGCCGGCTTGCAGAAACGGTCCGCTCGCGTACGCTTTAACGCGGTCACGCATTTGTCCGCCAAGCAAAGCATAGATTGGCTTCTTGGTGATCTGTCCGAGCGCATCCCAGAGTGCAATATCGACTGCGCTGATAGCCATGTGTCCTTGGCCGCGGCGGTCTGGAATAATCCGCCCGAGCAGACGTGCCTGTACAGCCCGTGGAGAGGTGGCATCAGCACCGAGAATATCTGGCGCCAAAACGGACTTGATAAAGCTGCTCGCGGCCGCAGGGAACGCCCAGGTTTCTCCCCAACCAACAAAGCCAGACGCCGTTGTAATCCTTACAAGCAGTGCTGATCGCTTGTTGAACATACGTAGGGAGTTTCCCACGAATGAAGTAAGATTGCAGGCAATCTCGAAGCCCTCAATCTTGACGACCCTATGCTCGTAACTCGGCATCGAAACGAGCTCCTCCTCTTTATATGGGCCACACCTAGGCATTGGTGCTTGAGGAGAAGTCGTAATTGATTGCAAAAGAGCCGTCTATTTAGAATAATAGGCGCGAAATGATTGAGAAATTTAATGAGTCGGGTCACGTTTGCACAGCTCGAGGCTTTTTACTGGGTTGCATCCTCGGGCTCGGTTGAAAGCGCGGCTCAGCGTTTGAATCTGTCGCAGCCTACGATCTCTCTCCGTATCAAAGCTTTGGAGGAGGAGATTGGTCTTTCACTGTTTGATCGGGTTGGTCGTGGTATCCGGCTGTCGCTGGACGGGCAAGCGCTGCTACCAAATGCAAGACGTATATTGGATAATGTTCAAGATTTCACGAATCATGCTGGCCACTCTCAAGTGCGGGGTCGCCTCCGAGTAGGACTAGCTGAAGGTTTTGCGTTCATCTGTTTAGCCCCTATTCTGGAACTGCTGCATAAGAACTACCCAGAGCTGCAGCCTGAGTGCGTCATTGCAACGAGTTCCTCTATTGAACCGGAACTGCATGACCATAAGCTCGATTTGGCATTTCTCGTGAGTGCGAAAGAGCGAGAGAATTTCACACTGATACCTCTCGGGGTCCAAGAGACGAGTTGGGTCGCTCCAACCAGTTGGGATCTGCCGGAAACCGTATCTCCTCACGATCTGGCCGATCTACCTATTATCTGTAATCCCCAGGGGAGCATCAATTATTGGCAGGTCAAGAGTTGGTTCGCAGGCTCTGGAATTACGCCTGCCCGGCTAGATATCTGCTCCAGTGTTGCAATGCTTTCGCATCTGGTGAGCAAAGGTTCAGCTGCAGCTATATTTCCGAGCAAGATGGTTGAGGTAGGACCCAGTACAGGGAGAGTTCGTGTGCTTCAGGCATCGCCCCGGATCGAGGACGTTCCGGTCTATGCAGCTTTCCACACTGATAATCAGAGTGCTGCGCTCAAGGCGTTTATCAAGACTGTACACCAAGTCCTGGCGCAGATGGATTACCTGCGTCGCTGATGATCTAGTGCTCAGTACTGCTCCAGGGTCTCAAGCGACTGTCTGGGGGGCTGAGCTCCAGGTGCTCCTTCTGATCGATGAGGAGCAGCACATGCATGGTTGCGCACGGCTAGCGCGTCTTCGAGCAACGTCAAACCTTACAAGTGCTTAGTGGTACTAGAAGGCAGATCACAATTTGCAGTCATCGGATGAGAATGCCCCGGAAGTCGTTCACGTTCGTCAGCGTCGGCCCAGTGACTACAAGCTTGTCGAGTTTCGCGAAGGCTGTATAGGCGTCGTTACTCGCCAGATAGGCCGCAAGGTCGATCCCCTTGTCCCGTGCGCACTCATGCAGCATCGGATCGAACCATGCTCCCGCGTTGTCTTCCGAGCCATCGATGCCATCGGTGTCGCAGGCGATGGCGGAAATGGTCGCTTCGCCTTTCAACTCCAGCGCGAGAGATAACAGAAATTCCGCATTGCGCCCACCGCGCCCCTGGCCTCGCACAGTAACAGTGGTCTCGCCACCCGACAGCAGGACGCCGGGAGCTCTGACCGGGTCTCCATGCCTGCGGGCCGACTGGGCAATTCCAGCCATGACGCGCCCCACTTCCCGCGCCTCGCCTTCGATTGCGTCCCCGAGGATTAGGGGTTCAAGACCGAATTCACGCGCCCTCGCTGCAGCGGCATCGAGCGCCATCTTCGGAGTTGCGAGCATATGCAGGGCGCCGCCCGCAGGAGTTCCGTCGACCACATTGGCCTTGATGGCCTGGAGGACATGGTCAGGTATTTCGATGCCGTACTTGCGCAGGACGGCCAGAGCGAGATTCGGGTCGACTCGCTCGGGGATCGTTGGGCCGGACCCGATGCTGCTTGGATCGTCGCCTGGAACGTCCGAGATCAGATAGGTGACGAGCTGCGCCTTGCCGGCTGCCGCCGCGAGCCGCCCGCCCTTGATTGCGGAGAGCGACTTGCGCACCAAGTTCATCTCCCCGATGGGTGCGCCGGATTTCAGCAAGGCACGGTTGAGATTCTGTTTGTCGGCCAGCGTCACCCCTTCAGCCGGCAACGACAGGAGTGCCGAAGCCCCGCCGGACATGAGACAGATGACGAGATCATCCGGGCCAGTCTGCTGTGCGAGAGCCAGGATTCGGCGCGCTGCGTTCAGGCCTGCCTCATCCGGAACCGGATGCGAGGCTTCGACGATCTCAACAAAGCGGGTTGGCGCCGCATGGCCATAGCGTGTGACCACGAGTCCTTCGCAGGTTCCGCCCGCTCGTGTCCAAGCTTCCTCAAAAGCTCTTGCCATGCGCGCAGAGGCCTTTCCTGCGCCTAGGACGATAGTTCGTCCCTGTGGTTTCGGCGGCAGCCAACCATCGAACTTTCCCTCTGGGAGAGCTGCGTTCAGCGCCGCATCAAACAGAGCCCGCAAAATTTCAGCATCGTTCGGCATTACTGACCTCGTGACAGAGTTTGTTTGTGGAGAGGTAAAATGCGGGCTGCCTGACCTGTCTTATGTGAGCCGGCAGATTGGGATGCTAGTGAAAGCATCGATGGTGGGTAGTGCGTTGATGACATTTGGGCCTAGCAGATTCGAGCCTAATCCGTAAGCCTGCGAAGATGCTGGATGTGGTTGATCAGGCCGGTCGTCGAGCTATCATGCCCTGTCGCTGTCTCCTGGCTTTGGAGCTCCGGCAGGATCCGTGATGCGAGTTCCTTGCCGAGTTCAACACCCCACTGATCATAGCTGTTGATGCCCCAGATGATGCCCTGGACGAAAATCTTGTGCTCGTAAAGCGCAATCAGGGAGCCGAGACGGCGAGGCGTCAGCTTGTGGTAAAGGATTGAGGTCGTAGGCCGGTTTCCATCGAACACTCTATGCGGCACGAGGGCATCCAAGGCCTCACCCGTTAGGCCTTGTTTCTGAAGCTCGGCTCGGACTTCATCTGCCGTCTTGCCAAACGCGAGGGCCTCAGTCTGCGCCAAGAAGTTCGCGAGCAGCTTTTCATGATGATCTGCCAAGGGCGTCTGGCTCTCGGCCGCAGCGAGAAAGTCGGCTGGTATCAGCCCCGTGCCTTGGTGGAGAAGCTGAAAGAATGCGTGTTGACCATTTGTGCCCGGCTCACCCCAGATGATCGGGCCCGTGTCATAGTCCACCCGCGTGCCGTCTCGGCGCACGGACTTGCCATTGCTCTCCATATCGCCCTGCTGGAAGTAGGCGGCAAACCGAACGAGGTGCTGGTCGTAAGGCAGCAGGGCGAGGGTCGAGGCGCCCAAGAAATTGCGGTACCAGACGCCAAGTAGGCCCATGATCACGGGCATATTCTGCTCAAGGGGAGCACTGCGGAAGTGCTCGTCCATTTCATGGGCGCCCTCAAGCAGTTCGGTGAAGCGCTCAAACCCGACGGCCAACATGATCGGCAGGCCGACAGCGGACCAAAGGCTGTAGCGTCCGCCAACCCAGTCCCAGAACTCGAACATGTTCGTCGTATCGATGCCAAACCGCGCCACCTCGGCAGCATCGGTCGAGATGGCGACGAAGTGTTTCGCGACCGCGTCCTCGCCCAAGGCGTTGGTTAGCCAGGACCGCGCGCTAGCAGCGTTCGTCATTGTCTCCTGCGTCGTGAAGGTTTTTGATGCCACAATGAACAGCGTGTGCGCAGGGTTGAGACGAGCGAGGGTGTGAGTGAGATGAGCCGCGTCGACATTAGACACGAAATGCGGCCTCAGGTCCGGTCGCTGGTACGGCTTCAGCGCCTCGCAAGCCATGACAGAGCCGAGGTCGGAGCCACCGATGCCGATATTGACTACGTCTGTGATGACCTCCTCCGTCGACCCGCGCCAAGCGCCGCTTCGGACCCGCTCTGAGAACAGACGCATCTTTTCCAGCACAGCCGCGATCTCCGGCATGACGTCGATGCCATCGACAAGGATCGGTCGTTCTGCGCGGTTGCGCAACGCGACGTGCAGCACGGCTCGATTCTCGGTACTGTTAATCTTCTCCCCCGCGAACATCCTATCGCGCCAGCCCTCCACATCCCCGACCCTGGCCAAGTCGAGCAGAAGTGTCATGGTTTTGGCTGTGATCCGGTGCTTGGAGTAGTCGAGCAGAAGATCATCAATCCGTAGTGAGAAGTGTTGGAAACGCTTCGGGTCTTGGGAGAACAGATCACGCAGATGAAGATTGCGTATGCTATCAGAATGCGCCTGAAGCGCGTGCCAAGCCGGGAAGTCCGTGATTGTCTTCATCGCGTCGGAGCCCTGTCTATGAGAAATGCTCGGGTAATCCAGCTTCGCTCTCCAAATACGACCGGGCAAGCGCAACTTTACGCCTTTACCTGTAAGTCAAGCTTTCAACCGTCACGTCAGATCTGCTGGACTTGCCCCAACGCCTTTGAGTCCCGCCACGCTTAGCAGAAGAGGTCAGAACATTTTCCTCAATCATGATCGTGAGAGATAATTGGTTATGCCAATTTAGACAACGCTTGCCATCCGCTAAGCGTTCGGCTAACTTTTTGGTATAACCAATAAGAACATCGTAACGTTTTCATGGAGGAGACAAGAATGCTGAAGTCGATGATTCGTGGCTTGGCCACAGCCGCTGTAATGATTGCTGCGACGGCAGCGAGTGCTCAGACCAATTTTACTCTCTCAACGCCTGATCCGGATAATTCTGAAATTACTCTTGCGGCTAACAAGTTCGCCGAGCTGGTGTCGCAGAAGACAGGCGGTAAGGTCACGATCAAGGTGTTCCCAAATGGCCAGCTGTATGGCGGCGATCCCTCAGCTGCAGTGAAGCAGCTTTCAGGTGGCTCGCTCGACATGCTGCTGCTCTCGACGTCGCTCTATGCCAACTTCAACCCGAAGTTCACGGCGATTTCAGTTCCGTACCTCTTCACCGATACGGCGCAGCTCCGCACATACCTGTCCGGACCGCTGGGCCAGGAGCTGATCGCCGACCTTAACAAGATTGGTATTCAAGGCCTTGGCCTGTGGCCGCGTCCGTTCCGCCAGATGACCAATTCGCGCAAGCCGATCACCAGTCCGCAGGATCTGGCCGGCATGAAGTTTCGCGTACCCAACAATCCGCTCTGGGTTGAGTTCTTTAAGAAGATGGGCGCTGCCCCGACCCCAATGGCGTTTGCAGAGGTTTACAATGCCCTGCAGCTGAAGGTCATCGACGGCCAGGAAAACCCGATCAACATCCCGGTTACGGCTAAGTTCTACGAAGTGCAGTCCTTCGCCACCATGACGAACCATATGGCGGATGGTTGGGTGCTGGGGATCAACCCTGCTAAGTACAACGCACTCCCTGAAGACCAGAAGAAGTCTATCAAAGAAGCGGCTGTTGAGGCCGAGGCCTGGAAGGTGGAAAACGACGCCGCAGACGAGGGCAAGTCAATCGCAGCGCTCACCGAGAAGGGCATGAAGGTCGACCGCTTGACCCCTGAGCAACAGAAGGCTTTCGCGGACGTCGCCAAGGAGCTGTTTCCGACCTTCGCCAAGCTCGTGAAGGATCAGACCTTCTTCGACCGCACCATCGCGGCCGTCGGCAAGTAGTAAAACAAGTCCTACAGGGCATCCTGGTCGCGATCCTGCGGCCAGGATTCATCTGGGAGGTAAAGCCCCATGGCTCAACAACCGTCTTTGCTCGGCCGGTTCGTCAAGCTCACTGCCGACTTCGCAGCCGGCGCCACGGCAGCCGGAATTCTGATCGTCGTGGTCGTGCAGATCGTGGGCCGCTTGATCGGGCAGCCAGTCTCCTGGTCTGAGGAGGCCACTCGCTTTCTCTTTGTCTGGATGGTTTTCCTGGGCCTCGCCGCAGGGTTCCGCACCGTTGAAAGTGCCCGGGTTATGGTGTTCATCGCTGCAGCGCCAAGACTGTTCCGGCGATTGGCGGTGCCAATTTATGTGGTCTCATCCGTTCTATTCTTCGGCATCATGGGGTGGACTGGCCTTAGCCTCGTCCGCCAGCAGATCATGATGAGCGAAGAGGCGGCAACGCTCGCCATCCCAATGTGGGTGATCGGTCTCATCATGCCCATCTCGGCAATTCTAGCCATCTTGGCCATCGTTGAGTCCCTGAAGACAAAGCGCGATCTCATTGCGCTTCCGGAGGTTGGCGCGCCGCGGGTCGACCTCGACGAGCCTGATGTCTTTGTTTCGAAAGGACATACGCCGTGAGCATTGCGCTTCTTCTTCTCTTTCTAGGGCTGTCCGCCCTTGGCGTTCCTTTGGCAGTGGCGCTCGGCCTGGCTAGCGTGGCGGTCATCATGATGTTCACGTCCACCCCGATCGATCTCCTCTCGCAGAGTATGTTCTCGGCGATGAACTCCTTCCTGCTTGTGGCCGTGCCACTCTTCATCCTGGTCGGGCACTTCATGGAGCGGGGGCGTGTGGCCGAGCGCATCTTCGACTTCGCCGAGGCGATGGTGGGCTGGATGCCCGGCGGCCTCGGCCACGTAAACGTGGTTTCCTCCGTGATCTTCGGCGGCATCTCCGGATCATCTGTTGCCGACATCGCGTCTGTCGGCGCGATCGAGATCAAAGCTATGGAGCGGCATGGCTTTCCCAAGAGTTACGCGGTCGGAATGACGCTCGTCACCTCGACGCTGTCCTCCATCATCCCGCCATCTATCCTGGTCGTGATCGCAGGCTCGATCGCAAACGTCTCCATCGGCACGCTGCTGGTGGCTGGCCTGATCCCAGGCCTGTTCATCGCCTTCGTGTTCATGGTGTTCAACCATTTCTACGCTGTGCGCTACGGCTATAATCCACCGACTCCGTTCAATCTCCGCTTGGTCGTGACGACTGGGCTTCGCGCTATCCTGCCGATGCTGACACCGGTCATCCTGCTCGGCGGTATCGTCAATGGCTTCTTCACGCCGACGGAAGCCGCCGCCATCGCGGTGCTCTATACGATGTTTCTGTCGGTCATCGTTTATCGCTCAATTCCTCCAGCAGAGATATGGAATATCCTGGTCGAGACGGCCCGGGCCTCTGGGACGATTCTTTTCATTGCCGCGACCGCGAAGCTCGCTGCCTGGGTGTTCGCCTTCGACGGCCTGCCAGTCCAGGTCGCTAATTTGCTAGGCAGCATCAGCACCGGCCCGACCATGGCGCTGTTCCTGATCTTCCTGTTCCTCATCGTGGTTGGGATGTTCATGGATGCGATTGCAGCCATGTTCATCTTGATACCGGTGCTGCTACCTCCGGCACTGAAAATGGGCATCGACCCGATGCACTTTTTGATCGTAACCGTGATCACCCTCACGCTTGGCCTTGTCACGCCGCCGGTGGGTGTCTGTCTCTTCGCTGTGGCTCAAGTGGCGAAAATGCGGATTGAGGACGTTATCCGCGGATCTATGATCCCGGTTGGGATCCTGACCGCCGCGATCCTAGCGCTGGTCCTGTTCCCAGTTTTGACTCTGGGGCCGATCAGGCTCCTCGGGCTTTATTGACGGCAACAAGTCAAGAAAGGGCAGGGTGTATCAACATCGGGCCCTTTGCATTTCCTGGCGACGGTGGAAGCCGGTTTGTCGAGGCGGATCCAGACCTCACATGCCGCGCATAGATCGCCACAACCGACTCGCAGAAAGTGGTGTCGTATGACTGAATCTCTGCCCGATGCGCCGGCTCGCATTGTGTTCCTCGATCGAGAGACGCTCTCTCCAGAAGCACAGCTGCGGACGCTATCTTTCCCCCATGAGCTTATCACCTATGGCAAGACCGCTCCGGGCGATGTAGGCACGCGCATTGCTGATGCTGATATCGTCATCACCAACAAGGCATCGGTAAGACGCGATGCCATCGCGCAGGCACCTAGGCTCAAGCTCGTCGCTGTTGCGGCCACCGGGTACGACGTCGTCGACGTCGCAGCCTGCCAGGAACGCGGCATTTCCGTGTGCAACATCCGCAATTATGCGGTGAACACTGTGCCCGAACACACTTTTGCGCTGATCCTCGCCCTGCGGCGCAGCATCCTAGCCTATGCGGATGCTGTTCGCCGAGGCCGATGGCAGGAGGCGGGTCAGTTCTGCTTCTTCGACTATCCAATCCGCGATCTCGCCGGCTCGACCCTCGGTATCATCGGCGATGGCGTGCTTGGTCAAGCCGTCGCCGACATCGCCCGCGGCTTCGGCATGCGAGTGCTGTTCTCCGCCTACAAGAGCTCAACCGGCATGGGTCCGCTCTACACCCCTTTCGAGAATGTGCTCCGCCAGAGCGATGTCATCACGCTGCACTCTCCGCTGATGCCATCGACCCGCAACATGATCGCCGCTCCGGAATTCGCCCTTATGGAGCGCCGGCCCCTGCTCATCAACACGGCCCGCGGAGGGCTGGTGGACGAGGCTGCCCTGGCGGATGCGCTCACAGCCGGACAAATCTCCGGCGCCGCCTTTGATGTAGTCACGGCGGAACCGCCAGCTGCGGATCACCCATTCATGCGCCTGCTGGAACGGCCCGACTTCATCCTTACGCCGCACGTGGCTTGGGCGAGCAGCGAGGCTGTCCAGGGGCTCACGGACCAGCTGTTTGAGAACATCGAGCTGTTTCGGGCCGGCAGCCCAAGGAACCTAGTAACGTAAAATTGGTACAACCAATTGATGTTTGTGCTTGTACTTCGGCTTTAATTGGTATAACCAAATCTAATCCCAGTTTCGTCGGCAACATCCGACCTGCATTAAGGAGCCTCTATGTTTCTCGGGAAAGAAGTTCGTCTGAACCGGATCGTGAATCCCAAGTCTGGCCGCATGCTCGCCATCACGGTTGACCATCCGATCACCCGCGGGATGATGCCCGGACTCGTGGATATCCGCTCTGTTATGCGCAAGGTTGTAGCCGGCAAGCCTGACGGTATCACCATGCACAAGGGCATCGCCGAGAAGGTGTTCGCACCCTATGCCGGCCAAGCCTCAATCATCTTGAAGGCTAGTGCCTATTCCGTGCAGTACCATCCGACGTACGACACGCCCGTTGCGGATGTGGAGGAAGCGGTGCGCTTTGGCGCTGACGCTATTTCGGTGGGCTGCATCGTCGGCGGTCCCGATCAGGCCCAGCAGCTGACATTCCTTGGCAAGATCTCCAAGGAAGCAGCGTCGGCCGGCATGCCGCTTGTCGCGCACATCTATCCGAAGGGCGCTCTGATCAAGGATCAGCACGACGCTGAGGTGTTGGCCTACGCGGTGCGCGCTGGCGCCGAGCTTGGCGTCGACATCATCAAAACCATGTGGTCTGGTTCAGCCGAGAGCTTCCGCTCGGTGGTGGATGCCTGCCCGTCCATCGTGGCTCTGGCTGGTGGCGAGATGGGCGAGACTCTGGAGGACTATTTGCGCATGACCCGCCAGGCACTCGATGTTGGTATGCGCGGCGTTACCTATGGCCGCTTCGTGTGGTCTCACCCGCATACCTCCGCCGTTATCAAATCCTTGTCCGCTTTGATGCACGATGACGCCAGCGTCGAAGGAGCTCTCAAAGTTTACGAGCGCGCCCTTGAAGAAGAGAAGGATCTCCAGAAATGAAGGCAGCAGTTCTTCGCGCTCCCGACGACATCGTCTTGCAGGATGTCGCAACCCCGTCCGCCGGACCCGGTGAGCTGATCCTGAAGGTGAGGGCCGCAACCGTGTGCGGGACAGATATCCGCATCTTGCGTGGCCGCAAAACCAAGGGCGTCCGCTTCCCGTCCGTTCTCGGCCACGAGTTCGCGGGCGAGGTCGTCGAGGTAGGGGCAGGCGTCTCGCAGTTCTCCTGCGGTGATCCGGTGTCGGTTAATCCTGTCATTCCCTGCCGCAAATGCGCCTATTGCAAAACCGGCCGGGAGAATGTCTGCCAGAATCGTCAGGCCATCGGATACGAGTTCGATGGGGCTTATGCCGAGTACCTGAGGGTGCCCGCGCTGGCGCTTGAGTCCGGCAACGCAGTCCGTATCCCGCAGGGGATGCCGTTCGAGGCGGCGGCTTTGGCGGAACCTCTGGCGTGCTGCATCAATGGTTTGCGCAATGTCGGCGTTGAACTCGGTGACGTGGTGGTCATCCTCGGGGCAGGGCCGATCGGACTCATGCATGCGGCGCTTGCGCGTCGGGCCGGGGCACGCCTGGTCATCGTCAGCGAGCCCAACCAGATGCGCCGCGAGGCTGCCCTCGAGCGCGGCGTTGACATCGCCTGCGATCCGACCAAGGAGGATTTGGCAGGGGTAATCCGCGGGGTGACTGACGGTCTCGGCGCGGATGTGGCGATCCTAGCCATCGGCGTTCCGGCGCTTGCTAACGAGGCGCTGAAGCTGGTGCGCAAAGGTGGCCGCGTCAATCTCTTCGCGGGGTTCTCGGCGGGTGACATGGCGACGTTCGACGTCAATCTCGTGCACTACAACGAGATCGTCGTGACCGGAGCCAGCGCGCTGCGTCGGCAAGATTATGAGACGGCTCTCAACCTGCTCGCAGGCGGGCTCATCGATGCCAACTCGCTTGTCACCCATCGCTTCGGATTGGCAGATGCTGTCGAGGCGCTGAAGGAGGCAGAGAGTGGGCGGGCGCTTAAGGTGGCAATCCGCAATGACTGAAGCCTTCCTCGGGGTCGATGCTGGAACGAGCGGGATCAAGGTTTGTGCCTTCACGCGCGAAGGCCGCTTGGTTGCGAAGGCACACCGAGCGGTTCCCGTGGTCACACCTTATCCGCTCTGGGCCGAAATCGACCTCGACCGCTATTGGGCGGCCACCGCCGATGCTATACGGGAGGTTGCCACCCGCGTCCCTACGATAAGCTCGATTGGGCTTGCCACAACTTGCCCGACGACCATCCTTCTCGACGAGGAGGGTCAGGCAATACGGCCGGGCATCCTTTACCTCGATGGCCGGGCCCAAGCAGGTCTTGAAATGGTGGTTGGTGCCGACGCTGAAGCAGATGTGCAGCAGACCGGCAACCGGGCTAGCACGTCTACCTGCTGGGCAGCCAACCTGGCCTGGGTCCGTGAGAATGAACCGGGTGCCTGGGCAAAAGTGCGGCGGGTTACCATGCTTAACGGTTTCCTGGCTCGCCGGCTAAGTGGCCAGGACGGCATCGAGCCGACCCAAGCGTCTTACTCGGGTCTGATGCGTATTGCTGATCCCGAGCCGTCGTGGAGTCGCGACCTCCTAGCTAGGTGGGGACTCGATGCGGCTATCCTGCCAGAAATCAGTGGCTGTACCGATATGATCGGTCGAGTGACGGATGAAGCCTCCATCCTGACTGGAGTTCCGGCCGGCATCCCCGTAGCGCTCGGCGCTGCCGACACGGCAGCGGCTTCCTTTGCGGTTGGCCTAATGGACAGCGGCGAGGTTTTCGAGTCCGTTGGCACGTCCGGGGTCATTACCTTCTGCCTTGACCGTCCGGACTTCGAGCCGTCATTCCTGCATCGCCATCATATCGTGCCCGGCCGCTGGCTCGCCCACGGGGCAATGTCGACGCTGGGCGGTGCGTTCGGGTGGCTCAACAACAAGGTCTGGCCAGAGCTCAAGACTCTTGCCGAGCTGGAGCGCTTGGCGCAGGAGTCGGTTCCAGGAGCCAACGGTCTCTTGTTCCTGCCCTACCTTGCCGGCGAGCGGAGCCCCATCTGGGATGCAGAGGCGAGCGGCAGCTGGCTCGGGCTTCTCCTCCGACACAGCCGACAGGATATGGTCCGCGCCGTCTTTGAGGGCACGACGTTCGGCCTTCGGCAGATTCTGGAGCGGGGTTCCGCCAAATGGGGCAAGCGCCCGGAGCGCATGCTCAGTGTGGGCGGCGGAGCGCGGAACAAGTTCTGGGGGCAGATGAAGGCGGACGTCCTGAAGCTCGACTATATCATGTCTGATATGCCTGATGCTGCGGCACTGGGAGCGGGCCTGCTTGGTGCCATAGCGGCAGGGCTGTTCACGGGCAGTGATGATAGGGAGCTTCCGTTAATCTCGGCCAACGCAACAGCGATCAGGCCCGGGTCCCAACGGACGATCGAGACCTACAACCGCATGTTCACGATCTTTGACGCAGCTTACCCGCAACTGTGCGACTTGATGCATGCTCTCGCAGATCGTAGTTCTGGCCCGTACGCGGATGAAGAGGCACGGCCCCGGCTTGGGGTGCGAGCCACTGGGTAAAAGGAACTACGGTTTCATATGACGGACGGCGAAGACGATATCCTTGCGCGCGTCATCGACATCGCGATGGAGCTGAGACCCGACAGCAGTGGACGGATCAAGCTTCCCACAGAGCGTGAGCTGGCCGATCAACTCGGCATCCAGCGCCCGACTCTGCGGGATCGGCTGACTGTTCTGGAGACGCTCGGGTTGCTCCAGCGCGTCCAAGGCAGCGGGACCTATCTGGCGCTCCCGAACTCGCGGTTCCTGCAGTTCTATTTCGGCGTTGCTCTGAAGCTCGGGTTCATCTCGATTGATCAGATCCAGAACGCCATGGAAATGATTGGTCGAGAAATGGCAGGAGCCGCCGCGATTCAGGCCAGCAATGCTGATCTTGAGGCCCTCGAGGATCTCATCGACCAGATCGCTGCATCAGACTCCTTGGAAGATGTGGTTGAGCTCCAGTTCGAGCTTCACGCCAGCCTCGCCAGGGCGTGCCGCAACCCTGTAATCGTCATCGTCATCGATGGCCTCTCGTCCGTCATCCGATCTGTGATTGCGAACAAGGTTAGGATCATCTCCATGGTCCGCGGTGCGTTCGAGCGAAACGTCGAAGCGTACCGCGCACTCGTGCAAGCCCTAAGGGATCGCGAGCCGGAGCTCGCTCGTGAGGCTATTCAGGAGTGTTACTGGTTATGGCGCCGGGAAGAATCGAAGATTTCGATCCTCAACATCAGCGAGTGAGAGCCTCGGAAAGGCACGAGCGACAATCTCATGCGTGTAGATTAGCGCTTCCCTAATCCGCAATGTCCGTATCAACGGTAGAGTGGAGCGACAATGACTGAGCCTAAGCCATGCCCAGTGTGCAGAAGCGCCGAATTAGGGATCAACTGCCTTGAATTATATGGGCAGCACGAGGCGCATTTTCTCTGCCTCAGTTGCGAGAGCGAAGTCGCACCACAAGGCCCTTTGTCAGAACCGTGCGGGACGGCAACTGAAGCGGAGGAGGCGGCTCTTCGCGCTTGGAACGACTTCGTGTCCGGTTTTCCCGGTCGCAGGCATGTAGCCTAGTTGTCGCTGATAGCCCCAACGCGCCGTAACGGGTAGGGCGGTGAGTTGCTTCGCAGAGGCGGCAGAATCTTGCCTTTAGGGCTTTTGGCGTTCTCAGTCGAGTTTGTTGCCAGCGCGTGCGAGATGCGCATTCAGAACACGTTCGGCCCTGAGCTGGTTCGCGTAGGCAGTTGCATTAACGACGCGCATCACGAGACGGAGGATTGCTGTTACGAGCATAATTCTTATCCCTCTACAGAGGCGTTCAATAAGCCTCCTGTGATGGATAGATAATTCTTATGCTGCTGCGCGGTAGATAGGTCAGCACACATGACCTATGCGCTGTAGGCATATCAATCTAAGTTTGCGTCAATGCTCCTTTCCTGGGAGCATGAGTTATATGATGTCTTTCTTGATTTTTGGATTGCCTGGTCATCGTCCAGAGCGCGCCCGCGCAGGAGATGTGCTTAACGTCAGCAGGAGCAGAACTCGGACATTCCCTAGGGAAGAGGGCTGATCTGACTTGCAGCCGATGCGGCAATTTAATTTTAGCTGCAGTGAGAGGAGCGTAAGTTTCGGGATCCATAATCTAGCGTAAAGCCAGTGCGGTTTGACAATATTATAGCGAAGTCAATGCTTTAGGCTTGTGCGACGTCAAATCATAATCCTTGTGTCGGGGATTCAAATCCCTCCTCCGCAACCATAGGTCTAAGGTCTTTTACGGCATCTCCCCGAGTTTTTAATCAGACCCGTTACCAAGCCACCAGCGGTGCACCCTAGCCTCCGCCTTCACGCCACGGTTGTTGGAGCTTCTCATCCCGCAGTTCCGGTCAGCCACGACTGAGATGATCAGCAGCCTCCCCGCCGCTGAGAAGGAGCGGGTGGATCTCTTTCCGCTAGGCCGACGGCTGGCGCTGGATATCGCATCAGTCTTACTGTGTAACGCCCACAACCGGGTCAGTCTTATCGTGGAATCCGGGTCAGCCTGTTTCCCGGGAATTGGGGATTCACAAAGGTTTCAGCGGGTCGGTCTTAGTGTGGCCCGATAAACTGATCCGCCCCCCGCTGAGTGGTCCGGCTGGGCGGCTCAGCAACCCCAATCAGCCCCGCCGCCCGCGCTGGTGTCGAGGCCATCCCTCCATTAACATTCCAGCCGGACCACTCAGTGGGGCGGATCAGCACGGCATCCGGATCTCGATGCCCGGAAAAGGAAACTGTTATGATAATTCGGTGGTCGGGACCTTCTTCAAGACCTTGAAGTCCGAATTGGTCTGGCGCACGGTGTTCCAGACCAGAGCTGAAGCCAAGGCGGCCAGTAGTCGTTACATCGACGGCTTCTGCAACCCTGTCCGGCGTCATTCGACACTGGACTATGTCAGTCCGGTTCAGTTCGAAAAGCTAGCCGGATAGCTACCAAACCGCTCTCCATAAAAGAGGAGCAAGTCCAAACTTCAGCATTCACTGCGTGGACCTGAAACACGCGCTTGGCCAAGTCCAAGCTGATTGTGGTAACTTCCATAGCGGATGGCTCCTTGCTCCAGTTTGCCTGACAGCAACCCATCCTGGCACTCAGATGCCGTCAGTGGGAGCCATCCACCTCATCTGCTCAGGTGCGGAGTTCCAGACATTCCAAAAAGGCGGCGATTGTGCGCTGCAGCAACCGACTGGCGTTTCGGGCGTTCTACATGATCACCCTACATGGAGAGTACGCATGTCCCGCACGGAGAGGAGAGCCGACACGAGCCCGCGCAACCCGGCTGGGGCTGCGCTTCATTCGAGCAAACCGCAGCGGGCTAACACTCATCGCCATGGGCGGACGACTGCACGGCCGGGCAGGGAGCCCCGTTCGAACGAGAGCTCTCATCCGAGTCGTTGGCGCTGGCTTGCGCCCGTTCTGGCAGGCTCGGCCGCAGCTCTGGGCGCTGCTGTTCTCTACAACCGGAAGAGAGCCCGGACTGCCGAACGCGAGACCCCGCCCATGGGCCGGTTCCTTGATGTTGATGGCGTTCGGCTGCACTACATTGAGCGCGGCCAAGGCGATCCTATCGTGCTGATCCATGGCAATGGCACCATGATCCAGGACTTCACCGTCAGCGGGCTCGTGGACCGTCTGGCAACCCGCTACAGGGTGATTGTGTTCGACCGTCCCGGGTACGGCTACAGCAGCAGGCCCCGTCAGCTCTGGACCCCACGAACCCACGCAAAGCTCTTCCAGAACGCGCTAGGGCAGCTCGGCGTCGAGCAGGCGGTTGTCCTCGGCCATTCCTGGGGAACCTTGGTCGCAGTGGCCCTTGCCCTTGAGTGCCCGTCGCTCGTCCGCAGCCTCGTGCTTGCCTCGGGCTACTATTACCCAACCCTGCGGGTCGACACGTTCCTGTTCTCACCGCCGGCTGTTCCCGTGATTGGTGACGCTATGCGCCACACGATCTCACCGCTGATTGCCCGCGCCATGCTGCCAGGGCTGATCAAACAGATGTTCGCGCCCGCTGAGGTGCCGGAGCGGTTCGAGCGTAAGTTCCCCAAGGAGATGATGCTCCGTCCGTCGCAATTACGCGCCGCAGCGGAGGACGCAGCCCTCATGACTCCATCCGTCATGGAACTGCAGCACCACTACCGCGAACTGCAGATGCCGGTCACGATCATCACAGGTGCCGATGATCAGATTGCGGATGTCGGCCGTCAATCGGAGCGCCTGCACCGGGAACTGCCGCAAAGTGAGTTCATCGCACTTTCCGGCCTCGGGCACATGATGCACCACCTAGCTCCCGACGCAGTCATTAACGCTGTGGAACGAACGGCATCGAAGGTTGGAGACGAGATTCGCGGTCGGCCGCGCGCCATTGTTTAGCAGCAGGCTGTTCTGACCAAGGCCAGAGCGGGCACCCGTCTTAAGTTTTTACAGGATAGCCCGGCCCGGTCTGCTCCTGCGCCCGCCTGACGATGCAGGCGCCCGTCCGGGTCCGTTCAGCCCAGGCTTGCAGCCTGCGAGGCAGAGATGCGAAGGCATCCTGTCCGTTCGTCCCAGAGCCTGGGCTTTTTCCATTCCGGCAATGCCTTTGACTGACAGAGCACAGCCAATCTAGATGGTTGCGAATAGCCGCTCCTGATACGAGGCAGACGAAAGCGATTGGTCCTCTTTGGTATCCATGAGCCGACCTTTGTTAAGCTGCCGGAATGTGAAATTTTGACCGAGCGGACTATCTGCTGATTGGAGCATCTGCCTGGACAAGATGGCGATCAGAGTTCTGACCTGATCCCGCCCGCCGGATCGCCATCCTCACGACGGCAGCGGCGCCTCGACCGAGCCGTTGGAACCTGCGGGGGCGTATGCGATCCTCACCTCGCCATTCAGGTCGTGCGCCAGGCTGCGCTCGATCAGGCGCGACCCGAAGCCCTTGTGGGTGGCAGGCTCCACCGTCGGGCCGCCCAACTCGTGCTATCGCAGCAGGAGGAGGGCTGGCGTGCGCGTATGGTCCACCATCCAGTTCAGGGACACCTCTCCCGTTGCATTGGAGAGCGCCCCGTACTTGGCCGCGTTCGTGGCCAACTCATGGAGGGCCGGCAGAGCGCAAGCGCCTTTTTCGGCTCGAGATGGACCTTGCCGCCCTAGCGCATCGTGCGGAAAAGTGGACCCGGTTTTCGCTAGCGCGGCCCGCTGGGTCAGGTCCACACGATGCGCCCGTTGAAACTGAAGCATCGAATGGATCCCAAAAGTGCAAATTCACTTTTGGGTCCGATGCCTTAGCACCGGATGCGTCCATCTCCAAGGCCCTGATAGGGCTCGATCACGTTGCCGACCACATCGTGCAGGTCGGCGCCTTCCCAACGCTCACGGGCAAGCTCGTCGGGGGAGCGGGGGAGCGCGAACAGACGGTTCTCAATGGCCTGCCGGGCCTCGCGGCGCTTGCGACGTGCACAACGTCTGGCTGGCCGCGAGGCCAGCATGCGACGGACGGCCATCAGCGTGATATGCCGGGCTTTGTCCGGCCGATGGCGGATCACTCCCGCCATGGCTCCGCCAGCCGGGAGCCGTTCGGGCGCACCGTCAGGCGGAAGGCGACCTCCTCCCCGGTGAGGGGAAGTGTGGCCGGACCGCAGGTGACCTTGAAGACCGTCCCGCCGTCATTGGCTTCGACCTCTGCGATCCTCGTGGCTATGGGACAGGCAAACCCACCCTCCCTGACCCAGGAGGCGTATCGCTCCAGGACTTCAATGGACCAGACATCACTCTGGGCGAGGGAGGTGGCCGGAAGAAGCACTGCGACAACGAAGATAGCTACGCGCATGGGGACTGCCTCGAACTGCTGGCTCCAGCCCACCAGCCTCGACGGACGAACTTTGGCGCTAGGCTGAAACCGTTCCCCGCGTCGGCGGTTCACATCGTTAACGTATGTTATCCCAAGACGCTCCAAGCCGCCGCGCTGGGCATTCCAAGCGAGTACCCGAGGAGAGAGCCGATGTCCCACGACAATCCAGGCGACGTGCGCCTGCCCCATACCAACGACGTTCATCCGGACGTTGCTACCTTCATGATCGCACGGGCCTTTGCCGAGACCTACAGGGATGTGCTCGATGCACCGATCCCAAGGCTGCTCGTTGCGATCCTGCGGCAGATGGATGTCAGGGAGGTCGACGATGAGCGTCACGCACCCTGAGCCGTATGTGGCGTTGATCGTCGAGGACGATCCGGACGTGCGGGAGCTCGCCGCCGCCCTGCTGGAGGAAACCGAACTGGACGTGGTGGAGGTCGGGAACGCAGAGGCGGCTTTGGAGTGCCTGCGAGAGCGCGGGGGCGAGGTCGCGATGCTCTTTGCCGATGTTCACCTGCCGGGCTCGATGGATGGGGTCCAGCTCGCCAAGGCCGCATGCACGCTCTGGCCGACGATCCGGATCGTGCTACCTCGGGTGACCCGGGCGCCCAGGTCGATGCATTGCCGGAGTGTGTCACCTCCATGCCCAAGCCCTGGCGCGGCCTCGACGTGCTGGTCCAGGCGGCGAACGCCGATGTCGCCATGGCGGTGCTGGAGGCGCCTCCGAAGAGGTGAAGGTGTTGTTCACCGACGTGGATATTTCCGGCTCGATGGATGGCATGGCCTTGGCCGAGCAGGTGCACCGACGCTGGCCGCACGTGCTGCTGCTGATCTCCTCCGGCTACGCGAGGCCGCATCCCGACGAGATCCCGGACCACGGGCACTTCGTGCTGAAGCCCTGCATCGGAGCCACCCTCGTGCGGCACATTCACGAGATGATGCACGGACCGCGGTCGTGAGAGGATCGGACGCAAAGCTGTTGACCGCTCTTCCGCCGCAAGGGTGGGAGTGGTTCGGCGGAAGGGAACGGATTTCCCTGCGGGACAAGGCCATTGCCGACCTACGCGATGGCAGGTGTCCTGCCATCGGTGGCACGGGAACCCTCGTGGCGACCCCTCGTTGGCTCCCGTTCACCCGAGAGCAGCCATGAGCCACCCAACCACACCCGCGAGCCTGTACCCAAACACCGAGGAGCCTGTCCCTGTCCTTGAGGAAGCCGTGGCGACCAGCGCTGATTTCCTATCCGAGGAGGTGAGGAGGTCATCCCGCCGGTCGAGGAGACTGCCACCGTCGGCAAGCGGCAGGTCGTGACCGGGCGTGTACGCGTGCAGACGGTCACGGACACCATCGAAGAGATAGCGCAGGCGAACGTGCAGCGGGAGACCGCGGAGGTCACCCGCGTACCCGTCGACCGGGTGGTTGAGGCCGCCCCCGAGGTCAGGACCGAAGGCGACGTAACGATTGTTCCCGTCGTCGAGGAGGTTCTCGTGGTCGACAAGCGTCTCGTCCTCAAGGAGGAACTGCTCATCCGGCGCCGGGTTGAGACCGAGACTAGGGAGGTGCCAGTCACCTTGCGCAAGCAGCGCGCCATAGTAGAGCGGCTGGCTCCCGACACCGCAACCCCTGATCCAGAGAAGGAGATGCCCCAATGAGTTACGGAATGACGACAGGATCCGCAAGCCGACGGCTGGTGACAGCCTTCTTCGACAACCGCACCGACGCCGAGGAGGCCATCAGCCGTCTCCATGCCGCCGGCATTGCCCGTGACGGCATTCGCCTGACCGCGAGCGAGCAGGACGGCGGTACGTCCAGTGGCACGGGCACGCAGTCCTTCCCGGAGGCCAGCAACAGTCTTTGGGAATCGCTACGAGATCTCTTCCTGCCGGACGAGGATCGCCAGACCTATGCCGAGGGGCTGCGCCGCGGCGGCTACCTGGTGTCGGTGCATGCCAGTGACGCCGACTACGAAGGGGTGATCGACATTCTGGATGATGAGGGCACCATCGACATCGACGAGCGCTCCAGCTCGTGGCGCTCCGAGGGCTGGTCAGGATCGTCCATGTCGGGTCTGTCATTGGCTGAGACGGCCAATGTGACCACAGGCTCCTCTGCCACGGCGGGGACTGCTGCTGCGGCTACGGACGGTGGAGCTGGATTGGGTACGGCCTCAATGAACACAACGTCCGAGCGCACCACGAGCGATAGTGACGAGGTGATCCCGGTCGCCGAGGAGGAACTGCACGTCGGCAAGCGCGACGTGAGCCACGGCCGCGTCCGCTCCTATGTGGTGGAGCGTCCTGTCGAGGAGCAGGTGACCCTGCGCGAGGAGCGCGTGGCCGTGGAGCGTCGCCCGGTATCCGGCACGACGCAGGCCGGCACGCTTGGCGGCGACGCGTTCCAGGAGCGCACCATCGAGGTGGAGGAGCGCGGCGAAGAGGCCGTGGTCTCCAAAGAGGCCCGCATGGTCGAGGAGGTGGTCGTCCGCAAGGAAGCCGAGCAGCGCACCGAGACGATCTCCGACACGGTGCGCAAGACCGAGGTGGATGTCGAGGATGAGCGGGGCACCCGTGTCACCGGCGCCGGTAGGAACGACGTTAAGCCGTAGCCTTCAACCCGGCATTCCGGCGCCTCGCCTTCGCGGACCCGTCCCCGGAGGAGAGGCGAACATTCCCAAGCATGGTGAGTGCCTGCGCCATCCGGACCGGGTTGGACTTACTCGCCTGGAACGCGGCCGCCACGGCTTTGTTGCAGTAACCTGAGACGTGCATAACGAACCCAGTCTATCAGGTTACTCAGGCGGCAAGGCCGAAGAGCTGGTTCATAAGACGGATTTCGCCCGTCACACCAGACGCCGGCAACATATAATGACCACGCTGGATCACGCGTATGACCTCAAAGCCTCTGATCGTTGCAGAAGCTGTCTTCATCCTCCGAAAGCCGGGGGTTGGGGGGGTGACGCGCTTGATCGCGTCGTGATCCGCTTTGATGACATTGTTGAGATACTTTAAGGTCCTATGCTCGACATTCTGACAGCAGCCCTTCGCGTTGCAAGCGTCGAATGGCCTTTGGGTACGAGGCCAGTCCGTCAGTCGTGATCGATGAAAGAGGATAGTCACCCATCATCTTGAGGGCTTTGCGCAAGAAGCGATAAGCGGCTCGGGTGTTGCTGAAGCTGATCTCGCCGTTGAGGAGCTGACCTTCCCGGTAGCCGAAGGCTGCGGCCCCGAGTTCCGGTGCTAGAAACGAGAGATCACTCAGATCGGTATTCTGGTAGATGCCTTCGACACCATAAAACACATAGCGCAATGTGTCTGCTATGGCCGTTTCCACTTGGCTCATCCGGGCCATGCCTATGCCCGGTTCCGATCAGCACCGCCGATTCGCCGGATGGGCTGCGGCTCGCAGCATATTCCGGATCGGATTGCTTCAGAACAGCACCAGGATCTCTGGTAGGAGGAGCACACTTGCGGACATGCCTCTTAAGTACCGGGCGATTTCTAAACGCCGCCTTGTGGCACTCCTGAAACATAAGCGGTTTGTCCGCTTCAGCGTTCAAGGGCCGACGTTCGTCGAGCAGACGGAAGGTGAACCTGTGACCCTATGCGGACCTTCATGCTCAACCGGGAGAATGACGGTTCATCACACCGGCTAGTAATCCAGGAACGAGCGGTTCTGGTTGTCCGTATAGATGTCGTGGGGTTCGCCCTCGAGCCTGCCTGCGAGATAGAGCACGCTCGCAACGCTGCCGGTGCGCGTCTCGGGAAGAAGCTGGCGGGTGACAAACGGAAACACGCTGCGGATCGTCGCGTCGATGCTGCGACTGAAGCGATCGGCAAAGTCCGGCGAGGTGATGATGTTCATGACCACCTGACCGTCCGGCGTCACGGCCTGCCTGACGGCCGCAAAGGCCTCGCGGGTGATCAGGTCAGGCGGCAGGCTGATCCGGTTGGTGAAGGCATCGAGCACCACGACATCATAGGTCTGGGTGTTCCGGCGCAGGAAGGCCCGGGCGGATTCAGGCACGAAGATCTTGTTCGCGGACAAAGGCTGGCGAAGAAAGTGCTCCTCGCTCACCGCCCGCAAGGCCGGGTCGATATCGACATAGGTGTAGGCATGGAAGCGATCCTCCAAGCCGATGGTGAAGCCTCCGGCCCCGATCACTAGGACGCGCCGGGGGCGATCGGTGTCGAGCCTCCTGAGAACTTCCTTCTCGATGAACTTCAGGTAGGCGAAGCGGTGCTCCGGATGCTCCGCGATCTTGGAGGAGGGGCTGTTGTTGATGACCAGGAGGCGGCTGTTCTCGGCCGGATTGGGAACGATCCGCACCTCGCTATAGAGATTGTTGCTGACGATGCCATACGCCTTGACCGCCGCGGGACTGTTGATCGCAAGGATGTAGAGGCCGAGTGCACCCGCTGTGAGAACCAGCTTCCTGCGATCTTCGATCCGCCAGCCGATAAGACCCGCGAGCAGCACCAGGAGCCCAAGGGTGAGGGCTACCGTGATGTGGACGCCGAAGAAGGTCATGAACACGAGGGTCGACACCACCGAGCCTAGGAACGACCCTAGGGTGGACAGGAAGAGCATCAGGCCCGTGGAGCGGGGCAGACTGGCGCCTGTAGAGCAATAGGCGACCAGCGGTATGGTCTGTCCCAGGAGGTAAATCGGGTAGACCAAGAACAGAGAGGTGTGAACAGCGGCCTGGACCAGGCGGTGCGTCAGACCAATGTTGTCGAGGATCTGGAAGAAAGCCGCCAGGAAGGGATGGGACAACCCGAGGCTGAGAAGGAAAGCGGCAATCAGCAGGTTCCGGGTGAGCTGCCGGCGCACGCCCGCCTCATCGCCGGGAGCAAAGCTCGCCCGACCACCAGCCTCATAGCCGAGTGCCAAGGGGAGCAGCACCGCGGCAATCACGACGGCAACGGTGTCGGTGGCATTGCCCACAAAGGGAGTGAGCTGACGAATGGCGAGGAGTTCCACTGCGAGAACAGCGTAGCCCTCAATCGCAATAGCACTCAGGAGCAGCGGAGAGGGAAACATCAGGTTTTAGTAGCCTTTGATCGGGGGAACGATAAGCGTTGCTGTGGCATTGCTACATAGCTTCATCAACACGCACAGGAATGGCAACAACCATGTTCGACACTCTGCCGTCTGTCTTGCTCACACTCTTTCTGGCCGCGTGTGTGCTCTGGCTGATCTGGCAGGCTTTCCGCCGCCTCTTCTCTCCCCGGAAGAGACGGGTGGTGGAGCCGTCTCTTGCTGATGAGCCCGGCAACAGCCGTATCGAACCGGCTGTTAGCCGGACGGACGCTGCGGTGTCGACCATTCCGGACGCAGCCGATGTTCTTGCTCTCAAGGCAGCCATCGATAACCTGGCACGGCAGGTTTCTGCTCTGGAGCAGCGTCTCGCGGCCGGTCAGCCAAGCCTCCCACGTCAACCTACGCCGAGGGATAGAAGCGTCGACCATAGCCCTGTGATCCCTCCCATCTCGCCCGACCATCGGATATGACGCGGGATTACGGCAGGCTGGCCCATATCTGCACGTCGCCTATTCATCATTGCAGTGCGTGCAGATCAGTCTTGCGCCAGTCGAGGAGACCAAGCACTGTCATGAACCTATAGACGTTCTAGCTTGTGCACAAGGAAGCTCAACTGCCAAGCTGATCACGGGTGCCGGAAGCGATCTTGAAGGTATGAATCATCACAACGCCGCAGCGGCTCGGCCTGCCGTGAAGCCTAGCCTTATTGCGTTGCTCATCGCTGTCTCAGCCGTGAGCCCGCTGGGCATCAATATGTACCTGCCCTCGATGCCCGGGATGGCACGGGCGCTCGGTGTCGATTTCACCACCATCCAGCTGACCCTGTCGCTCTATCTTGGTGCAATGGCTTTGGGACAGCTGATCATCGGTCCGCTATCCGATCGGTTCGGACGCCGGCCCGTGCTTTTGATCGGGCTTCTAACATTCGTGGCGGGCTCCGTCCTGTGCTTGCTGGCTCAGAGCATTGGCGTACTGATCTTCGGCCGCATCGTACAGGCCATCGGAGGCTGTGCCGGGATCACGCTCAGCCGTGCAATCGTGCGTGATCTCTATGGGCGCGATCAAGTGGCGAGCATGATCGCCTATGTCACTATGGGCATGGCGGTCGCTCCCATGGTCGCACCGACTATCGGCGGCCTGCTCGAGACGTTCTTCGGATGGCGCGCCTCGTTCGCTTTTCTGATCGGCTTCGGTGGGCTCGCCCTCGTGTTTGCGTATGGGCAGCTGAGCGAGACCAACCACAAACGCGCCTCAGGAGAGACTGCTCGCGAACTCCTGCAGGGCTACAGGAGCCTCTTTCGCTCGCGCCAGTTTTGGGGCTACACCCTGGTGACCAGCTTCGTGTCAGCCATGTTCTTCGCCTTTCTGGCGGGCGCCCCCTATGTGATGATTGAGCTGTTGAAGCGCAGTCCAGCGGAGTACGGGTTCTATTTTGCCATGGTGCCGTGCGGCTACATCCTGGGCAACTTCGTCACGGGCCGCATCGCCGGCGCTATGGGGCCAAACCGGATGATCTTGGCAGGCACGCTCCTGTCTCTCGCCAGCATCGCGTCCATGGCCGCTCTGATCGCTTCAGGCGTCTTCGTGCCGGTTGCACTGTTCGGGCCAATGCTCTTCATCGGTGTGGCGAACGGGCTGGTGCTGCCGAGTGGCATTGCAGGTGCTGTGAGCGTGAGGCCGGATCTCGCAGGAGCCGCCTCTGGCCTGTCGGGCAGCTTCCAAATCGGGTTTGGTGCGCTTGTTGCCCCCATCGTTGGCGCGGCCCTCAGTTCAACCGTCTGGCCACTGATCGTGATCATGGCAATCTGCTCATTGCTGGCGATTGTCTCGCTCGTCTTGGTTGCAGGCCAGCGCATGCCTGTGGCAGGCGGCTAGACTAGTGCAGATCGCGTATAGCGCCTCGTCAGAGAGGTCCGGGTTTGGCACGGAGCCGAAGTAGACGGTATGTCCCATCGAGACGAGAATACGTGCTTCAGCTCCCGCTGGCACCCTGCAATGCCCGCCCAAAGCAGCAGGCGGTAGGCATCAAACGTGTTGTAGATCCGGCTCTCGTCCGACATGTTGAATGTGAAGCCAATCTCGGCGCAGCGCGCTCGGATCATCGCGCGACTGGCGGCCGGCTGCACTGCCGTGGATCCGTACTTCTCCACAGTATGCCCCACCAAGTTCTGGCCGGCTGCGGGTATTCCGGGATTGAGCTCAGACGGCTGGAAGATGATGTCGGCTTCTACCGCCTCCGCGGCATTGGCCAGCGCCTGCTCAAACCTCTGCAGGCCGATGACGCACCACGGGCAGGCCACGTCGGAGACGAAGTCGATCTTCAGGTGCTGGGTCATGGTGCCACTTGTCGTCGTTCGTGGAAATGGTGGGGTCGCGGGAAGGCTGACTTACCATAATGTCGATATATCTAGGTGAGTAACCCTCAAGGCGCTTGTTCACTTTCCGGGGATCCCTGCCGTGGGTTCGCGCCACCGGATGCGAGAGCGAGACGTTGCATCTACGAGGATTGGTACACAAGGTCTCATCGTGCGTTACATCCATCCAGCAGCGGGGATCGTCGACTCAGGATGCACCCCGCGGATGCCAGGAGCAGCAGGAATGACTGATTCATCCGATTACGTGCCGCCGAAGGTCTGGACCTGGAACAAGGGTAGCGGCGGGAGCCCCGTCACAAGCCTCAACCGCCCGACGGCCGGAGCCACGCAAGAGAAGGAACTGCCTGTCGGCCGCCACCCCTTGCAGCTCTACTCGCTGGGGACGCCCAACGGCCAGAAGGTCACGATCCTACTGGAGGAGTTGCTGGCGCAGGGCCATTCCGGCGCAGAGTACGATGCGTGGCTGATCAGGATCGGTGAGGGCGACCAGTTCGGTAGTGGCTTCGTGGCGGTCAACCCGAACTCCAAAATTCCTGCCCTGGTGGACCGCTCTGGTCCGGACCCGATCCCGGTCTTCGAGTCCGGTGCGATCCTGATGTACCTGGCGCAGAAGTTTGGGGCCTTCCTGCCGAGCGAGAACGGGCTGCGGGCCGAATGCCTGTCCTGGCTGTTCTGGCAAATGGGGACCGCGCCCTATCTCGGCGGAGGCTTCGGCCATTTTTATGCCTATGCGCCAGTGAAGATCGCGTATGCGATCGATCGGTTTGCGATGGAGACGAAGCGGCTTCTCGACGTGCTCGACCAACGGCTTGCGGACAACGAATACGTGGCGGGGTCTGAGTACACGATCGCCGACATGGCAATCTGGCCGTGGTATGGCGGTCTGGTTCAGGGGCGGCTGTACGAGGCGGGCGAGTTCCTGTCCGTGCAGGAGTACAGGCACGTCTGGCGCTGGGCCGATGCGATCGGCGGCCGTCCCGCTGTCAAGCGTGGGCGGATCGTGAACCGCACCTCAGGCGAACCGTCCGAGCAGTTGCACGAGCGCCATGATGCCAGCGACTTTGATACAATGACCCAGGACAAGGTGGCCGCCCGGGAGTAGCGGCCCACCAAACACGAGCGAACGTCCCAAATGAGGATGGCCGCGGACGCCACGTGCTGGAGGAGGACCATGCGTTGCGACGTGGTCTTCTCGGACGTCGTGGTGCTGGGATGAGCAGAGTTATGCAGTTAAGGATGTTTGCAGGATTGCGTATCGCTGCGTCAGAGGGGCCGCTTACACTCGCCTGAGCCTTTCGGAGGGGATGGTATGAAGAGGTTGGTCACGGTCACCGGTCCTGTAGCAGCCGCTCAGATGGACGGGTATCTCATTGAGGAGCGCCTCCTCGATCACATCATGATCCAGGTGATCGACAACGGCGACGGAAACCTAGACATCACCTTTCATGAAAGAGACCGACGTTACCTGTCGCAGTTCTCTGCCGAGCAACTGGCCGAATGGCTGCAGGAAGCGATGCTCCATGTCGAAGCGGCATGTCCGCTGGAGACACACGATGGCAAAGCCGCCTGGATCGCTGACCAAATACCACCAAAAGCTAGAGCGTCTATCACGGCCATGCGCCCAGCACGGCAGGAGCACGATCTTCCGGCTGGCCTGGAGTTCTTGAGGCGGACCTAATTCGCCTCGGCTCATTTGTGCGAACGAACCGAAGGGCCACGCTGTCATTGTTATGGTTGAGGACAATCACTCCTCAGCACGGCCGGCTTGCGGCCCCAGCAGATGAGAGAATGACAATGGCTCGAACCAAAAAGGACGACACTACCCAACCCGGCAGAAGCCGGAAAACGCCGGAGCGGTCCACGACGAAATCCGCCTCCCGGTCGGCCACGAAAAAGAAAGCGGGCGCTTCCAAGCGTGCTCAGCCCAAGGCAATGGCTAGCTCCCGATCAGCGACCAAGTCCCAGGCTGTTGTCACAAAGGCCCGCTCCCCCGCAGGATCGCGCACAGCAGCACGCTCGACCTCCAGCCCGTCGAGGTCACGTTCCACGACCCAGGCCCGCTCCGCATCCCGCTCACAGGGCAGCCTGCTGAACCCGATGGCTTGGCTCTCAACCCTGGAGACAACGCTCACCTCCCCACAGGCACGGGCTGTGATGGCAGAGGCCCTCAGGTCCGTCGCGAACATACTGGAGAAGCCGCAGGGCAGGGAGCAGAGCCAAAGTGGCGAAACACAAGAAGGCCGAAATGCCGTGGCGGCTGCCGGCAGCCTCGGCGCCGAGATCGTTGCTGCTCCGCTGGAGGTCGCAGCAGCGGCCATTGGCGCCGCAGGTGAGGTGGTGACCAGCGCCCTTGGCGGATCTCCAGGCAGAAACGGTGGCAGTGGCGCCAGCCGGAAAGGCGGCAGGCGGTCCTCCTCGCGGAAGGATTCATCGGCAGCCGGTGATTAGCCGATCAGATGATCGATCGGGCGGCTCTGCATCACGAAGGGCGTGAAAAGGCCGCCTCGTTGGAGGCGGCCTTCGCACCATCGGGAGATCGAGACGTTATCAGGCCGCCTCGGCGACGGGCGCCGGCCCGGCCACATCCATGGCGCGCATGTAGACGTCGAGCAGGCTGTCGTGCTCGTCGCGCTCGTCCTGATCTTGCTTGCGCAGCTTGATAATCTCCTTGAGGATCTTCACGTCGAAGCCCTCACCCTTGGCCTCGGAGAAGACCTCCTTCTTGGCCTCGTTCAGGTCCTTGATCTCGTTCTCGATCTGCTCGATGCGCTCCACGAACGAGCGGATCCGATTGCCCGGAATTCCAACGACGTCACTCATGGTCTCTCCTTTGCCGTATGTGGATGGGCACTATCGGGCAGGGGAGTAAGCACCCCGTTAATCCGGACCTTCAGTCACAGAGGAACTGCCCTGTCGAGACCATACTTCATTTGGGTGCACCGGTGACGCGGGTAGGGACGGATGTCAGGCACGTTTCATGACGTGACGAGCTGGTCATGAGGCTGCCCTGAACCTCTCCAAGGCTGTAATCCGCTGCGTAAACGGCTCCACGTCCCGGCGGTAGATCTCCTGCCGCAGGAACTTCATCTCTGCCTCGTACGCATCCTCGGCAATCTCGATGAACCATGATTTCGGCTGGCCGTTCGTGCCATCGTTCCAACGGTAACCACGCTTCTTCAGCGTGTCCTTCATGTCGAAGGGCGAGCCTTCCGCCCAGATCCGTAGCAGGGCCCTCCGGGCTGAGGCCAGCAGATGGGTCATGGCACAAGCCGTAGCCCCGCACAGCGGAGCCGCCAGGACTTCCAGCAGGGCATGGCAGTCCTCGACCGCCCGGTGGCCCTGGTGGAACCACCCGCACTGAGACAGCAGGTAGCCGAGCTTCGAGCCCTCGAAGCCATACTCCGACCAGGATATCTCCGCATGGGAGCAGGCCCAGGCCTTCGGCGAAAAGCCATGGGTCAAGCGTTCACAGAAGGGCCGGTCGAAGCGGGCGTTGTGGGCGATCACCAAGTGAGCGGGCTGAATGAACGCCTCAACTGCATCCAAGTCAATCGTATGACCCTTCACCATCTCGGGCGTGATGCCGGTCAGACGCGTGATCTCAGGTGTGATCGGGACCGTCGGCTCCCGCAAGGCATTGTAGGTTCCGATGACATCGCCGATGCGGCCGTCCTCGCTATACGAGAACGCCACCATCCCGATCTCGATGACCTCATCCCAGGTTTGATCGAGACCGGTGGTTTCGGTATCCACAATGACGGCGATCTTCTCGTCCTGGCGAGGTGTGCGGGAGACGACAATGGGGCGTGGTGTCAATCGGCGCAGCACGCGGTAGTCGCCCGTGGCCTCCAGCATCCGGGCGGCGGTCTCATAGTCGGGAGCTTCAAACGACCCCCTGTGTTGCCTGGCTTTGACGACAATCTCATCGGCCGGATTGGTCTCGATGGGACCCGGCGGTGCGCCGTAGTCCAAGAAAAGATCAGCCTGGCCTCGCATTCCCACACCTTCCGCCTGTTGTAACAGGCTCGTGCTGAGCCCGGCGGGGCAGACTAGCGAGGTGCAGGTCGCCAGATCGTTAATGCGCAGGGTGTGGCAGTTGTCCTTTGAGGGGCTCTCGACTATCAAACAGTTCTCACATCTGGGATAGACCTCGGATGGCCTCGCGGCGGAGTGTTTACGCAGAGGACTGCAAAACCTTGCACCCCGGTTCGATTTCGGGTGGGGCCTTCATCCTTCGGACAAGGAGCCGATAAGTCGGCGTTTTGCGGAGGACGTGAGATGAGAACAAAGGTATCCGGCTCACCTCAACCTTGTTTCCCACTTCTGACGTCAGCATGTAGACCCTGTTGAAGTAGAGCTTCGCAAAGAGAGAAAATGAAACCGAATTATTCGTCCTATCCAGGGGGCAAATTGATCCGAATGCCTCGCTGGGCGGCCGCCTTGCTTCTGATTGCTGCCGTTTTGCTGGGTCTCATACTGATCATCCTGGCCGCTGGACTTGCACTGATCATCATTCCTGCCGCTTTCAGCTTAGGCATGATTTTACGGCAGCGACTTCGCCGCACCACGGGAAAGGCGCCTCGACAGGGAGACATTATCGACGTTGAGTGCGGCATTGTAGACCGGAAGCGGTAAGCGTATCTTCTTGATCGAATGGGGGGTGGTGTTATCAAAGGCCGAGTAGGGGGATCTTGGAGTTGACCCAGTCGGATTTGCCCTCCGGCTCTTGTTTTCTGAGGCACCCATTACGATTTCACGTGGTCCTTGTGGTGAGCCCGGACCATGACAACTAATTTCCCCTTCGACAACACCTACGCGCGCCTGCCTGATCGGTTCTATGCGCGCGTAGAACCCGAAGCCGTCTCGACTCCAAGGCTCATCCGGCTGAACCGGGATCTCGCGTTACACCTCGGCCTTGACCCTGATCGCCTCTCCAGTCCTGACGGAGTTGAACTTCTGTCCGGCAACCGCGTTCCAGATGCAGCCGAGCCCATTGCTATGGCTTATGCCGGCCACCAGTTCGGGAACTTCGTGCCGCAACTCGGTGACGGCCGGGCCATCCTCCTCGGCGAAGTGGTTGATCGGGGCGGCATCCGTCGGGACATTCAACTCAAGGGCTCAGGGCCGACGCCGTTCTCACGCCGCGGCGATGGGCGAGCGGCGTTAGGGCCTGTTCTGCGTGAGTATCTCCTCAGCGAGGCAATGGCCGCGCTTGGCTTGCCGACAACACGTGCGCTTGCCGCGGTGTTGACCGGGGAGACCGTTGTCCGGGAAACGCCACTTCCCGGCGCCGTTCTCACCCGAGTGGCTTCGAGCCATATTCGGGTCGGCACGTTCCAGTTCTTCGCAGCCCGGCAGGATGTGGAGGGGCTGCGGCTTCTCGCGGATTATGTCATCGGCCGGCACTACCGACAGGCCGCCGAGAGCGACAGACCGTATCACGCGCTCCTGGATCAGGTGATCGCCGCACAGGCAGACCTCATTGCCCGCTGGTTGCACATCGGCTTCATCCACGGGGTGATGAACACCGACAACATGTCCATCGCCGGCGAGACGATCGATTATGGCCCGTGCGCCTTCATGGATGCCTACGATCCGGCGACAGTCTTCAGCTCGATCGATCGGCAGGGCCGCTATGCCTATGGCAACCAGCCGCGCATCGGCCTCTGGAACCTGACGCGGCTGGCCGAGGCGCTTCTGCCGCTCCTGTCCGAGGACGAGGAGAAGGCCATAGCTGAAGCGAGCGAGGCGCTCGAAGCCTTCGCGGGCAAGTTCGAGGCGGCCTATCATGCGGGGCTCAGGCGCAAGCTCGGGCTGCTGACGGAGCGCGAAGACGACCCGACGCTCGCCGGGGATCTTCTGAAGGCCATGGCCGAGAACCAGGCCGACTTCACCCTGACCTTCCGGCGCTTAAGCGATGCCGCTGCCGCATCCGAAGCGGACGAGGCCGTCCGAAACCTCTTCATCAATCCGCTTGCTTACGATGCCTGGGCTGCCCGCTGGCGAGAGCGGTTGAGCCTTGAGCCACAGGATGGTGCAAGCCGCAAAGCTGCCATGCGCGCCGTCAATCCAGCTTTTATCCCGCGCAATCATCGCGTGGAGGCGATGATACAAGCTGCAGTGGAACGGAACGACTTTGCTCCTTTCGAGGAGCTTCTGATGGTTCTCTCGCACCCTTATACGGATCAGCCAGCTTTCGCCCATTATTCTGAGCCACCGGAACCACACCAGCGCGTCCATCGGACATTCTGCGGGACGTAAGGCGGGAAGGCCGCCTCATCAGCTTCGCGCCTAAGCCGCTTGGCACATCTAATGCTGCTCTTTCAGCGTCCGACGAGGAACTCCTTGGACATCAATGGCCCTCGACGGCTTTTACCTCCGCCCAGCGGCCATTTTGCTGGCTGGACGCAGGAACGGCGGCACCCGTAAAAGGTCAGCTCGCAGGGGTAGCCAAATGTCGGACATATGTTGGCGTGCTTCGTCGTCCATCTCAGCCTTGAAGCTATGCCGCTCCTTCAGCGTGGCAGCGGCCTGTGCTGCCGGGCGAGCGCTGATCTCATCAAAAAGACGCTTGAGGTTAGAGAGGTATTTCCAGGCGTTCTCACTCAGGATGAACGGCACCATGCGTGCCCAGCCCCACAGGGCCATGTCCACGATGGTGTAAGTCTCGCCCACCATGTATCGCTGCCTGGCCAGATGTGCATCAATGATGCCGTAATGCCGCTTCGCTTCGTACAGATAACGATTGCCGGTATAGTCCTTGGGCTCAGGCTCAAAGTGCTTGAAATGCACAGCTTGACCTGAGAACGTGCGATGCCTGTTGCAATGAACATCAGCCAAACGAGAAGCTCATCATGCGCGACCGGTGTGCTGGCGGGCAGGAACTGTCCGGTCCTCCCCAAGATAGAGCAGGATCGCGTTTGAGTCGAAGACCCTTGCTCCGCTATCCTGATCGATGATTCAGGCACCTTGCCATTCGGATTGATGGTTAGAAAGTCCGGCTGGTGCTGCTCGCCTTTGCATGTATCTACGGGCTTGAGCTCATACGGAAGGCTCATCTCCTCCAAGCACAGAGCAGCCTTCAACAGGTTTGGTACAAGGTTGCAGTAGAATGTGATAAAAGGGGTGCTCCAACAGCAGGGGTGACGTCGGCGAGGTTCTGACGGAGGCCGCTACGGTAGGTAGTACAATCGAAGCGCGACCCGTGAGGGACCGTCAGGCAGGCTTCTAGTGAGGTGAGAGGACGTGGATCATTCGGGACTCGATCATGTCAGCCGTCCTCTCGGCATAGGCTTTCATGTGCGGAGACGCGGCATGGGCGTTGAGTGCTCCAGGGCTCGCCCATTTCTCGACCACGACGAAAGTGTCTGGCCCGAGCTCGGTCTGAAAGGGGCCGAATGCTGGAAGATCGACAACAGGAACGTACTCAATACAACCCTCTTCGGCATGCACCGCCGGCATGTTGGCGCGGAACTCTCGGAGCACGCTTTCGCGCATACCGGGCTTTGCAGTGATATAGGCTAGAACGTGCAGCATGATTGCTCTCCTTATAGCCGATTGTTAGACACAGCTCCACGACCCCGCAAGCTCCTCACCCTGGATGCCAGGATCTGTGACCCTCGCGTTAGGTCTGGTAATCGCGATACATCAACCTGGTCCGGGGCCCGAACGCCTCGGCCGCATCTCAACAGGCTGACAGGAGATCGGGCCAATGCCCCCGAGGGGAGGGCAGTCAGGCCACCGGGATCCTTGTCCCCAATGCCACTGGGCGTGTGGGGTTAAGCCGATCTGGCTTCCCTGCTCCGGGATATTGATGCCAATCAGCAACCGATAAGTAGCGGTCTGGTGCACCCAGTCCTCGCGGTGATACCGGATCTCTCGTTTGCGATGGAGACAGTGTGATGCGAGGACTTTTCTGAAGGGCTGTGGGCTTTCTGCGAGATCAGGAAGAGCCGCTTGAGCTTCGGCATAAGCGGCCGCATAGCCCTCCATCACTTGGACCACCTCAATTTTGAGAGTGTTCCCACGTGCTGCTTCGGACCTGTAAGGAGATCCATGTTTCGGCATGTGCGGTGCCAACATTAGTCCTCACGAAGAACAAGGAGGATGATCCCGTGCTGGCCATTCCCATACCACTGAAGCTTGCCGCTGAGTGCACCGGTGACAAAGTCAGGGGTACTGAGTGAAAAGGCATCGACATGCACGTGCGCTCCCGGCAAGCCATCCTGATCTTTCCAGGTCGTGGATTTGAATGTTGGGAGATGCGGGTCAGCAGGCCTGAGCCAGTAATGATGCAGGCTCATGAGCGACCAGCCAGAGGGTGCGGATGCCAGAAGCCATATAGCGCTCTTGCCGCTGGCGGTAAGCTTCCTCCCCCTGGAGCTGAACCTAAGCTTCAATGGCGGCGGTCCAGTGTTTTCCAGGCCGGCGGCACAAGACATCAGCCCGCCCATCCTGACCATCGGGTGTTGTTCCAGATTGTTCTGGCAGACCATCCCAACCCGCGGCTCGGGCTCCGATCAGGATCTGTGCTTTGATGTAGGGATGAAGGTCAATTTCCTTTGCTCCCTCAGGCGCTCGCCCAGGAGGATAGGTGAAGAAGCGTGTTCCACGATGCGATGTCTTCGGGATGGCCCGCCCTTTTCCATATGGCATTCATGCATCGCGATTTCGCGCTGATCGCAATCGCTCCCATTTATCATCGGTCATCAATGGGGCAATTAGCGGCTCTCCTGAGTGCGTGTATGCGAGCAGCGGCACGCTCTAACTTGTATTGCCCCGAGACGTGCGTATGGTGTTGGAACCTCACACCTTGAACGCGGCATGAGAACGGAAGTTTGCGCTATCGATCAATGGGCAGCTAACCATTCCCGCAGCTTCGTCCAGCGCCTCTTCATCTGCCCGCCTCTAACGGCAATCCCGACTGCTTTCTTCTGGCCCACCAGAACGACCAGACGCTTGCCGCGGGTGACGCCCGTGTAAAGCAGATTGCGGGCCAGCATCGTGAAATGCTGCGTCACGACAGGGATGATGACGGCCGGATACTCCGATCCCTGTGATTTATGAATCGTGGTGGCGTAGGCCGGTATCAGCGTATCGAGTTCACCGAATGGGTAGGACACCTCCCGTCCATCGAACGAGGCAATCAGCGCCCCTTCCTCGTCATCAATCCGCGCGACTGTCCCAAGATCGCCATTAAACACCTCCCGGTCATAGTCGTTCTGGGTCTCCATGACCCGATCTCCCGGGGAGAAGCGCCAGCCAAACCGTTCCACCTTGGATGGAGGATTGGGGTTGAGCACTTCCTGAAGCCGGATGTTGAGGTTGCGGGCTCCGAGCGCACCTCGGTTCATCGGGCACAGCACCTGAATGTCCTTCATTGGATCAAGGCCGAACCGGCGTGGCATGCGCTCCTTGATCATCTGAACAATCTTCGGCACGCCCTCCTCGGGATCGGCGATCTCGACGAAGTAGAAGTCGCTCTCCTCGCCTGCCTTCTGCGGCTCAGGCATCTGACCCTTGTTGATGCGGTGAGCATTCACCACGATCCGGCTCTCTGCCGCCTGCCGGAAGACCTCGGTCAGACGGGCGACTGGGATGCGCTCCGAGGCGATGATGTCAGCCAGCACCTGCCCCGAGCCAACCGACGGCAACTGATCCACGTCGCCCACCAGCAGCAGACCCGCCGGAGCAGGGATAGCCTTGGTCAGAGCATTCATCAGCGGCACGTCCAGCATGGAGGTCTCGTCCACCACCAGCAGATCGCAGTCGAGCGGGTTCTCCTCATTGCGAGAGAAGCCACCGTGCTTCGGATCAATCTCGAGGAGGCGATGGATCGTCTTGGCTTCCAGACCGGTCTGCTCTGTCATGCGCTTGGCCGCGCGTCCTGTGGGAGCCGCCAACGCGACGCGAACGCCTTTCGCGACGAGCAGACGCAAGATCGTGTCAAGCAGGGTTGTCTTGCCGACACCAGGACCACCGGTCACCACGGCCATCTTGGAGCCAAGCACCAGTTTTAGAGCCTCGCGCTGCGAGGCCGCCAGGGTCTTGCCGGTGCGGCCTTCAACCCATGGAATGGCCTTGTCGAGGTCGATCTCGGGCCAGGGTGATGGACCAGACGCTCGCTCAATCAACCGAGAGGCAATCGCCTGCTCGGCCAGATGGAGCCCTTTGAGGAAAAGGCAGGTCTCGCCGCCGATTGAGTCCGAGACGATCTCGCCCTTAGACAACTCCTCGGCGACAGCGGTGCGGATCAGGGCCTCATCAACTTCAAGGAGCTGTTCGGCCAGCCGGGTGAGAGCATCAACCGGTAGTGCGCAATGCCCCTCGTCCGTCGCCATCTGGAGCGCGAACGAGATACCTGCCCGGATGCGCTGAGGCGCAGTCTTCTCCATCCCGAGCTTGGCCGCGATGGCATCCGCTGTTCTGAAGCCAATGCCGCGCACATCCTTAGCCAGCCGGTACGGGTCCTCGGTCATGACCTGGACGGACTCATAGCCGTAGGTCTTGAAGATGCGGACAGCTCGTGCCGTGCCGACCCCGTGCGCGTGAAGGAAGATCATGATCTCCCGCACCGCCTTCTGCTCGGCCCAGCCCGCCACGATGCGGGAGGCCCGCATCGGGCCAATTCCAGGCACCTCAGTCAAGCGCTCAGGAGCGGCCTCGATCATCTCAAAGGTGTCTACGCCGAAGGCAGCGACAATCCGCTTGGCGATGGCCGGTCCGATGCCGCGCATCTGGCCCGAGGCCAGATACTTCTCGATGCCCTCTGCTCCGGTGGGTGGTGTCGTCTTGAGCACCTCGGCCTTGAACTGAAGCCCATGTGTGCGGTCGTTGATCCAAATGCCACTCGCGGTGATCCACTCCCCGGCAGAAGCCGCAGGCGTATGCCCAACAACGGTCACAAGGTCACGCTTGCCCCGCGTGTGGACCTTAAGGACAGCGAAGCCGTTCTCCGCATTGTGGAAGGTGACGCGCTCCACAGAACCCGCGAGGGTCTCGAGGACCGGCCTCTGATCAACTTGCGAGGGGCGAATCATCTGGTTCATGGTGCCTGCCAGGAATCGCTCCCAGCCTCTCCGACTGTATCGCTGAATGGCACCGCTGACGAGGATGCTCTGCTTCTCCAGCTCCAGATGTTCTTGTTTTGTTTCAGGGCTTTTTTGCGGCGATTTGGATTAACTCTGCTCCCCCCGCGCAATCTACCGATTCGGTTGTAGTGCCGGCTATGCAAGCGCCAATCCCGAGCATTCACAGAGTTCTGCCCGGTTTCCACAGCTGAAAAGAGAGTTGGTTAACGATCAGGTAGCAAAGCGGTACTCAGGGGGTGGCTGCTGATTGGGAGATGGAAATGGATAACGGACCTGATAGTGGCAAGCGACCTTCAGCGGTCTCCGACACCGAACTCCTGCGCCGGATTGGGCAAGATCTCCGCTCAATTTACGCCGATGTGATCAGGCAGCCTCTCCCACAGCGCATTCGAGCAACTCTCGCCCTCATTGATCGGGAGCAGAGGCTTGGTGAACAGTTGCCTCGTACGCTGCCGCACTGAAGAAGGGAGGTGCTGTTCGCAAGACCACCTTGCCCGTAGTTTTGCCCGACTACAAGGCTCGATGAGCTTGAGCCACACCTTCGTGGAGGCAGACGTCGAGACCTGAGCAGGATTGCCGCCAGCAACGACTACGAGATGGGTATCCTTGTTAGAGGTACGTTTCAGCTACGGACAAACGATGGCTTTCGAGAGAACTTAAAGCCCGGAGCCACGCTGAACTGTATGCTGCTCGCCAAACACACATACATTGGCATTGCAGCTGAGGAGGCCGAACTGCTTTGGGTGGGATGACGCGCTTAGTTCCTTACCGTTTTATCGTTCCGTGACGTGCGATGGTTAGACGCAAGTGTATGTTGCTGAAGGCTGTAACAGAGACGCGTTGCAGTTGCTCCGCCTGATTCGTTTCTGATCGCTTCGGCCGGCTCCTTGACTGGTCTTGGTTGCTGTCTCATCGTCATGTCCTAAGGGGCTACGATGAACCATAAACTCTCCCTCCTTCAACTCACCCCATCTGTCTCAGGAGTGATGACGGTGGACACCTGCAATCCGGCCTATCCACCCAGCCGAACCTGTCCAGTTGATAGATCCAGCATCATTCCGGTGAGGGATCCCGTCCCAGGCTCTGTTGATCATGCGGCTCGATTATCGTGAAGCAGTGCTCGATCAATCTGTGCTTTCCGCCTTCTGCCGCAATGCATTACAGTGGTTGTGCCATTTCGACCCGACAGGAGCCCGCATGAAGAAGGCGCGCAAGCTCTATGAAAGTTCAAGCGGTGATCGCTGGTACCTCATCCGAGACCCTTCAGGGGCTTTGTTCGTCCGCCACGAAGCCAATGTCGCTTCCGGAGGGCAGGTGGAACATGAAGACATCGCGGCTTTCCTGGGGAGGGGCGTAGGGCCGGAACAGCAGGAACTGCTGCGTCTGATCGGCACCCTCGTCGAGGAGCACCCCGCAAACGGGTAACCCATTTATGAAAGCGGCGGCCCTACGAGTTCTTGATTGCGATCTTGCCGTGGCGGAAGGTGAAGATATCGCAGCCTTGGACCTCCACATGAGCACCGTCAGGCCCGGTGGCTGTGAACACCCACTCGGAGACGCCCCGATCTCCAGCAATGAAGTGCTTAGGATTATTCCACCTGGCATCCGGAAAGGTTGCAAAGACCTCCTCAATTCCACGGCGGACTGCAGCCCGACCTGTAAAGATCGTCCCCTTCACGTCAGGACCACGGCTGGCCTCGAACACGCAGTCCTCCGTCATCATCGACAGGATCGCATCCGGGTCATGCCGGTTCCAGGCTGCCGCAAAGTCATCAAGGACAGAAATGGAAACAGCGTCTGCCATCAGGGGTCCCCTCTTGGCTCCTGAGATGCACCGGGTCAGTAGACAATGCTGCGGTCGCACTCCATCACCAGCCGCACCAGCATAGGCGGGCCAGCCTTCTCGTGAGGGACACCTTGAAGGTCCGCATCGCTGACGCCCCGCGCGGCACAGGACCCAGCCGAGAGATACAGCCGGCCACCTCCGGCGATCACCTTGTCGAAATGCTCCCGAAGGGCACCCGTACCAAGCCCGGCGAGGCCGGTGCGCGTGGGTTCGCGGATGAGTTGAACCGCATCGCCTGCCAGGAACACGTGAACCTGATGCCCTGCCTCGACGGCTGCTGCCGCGACGAAGAAGGCGAGTACAGCCTTAGTGGGGTTTTCAGGCCCGCAGGTGACATGGACAAGAAGGCTGGACATGAACACCTCCGCCGAGCCTAGAACGGGAGAGCAGGACTATGCTCCTCGTCAGGCCGTACGCCAACGTGACGGTTCTACTATTTGGGATGAGATGGGCCGGGAGCCGTAAACCCGCCTTGGTCGCTCGAAGATCTTGACGAGAGTAGCTGCTCAACCCACGCTGGGACGACCTCGCTGGCTGGCCCATACCGTCCCTCATCGAACTGGCGGGCGTTATCTGAGGGCTCCAGATTGATCTCGCAGGTGCGGAGGCCATGTTCCCGCGCCTCCGATACGAAGCCTGCTGCCGGGTAGACGGAACCCGAAGTGCCGATTGCAACAAACAGGTCTGCCCCGAGCAGAGCGTCATAGATCGCATCCATCTCCAGCGGCATCTCGCCAAACCAGACTACGTGAGGTCTCAACCCTCCGGAACGGCGGCAGGACGGGCAGGGGACTGCGATGCTCAAGTCTTCGTGCCATGGCATTGTCCCGCCACAGGCTGTGCAACGGGCTTTGAGCAGTTCGCCGTGCATATGGACGACCCGCTTCGATCCAGCCCGCTCGTGGAGGTCGTCGATGTTCTGCGTGCAAAGAAACAGGCTGCCGCCGCGCTCGGCCAGACCGGCCTCCAAGCGGGCAAGTGCCCGGTGAGCGGCGTTGGGCTCTGCCGAGAGGAGGTTCTGGCGGCGCATGTTGTAGAAGGCATGCACCTCGTCCGGATTGTGAGCGAATGCCTCTGGCCTGGCGAGCTTCATTGGGTCAAAGCGGGACCACAGCCCATCCTTATCCCGGAAGGTACCCAAGCCGCTTTCGGCTGACGCGCCGGCTCCGGTCAGTGCGAAGATCTTCATGATTTCTCCTAGGAGTACAAGCACGAGCTACCTTGGTGTCCTGAGCCCTGCCACCTGTTGCAACAAGACCGGCTGTGGCCACGACCCCCTCCCTGGGAGCCACCGCAAGGAGTATCCCGTCGAACTCACAGCCTGGGTCATGGGCCAGGAGATCGGCCGCCCCCAGAGGCTCGACCAGCTTGGAGGCAGGTTCTGTCCGATCTTCAAACGTATGCAATATGCCGCGCATAGCCTCTCGGGTGAATCGTCCATAACCGATGAAGGTTGGCATGTATTCGTCCCTGCTCACTGCGTTCGGATGAGCCGCAAGAGTTTATCACGTCATGGTTTGGACCTCGGGCAGCCTCAGATACCCACTCAGGATGAGATGCTCAGCCCAGCCTGATGTGGTTCGATGCTTTCCAAACTGAGAAGGACAAGCCCATGGCCGGTAAGTCTCGCATGCGACCCTCGTTCAAAAAGAACACCCGCCGCTACAGGGAGGTGATTGCCCCAGCCAAGACGCTCGAAGGGCAGAAGAAACTCACCAAAAAGCGTCGCTATGCCAACCGCCACGGTTAGCCGAACACAATCCCCTTTAGGTTCTTCAGAGCTTTATCGCAACGTTCGATGTGGTCGCTGGCCCGCCGCTGCATCTCCACGGTGTTGCGGCAGGGCTCATCGACCTCTTGCTTGCAGAACGGGCAGATCATTGGCTCGATCTCCTAGCTGACGGGGCATGTCAGGCCAACAGAGATGCTGGATCGAGGTTCCCGTGTGTCGCAGCCCAAGCCCTACAGCAAGGATCACGCCAGATGCTCTTCTGGCCTAAAGCCTCAGCATCAGTGTCATTAAAAAGCCAAGGTATCTGCCCTTGATCCCTTTATGAGCAAAGCTCCCAAGCGCCCAAGCCAACGTGATAACCCCAAACCACCGGATGTCGAGGCTGGTGTGCAGCGGCTCAAGTCCACCACCCGTAAGCCGCGCGCTGCGCCGAAGAAGGCGAACACGGCTCTGGATTCCCTGAGCGCTGAGATGCCCAATGGGGGACTGGAGGGACCCGAAGGGAACACTGGCTCCAAACTTCCGCCTGTGCAGAGCGACACCCTCGCCTCAAGCGGCAACTTGGCAACGGAAGACAATCGGAACACGCCAGATCAGCAAGACCTACACAGCAGGATCAGAGATGAGGTCGAGCAGCCGGTGCAGACGGTTGGTCTCGGCCCAACAGAGCCTCATCACGGCCTTGCAAGTGGTCAGCCCCGGCCCAGCGAGGGGCTTGAGATGCAAGTCGCCCAAAAGCAGGAACCAACCCAGCATCTTCTTATGGTTCGTGACCTCAAGTCGGAAAGTCGACAGGATAGGAAAAGATCTGTCCGCATTGGCCTCGAAGGCCAGGTTCAACAAGCGATCAGAGTGTGGAGCCCACGCCTCCAGGCTGCGTCAGCACAGGTGAGAGGTGCCTCGGGACGTGTGAAGGTCTGGGCACAGGAGAAGTCGGAGCGCAGGGGGCATGAGACCGACAAGGCTAGAAGATCAGCAAACCCGGTCTACATTCTTGGCGCAATCACCCTTGGCATTCCAGCTTTGCTGCTGATCCCGCTGGTGGGGATGAACCCGGGAGTTCAGGAAGGGACCTTCACGACTGTTGCGACCTTCCTCGTCGTCTCCGCCTTTGTCACGGCTGCAGTGTTCGAGATCAAAAGGCTTGCCGACCAATCCTCTGATGAGGAGCATCACTGACTAAGGGGAGTTGTCGTCTTTCGCCAAAGCTCCCCTCAAGACCCAGGACCGTTAGAGGAAGTGGTGCAGTGAGCAGGCGGTGCACCAACCGGCACCGCCCGACGGAAGAGTGGCCCTAGCACTCTGTTTTTTGCTTTGTGGTGGTGCCGGTCGCGTCAGTCGTCTGTTTCGTCGTTGTCGAGCAGCCGGTGCTGCCAGTTGTGCCGACATCCCGGTTCTCAATCACGACGTTCTTCTGGTCCGGTCCTGAAGCGGCGTCACCAGTTGCGCCGCCTACACCAGCCCCGACTGCTGCGCCAACTGGACCTCCAACAACCGCACCAACTGCACCGCCTGCTGCAGCACCGGCTGCGGCCCCTCCTGGATCGGCCGAGGCCAGGGTCGGTATCAGGAGGGCTGCTGCAAGAGCAGCGTACTTGATGTGTGCGCGCATGACTGTTTCTCCAACGAACCAATCGCGAACTGCGATCTGCTGCCACGTTAACGGCGTCCTCACGAAGGCGTTTCAGCTTGGCGGTTTGCGACCCTCAGTGATTTTGAAACATCAGCATGATCCCCAGCTTTTGCTGAATGATGGGATAAAGTCCTCTATTGAATTCGGTAGGGGTGCCTTGCCAAAGGTGAGCAAGGAGCATAGGTGGAGCAAAGGTCACGGGTATTTACTGTGCTGCACAGGCCGTTCCTGCTGATCCTGTTAGGATTTCATCTAGATCTATTCACCTTCTGAAACCTGTTCCTGTGCAGCCGAGGACATGAGCACTATGAGCGAGAGCACAACCTCTCCGAACTTCATCGAACTCTCTGCTGACATTGTTTCGGCTTATGTCAGCAACAACTCCGTTCCGGCCTCTGAGCTCCCGGCGCTCCTTAGTTCTGTTTACTCGGCTCTGACGAAGACTGCACAGGGTCAGCAAGAGGAGCCCAAGGCTGAGTTGGTGCCTGCGGTCTCGGTGCGGAAGTCCGTTACTCCGGATGCCATCATCTGCCTGGAAGATGGCAAGTCATTCAAGTCGCTGAAGCGTCATCTGCGGACGACCTATGACATGACGCCCGAGCAGTACCGGGCGAAGTGGGGTCTGCCCGCTGACTACCCGATGGTCGCGCCGAACTATGCCAAGGCACGCTCCGAGCTTGCTAAGACCATGGGGCTCGGCCAGCAGCGCAGAAAGACTGCTGCTCTGGTGGATGCTGCTGCCAATGAGGCTGCTCCTGCCAAACCCAAGGGGGCGGCTGCGAAGGCGGCTACGACATCGGACGAAGTGACTGCGCCTGCCAAGGGTAAACGCACGAAAAATGCCGCCTAGTTCATCCCGTAGTATTTAAAGCAGCCATAGCCGTTTAGATGCTCTCTCACTCAAACCCGGTGCTTCCAGTGCCGGGTTTTCTATGCCGCTCCGCCAACTTCCGTACCGCTATCCCGGAAGTGCGTCGGCTATGCCGCACTTCAGGCTGAAGCGGGTTAAGACCTCATTTACCGTGAGAGCACATCGTGTTGGCTCCGCCATCGGAGCCTATCATGATCAGTGTTGAGCAGATTCTCCGCAGTTGCCTCGGTCGTGGTGGCAAAACTAAGCGTATACTTCTGGGGCTGACCCTCCTGAGCCTCTCGGGGTTCTCGGAGGCTGCGTCTGCCCAGAGCTTGATCTCGATGCGAGGAACGGATCGTATCCAAGTGGTAGGTCGTGCAGACCCGACCCAGGCATGGGTGAGCTTCTGCCAGCACCGACCTCGTGAATGCCATATCGATCTCTCGCAGCCTGCGCGCATCACCCTAACCCCTGGCACCTGGGCGGCTCTCACGCAGGTGAATGAGCGCGTCAACTCATCGATCCTTGCGGTCACAGACCAGGATCACTGGGGTGTTCTCGACCGGTGGGACTATCCAGATGATGGGCTTGGTGACTGCGAGGACATTCAGCTTCTGAAGCGCAAGCTGCTGGTCCAGACCGGGCTGCCGCACCGCGCCCTACGGATGACAGCCGTCATCGACGACCAGGGGCAGGGGCATGCGGTACTCATGGTCCTCACAGACCAGGGCGATTTCGTTCTCGACAACAAGCGCAATGCCATCCTGCCTTGGCGGTGGACTGGCTATACCTTCATCAAGCGGGAGGGCACCAGCGGCAAAGCTTGGGTTGCTCTCGGAGATCAAGCCGCCCCAACTGTCACAGCCAATCGTTAGATCGGATGGAGGGCGGAAATGACTGACCGACGATGCGGGTGTGCAAAGGGAACGCTATTTCAACCGGCTCATTGATGACGAGCACCTCCGAGACCTCCGCGTGATGGACGGGTGTACCCTCATGCTCGACCGCAGGCTCTGGCAACAGAGCAGATTTTGCTGTCGATCCGGGATAGTTGACACCGCCACGATCCGGGGCGTGGCAGCACCTCCTGCACCCGGCTCCCTGCCAAGTCTGGCCGAGCATCTAGTTCCTGTCTGACGGCCTGAGCATGCGTAGGTACTGGCGCAGGAACGCGAGCTTCACCATCGCGGCGAGATTCAAGGCGAGCTTCTCGTGCCAGATCCTGCGGCTGCCGACAACAGGCGCTTCCAACAAGCTGATCGCCCGAGAGCTTGGCTTGACTGAGGCGACGGTGAAGGTTCACATCAAGGCGATCCTGCGGAACGCTAAAGCCGAGAAACGGACACAGGCGGCCATGTGGGCAACCCAGTTCCTTGGCCCTGCTGCTAACTCCCCCGAGATGGTGCTCGCGGGCTAAGCAAGATCGTCACTCCCATCTCATGAAAAGAGACCCGCTCCGTGGGGGAGGAGCCCTAAGGTTGACGCCCTTGTTTTTGAGAGAGGAACGGCGATTTCTTTTCAGACGGGTCCAACAGGAGCGCGCGACCATCAGAATTGCAAACGGTAGGAAGGCGCGAGGTAGTTCAGCGTGGCCGAAAAGAAAAAGCCCGACCGAATGTGAGGCTTTTGCATCCGCGGCTAAGTGAGGGTAAAGCTGGATGCTGTCTTCTGATTGTTCAAGCTCAGCTCGAGAGCGCTATGATCGCGCGGGGACTCCAAGAGGGCTGAGCATCAGGAAGCGAAACTCCAGTCAGCTGCGAATTAACGGCCGCGCTGAAACCCAACCCGAAAGGGTGAGTTGCCTCTCACATCTGTTAACAGGGGCAATGCTGGGCAACGAGCGAAAGCCATGCAGCAGAGTAACAGACACCGATGGGCAAGACAGATCCCCAATAGCCTGAACTTCTCGCAGGAGCAGGTGACCTTCATCCTCGGCCATTCCCTGCGTAACCTCTATAACGATGTCCTGGCGGCAGACCTGCCAGACAGGCTGAAAGCTCTTGTGGAGCAGCTTGATAACGGGCATTCCCCACCGCCCGCTGCCCGCTAAGCTGGGCGCTCGACAGCAGTGGAATGAAAGAATGGCCGGCAAGACGGTGAAACGGGCAGACCTGTGCGATGCAGTCTATGCGACCACGGGTGTTCCCCGGCATGAGGCAGCGACACTGGTCGAGCAAGTTCTGTCCGAGCTCGGAGAAGCCTTGGTCAGGGGGGAGAGTGTCAAACTCTCCGGCTTCGGCACCTTCACGGTCCGGAACAAAGCTGAACGGATGGGCCGAAATCCAAAGACAGGGGTCGAGGTGCCCATCGAGCCGCGCCGGGCGCTCACCTTCAATCCATCCTATGTTCTGAAAGACCACGTCAACAGAACATCCTAAGTGATCTCAAGCTGAAAAAGAAAAGGGTCGCGCCCAGTCTTTTGACCGTGTTCGCGACCCGTCAGCCCCCGCATTTGCCCCTACGGTAAGTACATAAAACTATTGTTGTTTTTTAAACCAATCAATGAAAGTGTGGGGTGCTTCCAATGACCGGGAAGATGAACTAGCCAGGTGCTTCGCGCAATAAGGGAAAACCGAAAGCTTGGCTGTAGGCAAAATACGTATTGCCTTAACGGAAGGTGAGAACGTTACGGCGAACATACCAAGAACAAAGTTCCATTCTAGTCAGAAGAACACATCTCCAGCATTCTATACTAAGCTTGGCCGTAAGTTGCGGCGGCTTTTACATTGTTAATCGCCTGTCTCTTTGCTATCCGCCCGAGCGCGTTACCTCCAAAGATTAGAAACACTGGACGGTCGGGGCAGCATTCCAACAATGGCTATCAGCAGTTTCAGCATCGGGGTTTCTGAGCCAAACGGCGCAAATCGTTTGGCTGCCGTTCGTGATCTTGGCGTTCTCGACACGCCACCTGAGGCTGTGTTCGACGACGTTGTTCTAATCGCGGCTCAAGCCTGCCGGACCCCAATGGGTTCTATTGGGTTCTTGGTCGAGGGGCGGCACTGGTTCAAGGCCAAGGTCGGTTTCGATGAAGTCGAGATCCCGGCTGACCTGTCGATCTGCGCCTTTACAATCCAGCAACCCGGGCTGACGGTTATCACCGATCTCCGCGAGCATCCGGAGTTTCGCCACAACCCGTTCGTCACCGGAGAGCCGGGGCTGCGCTTTTACGCCGGCATTGCCTTGCGGAATGAGAATGGCTTTCCTGTTGGCACCCTGACCGTTGTAGATTGCGAGGCACGCCCGGAAGGGTTGTCGCCGGTACAGGAGCGGACGCTTCTGGCGCTGGCTCGCTCCATCCAGCGCGAGATGAAGCTCCGCAAAGCCGAGCGGGAGTTGGCCCAGAAGACCGAGATGCTGGACCGGTTGCATGCCAGCTCCGAGGACTGCATAACGGTGCTCGATCTGGAGGGTCGGCTTCGTTTCATGAGCGAGGGCGGTTGTCGGGCGATGGAGGTGGAGACCTTCGCCGACATTGAGGGCTGTGACTGGCTCGACTTCTGGACGGGACCGTCGGCTGACGATGCCCGCCGGGCCGTGCTGCGGGCCAAGCTCGGGGAGGCCGGTCGCTTCCGCGGGTTCTGCCCGACGCTGGCGGGAACCCCGAAGTGGTGGGACGTAATCGTCACGCCGATCATGGGCAGCGACAGCAAGCCGGATGGGTTGCTGGCCATCTCGCGCGACATCACAGGTCTACAGCATGCTGAGGAGAGCTTGCGCCAGAGCGAGGAGCGGCTGCGTCTGGCAATCGAGACGACCGGCCTCGGGATCTGGGATCTTAATACCCTCACCGGCGAGAGGCAGTGGACCGCCGAGGCGCGAGACCTGTTCGGTTTTGCGCCGGACACAACGATCAGTCAGGAACTTGTGCTTGAGCGGATCCATCCAGAGGATCGGGAGCGGGTTGCGGACACCGCGTACCGGGATCAGCCGGGTGACAGCCTGACCTTTACCAACACATTTCGGATCATCCGGGCTGATAATGGCGAAGAGCGCTGGATCACGTCCGTCGGACACACGCTGGTCGACAAGAACGGACGGGCGACCCGCAAGCTGGGGATCGCGCAGGATGTCACCCACCACATCGTGGCCGAGGAAGCCCTGCGCGCCAGCCAGGACGATCTGCTCCGGCAAACCGCCCACCTACAATCCATTCTGGCGACGGTGCCTGACGCGATGGTCGTGTCAGACGAGAAGGGGATCATCAGGTCCTTCAGTGCCACCGCGGTAAAGATGTTCGGCTACCAGCCTGAGGAGATCATTGGTACAAGCGTCAAGTACCTGATGCCGGTGCCGTACCGGGACAACCACGAGGGGTTCATGCACCGCTACCGGCAGACCGGCGAGCGCCGGATTACGGAAAGCGGCCGTGTGGCGGTAGCCCAGCGCAAGGATGGCTCCACCTTCCCGATGGAGGTGCACCTGGGTGAGATGGAGTCGGGCGGCCAGCGCTTCTTTACCGCCTTCATCCGCGATCTGACTGATCGGCAATATACAGAGAAGCGCATGCAGGAGTTGCAGACCGAACTCGCCTACATGTCTCGCATGACGGCTATGGGCGAGATGGGCTCGACCCTGGCGCATGAGGTGAACCAACCGCTGACCGCGATCACCGGATACCTGAAGGGCTGCGGGATGATCCTGGACCGGATGGACGGAGAGCACGTGCCGATGCTGCGCCACGGGATCGAAGGAGCCGTGGAGGAGGCACAGCGGGCCGGTGAGGTGATCCGTCAGCTGCGGGCGTTCGTGGCCCGCGGCGAGACTGATCAGGAGGTTGAAGACCTGCGCAAGCTGATTGAGGAGGCCAGTGCCCTGGCTCTGGCCGGCGCCAAGGACAAGGGCATCAAAGTTGATTTCGATCTTCCTCACGAGAGCCCCAAGGTGCTCGTCAGTCGAGTTCAGATCCAGCAGGTTCTTCTCAACCTGGTTCGCAACGCTATGGAGGCCATGCAGCACGTCGGTGAGCGCGATCTCACCATCAAGGCAGAGGTGGAAGACGAGGGGACGATGGTACGTCTGAGCGTCAAAGATACAGGGACTGGTCTGGCGCCCTCTGTCCAAGACAAGCTGTTCACGCCATTCACAACCACCAAGAAGGCTGGCATGGGCGTGGGCCTGTCAATCTGCCGGACGATCATCGAGGCGCATGGCGGCAAGATCTGGGCAGACTCGACACAAGGGGAAGGGACAACCTTCCACTTCACCTTGAAAGCGGTGAAGGAGGAGGAACTTGCCGAGGCGGCGGAGGCATGAGCTACCAGGCCAAGCGCCGCGGCTAAGGCCCTGAAAGTGTCACAAACCTGATTAGGCTCTGGAGCTCGGCCTTGCCCTGTTTCAGCTCGCACTGAGACAGTATCCCGAGGCCGCGACGCTGACCGGCCGTGCGGTCCCTTGTGCTCGCTGCGAGCAACCGCTCAAGATGACCCGGACGGTCAGCGTCACCACATCCCCCAAGGGAACAACACCACAGGAACCAGCGGCCAGAGTGTAGCGGAACAGATCAACAACCAAATTGCCTATCCCGCTTGAAAAACACGAATCATGGACTCTATTCTGTTTCGGGCCGCCGTAATGAAGCGGACGTCTTCCAGCCGCCGTGCGGGGCTTCTGGATTGTGTCATCACCTCTTCGTCGTTCAAAAGTCAGTCTGAACCGGTGCGGGTGCATCGGGGCAGGAGTTCAGGAGTCTCTCTTTTGGCCACGCTGAAGCAATTCGAAGAAGCCCTGCGGGCTCAAGGCATGAATATGGCCCTGGCCATCCTCGAGAAGATGCGCAAAGAGGAGAAGAAGACGCGGTCGATCGCACCGGCGCGTCGGGTATCCGGGCGAAAGATGACGCCAGAGCTCGCCCGCAAGATCCTTGAGCTTCATAGCACCACCGACATGACCCAGCAGGAGATCGCGTTCCAGCTTGGGGTCAATCAGGGCAGGGTGAATGAGGTTCTGAAACGAGGAAAATGGCTGGTCGAAGATCCCCAGTCGGAGGAAGCCCAAGCCCGCAATAAGGCGAAAGCTCGCATGAAGCGCATGCAAACTGAGGATACTCCGATCCCGCGCAAGCAGCCTGTTGCCGCAGGTGTCGAGGAGGGCCCAAAGAAGCCGAGGCCTAAGCCGAGCAACACGGCGCAATTGTCGATCGACGACTTCCTGTAAGCCTCAAGCATCTGAATGGAATCTTGTATCAGCGGGTACCTGCCCCGCTGGTGACGATCAGGTCTAGCCGCTCCAGATCCGAGTGGTGCATCAGCAGCACGCCGTTTTTGTGCGCGAGCTGGTGGGCAGATTTTGTGTAGACAGAGTTTGTGACCACCACAGCGTAAGGAGCATCCTGAAACGCAGCGGCCGCATAGGCTTCCTGAACAGCCTTGTTGCCAACGGTGCCGTTGTAAAACTTGCACTGGATGACCACCCGTCTGCCATCCTTCTCCGCGATGATGTCGGCACCTTGATCGCCCGATCCGGGAGTAAGCGCGGCCTGCCATCCGGCTTCGTGAAGCACATCACGGCAATAGAGCTCAAACTCCCGGCCGGTCATCGCATCGTCAAACTCGACTGCAGCCTCGGTCGGCTGGTGCCGATCGATGATCCGGTTCATCCGGGTCCTGAGGCGGGCAACGTACCGTTTTGGGTCCTTAGCGACGAGATGATCGATCTTCCGGCGCTGGAACTCCGGTACAAGCGTCTTCTTGATGAAGGTGTTCAGGTGCCTGTCCCAGGTTTCCTCTGAGATGTTTCCATACTCGTCAGGTGAGAGCATATGGGCACGTTTGGTCGCCAGGGTCCGGACATGCCTTAAGGCCGCTCGGTCCGTTAGATCATAGATCAGCAGAAGCGAGTGAACCTTGGTCAGCCGCAAGAACAGGAGCAGCGCGAGCCCGGCCCAGGCGGCAATGGGGTGTAGATAGAGGCCTACGCCGAACAGAAGCAGCATCGCAGCGCTGAACGCCTTGTGCCTCCAGAGGTACCGAAACATTCCCTTTACCGTGCCAAATGCCGGTCATCGCCATGATCACCAGCCGTTGTCGATAGCTGAGCGCGGTTACCGACGGCTTCGCACTGAGCCAAAACCGAGAGAACTCACAGGATTATTTCGACAGCTACTGTTTAGTCATCCGGGTTCTGTCGAGGATTTGACCGGCGAACTCGCGCAACTCCTCCACAGTGCTTGTCTCGTCCCTCTGAATGACGAAGAGCCCGGTATGAAGCAGGATCATCAGTTCCCGAGCCTGCCGTGCTTCACCGTCGGCAGCCGGCATGACTTCAGCCATCTTGGTTCGCATGATAGCCGCATCGCGGTCCAAGGTTTCCATAAGACGGGTGGTCACTGCATCTCCTTCCATCGGCCGATCTGAGAGCCTGACCGATACAAATAGTTCTCCTCGCCGGAATGGTAATAGGCAGGTGCAGGAGAGCCCAATCACTCGGGCTTGATGCCGAGAGCAATGCAGTAGCCGTAATACGCATGTTCCCCTGCCTTATAGTAGATTTACGCGACCTCCGTCTTCTTGCGCCGGTAGGGGACAAAGCGGGAGCCGGCGCGTTGGAGGCGGAGATAGGCCATCGGGTAGGTGTCGAGTTTGACGGTCTGCTGAAGGCGAGGGAACTCCTTGGTCGACATCTCTTCCGAGGAGTCGTCTCGGCCCATAAACATCACGAACACTTTTCGGTGTTCGTGATGAACCGCTCATCGCTGAGGAACTCTGGGGTCGAAGCTGCCATACTGAGGATTCTCCATTAGGTCAGGCGCAACAAAAAAAGCCGCTCCAACACTGGAGCGGCTCAGCGTAAAGGCGGAGCAATCCGAGACTTAAAGGGTCTCAGACCTGCTGCAGGTTGGTCGCGGATTCTTTTCCCGAGCGACGATCCTGCTCAATCTCGTAGGAGATCTTCTGCCCATCCTGCAGGCTGCGAAGGCCTGCGCGCTCCACCGCTGAAATATGAACGAATACGTCCTTGCCGCCATTGTCCGGCTGAATGAAGCCGTATCCCTTGGTTTCATTGAACCACTTTACTGTGCCAGTCGCCATTCTCGTCCCTAGTCCCTAGTCGTTTCCTCTAGCGGAACGTCATGTTCCGCCCTCCGGTGACAGGTCCGTCACGCGAAGGAGGCTAGTTGGGCAGGGGTACCGTGGCAATATAGAGGCAAAATCAGGATTAACGCTCCTTTGAGTGCCGGGGTTGCTCCCGGCCGGTGACCTCGGCCCAGAACTGGTCGGCTCGTCTCTCAAATGCTTTCGGGCCGCGGCTGTCGCTCTGTAGAACCGACCGGGATGCCCGGCTCTGTCTCGGTAGCCCCTCGATTCAAAGATTCCCTATTATGTTTCGAACCTCATGGGCCTAATCAAATCACGCTGGCAGGTCCGGTCAATTCAAGTGCGATCGAAATAAAGGCAGAACTTGCCGAATTATGGTTAAAAGACCCTCCGGCAGGCGCGTTCCCGCTTGATGGATCCTTAGAGGGATTTTGGAAATTCCCCTTCGCCGTTGCTTGCCTTCTTTTAATTCCTGTGTTTCGTAAAGTCATTCTCAGATCACAATTCGTGTTCACGAAATGGGAACAAGGGCAGATAATCACGTTTCAAGGTGCGGACCGGAGGCCGATGGTCTCAGGGCTGCAACCTGAAGCGGCCTCCTCGCCTTGCGGGTTGGAGGGGTGATGCTCAGCCCTTGGATCAAGCGAGTTTGGTCTGTGTTTGTATTGAGGGGAACGGATGAGCCGCCAGTCATTTTCGGAAGATGACTTCTCAGAGAGCATGACGCTCCAGAACGTGAGTGCCAATCTCGAGACCATAAAGCGGATGATGGGATGGTCGGTGACGGAGATGTCGAAGCATATCGGCATCAGCGACCGGCACCTGGACAGCTTGCTTAAGATGACCTCGAACGTCACCGTCCTGGTGCTCGAAAAGATCGCCGACGGACTCGGCATTCCCTTTCTGCGCCTTGTGGGCACTCGGATCGTGGTCAGGGGGCACCAAGCTGGCGCAGATTTCCTTAAAGAACTTCGTAAGGAATCGTGGGAGATCAGCAGCGAGGATGCTCCGGCACCGCCTGTCCGGCGGACGAGAGCGGCAGACACCCGTAAGTCGGGCAAGGCCGAAAAGGCTTCTGAAGCGCCTGAGGCTCCAGCCGGGCTCGAAGGGATCCTGCAGCGCATCGTTGAAGTCCAGGATCGTCTCGCTAAGGATAATAATCAGACCAACGCAAAGGTCGACAGGCTTTCAACACAGGTTGAAAACCTGGTGAGCGCGGTCAAGGCCGGAATTGGTGAGGCAGGTGCCGCATCCGTCACCGGAGCCAAGCGGGTGCCTAAAGGTCCGCGCAAGGCAAAGACCGAGGGTGAAAGTGCTACGGGGTTGGCGGCGAAGAGCGGTCGGAGCGGAGCCGCACGCTCGATTGCTGGAGCAACAAGCTCAGTAACGAGCGAAGCCTCGGGCACGAAGGATGCCGAAGGTGATCTGTTCGAGCGCAGCGCCCCCGCGCCAGCCAAGCGCCGGGGCCGTCCGCCGAAGACGGAAAGCGCGTCTGGCCGAGAGGCTGCTTTGAAGTCGCGCGGAACGGACAGCGTAAAGAAGTCGAAGGCCTCAGAAGGGGCCGGAGCCCCAAAGCGGGCCTACAACAGGAAGAAATGAGAAAGCCCGCTCACAGATATGAGGCGGTGGGAGCTGGTGACGCGACCGGTTCCACGACACCAATCTGCTTCGGGATTGGACTGTGACAGGCTCCTAGAGCCAGTGTGATGCCAGCCGTGAGAGCCAGTCTGGAATAAGTGGAGTGATTTGCGAAACGGGTCATGCTCCCTTTTACTGCAGGGGCGGCCACGCACGCAAATTCGGTTTCATTTATTTCTAATTCCTCCTTCAGGTCTCAGTTTGGGTGGAGGCTGAACGAACCCCGTAAAGATTTGTGATCTCAATTCTAGTGAGGCTTGGGAAACTCGTTTGGCTTGAGCAGGAGATGTTTGGGGCCAAGTGACCGGCGGAAGTGCCTAATGAGAGTTCGGTAGCTTTGGAAGTGAGGGTACTGCATCCCGGAAGTTGGACGATACCTGCACCGAAGAGGTTGTACCCAGCAGGCATCCCTTTAGAACCTGAATCGTCCAACTTCCGGCGTTGTGTATGCAGAATAGAAACAGGACAATGATCCTGCTGAAATGGGAAGCGTCTAATTCAGAAGATGGACTAATGAGCATGACCCATGGGCGGCCGCCTAAATGTCTCGGAGTCAGCATGGCCGGGCAACGAATTCAACCGGGACCGGTTATCCTTGCAATGATCTGACCCGTTGCAGGCCTTTGGTGCACTACCTCGCCAGGAGCACACTGGCACTGGCTTTGCCGGACATAAGGATAGTTCCATGAACCCCCGCCATCTCCTTCATGCCTCTCTGGCCTTTGCGCTCCTCGGCGCCAGCTCAGGCTGGGCGCAACCGGCGCCCTCCTGTGGGGACACAACCAAGGTAAGCCGATCAGACACTCTCAGCAGCATTGCGGCTCGCTGCGATACCTCTGAAGCGGCAATCCTGCGGGCGAACCCGGCTGTTGAGGGGTCGGACGACCTTCGGGTCGGCCAGGACCTAAAACTCGCCGCCTCTACAGATCAGCCGACAACCGAGCGCCTTGGGTCGCTTGCCCGCGAAGCCGGAAGCGCGCTGAGCGGAATGGCGAAGGATGTCACGTCGTCCGTAGACAACCTCCTCGATAAGAACCCGGATCTGCGCCAACGGCTGGGCGGCATTGGCGATCGTATCAAGTCGACGGACGTCGATGTGAGCAAGGCTGAGGTCTCGCTGACGCCCGGCAACGGTACGGTCGGCACGACGGTGACCGTCTCTGCCAAGGGTCTCCCCGCCAATACGGCGGTGGTCATCGGCGGCGGAGCGCCCCGGACCGCCTATGAGGTTCTCCAGCAAGCCAAGACCGGTGCAGATGGAACCCTCCAGGCAACCGTGCGAATACCAGATTGGAGCACCGGTCAGGAGCGTTTTGTGGTGACGGTCGCTGCCGAAGAGACAGAGTGGAAGGTGCGCTCTGCTCCCTTCCAGATCACCGGCACCAAGCTCTGAGGAGAACAGGGTCCGGCAGGTCAGGCCATCCGTATGACATATCGGAACTAAGCTTTCGCTTCAGTTCCGCCCGACCTGCGCCAACATGGCTTTGACAATCACGCGGTGAAACGGCTTCACCGCGACCAGGTAGATCCGGCCGAGGCGGTTTCTCGTGCGGACGAAAGTCGTCGCTGTGACCGTCTGGCCGTCTCGCGCTGGCGCGACCTCGACCACAACCCGGAAATCCAGATGGGCATCGTCGAACCCCATCACCACCCGCTCAGGCGACGCACTTACGACGGGGAAGATCCCAATCCGCTCTGCCCCCGCCGGCGGTCCACGCTTGAGACCGAATGGCGTGACGGCGAGGTTGCGCAGCACGAGGAGGCCGCTCACCCACCGAGGCCGCCGCTCCATCATGCGCCGGGCCGCTTCACGCGCGTGGAGGGGTTCGGCAACCTGGATGGAATAGGAGTCGGTGAAGTCGGCACCGGGGAGGGGCGGATCTATAGCAATAGGCGGAGCACCGACTATGACCTGGCTAAATCGACGGCATCAGGCGTGAGACCATGCCACTAGGTAGGCCGCCGCGGATCGCTGGCCAGACCCAAGACAGCGAGCAGAGCCTCTGGAACAGGTTCCTGAACGATCTGAGCATAATCAGCACGCAGGACCTCGCCCAGCCGCCTCATGGTTGAACCCTTGAGACCGGGGTCTGAAGGCGGGGGGCCTTCCCCGCCGGTTCCGCCTGGCGACGATGCCAGGGCGAGTGCGCCTTGTGTGTCTGGTTCTGCCGCACGCATCAACGTCCTATCTCCCGGCCAGAGCAAGAGTTTCGCGAAGCAGTAAAGGAGCGCCATAAAGTCGGAATTTAGGCAAGCGCCCGTGTGCGCTTCATGCAATCGTGCAAAGAAATAGTCCGACGCGGGATGAGGCCATGAGCTCGTCTGGACCAGATCGGGGTCGTTCGTCCTGCTCCCGGAGCAGAGTTATGCGGCGCTGCTGGGCACTCCCGCGCAGAGACGCGGGTGGCGCTCCTGCGCGGCGGCACCTTAGGTGCCGATAGCGGGAGCGTATCAGCCTGAGGAGGGGCTGCATGGCCCCTGAACAATCGGGCAGATGCCGTGGCGGCTCTCGCCGCGTCCATTTCCACGGTGACGGAGGCTGCTTGTCAGCCTGGCCGAGCTGCTCCTGAGAGCATTGGAAGCCGAAAGAGCATGAGGACGCTTGTCGTCCGCCCGCAGCCGGAGCGTTCTGCGACGGCAAGTATTCAGATAGTATTCACGAAGGACGCGGTTTTCGCGTCCGGATTGCGAGGCGTGGTTGCATTGAGCAACCGGTAGCCTCGCACCCACCCGGCCACGATCCGTCTGGATCGTGCGATTTGAGCTCACCCAAAGCGCGCCGGGACAGCCTCGCAGAGATCAATGTTAGACTAGCCAAACGTGCTGTATCCGGAGGTGCGGCACGTTTGGGGTATTGGGCCCTAAAAAATATCCTGCCCCTAAACCTCCCTCTAGACCCCTCCTGTATGGGGTCTGTTGGCTTCAGAGGTATCCGACAGCCGCAGGCTATGACCGTCGGCGGGGTAGGGTCACACGGGACGTAAAACGGGGCCTGTGGCCCCTCCCGGGCCGGAAGAGGGCCCTTGTGGAGCCTTGTCCTGCCTCGATCGGCCTCCAGGCCGCTCCTGGCGGGTTTGGGGACGCGCACACAGTGAGAGCGCGTCCCTTTCTGCCGTGAAAATGTATTCCGGCAGTACAAACTGATATGAATACGCTCAAGCCTAATCGCGGGGGAACACCCGCTGTTATGAGATACGCTGAGCATCAGGCTTAGGATGTGTAGATGGGCTTGCGTCAGGGGTGACAGTCATGAGGAAGGGTTCGGGAGCGGTCTGAATGGCGTTCACGTCAGTTCTCCAATTCTGAAACTTATGGCTGTTGGGATCGGCTAGGGCGTAAAGCCCGGAAGATCGACGTGGTATGGAGCCGGATCGACGTAGGCAAAGCTGCCGTCAGGCTGCATCTCGTCTTTGAGCATCTTCTTATGCCGCGCTTTGCAGCGGTTCCTGACGGTGCCGACATAACCGACGGCCTCGAAGAAGGCTTTGGGCGTGGGGTGGTCGACGATAGTCCCGCTCGCATCCCAGAACGCGTTCTGGATCTCGTGCCTGATCGGGTCGCCAGGGAAGATCTGCTCGTGGAGCCTCTCGGCTATCGCGTGTGCGACCTCGGCCTCGCTCTTGGCGGTGTAGCCGTGGACGAGACACTGGCGGCGGAAGCTGTCGAGGGCCCGGAGGTCTCCGATGGTCTCGGTTCTGATCCGGTGCACGGTCCCTTTGGGATCGAGCACGTAGTAGATCGAGTTGAAGTGATCGGCCATGAAATGCCCTCTCACTGCAAAACGACCGGGATCCCCTGCATGTTCATTGCATCAATGACGCGGATCACGCCGTCGAGGATCGCCGTCTGGTCGCTGGTCCAGAATTCGAACATCAGCCAGTCGGAGCTGTCGCCCTGCAGGAACCAGCAGGTGTCGACGAAGCGCTTGCCATCCTCGTGGCGGGTGAAGCCATGCGGTGCGGCGCCAAGGTAGCGGAAGGCGGTGGCGCGGAAGGTGTCGACGAAGGCGATGTCATCCTCGTCGGAATCCTTCATGTGGAGCTCCAGGAGCCAGCCCTTGCCCGGGAAGTCCTTGTGAAGCCTCAGGGTGTAGCGGCTTGCATCCATCGCAGGATCCTTTCCGGGTTTGTCCGATCATCTCTTCATGAACATGACCGGAGAAACGAAAGACCCAGATCAGGCGGTCTATTTGCCCTGCTTGGCGAGCGAGCGCCTTGCCTGAATCTCCTTGATGATCATAGGATGGAGGATCCACCGGTCGCAGCCGATCACCGGGACCAGGATGCTTTGGCGCGAGAGGAGGGCGGCCCAAGATGAAATCGCCCCATCAGGGAAGTCGAAATTTGCTTTGCTCGCCCGAAGTGCGGTAGCCTCCACCTCAGTAATACGGCTAAAGCGGGTGTTGATCCAGCCGCGCTCCTTTAGTTTCCTAAGGGCGTCCTTCACAGTGATGTATGACCGGTGACCTGACACGGCCTGTTCGATCACATCGGCGAGGATCGTTGCCTGCCAGTCGCAAGGTGGGACCCTGAAGCATCCCCAACCAGGCACCTCATGTCCGATGGCGTGTTCCATGGAGTCGGCTTTGATCCTACCTATGGGAAGACAGGGGCGACGGGATGTTCGAAGCCTTTCAAGAGCCGCGAGGTAGGCCTTCGCAAGGGGGCTTGCCCCTCGGGAAACAGCATCCGCCTTTTGGCGGCGCCGTGCCCCCAACTCGGCCTCGCCTTGTCGGAGCTTTGGATTGTGGAGCCACCTGCGATTGGCTGTAGTGAGGATGGCGTCTTCCAGACCCTCTCGTGAGACGTCCCGAGGCAGTCGGGACAGATCGATCTCGATGGCGCCTATGTCCATTTCGACGATGCGGGCAATTTTCTCCGCGCCGCATTCGTGGGCAACGGCGAACTCAACGATGAGGTCGCGAGATCCTTTCCAGACGACCACGTCCGGAACGATGGTTCCCAGGCGGCTCTCAAGGAGCGCGTAGTCGAAGCGGAAGTTCTTTCCTTCGAAGCCGATCCATCGTTCTTGTCCGTCAGTTAGTTCGAGGGTCGGCAGGAAAAGCTCGAGCCTTCGCTCCAGGAGTTCCTTGGCGAATTTGTGAAGAGCAGTTTCAGGGGCGGTAGTACAGGGCCGCCCGTCGGCGGTGCCCTGGTGCCCGAAGTGATGATCCTGAACGTCGCCTTTCCTGGCAACGAGGGGAGTCCCGCAGCGAGGGCACGTGCACCCGCAGGCGATGCCGCGGGGCACCTCAGAAATGTGAGCGATAGAGCCATCTGGCCGCTGTCCAAAGACGAGGCTTTCCTGGCCATCCAGGCAGGCGAAGCTGCTAAGTGGCGAGGTGGCGGTCATCGACGGTACGGCTCCGAGCACTGCGGATCATCTGGACCGGGAGCCTGGGCCGGATCAGCCGGGCTGGCAAGATGTTCTTTGCCGGCCCTAACCCTTGAGGGGACGGCTTTCCCAAGCCGTCAGTGACGACACCCTGACAGCGCCACAGGACGCTGTGCACGGCCGAGCCGCCGAAATCAGGTTTTAGGCCATGAGCCTCGGCATAGGAGATCGCGATCGGGAGTTCCTTTTCGAGGTTCTCGAGGGCCTCGGACATTCGGCGGTTCTACTCGAGCAGGTCGGAATAGAACGGTGTCTGGAGTTCCGAGCCGATGGACGTACCGTCAGGCTGATTGATCAGGATGCCCGTTTCGGTGGCGCGGCTCTGGACGAGGGCACCAATGGCTTCACCGGGCGTCGAGCGCCGATGTCGAGATTGCGGTGGTTACCGTTCAGGGTGGCAGCGAACTTGTCATCGTAGGCCGTGATGTCGATCTTCATGGTCGCCTGTATTCCGGATCGATGACTGGGACGGATTGTTTCCGTCAGGCGGCCTTGAGCACCTTGCCCTCGGCCTCGCCTCGCCGTGATGGCGGCGGTACCGGCTTGAAGCGCCTCGAAGTTGGTCCCGAGCTTTTCGAGGAAAGCGGGATCTTCCAAATGACCGAAATCTCATCGGGGTCATGTCGCACCTGCCGCCGCGGCCGCAATTGTCGTAGGTCATCGTGATCTTCGGCGTCATGACGATCGCATAGTAGAAGCAGGCACGGACGATGCGATCCGGCTGCTCCCCCATGGACGGATGACCTTGGACCAAGAAAGGGGCGAAATGGTCTCCGTTTTAGGCCCGGATCAGCAGGTGACCGACCTCTGTGATCGGATCCGAGGGAATGCTCGGCGCTTCAGAAGGAGCGATTTCGATCATGGCAAACCTTTCGGGGTTTCTCAAATCATTGGATCATCGGGATGATTTTAGAGAAAATCGGACTGCTCCTCGAATTCGACATCGGGGTTTGAAGGCCCGGATACAAAAAGTAGCCCCAAAGGAGCCTCTTTCGGTTCGTTCGGTTCTGAACGACTTAGTACGTGCAGACGTAGCGCATGCCGTTGCTGGCGCGGAAACTTCCGGTGTTCGGGTCGTACGACCGGTACTTGCGGGCGCAGTCGGCCGCCAGGCGGGGATCGACTGTGCCGAGAGGCGGCGGAGGTGCAGCCTGCGCCTAGTTGGCGATCGCCCCAGCGATCAGGGCACCGGCGGCCAGACCGAGAACGCCTGCAGCGACGGCTCCGCCGCTGCCACCGCGGCGGTAGTAGCGGGGGCCATGATAGTAGCGCGGGCCACCATAGTAACGGCGGTACTGGGTGTAACCTTCGCCCGGGTATTCCTTGGTGATTTCCGGCGTGTGGTTGCGGGGACATAAAACCACCGAGAATTCCAATCCTCCGAGGATGAGCCTTCTAAATCTGGGGCGAGCGCCAGATCCGTATGCCCGATGTCCGCCCCAGAACTCTTGGTGTCCGCTCAGATCGCAGAAGTCTCATGACTCGCCGCTCGCTCCGAGGGTCGAAGGCGCTTCTTCAGCAGATTGTGGGTCAGTTCGAGGGTATCTGCCAACCTCTCAACCTGTTCGGCTCCATTCGCGGTGAGATCTGCGCTGGTGATACCTCTCCAGCCGACGCAGATCTCGTGCACAGTTCTTGCGCCCACATTCGCGGATGCGCTCTGCAGTCCGTGAGCCTCAAGGCGGAACCTATGAGAGTCGCCTGCGGCTGCGGCGTCCCGTAGCGCATCAATGAGACCATCCGCGTCCGAGAAGAATTCTTCTACGAGGGCAAGGACGAAGTCTCTTCCTCCCAGTTGCTCGAGATCCTTGAGCAGGGCTTGGTCGATGACGGGGGAAAGGGTATCCGGCGAACTAGCAGCAGGAGCGGTTTCGATTGGAGTTTCGGGGGGAGTTGGGCCGGCATGCTCCTCAATCGCCTTTAGCAGCACCGCCGGCTGAACCGGCTTGGTCAGACATGCATCCATCCCTGCGGCGCGGGTCTCGGCGACGATCTCCGGCGTCGCGTCGGCCGTTAGTGCGATGATCGGGATGCGCCTGCCTTGGGGCTCCGTGAACCGGAACAGGTTGGCGGCTTCGATGCCCGTCATGACGGGCATGTTGATGTCCATGATGACGAGGTCGAAGCACTCTGCCTCCAAGGCATTGAGGGCTTCCTCCCCGTTTTCGACGCATTGGGCGGCATGTCCGCCGCGCTCGAGCACCTTTGAGATCACCAAGCGGTTTGTGGCGTTGTCGTCCGCCACCAGGATCGAGAGAGGTCGGGACGCGACCGGCAGCTCCAGCCTGCCCGCCTCGCCCCACAACGATCGCGCCCAAGACGTCTGCGCAGCTGCCGCCCTCGCGGCGGTTCGCGCTTCTTCTGCCGTGAAATCGAGCGACAGCACGCTGCTCGACACATGCATCAGGCTTGTTTCCGCAAGATTGCGGGATGCATTCGGGCGGATCAGCACCGGAGGAACGGGAAGGGCCGCCCTTTCGATCTCTGCGGCCAGCAAGTCTGCCGGCATGTCGCTGCAGAAGAACGGAACGATATGCTCGCTCCGGGTCTGCAGGATCCATTCCTTCCCCTCGAGAGGGTTCCGAACGACGGGGCAATCGCCCCCACCGCCGAGCCGGAGCGCGAAGACCCGTGCAAGGTCTGAATCGTCGCAAACCAGAAGGGGTTGGATCGGGAGAGGCTGTTGATCGCCGGGAGCGTCCGTAGCCGATGCTTCCATCGGCAAGATGAACCAGAACGAGCTGCCATGGCCCTCCCGGCTATCCACCCCGATCCGGCCGCCCATGGCCTCAATCAACTGCCGGCAGATGGAGAGGCCAAGGCCCGTTCCGCCAAAGCGGTTGATGATGGTCTCGTCAGCTTGGGTGAAGCTGTCGAAGATCCTGCTCATGGCCTGCGGGGCGATGCCGATGCCCGTGTCGGACACGACGAAGCGAACGAGGCTCCTTCCGTTCTCGGTTACGGGATCGGCTGCGAGTGTGACATAGCCCCGTTCCGTGAACTTGACGGCATTACCGAGCAGGTTGAGCAGGATCTCTTCGAGATGATGCTTCGGACCATAGAGCTGCAAGGGCGTATGCGAGGCGATATGGATCGTTGTCCGAATCCCTTTCTGCTGAGCTTGCATGAGAACCATAGCGCGAGCGGTGGACAGGACCTCCAGCAGATCGAAGTCGATCCGTTCGATCGGCATCTTTCCTGCTTCGATGCGCGACAGGTTCAGGATGCTGTTGATCTGCCGCAGCAAGGATTCGCCGGCGGAGCCGATGGTGCGGATAATGCCGCGCTGCTCCGCGTCGAGATCCGCCCCGGCCATGAGGCCCGACAGGCCGATAATTGCGTTCAGCGGCGTTCTCAGCTCATGACTGACGCTGGCGAGGAACAAGGTCTTCGCTCTATTGGCCGCTTCCGCCTGTGCCTTGGCGTTTGAAAGCTTCCGGATCAGCGTGCTGGCATAGAGCGGGAGCACGATGAGGCTCAGCAGAAGGGTCGCCGAGAGATAGATGTCGTCGCGCCATCGCGGCGTCGTGTAGATGACAATGGTGAAACAGACCACCGAGACAGCCACCGCAATATAGAGGAAGCGGAGGCCGAAGCGGAATCCGTTGCCGAACGTGATCCAGAGATAGAGTAGGAAAAGAACGGATGACGTTTCTCCGACGTAGTGGAGCTGCACGGAGGCTGTCGCGAGGTCGCTGACGATGGCGATGATCCGGCGGATCGTCGATTGGTTCGGCCTGAGCAGAATATGAACGGCGATGCCTACTGAGACGAAAGCGAAGATTGTCGCAGCAATTAGCGCCTCGCGCGGGACCGACGGATTGATCCAGAATGTATAGGCCGCGATCAGGCTCAGGAAGATGAGCCTGTTGAGGCTCATCTCATGTTCGCGATCAGGGCTGTTTCTCAGCCGTGACAGGATGTCGGCGATCACGAAGTCTGGACCTTCTTGGGTGATACGCTCTGGCTCCGCAGCAGATAGCGGGGATGATCCCTGAGCAGGGCTTCGAAGGTGCTGGGCGGCACGGGGCGACTGAACAGATAACCCTGAGCCTCATCGCAGGCATGGCTAAGCAGGCAGGCTAGCTGTGGATTAGTCTCGACGCCCTCGGCGACCACCTTCAGCTTGAGGCTCCGGGCCAGGGATATGATCGCCCTGACGATGGCCTCGTCGCGATTTCCGGCCAGAAGGCTCGAGATGAAGGAGCGGTCGATCTTCAAGGTATCGACGTCGAAGTTCTTGAGATAGCTGAGGGAGGAAAAGCCCACGCCGAAATCGTCGATGGCGACTCTGACCCCGAGGTCCTTGAGGCTGCGCAGTACCTTTTTGGTACGCTCGACGTCCCTGAGCAGGCTGCCTTCCGTGAGTTCAATCTCAAGGGAGGCGGGGTCGAGGCCTGTCGTCCTGAGGGCATCCTCGACGAGCTGGACGACATCCTGGCGCAGGAACTGCACCGGCGACAGGTTGACCGAGATTCGCATCGGGCCGTGACCAAGACTCTGCCACGCCGCCGCTTGCGTGCAGGCGGTCGCCAGAACCCAGGCGCCGATTTCGTTGATAAGCCCCGTTTCCTCCGCAATGTCGATGAACACGTTAGGCGACGTGAGGCCGAACTCGGGCCTGCTCCAGCGCAGGAGCGCCTCCGCCCCCGCGATGGCTCCTGTCGCAAGATCGATCTGAGGCTGGTAATAGAGCTCGAACTGCTCCTGCGCGATCGCCTTTCGGAGGTCGGCCTCCAAGCTGATGTTGTTCCACGAGATGCTGTCCATTTCGGGCGAGTAGAAGCGCAGCGTGTTCCTGCCCTCGGCCTTTGCCTGGTACATGGCGAGATCAGCATACCGTAGAAGCTTCTCGGCATTTCCACTGTCGCAGGGCGCCAGGGTGATGCCGATCGTGCAGCCGATCCGAACTTCGGTCTCCTCGAGAAGGAACGGCGCGGAGAGGGAATCGATGATCCTGCGCGCCAGGGTCGCCGCATCCTCCGGCGCTGCGATATTCGCCTGCACGACCACGAACTCGTCACCGGACATGCGCGCGACCAGATCGGTGCTCGAGACCACTCCGAGGAGGCGGCCTGTCACCAACTGGAGCATGCGGTCGCCGCCGGCATGGCCGAGAGCGTCGTTAACCGCCTTAAACCGGTCGAGATCGATTAGAAGGATCGCGAAACGCGTGCCCTCGCTGGACAGCTCTTGCTCGATCCAGTCGTTGAGCATTCTCCGGTTGGGAAGGTCGGTCAGTGTGTCGTGCAGCGCGATATGCCGCAGTGTGCTTTCTGCCTGCTTGCGTTCCGTGATGTCGACCGATGTGGTCAGGACGCTCGTCTCTGCACCCGCAAGGGCAGGCATCAAGGTCTTGGTGGTCAGGAAAGCCCGTTCGGCTCCGGAGATGTCGACGATGCTCTCCTCAAAGCTCACGGCACTCCGCTGGTTCTTCAGAATGGATCTGTGTACATGGTGACTAAAGTCCGGCTTGTTGCTGCGCAGAACGTCGCTGAGCAGCCTCCCAGTTAAGGCCTCCGGCGTGGAACTGACGAAATCGGCGAAATGGGCGTTGACGAAGACGATCCGGCTGTTCTTATCGGTGGCGCTGATTAGGGCTGGGACGGTGTCGATCACCTGCGCCAGAGCTTCCCGGCTGCTGCGGACAAGTTCCTCCTGAGAGCGCTCGCTGATGCGCAACTGCTGCTCGAGAGCCCGGGCCCGGCCCTTGATCTGCTGCTGCTGGCGCTGCAGCTTGAGGAGGTTGCGTGCGCGGGTGACGAACTCATAATGGTCAACAGGTGATCGGAGAAAGTCGGTCGCACCCGCCTCCAAGGCGCGAAGCCGGAAGGCCCTGTCGTCATAGGCGGTGATGACGATGATCGGGACATCTACTCCGTTGACGCTACCCCTCGCATGCTTGGTGAATTCCGCTCCGTCCATACCAGGCATCCGAAAGTCGGTCACGATCAGGTCCGGAGCGTTGCCCTGGAGCCATTCAAGCGCCTCAACCGGCGATGCAAAGGCATGCACCACCGCACCTTCCTCAATCGTCTGGGAGAGCCTGGAATAGATGTTGCGGTTCGTGCTCTTATCGTCGAGGATCAGAATGACTGCCATATGTTGCCCCCGGCATCCCCGGACTGCTCGTGAGATCGATCCTCGGCCCCTGCTGAACCTGCTCAGAAAACCCGGACTCTCGACCTTTTCTTCCGATGCCATTCCGCGGATCGCGTGGTATGTCCTAAAGCGTGCCGTTTATCTTTCTCGATAGTCCATCCGTATCTGCTATCTGATCGCTCTCTTGCATCCCAGATTACCTGAAACATGCTTATGATCAGGATACTATTCATACTTCAATGACGTAGAGAATGTATGCTGCTTTGGTTGGTTTTCTATTTATTTGGTTAATGTAAATTCTTGTGACTCGAGCTTATGACTTAGTTTATGATAATATTATATTAATACAATTTCATGTTTTTCTGATTATCACATAATAGCATTAACCACGATCTGAGACAAATCTTCCTAGAGACTACCAACAATACTGTTAAGGGATCATTATCCTTAAGGAAGGGCTCCCCTCCCAGGGTGCCGCTCGACAGCGAGATGAAGCTCGTTGCGTTGAAATTCTCTATGACGGAGAACAGGATGTTGTCCCCGCTGGCCAAAGCCAATGGCCTTTCCTATCCTAACGAACAAACCACTTTAGATCGCGAGATCCCGACGCCTACTATTTCCGCGACGAGGCCCGCAGTCGAGCGAGACGGGCCCAGCTCGACCAACCTCCTGCTGCCGCATATCGACGTGAACCTCGACTTTGATCAGAAGATCTATTGGGCCGCCATGCGTCCGAGCCGACATCCGATGATCACGATGGAGCTTCTGCAGGACATGATGTGCGTCCAGGAATCCGTGCGGGCGATCATGGAGGAGGGAAACCGCGAGCAGCGTCAGCACCTCGAATATTTCGTCGCCGGATCCCAGACGCCCGGCGTGTACAATTTCGGCGGCAATCTGGCGTATTTCGCGAATTGCATCCAGCGCAAGGATGCTCAAGGCCTTCGGGAATATGCCTATGCCTGCATCGATGTGGTGTACGGAAATTCAATGGCGTTCCATACTCCCCTGATCACGATCACCCTGGTGCAGGGTGATGCGCTGGGCGGCGGGTTCGAATGCGCCCTGTCCTTCGATGTGCTCGTCGCCGAGAGGAGCGCGAAGATGGGACTGCCCGAGGTGCTGTTCAACCTGTTTCCCGGCATGGGAGCCTACAGCTTCCTCTCTCGGAAGATCGGAACGGCCGCCGCCGAGAAGATGATCATGAGCGGGAAGGTCTACACCGCCGAGGAGTTGCATCAGCTCGGAGTCGTCGATGTTCTTGCCGAGGATGGCCAGGGAGAAAATGCAGTCAAGGACTACATCGCCCGCAACCGGCGCAAGCACAATGCTCACAGGGCGATCTACCGCTCACGGAGGCGTATTGCCCCAGTCACCTATGAAGAACTGCGCGACATCGTCGACATCTGGGTCGAAACCGCCCTGAATCTCGACGAGCAGGATCTGCGCAAGATGATGCGGCTTGTCGCTGCGCAGGAACGCCGCTCGGACAAACCTGAGTAGCCGGCGGCTCTGCCTGGAAGCTTAGAAAGTTTCTGAGCAATTGAGCTTCTAGAATTGTCTCGTTCGATCAACTCCCGAATCGGTTGCTGATGGTCTCCGGCGGTGTCACTGACAGCCAGACCACCAGCACCTCGACCAGAACCCAATGAGCGGCATCCAGAAGATAGAGCGTGTTTCGGCTTGCCCTGAGATCAGATCGAGCGAGTTGGCACGGGCGCTTGGCCTGCCCCGAGTGGGTGATCCGAGTGTGATGTTAATTCAGGGTCGGTCTAGGCGCCAGCTTGGAAGCCGGTAGCAAGACCTCTGGTGCGGGCGCACAGTTGGTGATGCCGGCGCCAGCTTTCGATGAGCACCTTTGCCTCTTCCAAGGTGTAGAAGATTTCTCCCTTCAGCAGTTCATCCAGAAGCTTCGAGTTGAAGCTCTCGCAGTTGCCGTTCTCCCAGGGGCTACCGGGTTCGATGTAAGCCGTCTTGGCTCCCACGGCCGTGATCCATTCACGGACCGCTTTGGCCACAAATTCAGGTCCGTTATCGGAACGAACATGACTTGGGATGCCTCGCAGGACGAACAGATCCGAGAGCACGTCGATCACATCGACCGCTTTCAGTTTCCGGCTCATTCGGATCGCCAGGCACTTGCGCGTGAACTCGTCGATGATGTTGAGTATGCGGAACTTGCGCCCGCCATGGGTGCAGTCCTCGACGAAGGCATACGACCAGACGTGGTTGGGATACTCTGGCCGCAGCCGGATGCAGGATCCATCATTGAGCCAAAGGCGTCCTTTCTTCGGCTGTTTCTGTGGCACTTTCAGCCCCTGCCGCCGCCAGATTCACTCGACCCGCTTCTTGTTCACCCGCCAGCCGGCCCCTCGCAGCAGGGCAATGATCCGCCGATATCCATAGGTGACCAGGCGGCGAGTTCCGCCTCGCTGCATCGCGCTAAATCTATGACGCGGGGCACCTCAGTCACCGTCACATCGACAAAGCGGCCCTTCATGTCGCGCTCGGCGTAAACGCGACATGGTCGTCAACCTTCAGAGCCTTCCAGCGCTCATATCCTGGCCACGATGGAAATCGTGTTGTCGAGCTGCGCTCGCCTGCCAGAATGGCGTCGAATGTCGCCTTCGAATTCAGACCCGACCATGCGTCGCGTCCGTATGAGAAATGCATCGTCACCTTGAGCATGCTCATGATCACTTTCGTGGGATTTCAAATCTGAGTTTTTGCTGCCTCGTCCCGAATAATGATCTGACCCCTGCGCTCCCTGTTCAGCGAATGTTAAGAATTAAACCGAGCGACTGAAGCATAGAGCCGTTTACGGTAAATACGTATAGGACATTTAGTCTACTTGTCCCGTGGGCGCACCGTCCGTTAGTTCTTGCGTCAGAGGCAACCTCTCTGAAAGAAAACAACAATGGCAAAGAATAAAGGGGGCCGCGGCGACGATGTTCTGCGCGGCGGTAAATCCAAAGACGTGATCAAGGGCTTCCGCGGCAACGACAAGCTGTATGGCACTGATGCCGACAGCACGCTGGACGGCGGTACCGGCAACGACAAGATCTGGGGCGGTGCTGGCAACGAGAAGCTGATCGGCGGCTTCGGCAACGACAAAGTCTGGGGCGGCCTGGGTGACGACAGCATCGACGGCGGTGTCGGTCACGATCACCTTGACGGGGGTGTGGGCAATGACGAGATCCTGGGTGGCGCGGGCAACGACAAGCTCTTCGGCGGGGAGGGCGACGACGTTCTGAACGGCGGCACAGGCCATGACATCCTGAAAGGTGGAGCCGGCGCGGACACGTTCACGTTCGATGCCAAGTTCGGCAAGGACAAGATTACGGACTTCACCCAGGGCGAGGATGTTATCGACTTCTCAAACTCCGGGATTACGGCATTTGAAGAGTTCTCAAGCTCCATCAACTATTCTGACGAGGGTGCTGTGATCGTGACGGCGCAGGGCAGGATCAGCCTGAAGGGCTTCAAAGGCCAGCTGACGGCCGACGATTTTCTGTTCTAAGTCGCACCAGACGCTCCCGAAGTTCAAAAAGGGCGGCTTTCGGGCCGCCCTTTCCTTTTGGCTCACCCTGATCTGCTCACAAGAAGCGCGACAGGCTGTCCCGTTGACCTGCGGCACAAGTTCATGTTTTGTTCTAATCAACACATCACCAGAGAAGCGAAGGGGCAGGCACTATGGCGGGCGCTATGAAGGCAGTGGAGCAGGAGAAAACCCCAGAGCGCCTGCTGATAGAGGCTGAGCGCAGGATCAAGAAGCTCGAGGCCAAGGTTGCTGATCAGCAGGTGGTGATCCGCGGGCTCCGCTCTCAGATCCGGCAGGATGACAATCTCGTCGAGCAGGTGTCAGAGCTGAAGCTGGAGATCGGCGACCTCAAAGGCGAGATCAAGGAACTGACCCGAGCCAATCATGAGTTCGTTGCCCGCTATGAGGCACTTCGGGGCGAGGCATCGAAATCAAAGGTCACCGCTAGGGGTTCTGCAATCTCTTCACCAGCGGCTGAAGTTTCTGGAAGGTCAGTTCCGCAGGCTGTCGCTGCCTGATCTGGCTACGAGTCTGGGCCGCCAATCTCGAAGCCTGTGGGTGGGACGACCGTCGAGATTGCGTGCTTGTAGACGACCTGGGAGCTAGAGCCTCTCGACAGGAGAATGGTGTAGCGATCGACATGATCAATGCGCCCGATCAGTTTGACGCCGTTCACCAGAAACAGTTGCACGTCCACTTTCGCGTCGCGCAGACGCTCATAGAACCAGTCCTGCTCCTGCGGGGTCACTGGCTTGGCCACTGTGCTCTCCTGATTGGGCGATGCTTATCTATACAGCGGGGTTTGCGGCCCCGTGCAAGAAAAAAGCCGCCCGAAGGCGGCTTCTTCATGGCCGGCTTACGCGGCCTGCTGCATCTCCTCGGCAACCTGCTCACGCGAAAGGCTCTTGCCGATGATCCGGAAAATCTGTTTTGCGCGACGTTCACCGTCGGCCGGCATTTCGTCGAACACACCGAACACGCGGATCGGCTGACCTTCCTTCAGGGTTGCGCGAATGGCGTCCAAAGCGCAACCACTCGCGGAGTGGAACATCGTCCGCACCTTGTCAGAGCCACGGCTCTTGTACTCGCCGATGAAGCTGACGAGCTCGGTGCCGTTCTTGTTCTTGCCCTCCTTGATGGTCTTGGGCGTCACTAGGCGCGGGTAGGTGGTCTGGCGCTTGGCGTTGGCGACGTTTGCGACGGAGGTGTTTGCTGCGTTTGTCATCGAACTCATCCTTATTTTCGGGAATCGAAACGAGCCTTGCTCACTTTTGATCTGAGAAACCTGACTTCCCTTTTTGGGATTGAAACCTTTCCTTCGCTGATCTTTTCTGAATTCAGAATTCTCCCGGATTTGCAGAAATCGGGATTGAGCCGTCTCGACGCTGTAGGTTCAAACCGGCAGTGGTGCTTGTCGGCTGGACCGGCGCATTGTTGGGGTTTAGCTCAACGAGCAAAAAAGAAGCCGCGGGAGGTTGTTAGTGCCTTGTGGCACTCCCGCGGCCTCTTTTCGGTAGGTGACCGTTAGGTTGAAGGTCGGTCCACTCTCGTCCCTGAAGGGATAGGGAGCCCGTCAGCGGTGCTCAATGCTACCTGGTGTTTTGGATCCGGAGGTGATGGATCCGCGTCAGCGAGGATCAGAGGCTGAGGCAACGGTCGGGTTACATGTTCGCCGTGTACCTGGCCAAAAGGCTACTTTGTTCAAAGTGTTGCTGCAGTACGGTCTATGGACCAACAGATGAGGCAGGTGTGCTGTTCATTGCAATTAGCTTATCTAACGTTCTATCTTAACCTCCTCTCAGGTCGATCTTCCCGGGATTTCAATTTCCCCTCTTGCGCGATTTCAAATCGATAAAAAATCTCTTGATCAATGACTGTGATCTGCGGTGGCAACCCTCCGATGCGCGAGAGCCGGGAGGCCTTGAGCGATGCCTATGCCGATCTCGTCAGACAATGGAAGTTATGATCCGAAATCAGAGGCTGAGAGACTGCTCTGAACTCGTAATCCGCAGTTGCTTGATCCCAGACCGGCTCTTTCGAACATGAGGCGTGCGGGTCGCGGGTTCCTGAGGCGCTCTCTTGGGGCGGCCCTTGATCGCCTCTTGGGCCAGGAGGCGAACGTCCTCCAGCCGCCACTCCTCAGTCAGCCATGTTCGCTTGATAACCTTCAGGATGGCGTCGAGTGTCGCATACGGATCGACGCTGTCAGAGGTAGTTGCAGAGCCTTTCATGGTATCCCCCTATCAGGTCAGAGGTTTTCCCCTGATCGTCTTGAGTACCGAGGCTCTCGTACGCCGAGAGCCTCGGCAGTTCCTGAACTCTGCAGAAGAATTCGGCAGAAGGCAATTGAGCCTTTCGGACATGCTTAAGGGCTTCAGGCAGCTAACGAGGTGCCATCAACGTGATATCGCAGCGTCCTGGTGAAGCGTTTACTTTCGGGGATTTCAATGTCCCCTTTGTCGCATTCTGAATTGGAGAGAAATCTCCACTTCTTATGCGGCGGAAGCAAGACCTTCGCTCTCGTCGACCTGGTGCACGACAGGATGGAGAGCATACCGGAACTGGTGATACACCTTGGAGGCGCATGCAAAGCCGACGAAAGGCATGATCAGGTCAGCGGGAACGTAAGCCCCGACGTGGCTCTCTTGAGAGCCAAGGTCGACCCCGACGAGAACTCCAGCAAGGTAGCCTACGTTATCAACGACAGGACCACCGAGATCACTCTTGTTGAGGTATCCGAAACACGTATGATCCGCGATCATGGTCATTTTGCCGTAATCTTCATCAGCGCCGTTCCGGAAGTACGTCATGACGGGATGTGTGCATATCCAGCCGTCTGTTACCACCTGCGGCGGTTCGGTGCCGAGGCTGGGGATATCGAGGTACTGGTCGCCGAATACCCCTCGGGGATATCCAATCCGCCAGAGGTGGTTCTTGCCCGACATAGCAGCCATCGTGGCGATGTCTGGGCTTGGCCAGCGCTGCACGCCGTCGCCGCGGACTTGCAGGATCGAAATCGGCACGACCGGCGTCTTATAGATCCAGTCGATCCAGAACATCTGGCCGGAGCCATCGAGGAGGTGAACCCGAAGATTGCCATAGCGCACGAGCCCATCTCACTTGTCGAAGGGAAGCTGTAGTTTCCCGTCGCAGATCGTCGCGAACGCGCCGCCGCCGAGGTGGGTGGCGAATGCCACAAAGGGCCGTTCTCCTCGGTAGGGGTGGCGGCAGATTGCGACCACGCTGCGTTTCAGGGACACAAGGCCTTCATCGGTGAGAAGACCGGGGTTCTTCGGCAAGGGAGCCTCCAACGGCTTTGGAAGTGGGAAGGAGGACCCGATCGCGGGATCGGGCCCAGAGGATAGGCCGCGCTACTGGATCACTGACACCTGCCGCGCCTAGGCGGTGAAGTGGTGGGCGATTACCGCCTGCGGGATCTCCACCGGGTCAGAGAGCATGAATGAATGCTCTTCCACGACACGCCGCCATGGCGAGTTGGGGCCAATCGCCAGCACCTCGAGGCTCGTTCTGGACAGGCCCGCATGGCGTTCATCGACCCACTCGATCAACTCGTGGCTGATCCGGTCCTCCTCCGGAATCACCGGGTAGTCGGCATCCGACGGCTTGATTGCGACCGGCTGCAGGATCGGGGCGTCGCCATGATGGGATAGTTGGGAGAACAGGCGGCCGAAGATGGGCCCCTTGGCCCAAACCTCCGGAGCCTCCGTCAGCAGCGGCTTGCCCAGGATCGGGATCTACCATCCATAGAGGAGGTAGCACAGCGTCTGGATCCGCATGTGCGTGATGCCACCAGACGCTGCGTGCCGTAGGATCAGGGTGTTGGCGACTGCAATCGGGGGATAAGCCATTGTCCGGGATCTCCATGAAAGGAAGGCAAGCGGAAAGCACCGCGGGAGAAGGATTCCTCCCGCGGGAAGTCGGTCAGATCGACGGTAGAGCGTGGTTGGAGGGCTAGGCGTCAGCCTTCGTCAGAGCGGCTCCATTCCGCATTGACGGCGTCGTGCATCGCGGCACACATGCCGTGCTGGAGATGGCCCTGATTATCCAGCAACCAAGCGCGGATCTCGTCGTCCGTCAGAGTCGGATCGACGTCATCGCTGATCAGCGCCTCAACGTCGCTGACATTATAAGCGGCAACGGCCCAGCCGCGGCGGCGCACTTCTTCGAGTGTCAGGCACAGATCATGGTCGCTGAAATCCTTCGGATCGAGGGCGGCAGGTTTAAGCGACTTTATGCCCTCCGACTGCCGCAAACGGCTCAGAAACTCCGATACCCCATCCTGATCGAGGGAGATGTCCTCGTCGAGGTCCTCGGCTTCTCCAGAGGTTAACAGGTGCACCTCGTTCGACCGTTTAAGGGCTCTCCTAGGCCGTCCTCGTGGTAGTGGAGTAGAGCAGTGAGAAGGGTGTTCTTCTCCTGGCTGCTGAGAGGGTAGAGCAGGGGATTGGTGCCCGACCCGTGCGGCTGTGGATTGATCCTGCGAATTTCGTGGGCGCGGAGATTGTGGAGCCCGAATTCCAAGGGTGACTCCTGCGGAGTGTAGATGCCGATGTCTAACCCCTACTGGAGGATATCGCCTGCTTCGTTCAGGCCAAGGACTTCACCCTCCTCGAGGGCCTTTACGTCGAGCAACTCTCCCGTTGCCGGGAGGTGAAGCATCAGTTTCGGCTGATTCACGTTTCAATTCCTTACAGAAGGCGAGCGCACATAAGTCGAAAGCCAAATGGGCGGCGTATTCCCGCGCCACGGCTTCCGTGAATTCAGGATCAGTTCTGAGGGTTTTCATCCGCTCAGGGAGCAGCGCTTCCTTGTGCTGGCGTGCCGCCATAAGGGCGTCGAAGGCAGTCATAAGGGTGTCGCGGGCGTTAGCCATGGGTCCTGGATCCAGCGTCTGTAAGGCGGGAGCGGCCTCGGCCTCCTCAGGAGCCTTCGCGGTCAATTCTCCCGCCTCCACGGTAGCAGAGGCGGGTAAACCAATCCCGACGATGTCAGTGGTTCTGCCATCGACCGAGGTCGCTGGGGCGAACCCGCGTAAACGACGTTGCCGTGCGGCCGTCACCATAGAGGGTCTCGGCGCCGTCGTCGTGGAGCCGAACCCCGAAATACCAGCGTGTGGCCTTCGGGTTCAGGGAATAGAACAGCCGCAGGAACCCGGGCCTCGTCGAGGCCGTCGACCTGGCCCGTTGCAGCACCTCCAGCCGGCGGCCGTCTTCGTAGTCAATGACGCGGTAACGATCTGGCACGTGATTCCTCTGTTGGAGGTGCGATCAGGCGCACAGAAGCCGCTCGGCAGTGGCCGAGGCGGCGGCGTAGGAGGTGCAGGGGAGGGAGAAGAAGTCGCCTTGAGCGGTCTTGATCCGGACCACGAACCCGTCGTCCGGGAGAACGATTGCGTCCTTCACGTCAGAGCCGAAGGTGTTGATGTTTGCTGCTTCCTGCGACGAAAAACGAGCGTAACCGGACATCGTGGCTCTCCTTGATTTCGGGAATTTTCAATTAATCCCTTTCATCTCGGACTGAGCCTGGAATTCAGATCTTGGGGGTTGGTGCTCCGCTACCCGCGCAAGAGGGCGATGGCTGTCTCCGCATCAGTCTGTGTAAGCCCGATGCTGGGGTCAACCTGAATGTGAAAGCTCTTCTGGTGCGGGAGCATACCGGGATCATCATCGATGATGACGTACCTGATCGGTTGGTGACGTGTCAGATGGCGGTCGATCTCGGAGCCGCGGATCGGCACATCTGCGACCTCCTCCTCAGGCGAGAGGTCGGGCGTGCGCCAATCGACGAAATAGCGATCCTGTCCCATCCCAGCCTGAGCCAGCTTGGCCCGGCAGTCGGCGTCCCGGCGCCATGTGCTGGCAACAACCAGGCGGGCGCCCGTCCGGTCCAATATGTCGACTACCATCGAAGCCGCCCCTGGAGGAATATAGCCGGCTCCGCCCAACTTCGTTGAACGGTCGGTTACGATGACACCATCAATGTCGAGGTAAACCAGAGCGGGTGCAGGCATATCGTTCCTCGGCGATTTTGTCCGCAGTTGTCCTGTTCGCATTGAGGAAGCAAAACCCACTTCCCTCTGATGAGTTCGATGGATTTTTTGACGCGTCCAAAAGAAAAGCCACGTTACACAACGTGGCTTTTCTCAAGCTGGCCGGTATCCGGGGCTTTGGCTTAGGCGGTTGCTTGTTCCTTGGGCGGCAGAGCTTCGCTGATCACGCGGAAGACGTTGCGCTCGAAGGTGCCGTAGAGCGCGACAGGACCTTCCTTGAAGAGATTCTGAGTGTCCTCGAAGGCCTTCATGGTCACCGTCACCTGACGCTGGTCGCAGCGGGTATAGGTGAGCTTCGCCTTCGCAGAGGGCTTCTGGTTCTTGTCAGTGGCGAATTCCACTGCCGAGAGATGGCCGCGCAGCGGATAGGCGCGCGAGCGCTCCTGCGTCGACTCGGTGCCAGCTGCGTTTTTCGAAACCTGGTTGTCGTTCACTGCCGTGTCCATGATTGGCTCTCTTTCCTGTTCTGCCAAAGGCTGGTGATGATGTGGCCGCCTTCCCGGCTGGCCGTTTGATGCTGTCGGGCGATTGTTGTTCGCCGCTTCTTCTTGGGGATTTTGAAGTCTTCCCTTTCGACCAAGCTGTTCGAGCTAGATGATCTTCTGGGGTTCTTAACCTTCATCCCTTCGCCGTATTTTTCGGATAAATCTCTTTAGGTAAAACAACTTAGCCTTCTGGCGTTCCTCTTAGGAGTAAGTGACCAGCTCTAGGAAAGGACTAGGTTCTACAGTTTGGAAACGTGTGCTGCGTAGGAAAACAAGGGTATGCCTGAGATCCAGCCGATGGTGATTGACGATGAGACGGCAAAAGCTCTCTCAGTTGCCATCGTCAGACTGTGCTTCCGAGATACCTGCCTGGAAGACTATCACTCTGGGGAGTTGAACTGGGCCGACGTGCTCCAAGACCCGCAAGCAGTCGTAGTTCATGGTGCAGGCACCACTCCCGTCAGCGAGGTGCGTCGCTTCACTGAGGCGGAGAGCCGCGCCTTCAGGCGTGAGGCTGCGGACGCGCTCTATACAATCCTGCTCAATTTAAGGGATTCGGATTACTTGGCAGCAGTGGTCAAGTATGGCCAACAGGGGCTCCAGCAATGGGACGCGCCAAAGGCTGATCCGGAGCTTCAGGTCATCCCGTCTCATCGGGACGCTCACATCCCGAAAATCCTCCTTGGCGACTTCATATCGGCGAAGCTGGCCCTCGCTATCGTTAAGATGACACTCGACTGTGAGGAGATGTCAGCGCTTGAAGCCGGCGTCGAGCCGGTGAGCACAGCAGACGACCCCTCGGATCTGAAGATTGTCTACCAGGGCCAGCACGTGCCCTGGCAAGAGGCTGGGAGGATTACGGAAGACGAGATGAGGCTTCTGATGAAGCGGTGGGTCGATCGTGTGTACACTGTCCTGCGGCAGCTACACGATACCAAGTTTCTGGTCATCACTCTGCGACTTGGAGCAGAAGTGGAGCTCTGCGAGGAGCAGCCGCAGCTTATCCCCTATCTGGCAAGCACCCGGATCTTGAGCTACCCGTTCTAGAACCGCAGGCTCGATCGCAGAAAGCGGCAAGGTGGATCTTCACGGGCTGACCCGAAAACGGGTCAGGGTTTCTACCCTTGAGGCTAGCAAGCTGACGTTGGAAGGGACAGCCAAAGCCATCGCAAATTCCTATGTTGAATGCGTTCTTACGCAAGGGCGCGAGATGCCTGGCTTGCTGGCCGCCTTAGCGGGCTCGCCGGAGATGGAAGCGGTGAAACGGGAGTACCAAGTGGCCTTCATTGAAAGGTGCCGCAGGGCGCTGGCCGCTTTCACCCCGGCACGAGGCGTTGCGCTAGCCAGCTTCTGGGCCATGCTTGGAGCCGCCGACGCCCTGTCCCATGCCGCCGTGACCGGCGAGATCACAGCTCGACAGGCACAGGACGAGTTCTTCGAGACGATCATGTCGATCATCAGCCGAAGCTCCGGGCATTGAGGTATGAGGCCGCTTCGGGCCAACCTGTGTAGTAGCGGACGTCGGTGCGAAGGTCGGCTCATCCCAGCAGTGCGGAAGTAAGGCTAAGGTCAGCCCAGTGCTACGTGGAGGATTTCTCTTCAACCTGTCCGAGGGAGCGCGCTGGGCCGGCTAATGCCGCGCAGGCCGAAGTCCAGGCCGCAGCATCATAACCTAGCACGGTTCTCAACCAAGCCAGGGTCATCCGCTTCGTTGCCTCAAGCCCGTCCGGCGCCTCCACCTCGGTCTCCTTGGCATCAAGTCCGGCGATGCCACCCAGGCCGTGGCCGACACCATGAAGGGTGAGCAGGGCTCGTGCCCCCGGCCCATCGTGATAAGCATCGGCATGCCACTCAGGACCGCGCGACGTGAAGCGCGGATTGTCATCTGCTCCGCATACGACAAGGCTCGGCGTCACCAGGTAAGCAAAATCGAGATCGAAGAACGGAAAGCGTGCCGCATTCTCTTCCGTCAGATCCTTTCCGCCCCGGCCCGGCGCCGTAAGCAGGATGCCGGCCGAGATACGGGAGTCGCCAAATACCTCGCTATGGAGACGCGCGCCCAAGAGCAGGCTGACGGTGTGGCCACCCAAGGAATGCCCCACTGCAGCGATGCTTCCATGGTCCAGCCGACCCGCCACGGCCGGCGCTTGCTCTTCGACCTCGATCAGCCGATCGAGGATTGCCCTCACCTCCTCGACACGCTCGCGCCAGAAGAACGGCGCTCCTTCTGTTTCTGCCGGAAGTCCGCCGACGCGGGAACTCGCATGCGTCGGCTGAATGACGGCAAAACCGCGTTCCGCCCAGAACTGCGCCAATGGCGCGTACCCGTCCTTGGACGGAAGGTAATTTGAAGGTCCATAGCCATGCGATAGGATAACGATTGGCAGTTTGTGACCGCTCGCTGGGGCGGTCAAACGCAGTTCCAAAGGCTGCCGCCCAGCAAGATCGAGGCGGATCGGCGAGTAGGCGACAGTGAGAGCGGCGTCCGGGGTCGGGATATGGAGTGCGATATCGATCAGGTTATTAGTTGTCATTGGTAGGCTCCTGCTAAGAGCACCAGGATGGACGAGATCGATCGGACGATCTATGTTCGAACATCCTTGTCTATTTAGCTAAAGTCCAAAAATGTCGGATCCGCTTGCCGAAATCGTCTCGCTTCTCAAGCCCGTCCCTTCGATTGCTAAGTTGGTGACGGCGGGCGGTACTTGGCTCGTGGAGCGCCGGGAGCTCGGAAGCCCGTTCTATTGCGCGATCGTGGAGGGACACTGTCTGCTCACGATCAGCGACCAACCACCAATTACGCTCGCAGCCGGGGATTTCGTTCTGGTCCCGCAAATTCATGCCTTTACCATGAGCAGCCTTCAGCCACCGCCGCCAGGTACGCTGCCGCAACGGCTGGAGACCAGCCCCGGCGTCTTTCGCCTGGGCGATCCGGCGGCGGCGGCCGAGGTTACGGCCCTGGTGGGTCATTGTGCCTTCGCGGCGAATGACGAGCGGTTGCTGGGCTCGCTGTTGCCGGACATCGTTCATGTTCAGAATGAGAGTAGGCTCACGGATCTGGTGCGGATGATCCATGCTGAAACAGTCGGTCTGCTAGCGGCCCGAGACATGATCCTGACTCGGTTACTGGAGGTTCTGTTCATTGACGCACTGCGCAGCGCGGGTAACCCGACGATATCTCCTGGATTACTGCGCGGTCTTGCCGACAGCCGACTGGCTCCTGCCCTGCGACGCATCCATGAGAACCCAGGCGGTGAAATCTCTGTCGAGGAGCTGGCTGAAGCGGCTGCGATGTCACGCTCGGCCTTTTTCGAACGCTTCCGGCGCGAAGTGGGCGTGCCACCCATGGAGTATGTGACGAGCTGGCGCATGGCACTCGCTAAAGATATGCTACTTCGCCAAAAGGCGCCGCTTATCGAGATTGCCGCGCGGATCGGCTATGCCTCCGCCAGCGCCTTCAACGTGGCATTCACCCGGTATGTGGGGGTGACGCCTGGCGCCTTTGCGCGGAATTACTGACGGGCAGGGCGACTGGCCGTTATTGCCGCGTTCCTCCTGCCCCCAACCCGCATCGCGGCATTTTGGACAAGGTGCGCTCGAACGAAGAACGAGCACGCAAATGATAAGGCAACTTCATCAGGCTGTGCGCCGCGGAGTTCACGGATTTCTTGCGCGGCGGATGACTGCATCGGGTCAATCTTTCACGTTCCAGCCTTTGCAACGAACGTCGGCAATTGAGTGTCGAACCGGACCAAAAGTTTAAGTCTCCGGAGCGCGCTCACCCAGAGCGACATTGTGGGGCCCGCTCTTGCGTCGGAGGACATCTTCTACGACACGAGCCTCGGCCCGAGCATCGCACCAACGGTTCGCAGGCTGGCAGATCTAGCGCCGCGCACCTTGGCCCTGATGCACGGCTCCTCGTTCGACGGTGATGCGGTCACCGCCCTGCACCACTTGGCCAGTGCCTATGACAAGCGCCTGCGGGCCGCGATGTCGGAGGTGTCGGCCTGAACGTCAGCCCCGGTGCGCGGTCAGCCACAGCAGGCCGACGAGACCGAGGTTCAGGCAAGCCATTCCGGCCAGAAGGCGGAGCGCCGCGTCCGTGCCGCCCCATTCGATCAGGATCGCTCCGATCGATGGCGACAGGGCCTGGGCAAGCAGGCTCGGCATCGCCAGCTTGCCCATGAGCGACGCGTAGCCGAAGGGGCCGAACAACGCGAGCGGCAGCGTCCCCTTGGCGATGGAACCGATCCCGTTGCCAGCCCCGTAGAGCGCCAGCGCCAGGGCGAGGATCGGGAAGCCCGCGACCAGAAGGATCACTCCGGCCGCAACCAGGGCAACGGAAGCCGCCATGGTCCAGATCGGGTGGTAGTGACGTCCGAACGCCATCTCCACGATCCGCGCCCCGACCTGCGACGGGCCAACCAGTGCGCCAAGGGCAACCGCCGCCGCGAGTTCCAGCCCACGGGCTTGCAGGAGGGTGAGCAGGTGGACCCCGATCATCGAGGCGGTCACCGCCCCAAGGGTCAGAACGGTGGCCAGCAGCAGGAATGCCCGGTTGCGTCTGGATCTGGACAGCGTTTGCGGGGCAGGGGCCTCGGTGACGCCCCCGGAGGGCTTGGCATCCGGCCTGACCGTGCCGATGCCGGGCAGGACGAAGGCGTGCAGCGGAAGCGAGATGAGGATCTGGATCGCGGCGTAAACCGCGCAGGCGCCCCTCCAGCCGAAGTACTCCACAAGCCAGGCGCTCAAGGGCCAGCAGACCGTGCTGGCAAAACCACCCCACAGGGTCAGGGTGGTGATCGCGCGTCGGGCGTCCTTCCCATACAGGCGGCCCAGCGTGGCGAAGGCGGCATCGTAGAGGCCAGCACCCATGCCGACGCCCATCACCAGCCAGGCCATAAGGTAGACGGGGAGGCTGTGGGCCAGGGCCAGGGTGGCGAGGCCTGACCCGAGGAGGATCGAGCTGGCGGTGAGGACCGGACGGCCACCCCTTGCGTCGATGGTACGTCCGACCTTCGGAGCCACCAGGCCGGCGGCGAGGAGGCCGAGCGACAGTCCCCCCACGACCCGGCCGAGCGACCATCCGGTGTCGGCGGCGATCGGATGGGCGAGCACGGCAGGCAGGTAGAAGGACGATCCCCAGGCAAGGATCTGGGTGATCCCGAGGGTGGTAATGACCAGCCCCGGGCTTGGCTTCGGCATGGCAGGGTCACCTGCCAGGGATTCGGTTGCGGGGTTCGACACCTGCGGATCTCAGCAGCAGCCTGCGGGTTCCGCAACCTTCTCCGATGCCTTGCGGCCGGGTACATCCGCGGAGCCGCAGCCACAGCCGTCCTTGCCATCTGCCTTGGCAACTGCGTCCGTGACGCAGCACGCGTCGACGTCCACCGGAGCCGGACCGCCGCAGCCGGACGATGCCGCCGCTACACTCGGGGCAAGGTTGGTCGAGCACACACCCGTCTCCGGCAGCACGAGATGGATGTCGTCCGCTGCCGCAAGATCGTCGGCGATGGCCGCCACGACCGAACGCACCTGCTCGTAACCCGTCAGCATCAGGAAAGTCGGAGCGCGCCCGTAGCTCTTGATCCCCACGGTGTAGAAGCCCGGCTCAGGATGAGCGAGCTCGCGGTGGCCGTGTGGCGGGACCGATCCGCACGAGTGCAGGTTCGGGTCGATCAGGGGACCGAGTGCTTTCGAGCTTTCCAGCCACGGATCGAGGTCGAGGCGCAGTTCCCGCGTGAGGTTCAGGTCCGGGCGCTGTCCGGTCGTGACCACGATCCGGTCGACCGGACCGACCTCGCGGACGCCGTCCGCCGTTTCGCCCTCGAGGGCGACTTGGTCGCCGACGGTGCGGACACGGGTGACCGAAAAGCCGGCCACAAGGGTGACCCACCCGCTGTTGACGAGTACCTTGAGCTTGGACCCGAGTTCGCCCCTTGCTGGGAGCTGGTCGGCACGGCCGCCGCCGTAGACCCGCATCAGGTTGGCCCCGCGGGTCACCCACACGATCGACGTCCCGGGATTGCGCTCCGCCAGCTTGGCCAGATCGATGAGGACGTTGGCGGCCGAGTGCCCGGCACCGACCACAAGGATTGCCTTGCCTTCGTAGGCGGCACGGTCGCGCCCGAGCACGTCCGGGATGCCGTAGGCGATGCGGTCCGCGTTTTCCGCTTCGCCCTCGGCGAGGATGCCGCCCGCGCCCAAAGGATTCTGAGCCGTCCACGTCCCGGAAGCGTCGATCACCGCCCGGGCGAGGTCGCGCCGGATCGTGCCGTCGCCCTTCGAGACGGCGAGGATGAAGGGCTTGGTCTCGCGGCCCTTGCTGAGCACCTTGTCGGCGCCTTGGCGGGTGATCGCCGTTACTTTGGCATCCGTCTCGATCACCGCCGCCATCTCCGGCGTCTCGGCGAGCGGCTTGAGATAGGCCTCGTACAGGTCCGATCCCGTCGGCATCGCCTTCCCCGGGGGCTCCTGCCAGCCATGGGACTGAAGTAAGGCGCGAGCCGCCGCGTCGGTGTTGTACTCCCATGGCGAGAACAGATGCACATGGCCCCAATCGCGAACATTGGCGGCAACGGTGTCGCCGGCCTCGTAGACCTTCACGGGCAGCCCGCGCTGGATCAGATGTGCCGCGGCGGCCAGTCCGACCGGACCTGCGCCGATGACGGCAACGGGGAGACTTTCGAGTGAGGTCATTGGAAGACTCCTTGTAGGTCAGCAGCAGGAGGCGGGTCGGGGAGCGAAGCCGTCACGCACGCGCTCGATGAAGACGCGTCCGTGGCAGCAGAGGACCTTCAGCACCCGCGAGGGATCGCGGTAGCGGGGCTGGGACAGGGCGGAGAGGAGGTCGGTCCGCTCAAGGCCGATGTCGCGCAGGAGATGGTCGTCCAACTCGCCGAGGGCGACGACCTGGCGGCGGTTCCGAGCTGCGCGGAGGAGGTGGAGGAGGGTCGGAAGGAAGCCTGGCATCTGTCTATCCTTTTATATTTCCGGTATCATAGAAATAACGGGCAAAAATATATCAGGCGGCGTTCTCCGCCTGGGTTGAGCATCCGGCATCGGCGCAGCACTCGTCGGCCAGGAAGCCGATGAGGCCGTTCATCGCCGGGTAGCTGGCCCGGCAGATCAGGGTCGTGGCCTGCCGCTCCTGCGTCACCAGTCCCGTCAGCAGGAGCCGCTGGAGGTGGTGCGAGAGCGTCGATCCCGGGATGCCGAGGCGTTCCTGGATCTGCCCGACGGACAAGCCCGCTTCCCCTGCACGGACGAGAGTGCGGTAGACCTGGAGACGGCTGACGTGCCCGAGCGCTTCGAGCTGCTTGGCTGCTTGTTCGATGTTCATAGAAATAAGGTGGACCGGTCGCCGGCTTTCGTCAAGCGCTATTTCCAGAATAATCGAATAATACGCACATGCCCTCGGTTTGGGGCTTCCCGCCCTTTGCGGTTGAGCGGTCCCGGGATGGACTCACCGACCAGCGCTAGGGACCCCGAATCCGGCTTGACGCTGTACCTACCTAAAGACTTGAGAGTGGGGTTGCTGGCACAGATCCTGGCCTCACGTCGGCCGGAACGCCTGAACGACAGTTGGATCGGTTTCAATCCGCGCCGCTCGGATCAGATCGAGGCAGTGTTGCGACACAGGTTGCGCGGGAGATTAGAGCTAAGATCCTGCAGGAAGCCGGACTGACAGCATCGGCGGGTATATCCTACTGCCGCTTCCTTGCAAAAATGACTTCTGACCAGCGCAGGCCTATCGGAATGTTCGTCATTACGCCCGAGATCGGACCGACATTCGTGGAGCAATTGCCAATCAAGAAGTTTCACGGGATTGAACCGGCAACGGTCGCGAAGTTTAATTCGCTTGGCATCTTCACCAGCCTTGATTTGAAGGCGCAGTCGTTGGAATTCCTGCAGGAGCGGTTTGGCAAAGCGGGAAGCTATTACTACTGACTCTCCAGAGGCATCGATCGTCGTCCCGTGCAGCCGGACCGGATCCGGAAATCCGTTGGAGCCGAGACCACCTTCGAGAAGGACCTGGCGGCCCTGGAGGAAATGAAGACAGCACTTCAGCCGATCATCGACAAGGTCTGGCGCTACTGCGAGAACTCCGGCGTGCGTGGCCGTACGGTTACGCTGAAGGTGAAGTTCTCCAATTTCCAGCAGATCACCCGCAGCCGTACCCTGCCTAGGATGGTCGAGAACCGAGCGGCTCTGAACCAGACGATCATAACCTGCTTGCCGGTCAGTCCCATTTGGGAAGACTGTGCGCCTCCTGGGCGCGTCTCTGTCGAGCTTGAATACGGACGAGGAGCCAGAGAGCCCTCAGCTTAAGCTTGAGCTTTGAGGCTCTGTTCGGAACGATTTACCTTGGCCGAAAGCTGCTGACAATTCAGCGCAGTTCCCTTTTTGTTCTGGCCTTTTCAGGTGGTTTGAGATAGCTTCCGCTCATTCCCAAAAAATCGGACGTGCGGAGCCTTTATGAGCTTGGACAAGAAGAAGGCGATCGATGTTGCGGTCGCCCAGATTGAACGCGCCTTTGGCAAGGGCGCCATCATGCGCCTCGGTGGTGACCAAGTGGTCGAAGTTGAGACGATTTCGACCGGCTCACTTGGTCTCGACATCGCCCTTGGCGTGGGCGGCCTCCCCAGGAGCCGGATCATAGAGATCTACGGGCCGGAGAGCTCGGGTAAAACCACACTCACGCTTCACGCCATTGCCGAGGCGCAAAAGCTGGGCGGCGTCTGTGCTTTCATCGATGCGGAGCATGCGCTTGATCCAGTTTATGCCCGGAAGCTGGGCGTGAACCTCGACGACCTGCTGGTTTCACAGCCGGACAACGGCGAGCAGGCCCTGGAGATCGCCGACACGATGGTGCGCTCGGGAGCGATCAACGTCGTGGTGATCGACTCTGTGGCGGCGCTTACGCCAAAGGCTGAAATCGAAGGCGAGATGGGCGAAAGCCGTCCCGGTCTTCAGGCCCGTCTTATGAGCCAAGCGCTGCGGAAGCTAACGGGCTCGATCAATCGGACGAACACGCTGGTGATCTTCATCAACCAGATCCGCATGAAGATTGGCGTGACCTATGGCAGCCCGGAGACGACGACGGGCGGCAACGCCCTGAAGTTCTACGCCTCCGTGCGCCTCGACATCCGCCGGACGTCGACCCTGAAGGACCGGGATGAGCCGATCGGCAACCAGGTTCGGGTGAAGGTCGTCAAGAACAAGGTTGCTCCGCCCTTCAAACAGGTCGAGTTCGACATCATGTTCGGCGAAGGCATCTCGAAAATGGGCGAACTCATCGACCTCGGCGTCAAAGCCGGCGTGGTCGAGAAGTCGGGTGCCTGGTTCTCGTACGACAGCCAGCGACTAGGGCAGGGGCGTGAGAACTCGAAGACCTTCCTCAAGGAGAACCCGGAGATCGCTGTTCAAATCGAAGCGAAGATCCGCCAGAACGCGGGACTGCTGATGCACGATCTGCAGGCGAACGACACTGGCGATCAAGCTGCAGACGACGCGGCGTAAATAGGCGATCAGGTCGGTCATGATGACCGGCCTTTTCCTTTCAGGCGACCTTTTGCTCAGGCTGAGGGATGGTATTGAACAAGCGGTAGCGTCCTCTGCCTTCAGACTTCGCCTGATATAGGGCCTTGTCTGCACCCTGCATGATCTGGTCGCGGGTTAACATGCGATCCCTGGCCATGAAGATCCCGATACTTGTTCCAATCGTGATCTCCTGACGCTCTAATCGGAAAGGGGCGCTGATGGTTGCAATAATCCGCTGCGAGATCGTCTCAACAATCCAAGCCGAAACAGAATCCCGGAGCAGAACAGCGAATTCCTCACCGGCGAGACGGGCAGAGACATCGCCGGATCGGAGTGAATTCTGACGACGCTTCACGACGGTACGCAGAAGTTCATCGCCTGGGGCATGTCCAAGCTTGTCATTTACCTGCTTGTGCAGGGCCGGATGATGGCGCCGGTTGCTGGGGCGACCACGCTTGCGCGACACAAGCCCCGGCGCACCGTCCTGTCGGAACCGCCTCAGGAGCCACCATGCCTGGCGCTCGGTCAGACGCAGCATCTGCGCTACCTGACGAGCGGTGAGGCGGCCTTCAGCGAAATCCATCACCACCGTTAACCGGTTCAATTCTGCCTGGCTCATACAAATGACCGTCATCGCCCAGCCGCCTCGTGGATCGTGGGAACGCCCCCAAGGCTGACATCTCTAAATGGCAGGGCACTGACATCTGTATATGGCAGCTACAATCGCGTGTGGCTGCCAGATAGAAATGTCCGGTGGCCTGCAAAGTAGAAATGTCACCCGTGGCGGCCAGGCGAGCCAGCGCCTGTTCACGCTTGGCAGCAATAGCCGGATCGGACATCACATCCGTCTTGCGGCCCCGTTTAGCCCCCTGCGGCTTGTAGCCGGTCTTCTCGCTGTTGGTCTTGACCTTCGGTGGGGGACGCTGGTCCTGCCGCTCCTTGATATACGCCAGCACGTCGCCCAGCCGCTTGTTCTCGGTAATCGCCGCATGGGTCACACGCTGGTCCTTGTCGAACACCCGGTAGGACAGGGCATGCCCTTTCCACCGCACCTCAAGCCTGCCATCAGCAAACGCGTAGGTCTCAATGTATCGGCCGACGAGCCCGCGGGTGACGTCGTTCTCCTCCAGCATGATCCGCTTGCGTTCGTAGGAAAAGGTCAGTTGGGCGCCAACATAGCGCTGCTCGCGCCGGCACAGGATCTCCTGCAGCCGGCCCGGTGGCAGTGTGGAATCAAGCCGAGGTGCGACGGTTGGCGGGTCATCGGTCTCGGGTCGGTCAGGGGCTGCCGGGGCGGAGTTGGTTAGGGTTGCGCAGCCCCGGCAGCCTCGGATCCAGAGAGCTCATCAGGACCTCTTCAGGTGTGCGATAGCCCAGGCATTTGCGTGGGGTCGCGTTGAGCCGATCACAGATCTCAAGCAGAGCCTCCTCAGGCAAAGCGGCAATGTCCGTGTCCCGTGACAGGAAGCGCCGGACCCGGCCATTGGTGTTCTCGACCGAACCCTTCTGCCACGGGGCCTGCGGCTTGCAGAAGTAGCTGTCCATGCCGAGCTTCTGCTTGAGCAACGGGTAAGAGGCAAACTCCGTCCCGCGGTCGAACGTGATCGATAGACGCGCCGTCTCCGGCAGGACCTTCAGCTTCTCGATCATGCCGGTCATGACCCCGGTTGAGTTGCGATCCGGGTTGCGGGTCAGGATCGTGTACCGGCTTTGGCGCTCGACGAGCGAGGTCAAGTTGCGCTTTCCCAGATCCTTACGGAACATCATCAGATCGCCTTCCCAGTGACCAAAGCTCGTGTGGTCTGCGATCTCCGCCGGGCGCTGCTCGATGGTGTTGCCCGCCGGAATGAAGAGACCGCGAGGCTTCCGCTGGTAACGGGCCCGCCGCCGGCGCCGTGCCATGGGCAGATCCTGGTACAGTCCGAGCTGTTGCCCTTGAGAGCTGTAGACGAACCGGTAGATCGTCTCGTGCGACAGCCGTTCAGGCGCCCCGGATGCCCGCAGGCGGCCAGCGATCTGCTCTGGCGACCATCCAGCTTTCAGACGGTCCATGACGTAGACTGCGAGCACCGGTGTGCGGGAGAGTTTGCCCAGACGCTGACGCCGGGCGCGGGCTTGCATGTCGGCCGCCACATGGAAATAGCCGCGATACAACGGCTCTTCATCGTGAACCCAGTTCCGTTTGATCTCGCGGTAGATGGTCGAACGGTGCCGCTGCAGGCGTTCAGCGATCACATTGATCGGGATCTTAGCCGCGTGCATGCGGGCGATCTCACGCCGCTCAGCCAGGCTCAGGTGGATGTAGGGCAGGGTCATTCGGCCTCCGAGTGCAAATCCTTTGTTTGTAACGGAATTCGCACCTCAGAATAGAATCCACCGCCCCT
>NZ_JPUG01000076.1 GCF_000739015.1 Microvirga sp. BSC39
CCGTCGCTGGGCCTCGAGCAGCAGCGCGAAGCCGGTATCGCCCGCAATCTTGAGGCTGCGGATGTGATCCATCTGGAACGCGACGGTGAGGGTCATGAGTCGGGCCTCCTGGGAAGCAGGGTTATTGGCGCTAAAATGCGGGATGGCAACTCTTCATGGCGGCTATCGTGAACGAAAACAGGGAAGGCGGGTTATCCAACGGCCCCGCTTGACGAGTGCCCCTTGCAGATCTCCTCAAGCTTTTCCATGTGAGAGTCCATGCCCCGCCGTGCCCTTCTGATCGTCAATGCCAAGAGCCGCAGCGGTGCCGCCCAGCGTGACATGGCCGTCGAGCGCCTGAAGGACCATGGAATCGAGCCGGTTCACGTGGATTGCGGCCGCCGGGAGGACCTGTCGCCCCTCATCGTCAAGCATGCGAAAGATGTGGATTGCGCCGTGGTCGGCGGGGGAGACGGGACGCTGAATGCGGCAGCCTTCGGGGTGATCGAGGCCGGGCTGCCGCTCGGTATCCTGCCGCTCGGCACGGCCAACGACCTCGCGCGCACCCTTGAGGTTCCCTTCGACCTCGATGGCGCCGCCCGGGTCATCGCCGAAGGTCACACCCGCAGGATCGATCTCGGCATCGTCAACGGCGAGCCCTTTTTCAATGTGGCGAGCGTCGGGCTCTCGGCGGAACTGGCTCAGAAGCTGACGCGGGACATCAAGCGCCGCTGGGGACGTCTGGGTTACGCCATGGTGGCCCTGAACGTACTGATGCACGCGAAACCCTTCCGGGCGACCATCTACAGTGAGAACGAGGCGGCGCGCGTGCGCACGCTCCAGGTCGCAGTGGGCAACGGCCGCTTCTATGGCGGCGGCAACGCGGTCGAGCAGGATGCCGCCATCGACGACCATCACCTCGACCTCTACAGCCTGGAACTGAGGCAGGCCTGGAAGCTCGCCCTCATGGCCCGCTCGTTCCGGCACGGCCGGCAGGGCGCGTGGAACGAGGTGCGGGCGGTGCGCGCCAAGGAGTTCGATGTTCGAACCCGCAAGCCCAAGCCCGTCAATGCGGATGGCGAGATCGTCACCCACACGCCTGCGCATTTTTCGATCCGCCCCTCGGCCGTGACGGTGTTTGCACCGAAGAAGGCCAAGTAGGCTTTCACTTCGCCTCCGCTGTCATTTCGGGCTCTGCCGCGCAGCTCCGGAATGACAGCAGCAATGTTGCTGCTTCAGCCCATCTCCAACTCGAACGCGCTCACGATATGCTCCGGCCACTTTTTCGGAGCGATGAACACCGCATCCGCGCGCCATGCCTTATCCGCCGCCCAATCGTTCCGTGAAAGCCATGTCCGCACCGCGCGGGAGAAGCGCTGACGTTTACGCGCCGTGATGGCCGAGAGCGCGTCATCCATGAGCGCGCGCGCCTTCACCTCGACGAACGCGATGGTGTCGCCGCGCATTACGATCAGGTCGATCTCGCCGCCTGATGCGGCATAGCGGCGGGCGAGAGGGCGGTAGCCCTTTGAGATCAGGAACAGCAGCGCGATCCATTCCGCGCGGTGCCCGCGCAGAAAGGTCGCTTCGCGGCGGTCGAGGGCGCTCTTCATTCGCCCTTCTTGGCGAGCACCAGGGCGCGGGCATAGACCTCGCGCTTGGGCATATCGAGATCCGCCGCCACGATGGCTGCCGCGTCCTTGATCGAGTGGTTCTTCAGCGCCGCTTCGAGCTTGCCGTCGAGGGCTGCATCGGCTTCCGCCGCATGCATCTCCTTTGTCGCTTCGCCGATCAGCACCACGATCTCGCCCTTGGGCGGGCCTTCCTCGGCGAATTGCCGGGCAAGTTCGGGGAGCGTGCCGCGCCGGATCGTCTCGAACATTTTCGTCAGTTCGCGCGCCACGACAGCTTGCCGCTCGCCCAGCACATCGGCGGCGTCCGCCAGCATTTCGGGCAGGCGGTGCGGCCCCTCGAAGAGCATGAGCGTGCCGGGAATGGTGCCGATCTCGGCGAGCCTCGCACGCCGTGCGCCGCTTTTCGACGGCAGGAAGCCTTCGAAGAAGAACCGATCCGTCGGCAGGCCCGAAGCCACGAGCGCGGTGAGCACGGCGGAAGGGCCGGGAATCGGCGTGACCGGAAGCCCTTCCTCGATGGCCCCCTGGACGAGCTTGTAGCCGGGATCCGACACCAGCGGCGTGCCGGCATCGGAAACCAGCGCCAGGGCCTGTCCCTCGCGGATGCGGTGGACCATGCGCTCGCGCACGGCCTCGTTGGAATGCTCGTGATAGGCCACCAGCGGGGTGGTGATGCCGTAATGGGCCAGGAGCGTCTTCGTCACCCGGGTGTCCTCGGCCAGGACCGCATCCGCGGCCGCCAGCACGCTGAGCGCCCGGAAGGATACGTCCTGCAGGTTGCCGATGGGGGTCGCGACCACATAGAGGCCTGGCGAGAGGGGCTTGGCCTCGGCGGCAAGGCCGAAGGCGGTGAAGGTGGCGATCCGCTCGTTGGGCTCGCGCCGCCTTGTTCGATTATCGATTCTCTGAGTCATGAGGTCGGCACTCTTGCATGAAGCGGCGCCTTCGCGAAAGCAGGCGCGTAGGGCTTTCGAGCGTCCTGTGAGAAACAATGTTTACTTTTCTCTGCCACGCTTAACTTCAAGAACAGAAGCTGTTTCCAAAGGGGGTGGAGATGGCGCGTGTATCGCACGATTGGGCTCGAGGGTTTCCGGGCCATGCAGCCTGGGCTCTTGTCGTGGCCGGTTCGCTGGCTTTGTCCGGTTGCGTCGGATCGGAAACGCTTTTGCCGCCGCGTAAGGTAAGCCAGGCTCAGCCCGTTCCCGTCGAGCCGTCCTATGCGCCCGGGCGGACGCCGCCCGCGTTTCCCATGCAGGCGACTGGGCAGCCCGGCGGCTCCACCACCATCGGCACCGGTCCCGTCAAGGTTGCCGTGATCCTGCCCATGAGCGCTCCCGGCCAGGGAGGGAACGTGGCGCAGAGCATGCGCAACGCCGCCGAGATGGCGGTGAGCGAATTCCAGGGCCAGGACATCACGCTTCTCGTGAAGGACGATAACGGCACGCCCGAGGGCGCACGGGCCGTTGCCCAGCAGGCCCTCGCGGAAGGGGCCGAGCTCATCATCGGTCCGGTCTTTTCCGGCTCCGTCCAGGCCGCCGCCCAGGTAGCGCGCGAGCGGGGCAAACCCGTCATCGGCTTCTCGTCGGATGCGAGCGTCGCCACCCGCGGCGTCTATCTCCTGAGCTTCCTGGTGCAGGAGGAGGTCGACCGCATCGTTGCCTTCGCGGCCAGCCAGGGCCGCCGCTCGATTGCGGCCCTGATCCCGGAAACGCAATATGGCCGCGTGGCCGAGGCGCGGTTGCAGCAGGCGGCCGCCCGGCAGGGTCTTCGCATCGCCGCGCTCGAATACTACCCGCCAGGGCAGCCGCAGGTGGGCGTGCAGCGCCTGTCCCGCGTGATCGGCGGAGCCGCCCCGCAGGCCGATGCCCTGTTCATTCCCGACAACGGCGACGGCTTGCCGGCGGTCGCCCAGGCGCTGCAGATGGCAGGCTTCGATCCCACGCGGGTCAAGCCGCTCGGCACCGGCGTGTGGAACGAGCCGCGCCTCTTTGCACTGCCGGCCCTGCAGGGCGGCTGGTTCGCGGCGCCCGACAACCGCGGCTTCGAGGCCTTCGCCGAACGTTACCGCGCGCGCTTCAACGCTGACCCGATCCGGTTGGCGACGCTCTCCTACGACGCCGTGACCCTTGCGGCGGCTCTTGCGCGCATGCAGGGCGTGCAGGGTTTCAGCGACGCGATGCTGACCAATCCGGCGGGCTTTGCGGGCGCCGACGGTGTGTTCCGCTTCAATCCCGACGGCACCAACGCCCGTGCGCTCACCGTGCAGGAAATCCGCAATGGCGCTGCGGTTGCGATCAGCGGCGCACCCAGAACCCTGGTCGCTTCGGGAACCTAACGCTCCCTCGGGGTGTCATTCCGGTAGGAACTGGCCCGCTGCGTTGCTGGGCCAGGGAGGACCGCTCGCGAGATGGCCCATTGGAAGCTTCTCCTCAGGCGCTTGGTTCGCCAGATCTGGTTCAGGATCACGCTGTTCTGCCTGGGCGGCTTTGCGGCAGCCTTCGCGGCGCTGCTGCTGCAGCCCTATATCCCCGAGGATATCGCCCTCAGCGTCGGGGCCGATTCCGTCGGCAACATTCTCGGCATCCTGGCCGCCAGCATGCTGACGGTGACGACCTTTTCCCTGACCACGATGGTTTCCGCCTTCGCATCGGCCAGCTCAAACCTGACGCCGCGGGCTACGCAGCTCCTCATGGAGGACACGACGGCGCAGAATGCCCTCGCGACATTCCTGGGCGCCTTCCTCTACAGCATCGTCGGCATCGTCGCCCTCTCGACGGGAACCTATGGCTCCACCGGACGCCTGGTCCTGCTCGCCGTCACCATCCTGGTGATCGTCTTCATCGTGGTGACGCTGCTGCGCTGGATCAGCCGGCTGACCAAGCTCGGCACCGTGCGGGAGACCATCGAGCAGCTCGAAGAGGCTACGTCCTCGGCTCTCAGTCGATGGTGCAGGCATCCGCATCTTCGCGCCGCGCCGCGCCTGGACTGGATCCGCATGGCGCGGGCCGTCTATCCCGCCGAGATCGGCTACGTTCAGAACATCGACGTGGAGAAGCTGGCCTCCATCGTCGAGAGCAGGGACGTGCTGATCGACGTGGATGTTCTGCCCGGCGCCTTCGTCGAGCCGACGCGCCCTATCGCCTATGTGGACGAGGAGATGTCGGACGAGGACGTCGACAGGGTGCGCCGTGCCTTTCTCATCGGCGGACGGCGCACTTACGAGCAGGATCCCCGCTTTGGCCTCATCGCCCTCGGCGAGGTGGCCTCGCGAGCACTGTCGCCGGCCATCAACGATCCTGGGACCGCCATCGACGTGATCAATGCCGGCGTTCGCATCCTGGCCCTCTATGGCGGCAGGAACAGTGAGGAGGAGGATGTCGCCTTCCCCAAGGTGCGGATGCCGGCCCTGTCCACCGCGGACATGATGGAGGATTTCTTCGTGCCCATCGCGCGGGACGGCGCCGGTCTGGTCGAGGTGGGGATCAAGCTGCAGAAAGCGCTCCAGTCCCTGTCGAGACTGTCGCCTGAGGTGTTCGGCAGGCTAGCCGAAGAGTATTCCGAGGATGCCCTGAGGCGAGCCGCGAAAAGCCTCGACGAAGACCGTGATCTCGAACGTGTCCGCCGCCACGCTCTGACCCATCCGCCGGAGCAGGTCGTCCCGAAGAGCGTGGCGTATCCCGGCTCGCAGGCCCGATAGATCAGCGGCGCGTCAGCGTCGCGCTCAGCTCGGGCTTGTTGTTGAGGGTCTGGAAGACGACGCAGTAGCGCTCGGTGAGCTTGAGCAATTGGTCGATCTTTTCCTGCGGGGCATCCGTGTCGACCTCGAAGGAGAGGCGGATGTTCTTAAAGCCCACGGGCGCGCCCTTGTCGACGCCCAGCGTGCCGCGGAAATCCAGATCGCCTTCCGCCTTCACGGCGCCGTGGCGCAGGTCGATTTCGAGCGCGGTGGCGACTGCCTTCAGCGTCACGCCCGCGCAGGCCACGAGCGCCTCGAGCAGCATGTCGCCGGAGCACAGCTCCGCCCCGGAACCGCCGGTGGCCGGGTGCAGGCCTGCGACGGCCAGCGCGCGACCGGTCTCGACCTTGCAGGCGATGTGCTGGTCGTCCAGCGTGCCTTGCGCCTTCAGGGTGATGACGGCGGCGTTCGGATCGCTGCGGTACTGATCCTTCAGCGGCGCCTGGAGAGCGCGAAGGGCGGTGGCGTCCATGATGGTGTCCTTAGGTGTGTTACCACCACAGCGCGGCGGCCTGACGGTCGCGTTCGCGCTGGGGCTGCTGTTGCGGAGCTTTGAGGGAATGGTCGAGGGCCGTCAAGACGCGGCGCACGGAGGTCTCGAAGGGAAGGCCCGTCCTGTCGCGCGGACGCGCAAGCGTGAGCGGCAATTCGTCGAAGATGCGGCCGGGCTTGGGCTGCATGACCACGGCGCGGTCGGCAAGCGTCACCGCCTCCTGCACATCGTGCGTGACGAGCACCACGGTCGGGCGCGTCTCTTCCCACAATCCAAGAAGATGCTCGTGCAGGCTAGCCCGCGTGAAAGCATCGAGGGCCGAGAACGGCTCGTCGAGGAGCAGCACCTTCGGGTTTGTGACGAAGGCGCGTGCAATCGACACGCGCTGCTGCTGGCCGCCCGAAAGATCGCGCGGCCATCGCTTGGCGTGCTCGACGAGACCGATCTTTTCGAGCGCATGCATCACACGCGCCTGTCGTTCAGCGGCGCTTAACCCAGCGAGGCCGAAAGCGATGTTGTCGAAGACCGACAGCCACGGCAGCAGGCGCGGTTCCTGGAACACGATGCCCACCGCCGGATGCGGCCCGTGGAGCACTTCGCCATCGAGGCGGATCCGGCCTGCGCTTTCACGGTCTAGTCCGGCGATGAGGCGCAGCAACGTGGTCTTGCCGCAGCCCGAGCCGCCGATCAGCGCCACGATCTCGCCCTCGTGCACGGTGAGATTGATGTCGGAGAGCGCGCGGGTGCCGTCGGCGTAGGTCTTGGAAAGGTGTTCGAAGCTCAGCATGAAACGCTCCTCCCACCTTTATCGATACCCTCACTGTCATTCCGGGGCGGCCGTAGGCCGAGCCCGGAATCCATAACCGCTGACGGCGCAGGATAAGGAAGAGCGCGCGCCGCAATGCTTCTTCCAGAAGCGTCGTGTTTATGGATTCCGGGCTCCGCTGCGCGGCCCCGGAATGACAGTGGGGAGCAGGTGAGTATCATCACAACCTCTCCCGCACGGTGTCCTGCCAGCGCACGAGCGGCTTGGCGGCGGCGAGCAGCAGACTGTCGGCAAGCTTGCCGAGCAACGCGAAGGCAATGATGGCCGCAAGGATCTGGTCGGGCTTGCCCATCTGCTGTCCGTCGACGAGCAGATAGCCGAGGCCTTCCGATGCGCCCATGAATTCGGCCGCGACCACGAACATGAAGCCGAGTCCGAGGCCTGAGCGCAGCGCGATCACGGCTTCGGGCAGAACGGCCGGGAGCAGGATGCGACGGGCGAGCTGGACGCGCGAGAGGCGGAACACGTGGCCCACTTCCACGAGCTTGCGGTCGACTGAGAGGATCGCGCCGGCAATGCCGAGATACACGGGAAAGAACACGCCCACCGCGATGAGCGCCACTTTCGATGCTTCGAAGATGCCGAGCCACAGAATGAACAGCGGCACCCAGGCGATTGAGGGGATCGCGCGCAGGGCCTGCAGGGTCGGGTCGAGCAATTGCCGGAGGGTCTGGCTGGAGCCTGAGAGCGCACCGAGCACGATGCCGGACAACGCGCCGATGAGAAAGCCGACGAGAACGCGCCACAGCGTCATCCAGGCATGCGTCCACAACTCGCCGGTTTCGGCGAGAGCGGAAAGCGTCGCGACGATGCGGCTCGGCGGCGGCACGAGGCGGCCCTCGGCGAGGCCGAAGGTGACGGCCCCTTCCCAGAGAAGCGCGATGGCGACAGGCAGAAAAAAGCCGAGAAGGATGCGCCAGTCGAAGGCGCGTCGCTTCTCGGTGGAGGTTGGGGCCGCGAGAGCGGCGGCACCCTCATGGGAGGACCAGGCGTTGCTTGCAGCGTTGCCTGTCACGGCGCTCTCCCGTGATGAACTCATCAGCGCGACGCAGTGGCGAAGCGGCGGTCGATCAGCGAGTCGACGGCGGCGCGCACATTGGTCTCAGGGGTGATGACGCCGGCCTGCTGCAGAGCGAGACCTGCGGCCAGGATGGTGTCGACCTGAGGCTGACCGATGGAGGAGTGCGTAAGCTCCGTGCGCTCGAGCTGGCGCTCGATCACCGGCTCAGGAAGCTTCGTGTAGGCGATCAGGGACTTCTTCAGCTCGTCCTTGTTGGCGAGCGCATATTTGCGTGCCTCCTCATAGGCCTTGAGCACGCGCTCCACGAGGGCCGGGTTTTCCTTGGCAAAAGCTTCCGAGACGTTGAGCACGCCCCAGGTGTTGGCGCCGGCGTTGCGGTAGAACAGCTGTGCGCCGCTCTCCGCCTCGGCAGCCGCCATCAGCGGGTCGAGGCCGGCCCAGGCATCCACGTCGCCGCGCTCAAGCGCCGTGCGACCATCCGGATGCTGGAGCAGGACGAGCTTCACGTCCTTCTCGGTGAGCTTGGCCTCCTGCAGGGCGCGCACCAGGAAGATGTGCGGATCGGTGCCGCGGGTCACGGCCACGCGCTTGCCCTTCAGGTCCTCGACCTTGGTGATGCCGGTGTCCTTGCGGGTGACGAGCGCCGTCCATTCAGGGCGGGAATAGACATAGATCGACTTGATCGGGTTGCCGTTGATCTTGCCGATCAGGGCGGCGGCGCCGGCCGTGGAGCCGAAATCGATCGAGCCGGCATTGAGGAATTCGAGCGCCTTGTTGGAGCCGAGCGACTGCACCCAGCGCACCTTGATGCCGTCTTTCTCCAGCTCCTTCTCGAGGAAACCCTTGTCCTTGAGAACGAGGCTCACCGGGTTGTACGTGGCGAAATCGAGCCTGATCTCTTTCGGTTGCGCAATGGCACCGTTGGCGAGCAATGTCAGGGTCGTGGCGACAGAGGCGGCGAGGAGAAGGCGGCGGGTCAGGCTCATCGTGTTGGTCCCATGTTGGGCGCATGGGAGCTTCGTTCGAAGGCGCCCGGCGCTTTAGCTGCACTTGTTTCGCGCCCGCAAGCTGCATGCTTCAAATCGGCGCGTGTCCTTTATATAGGACTGGTCGTTTTTTATGTCAAACGTGATTTCTTATAAAGAACATCTTATCCGCTTTTCCGGATAAGGCGAGTCCACCCTTGGGCGGAGGTCTTTTCTGGTGGAAAGCCAACAGGCAGCTCGTATACGGTTGCTCCATGCCATCCCTGAAGCCCCAAACCATCCTGCAAAGCCTTGGCAGCCAGCCCATCCGGGATGCCGCAGGCTTACGCGCCGGGCTCGTTCCCCTGCTCAAGACCTTCCTCGATGAGGGGAGGGCTGAGGCCGAGGCAAAGCTCCTGGAGAGCCAGGACGGTCTGGCCTGCGCCCGCTATCTCTGCGAGCGGATGGACGAGCTGGTGCGCGTCGTGCACGACGCGGTCGTCCAGCATCTCTACCCCAGCGCCAATCCGTCTGCTGGAGAGCGCGTCGCCGTGGCGGCAACCGGCGGCTACGGGCGCGGCACCCTGGCGCCCGGCTCCGACGTCGATCTCCTGTTCCTGCTGCCCTACAAGCAGACCGCCTGGAGCGAGAGCGTGGTCGAGGCCATGCTCTATGTGCTGTGGGACCTGAAGCTGAAGGTGGGGCACGCGACCCGCTCGGTGGAGGAATGCCTGCGCGAAGCGGGCGCCGACATGACGATCCGCACGTCGCTTCTCGAAACACGCTTCCTGTTCGGCGACAGGGAGCTCTTCGACGATCTGACCAAACGCTTCGACAAGGAAATCATCGCCACGTCTGCTCCGGCTTTCGTGGATGCCAAGCTGAAGGAACGGGATGCCCGCGTGGCCAAGGCCGGCGCCTCCCGCTACCTCGTCGAGCCCAACGTGAAGGACGGCAAGGGCGGCTTGCGCGATCTCAACACGCTCTTCTGGATCGCCAAATACGTCTACCGGGTGAAGGAGCCCGAGGAGCTGGTCACGGCGGGCCTCTTCACGAGGGACGAGTTCAACCTGTTCGCGCGCTGCGAGGAGTTTCTCTGGCGCGTGCGCTGTCACATGCATTTCGCCACCGGCCGCGCCGAGGAGCGCCTGACCTTCGACCTGCAGCGCACCATCGCCGAGCGCATCGGCTATGCGCCCCGGGGCGGATTGTCGGCAGTCGAGCGGTTCATGAAGGCCTACTTCCTGATCGCCAAGGATGTGGGCGATCTGACGGCCATCGTCTGCGCCGAGCTTGAATCACGCCAGACCAAGCCGCGTCCCATGCTCGACCGTGTTCTCGGCCGCTTCCGCCGGCGGGGCGGTGCGCTCGTGGGGGACGATTTCACCATCGACAACAACCGTCTCAACGTCGCCTGCGAGGAGGCGTTCGAGCGCGATCCCGTCAACCTGATCCGCCTGTTCTGGCTCGCCGACCGGCACAACCTGGCGATTCATCCCGATGCCAAGCGTCTGGCGACACGCTCGCTCAAGCTCATCGGTCCGAGCCTGCGCAACGACCCGGAAGCCAACCGGCTGTTTCTCGAGATCATCACGTCCAAGAATGCCCCGGAGGTGGTGCTGCGTCAGATGAACGAGGCCGGTGTGCTCGGCCGCCTCGTTCCGGATTTCGGCCGCATCGTCGCGATGATGCAGTTCAACATGTATCATCACTATACGGTGGACGAGCACCTCGTGCGCGCGGTCGGCGTGCTCACCGAGATCGAGGCCGGTCACCTCGGCAGCGAGCATCCCCTCGCCAACCGGATCTTTTCCACCATCCGCAACCGCCGTGCGCTCTACGTGGCCGTGTTCCTGCACGACATCGCCAAGGGCCGGCCGGAGGATCACTCCACTGCCGGTGCCGCCATCGCCCGCAAGCTCGGGCCCCGCTTCGGCCTCACCGATGCCGAGACCGACACGGTCGCTTGGCTGATCGAGCATCACCTGCTCATGTCGAACACGGCGCAGAGCCGCGACCTCTCCGATCCCGCCACCATCAAGAGCTTCGCCGAGGTGGTGCAGACCATGGAACGCCTGAAGCTCCTGCTCGTGCTCACCATCGCGGACATCAAGGCCGTCGGGCCCGGCACCTGGACCGGATGGAAGGGCCAGCTCCTGCGCAACCTCTATCACGAGACGGAGGTGATCCTCGGCGGCGGGGCCACGGATCTCGCCCGCTCCGAGCGCGTGCGCCTTGCGCAGGAGCAGCTGCGCGCCGAGCTGCCCGATTGGTCGGACGAGGAGTTCGAGGCCTATGCCCCCCGGCATACGCCGGGCTATTGGATGAAGACCGACGAGACCCGGCGGGCGAAGCAGGCTCGTCTCCTGCGGGAGTCGGAGAAGGATGGCCGGACCGTCACCACGGCATACGAGACGGACCAGTTCCAGGGCGTGACCGAACTCACCATCCTGTCCCCGGACCATCCGCGCCTGCTCGCGATCATCACGGGAGCCTGCGCGGCGTCCGGCGGCAACATCGTCGATGCGCAGATCTTCACCACCACGGACGGCCTTGCGCTCGACACCATCGTGCTCTCCCGCGCCTTCGACCGGGACGAGGACGAGCTGCGCCGGGCCGAGCGGGTGGCCAAGGCCATCGAGCGGGCCCTGAAAGGCGAGGTCAGGATCGCCGATCTCGTGGACAACAAGCGTCCGACCAAACCTGCCTCGCGGGCCTTCCACGTGCCGCCCGAGGTGAGCATCGACAATTCCCTGTCGAACCGCCAGACGGTGATCGAGGTCTCCGGCCTCGACCGGCCGGGCCTGCTCTACGACCTCACCACCGCTTTGGGGAAACTCAACCTCAACATCGCCTCGGCCCATATCGTGACCTTCGGCGAGAAGGCCGTGGACGTGTTCTACGTGACGGACCTGACCGGCACGAAGATCACTCATGCGGGCCGCCAGGCCACCATCCGCCGGGCGCTTCTGGACGTGTTCAAGGCGGAGGAAACCGCCGCCCTCCAGCGGCGCAGCGCTTGATTTGTGGCATCAGGGACCTGATATGTGCCCCGAACCCATTCCTCTCCCACCTTCAGTTGATCGACCATGAATCCGAACGACACGGAAAACCAGAACGCGGCCCCGCAGGCCGAGCCCGCCAACGATGCTGCCCCCGAGGCCGCTTCCGCGCCCGAGGCCGACCCGATCGCCGTTCTCGAAGCCGAGAAGGCGGATCTCAAGGACAAGCTCCTGCGCCTGATGGCCGACATGGAGAACCTGCGCCGCCGCACCGAGCGCGAGATTGCGGACGCCCGCACCTATGCGGTGGCGAACTTCGCCCGCGACATGCTCAACGTGGCCGACAACATCCGCCGCGCCATCGAGAGCGTGCCCGAGGAGGCGAGCAGGACCGCCGAGGGCGCCTTCAAGGGCCTCATCGACGGCATCGACCTCACCGAGCGCGACCTGTTGAAGAACCTGGAGCGCCACGGGGTGAAGAGGCTCGACCCGCAGGGGCAGAAGTTCGACCCGAACCTGCACCAGGCCATGTTCGAGATCCCCAACGCGGAGGTGCCGAACGGCACGGTCCTGCAGGTGGTCCAGTCCGGCTATGTGATCGGCGAGCGCGTCCTGCGCCCGGCCCTCGTCGGTGTCTCCAAGGGCGGCCCGAAGCCCGCCGCCAACGGCGCCGGCGGCGAGACGGCGGACAATTCGTCGGCTTCGTAAGATCTGAGGCTCCACATTTTTCCCTCCCCCTTGTGGGGAGGGTCAGGGTGGGGGTGTGAGCGCCAAGAATTCAGAACGTGGCGCTCACACCCCCACCTCCAACTCCTCCCCACAAGGGGGAGGAGAGCCGGTTGCGTCTCGCGGATCTGCATGATCAATACGAAAAGAGCTCAATGATGGCTCTTGCGAACAGATCTGGCGTTCAGTGAACTTCCTCCAATCCATCCCCTTCGAGACCATCGGCGTCGCCGTCTTCGCCCTGTCGGGCGCGCTGATGGCGGCCCGCAAGGGCATGGACCCGTTCGGCTTTGCGCTTCTGGCGACCCTCACGGGCGTCGGCGGCGGCACCGTGCGGGACCTGCTCATCGGCATCCGGCCGGTCTTCTGGGTGGGTGACCCCGTCGATGTCCTCGTCTGCCTCATCGTGGCCGAGCTGGTCTTCGCCCTCGGCCCCAAGCGCGTGACATGGATCGAAGGCGGGCGGCAGGGGCGCCTGCTGCTCTGGGCGGACGCCCTGGGCTTGGCTCTCTTTGCCGTCTCGGGAACCGCAAAGGCGCTCGGCGCCGGCGTGCCGGCCCTATCGGCGGTGGCGCTCGGAACCGTCACGGCCACCTTCGGGGGGATCATCCGGGACATCTTCGCGGGAACGACGCCCCTGGTGCTGCGCAAGGAGATCTACGTCACGGCGGCGGCTTTGGGTGCCTCCGTCATGGTGGCCCTGCAGGCTCTCGGCCTCGATCCGTTCTTCAGCGCCGCGATAGGCTTTGCCGCGGCCTTCACCTTGAGGGCGCTCGCCCTCCTGCACGGCTGGTCCCTGCCGGCCTTTCCAAAGCGCGACTAGGGACTCATCTCCACGCCGTCGATCACTGCCCGGAAGCGCCGCAGGTTGTCGTCCCGCTGCTCCGCTCGGGTCAGGCCGACCATGCGCACGTAGCGGCCGGGCTCGAAGCGGATGGTCTGCATCACGACGATCGGCTGGCCCGATTCCGCCTCCACGGCTCTTGCGACGATCTCGTGCCAGTCCTGGCCCTTGAAGCGGAAGGATTCCGAGCGCTCGATCCTGACATCCTTGAGGATCTGGTTGGAATGGAGCGCCGCGCGGGCGAACTGGTTGCGCTGATCGCCGGCGGGCGGCGCGGCGCCCAGGGACGAGGCCATGATCAGGAGCGGCTGCTCCACCGCCTTGATCGTGTCCTTGGGCCCATCCGTGAACAGGACCGAGTTGCCGGAGATCGCCCGCACGGGACGGAAGCCTGCCAGGTCGCCGAGCCGGAAGGGCAGGGCTGAGACCTGCTCCTCGATGGCAATCGGCCCGCGCAGGGCAACGCTCTTCAAGGCATCACGGATCTGAGCCTCGCTGTAGCCGTCCGCGCCGCCGCGCACCTGCGCGATGATGAGGCCGGTCACGTCCTGGCCCTTGACGGCCATGACCCATTTGCGTCCCTCCACGGGGCCCTCCATGGTGCCGCCGATCAGCACCCCGGCCTTGTCGCCGAGCTTCAGGGTCTCCCGGGAGGTCTCGTTCAATCCCTGGCGCTTCAGGGCATCCTTGGTGAAGCCCTTGACCAGCTGCTCATAGGCCTGCGCCGGCATCTCCACGAGGTTGATGGCGGCGGCCTTCTCCTCGTTCTCGAAGCCGCTGAAGCGCCGCGACACGGTCATGTCCTGCGGCGGCACGATGCCGATCCGTGAGGCGGGCGGGAACACGGGCTCGGCCGCCAAGGCGGCCTGAAGCGACAGGGCGAAGCCCAGAATGGCGGCTGCAAAAGCTTTCATGGATGCCCCTCCAGGATCGTTGCAGGTTGATGTCTCGGCAAAGCTAGAGCGCCTTTTCCACCTTGCGCAAGGTGAGATTGAGCCGTCCGCCCTGCGGCAGCAGGTCCGAGCTGCCGGGCGTCAGCCGGTCGACGCCATGATAGATCAGCCGCGCCGGCCCGCCGAACACGATCGCGTCACCGGAGCGGAGCTTGATCGATTTCGTCGGATCCTTCCGCTCCAGCCCTCCATAGCGGAACAGCGCCGTGTCGCCCAGGGACAGGGAGACGACTGGCGCGTCGAACTCCTCCTCGTCCTTGTCCTGGTGCATCCCCATGCGGGCGCTCTGTTCGTAGAAGTTGATCAGGCAGGCATCGGGCGGATGCGGATAGCCGCTCAATTCCTGCCAAGCCCGTAGCACCTGTTCCGGCATCGCCGGCCACGCCTCGCCTGTCTCGGGGTGCGTGGGCTGATAGCGATAGCCCTGCACGTCCGACACCCAGCCCAGCCGCCCGCAATTGGTCATGCGCACGGAGAACGGTTTTCCCGTGCGCGGCATGCGCGGCGTGAAGAGTGGCGCGGCCTTCGTGATCCCGCGCAGGGACTGGAGCAGCTGCTCCTGCGCCGAGCGGTCGAGATAGTCGGGGTAGTAGGTGAGGCCGGGGCTAAGGGTGATGGCGGACATTGCTAGTATCTTGGCACGCTCCTCTCTCAGCCGTCATCCCCGGACTTGTTCCGGGGATCCACGTCTTCGGAGCCGCACCGGTGCAAAGACATGGATGGCCGGGACAAGCCCGGCCATGACGTGAGAGGGTGCGATAACCGTGCGGACCTTACCCCTCCAGCACTTTCTTGCTGGCGACGGTCGTGTCCTCGTTGAGCTTGTAGACCAGCGGAATGCCCGTTGCGAGCTCGAGGCCCGGGATGGTCTCCGAGGTGAGGCCGTCGAGCACCATCACGAGGGCGCGCAGGGAGTTGCCGTGAGCGGCCACGAGCACGCGCTCGCCGCGCATGACGCGGGGCAGGATCTCGCGGATGTAGTAGGGCAGCACGCGGGCCACCGTGTCCTTCAGGCTCTCGCCGCCGGGGGGCGGCACGTCGTAGGAGCGGCGCCAGAGATGGACCTGCTCCTCGCCCCAGCGGGCGCGGGCGTCGTCCTTGTTGAGGCCGGCGAGATCGCCGTAATCGCGCTCGTTCAGGGCCTGGTCGGCGATGGTCCTGAGATCGGGCTGGCCGATCTCTTCCAGGATGAGCTTGCAGGTGCGCTGCGCGCGGGAAAGATCGGACGTGAAGGCCACGTCGAACTGGACGCCCATCTCCTTGAGCCGCTGACCGGCGGTGCGGGCTTCCTGGACCCCGAGATCGGTCAGGCCCGGATCCTTCCAGCCGGTGAACAGGTTCTTGAGGTTCCATTCGCTCTGGCCGTGGCGGGCCAGCACAAGAAGGCGATCCATATCGTCGTGTCTCCGATGTCGATGAGATGTAAGAGAGTTTTAGAGCCGATCGAGGCCAAGAACATGGTCCATGGTGTAATAGCCCGGCTTCTTGTCGAAGCCCCACAGGGCGGCCCTCACGGCGCCGCGGGCGAAGAGGCCCCGGTCCTCGGCCCGGTGCGACAACTCCAGGCGCTCGCCACTGCCTGCAAAGATCACCGAATGCTCGCCGACCACAGTGCCGCCGCGAAGCGTCGCAAAGCCGATATCGCCGGGATTGCGCGCGCCGGTATGCCCGTCGCGGCTGCGCACGGAGCGATCCTTCAGCGAGATCTTGCGGCCTTCCGCGGCAGCTTCGCCGAGAAGGAGCGCGGTGCCCGAGGGCGCGTCGACCTTCATGCGGTGGTGCATTTCCAGCACCTCGATGTCGAAATCCTCGCCAAGCGTCGCGGCGACCTTGCGCACGAGGCCCGCGAGCAGGTTGACGCCGAGCGACATGTTGCCGGACTGGACGATGCGCGCATGGCGCGCGGCTGCCTCAAGCTTGGTGAAATCGGCTTCTGCCAAGCCGGTTGTGCCGATCACATGCACGATGCGCGCCTGGGCCGCGAGTGCTGCGAAGGCCACCGTTCCGGCGGGCGCCGTGAAGTCGAGCACGCCGTCGGCCTGGGCAAAGACCGGCAGGGGATCGTCGGTCACGGTAACGCCGAGTTGCCCGACGCCGGCGAGAAGCCCTGCATCCTGCCCGAGAGCGGGCGAGCCCTCCCGCTCGATGGCACCGACGAGCGCGCAGCCTTCCGCCTCAGCCACGGCCTTGATGAGCATGCGCCCCATGCGTCCTGCGGCACCCACCACGACAAGTCGCATCTCGCTCATGGCCGTTCTCCTGTTAGGTCGGGCTCGGATATAGCGGCTCAGGGGACGGCTGAGAAGCGCGTCCTTCCCCTCCCCCCTTTGCGGGGGAGGGTGCCCTGCGAAGCAGGGTGGGAGAGGGGCTGTGCTCGACCGGACTTCCCCTCTCCCGGCTCACTCCGTTCGCCACCCTCTCCCACAGAGGGGAGAGGGCAGGGAATTCCTCACCCCGGCTGCGGACCCTCGTAGCCTTCGATGATGATGATGTCGGCGACCGCGTGGCCGTCGCGCTCGGCCTTGGCGGCTTGGTACTCGGGCGAGTCCCAGCACTCCAGGGCCGCCTCGTAGGTCGGGAACTCGATCACCACGTTGCGGGCGCGGGCTTCGCCTTCGCCGATCCGGTACGCGCCGCCGCGCACCAGGAAGCGGGCGCCGTATTTGGCGAACGGCACCGCATTGGCCTTCACGTAGTTCTGGTAGGCGTCGGGGTTCGTGACGTCGACGCGGCCGATCCAATAGCCCTTCATTTTCAAGCTCCTTCCACGAGCACGAATTCGGCCACGCAGGCGCCGTCGCGCTTGGCCTTCGCAGCCTGGTATTCGGGAGAGTTGTAATAGGTTCTGGCCTGCTCGACCGAGTCGAACTCGATCACCACATTGCGGGGGCGCGCCTCGCCCTCGAGCGCCTCATAGGCGCCGCCGCGCACCAGGGGACGGCCGCCATACTGACGGATCGCTTCCGTGGCGCCCTTGGCATATTCCGCATAGGCCTCGGGGTTGGTGACGGTCACGCGGGCAATGACATAGCCTTTGGGCATCGGGCGCTCCTTTTGATTTGAGGTGACGCAGCGAACGCCAGGGCGGCCGCAGCGTCAAGCCGCCGTCGCGGGTTTTCCGAGCGCATCAATCGGCGATCAGAGCGGGCAGGTCCGCCAGTAGGCTGTCGCGGGCGCGGAAGCTCGCCACGGATGTTTCCTTGCGCTCGTCGCGGATCAGGCGCGCGAACAGGATCCTGCGCTCGCCCTTCTGCGCCCATCCAACGAACCAGCCGAACTGACGCTCGCGGTTGGGGCTGCCGTCTCGCGACGGCTGAAAGCCCGAGCCCGTCTTGGCGTGGGCCGTCCATCCGTCGGGCAGCGGGAACGTCGGCATGACCGCAAGCGTCATGTCATGGGCCTTGGCGGAGACCGGCAGTTCGCCCTTGAGGAGCCTGCGGAGAAAACCGATCTGCTCGACGGGCGAGATCTGCAGCGATGAGCTGAGCCAGGCGTGGGTGAGCCCATTGGCCTTGCCCTTGTCGCCGCCGATGTCGCGATTGCCGTATTGAAACGCATCGACATAACGCCGGAAGCGCTCCATGCCCATCTCGCGGGTCAGAACATGCGAATACCAGACGACGGAGTCGCGCAGCCACGGACGCGGCGTGATGGTCTTCCGCCACGCCTCGTTCCAGGCCTTGTATTCGGGCTTATAGGGCCAGGCGGGCTCGTCCTCGTCCTTGAGGATGCCGGCATCGTAGCCCATCACGCTCAATGGGACCTTGAAGGTGGAGGCCGGGCTGTTGCGGCGCTCGCAATCACCCTCGCGCTTCAGCACGCGGCCGGTGTCGAGTTCGGTGACGAGGGTGCAGGTATCGGCCCGGGCTGCCCCGGCGAGCGCGAGCAGGCAGGAGCACGCAAGAAGCAGGCGAGTAAGCATCGTGTGTGTCTCAGGCGCCGGCGATGTCGCGCACGATGGCTTGTGCTGCCGCGCGCGGATCGGCGGCCTTTACGATGGGACGGGCGACCACGAGGTGGTTGGCCCCGAGCCTGATGCCCTCCGCTGGCGTGACGATGCGCTTCTGGTCGCCCGCGTCCGCGCCGGCCGGGCGGATGCCGGGGGTGACGATGAGACGGTTGCGGCCGACGATGGCGCGCACGCGCTGCGCTTCCGTGGCGGCGCAGACGATGCCGTCGATGCCGGCATCGCGGGCCTGCTCCGCGCGACGCGCCACGAGGTCCGCCGCCGGGACGGGCGCATAGCCCGCCTCCACGAGGTCGTCGTCGTCGTACGAGGTGAGCACGGTGACCGCGAGGATCTTCAGGTCCGTGCCGGCTTTGCCAGCCACGGCCGCGCGCACGGTCTGCGGATAGGCGTGGACGGTCAGGAACGTGGCGCCGAGGCGCGCTACCGAGCGCACGCCTTCCTCCACCGTGTTGCCGATGTCGTGGAGCTTGAGGTCGAGGAAGACCTTCTTGCCCTGGCCGATCAGATCGCGGGCGAACTCGAACCCGCCCGCATAGGCGAGCTGGTAGCCGATCTTGTAGAAGGTGCCGGCATCGCCGATGCGCTCCACGAGCGCGCGCGCCTCCTCGACGGACGGAACGTCGAGACCGATGATGAGCCTGTCGCGGATGTCGCCTTCGGAAACGGGATTGGTCGGAAGGGACATCGCGGCGCTCATGGGTTCATGACCTTGTTGTAGACCCAGACGCGGGCCGGGGGCAGGTTGCGCCAGATCCGGTTGGAGGCGCGGGCGCTGTAGCTGTCCGAGCGCGCCGGGATCGGCGGCACCACCGCGTAGGTGAACTGGATGAAGGGCGCGCCCGGATGCATCATCTCCTGGGCGGTCTCCAGAAGCTCCAGGCGCTGATCCATGGGCTTGGTGAAGAGCGGCAGGCTCGACACGGTGGCGGCCCCGGGCTCTGCCAGGATGCCCGAGAGCGTCTCCTTCAGGTCGTAGGCATCGCCCTGGATGATCGTCGCCTTGGGAAAGCGGCGCTTCAGCAGCTGGCAGAATTCGGGGTTGTACTCGATGAGGACCAGCCGGTCCTGGGCCACGCCGCGGCGGATCAGGGCATCGGTCACCGGGCCGGTGCCGGGGCCGAGCTCGATCACCGGGCCGGGAATGCGCGGGTCCACGTAGGACGCCATGGTCCTGGCCAGGACCTTGCCGGACGGGGTGACCGCGCCGACGGTGAGCGGTCGTTCGAGCCAGGAACGCAGGAAGCGCGCCTCATCCTGGAAGCGATCTTTCTTGAGAGGGATTTTCCGGGCCGTTGGCCGTTGGAACGACTGAACCACTAAGCTGACCCCTCGATCTTGCAGATCACGTTCGCTCTTTAGAATCCAAAGAAAACGACCGTCAAGTTAAGTTGATCCGCCCAGGCCGTCGAGAAACTCGCGGAAACGCGAGAAAAATCCCGAGCTCTCCGGGTGATTTTCCTTGGAGCACTCCTGGTCGAACTCCATCAGGAGCTCGCGCTGGCGCTTGGTGAGCTTCTGCGGGGTTTCCACAACAACCTGAATGTAGAGGTCGCCCACGTCGCGCGAGCGCAGCACCGGCATGCCCTTGCCGCGCAGGCGGAACTGCTTGCCGGTCTGGGTGCCCTCGGGCACCTTCACGAGGGCCTCGGAGCCGCCGAGCGTCGGCACATTGAACTCGCCGCCGATCGCCGCCGTCACCATGGAGATGGGGACGCGGCAGAACAGGTCCGCGCCGTCCCTCTGGAAGAACGGATGCGGCTTGATCGACAGGAAGATGTAGAGGTCGCCCGCAGGCCCGCCGCGCAGGCCGGCCTCGCCTTCGCCCGCAAGGCGGATGCGCGTGCCGTCCTCGACGCCCGCCGGGATGTTGACCGAGAGCGTGCGCTCGCGGGTGACGCGTCCGGCGCCGCCGCAGGAGGTGCAGGGGTCGTCGATGACCTCGCCGCGCCCATGGCAGTTGGGGCAGGTGCGCTCGATGGAGAAGAAACCTTGCGTGGCCCGCACGCGACCGGCGCCGCCGCAGGTGGGGCAGGCCTTGGGCTTCGAGCCCGGCTTCGCCCCGGAGCCTGTGCAGGCCTCGCAGGTGACGGAGGTCGGGATCCTGAGTTCGGCGTTCTTGCCGTGGAAGGCCTCGTCGAGGCTGATCTCGAGGTTGTAGCGCATGTCGGCGCCGCGCTCGCGCCCGCCTGCGCTACGGCCGCCGCGGCCCCGCGCGCCGCCGGCATCGCCGAAGAAGTTCTCGAAGATGTCCGACATGAAGTCGGAGAAATCGCCGTTGAAGCCCGGACCGCCGGCTCCGCCGCCATTGGCGAAGGCCGCATGGCCGTAGCGGTCGTAGGCGGCGCGCTTCTGGCCGTCCGAGAGGGTCTGGTAGGCCTCGTTGATTTCCTTGAACTTGACCTCGGCCTCGTGGTCGCCCGGGTTGCGGTCCGGGTGATACTGCATCGCGAGTTTCCGGAAGGCGGATTTCATCTCCGCCTCGGTCGCAGTCTTCGCAACGCCGAGAACCTCGTAGTAATCGCGCTTGGACATGTCAGGCGCCCCTCGGAGCGGCCGGCCGCTCCGTCTTGTTCATCGTCCGCATTGCATGCGCTGCACAGGGAAGGACTCCTAAAGTCCTTGCCGGAGCATCGCGAAAAGCGGTCGGTTGATCGGTCATGGGTGTTTCAAGCTTGTTTCACGAAAACGGCACCCGGTCATGAAACCGGGTGCCGAATTCTCTAAAGAGCGCTCATCTTCAGGCGCGCTTTTTCTTGTCGCCTTCGTCGACTTCCTGGAAGTCGGCGTCGATGACGTCGTCCTTCTGGGCCGTCTCGCCTTCCGGCTGCTCGCCGCCCTCGCCGGGCGCGCCTTGAGCCGCCGCGTACATGGCTTCGCCGAGCTTCATGGAGGCCTGCATCAGGTCCGTGGTGCGGGCCTTGATGACCTCGGAATCCTCACCGGCCAGCGCCTGACGCAGCGCGTCGATGGCGGTGGTGATGCCCTGCTTGTCGGCTTCGGACACCTTGTCGCCGTACTCGGTGAGCGACTTCTCGGTGGCGTGGATCAGGCTCTCGCCCTGGTTCTTGGCCTCGACGAGCTCGCGACGCTTCTTGTCTTCCTCGGCGTGAGCCTCGGCGTCCTTCACCATCTTCTCGATGTCGGCGTCGGACAGACCACCCGATGCCTGGATGCGGATCTGGTGCTCCTTGCCGGTCGCCTTGTCCTTCGCCGTGACGTTCACGATGCCGTTCGCGTCGATGTCGAAGGTCACCTCGATCTGCGGCACGCCGCGCGGTGCGGGGGGAATGCCCACGAGGTCGAACTGGCCGAGCAGCTTGTTGTCCGCCGCCATCTCGCGCTCGCCCTGGAAGACCCGGATCGTCACCGCGTTCTGGTTGTCTTCCGCGGTGGAGAACACCTGGCTCTTCTTCGTCGGGATCGTCGTGTTGCGGTCGATCAGGCGGGTGAACACGCCGCCGAGCGTCTCGATGCCCAGCGACAGCGGGGTCACGTCGAGAAGCAGAACGTCCTTCACGTCGCCCTGGAGCACGCCGGCCTGGATCGCAGCGCCGATGGCCACGACCTCATCCGGGTTGACGCCCTTGTGGGGCTCCTTGCCGAAGAACTGCTTCACCACTTCCTGGATCTTGGGCATGCGGGTCATGCCGCCGACCAGAACCACCTCGTCGATGTCGCCCGGCGAGATGCCGGCATCCTTGAGGGCCTTGCGGCAGGGCTCGATGGTCTTCTGCACGAGGTCGTCCACGAGCTGCTCGAACTTGGCGCGCGAGAGCTTGAGGGCCAGGTGCTTCGGACCGGAGGCATCCGCCGTGATGTAGGGCAGGTTGATCTCGGTCTGGGAGGCCGAGGACAGCTCGATCTTGGCCTTCTCGGCCGCTTCCTTCAGGCGCTGAAGGGCGAGCTTGTCCTTGGTCAGGTCGATGCCCTGTTCCTTCTTGAACTCCGCCGCCAGGTACTCGACGAGGCGCATGTCGAAGTCCTCGCCGCCGAGGAAGGTGTCGCCGTTTGTGGACTTCACCTCGAACACGCCGTCGCCGATCTCGAGCACGGACACGTCGAAGGTGCCGCCGCCGAGGTCATAGACCGCGATCATGCCGGACTGCTTCTTGTCCAGGCCATAGGCCAGGGCAGCCGCCGTCGGCTCGTTGATGATGCGCAGGACTTCCAAACCGGCGATCTTGCCGGCGTCCTTGGTGGCCTGACGCTGGGCGTCGTTGAAATAGGCCGGAACCGTGATGACCGCCTGCGTCACCGGCTGCCCGAGATAGGACTCGGCCGTCTCCTTCATCTTCTGAAGGGTGAAGGCGGAAATCTGCGAGGGCGACATCTGCTTGCCGTCGGCCTCGACCCAGGCGTCGTTGTTGCCGCCCTTCACGATGGGATAGGGGACGAGGCCCATGTCCTTCTTGGTCATGGGGTCGTCGAAGGTGCGGCCGATCAGGCGCTTGATGGCGAAGAACGTGCGCGACGGGTTCGTGACCCCCTGGCGCTTGGCCGGCTGGCCGACGAGGCGCTCGCCTTCGTCCGTGAACGCCACGATGGACGGCGTCGTCCGGGCGCCTTCCGCGTTTTCGATGACTTTGGGCGTCGAGCCTTCCATGACTGCGACGCAGGAATTGGTGGTGCCGAGGTCGATACCAATGACCTTACCCATGGCGGGATCCCTCACTTTCAAGCAGACCGCCGAGCCCTCAAAGCAGCTCGGCCCATGGCTTACATGTTGCTGACAAATCGCCGGGGCCGCCTCAAACCGAGCCGTGCCCCGTGCTGGCCACGATATAAGAAGGGGTTTTCAGGGCTGCAAGACGATCATGGGCGCTAGTTTGCGCCAATTCGTCGGAGCCGGACGCTGTTGCATTCCTGCAATACGGGGCGGGGCGCCGGGGTTGCCGGACCTGGGGCAGGTTCTTGGAAGCGGGTTCAGGCGGGGCGGTTTTCGGGAGCCATTTCGACGATCAGGGTGAGCGCTGCCCTCAGGACCACCTGCCCGCCCTCATCCCGGACGCTGACGATGAAGGTCTTCTGGTCCCCGTCAGGGAGGGCATCGCGCGCCAGGTCGGGCAGGGCCTTCTGGGCCTCGATCCTGGCCATTCCGACGTTCTGCAGCTCGATTCCTTCGGTATCGGAGATGAGACGGCTGCCATCGTATGTATCGAAAAAGTAGCGCGCCAACGGCATTCCCTCACGGCCTGGTGTCTGACAACTCAAGGAACCGGTGGTTTGTTCGGAATTCCATCGCGGGGCGTAAAAAGCCTGGAATTCCAAGCAGCTGAAGGGCTCTTGACCAGAGGCTGGTCAAGCGGGAGGCTCGGGCCTACCATGCCCGACGCATAGCCGGTGTGGCTGTGGCTGTTGCGGGACGCCGTTCCCGCGAGAAGGAGCCCGACCATGATGGCCCGTTCCCCGAATGGCCTGATGATCCGCAAGCTGGAGAGCATCTTCGCGCTGACAGACGAGGAGAGGCAGGCCCTCGACAGCCTCCCGGTTCAGGTCACGGTCTTCAAGCCCGATCGGGACATCGTGCGCATCGGGGACCGCCCATCCCAGTCCTGTCTGATCCTGGAAGGCTTCACCTGCGTCTACAAGCTCACCGCCGAGGGCAAGCGCCAGATCGTGGCCTTCCACGTGCCCGGGGACATCCCCGACCTGCAGAGCCTCCACCTGAAGGTCATGGACAACAGCGTCGCCACGGTGAGCCCTTGTACGCTGGGCTTCATCCCGCACGAGGCCCTGCACGACCTCTGCAACCGCTATCCGCGGATCACCGCCGCCCTGTGGCGCGAGACCCTCGTCGACGGCTCGATCTTCCGGGAGTGGATGACCGGCATCGGGCGCCGCGAGGCCTACAACCGGATGGCCCATCTTCTGTGCGAGCTGTTCGTCCGCCTCAAGGCCGTGGGCCTGGTGGAGGACGAGACCTTCGATCTGCCCATCACCCAGACAGAGCTCGCGGACGCCATCGGGGCCAGCACGGTCCACGTCAACCGGGTCCTGCAGGAGCTGCGGGCCGACGGGCTCATCCGCAGCCGGGGAACGCAGGTGAGCATCCTGGACTGGGAGAGATTGAAGGCAGCGGGGGATTTCGACCCGCTTTACCTGCACCTGCGGCAGGACGGAAACGCCTAAGCTTCGCCTCCGCTCAGGCTCCGCCCGGCCTCCCAGCCCAGGATCGCCTGCTTTCGGGTGAGCCCCCAATGGTAGCCGGTGAGCGCGCCGGAGCGGCCGAGCACCCGGTGGCAGGGCACCACGAAGGAGACCGGGTTCTTGCCCACCGCCGCGCCCACGGCCCGGCAGGCGGCGGGCTTGCCGATGTGGCGGGCGATGTCGGAATAGGTGGTGGCCCGGTCGCGGGGAATCCGCAGCAGGGTCTGCCAGACCCGGACCTCGAAATCCGTGCCGATGAGCACCACCCGGAGCGGCTGCTCCGCCTGCCACTGCGACGGGCTGAAGATGCGTTTCGCCACCGGCGCCGTGGCGGCCGGGTCCTCCACGTATTCGGCCTTCGGCCAGCGGCGGGTCATGTCGGCGAGCGCCGCCCGGCGGTCTCCGTCATCCACGAAGCCGAGCCCTGCGAGCCCCCGGTCGGTCACGACCAGCAGCGCCTCGCCGAAGGGCGAGGGGTGGAAGCCGAAGCGCATGGTGAGCCCTGCACCGCCCGCCTTGTAGTCGCCCGGCGTCATGGCCTCGTGGGTGACGAACAGGTCGTGCAGCCGGGCCGGCCCCGAGAGGCCGAGCTCATAGGTGGCGTCGAGCACGCTGGCGGAATCCGCCAGCAGCGCCTTGGCGTTGTCGAGCGTGATCGCCTGGAGAAAGGCCTTAGGCGACAGGCCGGCCCAGCGCCGGAACAGGTGATGCACATGAGTGGTGGACAGGCCCACATGGTCGGCGATCGCTTCCAAGGACGGCTGCTCGCGCCAGCGCTCGGAGATATACGCGATGATCCGGCGCACGCGCTCGTAATCGGAATGGGGCTCGTCCGGCACCATGAGGTCGGCCGGTTCGATGGTGATGTCGCGCAAGGTATCGAGCATGGGGATGATCCTTCATTGCCGACCATCCTAGCCATTGAGCGGGCACGCGACACCCGATTTCTGTTGCGCATCCCAAGGCACTGCCCAGCGTTAGGGAGCGTGTTCCATCGAAGCCCATGGAAAAACCCTGCCTCGAAGGGCAGGGTTCTCACGCAGGAAGGGCCAGGCCTGTCAGAGCAGGAAGTCTGACCCGTAGAGCTTGACGACGGAACTGTTCACCTGAACGCTGAAGTCGGCCTTGCCGTCGCCGTCGACGTCGCCGCTGACCTTGAACCCCTTCGAGGTCCTGTCCCATTCCAGCTCGCTGGCCTTGCCGGTGAGTTCGGCCACGAATTTGAAGCGCTGGTTGCCAGCGGCCTTCGTATTCGCGTCGATGGCGGAGAAATCGATCTTGTCGCCCCGCAGGAAGTCGGTGATCACGTCGCAGGCGGCAGCGGTCGCGCCGCTATCGCCCTTGGACTTGAAGATGAATTTGTCGAAGCCGTTGCCGCCGCGAAGGATGTCCCTGCCGGACCCGCCGTAGAGATCGTCCCTGCCGGCACCGCCCCGAAGATCGTCCTTGCCGCTTCCGCCGAGCAAGTCGTCGTTGCCGCCCTCGCCGCAGAGAAGATCGTCATTCGCCCCGCCGGAGAGCGAATCGTCTCCTGTGCCGCCGTAGATGTCATCGTCTCCGATGCCGCCCCTGACGTCGTCATCGTCGTCGCCGCACAGGATGTCGTCGTCATCCTCGTCCTCATCATCCTCATCCTCGTCGTCCTCATCCTCGTCGTCTTCGAGGTCTGCGGCCTTGAGAAGGCGAGCCGCTGGGGTCGACAGGCCCGTGATGGCGACGAGGGAGGTTTCACCATCCATCAGGGTGATATCGCTGACGGTTCCGGTGCCCGGCAGGACAGTGCTTCCCGAGAGGCCAGTGCCCTTCAGCGTCAGCGTATAGCCGGCATAGGATCCCGATGTGAACTTGACCGTCCAGGTGGTGGCGGTTGCCGTAACGTCCGGTGTGGCATCCTCGAAAAGATCGTCGAACAGGTCCAGGTCGATGAAGGACTTCTTGCTCATCAGGTTTTGCCCCTAGCTAAGTTAAGCTTGGCATTCATAGCATGCTCAGCCTGACAATAAGCAGATAGGCCATGAATACTTTAGGCTACGTTTCGGAAGCATGAAGGCGGCACAAGCCTTCCTGAACGAATTCCGGGGCTGTGACGTGGATGGAGGAGTGCCCCTCTCCCGACCCTCGCTGACGCGAGGGCCCCCCTCTTGCGCAGAGGGGAGAGGGAAGACAGGCGTATGTTCTCATTTTGTTCTTGATTTTGGTCCTAAGCTGGGCTATAGCTATGGACATCCTCGCCCGACGAGGGGCGCGCTCGCGAGGCGTCGCAGATGCGGGGTGAGGAGCGGTCCCGCCGCAGGTCTCGCAAACCTGTGATCGCGGGTGGCCGATCCTGGCTTGATCCAGGTCCGCTGAAACAAACCGCGCGTGACGAGCAGCTTGGCTCTCACCTTCCACACCATAGCATCGAGCCGGGCTGCACGACACGCCACCCTCGACTGACCTTCAGGCTCGCAGCTCACGCTGCGGGCCACACCGTGCTGGTTCTTTCTCAATAGCCCCGCTTCACATCCGCGAGGGCGCGGCCCAAGGCTTCGGCCAGGGTTTCGCGTTCCGCCGGGGAGAGATCGCGGGCGATCACCACGTGGTCGTTGCGGGAGGAAAGCGCCAATTGCTGCATGCCGTATTCGTCGTCGATCTTCCGGTCGAGGCGGGTCCAGAGCGGGTTGAACTGCCAGTCCTTCACCTCGCCTCTCGGGTCCACCTTGCGGAACAGGAGGCGGATCGGGGTCAGCTCGAGCAGCTCGAAGGCGTCGCCCTGCCGGTAGCTGACCCGGAAGGCGATGTAGAGGCCCAGAAAATCGAGGCCGAAGAACCCGGCCACCGGCCAGAAGCCCATCACCACAAAGGGGATGCTCGCCACCAGGGAGGTGAGGCAGACCAGCACCATGACGATCCTGAACCCCTGCGGGCTCAGCGACCGGTGCGGACGGATGACGGCCGAAAACACCGGCTGCTCGAACCGGTCCGCGCCATCAAATGTCGCCTTGCTGCCTGCCATAGCCTGGATATAACGCAGAGATGTCCGATCTGAAGCAGCCATCCCGTCGCATTTCGAAGCCCAAACAGAAGGCCGCCGTGCCGGCGAAAGCCGTCGGCAAGGCCGTGCGCTCCCGCGTGCCGAAGCCTGTCGACCGGGCCACGATGGTCGAGATCTTCCGCCGCTGGCACGCGGCCAATCCGGAGCCCAAGGGCGAGCTCGACTACACCAACCCCTATACGCTGCTGGTCGCCGTGACGCTCTCGGCGCAGGCCACGGACGTGGGCGTCAACAAGGCGACCCGCGCGCTGTTTCCCGTGGCCGACACGCCGCAGAGGATGCTCGAGCTCGGCGAGGAAGGCTTGCGCCAGCACATCAAGACGCTGAACTTCTTCAACACCAAGGCGAAGAACGTCATCGCCATGGCCCGGCGCCTCGTGGAGGAGTTCGGCGGCGAGGTCCCCCGTTCCGTCGAGATCCTCGAGACCCTGCCGGGCGTCGGGCGCAAGACCGCAAGCGTCGTGGTCAACATCGCGTTCGGGGATCCGCGGGTGGCGGTCGACACCCACATCTTCCGCGTCACCAACCGCCTGCCGCTCGCGATCACCAAGACGCCGCTGGACACGCAGGTGGCCCTCGAAAAGCTGATCCCGGACGAATACCGGCTCCACGCCCACCACTGGCTCATCCTGCACGGCCGCTACATCTGCAAGGCGCGCAAGCCCGAATGCTGGCGCTGCCCGGTCAACGACCTGTGCCGCTATCCGGACAAGACGATTCCCTAAATCGGAACACCCGTGGGCCTGAGGCAGCGGGGCTGGGTCGGAACACAGGCGATGCCGGGCGTCGAGCAGGCCAGCCCTTCCGGAACACGCCGGCAGACAACGCAACTGTCGGTCCATTCAGCGCAGGATGGCCCTGGAGCCGAGCCCTGACTCGGAGCTTGAGACACCGCAGTTGCACTTGCAATGATCGCAGATGCTGCAACCAGCAACGCGACCGCAATGGAGAGAGTGACGGCCAGAGCCTCGTCGCGCGACAGCACGGATCAGCCGTAGACCATGAGGCCTGCAAGACCCGCGGCTCCGACGAGGATGCGCCAATAGGCGAAGGGCGTGAAGCCGTGGCGCGACACATAGTCGAGCAGCATCTTCACCACGACGAGTGCGGCCACGAAGGCGGAAATGAATCCTGCCACGATGATCGCGGCGTCGTTGGCGGAGAGGATCTTGTAGTTCTTCAACAGGTCGTAGGTGAAAGCGCCCGCCATGGTGGGCATCGCCAGGAAGAACGAAAATTCAGCGGCGGCGCGCTTCGAGGCGCCCATCAGCATGGCGCCCACGATGGTGGCGCCTGAGCGAGACACGCCCGGGACCATGGCCACGCATTGGATGAGGCCGATCTTGAAGTACATCGACAGGGGGAACTGGGTTGCGTCCGTCTTCGTCGCCTCCAGGGGCATCCGGTCGATGGCCAGCAGCACGAAGCCGCCGACGATGAGCGTCACGCACACGATCCACGGGTCGAAGAGCACTTCCTTGATGAAGCCGTGCAGCACCGCGCCGATCAGGGCCGCGGGCAGGAAGGCCACCAGCATGCCGATGACGAAGTGGCGCGCCATGGGATCGTGCGGCAGGGCCTTGGCGATCGACCAGAGCTTGTTGAAGTAGACCGACAGGATCGCCAGGATCGCGCCGAGCTGGATCAGCACCTCGAAGGTCTTGCCCGTCGATTCGAACCCCAGGAAGTGGCCGACGAGGAGCAGGTGGCCGGTGGAGGAGACGGGGAGAAACTCCGTCAGCCCTTCGATGAGGCCGAGAAAGAGCGCCTCGATGATTTGCGACATCGTTGAAAATCCTGAGAACGGCGCCAGATGCGGGAGCGCCTCGACCTCTGTCAAGAAAGGTTTGCGCTGCAGGCGCGGCCCTTCTGCGTCAGAGACATGAGATTCACCAATATTCCTTACCAACCCTTAACGAAGCACGGCCTTATTCTTGCCGCCTGTTTCGCGTCAGCATCATTCATGGCCACCCTGCATTCTTATCCCTTTTGCCCGCAGTCGCGGTTCGCGCGGCTCATCGTTGCGGAACTCGGCCTTGAACCGGATGTGGTCGAGGAGAAGCCGTGGGATCGGCGCATCCCGTATCTCGAGATCAATCCGGCCGGCAATCTGCCGCTTCTGGTCGATGACAACGGCCTCGCGGTGCCCGGGCCGGTGGGCATAGCGGAATATCTGGACGAGACCAGGGGGGACGAGCTTCGCGATCGCCGGTTCCTGCCTGGCGACCTCGCCGGGCGGGTCGAGGTGCGCCGCCTGCTCGACTGGTTCCTGATCAAGTTCCACGGCGAGGTGTCGGACTACCTTGCCACAGAAAAGATCTATAAGCGGTTCATGCCGGGCGAACTCGGGGGCGGTCCGCCGGACATGGGTGCGATTCGCGCGGCCCAGACCAATGTGCGATACCATCTCAAATATATCGGTTTTCTGATTTCCCAGCGGAATTGGCTCGCCGGCGACCAGATGACCTATGCGGATCTGGCGGCGGCGGCCCATCTGTCGGTGGTGGATTATCTCGGCGACGTGCCATGGAACGAGGACGAGACAGCGAAGCTTTGGTACGCCAGGATCAAGTCCCGGCCGTCCTTTCGCGCGCTCCTGGCGGACCGGGTGCCGGGCATGGCGCCGGCGGACCACTACGACAACCTGGACTTCTAGACGGCGAGGGGCTGAAGCGCGCCTTCGTCGAGCGTGCCAGGGCGCTCGGCTTCGATACCGTCCGCATTGCCCGGCCGGATTCGATCCCGCTCGCGCCGGAGCGTCTTCAGGCCTGGCTCGCGGCCGGGCATCACGGCTCCATGGACTGGATGGCGGACACGGCAGAGCGCCGCGCCGACCCACGCACCCTCTGGCCCGAGGTGCGCAGCGTCATCCTGCTCGGGCTGAACTACGGCCCGGCTGACGATCCTCTCGCGGAGCTGGCGCACAAGGATCGCGGCTACATCTCGGTCTATGCCCGCAACCGCGACTACCATGACGTGATCAAGGGCAAGCTGAAGGAGGCGGCGGGCTTCCTGGCCTCGAAAGCTTCGTCCGACGTGAAGGTGTTCGTCGATACGGCGCCGGTGATGGAAAAGCCGCTGGCCGAAGCGGCGGGCCTCGGCTTCCAGGGCAAGCACACCGTGATCGTATCGCGCGAGTTCGGCAACTGGCTGTTCTTAGGCGCCATCTTCACCACGGCGGAATTGCCTGCCGACGCGCCGGAGCGCAACCATTGCGGCTCCTGCCGCCGCTGCCTCGACGTCTGCCCGACGGGCGCCTTTCCGGCGCCCTACCAGCTCGATGCGCGCCGCTGCATCTCGTATCTCACCATCGAGCATAAGGGGCATATCCCCGAGGAGCTGCGCTCCGGCATCGGCAACCGCATCTTCGGCTGCGACGATTGCCTGGCGGTGTGCCCCTGGAACAAGTTCGCGCAGGCCGGCCGCGAGGCGCGGCTCGTGCAGCGCGACGATCTTGCTCTCCTGCCGCTGGCGGATCTCGCCCGCCTCGACGATCCTTCGTTCCGCACCCGCTTCGCCGGTACGCCGATCAAGCGCACGGGCCGCGACCGGTTCATCCGCAACGTGCTGATCGCCATCGGCAACGCAGGCGATGCGGGTCTCGCCGAAGAGGCCGAGCGGCTGCTGGACGACGCCTCGCCGCTGGTGCGCGCCATGGCGATCTGGGCGCTCGGGCGCTTGCTGCCGCCCGAGGCGCTGGCGCGGCATGCCGCAGAGCGGCTGGGGCAGGAGAGCGATCAGGACGTGCGCGAGGAATGGCGCAGGGCGATGGCGCCAGACGCCGAGACCCTGGCCTAACCCGCTCACGCCGCGTGGCGGTTCGCCGTCGGGCCGAAGTGGTCGATGTAGCGCGGGTTGATGGCCGAGACGGGCAGGACGACGAGCACGTCCGTAGTGCCGAACTGCCGGTCGATCACCGCGCCCGTCCCGAAGGTGGCGCCGACGCGCAGATAGCCCTTGATCAGGGGCGGCAGGGCATGAAGGGCAGCCTTCGGATCGATGGCGTCCTTGGGCAGGATGTCCATGGGGGTGAAGCGTTCCGGCAGAGCGCGGGCCTGCCACTCGACCGGTGCGGCGGCATAGTGGTGCAGGAAGCTCAAAGGAAGCGCCAGCGCCCGTGGGTCGGTGCCCTCCAGGCTGGCGCAGCCCATCATCACATCGATTCGATAATGGAGCACATAAGCCCAGATCCCGTGCCACAGCAGTTCGACCGTGCGCTTGGTGCGATAGGGCTTGAGCACGCAGGAGCGGCCGAGCTCCAGGAAGCGCAAGCCGGGATGAGCCTTCAGGAGCGGCGCGATGTCATATTCGCCCCGCGTGTAGAACCCGCCGTGGCTCGCCGCGATGTCCTGGCGAAGCAGGCGGTAGGTGCCCACCACCTTCGGCTTGGCCGGGCGGAAGGGCTTGGGCCTCACATCGTGATCGAGCACGAGGATGTGGTCGCAGATCCGATCGTACTCGTCCACGTCCCGGCGGGAGATCAGGGCTGCGCCGCTGGGGGAGGCCGACATCTCCTCGTAGAACACCTTGAAGCGCAGGCGCTGGGCCCGTCGGATGTCCTTGGCGGTGGTCGCCAGGCGAACCTCGAGGGAGCCGATCCGACCGAGAACCGGATCGAGGCTGCCATAGTCGCGGACGATCCTGTCGCCTCCGGGCATGAACTTGAACCCGTGAGGACGCGGATCGATGGGAGCCAGGCCGGCCGCGGCATGGTTCGAAAGATAGTCGCTCATCGCTGCCTCACAGAATCGTCTAACCGGCGCCGGATCGTGGCTGACGCCGCTCCGCTTCCGCTATGACATAAAGCCGGTACCAAACTGTTTTGTGACAGAAAACAATTGTGTGCCGGTGGAAAATATCGGGACCGATTCAGGGATTCACAAGCTGGCGGGAAGGGATCCTTGTCCTTCCATCACGCAGCGGCCGGGCGCCGGTCCGTGTGGGCCCGGTAGGAAAGGGCCTCGGCCACATGGATGCGCCGGACGCGCTCCTCCCCGTCGAGGTCGGCCAGGGTGCGGCCCACCTTCAGCACCCGGTGGAAGCCGCAGGCGGAGAGGCGCATCGCGTTGGCCGCATCGCGGATCAGGGACAGGCCCTCCGGATCGGGCTGCGCCACGTCCTCCAGCAGCGCCGGCGGGCAGGCGGCATTGGTGGTCACGCCATCGAGCTTCAGGGCCGCATAGCGTTTGGCCTGCCGCTCGCGAGCATGGGCCACCCGGGCCGCCACCTCGGCAGAGCCTTCAGTGGGGGACGGCAGGATCAGGTCGGCGGCGGTGACGGCCGGCACGTCGATGGACAGATCGATACGGTCGAGGAGCGGGCCGGAGAGCCGCGCCTGGTACTGCGCGATGCAGCGCTCGTTCGGCTGGCGGCGGCAGACATAGCCGGGCTCCGTGGCCTGCCCGCAGCGGCAGGGATTCATGGCGGCGACGAGCTGGAAGCGCGCGGGATATGTGACCCGGTGATTGGCGCGGGCGATCAGGATCTCGCCTGCCTCGATCGGCTGCCTCAAGGAGTCGAGCACCTGAGGCTGGAATTCCGGCAGCTCATCGAGAAAGAGCACCCCGTGATGGGCAAGCGAAGCCTCGCCGGGGGGGGGCGTTGAGGCCGCCGCCCACCAGCGCCGCCATGGAGGCCGAATGGTGCGGGGCCCGGAATGGGCGGCGGTTCGACAGGGCGCCCTCGGCCAGCAGTCCCGCCACCGACTGGATCATCGACACCTCCAGGAGTTCCCGCGGGGAGAGCGGCGGCAGGATGGAGGGCAGGCGCTGGGCCAGCATGGACTTGCCGGCGCCGGGCGGCCCGTTCATCAGGAGATTGTGCGCCCCGGTCGCCGCGATCTCGAGGGTCCGTTTGGCGCTTTCCTGGCCCTTGATGTCCCTGAGATCGGGCAGCATGCCGGAGGTGGGCATGATGGCGGGCTCGGGACGTGCCAGCACCTGGGTGCCCTTGAAGTGGTTGGCGAGCTGGATCAGGGAACGCGGCGCCAGGATTTCGATGTCGCTGCCGGCCCAGGCGGCCTCCGAGCCGCAGGCCGCTGGGCAGATCAGTCCATGCCCACGTTCATGGGCCGCCATGGCGGCGGGGAGCGCTCCCGCGACAGTGGTGATCGTGCCGTCGAGCGCCAGTTCGCCCAGAACCGTGAAGCCGCCCAGGGCATCCGCCGGAATGGCCCCATGACCGCAAGGGCGATGGGCAGGTCGTAATGGCTGCCTTCCTTCGGCAGGTCGGCCGGGGCGAGGTTGACCGTGATGCGCTTGGCCGGGAGCGCGAGGCCCGAGGCGATCAGGGCCGAGCGGACCCGCTCGCGGGACTCCGCCACAGCCTTGTCCGGCAGGCCGACGATGGTGAAGGCGACCGCACCGGGGGAAATCTGAACCTGGACATCGACCGTCCGCGCCTCGATTCCCTCGAACGCAACAGTGGAAACGCGCGTCACCATCCGGCTTCGACCTCCCGCAGACCCCGATGTTAGCGTGGAGTTCTGAAACGCGATAGTGTTGCCATGCTCTTGGGGGTGGACTCGATTTTCTTGCGGAACCCTGCTCCTGGATGAGCGTTGAACCCAACTGTACAGGGAAGGCCGAAGGGCGACTAAGTCTCCAAAACGCCTGTTCGGGAGGGGCCATTGCTGACACGGATCGACTCCATTCCGCTGAAGCCGCAAGGCGCACCCTGCCCATGAAACATTGATGCTTCTCGGAAGTCACCATGCTGATCTGTCGAACAAGAGGGCAGTTGACCTGGCGCAATCGAAAGCCAGGTACACGCGCAGAGTTTGGACTGTCCGCCGTCGCGGAGGAGATTCGGGTTGAGTAGCGATAAGCCTTTGCGCATCCTCGTCGTCGAGGATGAAATCCTGATCGCGCTCGAACTCGAAAGCCTGCTCCAGGATCTGGGGCATGACGTCGTGGGCATCGCAGCCTCGTCCAAGGACGCCCTTTCCCTCGGCCGGGATCTCAAGCCCGATATCGCCTTTGTCGACATTCATCTGTCGGATGGCCCGACGGGCGTTGACGTAGCGCGCCATCTCAGCAGCGAGCATGAGGTCACGGTGCTGTTCATGACCGCCAATGCCAAGCGTATCCCTGAGGATTTCGCAGGCGCCTGGGGCGTCATCGCCAAGCCTTATACAGAGCGCGGCGTGCGGGAGGCTCTCGCCTATGTGATGGCCGGCCAACCGCGCGAGGCTCAGGAGGCGCGAACGGTCACCTTCGTCCCTTTCGGCCCAGCGGCCCGCCAGCGTAGCTCCCAAATGTCCTGACGGCCCTTGCGGCCGAAGCATCGGATCCAGAAGTGGCCTCCACTTCTGGGATTCAATTCGATGCCCTAATTCTGTGACTTGAGCCGGTAGAGCGCATCGAGCGCCTCCCGAGGGGTCATCTGATCGGGATCGAGAGCAGCAAGCGCGGCCCGCAGGGCATCCTGTTTTGGTGCCGGTGGGGGCTCGTTGCGGACGGGCACGGCGAAGAGCGGCAGGTCGTCGAGCAACGCGCGCTTCGGAGCCTCGCGGTCGGATCTCTCCAGTTCGCTCAGGATCGTCCTCGCCCGCTCGACGACCGGTGACGGCAGGCCCGCGAGACGCGCCACCTGCAACCCGTAGGAGCGGTCGGCGGCGCCGGGGACGACCTCGTGCAGGAACACCACCTCGCCGTTCCATTCCGTGACCTTCAGGGTCGCGTTCGAGATGCGCGCCATGCGCTCGGCCAGCGCCGTCAGTTCGTGGAAATGGGTGGCAAACAGCGCCCGGCAGCGGTTGGTCTCGTGCAGATGCTCGATGGCCGCCCAGGCGATGGACAAACCGTCGAACGTGGCGGTGCCGCGGCCGATCTCGTCGAGGATCACGAGGGATCGGGCGGTGGCCTGATTGAGGATGGCAGCGGTTTCCACCATCTCGACCATGAAGGTCGAGCGGCCCCGCGCCAGATCGTCGGCAGCGCCCACCCGGGAGAAGAGCCGGTCGACGATGCCGATATGGGCTTCCCTCGCCGGAACGTAGGAGCCCATCTGGGCCAGCACGACGATGAGCGCGTTCTGGCGCAGATAGGTGGACTTGCCGCCCATGTTCGGGCCGGTGATGAGCAGGATGTGCCCTGCATCCTTGCCGGACAGGTCCGAGTCGTTGGCGATGAACGGAACGCCCTCACGCTTAAGCGCGGCCTCGACCACGGGATGGCGGCCGCCCTTGATCGTGAAGGCGAGGCCGGTGTCGACCACAGGGCGGGTCCAGTCGAGGCGCATGGCGAGATCGGCGAGCGCCGCCGTGACGTCGATGACGGCCATCGCTTCCGCAGCCGTCGCGATATCCGCCGTGAGATCGAGCAGCGCCTGCACCATCTCGTCGAACAGCGCGAGTTCGATCTTCAGTCCCCGGTCGGCAGCAGAAGCGATCTTCGACTCGAGTTCGCCCAGTTCCATGGTCGAGAAGCGCATGGCGCCTGCCATGGTCTGGCGATGGACGAAGGTGTCCTTCCAGGGCTCCTTGAGCAGGTCCTCGCCCACATTCTGCGGCACTTCCACGAAGTAGCCGATCATGTGGTTGTGCTTGACGCGGAGCGTCCGGCAGCCGGTCTCGGTGGCGTAGCGCGCCTGGAGGGCCGCGATGAAACGGCGGGAATCCTGCTGCAGTTCGCGCAGCTCGTCGAGGTTCGGGTCGAAACCGGCGCGAATGAAGCCGCCATCGCGCTTGAGCAGAGGCAGTTCGTCGGCAAGAGCGGCGCTCAATCGGTCCGCTACATCTGTGCGCAGGCCTTGGAGCACCTGGGCGGATTCCGAGAGCTCCCTCGGCAGATTGGGCGCAATCGCCAGCTCAAGCCCAAGCTCCCGCGCCGCGAACAGGCCATCACGTACGCAGGCCAAGTCTCGCGGCCCGCCGCGTCCCAGGCTGAGGCGCGAGAGGGCGCGGGCGATGTCTGGCGAGCGTTTGAGGGTGCGCCGCAGCCGGTCGCGCAGGTCGCCGTTCTCGACGAGGGCCGTGACCGAATCCTGCCGGTCGCGGATCAGGCCCGGATGGGTGAGGGGGCCGGCGAGCCGCTCGGCCAGCAGCCGCGCGCCGCCCGGCGTCACCGTGCAGTCGATGGTGGCCAGCAGGCTGCCCGCCCGCTCGCCCGACAGGGTGCGGGTCAGTTCCAGGTTGGCGCGGGTCGCCGCATCGATAGCGAGCGCCGCGCCGGAGGTGTCGCGGGAGGGCGGGTTGAGAACCGGGCGGCTGTCGATCTGCGTCTTCTCGACATAGAACAGCGCGCTGCCCGCCGCCGTGATCTCGGCCGGGCTGAAGGCCCCGAAAGCATCGAGCGTCGCGACCCCGAAATAGCTTTTCAGCCGCCGCTCGGCCGAGGCCGGATCGAGGCCCTCGCGGGACAGGGGCGTGATGGAGGCGCGGGTCTCCTGCCAGAAGCCCTTCAGCTCCGGATCGTCGTGGATCACGTCGGGCACCAGGATCTCGCGGGGCTCGAAGCGGGCGATCTCGGCCGAGAGGCCCGTGCCGTCGGTCTCACTTAAGACGAAATGGCCTGTGGATATGTCGAGGGCGGCCAAGCCGTAGCACCATTGCGTGTCGGAGGCCCGGCGCCGAGCGATGGCCAGCAGGTAATTGGCCCGGCCGGGCTCCAGCAGGCGCTCCTCGGTGATCGTGCCGGGGGTGACGAGGCGCACCACGTCGCGGCGCACCACCGACTTGGAGCCCCGTTTCTTCGCCTCGGCCGGATCCTCGGTCTGCTCGCAGACGGCCACCCGGTGACCCAGGCCGATGAGGCGCTGGAGATAGTCGTCGGCTCGCTCGACGGGCACGCCGCACATGGGGATGTCCTGCCCCTGGTGCTTGCCGCGCTTGGTAAGCACGATGCCGAGCGCTTGGCTGGCGATCTCGGCGTCCTCGAAGAACAGCTCGTAGAAATCCCCCATCCGGTAGAACAGCAGGCTGTCCGGGTTGGCGGCCTTGATCTCGATATACTGCGCCATCATGGGTGTGACGCGGCTGTCCTGCGCGGGCGCGGCACTCGATGAGACGGTCTCGGAGGCTTTATAGGCGGCTTGGGACGACATCCGTCCTGTGTAGCAAAGCTCAAGCCCCAGTTCATCCGTGTCATGGGGTCCGAAGGGCGCATGTGGACAAGTCTTGAGGAAGGCGCATCCTATGTCTTAAGGTCGCATCCCCCTTAGGAAACGCCCTGCTCACAAGAATCGGACCCTCATGACCGACGATCAGCGCCCGACCCGCCGCAAACGCCCCACCTTCACGGACCAGGAGGCGCTGCAATTCCACGCCCAAGGACGCCCCGGCAAGCTCGAGGTCGTCCCGACCAAGCCCATGGCGACCCAGCGCGACCTGTCGCTGGCTTACTCGCCGGGCGTCGCGGTGCCGGTGCTGGCCATTGCCGAGAACCCGTCGCTCGCCTTCGACTACACCACCCGGTCCAACATGGTGGCGGTGATCTCGAATGGCACGGCGATCCTCGGCCTCGGCAATCTCGGGGCGCTCGCCTCGAAGCCGGTGATGGAGGGCAAGTCGGTGCTCTTCAAGCGCTTCGCGGACGTGGATTCCATTGACCTCGAGGTCGATACGGAGGATGCGGACAACTTCATCAATTGCGTGCGCTATCTCGGCCCCTCTTTCGGCGGCATCAATCTCGAGGACATCAAGGCGCCGGAATGCTTCATCATCGAGGAGCGCCTGCGGGAGCTCATGGACATTCCCGTGTTCCATGACGACCAGCACGGCACGGCGATCATTGCAGCCGCAGGCCTCATCAACGCCCTGCATCTCACCGGCCGCGACATGGCGGAGACCAAACTGGTGGTGAACGGCGCGGGTGCTGCCGGCATTGCCTGCACGGAACTCCTGAAAGCCATGGGCTTCGCGCCCAACAACGTCATCCTCTGCGACACCAAGGGGGTGATCTACAAGGGCCGCACCGAGGGCATGAACCAGTGGAAATCGGGCCATGCGGCGGAGACCGACGCGCGCACGCTCGCCGATGCGCTCAACGGCGCCGATGCGGTGTTCGGGTTGTCGGCCAAGGGCGCATTCACCGACGACATGATCCGCTCCATGGCGCCGAACCCGATCATCTTCGCCATGGCGAATCCCGATCCCGAAATCACGCCGGAAGAAGTGGCGCGCATCCGCGACGACGTGATCATCGCCACGGGCCGGTCGGACTACCCGAACCAGGTCAACAACGTTCTCGGATTTCCCTACATCTTCCGCGGCGCCCTCGACGTGCAGGCGACCACCATCAACATGGAAATGAAGATCGCCGCCGCCCAGGCGCTGGCGGAACTCGCCCGCGAGGACGTGCCGGACGAGGTGGCGGCGGCCTACCAGGGAACGCGCCCACGCTTCGGACGCGACTACATCATCCCGGTTCCGTTCGACCCGCGCCTGATCCACACGATCCCGATGGCGGTGGCCAAGGCCGCCATGGATACCGGCGTGGCCCATCGTCCCATCGTCGACATGCGCGCCTACAAGGCGCTGCTTTCCGCCCGGCGCGATCCAGTGGCCGGCACGCTCAACCGCATCTTCGAGCGCGTGCGCAAGTTCCCCAAGCGTGTGGTCTTCGCCGAGGGCGAGGAGGAGCAGGTCATCCGCGCGGCCCTGTCCTTCGTCAACCAGGGGCTCGGCAAAGCCATCCTGGTCGGGCGTGAGGATCGCATCCACGAAACGGCGGTGCAGGCCGGCATCGATCTCGAAGGCCGCGACGGCATCGAGATCCACAATGCGCGTCTGTCGAACCGCAATGCCACCTATGCGCAGTTTCTCTACGAGCGCCTGCAGCGCAAGGGCTATCTGTTCCGCGACTGCCAGCGCATGATCAACCAGGACCGCAACCACTTCGCCGCCTCCATGGTAGCTTTGGGCGATGCGGACGCCATGGTGACGGGCGCGACGCGCAACTACTCCACGGCACTCGCCGACGTGCGGCACGTGGTCGATGCCAAGCCCGGCCATCGGGTCATCGGCGTTTCGCTCTGCCTTGCGCGGGGCCGCACTGTTCTGGTGGCCGATACGGCCATTCACGAGATGCCGAACGCTCAGGAACTGGCCGAGATCGCGATCGAGTCCGCGGGCGTCGCCCGTCGCCTTGGCTACGAGCCGCGGGTTGCGCTCCTGTCCTTCTCGACCTTCGGCCACCCAAAGGCGGAGCGTGCCGAGAAGATCCAGGAGGCCGTGAAGATCCTGGACGGAATGCGGGTCGATTTCGAATATGACGGCGAGATGGCGGCCGATGTGGCCCTCAACCGGGACGTCATGGCGCAGTACCCGTTCAGCCGCCTGACCGATACCGCGAACGTGCTCATCATGCCGGCGTTCCACTCGGCCTCCATCTCCACCAAGATGCTGCAGGAACTCGGCGGCGCGATGGTGCTGGGCCCGCTCGTGGTCGGCCTCGACAAGCCGGTGCAGATCGTCTCGCTCGGCGCCACCGACAACGACATCGTCAACATGGCGGCACTCGCGGCCTACAATATCGGCGGCTAGCGCTGGGCGCCTCCCTCAGGGCCGGTGCCTTGAGGGAGGCCGTCCCGCCAAATCTGAGCCCCCTTGCTCCTGAGAGTAGCGCCGGAGCTTTCCGCAGGCTAAACGCCTGGGCGGAAACGTGAAGGAAGACGCCCTACCATGAGCAAGCCGACCACAATCGTGTTCGACATCGGCAATGTGCTGCTGCGCTGGAACCCGCGCAATCTCTACCGCACCCTTTTCGAGGATGCGGCGGAGATGGAGTGGTTTCTTGAGAATGTCTGCACCCATGACTGGAACGTGGAGCAGGACCGGGGGCGCGACTGGGACGAGGCGGTGGCCCTTCTCGTCAAGGATCATCCCAAGCACGAGCCGCACATCCGCGCGTTCCACGAGCGCTGGAGCGAGACCGTCTCCGGCGTGTTCGAGGACCATGTGGCCCTGCTGCTCCGCCTGCGCGAGGCGGGCGTGCCGAACTACTGCATCACGAACTTTTCCGGCCCCAAGTTCATCCTGGCGAAGGAGCGCTTTCCGTTCCTCGCGGGCTTCGACGGCATCATCGTCTCCGGCGACGAGCGCCTGCTGAAGCCCGATCCCGCCATCTATCACCTCCTGCTCGACCGCTACGGGCTCAAAGCAGAGGATTGCGTGTTCATCGACGATTCCAAGCCTAATGTGGTAGCGGCCCGCGACGTGGGCATGCACGCGATCCACTGCGTCGAGTCTATCGATCTGGCTGCCGAGCTGCGGGCCTACGGTTTCCCTGTCTGACCTTGCCGCTGTCATCCCCGGCGGCCGTGAGGCAGGGAAGGGGATCCACGATCAGGCTCCACGCCATGGATTCCCTTCCCCTCCGCTGCGCTCCGGCCGGGCATGACAGCGGAGGTGACCAAGCACCCTTGCTCTCTCCTGCAGCTTGAGCCATCACGCGGCATGCGCGCTTTCGACACCTCCCTGCCCATCGATGCGGTCCTCGGCGACCTGACCGCGAGCCTGCGCGCGCGGCCAAACGTGGTGCTCGTGGCGCCGCCGGGCGCCGGCAAGACCACGCGCGTGCCACTGGTGCTGCTCGACGAGCCCTGGGTGAACGGGGGCAATATCATCGTGTTGGAGCCGCGCCGCCTTGCTGCCCGCGCGGCCGCCGCCCGCATGGCGCAGACATTGGGCGAGGCGGTGGGCGAGACGGTGGGCCTGCGGGTGCGCCTCGGCTCCAAGGTGAGCCGCAGGACGCGCATCGAGGTGGTGACCGAGGGCGTCTTCGCCCGCATGATCCTCGACGATCCTTCCCTGGAGGGTGTCGCGGCCGTGCTCTTCGACGAGTTCCACGAGCGCTCCCTCGATGCGGATCTCGGTCTCGCGCTGGCGCTCGATGCGCAAGGCGGCCTGCGGGAGGACCTTCGTCTCCTGGTCATGTCGGCAACGCTCGACGGTGCGCGGGTGGCGAAGCTGTTGAGCGAAGCGCCCGTTGTGGAATCGGAAGGCCGCGCCTATCCGGTCGAGACCCGCTATCTCGGTCGCGATCCCAACCGCCGCATCGAGGAGCAGGTGGGGGATGCGGTCACCCGCGCCCTTCGCGCCGAGGGCGGCTCCGTCCTGGTCTTCCTGCCGGGGCAGGGAGAAATCCGCCGGGTCGAGACGCTTTTGCGCGAGCGCGTCAACGATCCCGCCGTCGATATCGCTCCGCTCTACGGCGCCCTGGAACGGGGCGAGCAGGATCTGGCGGTAAGCCCCGCCAAGCCCGGACGACGCAAGGTGGTGCTCGCCACCTCCATCGCCGAGACATCGCTCACCATCGAAGGCGTGCGCGTCGTGATCGATTCAGGGCTCGCCCGTATACCGGTTTATGAGCCGAATATCGGATTGACGCGTCTGGAGACGGTGCGCGTCTCGCGGGCTGCCGCCGACCAGCGGAGGGGCCGCGCGGGCCGCACGGAACCCGGCGTGTGCTACCGTCTGTGGGAGGAGGCTGCGACCGGAGCGCTGGAGCCCTTCGGGCGACCGGAGATTCTCTCCGCCGATTTGGCGCCGCTGCTCCTCGATTGCGCCGCCTGGGGCGTTGCCGATCCAACGACGCTCGCCTTCCTCGATCCGCCGCCCGCACCGGCTTTGAAAGAGGCGAGAACGCTGCTGCAGCAGCTCGGCGCTCTCGATGGCGAGGGGCGCATCACGGAGGTCGGGCGCCGCCTGCGCGACCTGCCGCTGCCGCCGCGATTGGCCCGCATGGTGTTGATCGCCGGCGAGAGCGGCCAAGCGCGTGATGCGGCCGATGTGGCGGCCGTTCTCGTCGAGCGTGGCCTCGGCGGCGATGCGGCGGATCTCTCGGATCGCGTCGAGCGCTTCCGCCGCGACCGCTCCAAGCGGGCGGAGGACATGCGGCGCATGGCGGAGGGCTGGGCGAGGGGCAGCAACGGCACATCGAGGGGAGAGCCGCGATCCATCGGCGCGCTGCTGACGCTCGCTTATCCCGACCGCCTCGCCAAGGCGCGGGGCAAGCCGGGCGAGTATCTCATGGCCAATGGGCGCGGCGCATCGCTTGAAGCCCATGAGCGGCTCGCCAAGGAGCCCTATCTCGCCGTGGCCGAAATCGCCGGCGGCGCGGCCTCGGCGCGCATTCTTGCTGCCGCTGCCATCTCGCCTGAAGAGATCGAGGTTCATTTCAGCCATGCCATCGAGCAGCGCGACGAGGTCGCCTTCGACAGGCAGGCGCGGGCTCTTCGGGCGCGGGGCGTCCGGCGTCTGGGTGCTCTGCTGCTGAACGAACGGCCGCTGAAGGTCCCGCAAACGGAGGAGGCGGCGCGTGCGCTCGCCGAAGGCCTCGTGTCGCTGGGGCTCGATGCTTTGCCCTGGTCTAAGGCCCTGGCGCAGTGGCGTGAGCGCGTGATGTTTCTTCGCAAAGCCGAGGGCGAGGAATGGCCGGATCTGTCCGATGAGGCGCTGACGCGTACCGCGGACGAGTGGCTGGCGCCGCACTTGGTCGGCAAAAGCAGCCTCGGCGAGATCGGCGCCGATCTGCTGAGCGAAGCCCTGCGTGGCTTGCTGCCGTGGAACCTGCAGCGTCGTCTCGACACAGAGGCGCCGACTCATATCGAGGTGCCGACCGGATCACAGATCCCGGTCGATTACGGTGCTGAAGAGGGGCCGGTCCTCGCAGTGCGGGTGCAGGAACTGTTCGGGCTCGACAAGCACCCCACCATCGCGGCCGGGCGCGTGCCGCTCATCCTGCACCTGCTCTCGCCGGCGCAGCGCCCGATCCAGATCACCCGCGATCTGCCGGGCTTCTGGCGCGGCTCCTGGGCGGCGGTGCGGGCCGACATGCGCGGGCAGTACCCGAAGCATCCCTGGCCGGAGGATCCCCTGACCGCGCCGCCGACGCGGCGTGCGAAGCCACGGGGCACATGACCCCGATGCTGCTTTCTTCACCCCCGTGTGGTGCGATCCGAAAGGTCCGGCTCCGCCCTCCATTCAGAGCCAAAGGACAAGGAGAACCAGGATCGCCACGAGCGTGCTGAGCACAGCGAGCCAGATCCGGGTTGTTCGTCCATGTTCGCGGATCTCGTCCCTGAGGTTCAGCTCGAGCTCCTCGAGGCGCCGGTAGAGGTTCTCCTGCCGCTGATCGAACAGCAGCCGAGTCTTCTCGTGCGCGTCCCGCGTTCCCTCGATCAGGATCTCCCAATACTCGCGGCGCTCTTTCTCGTTCGCCTCCCGGCGGGCTTGCGACTGCCGCTTGCGCTCTTCTGCTGAAGGTTGGGCCATCTCATCATTTCCAATGAATCAAGGAATATCCATTCGATGCTTCTGCCATAAGTAGTGCATCGTCTGGCGCGGACCTCCGATTTCTCACAATGCCGTCGTCTCCTCGCGGATGTGGATGTCATCGGCGCGGCGCACGAAGCCGCACCGGGATCAATCTCTGAACGACTCGATCAGACGTCCCGCCGTGGCGCGGTTCAGGGCCATCGGAATGTCGTACACAAGGGCAAGGCGCATCAGCGCCTTCACGTCCACGTCATGCGGGTGCGGCGAGAGCGGATCGACGAAGAAGAACAGGGCGTCGATCCTGCCTTCCGCGATCATCGCGCCGATTTGCTGGTCGCCGCCGAGCGGGCCGCTCTTCAGCCGCGTGACCGACAGCGAAGGGCATCGCTCCATCACCCGGGCACCCGTGGTGCCGGTGGAAAAAAGCGCAAAGGGGCGGAGATCGTTCTCGTACAGGGCCACGAATGCGGCCATGTCATCCTTCTTGGCGTCGTGGGCCACGAGCGCCAGCGTCAGTTGAGTCATGGGAGAGACAGCTCAATTGCTCCAGCGGTCACGCCACTGCATCTCGCCGGCCATGCAGTTGGTGCGCTGAGGGGACTGGATGCGGCTGATCAGGGGCTGTCCGGGCATCAAATTGGCAATCTCAAGCAGGATTTTGGTTTTGATCGCCTCGATGAACTGGTCGCGCTCCCGCACCGGAACGGTGAACGCACCCTGGCCGCCGATCACGCAGTCCTTGTAATAGACGTCGAGGTCCGGGATGTCGAGGTAGCCGGGCTGGCGCAGCATGATCGGCAGCCCGTTGATGGTGATGCCCTTGGCCAAAGCCGCGTCACGGGCCTCCAGCACGACCCGGCCCTGGTTGTTGGGACCGTCGCCCGACACATCGATTACGCGCCGCGTGGCGTTCAGGCCGCTCTCCTCCAGAAGCTTCACGCTGAAATCGATGGCACTGGAGATCGAGGTCCGCTGCGCCCGCCGCAGGGGCGTGGAGGCGATCTTGTCGGCAAAGGCCATCAGGCTCTCGGAATTGTCGAGCACCGTCCAGGGAATGATCACCTTCTGATCCGGCGATCCCGCCCATTCCATGTAGGTGACCGCGATCCGGCCCAGCATTCCGCCGCGGATCGCGTCATGAACCAGCTTGGAGCGGAAGGCTTGGGCGAAGCCTTCCCGCTGCAGGGCCTGCTCGTCCGTGTCCATGGAAAACGAGATGTCCACCGCGACTACGAGGGCGAGATCAACCTCGGTGTCGGTCTGGGCCTGAACAGGGAGGGCGAGCAGCCCCCAGAGGCAGACAAATGCTGCGGCAAGGCGGGTGAAGCCGGAACAAACCATCGGAATCTCCTGTGCGGGAGCCGGATTGGTCAGAAAAGTGTGCCAGCTTCTGGAAGTAAGGCAAGGCTGCTCCTGGACCAGAGGGGAGCTTAAGAATGCTTGCCTTCCACGATTGCGAGGGCTGCCTGGAAGGCAGCGTCGGGGTCGAGATGGGTTGTGTCGAGGGTCACTGCATCGGCGGCGGCTTTGAGCGGGGCCGTGCTGCGGTTCATGTCGCGCTCGTCCCGGCGGCGGATGTCCGCCAGGATCGTCTTGTACTCGGCCTGCTCGCCGCGCCGCAGGAGTTCGAGATGCCGGCGCCGCGCCCGCTCCTCGGGGGCGGCGGTGATGAAGAGCTTCACGTCCGCATCCGGGCAGACCACGGTGCCGATGTCGCGCCCGTCGAGCACCGCGCCCGGTTTCTGCTCGCCGAACTGGCGCTGGAAGGCCAGCAGGGCATCGCGCACCGGCTGATAGGCCGAGACCACCGAGGCAGCCTCTCCCATGGCGGCTCCCCGGAGACGGGAATCGTCGTCCAGGTGTGAGACGTCCAGGTTCTGCGCCACTGCCGTGGCGGCGTCCTGGTCGGTAAGGGGAACGTCCCTGTCCATGAGCACGCGGGCCACCGCCCGGTAGAGCAGGCCGGTGTCGAGATGGGCGAAGCCGTAATGCTCCGCGAGGCGCTTGCCCAGGGTGCCCTTGCCGGAAGCCGCAGGGCCGTCGATGGCGATGATCATGGGCGGGTCAATCCTGGATCGTGGCGCCGAGCTCCCGCATGAGCGGGATGAAGGAGGGGAAGCTAGTCACGATCATGGCACCGTCATCGACCGTCATCGGCTCGGTCGTCGCCAGGCCCATGACCAGGAACGACATGGCGATGCGATGGTCGAGATGGGTGGCCACCGGCTTGCCGCCGCCCCGGACCTTGCCGCCGGAGCCATGAACGATCAGGTCGTCACCCTCGATCTCGTACTTGACGCCGGCCTCCGCAAGGCCGGCCGCCACGGCCGCCAGGCGGTCGGATTCCTTGACCCGCAGCTCATGAAGCCCCTGCATCCGGGTTGTGCCTTCCGCGAATGAGGCCGCGACCGCCAGGATCGGGTACTCGTCGATCATCGCCGGGGCCCGGGCATGGGGGACTGTGACGCCGGTGAGTCTGCTGTGCTGGACGCGAAGATCAGCCACTGTCTCGCCGCCCTCGTTGCGCTCGTTCAGGCGCTCGATGGAAGCGCCCATCTCGATCAGCGTCGTGATGAGGCCGGTGCGGAGCGGATTCATCATCACGCCCTCGATCAGCACGTCCGAACCGGGGGTGATCAGGGCTGCCACCAGGGGGAAGGCGGCCGAGGAGGGGTCGGTCGGCACGACGATGTCGGTGCCGCGCAGCTCCGGCTGGCCCTGCAGGGTGATGGCGCGGCCGTCGGCTCCGTGAGAGGCAACCTCCACGCTCGCCCCGAAATGGCGCAGCATCCGCTCCGTATGGTCGCGGGTGGCCTCGCGCTCGATGACGGTGGTCTTGCCCGGCGAGTTGAGGCCGGCGAGCAGGATGGCCGACTTGATCTGGGCCGAGGCGGCGGGCGTCTCGTAGGTGATGGGAAGCGTCTCGCGGGGGCCGCGCAGGGTCAGGGGCACCCGCCCGCCCTCGGCCTCGCTCACCACGGTCACGCCCATCTGGACGAGCGGATCGAGGATGCGGCGCATGGGGCGCTTCCTCAGCGAAGCGTCGCCGTCGAAGGTGGAGGTGATGGTGTGGCTGCCGGCCACGCCCATCATGAGGCGCGAGCCGGTGCCCGCATTGCCGAAATCGAGCACATCCTTGGGTTCCGTCAACCCGCCGATGCCGACGCCGACGATGCGCCATCGGCCCGGAGCCTCGCGGGTGATGGTGGCGCCGAGTGCCCGGCAGGCCTCGGCCGTGCGCAGCACGTCGTCGCCTTCCAAGAGGCCTTCGACCCGGGTTTCGCCGATGGAGAGGAGCCCGAAGATCATGGAGCGGTGGGAGATCGACTTGTCGCCGGGAACGCGGATGCGCCCTTTCAGGGGCGTTCCGGACCTGCTGGCGACCGGGGACGGCGTTCCGTGCGCGTGCGACATTGTGTTTGAGTCCCTCAGAGCCTTCTCGTCAGGGCGGGCTCCTAACACGGGGTTTTCCCGCCGTCACGCGCAAGCTGGGTCAGGCCCGGCCCTTGCCTCTGCAATTTCCTATTTGACAAGCCACCCCCTGCCGACTAACGGAGCCTTCCCAACCATTCACACTTATCCAAGGCAATCACCCGTGGCCAAACCGGAACTCGGCTTGAAGCGCCAGTGCATGAGCTGCGGCGCGAAATTCTACGATCTCAACAAGGACCCGGCCGTCTGCCCGAAATGCGGCACCGTGTTCCAGGCAACCGCCATGACGACCCGCGTGGCTGCTCCCGTGGCGGCCCGTGCCGCCGCCGTGGCCGATGACGACGAGACCGAGCTCGAGGCGGCCGGTCCGGAGATGGTCTCCCTCGATGAGGTCGAGGCTGACGAGAACGAGAAGGACATCCCGGTCGATGACGACATCGAGGTGGCCGACGATGTCGCCGATGACGATACCTTCCTCGAGGACGAGGAAGAGGGCGACGACGACGTGTCCGACCTGATCGACAGCGATCTGGAAGACGACGAAGAGGCTTGAACCTCGCAAAAGAGGCGACTATAGAGACGCCTCTGATTTGAGAAGAGTTCGCCGCGGTGTCCCATACATCGCGGCTCGGATGGGGCCATAGCTCAGCTGGGAGAGCGCTTGCATGGCATGCAAGAGGTCGGCGGTTCGATCCCGCCTGGCTCCACCAAATCTTTCCGAAAAGCCGCCCGAAGGGGCGGCTTTTTTGTTGGCTGCGTGCTCCCATCCGCCCTTCGTCTCATGGAAAGGGCGCTCATCTTCATTTTTAGTCTCCCTGCCTTAAGCTAAGGGCAGGATCTTCACATCCACCGAAAGCGGGAACGATGACGCGCGTCCAGACGAACGGCCTCCAGGTTGCACCGGTTCTTCACGAGTTCATCGAGCGGGAGGCGCTGGCCTATACCGGCGTCTCGCCGGATGCCTTCTGGAAGGGGCTTGCCGGCCTCGTGAGGGAATTCGCCCCGCGCGACCGCGAACTGCTCGCCGTTCGCGACAGGCTCCAGGCGCAGATCGACGAGTACCACCGCGCCCGAAAAGGCCAGCCTTTCGATCAGGCCGACTATGAGCGATTCCTGCGCGACATCGGATATGTGCTGCCGGAGCCCGAGGATTTCGCGGTCAGGACGCAGAACGTGGACGACGAGATCGCCCGCATCGCCGGGCCTCAGCTCGTGGTGCCGGTGTCCAATGCCCGCTATGCGCTGAACGCCGCGAATGCCCGCTGGGGCAGCCTCTACGACGCCCTCTACGGCACCGATGCCATTCCGGAGGACGAGGGTGCGACCCGCTCCGGCGGCTACAACAAGGCGCGCGGCACCAAGGTCGTGGCCCGCGCCCGCGAGGTTCTCGACCGGGCGGCGCCCCTGGCAGGTGGCAGCCACAGGGATGCGGCTTCCTACACGATCCAGGGCACGGCCCTCATCGTCACGCTTCAGGACGGCACCGAGACGGGGCTTTCCGATCCGGCCCAGTTCGTCGGCTATCAGGGTGAGGCGGCAAGCCCCTCATCGGTGCTGCTGCGTCACAACAACCTGCATCTCGACATCCGCATCGACCGCTCGCATCTCATCGGCGCCGAGGATCCCGCGGGCGTCGCCGACGTGGTGATGGAATCGGCCGTCTCCACCATCATGGACCTGGAAGATTCGGTGGCGGCGGTCGATGCCGACGACAAGGTCGAGGTCTACCGTACCTGGCTCGGGCTGATGAAGGGCGATCTGGTCGAGAGCTTCGAGAAGGGCGGGCGCACCGTCGAGCGCCGCCTCAATCCGGACCGGGTCTACACGGCCGTGAGCGGCGGTGAATTGCGCCTTCATGGACGCAGCCTGATGCTGGTGCGCAATGTGGGCCACCACATGTTCACCGATGCGGTGCTCGACGAGAATGGCGAGGAGATCCCGGAAACCATCCTCGACGCGGCCATCACGTCGCTCATCGCCATCCACGATCTGAAAGGTGCAGGCTCCCTGCGCAACAGCCGCGCGGGCTCGGTCTACATCGTGAAGCCCAAGATGCACGGGCCTGACGAGGTGGCGTTCGCCAACGACCTCTTCGCTGCCGTCGAGGACATGCTGAGTCTTCCCCGCAATACCCTCAAGATGGGCATCATGGACGAGGAGCGGCGCACCACCGTCAACCTCAAGGCCTGCATCCATGCGGCCGCCGAGCGCATCGTGTTCATCAACACGGGTTTCCTCGACCGCACGGGCGACGAGATCCACACGTCCATGGAAGCCGGCCCCATGATCCGCAAGAACGACATGAAGTCGACCGCGTGGATCAAGGCCTACGAGGACAACAACGTGGATGTAGGCATGCTCTGCGGCCTGCCCGGCAAGGCGCAGATCGGCAAGGGCATGTGGGCGGCGCCCGATAAGATGGCCGATATGCTCTCACAGAAGATCGGTCACCCGCAGGCTGGCGCCACCACCGCCTGGGTGCCGTCGCCCACCGCCGCGACGCTGCATGCGCTGCACTATCATCAGGTGAGCGTGCCGGCTCGCCAGGAGGAGCTGAAGAAGCGCTCGCGCGCAAAACTTTCCGATATCCTGACCATTCCGGTGTCCCAGTCCAACTGGGCGCCGGATGCGGTCCAGCAGGAACTCGACAACAACTGCCAGGGCATTCTCGGCTACGTGGTGCGATGGATCGACCAGGGCGTCGGCTGCTCGAAGGTGCCGGACATCCATGATGTAGGCCTGATGGAAGATCGCGCCACCTTGCGCATCTCCAGCCAGCACCTCGCCAACTGGCTGCGCCATGGCATCGTCAGCGAGGATCAGGTGATGCAGACCCTGCGCCGCATGGCCGAGGTAGTGGACCGGCAGAATGCCGGCGATCCGCTCTACCGGCCGATGGCGCCGAACTTCGATGGGCCTGCCTTCCGGGCTGCCTGTGACCTCGTCTTTAAAGGCGCGGAGCAGCCCAACGGCTACACGGAATACGTGCTGCACGAACGCCGCCGCGAGGCAAAGGCCGCAGGGGCGCCGGACCGCATCGACGAAAGCGGCGTCAGAACGCAATAAAAGGAAAGGGCGCCGATGCGGCGCCCTTTTCATTCGTGGCTTGCGGGAGAAAGCGCGTCGACCGTGCCGCCGATCAGATTGCGGCTGAGCAGATGCTCCGTGGTCAGGTCGAAGCGAACGGGGGTGAGTTGTGATGAAAGCGAGGCAATCCAATCCCTCAGCTGCCGCGCCGCCGCCACGGCCTCGTCCCGCTCCACGGCCCTGAAGCGCACCTTTGTGCCTGACCGCATCTGCGCGAAGCGGGCAAGATCGGCGCTGATCACGGTGGCGATCTTCGGATAGCCGCCCGCCGTCTGCCGGTCGCGCATGAGCACGATGGGCTGGCCGCTGCCCGGCACCTGGATATGGCCGTCCACGATCCCGTCCGACACGATGTTGAAGCCCTTGGCGTGCTCGAGCTTGGGCCCGGTGAGCTGAAAGCCCATCCGATCGGCCTGGGGGCTGATGGTGAACTCACTTTCCAAGAACAAACGAATGCTGTCCGGCGTGAAGTAATCGTCCTGCGGCCCGAGCATGACGCGTAGAGGGCCGGTCTCCTCGATGAGGTCGACGGTCAGCTGCATGGGCTCGCCCGCTTGGACCTCCGGCCGGCATGGCAGGTGGCTTCCGGCCTGGAGCGGCGCCCCTTTCAGGCCGCCGAGGCGGGAGCGCAGATGAAACGAGAGGCTGCCCAGCTGCGGCTCGACCGCAAGGCCTCCGGCCACCGCCAGATACGCGAAGGTGCCAGTGCGCGGGTGCCCCACCTCAAGGGTCTGACCCTCCCTCAGCATGAAGGATGTCAGGGGAGGTAGGGGCGTGCCGTCGATGCTGGCGGACGCGCCCGCACCGGCGACGGCGAGGCGCAGGTCGCCGCCCTCGGCCGTGAAGGCGCCGCCGAGATTGACGAACTCGATTGTCCCCATGTCGGGAGAATTCCCCACAAGGACATTCGCCATCGCCAGAGCGCGGCGGTCCATGGCGCCGGAGGGCGAGACGCCGAAGCCCTGATAGCCGAAGCGGCCGCGATCCTGCAAGGCGGTCATCGGGCCGCAGGATTTCACCACGAGATCGATCATGGGCGAACCTCCTCGGCCACCGGCTCGCCGGCCTGAACGGCCTTCTCCATCGCCTCCCAGCGCGAGGCATCGACGGGTTCGAACACGATCTCGTCGCCGGCCGCGAACAGGAAGACCGGGTTCCGTTCCGGAGCGTAGGGGCGCACAGGCGTCAGGCCGAGATTGTGCCACCCGCTCGGCATATCCATGGGGGCGATGCCCGCCTGCTCGCCGCCGATCATGATCGTGCCGGCCGGGATCTTGGCCCGGGGATGAACCCGCCGGGACGTGGCGATCCGCTTGTCGAGGCCGCCGAGATAGGTGAAGCCCGGCAGGAAGCCGATCATGTAGATGCGATAGACGGCCGACGAATGGATGTCGATCACCTGGGCAGGCGTCAGGCCATGGATCTCGGCCACTTCCTCCAGGTCGCTCCCGTATTCGCCGCCGTAAACCACCGGCACGCGCCAACGGCGGCCGACCGCGTGGCGCGGCACGAGATCCTTGGTCTCCTCATCGAGGAGCCTGACCAGGGCGTCGTAGTCGATCACTGCCGGATCGAACTGGATGGTCAGGGAGCGATAGGTCGGCACGGTCTCGATCAGCCCGGTGGGGGCACGGGCGCGGACGATCTCGTCGAGGGCCAGGACCATGGCGTTGAGGCCTGAATCGATCGTGCTTCCGAACTCCACGGTGAGGGCGCTGTCGCCGCAGGGAAGAATCTTTGGTGTCGGCACCATGCCCCCATTCGGTTTGACGAAACGGCATCCGATCCATCTCATATCGGCGCCTGCCAGACAACGGCGGGGAAGGGGAAAGGGACATGCGCCCGGCACATGGGCGCCGAACGGGGCATCACCCTCCCATGCTCCTTTTTGCTAGGCTCACCCCCGCCTCGTCCTTTGTGCTATTCCACCTGCCATCTGATGCCTGAGCCCAGGCCCATGCGGAGAAGACCATGACCTTGACATCGAAGACAGCCGTCGTCACCGGCTCGACCAGCGGCATCGGCCTGGCCATTGCCCGCGCGCTCGCCAAGGAAGGTGCGAACATCGTCCTCAACGGACTGGGCGACGAGGCCGAGATCGAAAAGACCCGCGCCGGCATCGAGAGCGAGTTCGGCGTGAAGGCGGTCTATTCACCGGCTAACATGCTCAAAGCCGACGAGATCGAGGAGATGGTACGGCTCGGCGAGCGCACCTTCGGCAGCGTCGACATCCTGGTCAACAATGCGGGCATCCAGTTCGTCTCGCCGGTGGAGGATTTCCCGGTCGAGAAGTGGGACCAGATCATCGCGATCAATCTCACATCGGCCTTCCACGCCATCCGCGCCGCCGTGCCCGGCATGAAGGCGCGCGGGTGGGGCCGCATCATCAACACGGCCTCGGCCCATTCCCTCGTGGCCTCGCCCTTCAAGTCCGCCTATGTGGCGGCCAAGCACGGCATCGCGGGCCTCACCAAGACGGTGGCGCTGGAAGTGGCGACGCAGGGCATCACCGTGAACTGCATCAGCCCCGGCTACGTCTGGACACCGCTGGTCGAGCGGCAGATCCCCGACACCATGAAGGCGCGGGGTCTCACCAAGGAGCAGGTGATCAACGACGTGCTTCTGGAAGCCCAGCCCACCAAGCAGTTCGTGACCGTCGATCAGGTGGCGGGGCTTGCCGTGTTCCTGTGCTCCGATGCGGCCAGCCAGATGTCCGGCGCCAACCTGTCGATGGATGGCGGCTGGACGGCGAAGTAAGTTTTTCTGATCGTCATCCCGGACGGCGGAGCCGATCCGGGATCGTGCGCAGGATCAAGCGCTGGAACCTCGACACTGTCATCCCCGCGCAGGCGGGGATCCATAAACACGACGCCTCATGAGAGGGCGAACAGCGTCGTGCCTCATTCTACACGGTCGGCGGTTATGGATCCCGGGCTCCGCTGCGCGGCCCCGGGATGACAGGGCTGGACTGGTTTGCGCGATCCCGGATCTTCGCTGCGCTCCGTCCGGGATGACGGTTGTCCGCTAGCCTTACCTTCTCGCGAACGCGTCCGTCGCTTCGATGAGATGATGCGTGATGCCGGGCTCGCTCACCGCGTGACCGGCATCCGGCACCATGATGAACTGCGCCTCGGGCCAGGCCTTGTGCAGGTCCCATGCTGTCTTGGGTGGCGTGGCGATGTCGTAACGGCCCTGGATGATCACGCCTGGGATGCCTTTCAGGCGATGGGCATTCCGGATGAGCTGCCCCTCCTCGAACCAGCCCTCGTTGACGAAGTAGTGGTTCTCGATCCGGGCGAACGCGATGGCATAGTGCTCGTCGCCGAACTGGTCGCTGTATTCCTGATTGTGCAGCAACGTGATCGTCTCGCCCTCCCACAGGCTCCAGGCGCGTGCAGCTTTCGCCTGGACGGCCGGATCGGGATCAATCAGGCGCTTGCGGTAGGCTGCCATGAGGTCGCCGCGCTCTGCTTCAGGAATCGGGGCGAGGAAGCCTTCCCATTTGTCGGGGAAGAGCCACGAGGCGCCCTCCTGGTAATACCAGAGCAGCTCCGAACGGCGCAGGGTGAAGATCCCGCGCAGCACGAGCTCGGTGACCCGCTCAGGATGCGTTTCGGCATAAGCGAGCGCGAGCGTCGAACCCCAGGAGCCGCCGAACACCATCCACTTGTCCACACCGATCATCGCGCGCAGGCGCTCGATGTCGGCCACGAGATGCCAGGTGGTGTTGGCCTCCAGGCTGGCATAGGGCGTCGAGCGTCCGCACCCGCGCTGATCGAAGAGCAGGATGCGGTACTTGTCCGGATCGAAGAGCCTGCGCTGGGTCGGCGTGCAACCGCCGCCGGGGCCCCCATGCAGGAAAACCACGGGTTTGCCTTCCGGATTCCCGCACAATTCCCAATAGACCTGATGGCCGTCGCCCACATCGAGCATGCCGGTCTCGTAGGGTTCTATTTCGGGGTAGAAGGTGCGCATGGCTTAAGGGCTCCTGCAGAGAGAACACATCCATAGCCGGGGGAGCGGCCCCTGTCAGCATGGCGGATCGTTCCTGAGCCGGCTTCATACCCCTAGCGCGTCGTGCAACTGTCATATAGTTTTGCAACTGGGGAACATGGGTAAAAGCCCAACCACACTGGAGGACGAGGATGTTGACGAAACGCACCAGCCTGAAGCTGGCAATTGCTCTTGCGGCTCTCATGGTCGTCGGATCGGCACAAGCCGCCGAGAAGCTGCGGCTCCTGACCTGGTCGGGCTATGCGCCGGCCGATGTCGTGGCGCAGTTCACGAAGGAGACGGGCATCGAGGTCGAGGTGACGACCTCGAACAACGAGGAGATGATCTCCAAGCTGCGCGCCACGCAAGGGGCAGGCTTCGATCTCGCCCAGCCGAGCCAGGACCGCATCGCCGGCCCGCAGGCGGAGTTCGGCATCTACAAGCCGCTCGACATGTCGAAGGTCAAGTCTGACCAGTTCATCGGCTCGATGCTGGAAGCGACCAAGAAGAACACCACGGTCGACGGCAAGGTCTACGGCGTCCCCCACATCTGGGGCACGGACGGTCTCGTGGTGAACACCAAGGCAGCACCCAAGGTCGCCGACTACAACGATCTCTGCGATCCCGCTCTCGCCGGCAAGACCAGCTTCCGCGCCAAGCGCCCGGCGCTGATCGCCTTCGCCTTCGCCAACGGCATGGATCCCTTCGCGGCCTATGGCGACGCGAAGGCTTATGCTGCCCTGATGGACAAGGTCGGGGCCAAGCTCGCCGAGTGCAAGAAGAACGTGAAGTTCTTCTGGGAAGGGTCCGATCAGCTCCTCAATGCCGTGCGCTCCGGCGAGATCGTTGCCGCCATGGCCTGGGATACGGGCGGATGGAAGCTCAACGCCGACAACCCGGACATGAAGTTCGTTGCACCGAAGTCCGGCGCGCTGGGCTGGGTCGACACCTTTGCGATCCCCGCCAAGGGCCGCAATGACGATGCCGCCTACAAGTGGATCAACTTCAACATGCGCCCGGAAATCGCCGCGAAGGTTGCGGCCGCTGCCGGCAACTTCACGGCCTCGAACGGCGCCGACAAGCTCATGGAAGGCAAGCTGAAGGATCAGTTCGCCGAGAGCTTCCCGAAGGCCGCCATTGACAACATCCGGTGGTATCCGGCCGTGCCGGCCGGCCTCGAGGAGATCGAAGGCAAGGTTCTCGACCGCCTGAAGGCCGGTTCGTAAAACCTCATCGTGATGGTTCGTCGTCCCCCAGCTCACGCTGGGGGACGACTCTTTGTATCGGCAGCGTCATGGCCTCTTCCACCGATCTCGACATCGTCAACGTCACCAAGCGCTTCGGCTCGCATGCCGCTGTCGATGACGTGAGTTTCAGCGTCGCCCCCGGCGAGTTCTTCTCGATCCTCGGACCCTCCGGCTGCGGCAAGACCACCCTGATGCGCATGATCGCCGGATTCGAGCATCCGACGAGCGGAGACATCCGCATACGCGGAAAATCGATGATCGGCGTTCCGGCCAACAAGCGCCCGGTCAACATGGTGTTCCAGAGCCTCGCTCTCTTCCCCATGATGACCGTCGGCGAGAATGTCGCCTATGGGCTCACCTGCCGGGGCGTCTCCCGAGCGGAAGCCGAGGAGCGCGCAGGCCGCATGCTGGAGCGCGTCGGCCTCAAAGGGTTCGGCGAACGCCGCGTGACGGCCCTGTCCGGCGGTCAGCGGCAGCGCGTGGCGATTGCCCGCTGCCTCGTGCTGGAGCCGACCCTCGTGCTCCTCGACGAACCCCTCGGCGCTCTCGATCTCAAGCTGCGCGAGCACATGAAGATCGAACTCAAGCAGCTGCAGGGCACCTTCAACACCACCTTTGCCTACATCACGCACGATCAGTCCGAAGCGCTCGTCATGTCGGACCGCATCGCTGTGATGAACCAGGGGAAGTTCGAGCAGGTGGGGAGCCCGCGTGAGCTCTACCACAATCCCGCGACGCCCTTCGTCGCGAGCTTCGTCGGCGAGACGAACCGCCTGCAGGGCGAGGCGGCAGCCGCTTCCAACGGCGCAATCGCGGTGCGGCTGCCCTCTGGTGCGATTGTGCAGGGGCAGGGGAGCGGGGCCGCGCAGGCTCTCGCCTTCGTGCGCCCCGAGGCCGTGGCGCTCGCGCAGGACCCCGCGTCCCTGGGCAACCTCCCCAATCGCTTCGAGGGGCGCGTGTCGGCGGTGCTCTTCGACGGTGCCGCGTCGAGCCTGCTGATCGACACCACAGGTTTCGAGCAGCCGGTGCGCGCCGTGCTGCCGCAGGCGGGGCCGCTCGTCGGCATCCAGGTCGGAGCGCCTGTCCACGTGGGCTGGACGGCGGATGCCATGAAGGTCTTCGCCGCATGATCGCGAAGCAGGCCTCACGCCTCACGCTCTTCCTTCTGCTCGCTCCCGCCATCCTGTGGCTCGGGCTTCTCATCGTGCTGCCGCATGTGGAGATCCTCGTCCTCTCCTTCAGCGAGCGGGTCGCGCCGCGGGTCTATGCCTTTGGGTTCGGCAACTATCTCGAGTTCTTCACCGAGCCGCTCTATTGGCGCACCTTCGCGCGCACGGCGTTCATGTCGATCCTGGTGACGGCGCTCACACTGGTGCTCGCCTTTCCCATCGCGCTCTACATCGCCCGCGTGGCGCAAGGCCGCCTCAAGGCCATGCTGCTGCTGCTGTGCCTCTTGCCGTTCTGGGTTTCGGAGCTGGTGCGCACGTTGGGCTGGATGATCCTGCTGCGCGAGACGGGCGTGATCTCCTACGCGCTGCGTTCCATCGGTCTTGCAGGTCAGCCGGTGGAGCTACTCTACAACGACGGCGCGGTCATTCTCGGCCTCGTCTATGGCGGCCTGCTGTTCATGATCGTGCCGCTTGCCAATGCGCTGGAGAGCCTGGAGCCTGCGGTCGTGGAGGCCGGCTACGATCTCGGCGGCAGCCGCTGGACCGTGCTGCGCCGCATCGTCATTCCCCATGCCATGCCGGGCATCGTGGCGGGCTGCATCATCGTGTTCATGCTCACCGTCGGCAACTTCGCCACGCCGGTGCTGCTCGGGGGCAAGAACGGGCTGTGGTTCACCGAGCAGATCTATGCGCAGTTCATCACGCGCTTCAACTGGCCACAGGGTGCCGCCTTCGGCATGCTGCTCCTGCTGCTCTCCTCGGCCATCGTGTGGCTGGGCCTGCGCCTCACCGGCCAGAGCCTCGGCACCACCCTGAAGCAGGCATGACGCCATGAACCGCCCATCCATCACATGGAAGCTCTACATCGCGGCGTTCTACCTGTTCCTGTTCGCGCCGCTGCTCGTCGTGGCGATCTTCGCCTTCAACGCGAGCCTGTTCCCGTCCCCGCCGTGGCGCGGCTTCACCCTGGAGTGGTTCACCGGATCCGGTACTGTCGTCGGCAAGCCGGGCGTGCTGGCGGACCCGATCTGGCTGGAGAGCATCGGCAACAGCTTCAAGGTCGCCATCCCTGTGGCGCTGCTCGCCGTGCTTCTCGGCACGGTGAATGCCTGGGTGCTGGAGCGGGCCGAGTTTCGCGGCAAGACCTTCGTGGCCATGATGATGCTCTGGCCGCTCGTCATTCCTGGCGTGGTGCTCGGCATCTCGATCCTGGCCTTCTTTTCGCGGGTGACGAACGGGCTCGAGGACTGGCTTCAGACCGATCTCGATTTTCTGCGTCCCGGCCTGCCGCTGGTGGTGCTGGGCCAGCTCTCCTTCATCCTCACCATCGCGACGCTCATCATCGCCGCGCGCCTGCGCAAGTTCGACCGCTCGCTGGAGGAAGCCGCCTTCGATCTCGGCGCCAGCCGCGCAAGAGTCCTGAGAACGGTGACACTGCCTTTCTTAAGTCCCGCGCTCATCGGCGCAGGCCTCGTGGCGCTGCTGATGTCGTTTGAGAACTTCAACACCACACTGATGCTGGTGGGCTCCGAGGCGCCGCTGCCAATTGCCATGTACGGCCAGATGCGCGAGGGCGCATCGCCTGCGATCAACGCGGTCAGCCTGCTGCTCATGCTCGGCGTCGGCGGCATCGCGAGCGTGTTCGCGCTCACCTCGAAGGCGGAGCGGTAGGTTCCTTACTTCGTCGTCCCGGACGCAGCGCAGATCCGGGACTGGGCAAACCAGCCTACACTGTCATCCCGGGGCGGCGCAGCAGAGCCCGGGATCCATAACCGCTAACGAGGCAGAACGAGCCGTCACGCTGCCCGCCTTTTCTAAAGCGCCGTGTTTATGGATTCCCGCCTGCGCGGGGATGACGGCGGGGAGGTTTAGGTGCCTTATTCTGAAAGCGATCCCGGATCGGCTTCGCCGTCCGGGATGACCATCCAACGACCATGACCTATCCGCCTCACTCTCCCCAGGTGCGCTCCAGAACGTTCACCCAGTTCTCGTAGCAGACCTTGCGCAGGGTGGCCTCGTCGTAGCCGTGGCGGCGCATGGCGTCGACGAGGCGGGGCAGGCCGCGCACATCGCCGATCTCGGCGGGAATCGTCGCGCCGTCGAAGTCAGAGCCCAGGCCCACGCCGTCCACACCCACCTTCTCGATCAGGTGGTCCATGTGGCGGATCATCTCCTCCAGGGGCGTGTCGTCGTTGCGCATGCCGTCCGGGCGGATGAAGGAAGTGGCGAAGTTGACGCCCACCATGCCGCGGCTCTCGCGGATCGCGCCGAGCTGCTTGTCCGTGAGGTTGCGTGAATGCTTGCAGATTTCCCAGGCATTGGAGTGGGTCGCGACGAGCGGTGCGTCGGAGAGACGGGCCACGTCCCAGAAGCCCTTCTCGTTCAGGTGCGAGAGGTCGATCATGATCTTGAGGCGATTGCAGGCGCGCACCAGCTCGATGCCGCGATCGGTGAGGCCCGGGCCGGTATCCGGCGTCGAGGGATAGCGGAACGGCACGCCGTGGCCGAAGATGTTCGGGCGGCTCCAGACCGGACCGATGGAGCGCAGGCCGCTCTCGTAGAGAACGTCGAGCATGTAGAGATCGGGGTCGATGCCCTCGGCACCCTCGATGTGCAGGATCGCCGCGAGCTTGCCGGTATCGATGCAGTGGCGGATGTCGGCCGCATTGCGGCAGATCTTCACCTCGCCCTTCGAGGCGCGCTCGATGCGCATGAGCAACGCAGCCATGTGCACCGTCACCTGCTGGCTCGTAGGGAGCGGGAGCGGCGAAGAGAGGGGCACATCGTACTGCGCCTGGGCCATCAGCTCATCCACGTCGACGCCCACGCTCTCGGACGGCACATAGACGGCGAAGAACCCGCCGACGAAGCCCCCCTGCCTCATGCGCGGCCAGTCGAGGTGGCCGATATTGTCGCCTTCCAGGAAAGCCTGCTCGGGCTGAATCTTGCCGCGCATCAGGCGCAGCAGCACGTCGTTGTGACCATCGAAGACAGGCATCGGAGTGGAGCGGGACATCGTTTCACATCAAAATGAGTGGCGGAAAAACGGTATTTTAAGCGGCAGGAGCCTGGGCCGGTTGCGGGGCAACCCGCGTGAAGCCCTGGCTCGCCTGGATCAGGGACTGCGTATAATCGTTCGAGGCTGCACCCGAGCGCAGGGCAGCGGCTGTCGTCTCCTCGACGGCTTCGCCATGCTGCATGACGAGCAGGCGTTCGCACAAGTGGGCCACGACGGCGAGATCGTGGCTGACCAGGATGTAGGTCAACCCCAAGCGCCGGCGCAGGTCGTCGAGCAGATTCAGGATTTCGGCCTGCACCGAGGCATCGAGCGCCGAGGTCGGCTCGTCGAGCAGCAGCACCTTGGGGCGCAGGATCAGCGCCCGGGCAATGGCGATGCGCTGGCGCTGGCCCCCCGAGAGCTGATGCGGATAGCGGAAGCGGAAGGAGGGGCCGAGGCCCACTTCCTTCAGGGCCTGGAGGATGCGCGCCTCCGCATCCTTCTCGCCATGGATCGCGAGCGGCTCGGAGAGCGTGCGGTCAACCGTGTGGCGCGGGTGCAGCGAGGCATAAGGGTCCTGAAACACCATCTGGACCGTGCGGTAGAAGGCCTTGCCCCGCGGCGTGGTGACAGCATTGCCATCGACGCTCACGCGACCGCTGGTGATCGGCGCGAGGCCGCATATGGCGCGCAGCACCGTCGACTTGCCGGAGCCGGATTCACCGACGAGGCCGTAGGCCGCACCCTGCTCCACGTGGAAGCTTACGTTCTTGACGGCCTCGACCCGAAGACGGCCCGTGCCGAATACGACGTTGAGGTTTTGAATATCGAGCATCGTTAGAGCGCCCATGCGGGATCGCGGTTCAGGGTCGGCAGCGGACGGACGTCGTTCGCCAATGTCGGCAGGCAGCGCATCAAACCTTGCGTGTAGGGGTGCTGCGCTTCGCGAAGGTTCTTCGCCTCCAACTCCTCGACCACCCGCCCCGCATACATCACCAGCACCCGGTCGCAGAAGGAGGAGACGAGCTTGAGATCATGCGAGATGAAGATCAGGCCCATGCCCCGCTCCGAGACGAGCTCGTCGAGAATGCGCAGCACCTCCATGGATACCGTCACGTCGAGCGCCGAGGTCGGCTCGTCGGCGATGAGCAGGTCCGGATCGGTGACGAGCATCATGGCGATCATAGCGCGCTGCCCCATGCCGCCGGAGACCTCATGCGGGTAGAGCGAAAACACGCGGCCGGGATCGCGCATCTTCACGGCTTCCAGCATGGCGAGCGCCCTGTCGCGCGCCTCCGCCTTGCGGGCTCTGGCATGAGCCCGATAAGCCTCGATGATCTGATCGCCGATGGTCATGACCGGGTTCAGCGAGTATTTCGGATCCTGCATGACCATGCTGATCCGCCCGCCGCGCAAGGTGCGCAGTGTCTTCTTCGAGGCGGTCTGCAAGTCGATCCCGTCGAAGGCAAGGCGCTTGGCCGTCACTTCGCCGGGGGGAGGGGTGAGGCCGAGAATGGCGCGCCCGGTCTGCGACTTGCCGGAGCCCGACTCGCCCACGATGCCGAGGCGTTCACGGCCGAGCTGAAAGGACACGCCACGCACGGCTTCCACAGTGCCGGTGCGCAGATGAAAGCGCACGCGCAGGTCTTCAACGTCGAGAAGCGGCTTCGTCATTTGGCGGCCTTCGGGTCGAGAACATCGCGCAGGCCGTCGCCCAGCAGATTGAAGCCGAGGCTCACCACGAAGATCGCGATGCCCGGCATGGCGGCGACCCACCATTGATCGATGAGGTAGTTGCGGCCCGTGGCCACCATGGCGCCCCATTCCGGCATCGGTGGCTGTGCGCCGAGGCCAAGGAAGCCGAGGCCGGCCGCGGTCAGGATGATGCCGGCCATGTCGAGCGTCACGCGCACGATGAGCGAGGAGAGGCAGAGCGGCACCACATGGCCTAAGATGATGCGCGGCGTCGAGGCGCCCTGGAGTTTCACCGCCGCGATGAAATCGCTGTTGCGGATCATCAGGGTCTCGGCGCGGGCGATGCGGGCGTAAGGTGGCCAGGAGGTGATCGCGATAGCGATGATGGCGTTCTCGATGCCTGGCCCTAAGGCTGCCACGAAGGCGAGCGCCAGGATGAGGCGTGGGAAGGCCAGGAAGATGTCGGTGATGCGCATCAGCACCGTGTCGACCCAGCCGCCGAGATAGCCGGAGACGGTGCCCACAAGAAGGCCGATCGGCATTGCGATCAGGGCCACCAGGACGACCACGAAAAGCGTGATGCGTGAGCCGTGAATCACACGGGAGAAGATGTCCCGCGCCTGATCGTCCGTGCCGAACCAATAGGCCTCGCTCGGCGGCAGGAGGCGCTGCGTGCGAAGGTCTCCGCCGGCGACCGGCGAGTAGGGCGCAATGACATCGGCGAAGATCGCCACGAGGATCAGCAGAAGGACGATGCCGAGGCCGATGACGGCGAGCGGATTGCGGGAGAAGGCACGCCAGCCGAGATAGAAGCGGCCGAGCCGTGCCTGCCAGCGGGAATGCGGCTCCGGGGAGAGCAGCCAGGCACGCATGCCTGAAGGCTGGGAGGCCAGTGGAAGAGGGGCGCCGGTCATCAGCGGGTCCTCGGATCGAGCAAGCGGTAGAGCAGATCTGACACGAGATTGAGCAGCACGAAGGCGGTTCCGATCACGAGGGTTCCGCCGAGCACCGCATTCATGTCCGCGTTCTGCAGGGAATTGGTGATGTACTGGCCCAGTCCCGGCCACGCGAAGATCGTCTCGGTCAGCACGGAGCCTTCGAGCAGATTGGCATAGGACAGGGCGATCACGGTGATCAGGGGAACGGCCGCGTTGCGCAGGGCGTGGCGCCAGATCACGCGCATCTCCGATAGACCTTTCACCCGCGCCGCGATCACGTATTCCTGCGCCAGTTCGTTGAGCATGAAGGAGCGGGTCATGCGGCTGATATAGGCGAGCGAAAAATAGCCGAGCAGGCAGGCGGGCAGAATAATGTGCGAGACCGCATCCCAGAAGGCATCCCACTGGCCCTGCATGGCGGTGTCCAGCAGCACGATGTTGGTGACCGGCGTGTAGAGGTAGGAATAGGTCACGTCGATGCGGCCTGGTCCTGCCACCCAGCCGAGCTTGGCATAGAAGACCAGCAGGCCCATGAGGCCGAGCCAGAAGATCGGAATGGAATAGCCGGCGAGGCCGAGCACGCGCACGAACTGGTCGATGAAGCTGCCGCGCTTGACGGCGGCCAGGATGCCGAGCGGGATGCCGATGATCACGCCGATGAGGGTGCCGAGGGTGGCAAGCTCCAGGGTGGCCGGAAACGTATTGGCGATATCCGTCAGCACCGGATTGGTAGTGAGAACCGAATTGCCGAAATCGCCCGTAACGGCCTTCTTCAGGTAGATCCAGAACTGCTGGATGAGAGGCAGATCGAGGCCGAGTTCCTGGCGGACGCGCTCGTAAACCTGCGCGGGAGCCCGGTCGCCCACGATGGCGATCACGGGATCGATGGGAACGACGCGGCCGATGAAGAATGTGACGGCGGCAAGGCCGAGGAGGGTCGTCATCAGAACGATGACGAACTGGGCGATGTTCTTAAGGGAGGAGCGGAGGGCACTTGCGTGCCCTCCGCCCCGATTCATGACTGCTGAAACCATCGAAGCGTCAGTTCTTCTTCGCTTGGGACACGTCGTTGTCGCTGAAGGACGGACCGAGGACGAAGTTGTCCACGTTCTTGCGCACGGCGGCCACTTCCGTCTGCTGCAGGAAGATCACGAACGGGCCGTCGTCGAGAACCGACTTCTGCAACTCCTTGTACATCTGAGCGCGCTTCTCGCCATCACGCTCCATCACGGCGGCGCGGGTCTTGGCGGTCAGCGGTCCCGGATCCCAGGCATTGCGCCAGGCCAGCGGCTTCGCCTTAGCTTGGTCCGAGTTGTCGTCGTTCGCCGCGAAGGTGTCGGCGTTGGAGTTCGGATCCTGATAGTCCGAGCCCCAGTTGCCGATATAGATGTCGTGCTGGCGGGCGCGATACTTGGTCAGAGCCTGCTTGGAGTCCATCGGCAGGATTTCCAGCTTGATGCCGGCCTGCGCGAAGGTCTGCTGCATCGCCTGGGCGACGCCGGTGATCTCGGCGGTGGAGCGGGTGTCCATCGTCACCGAGAAGCCGTCCTTCAGCCCGGCCTTGGCCAGAAGCTCCTTCGCCTTGGCGACGTCGAGCTTGTAGGGGTTGGAGGTCTCGGCGCCGAGATAGCCCTTGGGCAGGAAGTTCTGGTGAACGTCGCCCTTGTACTTCATGATCGTGTCGGCGATCGCCTGATAGTCGACAAGGTACTTCAGGGCCTGACGAACCTCGGGCTTGGCCAAGTTCGGGTTCTTCTGGTTCAGGCCGAGATAATAGACCGTGCCCTTGGGAGCGCTCTGAATCTTGATGTCCGGGTTCTTGGACACCGCGGTGACCTCTTCCGGGTTCAGGTTGCGGGCCACGTCGATGTCGCCCTTCTCGAGGAGGAGGCGCTGGCTTGCGGTCTCCTTGATATGGCGGAAGATCACGCGGGCGAGGGGAGTCGGCTTCTCGTAGTTCGGGTTGCGCTCGAGGACGAGGACCTCGTTGGCCTTCCAGTCGCGCATGATGTACGGGCCGGAGCCGGCATATTTGGTCTTCAGCCAGTTATAGCCCCAGTCGCCGTCCTTCTCGTTCTGGACGAGCACCTTCTTCTCGACGATGGAGGCAACCGAGTTGCCGAGGCAGTAGAGGACCAGGGTCGGCGCGTAGGCCTTGTCGACCTCCACGGTGAGTTCCAGCGGTCCGGTCTGCTTGATCTTGTCCTTCACGTTGTCCTTCGTCAGGCCGAACTGGCCCAGGATGAAGGCGGGCGACTTGTCGAGGGACACGGCGCGGTGAAGCGAGTAGACCACGTCCTCGGCCGTGATGTTGCTGCCCGAGGCGAATTTCTTGTTGGGCTTCAGCTTGAACGTGAAGGTCTTTCCGTCCGGAGAGACGGTCCAGGACTCGGCAACCTGTCCGGTGATCTTGGACACATCCTTGATGTCGTAGGAGACCAGGCGCTCATAGGTGTTGCCCATGATCTCAGACGCGCTGAACTCGAACACCTCGGCGGGATCCAGCGAGATGATGTCGTCGCTCTGCCAGGCCTGGACCAGGGTGTCGGCCGGCGTAGCTGCCTTTACGGCAGTGAAAGATGTCGCCATCACGGTGACCATGGCGGCGGATAGGATAAATTTCGGAAGACTTTTCATAGGCTAGTTCCCTCGCAGCGCTGGGTGCGCTTCTTGTGCGCCCGTATGAATGCAAATCACACAGGTTCTGTCGAGTCTACTCACTGGTTACCAACTGGTAAACATCGTGCAGCCTGCCCAAAGGTCGGGCAGGGCTGCTTCGGGTTGGCTTGAAGGGGAAAACTGTGGCAAAGGCTCCCCGACATTTTTTGATCGGATGAAGCCCGTGTCTGAAGAAGCCAAAAAACCCGGTGCCAACACCATGTGGGGCGGGCGGTTCTCGTCCTCGCCCAGCGCGCTCATGGAAGCCATCAACGCCTCCATCGACTTCGACAAGCGACTGGCCTCCCAGGACATCCAGGGCTCCATCGCCCACAGCACCATGCTGGCCAAGCAGGGGATCATCGCCGAGAGCGACCGGGACGCCATCCATCAGGGGCTCCAGCGGGTGCTCGGCGAGATCGAGTCCGGCTCCTTCACCTTCTCCACGGCGCTCGAAGACATCCACATGAACGTGGAGAGCCGCCTGCGGGAGATCGTCGGCGATCCGGCGGCCCGGCTGCATACGGCCCGCAGCCGCAACGACCAAGTGGCCACCGACGCCCGGCTCTGGGTGCGCGAGGCCCATGACCGGACGGACGAGCAGCTCACCAGCCTGATCAAGGCCCTCCTCGACAAGGCCGAGGCTCATGCCGCTACCGTGATGCCGGGCTTCACCCATCTCCAGAGCGCCCAGCCGGTGACCTTCGGGCACCACCTGATGGCCTATGTGGAGATGTTCGGCCGCGACCGCAGCCGCTTCCGGGACTCCCGCAAGCGCCTGAACGAGTCCCCCCTTGGGGCCGGCGCGCTCGCCGGCACGTCCTTCCCCATCGACCGGCACATGACCGCCAAGGCCATGGGCTTCGACGGGCCGACTCGCAATTCGCTGGACACCGTCTCGGACCGGGACAGCCTGCTCGAGTTCATGGCCGCCGCCTCCATCTGCGCCGTGCACCTGTCACGTCTGGCGGAAGAGATCATCATCTGGATGTCGGCGCCGTTCAGCTTCGTGCGCCTGCCGGACCGCTGGACCACCGGATCCAGCATGATGCCGCAGAAGCGCAACCCGGATGCCGCCGAACTGGTGCGCGGCAAGACTGGGCGCGTCATCGGCTCCCTCGTGTCCCTGCTCACCGTGATGAAGGGCCTGCCGCTCGCCTATTCCAAGGACATGCAGGAGGACAAGGAGCAGGTCTTCGACGCCGCCGACACCATCGAGCTCGTGCTCGCCGCCACGACCGGCATGATCCGGGATCTGGAGCCGGTGCCGGAGCGCATGGCGGCAGTGGCCGGAGCCGGGTTCTCGACGGCGACGGACCTGGCCGACTGGCTCGTGCGCAGCCTCAACATTCCCTTCCGCGACGCCCACCACATTACCGGGCGCATCGTGTCCGAGGCGGAGACACGGGGCTGCACCCTGGAGGAGCTGCCGCTCGAGGCCATGCAGGCGGTCGAGCCCAAGATCCACCAGGGGATCTACGACGTGCTCGGCGTCGAGAACTCCGTCCGTTCCCGGACGAGCTTCGGCGGCACGTCTCCGGTGCGGGTGGCCGAGCAGGTCGCTTGGTGGCGCGAGCGGGTCTAGCCCGAAACGCGGCGTTTACCGTGGCGCCAACCCCTGCCGGGGTGACCTAGCCGGGGTCTTGATCGGGTGAAGCGGCGTATCCATATTGCTGACAGCGGCCCGGTTCCGGGCCACTTGAGTGCCGCATCAGCGGGCTCAAAACCACCGAAGTGCCTCCAACCTTGGGCTTCGAACATGTCGCGTCAGTCGCCCTTCGGGCACCCGTTTCTGTTAGGCTTCGACGAGATCGAGCAGGCGCTCGATCGGGTCGCCAAGGCGGCAGGGGACGGTTATCCGCCCTACAACATCGAGCGCCTGGCGCGCACGGAAAGCGCCCCCGAGCGCCTCCGCATCACCCTGGCCGTTGCCGGTTTCACCCGGGATCAGCTGGAGGTGACCCTAGAGGAGAGCCAGCTTGTCATCCGGGGACGCCAGTCCGAGGACAAGACAAGGCACTTCCTTCATCGCGGCATCGCCGCCCGTCAGTTTCAGCGCACCTTCCTCCTCGTCGACGGCATGGAGGTGATGGGCGCGGACCTGTCCAACGGGCTGTTGTCGATCGACCTCGTCCGCCCCGAACCGGAGCGGATCGTCCGCAAGATCGACATCAGCGCTCCGGACAAAGTGTGACGGCATCCGCAAAAGGAGATGTCCATGAACTTCGAGATCAAGAACCATCACGAGCCGGTCCTCAATGTGTCCGAGCTCGCCTCCCTGGGCCTCGGCGAAATGGCCTATGTGAAGCCGATCGAGTCCGACGAGGTCGCCCGGCTGTTTCCCCAGGCTCCCAAGCTCCAGCCCGGCATGCGGCTGTTCGCGCTGCTGTCCGCCAGCGGCGAGCCCATCCTGCTGACCGACAACCACGACGCTGCGGTTGCCAATGCCTGGGCGCATGACCTGACGATGGTGAGCCTGCACTAGGCTCACCGTCTTTCTCATCTCAAGCGATAGCCGCTACCGCTGCGATCAGCCGCTCGATGTCCTCCGGCCGTGACAGCCGGTGGTCCCCGTCCTTGATCAGCGTCAGCGACACGCTGTCTCCCGGCAGGTGCTCCACCAGCTCGAGCGCATGGCTCCAGGGCACGTCGGGATCCCCCATTCCCTGCAGGATATGGACCGGGCAGCCGGTCTGGATCGGTCGGTCGAGGATCAGGTGACGACGGCCGTCCTCGATCAGCTTCCAGGTGATCGGGTAGGGATCGTCGGAATAGGCCGAAGGTCGGTGGTAGACCCCCGTCTCCTGGACGCTGCGCCTCAGATCCTCGGGGAAGCGACTCCACATCAGACGCTCGGTCATGTCCACGGCAGGCGCGATAAGCACCATGCCCGCGGGGGCGAGGTCCGGTTGCTTCTCCATGAGGTGGCGTGCCGCCAGAAGGCTGATCCAGCCGCCCATGGACGACCCGACGAGGATGGGCCGTTCCCGCACGTGACGCTCGATGACGGCGAGCGCATCCTCCAGCCAGCGGGAGATCGTGCCCTCCTCAAAGGCGCCGCCCGACTCGCCATGGCCGCTGTAATCGAAACGCACGAAGGCTCGGCCGTTCCGTTCGGCCCATTCGTCCAGGGCGGTCGCCTTGGCGGCCCGCATGTCCGACTTGAAGCCCCCGAGCCAGACCACGGGCGGGCCTTTGCCCTCCCGGGCGAGAACGGCGATGGAGCGGGCATCCTGGCCGACCGTGACGCTTTGCGGCATGGTTAACTCATCCTCAACTGCTTTGAAGCAAGCCTCATAAACGATTCTTTCGGACGATTCTTTTGAGAAGGCTCTGACTTCCGTGAGTTTTTCATCGCGACCCGGCGGAGGGATGGCATTTCCGTCCTCTCACGTGCACCCGCTGGCGGGCCGGACCATTCTTCAGATCGTCCCCGAACTCGAGGCGGGAGGGGCGGAGCGCACCACTGTCGACATCGCCGAGGGGCTGGTCCATGCCGGTGCGCGGGCGCTCGTTGCGACCGAAGGCGGCCGGCTGGTAGGCGAGCTCCAGACCAAGGGCGGCATCTGGATTCCCTTTCCGGCCGCGACGAAGAACCCGTTCTCCATGCTCCTCAACGTGCGCAGGCTCGCGCGGATCTGCCATGACGAGCGGGTCTCCCTGGTGCATGCCCGCTCGCGGGCCCCGGCCTGGGTGGGTCTCGGCGCGGCGCGCTCCCTCAACATCCCATTCGTGACCACCTATCACGGCAGCTATTCCGGCCGCTCGTCGGTGAAGGTCCTCTACAACTCGGTGATGGCCCGCGGCGATACGGTCATCGCTAATTCCCTCTATACGGGCGAACTGATCCGGTCGGTCTACCCGCAGGCGGGCGAGCGCATCCGGGTGCTTCATCGGGGCACGGACTTCTCGGTGTTCTCGCCGCACGCCGTGGCGCCGGAGCGGGTCGAGGCCCTGCGCAAGGCCTGGGAGGTGGCGCCCCACGAGCGGGTGGTGCTGCTCGCCGCCCGGTTGACCGGCTGGAAGGGCCAGAAGGTGCTGATCGAGGCGGCCGCCCGGCTGCGCGATGCGGGCCTCGCCGACGTCGCCTACATCCTCGCCGGCGACCCGCAGGGGCGGGATTCCTACGTGAAGGATCTCGACAACCTGATCGAGGCGAGGAAGCTGAAGGGCATCGTGCGCCGGGTCGGCCATTGCACCGACATGCCGGCGGCCTTCCTGGCGGCCTCCGTCGTGACCGTTCCTTCCACCGAGCCCGAGGCCTTCGGCCGGTCGGCCGTGGAGGCTCAGGCCATGGGCACGCCCGTGGTCGTCTCCGATCTCGGGGCGGTGCCCGAGACGGTGCTGTCCCCGCCGGCCGTGCCGCCGCACGAGCGGACGGGCTGGCGCATCCCGGCCGGAGATCCGGACGCGCTGGCCGAGGCTGTCGGCGCCGCCCTTGGGCTTGGAGCCAGCGCGAGAATCGCCTTGTCCGCCAGGGCTCGGGCCCATGTGGAGCGCCATTTCTCGCTCGAGCACATGGTTGCCGGCACGCTGGACGTCTATTCCGCCCTCCTGGAGGGCCGATTTACCCATAGAACAAGTTGACTTCCCGCGCATTTGCGCGAAATGTCGAATCATTCGTGGCAAGGCTGAGCATGCACAGCAGGGGTCCCCTGGGATCTCCGATCCTCAGCTTAAGCCCTTAACAGGAGATACGAGCCATTCGCAGACCAATGAGAGCCATGCCGGTGCCGCAGAAGGACGGACCGCGCGCCAACCGAGACATTCGCGGTGTTCGCGAAGTGCAGCTGATCGACGATACAGGGCAGAACCGGGGCGTCATGCCCTTCTTCGACGCCCTGAAGGTTGCCGAAGAGGCAGGCCTTGATCTCGTGGAGATCTCGCCGAACGCCACCCCTCCCGTCTGCAAGATCCTCGACTACGGCAAATTCCGCTTCCTGGAGCAGAAGAAGGCCGCCGAGGCGCGCAAGAAGCAGAAGACGGTCGAGGTCAAGGAAATCAAGCTGCGTCCCGGCATCGATGACCACGATTACGGGGTCAAGATGAAGGCGATGAAGGGCTTCTTCGAGGAAGGCAACAAGGTGAAGATCACCCTGCGCTTCCGCGGTCGCGAAATGGCGCACCAGTCCCTCGGCCTGAAGGTCCTGGACCGGGTCAAGGCCGATGTGGGCGATATCGCCAAGGTCGAGATGGAGCCGAACTTCGAGGGCCGTCAGGTCGTCATGGTCCTGGCGCCTCGCTAAGCGCTTTTCAGAGATGAAATTCGTGGCCGTCGGGGCACCGGCGGCCATTGCCTTTTGAGCGGCCTTCTGTCATAAGGCCGCCTTCATCGAACCGCCCGGCTGTTAGGGCTGCCGTGGCGGTTTGTTTTGCTCAATGCAGCAATGAAAAGGCCGAAGGGCGGCTCTGCCGCCTCCGAGGCCTGTCCAAAGGAGAGCCAAATGCCCAAGCTGAAGACGAAGTCTGGCGCGAAAAAGCGCTTCAAGATCACTGGCACCGGCAAGGTCGTTTACGCCCAGGCCGGCAAGCGTCACGGGATGATCAAGCGGTCGAACAAGCAGATCCGCAACCTGCGCGGCACCACGACCATGTTCGAGGGCGATGCCTACAACGTGAAGAAGTACTTCCTGCCCAACGGCTGAGACGGTTCTTCCCACATCCCGGATTTTGAAGGAGTTTTTCCATGGCCCGCGTCAAACGTGGCGTAACATCTCACGCCAAGCACAAGAAGGTTTTCAAGGCAGCCAAGGGTTTCTACGGCCGCCGCAAGAATACGATCCGCATTGCCAAGCAGGCGGTCGAGAAGAGCATGCAGTATGCGACGCGCGACCGTCGCAACAAGAAGCGCACCTTCCGCGCTCTCTGGATTCAGCGCCTGAACGCTGCCGTCCGCATGCACGACATGACCTATTCCCGATTTATCGACGGTCTCGGCAAGGCTGGGATCGAGGTCGATCGCAAGGTCCTGTCCGAGCTGGCCATCCACGAGCCGGCGGCTTTCGCCGCTTACGTGGAAGCCGCCAAGGCCGCCCTGCCGCAGCAGGCCGCCTAATCGGATAGACTAGCTTTCGGTGCGGCTGGCTCGTTCAGCCGCACCGCCTTCTCCCCCTTCTCCGAGACCACCCGCGCTGACGGCCGCTGCGCTGTCGGTTGCTCTTTCGCGGCTCGGACGACTTGACGGTTCCCGCGCCGCGCCTCACTCAGGGCGCCTCTCATGTGGCGCTTGCATCTGGCCAGGGACCGATGACCGATCTCAACCATCTCGAAAATGACCTGCTTTCCCAGGTCGAAGCCGCCGGCGACGAAGCGGCTCTCGAATCCGTGCGCGTCTTCGCGCTCGGCAAGAAGGGCTCCGTCTCCGAACTCCTGAAGACCCTCGGGGCCATGAGCCCGGAGGAGCGGAAAGAACGCGGCCCGCTCATCAATGGCCTGCGCGATAAGGTGCAGGGCGCGATTGCAGCCAGGAAAGAGACGCTCGGGGAGGCGGCTCTCGAAGCCCGCCTTTCTGCCGAGCGCATCGACGTGACGCTGCCGGTCCCGGAGGCGCCTGAATCCCGCGGCCGCATCCACCCTATCAGCCAGGTGATCGAGGAGTTGACGGCGATCTTCGCCGATATGGGCTTCTCCGTGGCCGAGGGGCCGGATATCGAGACCGACTATCTCAACTTCACGGCACTGAACTTCCCCGAGGGCCATCCGGCCCGCGAGATGCACGACACGTTCTTCCTCGCCCCTGACGAGAAGGGTGAGCGCAAGGTGCTGCGCACCCACACCTCGCCGGTGCAGATCCGCACGATGACCTCTAAGGCGCCGCCGATCCGGGTAATCATTCCGGGCCGGACCTATCGGCACGATTCCGACCAGACCCACACGCCGATGTTCCACCAGGTGGAAGGCCTCGTCATCGACAAGCAGGCCAACATCGCGCACCTGAAGTGGATCCTGGAGGAGTTCTGCAAGGCCTTCTTCGAGGTCGATCAGGTGAAGATGCGGTTCCGCCCGTCCTTCTTCCCCTTCACGGAACCGTCCGCAGAGGTCGACATCCAGTGCTCGCGCAAGGGTGGCGAGATCCGCTTCGGCGAAGGCACCGACTGGCTCGAGATTCTCGGCTGCGGCATGGTCCATCCGAACGTGCTGCGCAATTGCGGGCTCGATCCCGACGAGTACCAGGGCTTCGCCTGGGGCATGGGCATCGACCGCATCGCCATGCTGAAGTACGGCATGCCGGATCTGCGCCCCTTCTTCGAGGCCGATGTGCGCTGGCTGAACCATTACGGCTTCCGCCCGCTCGACATCCCGAGCCTCGTCAGCGGTTTGACTTCGTAAAAGGAGAGCCATCATGAAATTCACTCTCTCCTGGCTCAAGGATCACCTCGAGACCTCGGCCTCCTTCGACGAGATCGTCGAGACGCTCACCCGCATCGGCCTTGAGGTCGAGGGCGTGGAGGACAAGGCGAAGGCGCTGGCGCCTTACAAGGTCGCCTATGTGATCTCCGCCGTGCAGCACCCCAATGCCGATCGCCTGCGCGTGTGCATGGTCGATACGGGCGAGGGGGACCCGATCCAAGTGGTCTGCGGAGCGCCCAACGCCCGCACCGGCATGAAGAGCGTGTTCGCGCCGCCCGGCACCTACATCCCGGGCAAGAACATCACGCTCGGCGTCGGCACCATCCGGGGCGTCGAGAGCAAGGGCATGCTGTGCTCGGGCTCTGAGCTCGAGATCTCCGACGATCACGACGGCATCATCGACCTGCCCGAGGATGCGCCATTGGGCCAGCCCTATGCGGCCTATGCCGGTCTCGACGATCCGGTGATCGAGATCAACCTGACGCCGAACCGCCCGGACTGCACGTCGATCCACGGCATCGCCCGCGATCTCGCGGCCGCCGGCCTCGGCACCCTCAAGGGCGATGCCGTTGCGCCCGTGCCGGGCAAGGGTGCATGCCCGGTCTCGGTGACGCTCGACTTCTCCGGCGAGGACGCGAAGCTCTGCCCGGCCTTCGCGCTGCGCCTCGTGCGCAGCGTGAAGAACGGCCCGTCGCCGGAATGGATGCAGCGCCGCCTGCTCGCCATCGGCCTTCGTCCGATCAACGCGCTGGTGGATATCACCAACTACATCACCTTCGATCGGGGCCGTCCGCTCCACGTGTTCGACCTCAAGAAGGTGAAGGGCAACCTCACCGTGCGCCGAGCGAAGGAGGGCGAGGAGGTGCTGGCCCTCGACGGGCGCACCTACAAGCTCGATTCCGGCAACGTGGTGATCGCCGACGAGAGCGGCGTGGAGTCCATAGCCGGCATCATGGGCGGCGAGCATTCCGGCTCGGATGAGGCCACCACGGACGTGCTGATCGAATCCGCCCTGTGGGATCCGCTGAACATCGCGCAGACAGGCCGCAAGCTCGGGATCATCACCGATGCGCGCTACCGCTTCGAGCGCGGGGTCGACCCGGCCTTCACGGTGCCGGGTCTCGATCTCGCCACGCAGCTGGTGATCGACCTGTGCGGCGGCGAGGCGAGCGAGGCCGTTGTTGCGGGCCAAGTGCCTAAGGCGACGCGCGTGATCGACTTCCCCTATTCGGAGGTTCCGCGCCTGTCCGGTCTCGACGTGCAGCCCTCCGAGTCCGAGCAGATCCTGAAGAAGCTCGGCTTCCAGGTGCAGGGCTCGGGCGAGCGTGTGAGCGTCACGGCTCCGTCCTGGCGCCCGGACATCGAGGGCAAGGCGGATCTCGTCGAGGAGGTCATCCGCATCGCCGGCGTCGACCGCATCGAGCCCAAGCCCTTGCCCCGCCTCGAAGACGTGGTGGCCAAGCCCATTCTGACCCTGATCCAGAAGCGCACGCGGCTGGCCCGCCGTTCGCTCGCGGTGCGCGGTCTGGTGGAAGCCGTCACCTGGTCGTTCATCGCCAGGAGCGAGGCGGAGCTGTTCGGCGGCGGCGATGCGCGGCTTGCGCTCGCCAACCCGATCGCGGCCGAACTCTCCGACATGCGCCCGAGCCTGCTGCCCGGTCTACTGAAGGCGGCGCAGCGCAACGCGGATCGCGGCTTCGGTGACGTGGCCCTGTTCGAGGTCGGCCAGACCTTCGCGTCCGACCAGCCGGAAGGGCAGTCGATCAAGGCAGCGGCCGTCCGCCGGGGCACGGCGCGCGCCGAGGGCGTGGGCCGTCACTGGGACGGCGGCGCGCAAAGCGTCGATGCTTACGACGCCAAGGCCGACGTGCTGGCGCTGCTGGCCGCGCTCGGCATCCCGTCCGGCGGTCTCCAGATCGTGGCCGGCGGCCCGGCCTGGTTCCATCCGGGCCGTTCGGGCACCCTGCAGTTCGGGCCGAAGAACGTGGTCGGCGCCTTCGGCGAGGTTCACCCGAAGGTGTTGAAAGCTCTCGACCTGAAGGGGCCGCTGGTGGCTTTCGAGCTGAATCTCGACGCGCTGCCGCCGCCCAAAGCGAAGCCGACCAAGATGAAGCCGAAGCTGAACTTGCCCGACTTCCAGCCGCTCACCCGCGACTTCGCCTTCGTGGTCGGCCGCGACGTGGCGGCCGGCGACATCGTGAAGGCGGCGCAAGGGGCCGAGCGCCAGCTCATCGTGGGCGTCGACGTGTTCGACATCTACGAGGGCACCGGCATCGACCCGGACAAGAAGTCCGTCGCCATCGCCGTCACTCTCCAGCCCACGGAGAAGACGCTCACCGACGTGGAGATCGAGGCGGTGTCCGCCAAGATCGTCGGCGAGGTGTCGAAGAAGACCGGCGCAGTGCTGCGCTCTTAATCAGCCCTCTCCCCTTTAGCGGGAGAGGGTGGCCCTCGCGTGAGCGAGGGTCGGGAGAGGGGCTGTGCTCGTCCGGACTTCCCCTCTCCCGGCTCACTCCGTTCGCCACCCTCTCCCGCGCAGGGGAGAGAGTTAAGACGCTTCTGTGCCGCTCAACGGGTTCCCCTCGTCCCACCCATAGCGCACCGTATCGAACCGCATCGAGCGGGCATCGACCATGAGCAGCCGCCCGACGAGGCTCTCGCCGAAGCCGACGATCTCCCGGATCACCTCCATGGCCATCAGGCTGCCCATGACACCGGCGAGCGCCCCGAGCACGCCGGCCTCGGCGCAGGTCGGTATTGCACCGGGCGGAGGCGGGGAGGGGAAGAGGCAGCGATAGGTGGGGTTCGGCCGCCCGTCCGGGTTGGTTTCATGCGCTCGGATCGCCGTGAGCGAGGCGTCGAACTGTCCCAAAGCCGCCGTCACCAGGGGCTTCTTCTCGAAGAAGCAGGCATCGGACACCGCATAGCGGGTGTCGAAATTGTCGGAGCCGTCGGCAACGATGTCGTAGCGGCCGACCAGTTCCCGCACGTTCTCGGGCGTCAGACGAATGGCATGGGTCTCGACCGCCACATGCGGATTGAGCCGCCTGACCGCATCTACAGCGCTCTCCACCTTGGGGCGGCCTATATCAGGCGTCCCGTGGATCACCTGCCGCTGCAGGTTCGAGAGGCTTACCGTGTCGTCGTCCACGATGCCGATGGCGCCGATCCCGGCGGCCGCGAGGTACTGGATCAGGGGCGCGCCCAGGCCGCCGGCGCCGATCACGAGGACGCGAGCGCTTTTAAGCTTCTGCTGCCCCGGCCCGCCCACGTCCCTCAGGACGAGGTGGCGGGCATAGCGGTCGATTTCGTCTGGACTCAGTGACATGGCGTGACCTTACGGGAACGGGGCAGGCTATCAACCTTTCCGTGAAGGAAATAACATGCCGCCTTGACAGAGGCCTTGGCGTTGTGACCCTTGCCGTGCCATCGTCATGGGGCAACCGGCTAAAAAGCCGGCGTCTAACAGGGAACAAAGCCGATGACAGTAACCAAGTTCGGCCTCGCGCTCGCGGGCCTCGCCTTTTCCGCTTCCTTCGCCTTCGCCCAGGCTCCGGCCTTCAAGCCCGCGATCGTCTACGATCTCGGCGGCAAGTTCGACAAGTCCTTCAACGAGGGCGTCCATACGGGCGCCGAGAAGTACAAGAAGGACACGGGCACCGACTACCGCGATTTCGAGCCGCAGAACGACGCCCAGCGCGAGCAGGCCCTGCGCCGCTTCGCCCGCGACGGCTTCTCGCCGATCCTGGCCGTGGGCTTCTCCCAGGAGACCGCGCTGAAGAAGGTCGCCGAGGAGTTCCCGAAGACCCAGTTCGCCATCATCGACGCCGTGGTCGAGAAGCCGAACGTGCAGTCCGTCGTGTTCAAGGAGCATGAGGGCTCGTTCCTGGTCGGCCTCCTGGCGGCTCAGGCCTCGAAGACCAACAAGGTCGGCTTCGTGGGCGGCATGGACATCCCGCTCATCCGCAAGTTTGCCTGCGGTTATGTCCAGGGCGTGAAGCACGCCAAGAAGGACGCCGAGGTGTTCCAGAACATGACCGGCACCACGGGCGCGGCCTGGAACGATCCGGTGAAGGGCGGCGAGCTCGCCAAGGGCCAGATCGATCGCGGCGCCGACGTGATCTATCACGCGGCCGGCGGCACGGGCGTGGGCGTCATGCGCGCTGCGGCCGACGCTGGCAAGCTCGGCATCGGCGTCGATTCCAACCAGAACGGCATGCATCCGGGCAAGATCCTGACCTCCATGGTCAAGCGCGTGGATGTGGCGACCTACAACGCCTTCGATCAGGCCAAGAAGGGCACCTTCAAGGCCGGCGTCTCGGTGCTCGGCCTCAAGGAAGACGGCGTGGCCTGGGCCCTCGACGAGCACAACAAGTCGCTCATCACCGCCGAGATGAAGGCCGCCGCCGACAAGGCCGCCGCCGACATCAAGTCCGGCGCCATCAAGGTCCACGACTACATGTCGGACTCCAAGTGCCCGATGTAATCTGACGCATCGATCCGGCCGCAGGCATTCTCGAAGAGGGCCTGCGGCCGTTTCCGTTTTTAGGTTCGCGCGTTTTCCGATAAGATCCCGGTCGCTTTTTCCTTTGCCGGACAACCACCTTGAGGCCGATGTCCCCCGCCATTGAACTCATTGCCATCAACAAGAGCTTCGGCGCCGTTCACGCCAACAGGGACGTGAACCTCTCCGTCGCGCGCGGCACCATTCACGGCATCGTCGGCGAGAACGGTGCGGGCAAGTCGACCCTCATGTCGATCCTCTACGGCTTCTATGAGGCCGATTCCGGCGAGATCCGGGTCAACGGCAAACCCATTGCCATCCGCTCTCCCGACGACGCCATTCAGGCCGGCATCGGCATGGTGCACCAGCACTTCATGCTGGTAGAGCCCCTGAGCGTGGTCGAGAACGTGATGCTCGGGGCCGAAGGCGGCGCCATGCTGCGGGTGGGCGAGGCCAAGGTGCGCGCGGAGCTGGCGCGGCTGGCAAAGGATTACGGCCTCGAGATCGATGTGGATGCCACCGTGGGCGATCTCTCCGTCGGCCTGCAGCAGCGCGTCGAGATCCTGAAAGCCCTCTATCGCGGCGCGGACATTCTCATTCTCGACGAGCCCACCGCCGTTCTCACACCGCCGGAGGCCGATGCGCTGTTCGGTCTGCTGCGCTCGCTGAAGGAGCAGGGCAAGACCGTCATTCTCATCACCCACAAGCTGCGCGAGATCATGGCGATCACGGATCGCGTCTCGGTCATGCGCCGTGGCGAGATGGTGGCCACCGTTGAGACTGCCAATACCTCGCCGCCGGAACTCGCCGAGCTGATGGTGGGCCGGCGGGTGCTCCTGCGTGTCGAGAAGGCGGAAAAGACGCCCGGCGCGCCATTGCTCGAGGTCGATAACCTGTCCGTCGTCGATGGTCGCGGCGTGCTGCGCGTGGCCTCTGCCTCCTTCACCATTCGCGCGGGCGAGATCGTCGGCATCGCGGGCGTGGCCGGCAACGGACAGAGCGAATTGCTCGAAGCGATTGCCGGCATGCGCCAGCCGGTGCTGGGCTCGATCCGCCTTGAAGGGAAGGCGATCCATTCGAGCGAGCACAATCCGCACCGCATGCGCCAGCTCGGCCTGCTGCACGTGCCGGAGGATCGTCTGCGTACGGGTCTCGTGCCTGCATTTCCGGCCTTCGAGAGCGCCATTCTCGGCTTCAGCCACGAGCCGCATCTCGGCCGCGGTCCCATCCTCGATCACGACCGTCTCGTTGCGGATCTCGCGCAGAAGATGGAGCAGTACGATGTGCGCCCGCCCGCGCCGCGGCTGAAATCGTCCAAGTTCTCCGGCGGCAATCAGCAGAAAATCGTCCTGGCGCGCGAAATCGAGCGCAACCCGAAGGTGCTCCTCGTGGGACAGCCGACCCGCGGCGTCGATATCGGGGCCATCGAGTTCATCCATCGCCGCCTGATCGCCCTGCGCGATGCGGGCGTTGCGATCCTCCTGGTCTCGGTGGAACTCGACGAGATCATGAACCTCTCCGACCGCATCCTCACCATGTGCGGCGGCAAGATCACCGGTGAGCGCAAGGCCTCCCAGACCAACGAGCAGGAACTCGGCCTGCTCATGGCCGGCGTCGTGGACGAGGCCGCGTGATGCAGCCGCGATTGACACTAGTGACCCTTGGCGTGGCCGATCTCCCGAAATCCCGCGCCTTCTACGAGGCCTGGGGCTGGAAGGCGTCCTCCGCCAGCCAGCCCAGCGTCGCGTTCTATCAGGCAAACGGTCTGGCGCTTGCTCTCTTCGGTCGCGCCGATCTCGCCAAGGATGCCGGAGTCGAGGACAAGCCCACCGGATTTGCGGCCATCACGCTCGCCTACAATGCCCGCTCCAAAGAGGAGGCTGACGAGGTGTATGCTCTGGCCGTGAAGGCGGGCGCGCAACCGGTCAAGCCGCTGCAGGATGTTTTCTGGGGCGGCTATTCGGGCTATTTCGCCGATCCTGACGGACATCTCTGGGAAGTCGCCTGGAATCCATCCTTTCCTCTCGATGAGCAGGGCCACATGTTCCTGCCGGATGCTTAAGACGTGAGTGCTCCTCTCGACCTGCCCAGATGGGCAGATACGGTTCTCGTGCCCGCCATCTCCGTGGTGGCGGCGTTTCTTGTCGCCGGCCTCGTGGTACTTGCCATCGGCGAGAATCCGCTGACCGCCACGCGCTGGCTGCTCCAGGGCAGCCTCGGCACCGGGGAGGGGCTCGGCTTCACCCTGTTCTACATGACCGACTTCATCTTCGTCGGATTGGCCGTTGCCGTCGCTTATCATGCCGGCCTGTTCAACATCGGCGGCGAGGGACAGGCGACGCTTGCGGGCCTCGGCATTGCGCTGGTGCTCAACAACCTCACCTTCCTGCCGGGCTTCCTGCTCATCCCGCTCGGCATCCTGGGGGCTGCGGCCTTCGGCGCCCTGTGGGCAGCCATTCCGGGTTATCTGCAGGCAAAGCGCGGCAGCCACATCGTGATTACGACGATCATGTTCAACTGGCTCGCCAGCGTGCTGATCGTCTACCTGCTCGTGAACGTGCTGCGCGAACCGCAATCCATGAACCCGGAAACGCGCGCCTTCCCGGAGCAGTCGTACATCCCGTTCATGCACGACGTCTTTGCCGCCGTGGGCATCGAGATTCCGAACTCGCAGCTGAATCTCACGCTGGTGCTGGCGCTGGCTGCTGCCTATTTCGTCTGGCTCCTCATCTACCGCTCGCGCCTCGGCTATGCGATCCGCGTCGTCGGGTCGAACCCGAGTGCTGCGGTCTACGCCGGTATCTCGCCCGCGCGGATCATCATCATCGCCATGGTAATCTCCGGCGCGTTGGCGGGCGGTCTCGCCGTTAACGAACTCATGGGCTACCAGCACCGCCTCCTGCTCGAGTTCACCTCGGGCTACGGCTTCGTGGGGATCGCGGTGGCGCTCATGGGCCGCGCGCATCCGGTCGGCATCATCCTAGCCTCGCTCCTGTTCGGCATCCTCTATCAAGGCGGCGCGGAACTCGCCTTCGAGCAGCCGGCCATCACCCGCGACATGGTGGTGGTGATCGGCGGCATCATCATCCTGTTCGCGGGTGCGCTGGACGGGTTGTTCCGGCGTCTGGTGGCGCATCTGTTCGCACGTCAGAAACTGGCGAGGGCTTGAGCCATGGATCTCGGCATTCTCGTCACCATCTTCGACTCGGCCCTGCGGCTCTCGATCCCGCTTCTCGCCGCCTGCCTTGCGGGCCTCTGGTCCGAGCGCTCGGGCGTGGTGGATATCGGCCTTGAGGGCAAGATGCTGGTGGCGGCTTTTGCCGGCGCTGCCGGCGCCTATGCGTTCGGCTCCGCCTGGGCCGGCCTCCTCATCGGCATCGCGGCCTCCGTGGCCATCGGGCTCGTTCACGGCTTCGCCTCCATCAGCCAGCGCGGCAACCAGATCGTCTCCGGTGTTGCCATCAACATGCTGGCCGCGGGTCTCACCGCCATCGTGGGCAATGCCTGGTACGGGCAGGGTGGGCGCACGCCGCCGCTGGAGGGCGATCAGCGCTTCGGCAGCGTGCTCTTTGGTCATTCGGCGCTTGTTTACATCGTCCTGCTCGCAGTGCCGATCACATGGTTCGTTCTCGGACGCACGCGCTTCGGGCTTCGACTTCGAGCCGTCGGCGAGAATCCGGCTGCGGTCGACACCGCCGGCATCTCGGTGACGAAGCTGCGTTACACCGCCGTCATCATCGCGGGCGTGCTGTGCGGATTTGCAGGTGCCTACCTGTCGGTCGGACAGGCGGCAGGCTTCCTGCCCAACATGACGGCGGGGCGCGGCTTCATCGCGCTCGCCGCTCTCATCTTCGCCAAGTGGCGCGCGTGGCCCGCGCTCGGCGCCTGCTTCCTCTTCGGCCTGCTCGATGCCAGCGCCAACCAACTGCAGGGCCTCTCACTGCCCGGCATCGGCGAGGTGCCCGTGCAGGCCATCCAGGCGATGCCCTATCTCATGACGGTCATCCTGCTCGCCGGCGTGATCGGCAAGGCGATTCCGCCGCGCGCGTCCGGCGTGCCTTATGTGAAGGAGCGCTGAGCATGGCATCGCTGGATACCCTGTTCGAGGCAGCCAAGGCGATCCAAGCCAAGGCCTATGCGCCGTATTCGCGGTTCAAGGTCGGCGCCGCTATTCTGACCGTAGACGGCCAGGTCTTTACCGGCTGCAACGTGGAGAACGCGGCCTATCCGGTGGGCTCCTGTGCGGAGGCTGGTGCCATTTCAGCCATGATCGCCGGCGATGGAAACCGCATCGCGCAGATCGTCGTGATGGGCGAGGGCGAGAACCTCGTCACACCCTGCGGCGGCTGCCGCCAGCGCATCCGCGAGTTCGCCGGGCCCGACACGCCGATCCACATCGCGGGACCGGAAGGCATCCGGAAGAGCTTCACCCTCGACGAGCTGTTGCCCTTCTCCTTCGGCCCCGACAATTTGACGGATCGGTAAAGCGTTTTGCTTTGATGAAAGGAAGGCCTGCACGTCAGGCCTGAGATGACCATGCAGCAGATGATTCAAGAGGCGGCCGCCTTCGTGCGCAGCCGCGGCTTCGACGGCCACTTCGATGCAGCCTTCGTGCTCGGCACGGGACTGGGAACGCTGGTCGACGAGGTGAGCGATCCGGTAAGCCTCCCTTACGCGGAGATCCCGCATTTCCCGAGAAGCGGCGTCTCCGGCCATGCGGGCAAGCTTGTCGCCGGTACGCTCGAAGGGAAGCGCGTTCTGCTGTTCCAGGGCCGTGCGCACTATTACGAGACGGGCGATGCTGGCGCGATGCGCGTGCCTGTCGCCTTCGTGAAGGAGCTTGGCATCTCGACGCTGGTCGCCACCAATGCGGCGGGCTCGGTGCGGGCCGATATCCGACCCGGCAGCCTCGTGGCCATCAGCGATCACCTCAACCTCTCGGGCGCCAATCCGCTGCTGCGCGATCATACGGAAGGCCGCTTCGTCTCGCTCACGGGCGCTTACGACGAGGGCTTGCGCCAGACGCTGCAGCGCGCCGCGCAGAAGACCGGCATCGCGCTGCCCGAGGGCGTCTATGCCTGGCTGTCGGGGCCGAGCTTCGAGACGCCGGCCGAGATCAAGATGGTGCAGATCCTCGGCAGCGATCTCGTGGGTATGTCCACGGTGCCTGAGGTCATCCTCGCCCGCTATTACGGCCTGAGGGTCGCGGCCATTTCCGTCGTCACCAATCTGGCTGCCGGTATCGAGGGTGCGTCGCCCTCGCACCAGGAGACCAAGGACACGGCGGCGGAAGCCTCCGAGAAATTCAAGCGTCTCGTCCGGTCCTTCATCGCGGAGCTGCCCCATGCCTGATGCGGATATTGCAGTGCGCGCCCTGCGCAGTCTCGATCTCACCGACCTGACGGAGACCTGCACGGATCAGGCCATCGATGCCCTGTGCAAGAAGGCCCTCGATCCGCGCGGACCCGTGGCGGCCGTGTGCGTGTGGCCGCAATTCGTGAAGCGGTCCCGGGAAAGCCTCAAAGGCTCGTCCGTGCGCATCGCAACCGTGGTGAACTTTCCCGCCGGCGGCGAGGATGTGAGCCGCGTTGCGGACGACACGCAGGAGGCGCTCTCCGACGGCGCAAATGAAATCGATCTCGTGATCCCCTATGATGCCGTGCGACGCGGCGATCTCGCGGCTGCTGTCGAGATGGTGGAGGCCGTGCGCGAACTCGTCGACGGCGATCGCCTGCTGAAGGTGATCCTGGAGACGGGCGAGCTGAAGGATCCCAAGCTCATCGAGACCGCGAGCCGCATCGCCATCGACGCGGGTGCGGACTTCATCAAGACCTCCACGGGCAAGACGCCGGTCTCCGCCACGCCGGAAGCCGCCGAGATCATGCTCAACGCCATCAAGGCCTCGGGTAAGCCTGTCGGCCTGAAGCCTTCCGGCGGCATCCGTACAGTCGATGATGCGAAGATCTATCTCGATCTCGCCGACCGCATCATGGGACCCGGCTGGGCCACGCCGCGGACCTTCCGCATCGGCGCGAGCAGCGTCTACGATGCATTGATCGCCGCCATCGAAGGACGGGCCGGCACGGCCGCCACCGGAGCCTACTAGCATGAGCCTTCTTCCGCAGGAAATCATCCGCCGCAAACGCGATGGCGGCACGCTCGAGGCGGAGCACATCGAGCAGTTCATCGAAGGCATGACCGCAGGCCGCGTGACCGAGGGCCAGGCGGCGTCCTTCGCCATGGCGATCTTCTTCCGCGGCCTCTCCGTGCCTGAGCGCGTGGCGTTGACACGCGCCATGATGAACTCGGGAACCGTGCTGACCTGGGATCTGCCGGGTCCAGTGCTCGACAAGCATTCCACCGGCGGCGTCGGCGACACGGTGAGCCTTGCCTTGGGGCCTGCGGTCGCCGCCTGCGGCGGCTATGTGCCGATGATCTCAGGTCGCGGCCTCGGCCACACGGGTGGCACGCTGGACAAGTTCGATTCCATTCCGGGCTATGTCACGCAGCCCGATCTCGACACGTTCCGCAGTGTCACGCGGGACGTAGGCTGCGCCATCATCGGCCAGACGGCCGATCTCGCACCGGCCGACAAGCGCCTCTACGCCATCCGCGACGTGACGGCGACGGTGGAATCCATTGATCTCATCACCGCCTCCATCCTGTCGAAGAAACTCTCCGCCGGTCTCCAGGGTCTCGTGATGGACGTGAAGTTCGGCTCCGGCGCCTTCATGGACAATGCCGAGGATGCGCGAAAGCTGGCCCAGAGCCTCGTGCTCGTCGCCAACGGCGCAGGCCTGCCCACGAGCGCGCTGCTGACCGACATGAACGAGCCGCTCGCATCCGCCGCCGGCAACGCAGTCGAGATGGCTTACGCGGTCGATTACCTGACAGGGCGTCGCCGCGAGACGCGCTTCCACGAGGTGACCGTGGAGCTCTCCGCCGAGATGCTCGTGCTCGGCAAGCTTGCTGCCACCATCGAGGATGCTCGTGCAAAGATCGAGCATGCGATTGCATCGGGCAAAGCGGCAGAGGTTTTCCAGCGCATGGTGTCCGCTCTCGGTGGTCCCGCCGACTTCCTCGACAATCACGAGAAGCATCTGCAGGCCGCTCCCGTGATCCGCCCCATTCACGCGGAAGGCTCCGGCATCGTGCAGCGCATCGCCACGCGCGACGTGGGCGTGGCGGTCGTGGCGCTCGGCGGCGGCCGCACGCGTCCGCAGGACCCCATCGATCACGCTGTCGGTCTCACGGATCTCGCAGCCATCGGTGAGACGGTCAATGCCTCGCGTCCGCTCGCCATCGTGCACGCGCGCAGCGAAGACGCGGCCGAAGCGGCGGCGCGCGCCGTGCGTGCTGCTTATGCGATTGGCGACGCCCAGGCCGCTCCGGGTCCCAGCATTCTCGAGCGGATCGGAGCAAAGGCATGAGCCTTCTCGTCGCCGTCACCTGGCAGACACAGCCCTGGGTCGAGCGCTTCAAGCGCCTCCTGCCCGATCGCGACGTCGTCGTGCTCGGTGAGGATTTCGACAGGAGCGCCATCCGCTACGTGGCCACCTGGGGGCCGAAGCCTGGGAGCCTGTCGGGCCTGCCCAACCTCGAGGCGATCTTCTCGCTCGGCGCCGGCGTCGACCACCTGATGAGCTATCCCGATCTGCCGGATGTGCCCATCGTGCGCGTGGCGCAGGACGATCTCACCCACCGCATGAGCGAGTACATGGTGCTGCACTGCCTCATGTACCTGCGCGATCAGCGCCGTTTCGATGAGGACCAGAAGGCGAAACGCTGGAAGCCTGACCGTGCGCCGCCGATTGCCGGCGATGTGCGCGTCGGCATCATGGGCTTCGGCGTGCTGGGGCAGGACTCCGCCCGCAAGCTGAAGATGATGGGCTTCGATGTGGCCGGCTGGAGCCGCACAACGAAGGATGTGGAAGGCTTCCAGGTCTATGCCGGCGAGGAGGGGCTCACGCCGTTCCTCAACCGCACGGATATCCTCATCGCCCTCATGCCGCTCACGCCGGAAACGGAAGGCGTGCTCAACCGCTCCCTGTTCGAGAAGCTCGCCCGCGACGGCAGGCTCGGCGGACCGATCCTCATCAATGCAGGACGCGGCAAGCTGCAGGTGGAAGCGGATATCCTGGCCTGCCTTGACGACGGCACCCTGAGGGCTGCGACTCTCGACGTGTTCGAGACCGAGCCCCTGCCGGAAGACTCGCCACTGTGGACCCACCCGCACGTCACGGTCACGCCGCACAACTCGGCGACCAGCGAGCCGGAGGCGACAGCGCGGTACATTGCGCAGCAGATCCGCCGCCATGAGGCTGGTGAAGCGTTTGAGGCCGTGGTGGATCGAGTGCGGGGGTACTGAGACGCGATCTTACGGGAGGAGCTTTTGGTGCTGAAAGGCTCATGCGCCTGCGGGCAGGTCCGCTACGAGATCAAAGGTCAGCTCTCCGGTCCTATCACGTACTGCCATTGCTGGCGGTGCCGGAAGCATTCAGGATCGAGCTTCCGCACAACCGCGGGCCTGGATGCCGCTGCGCTCACCTTTGTCGCCGGTGAGGATCTGCTGCGCAGTTGGCAATCGAGCCCTGGTGTTCAGCGCTTCTTCGCCGGCTGCTGCGGTTCACCCATCGACAAGCGCGACGAGACGGATCCGGACAGGCTCGGGTTTCGGCTGGGCACGCTCGATTCCGATCCATCCATGAAGGCCGGCATGCACTACCATGTCGGCTCCAAGGCCCCATGGGTGGAGATCACCGATGGGTTGCCTCAGGAGCCTGACGGCATACCCTTTGGCCAGCGCGATTGATGGCGCGCGGCTGTCCGATTACAGCCGCTTGATCGCACTGATCGGCCCGTAGCTCGTGCGGCGAATGCGCTCTTCGGCCACTGCGATCGGCTCGATCATCACCGTCATGCTGTGGCCGGTGGCGTGGATGAAGTTCGTCTCGTCCATCATCAGGCCCACATGGCCCTTCCAGAACACGAGATCGCCGCGCTTGAGCCCGCTCAGGTCCGGCTTCACCTCGACAGGCGTCCCGAGGTCGCGCTCCTGCATGTCGCTGTCGCGCGGGGCCTTGATGCCGGCGGCCGTCAGCACGCTCTGGGCGAGGCCCGAGCAGTCGATGCCGAGGCTCGTCTTGCCGCCCCACAGATAGGGCGTGTGCAGGAAGCGCTCGGCTACAGCGACGTAATCCGTCTCGAATGCATCGAGGCCGCTCAGATGCGCGGCGAAGACCCAGCCGCCGGTGGCAAGCTTCGCATAGTCACCTTCGGTTTGCGTCACCGCGACCTTCGAATTCAGGGTGAGGTAGCTCTGGTAGGGCAGCTTCAGGTTCGGTCCCGGATAGATGAAGGTGCGGATGGCCCGTACCTTGTGGGTCGGCTCCGCTCCGGCCCCGCCGAGAGCCTCGCCAGGCAGGTAGCCCACATAGCCGTCGTCGTGCAGTTGCACCCAGGCCCAGCCCTCGTGCTCGTCATAGACGGTCACGCTCTCCCCGAAGATCGCTTGTGTATCGACCGGCGCCTCGCGAGAAGGGTGGCGGTGCAGAGCAGAAAAGGTGGTGATGAGGCGCTTCACCGTGCCGGTGGTGAAGCGCTCGGCCTCGACTTGCCCGCGCAGGCGCTCATCGGCGAGATCCGTGCGGACGGGCGTGATGCGGCGGTCGAAACTCATCGGGGCAGCTCCTTACTCTGTAACCCAGTTTCCTAGTCGCTTCGGCGCCGAAACGCCAGTGGCTCAAGCACCATAACGCTCCTTGAGGAGAGCATACATGAGGCGTGCCGCCTGGACCTCGCCGCCCTCGGGACGTCCCGGCCTGGTGGCGTTGTTCCAGGCGAAGATGTCGAAATGCACATGCGCCTTCGCGGCCTCCACGAAGCGGCGCAGGAACAGGGCCGCGGTGATCGAGCCGCCCATGGGGCCGCCGGTGTTGTTCATGTCGGCGAACTTGGAATCGAGCTGGGCTTGGTAGGGATACCAGAGCGGCAGGCGCCAGACGGGGTCGTTCTCCGCTGCACCGTGGCGGGCGATATCGGCGGCCAACGCATCGTCGTCGGTGTAGAAGGGCGGCAGTTCGGGGCCGAGCGCCACGCGGGCCGCGCCCGTGAGCGTAGCGAAATCGACGATGAGATCGGGGCTCTCCTCGTCGGCGAGCGCGAGAGCGTCGGCCAGGATGAGGCGGCCTTCCGCATCCGTGTTGCCGATCTCGACCGAGATGCCCTTGCGGCTCGGCAGGATGTCGCCGGGGCGGAAGGCGTTGCTCGAAATCGCGTTCTCGACAGCGGGGATCAGCACGCGCAGGCGCACGGGGAGCTTGGCGCCCATGATCATGTCGGCCAGCGCCAGCGTGGCCGCCGAGCCGCCCATGTCCTTGCGCATGAGCAGCATGGAGGAGGCAGGCTTGATGTCGAGGCCGCCGGTGTCGAAGGCAACGCCCTTGCCGATCAGTGTGATGCGCGGCGCATCGGCCTTGCCCCAGGTGAAGTCGATGAGGCGCGGCGGCGTGATGGACGCGCGGCCGACCGCATGGATCATCGGAAAGTTCTGCTTCAGCAGGTCGTCGCCGACGATGCTGGTGAAGGAAGCGCCATGCCGGTCCGCCAGTTGGCGCGCGGCCGCCTCGATGCCGTCGGGCCCGAGGTCGTTGGTGGGTGTGTTGACGAGATCGCGGCTTGCAACAACGGCATCCGCGATGCGCGACACATCCTCCGAATCGACGCCGTTCGGCACGACGAGGCGAACGGCCTTCTCGCTGCGCTTGCGGTAGCGGCCAAAGCTGTAGGTGCCGAGCAGCCAGGCAAGGGTGGCGAGCGTCGGGTTAGGGGCTTCGGTCTCGAAGCGATAAACGCCTTCTGGAAGCAGCGTCGAGAGCTTGCCGGGGAGGAATGGATCGCTCTGCTTGGCGTCCGTCCCGTTGATGCCGAAAGCGACGCCAAAAAGCTCACCACTGGCATCCGGCAGGAGGCAATGGCTTGCCGCCTTGCCTGCGAATCCTTGAGCCTTCGCGAAGCCCTGCGCCATGGGCGGCAAGCTTCCGGCGATCTCAGGCCAAGTCTGTTCCGTCACGAGCCAGATGGGCTTCGAGGCTTCATTCGCGGCGGCAAGGAGGGGATGAGGCATGAGTTTTGACCTTGTTCAAGGACGAGGGTTCGGGTGAGTCTTAAGGGCGAACGGAGTGCGTGTCATCCCGGACGGAGCGTCAGTGGAGATCCGGGACCGCTAACAGAATGAAACGCGGGTAGCTCGACGCTGTCATCCCCGCGCAGGCGGGGATCCATAACCGCTGACGGTTTTTCCATTCTGCATTGTCAGTGTTTATGGGTTTCGGGCTCCGCTTACGCGGCCCCGGAATGACAGTGCTGGACTGGATTGAACGATCCCGGATCGGCTTCGCCGCTCGGGATGACGGCAAGAGCTAACTCAGCGCGTGCTGGCGCGCGATCCGCGCCAATCCTGCGATCAGCGCCTGCTGCGTATCCTTGATCTCCGCCTCGATGCCGTGGCGCTTGAGCGCGTGGACGTAGAGCTCCGCGCGCTCCGGTGCAGCCAGGATCGTCACGGAGGCAGGGCGGCCGAACTGGGCCAGCGCGCCGTTGATCTCGTCGCCCGTGAGCAGGCCCGACAGGTAGGGCGCGAGCAGGCTGCTGTGCATGCGGTTGGACACGACCGACGCGCGGGCGCTGAAGAGAAGATGCAGCAGGCCGACTCGGGCCTCGCCGGCATTGCGCTCGGCGGCCTCGATCCCGAGATCAAACCCTTTGGGATCCTCAGGCTGCGTCGCCGGGCGGCCGATCATGGAGTGCTCCCGCAGCAGCGCGTACATCTCGCCGGTCATATAGGTGGCGAAGCGCTCGATGCGCCCATTGCGCATCAGGATCCATTTGGGATGCGTGCCGGCCGAGCAGATCAGCCCATTGTCGATGCCGGCGCCCAGAACCAGCGTCTCCTCGCCGCGCATCACGTCGGCGGCTCCGGGAGCGGGCTCGCAGAACAGGCCCGGAATGATATGGCCCTTGCGGCCGTTCCCCAGGTCCACCGGCACGAGCGCCTGGGCGATTTCCGCCGGACCGGCGGGGCAGGTGGCATAGGGCGCCTCGACCCAGCCCTCGCGGCTGCCCACCATGCCCACCAGCAGCACCGGTGCGTCGGGCTCAGCCTGCAGCCAGGGTCCGCACTGACGCAGGAAAACGTCCCGGTGCTGGCCCTTTTGCAGGGCCGAGACGCCCTCGTCCGACGAGACCTGATCGAGAACCGTCTCGTTCTCGATCAGATAGCCGCGAAAGCGGGTCGTTCCCCAGTCGGCGACGATGAAGCGCAAGGCCGATAACCCCGTTTTGACAGATGAGGGATAAGTCGCGCGGGCTTTAGCGCGTTCCGTACATGCGGTCGCCGGCATCGCCCAGACCCGGCACGATATAGCCGTGGTCGTTCAGGCGCTCGTCGATGGCGGCCGTCCAGATATGCACGTCCGGGTGCGCGCTGCGCAGCCGCTCGATGCCCTCGGGGGCGGCCAGCAGGCAGACGAAGCGCAGGTCCTTGGCGCCGCGCTCCTTCAGGCGCTCGATGGCGGCCACGGCCGAGTTGGCGGTGGCGAGCATCGGATCGAGCACCAGCACCATGCGGTCGGCAAGGTCGGAGGGAGCTTTGAAGTAGTATTCCACCGCCTGCAACGATTCAGGATCGCGGTAGAGCCCGATATGGGCCACGCGGGCGGCCGGCACGAGGGTGAGCATGCCGTCGAGGAAGCCGACACCGGCGCGCAGGATGGGAGCCAGCACCAGCTTCTTGCCGGCGATCTGCGCGCCTTCCATGGTGGTCATCGGCGTCTCGATCTGGATGCGCTCGATCGGCAGGTCGCGGGTGACCTCGTAGCAAAGCAGCATGCCGATCTCGTTGAGGAGCTGGCGGAAGCCCTTCGTCGAGCGCTCCTTGTCCCGCATCAGGGTCAGCTTGTGCTGAACCAGCGGATGATCGACCACGGTGACGCCCTGCATGTTTCTTCCCTCTTTGATCGTCGTATGCTGATTCATCTAAAACACTGTTCCGTCGCTGATCACGCTGAGAGGAGGCGAGCCGTCGCCGCGCTTCTCCTTCGCCAAGCGCCGCCCCGTGGCCCAGGTGCCGCCTTCGAGCGCCTTGGCCAGGGGAAAGTCCGCCGCCGCGAATCCTAGCTTCGCGCGGATCGGTTCGGCAATGCGGTCGAGAAGGGCGACCGTCAAGGCCCGCCATTCCACCACGAGCTGCGAATCCACCGCATGGGCGCGGCTCGCGTCCGAGGGATCCTTCAGGGCGATCACGCCGCTGTCGAGGAACAGTCCGCCGTTGCGGTATTCGGGCAGGCCTGTGAGCCCGTCGATTTCGACCACGGTAAAGCCCGCCCATTCGAGCGGCTCGATCAGCGAATAGGAGAGCCACTGCGACAGCTTGTGAAACGGGATGAGCCCCTTGGTGGCATCCTGCGCCTCGACCAGCGGATGACGCCACGTGTCGCCGAGATCGACTCCCCCGAGGGTGATGCGGCCGGGCCAGATCGGGCCGAGATGGGCGAGCAGCGCTTCAAGGATCGCCGTTGCCTTGATGCGCTCGCCCTCGGCCGTCGCGGCGATCACGTCGAAGAGGCCGCCGGGGCGGGAATCGTCCACCTGTCCGAAGATGTCCGGGTTCGTTGCGACCACGCGGCCGAGGCGGTTGAGGAGCGCGGCGCGGCCTTCGAGACCCACCAGCGGGTTGTCGGCCGAGACCTGGAAGCCTTCGGCCAGATCCTCGGGCGTCAGCGTCATCAGCACATCCGCATCGACGCGGAACGGGTCCTCCGGCCGGCTGGAAAAGGCACCGCTCACGAACATGTCGAAGCTCGCCACCGCAAGCCCCTCGGAACGGATATAGGTCTCGCCCGTGCGGCCTTCCTCGTAGCGCCATTGCGCGCCGGCGCCTGCATCGAGCAGCACGGACACGATGGCGAGGTCGAAGGCCGAGCGGGCCATGTCGGCGGCTGTTTCCCACGCTGCGCCGTGCATCACCGCGCCCCAGCGCTCGTGTCCTCCGGCGGCGAAGTGGCGCCAGCGGGCGTGGAACGGGATGTCGAGGGACGGATAGGCCTGGCGGATGGTCGTCACGACCTCGTCCGCGCAGGCGTCGAGCCGCGCGAGATCGACGGTGAAGTGCTGGAGACGGCCTTCGAGACCCGCCTGCAGGAGCTGGTGAGACCGCTCCCGTACCGCCGCGGCGGAGAGAAGGCTGCGGGCGGCTTTGGCGTCGGGCGACAGGTCAGGCTGGTCGGTCACTCAGGGCTCCGATGATCTCCGGCAGAGGATGCGATAGCACAGACTTGAGGCAACACATCATCTGCCGACAGGGCGGCTTGGGATAAGGTTAAAAACGAAGCGGGCACCGGCGGCAAGCCGGCACCCGCTTCATGATTCATCGCTTCAGAACCGCTCCAGATCGCGGCCCTTCACCTGATCCAGCGCCGACGCGTCCGGCGCTCCCTCGGGGGTGTAGTAGCCGGCGGCCTTCTTGGCTTCGATCTCGACCTGAGCATCCGGCGGCACCAGTTCGGCCGGAATCGGCACGCGCTCCACAACCTCGATGCCGGAGCCGGTGATGGCATCGTACTTCATATTCGACATGGACATGAGCCGGTCGATCCGCTGGATGCCGAGCCAGTGCAGCACGTCGGGCATGAGCTGCTGGAAGCGCGCATCCTGCACGCCGGCCACGCATTCGGTGCGCTCGAAATACGTGGAGGCCTGGTCGCCGCCCTCCTGCCGCTTGCGCGCATTGTAGACGAGGAACTTGGTGACCTCGCCGAGCGCGCGGCCTTCCTTGCGGTTATAGGCGATCACGCCGACGCCGCCGCTTTGAGCCTCGCGCACGCATTCCTCGATGCCGTGCACGAGATAAGGCCGGCAGGTGCAGATGTCGGAGCCGAACACGTCGGAGCCGTTGCACTCGTCGTGCACGCGGCAGGCGATGCGGGTCTTCGGGTCGCTCAGGCGCGAGACGTCGCCCACCACATAGACCGTAATGTTGCCGATGGGCGGCAGGAACACGCTCATGTCTGGACGCGTGACGAGCTCCGGGAACATGCCGCCGGTCTGCTCGAACAGGGTGCGGCGCAACTCGCCCTCGGAGCAACCGAAGCGCTCGGCGATGCCGGGCAGGTACCACACCGGATCGACTGCGATTTTGGTGACCGAGATGTCGCCGGATTCATGCAGGAAGCCGCCATCGGCCTTGAGGCGGCTTGCCCCCATGGCCGAGAGGATCTCCGGCATGTTGAGACGGGCCTTCGTTACCGCGATGCTCGGGCGGATGTCGACGCCGCCGGCGATGTCGTTCTGGAAGACCTGGCCGACCATGTGCCCCCAGGGATCGAGGGACACGATCTTGCCCGGGTCGAACCATTGCGGATGCGGGCCGATCTCCGCGGTCGGATGGGTGTTGTGAAGGTCGGGCCGCGACAGGGGGTTCATCGCCCGGGCCGAGATGGCAAGCGCCCGATAGAGGGAATAGGAGCCGCCATGGGCGCCGATCACGTTGCGGTCGGCGGGATTGGTGACGCTGCCGATGATCGGCCCGCGCTCCTTCGGATCCTTGGCTCCCCACTTGACTGGATGCTTGATGGTGCCGGCGTTCGGCTCGGGATGGGAGGTGAGCCGGATATGCGTCGAGCGGTTGGGCGAGCTCATGAACAATCTTCCACGCGAGAACGGGAAGACTCCCTCGACCGATCGCCGGAGAGCCTCCATACGATCTATGGGAGACTGATCTAAAGTTGCGGGGTCGTCAATGGGGCCGGGAGACGCCGGACAATGGCGCGGGGAAGGGCCAAGGTAGTCATCCCAGACGGAGCGGCAGCGCAGATCCGGGATCGCTTTCAGGGTAGGGCGCTATTCTCGTCCTGCGATCCCGGGTCGGCTTCGCCGTCCGGGATGACGTGCCTCTAAAGCCAGGGCGTACCCTTGCCCGGGTTCCGGACGCCCACATGCGCCAGCACGCTGGCCCCGATATCGGCAAAGCTCTCCCGCCGTCCGATGGTGCCAAGCTTCACCCCGGAGCCGAAGCACAGGATCGGCACATGCTCGCGGGTATGATCAGTCCCTGGCCAGGAGGGATCGTTGCCATGGTCGGCCGTGATGATGACGAGATCGCCCGGCTGGAGGGCTGCCTCGATTTCCGGGATGCGCCGGTCGAAGGTCTCGAGCGCTGCCGCATAGCCGGGGATGTCGCGGCGGTGGCCGAACTCGCTGTCGAAATCGACGAGGTTCGCGAACACGAAGCCGCCGTCCGGCAGATCGCCCATGGCCGCGATGGCAGCCGACAGGCAGGCGTCGTTGCCGTTGGGCTTGATCTCCCGGCCCGTTGCGCGATGGGCGAAGATGTCGCCGATCTTGCCGACGGTGACGACGGAGCGGCCTGCCTTGTCGAGCGTGTCGAGGATGGTGTCGGACGGCGGCGGAGTGGCGAAATCCTTACGGTTGCCGGTGCGCTTGAAGCCGGCTTCGGGCGAGCCCACGAAGGGCCGGGCGATCACGCGGCCGATCTTGTACTCGTCGCAGAGCTCGCGCCCGATGCGGCACAGCTCGTAGAGCCGCTCCAGCCCGAAGCTTTCCTCGTGGGCGGCGATCTGCAGAACGCTGTCGACGGAGGTGTAGACGATGGGCTTGCCGGTGCGCATGTGTTCCGCGCCGAACTCATCGATGATGGTGGTGCCGGAGGCGTGCTTGTCGCCCAGAATGCCGGGCAGGTTGCCGCGCTCGACGAGCGCCGTGGTCAGCGCTTCGGGAAAGGTCGGGATCGTGCTGGGGAAATAGCCCCAGTCGAAGGTCACGGGCACGCCCGCGATCTCCCAGTGGCCAGACGGCGTATCCTTGCCCTTGGAGGTCTCCACGCCATACCCCCAGGCGCCGTTCAGCGGCCCCTGCGGTGCAAGGCCCGGCGGCATGCGCCCCGTCGAGGCCTCAGCGGCGAGCCCGAGACCCAGCGCCGTCATATGCGGCAGATGGAGCGGCCCCTGACGGAGTCCTGCCTGATCGCCACACCCCTCGGCGCAAGCCTCCGCGATGTGCCCGACCGTGTCGGCGCCAGCATCGCCATAGGCTTCGGCATCCTCGGCTCCGCCGATACCGACGGAGTCGAGCACGATGAGAAGAGCGCGGGGCATTGGTTCCAGTTCCTCAAACCACGGGAATCACGACTGATACGTCATTGCGGCGAAAGATGCGATGCCTCCCCGTGAGGGTGGTGCCCCCCATGGATGTGCCCCTCGTGAGAGTGCTCGTGCTGCTCCAGGGGGCATTCCGGCCCGTGGCCGTCGGCCTCGGGCCTGTGAATTTCGATCTGCAGAGTCGCGTGCTCGATGCCGAAACGGTCCTTCAGGTCCTGTTGCACCTGCGCCAGAAAACGGTCGCCCGGGTGCCCATCCGGCATGACGAGATGGGCCGTAAGAGCAGCCTCGGTCGTGCTCACGGCCCACACATGCAGGTGGTGAACGCGGGCGACGCCTGGCATCCGTTCGAGAGCCCTCCTGACATCGGGAACCGCGATGCCGCGCGGCACGCCGTGAAGGGACAGGGTCAGGGACTGCTTCAGCAGGCTCCAGGTGCCCCAGACGATCACGGCGGCGATGACGAGGCTGAGAACCGGATCAATCCAGTCCGCGCCCGTCCAGAGGATTGCAAGGCCGCCAAGGACGACACCCAGCGACACGGCCGCATCGGCCACCATGTGCAGGAAGGCGCCGCGGATATTGAGGTCGCTGTGACCGTGCATGAACAGGAAAGCCGTGAAGCCGTTCACGATGATCCCGATGCCGGCCACGATTATCACGGTGACGGCAGCCACAGGCGCGGGCTCGATCAGGCGCTCGATGGATTCCCACACGATGCCGCCGACGGCGACGAGCAGAAGCAGCGCGTTGAAGAGCGCCGCCAGGATGGAGCTGGAGCGCAGGCCGTAGGTGAAACGCTCCGTCGGGCTGCGTCTCGCGAGCAACGCCGCGCCCCAGGCGATGGAAAGGCCGAGCACATCGCTCAGGTTATGGCCGGCATCCGAGAGCAGGGCCATGGAATCGGCCCAGAAGCCGTATCCGGCCTCGATGACGACGAAGCCGAGATTCAGCGCGATGCCGATGGCGAAAGCGCGTCCGTGACCCGCCTGGGGAGCGTGGGAATGCCCGTGATGCGAATGGCGGGCCGGGTGATGCTGCACAGGCATGTTTGACCGGTAGCGTCCTATTCGCGGACTGCGTTCGAGGCCGCCGTTTCGAGATTGAAGGCCGCGGCGAAGAGCGCTTTCGTATAGTCGGTGCGCGGTGCCGCGAAGATGCTCTCGGCCGATCCTTCCTCAACGATCTGGCCGTTCTGCATCACCACCACGTGGTTTGCGAGCGCCCGCACGACCTTCAGGTCGTGGCTGATGAACATGTAGGCGAGATTGCGCCGCTTCTGCAAATCGCGCAGGAGCTCCACGATCTGGGCCTGCACGGACATGTCGAGGGCCGAGGTCGGCTCGTCGAGCATGATGAACTGGGGCTCCAGGGCCATGGCGCGGGCAATCGCGATGCGCTGGCGCTGGCCGCCGGAGAACTCGTGCGGGTAGCGGTCCATGGTGGACGGGTCGAGGCCCACGTCGTCCAGAGCCTTGGCCACGATGTTGCGGCGCTCCCCGTATGAGAGGCCCTTGTTCTGGACGAGAAGCCCTTCCTCGACGATCTCGGCGATCGACATGCGCGGCGACAGGGAGCCGTAAGGATCCTGGAACACCACCTGAAGGTTCTTGCGCATCGGGCGGATGTCCTTGGCGCGCATGCCGTCGATGCGGTTGCCGAGGAACACGATGGGTCCCTCCGACTGCACGAGGCGCAGGATGGCGAGGCCCAGCGTGGTCTTGCCGGAGCCGGACTCGCCGACGACGCCCACGGTCTCGCCCCGGCGCACCCGCACGGACACGCCGTCCACCGCCTTCACATGGCTGACTGTGCGCTGAAAGAAGCCGCGCTTGATCGGAAACCAGACCTTGATCGGTCCGGCCTCGACGATGACCGGCGCATCGTGCGAAACAGGATTGGCGCGGCCCTTGGGCTCTGCCGCCAGCAGCCGCTGCGTATAGGGATGCTGCGGATTGCCGAAGACCTCTGCGACTGTTCCGTGCTCGACGATCTTGCCCTTGAACATCACGCAGACGCGGTCGGCGATCTTGCGCACGATGCCGAGGTCGTGGGTGATGAACAGCATCGACATGCCGAGCCTGCTCTTCAGCTCGGCGAGCAGCTTGAGGATCTGCGCCTGCACGGTCACGTCGAGGGCGGTCGTCGGCTCGTCGGCGATGAAGAGATCGGGCTCGTTGGCGAGCGCCATGGCGATCATCACGCGCTGGCGCTGGCCGCCGGAGAGCTGGTGCGGATAGGCGCCGAGCCTCGACTCCGCATCGCGGATGCCGACGAGTTCGAGAAGCTCGAGCGTGCGGGCGCGCGCCTCGCGGTCGTTGAGGCCGCGGTGCAGCTTCAGGATCTCGCCGATCTGCCGCTCAATGGTGTGGAGCGGGTTGAGCGACGTCATCGGCTCCTGGAACACCATGGTGATGTCGTTGCCGCGGACTTTCCGCATCTCGTTCTCGTCCGCCGGGATCATGTCCTTGCCCTTGAACAGGATGCGGCCGGAGGGGTGATGCGCGGAGGGGTATTGCAGAAGCTTGAGCACCGAGAGCGCTGTCACGGACTTGCCGGACCCGGATTCACCCACCAGCGCCACCGTCTCGCCCGGCATGACATCGAACGACACGCGGTCGACCGCCAGCATGTCCTGCTCGCCTTGGCGAAACGCGACGGAGAGATCCTGAACCGAGAGGAGGGGTTCTGTCATCGGAACGTCTTCCGCGGGTCGAAGGCGTCGCGCACCGCTTCGCCGACGAAGATGAGAAGGCTGAGCATGATGGCGATCACGAAGAAGCCGGCGAGACCGAGCCAGGGTGCCTGAAGGTTCGCCTTGCCCTGCGCGAGCAGCTCGCCCAGCGACGGCGAGCCCGGCGGCAGGCCGAAGCCGAGGAAGTCGAGGGAGGTCAGGGTCGTGATCGAGCCGTTGATGATGAACGGCATGAAGGTGAGCGTCGCCACCATGGCGTTCGGCAGCAGGTGCTTGAACATGATGGTGCCGTTGGAGAGGCCCAGGGCACGGGCCGCGCGCACGTATTCGAAGTTGCGCGCCCGCAGGAACTCGGCGCGTACCACGCCCACCAGCGACACCCACGAGAACAGCAGCAGGATGCCCAGCAGCACGAAGAAGCTCGGCGTGATCACGGCCGAGATGATGATGAGCAGGTAGAGGGATGGAATCGCCGTCCAGACCTCGATGAAGCGCTGGAACAGCAGGTCCGTCCAGCCGCCGTAATAGCCCTGCACGGCCCCGGCCAGAACGCCGACGATGGACGAGATCCCGGCGAGCGTCAGGCCGAACAGCACGGAGATGCGGAAGCCGTAGATGAGGCGCGCGACCACGTCGCGGCCCTGGTCGTCCGTGCCGAGCCAGTTCCACTCGATGTCTCGGCACGCCGTGCCGCCGTTGCGCTCCGCAATCGGCCGGCACTGATCGTCGGTGAGCATCCAGGTCGGCGGCGCGGGAGCCGGAACGGGAAGGTCGAGGTTGTGCGTGTTGTAGGAGAAGCGGACGGGCGCCCAGAGCAGCCATCCGTTGTCCTGGATTTCCTTGGCGATGACGGGATCGCGATAATCCGTGACCGCCAGGAAGCCGCCGAACTTCTCCTCCGGATAGTTCACGAAGGCCGGGTAGAGCAGCTCGCCCTTGTAGGAAGCGAGGATCGGCTTGTCGTTGGCGATGAGCTCCGCGAAGAGGCTGAGGACGAACAGGATCATGAAGATCCAGAACGACCAGTAGCCGCGCCGGTTCGCCTTGAAGTTCTCGAGCCGACGCCGGTTGAGCGGCGACAGCTTGATGAAGCCCTGGCGCGGTAGCGGCGGCGCGACGGGCGAAGACGCCGGGGAGACGACGGGCACGTTCTCGTTCATCTCACGCCTCTCTGGTCTCGAAGTCGATCCGCGGATCGATCCAGGTGTAGGTGAGGTCGGACACGAGGTTCACCGCCAAGCCGACGAGCGAGAAGATGTAGAGGTTGGCGAACACTACCGGATAGTCGCGGTTGACGATGGACTCGAAGGAGAGGAGCCCCAGCCCGTCGAGGGAGAAGATCGTCTCGATGAGGAGGGCGCCGGCGAAGAACGCCCCGATGAAGGCGCCGGGGAAGCCCGCGATCACGATGAGCATCGCATTGCGGAAGACGTGGCCGTAGAGAACCTGCCGCTCGGAGAGACCCTTCATGCGGGCGGTGAGCACGTATTGCTTGCGGATCTCGTCGAGGAACGAGTTCTTCGTGAGCAGGGTCGAGGTGGCAAAGGCCCCGAGCGCCATGGCGGTGATGGGCAGAACGAGGTGCCAGAAGTAATCCGCGATCTGCCAGTACCACGGCATGAAGGCCCAGTTCTCGGAGGTGAGGCCGCGCAAGGGGAAAAACTGCCAGAACGACCCGCCGGCAAAGAGCACGATCAGCAGGATCGCAAAGAGGAAGCCCGGGATCGCATAGCCGATGATGACGACGGCCGAGGTCCAGATGTCGAAGGTGGAGCCGTCCCGCACCGCCTTCTTGATCCCGAGCGGGATGGAGATGGCGTAGGAGAGCAGCGTCATCCAGAGGCCGAGGCTGATCGAGACAGGCAGCTTCTCCTTGATGAGCTCCAGCACCGAGATATCGCGGAAGTAGCTCTTGCCGAAATCGAAGCGCGCATAATCCCAGATCATCTTCAGGAAGCGCTCATGGGCCGGCTTGTCGAAGCCGAACTGCGCCTCGAGCTGCTTGATGAACTGCGGATCGAGCCCCTGCGCGCCGCGATAGCGCGACGAGGAGGCATCCCCCGCGGCTCCGCCTCCGGGAGCTTGACCTCCGCCCGCCATGTCGCCCCCGCCGCCGGAGATGCGCGAGGTCGCGCTCGAATCCTGGCCTTGAAGCTGGGCGATGATGCGCTCCACAGGGCCGCCGGGGGCGAACTGCACGAGCACGAAGGAGATGAGCATGATCCCCAGGATGGTGGGGATCATGAGGAGAACGCGACGCGCAATATAGGCCAGCATCAAGCGCCTGCTGCTTGCCGGCCGATGCGGCCAAGATGGGTGTCGTTGAAGCCGGACGAGTATTTCAAGCCATATCCCAACATGCGGTCGAACCCGATATGCGCGGCCCAGATGGCCGCGATCCCGAGCAGCATAGAGTGATCGAGGAAAAGACCAAGCCCTGCGAGGAGCGCAGGCCCCAGGGTGGAGTGCAGGGCATTGTACGCCACCGCTCCAAGCCGGGGACCGGCAAGGTAGCCCGCAAAGCTCAGGTCGGGCGTCAGGAAGAGAACGGCATAGAGCCACCAGGAGGTGCCGGTATAGGCATAGGCCCATGTGGCCAGGATGAAGAGGGCGAGGCCCTCGAGGCGCAGAAGCAGGCGGGGCATATCCGCCTCATGTCGCGTCGTTGCAGCTGTGTCCAAGCCTTACCCTCGCCCGATCCGTCTCGCCTTCTCAGCATCGTACCACCAGGTTCCCGGTGCCCCTGAGGCAAAGCGCGGCTTCGTTTCGGGACGCGAGAACTGGTCCCAATAGGCAAGCCAGTCGCTGGCCTTGAACCACATGGGAATCCAATAATGGCCTGAACGGAGAACCCGGTCCAGGGCGCGGCAGGCGATGTTGAGCTCCTGGCGCGACTTTGCCTTGCCGATGGTCTCGATCAGCGCATCGACGGCCGGGTGCTCGATCCCGGCCAGGTTCTGCGCACCGGGCGTGCGGGCGGCTTGTGAGCCGTAGACGGTCCGCAGGCTGTCACCGGGCGTCGTGGAGCCGACGAGGGCCCGACTCGTCATGTCGAAATCGTAATCGTTCAGCCGCTGCTGATATTGTGCGGCATCGACGATGCGCGAACGGGCATCGATGCCGAGACGCTTCAGGTTGTTCTGGAAAGGCTGGGTGTGCGGCTGAAGAAACGGCGAGGAATCGAGGAACTCGATGGTGAGGGGCTGTCCGCTCGGCAGCTTGAGAACGCCGCCCTCGCGCTTGCACCCGGCCTGCCGCAGAAGTTCGTCCGCCCGGCGCAGCAGCTGCCGGTCCTGCCCCGAGCCGTCGGAGACGGGCGGCAGGGGAGGCTCGCCGAACACGGAGGCCGGCAGCTTGTCCCGGAAGGGCTCCAGCAGCGCCAGCTCCTCCTGCGACGGCTGCCCGACGGCCTTCATGTCGGAATTCTCGAAGAACGAGGTCGTGCGGCGATAGGAGCCGAACATGATGTTCGTGTTGGTCCACTCGAAATCGAAGGCGAGGCCGATCGCCTCGCGGATGCGCGGTTCCTTGAACATCTCCCGGCGGGTGTTGAAGTACCAGCCCTGGATCGGCGCCGGCAGGGTGTTCGGCACTTCCTCCTTCTTGACGCGGCCTTCGCGGACGGCGGGAAAGTCGTAGCCCGTCGCCCAGGTCCGTGACGTCGCCTCCTCGTGGAAGTTGAGCGTCCCGTTCTTGAAGGCTTCGAATGCCACGGTGCGGTCACGGAAATACTCGTAGCGAATGCGGTCGAAATTGTTCTGACCCACATTCACGGGCAAGTCCTTGGCCCAGTAGTCCGGCACGCGATCGAACTCGATGAAGCGCCCGACCTCGAAACGGCCGACCTTGTAGGGTCCTGAGCCGAGCGGCGCTTCCAACGTCGAGGCCTCGAAATCCTTGCCCTGCCAGTAGCGCTCGGAGAGGATCGGCATTCCGGCGACGACGAGATGCAGGTCGCGGCTGCGCTGCGGCGTGAACTGGACGCGCAGAACCTCGTCGGACTCCGCTTCCGCCGAGGCCAGCTGCGTCAGGATCTGGGTGAAAATCGGATGACCTTTGGTCTTCAAGATGTTTAACGAGAAAGCCGCATCCTTCGCGGTCAGCCTCGATCCGTCAGGAAAGCGCGCTTCCGGCCGCAACGTGAAGCGATAGGTGAGCTTGTCATCGGAGATGCGCACGCTCTTCGCCACGAGGCCGTAGAGCGCATCCGGCTCGTCGCCGGACCCTGCCATCAGGGTATCGAAGGTTCCGGCCATCCCGGCTGCGCCGTCGCCCTTCAGCACGAAGACGTTGAGCGTGTTGAACGTGTCGAAGTTCTGGTTGCCCAGCGTCTGCTTGATCTGGATCGCCAGCGTGCCGCCTTTCGGAGCCGCCGGGTTCACATAGTCGAAATGCTTGAAGTCGGGCGGGTATTTCAGCTCGCCGAAACTGGAGAGGCCATGGGTTTCGGTCCCGCTGCCCTCCTGCGCCCAGCCCGCGCGAGGAAGGAGCGAGAGAGCAGCGCTCGCCGCTCCCGTCTGAAGAACCCTGCGGCGGCTGAAATCTCTCATCGCGGCGCTCCCGTCTTGGCGGCCTTGGCTTCATCGTACCACCAGATCGTCGGGAAGGCGGCTCCGCCATAACGCGGCATGTTCTCGGGACGGCTGTAGCGGTTCCAGCGGGCGGTGCGCTGCTTGAGCGACGTCCATTGCGGAACCACGTAGTCGTGCGCCAGCAGCACGCGGTCGAGCGCCTTCGTGGCGGCGACCAGCTCGTCCCGGTCCTTGGCGAAGATCACGCGATCGATGAGTGCGTCGACCGCTGGGTTTGCGATGCCGGCGAGGTTCTGCGAGCCTTCGCGTTTCGCAGCCTGTGAGCCCCAGAATTCACGCTGCTCATTGCCGGGCGACGACGACTGAGGCCAGAGGCCGGTGGTGATGTCGAAGTCGAAAGAGCGGGTCCGGTTGGTCTCCTGAACATCGTCTACGATACGCACCGTTGCGGCGATCCCGAGGCGTTTGAGAGACTCCGAATAAGGCAGGAAGATGCGCTCGTCGTTGGGCGAGCTGCCGAGCAGCTCCGCATTCAGGACTTCGCCCTTGGCGTTGACACGGCGACCGTTCTTGATGTCCCAGCCCGCTTCCTTCAGCAGGCGGTCGGCCTCGCGCAGGTTGTTGCGAATGGCCTCGGGGGAGTCATTGATCGGGTTCTTGTACGGCGTCGTGAAGACGGAGGGCGGAACCTTGTCGCGCACGGTCTCCAGGATCTCCAGCTCCTTGCCCTCGGGCAGCCCCGATGACGCGAGATCCAACCCGTAGAAGTAGCTCGAAGGCCGCTCGTAGAGACCGTAGAAGATCGTCTTGTTCATCTCCTCGAAGGGGAAGGCGAGGTTGAAGGCTCGGCGGACGCGCTGGTCCTTGAACTGGTCCCGCCTGAGATTGAGCACGAAGGCCTGCATCCTGCCGCTCGCACGGATCGGGAATTCCTCAAGAACGACACGTCCTTCCTGGCGCGCTGGAAAGTCATAGCCGACGGCCCAGTTGCGGGCGCTGTTCTCATAGCGGAAGTCGATGCGGTCGCCCTTGAAGGCTTCGAGCAGCACCGTCGCGTCGCGGTAATATTCGAAGCGGATCTCGTCGAAGTTGTTCTGGCCCACATTCACGTTGAGGCTCTCGCCCCAGTAATCCTTCACCCGCTCGTAGGATGCGGTGCGGCCCGCCTCGAAGCTCTTGAGGCGGTAGGGGCCCGAGCCCAGCGGCGGCTCCAGAGTTGTCTGCGTGATGTCGCGCTTGCGCCCGTCCGGCGTTGTGCCTTCCCACCAGTGCTTGGGCAGGACGAGCAGCTGCCCCATGATCTGCGGCAGCTCGCGGTTGCCCTTCTCGTCGAAGGTGAACTTCACCTCCCGGTCGCCCAGCTTCTCGGCCTTCGTCACGTTGGCATAGTAGAAGGCGTAAGTGGGGCTGTTCGCCTTCAGCGCCTCGAAGGAGAAGATCACGTCATCGGCCGTCACCGGCTGTCCATCGTGCCAGCGCGCCTCGGGGCGTAGCCGGAAGGTGACGGAGGAATAATCCTCAGGGTAGGAAAAGGCCTCTGCCAGGAGACCATAGGACGAGTTCGGATCGTCCAGGGCAGGGGTGGTCAAGGCCTCGTAGATGAGGCTGAGGCCTCCCTCGGGAGATCCCTTCACGCCGGCCACCACGATGTTGAAGCTGTCGAAGGTGCCCTGAACCCCTAATCGGACCAGCCCGCCCTTGGGAGCATCCGGATTCACGTAGTCGAAATGCTTGAAGCCTGCGGGGTACTTCGGCTCGTCCAGCAGGACCGATCCGTGCCGCCATGGAGCTTCCTGGGCTGCGAGGGGGCTGAGGGCAAGGCACGCGGTCAGGAAGCTTGGCACAAGGATACGGATCACACGGCGTCTCCTGAATGGTGAGGCGTCTGTTTCTAGCTACATTTTTGGGCGCAGCAGGGCGAGCGCAAGGGACAACGCACGAAAGGCGAGGTGGCTTGAAAAGAAAAAGCCGGGCGTTTCGGCCCGGCTCTCCTGAATGTGAAAGTGATGCGCTTTACTGGGCCGCGGGAGCGGCAGGAGCAGCGGGCGCTCCTCCGGCGGGAGCTGCTGCAGGAGCCACAGCGGGCGCTGCCCCACCAGCAGGAGCGGCGGGAGCTCCACCGGCCGCCGGCGCCGCTGCAGGCGCCGCAGCCGCGGCGGATGCCTCGGGGAACGGAGGAGCGCTGGGGGAGACCGACTTCAGATAAGCGATGAGGTCTGCCCGCTCCTTGGCCTGGGCGATGCCGGCGAAGGCCATGATGGTGCCGGGAACGGCCTGCTTGGGGTTCTGGATGAAGGCGTTGAGGATCTCGTAATTCCAGTCGCCGCCCTTGCCCTTCAGCGCCGCCGAGTAGTTGAAGCCCGCGTGAGACGCGAGAGCACGTCCGACGACCCCGTGCAGGTTCGGGCCGACCTTGTTGGCGCCGCCCTCCTCGAAGGTGTGGCAGGAGGCGCACTTCTTGGCCGCGGCCTGACCCTTGGCCACGTCGGCGCTGGCGAGAAGAACCGGAAGCGGCTCGGCCGGAGCGGCGGCACCGCCTGCGCTCGCGGCAGCGCCTTCTTCCGGCGCCGGAAGGTCGTAACCTGGAACGGCGGGCTTATGGGGAGAAAACAGGCCGCCGGCGATGACATTGACGCCGACCACGAAGAGAAGCGAGGCGAAAACGGCGCCCGCGATCTTATTGGTCTCGATATTCATGAGTGAGGCTCTCCTCGCCTTCGTAAAAGCGGCGAAACCAGCGCAGCAGAAAGGATCCGCAGGCGGGTGCCCGCGTCGGGGCGTTGCTTAGCCGTTGTCATGGGGGTTTGACAATGGGGTTTGCGGAGGTTTTCGCCGTTCTCGTGGTCGCAGTTTGATGTTGCAACGCATTCGGGCGCCCCAAGGTCCCCGTATAGAGTGCCGCACGCATGACAAACAGAACCCGCCTTGCTAAGGACGCTCAAGCCCTTAGCCCTTGAAGATCGCCCCATGTCCGACCCTCTCGTCCTCATCCCGGCCCGTCTGGCCGCAACGCGCCTGCCCAACAAGCCGCTCGCCGACATCACCGGCGAGCCCATGATCGTTCATGTGTGGCGCCGGGCGATGGAGGCCGGGATCGGGCCGGTGGCGGTGGCCACCGACGCACCCGAGATCGCCGAGGCCGTGGCACGGGCGGGCGGTCAGGCGGTCATGACACGGGCGGACCATGCCTCCGGCTCCGACCGCATCTTCGAGGCTATGGAAAAGCTCGACCCGGAGGGGCGGCACGACGTGGTAGTGAACGTCCAGGGTGACCTGCCGACGGTCGATCCCCGGGCTATCGCGGCCTCGATCACTCCGCTCTCCGATGCGGAAGTGGATCTGGCGACCCTCGTGGCCGTCATCCGGCGCGAGGAGGAGGAGACCAATCCCAACGTGGTGAAGATGGTGGGAAGCCAGCTCTCCCAGGGGCGGTTCCGCGCACTCTACTTCACCCGAGCGACCGCACCTTACGGGGACGGGCCGCTCTATCATCACATCGGCCTCTACGCTTATCGGCGCAGAGCGCTGCAGCGGTTCGTCGGCCTACAGCCGTCACCCCTCGAATTGCGCGAGAAGCTGGAGCAGTTGCGCGCGCTGGAAGCCGGCATGCGCATCGATGCCGTTGTCGTCGACGATGTGCCGCTGGGTGTCGATACCCCTCACGATCTGGAAAGGGCGCGCGACATGATCGCAGCTCGGAGGACAGCATGAGCAAGTTGATTTCGTTCCAGGGCGAGCTGGGCGCCAATTCCCACACTGCCTGCGCGCAAGCCCGTCCCGACTGGGAGGCGCTGCCATGCCCGACCTTCGAGGACGCTTTCGCTGCCGTGAACGAGGGGCCGGCGAGCCTCGCCATGATCCCGATCGAGAACTCGATCGCCGGTCGCGTGGCCGACATCCACCATCTGCTGCCGACCTCGGGGCTGCACATCGTCGGCGAGCATTTCCTGCCGATCCATTTTCATCTGATGGCCATCCCTGAGGCCAATCTCGGCACCGTCAAGGATGTCTACAGCCACGTCCATGCCCTGGGCCAGTGCCGCAAGATCATTCGCAAGCTGGGCTTGAAAGCCCATGTGGCCGGCGACACCGCAGGTTCGGCGCGCGAGGTGGCGGAATGGAAGGACCCGACCCGGGCGTCGCTGTCGCCCCGCATGGCGGCCGACATCTACGGCCTGAAGATCCTGGCCGAGAACGTCGAGGACGAGGCGCACAACACCACCCGGTTCGTCATCCTGTCCAAGACGCCGCAATGGGCTCCCGCCAACAACGGCCCCACGGTCACGTCCTTCGTGTTCCGCGTCCGTAACCTGCCGGCAGCCCTCTACAAGGCGCTCGGCGGATTTGCCACCAACGGCATCAACATGTCGAAGCTGGAGAGCTATATGCTCGAAGGCGAGTTCCTGGCGACGCAGTTCTACGCCGAGGTTGACGGCCACCCGGAGGATGCGAACCTCAAGCGGGCGCTCGAGGAGCTGGAGTTCTTCTCCCGCGAGCTGCGCATCCTCGGCGTCTACCCGGCCGATCCGTTCCGAGAGAAGATCAGGGAAGCGGCGGAGTGACGATCCGCATCCGCGACGCCGCTGAGGCCGATGTGGAGGGCATCGCCAGGGTCCACGTTCAGGGCTGGCGCGAGACCTACAAGGACTTCCTCTCACCCGAGGCCCTGGCGGGTCTCTCCGTCGAGGAGCGGGTGCAGCTATGGCAGAGGGCCCTGGCCGAGCCGGAGCCCAGGGCCAAGCTTCTCGTGGCTGAAGCCGATGGCGGCGAGATCGTCGGCTTCATCCGAGGCGGGCCGATCCGCGGCAAGGGTGCCGAGCTGCTCGCGACCGAGGCCGAAATCTTCGCCATCTACCTGCTCGACAGGGTGAAGCGGCAGGGCATCGGCCGCAGGCTCATGGCCGGTGTGTTCGATCATCTCTCCGCTCATGGCCTTCGTTCGGTCGGCCTGTGGGTCCTGAGAGACAACCTGTCCGCCCGCCGCTTCTACGAAACCCTGGGCGGCACGGCGGGGCCCGAGCAGTCCTTCGACCTGCGCGGTCAGATGGTCACCGAGGTCGCCTACCGGTTCGATTTGACCCTGCAGGGATGAGCCCGCTCCACCAGCTTGTCACCCCGGCGGCCGCGAGGCCGGGAAGGGGACCACTGGCACGTGCTGTCGCCATGGATTCCCTTCCCCTCCGCTGCGCTCCGGCCGGGAATGACACCCGCTATGCACCCCTACAACCTCATCCTCACCGCCGTCATCCCGGACGGCGGAGCCGATCCGGGATCGTCCTCAAAATAGAACGCTGTCATCCCGGGGCGGCGCAGCCGAGCCCGGGATCCATAACCGCTGACGAGGCAGGATGAAGCGTAACGCTGCCCGCCTTCCCTAGAACGTCGTGTTTATGGATCCCCGTCTGCGCGGGGATGACACCGGCGAGGTTCCGGCGCTCCAGCCTGAAAACGATCCCGGATCGGCTCCGCCGTCCGGGATGACGCTCTCGAACGAGGAGCCCTCTACTCCTTCACCCATTCCCGGATGAGGTGGTTCGCGATGGCGATCGGGGCCGGCGCCAGGAATTCCTCGTGGCTGCCCTCCAGCATGCGCCGGACGTCGTCCTTGGTGAACCAGCGGGCGTCCTCCAGCTCCTCGCCGTCGAAGGCGATGTCGTCCGTGAGCGCTTCCCCGATGCAGCCGATCATGACGTTCGACGGGAAGGGCCAGGGCTGGGAGGCGCGGTAGCGCACCGCGCCCACCCGGATGCCGGCCTCCTCGAAGGTTTCCCGGCGCACCGCGTCCTCGATGGTCTCGCCCGGCTCCAGGAAGCCCGCCAGGCAGGAATACATCTTCTCCGGAAAGCGCGGCTGGCGGCCCATCAGGCACCGGTCGCCGCGGGTCACCAGCATGATCACCACCGGATCGGTGCGGGGAAAATGCTGGGCGCTGCAATTGGCGCAGTCGCGGCGAAAGCCTGCCTGGGCTGCTTGCGTCGGGGTGCCGCAATTGGCGCAGAAGCGGTGACGCCGGTGCCAGTCGAGCAGGGACTTCGCCATGGCGAGCATCCCGAGCTCTTCTTCCGGCACCAGACCGCGCACCGCGATGGATCGCAGGTCGACGGCAGTGAGGACCGGATCGTCCTGGAACAGCTCCGCCGCCTCGGGCGCCGCCAGGGTCGCCACCACCGGACGGTCGTTCAGGGTGCCGAGGAAAATCTGCTCCTGATGGTCCGGAAGGCGCCCCAGGATCGTGGCCGGCAGGAGGCTCGTTCCCGGCTCTCCGGTCTGCAGGATGGGGAGGTCCCCGGCTAGGACGACCATGGCGGTCCAGGGATTGGCCACGGCGTTGGCGATCGCTTCCGGGTCCCGCTCCGCGCTGTGGCGGACGAGCGGGTTCGTGATGTAGGCGATGGGTCGGGTCATGAATCGATCCTGGGTCAGGCCGCCGCGAAAAGAGTGGCGGCGCGCTCGATCAGGGCAGAGGCCGCATGAGGAGGGTAGGGGGTCCGGGTGCCGTGGCCCCAGACGGGACCGGGCCAGGCCGGATCGGAGCGGAAGCGCCCGATCACATGAACATGGAGCTGCGAGACGATGTTGCCGAGCGCGCCCACATTCACCTTGTCGGGTTTCGAGAGCTCCAGCATCACCCCCGTGGCGATGCGGATCTCCTGCATCAGCTGGGTGGATTGCTCCTCGGACAGGTCCGTCAGTTCGCTTAACCCCTCGATGCGGGGCACCAGGACGAACCAGGGAAAGCGTGCGTCGTTCAGCAGCAGAACCGAGGAGAGGGCGAGGTCGCCGACCGGGATCGTGTCGGCTTCGAGCCGGGAATCGAGCTGGAATGTCATGAGGCTATGTAACCGAGCCCGCGGCATCCTGTCAGCCAGTGTTCCTCAGTGTCCTGCCCGGTCGCCAGTGGAGAGCGGGGATGACCGGACAGGTGGCTCGTTTCCAACTTGCGTTTCGGGTTCGATGCCCTCATATAGCCGGTGGGAGGTTGGCGAGGGACGTCTCACTCGCCAACCGGGTCAGGTCCGGAAGGAAGCAGCCCTAACGAGACCGAACGGGTCTTCGTCCAGCCTCCCACCTAAAAGTTTCTCCAAAGCCTTGCAGTCGATGGACGATCCCACAGCCGGCACGCCCCTGAACGACGAGCCGGCCCTGCCGGGCTTTCCCGCCGCGCCCGCGCCTGCTCAAGCAGCCCCGGCCTCGCCCTACCGCGTTCTTGCCCGCAAATATCGCCCGCGCACCTTCGACGACCTGATCGGCCAGGAGGCCATGGTCCGCACCCTCTCGAACGCCTTCGAGACGGGCCGCATTCCCCAGGCCTGGATGCTCACGGGCGTTCGTGGCGTCGGCAAGACCACCACGGCCCGCATCCTGGCCCGCGGCCTGAACTACCAGCGGTCCGACGGCTCCGGCGCTCCCACCATTCACATGCCGGAACTCGGCGTCCATTGCGAAGCCATCATGGAATCGCGGCACGTGGACGTGCTGGAGATGGACGCGGCGTCGCACACCGGCATCGACGACGTGCGCCAGATCATCGACGGCATCCGCTATTCGCCCGTCTCGGCCCGCTACAAGGTCTATATCATCGACGAGGTCCACATGCTGTCGGAGAAGGCGTTCAACGCCTTCCTGAAGACGCTTGAGGAGCCGCCGCCGCACGCGAAGTTCATCTTCGCCACCACGGAAATCCGTAAAGTGCCTGTCACGATCCTGTCCCGCTGCCAGCGCTTCGACCTGCGCCGCATCGAGGCCGACAAGCTCGTGGGTCATCTCGGCCGCATCTGCGACGCCGAGGGCGTGAAGGCCGACCAGGAGGCGCTCGCAGCCATCGCCCGTGCGGCGGAAGGCTCGGCGCGCGATTCCCTGTCGCTGATGGATCAGGCCATCGCCCATGGGGCCGGCGTGGTCACGCCCGACACCGTGCGCGACATGCTGGGGCTCGCCGACCGCAGCCAGGTCATCGATCTCTTCGAGGCCGTGATGCGCGGCGACGTGCCGGCGGCCTTCGCAGGCTTGCGCTCGCAATACGATGCCGGTGCGGACCCGGCCGTGATCCTGTCCGATCTCGCGGCCTTCTCGCACATCGTCACCCGCCTCAAGCTGATCGCGGAAGCCGCCAAGGATCCCGCCCTTTCCGAGATCGAGCGCACCCGCGGCATGGACTATGCCGGGAAGCTCTCGGTCAGGACCCTGTCCCGCGCCTGGCAGATCCTGCTCAAGGGCATCCTCGAGGTTCAGGCATCCAACCGCCCGATTGCCGCAGCCGAAATGGTGCTCGTGCGCCTGGCCTATGCGGCCGATCTGCCGACGCCCGATGAGGCCCTGCGCGCCCTGAAGGATGGCGCTCCGCTGCCCGCAGGCGGTCCGGCTCCCGCGCCGTCGCGGCCGTCCGGCCCCGCCACCTCCGGCACCATGGCGCTCGCGACCTCGCAAGCCCAGCCGCAGCCGCGCCCTCAAGTCCCGCAGGCAGAGCCGACCATGCGCCTGCGCCGATTCGAGGACGTAGTGGCGCTCGCCGGCGAGAAGCGCGAGATTGTGCTCAAGGCGGCGCTGGAGCGCGACGTGCGCCTCGTGCGCTTCGAGGAAGGCCGCATCGAGCTCAGCCTCACCGAGACCGGTAGCCGCACCATCGCCAACGATCTCACCCGCGCTCTCCAGCAATGGACCGGTGAGCGCTGGATGGTGGCGCTCTCCTCCGAGGAAGGCGCCCCGACCCTGCACGAAAAGGCGGTCGCGGCCGAACGCGAGCGCAAGGAGGGGGCGGCCAACCATCCTCTCGTTCAGGCCGTGCTCTCCAAGTTCCCCGGCGCGCAGATCGTGAACGTCATCGAGCGGTCCGAGAAAGCAGGCGAGGACGCGGAAACCGAGATCCTCGGCGAAGAGGATGCGGCGGCGGCCCACGAGACGGAAGAAGACGACGATCTGTTTTAAAACAAGGATGCGGTCATGAAGGACATCATGGGACTGATGAAGCAGGCTCAGGCGATGCAGCAGAAGCTGCAGGACGCCCAGGCCGAGCTCGACACTCTCGAAGTCGACGGCACGGCCGGCGGCGGCGTCGTGACCGTGAAGGTGACCGGCAAGGGCAATCTCAAGTCGATCAACATCGATCCCTCGCTCATGAACCCGGACGAGAAGGAGATTCTGGAGGACCTCGTCGTGGCCGCCATGAACGACGCGCGCGGCAAGGCGGAACGCGCCGCGCAGGAGCGCATGGAAAGCATCACCAAGGGCCTGCCTCTGCCCCCTGGCTTGAAGCTGTTCTGAGCGGAGCATCGCGCGAAGAAGTGGATACCGGTTCTTCGCATCGGGCGATGCGACATTAGCAAAAGAGAACCTGAATGGCCCAACACGTTGCCGGTCCTGAGATCGAGCGCCTGATCCAGTTGCTTGCCCGTCTGCCGGGGTTAGGTCCCCGCTCGGCGCGGCGCGCGGCGCTCCATCTCATCAAGAAGCGCGAGACGCTGCTCAACCCGTTGAGCGATGCCATGCGCATCGCCAACGAACGCATCGTCGTGTGCTCGTCCTGCGGCAATGTCGATACGTCGGAGCCCTGCACCATCTGCCGCGATGCCAAGCGCGATCCTTCGATTCTCGTCGTGGTGGAGGACGTGTCCGATCTCTGGGCGCTGGAGCGCTCGGGTGCCGTCAGCGCCAAGTACCACGTGCTCGGCGGCGTGCTCTCGCCGCTCGATGGCGTGCGTCCCGAGCACCTGAACCTGGAGCGCCTCGTCGCCCGCGTGTCGGAGCCCGGCGTAACGGAAGTGATCCTGGCGCTCAACGCCACGGTCGATGGGCAGACCACGGCCCACTACATCACCGAGCTGCTCGCGCATCTGCCCGTGAAGGTGACGAAGCTTGCCCACGGCGTGCCCGTCGGCGGCGAACTCGATTATCTCGACGAGGGCACCCTGTCGGCGGCGATCCGCCAGCGCACCTCGTTCTAGTAAAAATCCATCCCTTTTCGTCATCCCCGGGCTTGTCCCGGGGATCCACGTCTTCTTCCGGCAGAATCTCTTAAGACGTGGATGGCCGGATCAAGTCCGGCCATGACGGCGGAGTTTATGCCGGAATGTCGAGCCGGAACACCGTGCCGCCCTCGGCCGTGAGACTGAACTGGCCTCCGAGCTGCTGAGCGAAGGATCGGATGAGCTTCATGCCGAGGGACGAGTCGTTTTCGGGTGCGCCCGACACGCCCTTGCCGGTATCGCGCACGATGATTTCGATCCGGCCGTCGATCCGCCGTGCGGAGACGAGAATGCGGCCGCCTTCGCCCGGTCCAAAGGCATGCTTGAACGCATTGGAAATCGCCTCAGTGATGGCAAGCGCCAGGGGAGCGCCCCGGTCGAGGTCGATGACGATCGGTTCGGCCTCGAGGTCGACGATGATCCCACGGGCGACCGCCCCGTAGGTGGCGGACAGCTCGGGAATGAGACGCCCGAGATAGTCCTGGAGATTGATCGTGCCACCCGTATCCTTGCGATAGAGGATGTCATGGATCAGCCCGATGGAACGCAGTCGATCCTGCGTTTCCTGGAACGCCGACTTCACCCCCGGATCCGAGAACCGGCGGGCCTGCATCTGCAGCAGGCTCGATGTGACCTGCAGGTTGTTCTTCACCCGATGGTGGATTTCCTGCAGCAGCATGACCTTGTCGGAAAGCGCCTTGCCGAGGCTCTCGTTCGCCTGCTGCAATTCTTTCTGCGTGTTTTCCGTCTGATGGCTGAGCCGCACCCCGATCCAGGTGAGCCAGCAGAGCGCGATCAGCACGATGGCCGTGATCCCGGCGCTCCAGTAGAAGCCGGTCGTCCAGGCCGCCAAGGCCGTTGCGACCGGAACGCTGGCCGTGACGGTGACAGGCCAGCGGTCCAGCCGGCGAAAGGAGATGATCCTCTCGATGCCGTCGCCCATGTCGTTGGCGCGGTAGGTTCCGCTGCGCTGTCCCTCCATCTCGTTGAAGAGCGCCGTGTGGCTGACGCCCGTGTCCGTCTGGTTCGGGGTGAGCCCCGTGCGGGCAATGACGCGCCCATCTCGCCCCCAGAGACCGAGAATGACGTTGTCGTCCTCGATGTAGGGTCGCGAAATCTCCTGCAGGAAAGCCGGGCGCAGGGCCACCTGCGCGACCCCGTCGAAGTCGCCGTTCAGATCGGGAATGCGTCGGGAATAGGTATAGAGGATTTCCTTGGTGAGCCGACCGACGATGGCGCCGCCGACAAAGCTTTCAGCCCCGGCTCGGTGTGCCTTGAACCAGGACCGGTCCGCAAAGCTCACCGCTTCCCCCAGCTGCGGGATGGATACGCCAACCGCTTTGCCATCATGGTCGATGATCAGGAACAGATCGCTGGCGGAGGATCTCTGCGTCAGCCCGGCAAGGTACTGGCTGGCGTCGGTCGTCTCGCTCAAGGCATCGACCCCGCCTCTCAGGCGCACATAGGCAATGATGTCGTTGAGGATCAGGTCGCTCGTCTCGAGGGTCCGCCGTGCATACTCCTCCATCAGGAGAGCAAGATCCTGCGTGGCGGCCTCGGCGCGGTTCAAGGCGCTGCGGTATTCAAGCCACAGGAACGCCCCCCTGATCCCGATCACGGCAACGGCGAACAGGATCGCCGTGGCGTAGAGAACGCTGCGCATATCGCGGACAGGGATCATACGGCGGGAGCTCAGGTCCGAAGCTGTGGGCGGAACGGGTGCAGACCGGACCCTATGCCAGGCTTTCACCCGGTGTCCACATCATAGATCAGGTGACAGGCCCGAGCCCCGTTGCTAATCAGACGGCAACGAAACCCTTGCTCCGAGCTGCTCATGTCCACCACCGACCTCGCCCAAACGATCGATGCCGCCTGGGAGGACCGGGCCAATGTCAGCGCCTCCACAACAGGAGCCGTGCGGGAGGCGGTGGAAGAAGCCCTGCGCCTTCTCGATCACGGCAAGGCCCGTGTGGCTGAGAAGGTAGCCGGCGGCGAGTGGCAGGTGCATCAATGGCTGAAGAAGGCCGTGCTGCTCTCCTTCCGCCTCAACGACATGGAGGTCATCGGCGGCGGGCCGGGTGAGGCGACCTGGTGGGACAAGGTGCCGTCCAAGTTCGCCGGCTGGGGCGAGAACCGCTTCCGCGCCGCGGGCTTCCGGGCCGTGCCGAACTGCACCGTGCGCCGCGGCGCCTACATCGCGCCCGGCGTGGTGCTGATGCCCTCCTTCGTCAATCTCGGCGCCTACGTGGACGAGAACACCATGGTCGACACCTGGGCGACAGTGGGTTCCTGCGCCCAGATCGGCAAGAACGTGCACCTCTCCGGCGGCGTCGGCATCGGCGGCGTGCTGGAGCCGCTCCAGGCCAACCCCACCATCATCGAGGACAACTGCTTCATCGGCGCCCGCTCCGAGGTGGTGGAAGGCGTGGTGGTCGGTGAGGGCTCGGTGCTCTCCATGGGCGTGTTCCTGTCGGCCTCCACCAAGATCATCGACCGCAACACCGGCGAGATCTTCGTCGGCCGCGTGCCGCCCTATTCGGTGGTCGTTCCTGGCTCGCTCCCCGGAAAGCCGCTGCCGGACGGCTCTCCCGGTCCGTCCCTCTACTGCGCCGTCATCGTGAAGCGGGTCGATGCGCAGACGCGGGCGAAGACCGGAATCAACGAGCTGCTGCGCGACTGATCCGATGGACCATTCACCCCTCTCCCTCGCTCAATCTCTCCTGCGCTGCCCCTCCGTGACGCCCGAGGAGGGCGGAGCGCTGGCCTTCATCGAGGGCGTGCTGAAGGAGGCGGGGTTCGCGGTGCACCGTCCGGTCTTCTCCGAGCCGGGCACGCCGGATGTCGAGAACCTCTATGCCCGTTACGGCTCGGGCGATCCTTACCTGCTCTTTGCCGGCCACACCGATGTGGTCCCGCCCGGCGATTCGAGCCGCTGGAGCCATGACCCGTTCAGCGGCGAGATCCAGGGCGGTGAGCTCTACGGGCGTGGCGCAGTCGACATGAAGGGCGGGATCGCCTGCATGATGGCGGCGGCGCTCGACTTCATCCGCAACACTCCCGGGTTCAAGGGCTCCATCGGCTTTCTCATCACGGGAGACGAGGAGGGGCCGGCCATCAACGGCACGGTCAAGCTGCTCGAATGGGCGAAGGGTCGCGGCGAACGCTTCGATCATTGCATCCTGGGCGAGCCCACCAACCCGAACCGGCTCGGCGACATGATCAAGATCGGCCGGCGCGGCTCGCTCACGGGCCGGGTCGTCGTGGAGGGCAAGCAGGGGCATGTGGCCTATCCGCATCTGGCGGAAAACCCGATCCCCGGCATGCTGCGCCTGCTCTCCGGGCTCCTGAGCGAACCGCTCGATCAGGGCACGGAGCATTTCGACGCATCGAACCTGGAGGTCACCACGGTCGATGTGGGAAATCCTGCCTCCAACGTCATCCCGGCCGAGGCGCGGGCCACTTTCAACATCCGCTTCAACGATCTCTGGACGCCACAAAGCCTGGAGGAGGAGATCGACCGCCGCCTGCGCGAGGCTGCCGGCAACACGGTGCGCTACCGCCTCACCATGGACCCGACCAACGCGGTGGCCTTCCTGACGCCGCCGAATGCCTTCGTGGGCTTCATCGCCGATGCCATCGAGGCCGAGACCGGTTTCCAGCCCAAGCTCTCCACCACGGGCGGCACGTCGGATGCTCGCTTCATTGTGAAGGACTGCCCGGTGGTGGAGTTCGGCCTCGTCGGACAGACCATGCACCAGATCGACGAGCGGGTGCCGGTGGCCGATCTGGACCGTCTGACAGGGATTTACCGCAAGGTGCTCGACGCCTACTTTGCCGCCGCATCCTGAAAGCCCAAGCCTGGCTATTTAGACTAAAGTCGGAAATTGAACGGAACGTTTTGGGACGCCCGCCCATTCACGTGAGCAATCGTCTTCATTGATGAGGCTGCTCATGATCGTCACGGCGGATGAGGTCAATCGCTCGTTCAGGGGAACCCTCGACTTGCTCAACAGCCGGGCAGAGGGCCTGAAATCCTTCGACATGAGCGAGCGCGGTTTCTGGCGCTCCTTCACGGCGCTGTGGTTGACCCTTCCCGCCTATGTGGTCTCCTTGGCCTTCGAGCGCCTGCGCCTCGGCCTGCTCCAGCCCGACCGCTCGCTGCTGGACAATGTCTGGCTCGATCTCGTCGTGGCCCTCGGCCATGTGGCGGGCTTCCTCGCCCTGCCGGTCGCCATGATCTGGATTGCCCGCTGGCTCCGCCTCGAGAAGGCCTATGTGCCCTTCGTGATCGTCACGAACTGGATCTCCGTCATCGGCATGATGGTGCTCTCGGTTCCGGCCATGCTCATGCTCCTGGGCTGGGCGCCTCCCGGTCTCGCCAGCCTCTTCAGCCTCGCCTTTGCGATCATCATCGTCCGGCTGCAATGGTTCGCCACCAAATCGACGCTGGGCCTCTCGAGCCTACCGGCCCTGGGCATCGTCGTGCTCGGCATCGTGCTCAATGCCTTCGTCAGCACGGCGATGCGGGGCCTTCTAGGCTAGCTCCGGGTAGTCGACGCCGATCAGGTAGAGGCCTGTCGGCGGAGCCATCGGGCCGCAGCGCTTGCGGTCCTGCGCTTCCAAGGCCGCCCGCACATCCTCCACCGACCAGCGCCCGGCGCCGGCCCGCTCCAGCGTTCCCGTCATCGAGCGCACCTGATGGTGCAGGAACGAGCGGGCGGAGGCGTAGATGCGGATCTCGTCGCCGATCCGCTCCACGTCGAGTCGGTCGAGGGTGCGGATCGGGCTGTTGGCCTGGCATTCGGCCGCCCGGAACGTGGTGAAGTCGTGCCGCCCGACGAGCGTCTGCGCGGCCTCGTGCATCACATCCGCATCGAGCGTCCACGCCACGTGCCAGACCCGGGTCGCCTCAAGGGCTGGCGGCGCGCGTCGGTTGAGGATGCGATAGACGTAGTGGCGCTTCACGGCGGAGATGCGGGCGTTGAATGCCTCGGGCACGATCTGCGCCGACAGGATCGCGACAGGCGCAGGCCTCAGGTGGGAATTGGTGGCATCGCGCACGGTGTCCGGCCGCCACTCCTTCTCCAGGTCCACATGCACGACTTGGTGGGTCGCGTGAACGCCCGAATCGGTGCGGCCGGCGCAGTGGATGCGCACAGGGCTGCCGGTGAAGCGCGCAATGGCATCCTCGACCGCCTGCTGCACCGAGAGGCCGTTCGCCTGATGCTGCCACCCGGTGAATGGCGCGCCGTCGTACTCGACGACAAGCTTGTAACGAGGCATGTCTAGTTCAGTTCTGCAAAGGCCCTGGCATAAGATACAGGGCCGTGGGCGCCTTCCCCGTGATCGGAAAGCGCAAGGGCCTGGAGATAGGGCCCGTCATAAGGCGTTTTCAGCTTTTCCGCCAGCTTCGGATCGAAGCCGAAGCGACCGTAATAGTGCGGTTCTCCAAGAACCACGACCAAGTCGTATCCATTGTCGGTCAGATGCTACAGGCTGTGCCGGACAAGAGCCGCCGCGATCCCCTGCTTCTGAAACACGGGAGCGACCGCAAGCGGCGCCAGCACACAGTCTTTTATGGCTGAGGCTTCGTGCAGCACCAGATGAGAATAGGCGATGTGCCCCGCAGGTTGATCGTTATAGGCAATCAGGGAGAGGATGAGGTCTCCATCATTCTGCATGTTCCGAACGAGATCGGCTTCCGCCGATTGTCCGAAGGCCGCGACATAGATCGCATAGATCGCCTGCCAGTCTGCGGATTCCTTCAGACGGATCGTCATAGGGGGCCTCACCCAAAGCGGGCGCCCGGACCAAGCCTCACGCCGCGCAGGAATTCCTCGAAAGCCACGGGGCCTTTGCCGGCTCTCTGAACCTGGATCAGACGGACAGCCCCGTCGCCACAGGATATTATACCATTATTGTCCAGCATTGTCCCGGGGAAACCTGAACCTCTTCCCAAAGCCGCGCGCAGCACCTTCACCCGCTCTGGTCCCTTGCCGAAATCGGCCGTGAAGTAGGCTCCCGGGAAGGGCGACAGCCCGCGGATATGGTCATGCACCGCCTGAGCTGGCTTCGACCAGTCGATCAGAGCGTCTTCGTTCTTGAGCTTATGGGCGTAAGTGACGCCCTCTTCAGGTTGAGGCGTGAAGCCTAGGCCCCCGCGGGAGAGGGCGGCGAGCGCCCGCACCATGAGGTCGGCGCCGAGCACCATCAGCCTGTCGTGAAGCTCGCCCGCATTCATGTCGGGCTCGATCGTCACCCTCTCGACCATGGCAAGGGGGCCCGTATCGAGGCCCTCTTCCATCTTCATGACGGCGACGCCGGTTTCCCGGTCACCGGCCATGACAGCCCGCTGGATCGGCGCTGCGCCGCGCCAGCGGGGGAGCAGGGAGGCGTGGAGGTTGAGGCAGCCGAGCTCCGGCGCGTCGAGAATGGCCTTGGGCAGCAGCATGCCATAGGCCACCACCACGGCCACATCGGCGTCATGGCTGCGGAAGATCTCTGCGGCCTCGTCGGTGCGCAGCGTCTTCGGCGTGAACACGGGGATCCCGAACCGGTCCGCCATGGTGTGAACCGGAGACGGCTTCAGCTCCATGCCCCGCCCGGCGGCGGCCGGCGGGCGGGTATAGACGGCCACCACCTCGTGGCCTTGGCCCACGATCTCGGACAGTGTCGGCACGGCGAAATCCGGCGTGCCCATGAAGACGACGCGCAGGCTCATGCGCCGGCCTCGCGCCGGGCCGCCTTCTTGAACTTGGTCACCACCCGGTCCCGCTTGAGCTTCGACAGGTAGTCGATGAACAGGACCCCGTTGAGGTGGTCGATCTCGTGCTGGACGCAGGTGGCAAGCAAGCCGTCGGCGTCCTGCTCGATGGTTTCGCCCTTCAGGTCCATGTAGCGGAAGCGCACCCGGTCCGGCCGCTCGACCTCCTCGTAATATTCAGGGATCGACAGGCAGCCCTCCTCATAGACCCGCTTCTCCTCCGAGGCCCAGACGATCTCTGGGTTGATGAGCACCATCGGCTGGCGCTCGTCCTCGGTTTTCGACACGTCCATGGTCACCATGCGGACCGGCACGCCGATCTGGATGGCGGCAAGCCCGACGCCGGGGGCGTCGTACATGGTTTCCAGCATGTCGTCCGCCAACTGGCGGATCTCGCTCGTGATTTCCTTAACGGGCTCGGAAACCAGGCGGAGCTTGGAATCGGGAATGATGACGAGAGGTCTGATGGTCATGATCGCGGGAGATAAGCGCTTGGGGCAGGATGGTCAAATCGTTCGTCTCAGGCATCGGACCCAAAAGTGGGTCCGCTTTTGGGGCTGATCCGATGCCTATCATTCATGAGTGCATCGTTTTCGCGGAAAAGCGGAATCCACTTTTCCGCACGAGGCACTTGTGTTCGGATGCAGCCGTCAACCGGAACCTTGACCTTTATGAACGACGTCGTCCTGATCCTCGGCCAAACCTCCCTGACCTGGGGGCAGATCGTCCTGGGGATGGCGGGTTTCAGCGTCTTTCTCCTGCTCCTCGTGACCGTGCTGCTCCTGCGGACCCGCCGGGATCGGGCGATGGAAGCGCTGATCGCGGACGAGCGGGCGCGGGAGATGGACGACAAGGTGGCGGAGCTCACCCGGATCCAATCCGAGATGACCGGCCGGATGCGGACCATGGCGGAGGTGTTCGGATCCCGCCAGAGCGACTTCGTGCGCATGATCTCGGAGCGGATCGACGGGCTGCAGCACCGGGTCGGCCAGGGGCTGGAATCCTCCACGCGCTTCCAATCCGAAAATCTGTCGAAGCTGAACGAGCGCCTCGCGGTCATCGACGCGGCGCAGCAGAATCTGACGAACCTCACCGGCGAGATCGTCGGGCTCAAGGACATCCTGTCGAACAAGCAAACCCGCGGCGCCTACGGCCAGGGGCGCATGGAGGCAATCGTTCGCGACGGGCTGCCCGTGGGCGCGTTCGAGTTCCAGGCGACGCTCTCCAACCGCACGCGCCCGGACTGCCTCGTGCGCCTGCCGGGCGACGAGCGCGGGCTCGTGATCGATGCCAAGTTCCCGCTGGAAGGCTTCACCCTGTTCCGGGAGGCCAAGGGCGACGAGGCCCGCGCCCGTGCCGCCGCGAAGGTCCGCAGCGACATGCTCGTCCATGTGAAGGACATTGCGGAAAAGTACCTGATTCCCGGCGAGACCCAGGACATCGCCATGCTGTTCGTGCCGGCGGAGTCGATCTATGCCGATCTCGCCGAGCATTTCGACGAGGTGGTGCAGAAGGCCCATCGCGCCCGCATCGTCATCGTCTCGCCGTCTCTTCTGACGCTCGCCATCCAGGTCATGCAGGCGCTCGTTCGCGATGCCCGCATCCGGGAGGAGGCGCGGGTAATCCAGATCGAGGTGCAGAAGCTTCTCGAAGACGTGGAGCGGCTCGACTCGCGCGTGGCGAAGCTCGACGCCCATTTCCGGCAGGCACAGGACGACGTGTCCCAGATCCGGGTGTCGACCGACAAGATCGTGAAGCGCGGCGAGAGGATCGAGGCTCTCGAGTTCGACGAGGGGGAGGCCGAAGCCCGGGCCGAGCTCCTGCGCCTTCAGGGCCGCAATCTTCGGGCGGTCGATTAGGAACCGCCTTCCGCCCGCGACGTTCTCCCCAAGCTGCACGATGCGCCGAGCGAATGATGGCGCTCGCATGCCGGCATGTCTCAAAACTCGGGAAGGATTGCGCTATGGGCCTTTTGTCGAAGGACATCAAGTCGTTGGATGACCTCTTCATCCATACCCTGCAGGATATCTACTACGCCGAGCAGCAGATCACGAAGGCGCTGCCGCAGATGATGGAACAGGTGACCGATCCGCAGCTGAAGCAGGCTTTCCAGACCCATCTCGGCGAAACCCAGCAGCAGATCCAGATGGTCGAGCAGGTCTTCCGCATGCACGGCCATGATCCCAAGGGCGTGACCTGCCCGGCCATCGACGGCATCATCAGCGAAGCGCAGGACATCGCTGGCGAAATCGACGATCCGCAGGTTCTCGACGCCGCGCTTCTCGCCGCCGCTCAGGCCGTGGAACACTACGAGATCACCCGCTACGGCACCCTCGTGGCCTGGGCCAAGCAGCTCGGCCGCGAAGACTGCGCCGGCGTCCTGCACCAGATCCTCGATCAGGAAAAGGCGACCGACCAGAAGCTCAACCGGATTGCCGAGAGCAAGATCAACACGCAGGCTGCGTAAGCCTTTCATGCTCTTGAAGCGAAAATGGCCTCCTTTCGGAGGCCATTTTTGTTGGGGAGCTATGACTTGGATTTTGCCGGCAACGCATAGGCGCGCAGGAACTCCGCCAGGTCGTTGGTGATGTAGTCGATATCCGGCGTCTTGACCGCTTCCTGCTCGAAGCTTTCCCGGAAGGGGTCGAGGGTCTTCGGCACGATCAGGGTCGTGGTCATGCCGAGCTCATGCGGCACGGTCAGGTTCTTGGCGATGTCCTCAAACATGGCCGAGCGGGACGGCTCCACCCCGTGCCGGTCGAGAAATAGTTCATAGGCGCGCCGGTCCGGCTTTGGCACGAAGTTGGAGGCAGCGATGTCGAACACATCCTCGAAATGGTCGAGGATGCCGATCTTCCTCGCCACGTTCTCCGCATGCTTGCGCGAGCCGTTGGTGAGGATGAGCTTGCGGCCGGGCAGCTGCTCGATCGCCTCGCCCAGGCTGTGGTTCAGCTCGATATCCGTGTGGTCGATGTCATGGGCGAAGTCGAGGAAGTCGTGCGGATCGATGTTGTATTCATCGACCAGCGCCTTCAGGGTCGTGCCGTATTTGTGATAAAAAAACTTCTGCAGCGCCTGCGCCGACAGCCCGTCGAGCCCGAAGAGCTCGGTGATGTAAAGCGTGATCCGCTGGTCGATCTGCGGCCAGACCCGCGAGGTGTGCGGATAGAGGGTGTTGTCCAGGTCGAAAACCCACGTCTCCACATGCGCGAAGGGGCGGGAGTCGGCGGAGGACAGGTGGCTTTCGACGGCTGGTTTGGCGTTCATGGATTCCAAAGACGACAATGGGGCCGTGCGGCCCCACTGCCAGAAATATAGGCGTTCTTCGCTGCTTCGGAAAGGGTCGAGCGTTAGCCGCGGCGGATCAGCGTGCCGGCGCCGTGGTCGGTGAACAGCTCCAGCAGCACCGCATGGGGCACCTTGCCGTCGAGGATGACCACGGCCTCCACGCCCTTCTCCAGGGCATAGATGCAGGTCTCGATCTTCGGGATCATGCCGTCCGTGATGGTGCCGTCGGCGATCAGGCGGCGGCAATCCTCGATGGTCATCTCGGGGATGAGGTTCTTGTTCTTGTCGAGAACGCCCGGAACGTCGGTGAGCAGGAGGAGGCGCTTGGCCGTCAGGGCACCGGCGATGGCACCGGCAAAGGTGTCGGCATTGACGTTGTAGGTCTGGCCGTCCTGACCCGTTGCCACAGGGGCGAGAACAGGGATCAGCTCGGCCTGGAGCACCTGGTCCAGAACCTCCCGGTTCACATGCTCCGGCTCGCCCACGAAGCCCAGATCCACCACCTTCTCGATGTTGGATTCAGGATCGACGGCTGTGCGGGTGACCTTGCGGGCCATGACCATGTTGCCGTCCTTGCCGGACAGGCCCACGGCCTTGCCGCCCTCGGCGCCGATCCAGCCGACGATCTGCTTGTTGATGGAGCCGGCGAGCACCATCTCGACCACCTCGACGGTGGCCGCATCCGTGACCCGAAGCCCGCCCTTGAACTCGGACTTGATGCCGAGTTTCTCGAGCATCCTGCCGATCTGCGGGCCGCCGCCATGGACGACCACTGGCTTGATGCCCGACTGCTCGAGGAGAACCACGTCCTCGGCAAAATCCTCGGCGGCCGCCCGGTCCCCCATGGCATGGCCGCCATACTTGATCACCACCACCTGCTGGTCATAGCGCTGCATGTGCGGCAGGGCCTGCACAAGCACCTCGGCCTGCACGTGGACGTCGGGAAGGGGGGTGGACGGATCGGACATGGACGGCTCCGGCGCGGTCATCGGGATCGGACGGCCTGCCTTCTAGAGCATCGGACCCAAAAGTGGAATGCACTTTTGGGATCAATCCGATGCTCCCTCCCTCAAGCGGCGCTGCTGCAAACAGGGACTTCAGGCTCTCACGCGAAGAAGGGCAGAGATGGCCACCAGCAACCATCCGATCATGAGAAAGATGCCCCCGGCAGGCGCTGCCCTCGGGAACAGCGCGACGCCTGAGAAAGCGCGGCGGGAGAGGTCGCCGCAGAACAGGACCAGCCCGAGCACCAGCACGTAGCCGGCGATCTGACCCAGCATCGGGCTCACGGCCCCGGCGGCAATCAGGGCCACAAGACCCAGCAGGGCAGGGGCGTGGAAGAGCAGGAACTGTGCGGCCGTGGTGAGATTGCCTCCCGTTACATGGGCCGCAGCGGCCGAAAGGCCGACGCCGAGGAGGCCCGACAGGGAAGCCAGGACGATCAGGATCCGGGTGGCAAGCGTCATCCCGCTCCCCGCTCGCTCAGGAGCTTGGCGATTCCGGCACGCAGTTCGGGGATGCCGAAGCCGGTGCGGCTGGACGTGGGCATGATCTCCGGGAAGGCGGCCGCCCGCTTCTCGATCTTCTTCAGAGTGTCATCCATACGCTTGTCGAGTTCGCCCGGCTTCAGCTCGTCCGCCTTGGTCAGCACGACCTGATAGGAGACGGCCGCCGTGCCGAGGGTTTCCAGCACCGCCTCGTCCACCGGCTTGATGCCGTGGCGGGCGTCGATCAGCACATAGACGCGGGCAAGGCTCGCCCGACCGCGCAGGTAGTCGTGGATCAGCTGCGTCCAGGCCTGCACCTTCTGCTTCTCAACGGCAGCAAAGCCGTAGCCGGGCATGTCGACGAGGTGGAAGCGGTCGTTGATATTGAAGAAATTGAGCTGCTGGGTGCGGCCCGGGGTGTGGGACGTGCGGGCCAGCGTGTTGCGCCCGGTGAGCGCATTCACCAGGCTGGATTTGCCCACGTTGGAGCGCCCGGCGAAGGCGATCTCCACCTTGCTCATGGGCGGCAGGTTGTTCAGGGCGTTGGCGGCCCAGATGAAATCCGCCTCGCCGGCAAAGAGCTTGCGGCCGATCTCGAGGAAGGGATCGATGTCCTGGTTCGGGGGGCTTGTATCGGTCATGGGGCTCTTATCGGCGCTTGGAACGCATTCTTCAAGGCACCTCGCCGATTTCCCTTAAAGCTCGCGTGCTTAGAGCCAGAAGGGATCGGCCTTTGAGAGCGCGCTCAAGGAGGCCTCGCTCTTGTCGAGAAGCTTTTTCCGCTGCCGCTCCAAACGCTTGGGTGAAACTTCGGGGAGGTACATGGCAAGGGAGCCGCCGACCGCGAGATCGTTCAGGTCGCCCAGGTTTTCCTGAAGCTCCTCCAGAAGGGAGGAAAACGTCTTGCGACGCTTCTGCGCCTTACCGGAGGTGAAGAGCGAACCGAAGAACTCGGTGCCGTAGCGCAGCTTCTTGATGCGAATGCGCAATTCGTGGCGCTCCTCGTCACCGATGTCCCGCAGGTGCTTTGCAAGCTTGCGAATGCGCTTGAAGCGGCGCGAAAACTCGGCCGAGGCGAAATCCCGCGCAGGGCGTTCCTGGGCGGACTTCCGACCCTTGCCTGATGTTGTCCAGGCCCCCGCCTCGATCCAGGCAGCCGTCTGCAGGATCACATCCATGAAGCGATGGGATTCGAGGGTCTCAAGCAGGTCCCTATAGGCTTCCGTCCGGCGTCGCTCGATTTCCTCCATCTGAGATGGGTCGGGCATGGCATCATCCATGGAGCGCAGCCGCCCGATGAACACGTCGAGGTCCCTGGCGGCGCCCAGCGTCTGCCCGGCCCAACGGAGATTGTCGCGGATTTCGGCGCTTTCAGGATCCGTCAGCAGCTGGGTCCTGAACAGGGAAATGGCAGCCCTCAGGCGCCGCAGGCCCACGCGCATCTGGTGCAGGGCTGCGGGCTCCTGCGTGAGCCGTACCAAGGCTTCGTTCTGCACCATCTGGGCAAGGCAGGACCGGGCGATGACCTGGAAGGCCTGGGCGCAGGTTGCGTCCTTTGCCAGCTTGATCTTCTCCGAACGGAAGGGGCGAACGGTTCCCTCCTCCAGGAGGCGGTAGCCCCGCTCGGATTTCGCCGCCGTCGAAAGCCTCAAGGGAGCCGCCTCGCCCAAGCGGCGGGCGAGGGCAAACAGGGCGCCGGCATGGCCCTGCCGCAGCTCCAGCTCGATTTCCGAGAAGGAGGCCGTTTTGTCCCCACCGGAGGCTTTGGCTCGATCGAGAGCCACCTCGATCACGGCGCCGTCGAATTTGGCCTCGAAAGCCTTCCGGTCGGTTTCGACAGTGAAGGCCGGCTTGATTCCCGTCCGCAGGGCCTCGTCCGCAATCAGCTTCTCGAGAGGGGTTCCGGCCGCGGCGGACAGGTCGAGTTTTCCATCGACGGGCGTCTCCCACTCGCCGCGATCCATGGCGATGCCCTTGTGCGGCCCTTCGGCTTTGATGGTCTGGATGGCCTTCCCCTTCCGGCGGCGGATGCGCAGGCTGATGCCCTCGCGGTGCAGGGCCTGATCGTCAGTGTCAAAGTAGGTCGCATGAAGCTGTCCGCTCTGCTTGGAAAGCGGACGTGCTTCGTTGAGGAGAGGATGCGCGAGCAGGTCCTCGGCCGCGCCGGAGGCGAGTTCCAGCTTCAGCTCGATCTCGCGGGGTGCGTCCGATATCGGGTCCTGCTTCGATCTTCCCTTTGAGGCGCTCATTGTCCGTCACCGCATTGCTTCAATGATTGATATAGATGTGTGACGCTTCGAAGAAACGGCGGCGCTCATCATCGGCAAAAGAAAATCCCCGGGACGAGGCCCGGGGATGATCGCGTTTCAATCTGGCACCGTTCAGCCCTTGGCGGGGCTGGCCTTGCGGCTGAAGGTCTTGCGCAGGTTGTCCCATAACTCGATCTTCACGCCGTTCTTGCGCATGATGAAGGCCTGCTGCGACACGGAGAGCAGGTTGTTCCAGGCCCAGTAGATCACGAGGCCGGCCGGGAAGGAGCCCAGCATGAAGGTGAAGATCACCGGCATCCAGGCGAAAACCTGCTTCTGGACCGGATCCGGCGGCTCCGGATTCATCTTCATCTGCAGCCACATGGTGATGCCCATGAGGATCGGCCACACGCCGAGCATCAGGAACGGACCCAGCACCGGCACCGCGCCGGGGTTGTAGGGCAGCAGGCCGAACAGGTTGAAGATCGACGTCGGATCCGGGGCCGCAAGGTCGCGGATCCAGCCGAAGAACGGCGCATGGCGCATTTCGATGGTTACGAAGAGCACCTTGTAGAGCGCGAAGAACACCGGGATCTGGATCAGCACCGGCCAGCAGCCCGCGACCGGATTGATCTTTTCCTTCCGGTAGAGCTCCATCAGCGCCTGCTGCTGCTTCATCTTGTCGTCCGCATAGCGCTCGCGGATCGACGTCATCTCCGGCTGCACCGCCTTCATCTTCGCCATGGAGGCGTAGGACTTGTTGGCGAGCGGGAAGAACAGGATCTTCAGCAGCACGGTGACGATCAGGATCGCGACGCCGAAATTGCCGAACAGGCGGAAGAAGAAGTCGAGCACCTTAAAGAGCGGCTTGGTGATGAAGTAGAACCAGCCCCAATCGATCAGGAGATCGAAGTTCTTGATGCTGAACGCCTCGTGATACTGGTCGACGGTCGCAACCTCCTTGGCGCCTGCGAAGAGGCGCTGCGTCACCTCCGTGGTGGCGCCGGGCTGGAGCGTCTGCGCCGTGCCGAGCATGTTGGCCTGGTAGATCTGGCCCGTCGGGCCCTGGCGCATGGTGAAGGAGCCCTGATAGGGCTGCGCCTGATCCGGGATGACCGCCGCGGCCCAATACTTGTCGGTGATGCCGACGAAGCCGCCGTTCACCTCGTCCCACACTTCGCCCACGGTGTTCTGGCCGGCGGGAACCGGATCTTCCTTGGCGATGGCGTCGTAGGTGTATTCCTGCAGGCCCTTGTCGCCCAGGACGCCGATCAGGCCCTCGTGGAGCACGTAGTAGCCGAGAGTCGTCGGCCTGCCATGCCGGGAGACGAGACCGTAGGGGTGCAGGGTCGCCGCCGCGGAGCCGCGGTTCTCGACGGCGTTCTTGACAGTGAACATGGACTTTTCGTCCACGGAGATCGTACGCCGGAAGATCAGTCCCTGGCCGTTGTCCCAGGTGAGCGTCACCGGGGTGGAGGGCGTCAGCGTCGTCCGATCGGCAGTCCAGACCGTCTCGGCGGTCGGCAGGGCGCCGTTCTGCGCTCCAACCCAGCCGAAGTCGGCATAATAGGGGTTCTGAGTTCCGGCGGGGGAAAGCAGCACGATGTTCGGGCTGCGCGGGTCGACCGTCTCGCGGTAGTTCTTGAGCGACACGTCATCGATGCGGCCGCCGCGGAGGTTGATCGAACCTGCGATGGCCGGAGTATCGATGGTCACGCGCGGCGAGCGGGCGAGCGCTGCCTCACGGGTCTCGACCAAGGGTGCCACCGGGGTGCTGGGCACCGTTCCCGGTACCGTGGGGGCAGCACCGCCTGCCTGGCTCGGACTGGCCGGTGGGTTGGGTGCGTTGGGATTGACCTGCGTGGATTGCTGCTGCTGGGCGGCCTGGCGCTGCCTTTCGGCTTCCGGTGCCGCAAAGAAGTATTGCCAGCCTAGCAGGACCGCCATCGACAGCACGATGGCGACGATGAGGTTTTTATTGTCATCACGCATGGGAATGTCCGCGACGCTCGCCGTTGGAGGGAGGTGAGGAGGAAGAACGCTCTGCGGGAGAGGCGCTTTTCGGCTTTGTGACCGTCCGCAGTGCGCGCCGAAGATCGTCGATGAGCACGTCGAACTCGGCGGAGAGGATATCGCGCCGTCCGATGACGACGACATCCGCATCGATGGTGGCGTAGTCCTGACCTGCCATGGGGAGGGCGGCCCGGAGCCGGCGCTTGATGCGGTTGCGCTCGGTGGCGTGGCCGACCCGCTTCGTGACCGTGAGGCCGAAGCGCAGGCCGAGGCCGGAGCCTTCGCGAAGGCGGGCCTGAACCGTCATCCGCTCGGTATGAAAGCGGCGGCCGGAGGCCGCCGCGACGAAGTCAGGTCTTTTCGTCAGACGCCCGAGGCTAGACGTTGCGCGATGGTCGCGCATCGGGCGGTCCTAAAGCTGCTTACGCCGACAGGCGCTTGCGGCCATGGGCGCGGCGAGCGGCAATGACCTTGCGGCCACCCTTGGTCGCCATGCGCGCACGGAAGCCGTGGCGGCGCTTGCGAACCAGCTTGCTCGGTTGATACGTCCTCTTCACGGCACTTCTCCGGTCGAATGGGGCAGCGGTGCTCGAAGGCTCGCGCCCGTCTGGTTGGGATGGGGTTTCCCCCGAAACTGTCTCGAAAAAACGATCAGCGCCCAAGAAGAGCGCTGTCAGCTTGCGGGCTTATGAAGGAACGGAGGGGCAAAGTCAACGGCGCTTTGGCCTTCGTGCGGCAATCCGGCCCCTGCTCACCAAGCTGTGACGGGCCGGCAGGCTTGACCGCATGGACACTCCATACCACACCGGTTTCAGGAGGACACGTGGCCCAGATACATCCGAAGCCGGGAAGCCCGAAACAGGCAGGACGTTTCTGGCGCATGCTACCTCTGGTGCTCGTCCTGATGGCGATCGGAGCCGTGTTCGCAACGGGCGTTCACCGCTCCCTCACGTTCGAGACCTTCGTGCACTATCAAGCCTGGCTTCAGGGCCTGGTGGCCGCTCACGGCCCGGCGATGCTTGGGCTCTACACCCTGATCTATGTGGCGGCCGTGACCCTCTCGCTGCCGGCCTCGGCCTTTCTAACCGCCATCGGGGGCTATCTCTTCGGCTGGCCGCTCGGGGGCATCACGGCGAATCTCGCCGCAACCCTCGGAGCAGCCAACATCTTCCTCATTGCCCGGTCCTCCCTGGGGCGCCCTCTGCTCGAACGGGCGGGCTCGCGCATCCAGGGGCTTGCGGCAGGCTTCCGGAAGCAATCCTTTCTCTACCTGCTCTCCCTTCGCCTGATTCCTGTGGTGCCGTTCTGGCTGACGAACCTGGCCGCGGCCTTCTTCGGCATGCGCCTGAAGCCCTTCGTGCTGGCGACCCAGCTCGGGATGCTGCCGGCCTCGTTCGCCTTTGCCCTTGCGGGATCGGGGCTCGATGGGGTCATCGCGAAGCATGAGCGGCAGCGTGCCGAGTGCCTCGCCTCGGGGCAGGGCGATTGCGCCATCGACTTCAATGTCAAAAGCCTGTTGACGCCCGAGCTGATGGCTGCTCTCGCACTGCTCGGAATTTTGGCGCTGATCCCGATTGCGCTCAAGCAATGGCGCCGTCGCGAAGCGGGCGAGAGCTGATGGTGAAGCTGATAGACCAAGAGGGCAGGCGGGTCTTGCAGCCCGATCTGTGCGTGATCGGCGCCGGCTCCGCCGGGCTGTCGGTCGCGTCCATTGCGGCTTCCCTCGGGGCATCCGTGGTGCTGATCGAGAAGAACAGGATGGGCGGCGATTGCCTGAATGTGGGCTGCGTTCCCTCCAAGGCGTTGATCGCTGCGGCTCTTCACGCCCGCAATATGCGCGAAGCAGGGAATTTCGGGATCGGGGGAGGAGAGCCCACCGTCGACTTCGCCAAGGTCCATGCGCATGTGAAGGACGCCATTGCGGCCATTGCTCCGATGGATTCGGTGGAGCGCTACCGGGCCCTGGGCGTGTCGGTGGTCGAGGGCGAAGCCCGGTTTACCGATAGCCATACGGTTGTTGTCGAGGATCAGGTGATCCAGGCCCGCCGCTTCGTCATTGCGACTGGCTCCCGCCCGGCCATCCCGCCGATTCCCGGGCTTGAGCAGGTCCCTTATCTAACCAACGAGACCATCTTCGATCTGACCGAAAAGCCCGAGCATCTCGTCGTCATCGGCGGGGGCGCCGTGGGGGTCGAGATCGCTCAGGCCTACCGGCTTCTAGGCCTGCAGGTTACGATTCTTGAGGCCGGCGAGCGCCTCCTGGCGCAGGAAGATCCCGAGATGGCGCACGTCGTCGATCAGGCTCTCCGGTCGGACGGCGTCGCCGTCAGAACCGGGGCCTCCATCGACAGGATCGAACCGGCGAAAGCGGGGGGCGTCGGTGTCGTGCTCAGCAGCGGCGAGACAATCGAGGGAAGCCATCTCCTCGTGGCAACCGGCCGCAAGCCCGTCGTGAATGGGATAGGCCTCGAGGTTGCCGACATAGCGTCTGACGCCTCTGGTATCCTTGTCGACAAAGGGCTCAGGACCTCCAACCGGCGCGTCTATGCCATCGGCGATTGTGCGGGCGGGGCGGCGGCTGGCCTCCGGTTCACCCATGTGGCGAACCATCATGCGGGCCTGGTGATTCGGAATGCCCTGTTCCGGCTCCCCGTCCGCGTCGGGAAGGCGCCCATTCCTCGTGTGACGTATACGGCGCCGGAGCTGGCCTCCGTGGGTCTGACGGAGGCGCAGGCGCGGGATCAGCATGGGGCGATCCGCATCCTGCGCTGGGCCTTTGCCGACAACGATAGGGCCCACACGGAGAGACGAACCGAAGGGCACGTGAAGGCCGTCGTCACCTCAAGGGGCAAAATCCTGGGCTGCTCCATCGCCGGCGCGCATGCGGGCGAGCTGATCATGCCGTGGGTTCTGGCCATAAGCCGCGGCATGAAGGTTTCCCAACTCGCCGGGTTGATTTATCCCTACCCCACGTTTTCCGAGGTGACGAAGAGCGCAGCGGTGGAGTTTCTCAAGCCTTCGGCTCAAAATCCCTGGGTGCGGCGGCTGGTGTCCCTGGTCCGCCGCATGGGATGAAACCGAACATGAGACCTGAGCAGACATCCCTTGCAGGGCGCATCCTGAGCCAGTTCGGGCTCTCCGCGCGCCTGCTGCTGCTCACGGTGCTGTTCGTGATGATCGCCGAGGTGCTCATCTACGTGCCCTCCGTGGCCAATTTCCGTCTCACATGGCTGAACGACCGCTTGGCCGCGGCGCAGATCGCCGCCATGGTGCTCGACGCGGCGCCCGAGGAAAGCCTTCCCGAAGATCTTGAGATACGCCTCCTTCAAGGCGTCGGCGCTCGGGCCATCGCCCTGAGGGGCGGCGGGCGCAGGAGCATTCTGGCTGCGGGCGATGTGCCGACCGAGGTGGGCAAGACCGTCGATCTGCGGGACGCGCAATGGATGACCCTGGTCTACGATGCCTTCGACGTCCTGCTCAATCCGGCCGACAAGCCGATCCGGGTGATCGGGTCCGGCATGGGCGTCGACTTCGTCGAGATGATCCTCGATCAGCGGCCCCTGCGCCACGCCATGATCGAGTTCTCGCGCAACATCCTGTTCCTGTCCCTGTTCATCTCCATCATCACGGCGGGGCTCGTCTATCTCACCCTGCAATGGGTGATCGTGCGCCCGGTGCGGCGCCTCACCGGCAACATCGCGGAATTCTCCAGCAATCCGGAGGATGCCTCCCGGGTGATCCGGCCGACGGATCGCGTCGACGAGATCGGGCTCGCCGAGCAGGCCCTCGCCCGTATGGAAACGACCCTGGCCGATGAGCTGCGCCAGAAGCGGCGTCTTGCCCAGCTCGGCCTCGCGGTCAGCAAGATCAATCACGAGCTGCGCAACATGCTGACCACGGCTCAGCTCCTGACGGACCGTCTGGATAACGTCAGCGACGATTCCGTGCAGCGCATCGCCCCCAGGCTGGTCAGCACCCTCGACCGGGCAATCGCCTTCTGCGAGACGACCCTGGCCTATGGCCGGGCGACCGAGCCCCTGCCGCAGCGGCGCCTCATCCCCTTAGGCCCCATGATCGGCGAACTGTCGAACCTGACGGATCTGGCGCCCGAGGTCGGGATTGCGTTCCAGGCGGACGTTCCCGATGACCTGATGGTCGATGCGGATCCGGATCAGCTTTCCCGGGTGCTCGTGAATGTGGTCCGCAATGCGGTTCAGGCTCTCAGCCAGACCGGTTCCCCCACTGGCCACCCGTGCATCGACATCTCGGCCCATCGGGAGGGCAGCGCCGTGGTCATCCTGATCAGGGACAACGGCCCCGGCATCCCCGAGCGGGCCAAGGCCAACCTGTTCACGCCCTTCCAGGGCTCGGCCCAGAAGGGCGGCACGGGCCTGGGGCTGCCGATTGCGGCCGAACTTGTTCAGCTCCATGGGGGAACCATCATTCTCGATGAAGGGCAGGGGAAGACCTGCTTCAAGATCACGATCCCCGACCGGCTCTCCCTGGCGGGAGCCAACTGAGCTTTTGGCAAAACTTCCCCACAAGAGGCTTGCCAACCGGGACGGATCCCTTTATGTCACCGGCCTCGGCCAACGTTGCTTCCCGCAACGACTTAGCCGGTCAGGCGCCCGTAGCTCAGCTGGATAGAGCACCAGACTACGAATCTGGGGGTCAGAGGTTCGAATCCTTTCGGGCGCGCCATTTTCTCCAAAGACATCGATGCAGCAGGACGAAGGTTCGAGTGCGCGTATGGCGCACTCCGAAGCCTTTCTGAGCGATGAGCTCCCTCGATTCTGCCCTTACACTTCCGCAATCGGCGTGACGCCGAGATCGTCCAGCTTGGCTCGAACCTCCGTGATCGACCGCTTCAGCTTCAGGCTGATCACCGAGACCGGGATGCCCTCCCGGGCAAGGGTCAGAAGGGCCTGAACGGATTCGTAGCTCCAGGAACCGCCGGAAGAATTCATGGCCGAGACCTCCAATCGATGAACCGGAAGCGTCGCCTTCAAGTGCGGCGAGATCATGAAAAGAGGATCGTTGCGGTGCTCCGCCGCAACCTTAGCCGAAGATGCGCGTTCCCTGTGGAGGCAACACTGACAGGGACTCTCTCATGAGCATCATCTGGACCATCATCATCGGCTTCGTGGCTGGCTTGATCGCGAAATGGATCATGCCGGGCCGGAACGAGCCATCGGGTTTCATCATGACGACGATCCTCGGCATCATCGGCGCTTTCGTCGCCACCTATCTCGGGCAGGCCCTGGGCTGGTACCGGGCCGATGAAGGGGCCGGATTCATCGGTGCCATCGTGGGCGCTATCGTCGTGCTCTTCATCTATGGCCTGATCGCCGGGCGCCGTTCGAGCTCGACCTACTGATCGCGCCAGATCCGAGTTCAGAAATTGAGGGCCACAGCTTCCGCTGTGGCCCTTGTCGTTTAGCCGTGGTGGGCGAGACGGCCGCTCTCGGAAAAGCCTGTGAGAGCCGCCTTGACCGGGCACTGACCCACATATCCACGCCAGGCCAGATAGGATCCGCCCGCAAGCGCCAGGATGTTCAGGAGCGGATTGGGGCGGGGCTTGGCGGCTGCGGCCGCTAGGCCGAGGCCTGCCAGCATGTAGACGCCGCGCTCCGTGGTGCTGAGATTGGGATCCCCATTCATCAGCGATCCGGCCTTGGCCGATATCATGTTCGTCACGTCATTTCTCCTTGATTGGCATGGGGCCGAACGCGACGCGACACAGGGTTGTTCCCCTCTGTAAAAAGAGTCCGGAAGAGGCCCGGAACCTCCAACCTTGGCTTCCGTTGAGTCCACGCTTTAACCATGGAGCTGTCACAATGCCCGCTAAGGAAAAGACCTTGAACGATTTGTTCCTTCACACGCTGAAGGATGTTTTCTATGCCGAGAAGCAGATCCTGAAGGCTCTCCCGAAAATGGCGAAAGCAGCCGAGTCGGATGAGCTGCGGGAGGCGTTTGAAACCCATCGCGAAGAAACGCAGGGGCAGATCGAGCGCCTGGAGAAGGTGTTCGAGATGCTCGGCAAGCCCGCCCGCGGCGTGCAGTGCGAGGCCATCATGGGCATCATCGAGGAAGGCAAGGAAGTCATGGAAGACTTCGCCGACAGCGAGGCTCTCGATGCCGGCATTCTGGCCGCCGCTCAGGCGGTGGAGCACTATGAGATTACCCGCTATGGCTCCCTGAAGACCTGGGCTCAGGAACTGGGCATGAATGATGCAGCCAAGCTCCTGGACCAGAACCTTCAGGAGGAGAAGAAGACCGACCAGCTTCTGACCCAGCTTGCCGAAGCGCGCGTCAACACCAAGGCCGCCTGACGCTTCATTCCGATGTCGAAAACCCCGCGCCCGAGAGCGCGGGGTTTTCTTTTGAGCCCTGGGGGCGGAAGGGTTCAGTGACGGTTGGCTGGGGAGGGTGTGACGGCCGTGTCCAGGGTGAGCCGCATGGAGCCCGAGGGAGTAATGTCGAGTGCGGCTTTCATGGCGGCCGGATCTTCGACCAGATGCATGAAGGCCAGGAGCCTCAGCAGCACGATCGGCGGCAGCCGAGAGAGGCGGGCCGCCAGCGTCTGGGTGGCTCCGTCGACCATCTCTTCTTGAACGAAGGAGGTGACGGGAGGGATCTCGTCAGGCAGCGACATGGGGCACCCGATCGGCAAAGGCGGAGGCACCGGCGGCGCGCACCAGGCATGAGCCGCGCAGGCCCGCGAGTCTGCTGACATGCCTCAGGCTGTCCTCCGATATCTGGATGGCGGCCGCGATGCAGGGCTGGCCTTCCACCATAGTTGGCAGGCCCAGAGGACGGACCTTGAAGCCTGCCTGCTGCCAGCGCGGCAGCCACCACATCTCGACCACGGCGGTGACCTCCGTGATGCCCTCTTCAAGACAGAATTGCTGAAAAGCTGCCAGGAGGCGGCAATCGGTGCGGCCCGTCCGCCGTTCCTTGACGATGAAGTACCGGGTGCATTCGAGGATGCTCGGACCGGACAGAACATCCCGCCCCCTGACCAGATGGGCAAAGGACTCGCTGATCATGTGCGGCAGCAGGGTCGGGTAAAGCCTCAGGCCCCCGATCACCTTACCATTGTCGAGGGCGATCAGGTAGGTCGCCCGATCATTGTCGTACCCGTCCATATCCCGCCCGTCAGGCCGTTCCAGGTCGCGCCAGCCACGCTCGCCGACGAAGATCTCGTGCCTCAGACGAAAATACTCGTCCAAGATCGCTTCATATCCAGCTCTGTTCTCGGCGGTGACGATGTGAATTGAGGTCATACCCCATGCCTCCGTTATGTCGGAGAGCAGTGTTCATGACCGGCCTGATTTGAATATTGTAGGAAATTACAGGTGCGTCAGATCTCGATGAGGCGGTGCTGAAGCGCCCTGGCGACCGCATGGGTCTTGTTGGCGGCGCTCAGCTTGGCGCAGGCGCTGCCGATATGGGCGGTGATCGTCCGTTCCGTCACGCCCAGGATCTCCCCGGTATCGGCAGCGGACTTTCCTAGGGCCGCCCAGCGCAGCGCCTCCCGCTCGCGGGCCGTCAGCGGGTTCGGGCGTGCGGAGGGAGCCAGGACGAGCCGGGCACGCTCGAACGCATACATTGACATCAGGTGGATGGCAGGCTTGGTCTGGGGCGTCAGGTCAAGGTCGGGGCCGCTCATGGAGAGGCAGGCCTCGAATCCATTCAGGCCGTGAATTGGTAGGCAATAGCCCTGCCTCATGCCGAAGTCGGCAGCCCCGTGCATGATCTCCCGGCCCTTGGGAATCGTCTCCGGATCGGAGTGAGCCTCGCCCCATTCGAAGGGCTGGACGGTCCGGCGGCACAGGCGGATCACGGGATCGTGCCGGTCATAGCTGTTTCGCGTGTAGCGCTCATACCAGCCAAGGGGCCACTTCTTGAGCAACACCAGGCTTTCGATCTGCTGCTCCGGATGCGGCAGCCCGGGCATGATGAAATTCTCGAACCCGTATTGGGCAAAGGAGCGCTCCATCGCATCGATGATCGCCTGAGGCGATGCCAGACGGTCGAGCTCTTCGATGAACTCGAACGCATGTATCGTATGGTCAAGGCTGCGGCCGCTCACGGGCGTCTCCCAGGCAAGTCTTGCAGCTGAAAATTGTGTTGAGATATAATGCTACCAAAAGTTTTGGACTCGTCATAGAGAAGATTGGGTTCATCAAAGACGCAGGAGCGGGCCTTGCAGAAGAAGGCGCCTAACCACATCGACAGGCACATCGGCAGTCGGGTGAGGGCCCGGCGGACCATGCTCGGCATGAGCCAGGAACTGCTTGCGGACGCCTTAGGTCTCACTTTCCAGCAGGTTCAGAAGTACGAGAAGGGCATGAACCGCATCGGCGCCAGCCGCCTGCTCCAGATTGCCGGCATTCTTGACGTGAGCATCGAGTTCTTCTTTGAGGGCCTCCCCGGCCTGCGGGCAGGCGGGTTCTTAGGGGACAGCCTATGGCCGAGTTCCTGACCCGGTCCGAGAGCGACCGTCTCGTGCGCGGCTTCCTGCGACTGAAGGACGATGAGGCCCGCAGGAAGGTTGCCGACCTCGTCGATTGGCTCGCCTCCGTCGGCTAGGCGCGGGAACTGCTGAAACCCCAAAGCTTTGGTTTCAAGCAGCGTTCGGAACCTGCCGCGCTTCTAATGGTTACTCCCTCACGATTGAGAGAGGTTGACCATGGGCGTGGGACAGCAAAACACCAACAGGCAGCAGGATAACGGCACCGAGGATTGGGATGCGCTGAAAGGCGATGTCGGCGATATCGCGGACGCCGCCGTGGAGCGCAGCCGTTACTTCATCGACACCGCACGCGAGCAGGCGACGGATTACGTCGACCGCCGCAAGGACGACATCGCGCAGTCGGTGGCCGACTTTGCCACGACGCTGCGTGAATCCACCCATTCCTTCGACGAGCGGCCGAATATCCGCGCCGTCGTGGATACGGCGGCCGAAGGGCTGGAGCAGCTGGCGGATTCGATCCGCGAGCGGACCTTTGCCGACTTCTTCAACGAGTTCGAGGGCGTGGTGCGTCGTCGACCGGCGACCGTGGCCGCCGTTTCTGTGGCCGTCGGCTTCCTCGCTGCTCGCTTCATCAAGAGCACGGCCGAGGATCTGCGCTATGACAGCATGAATGCCGGCTCGGCACAGGGTGGCCAAGGCCGCTCGCGCCAGCAGGGTCAGCAAGGCCAGCAGCGCTCGCGCGCCAAAGCCAGCGCCTGACGGAGGCGGTCATGCAGGGTAACGGCAATCAAACCATCCAGGGTCTCGTCGGCGAGGCGCTGCGGGAATCCACCGATCTCGCACAAAAGGAATTTACCCTTTTCAAGACCGAGATATCCCAGAACATGCGGACCCTCTTCCTGGGGCTCGCCATGGTGGTTGCGGCGGCGGTCTTTGCAATCGCAGCCGTTATGCTGCTGACCGAGTCGCTCGTGGAGTGGCTGGCGACCGTCGTCGATTCGGAGGCGCTCGCCGCACTGATCGTCGGCGGCATTCTGGCTGTGATCGCCATCGGCCTCGGGCTGTGGGGGAAGAACGCCATGACGGCGTCGTCGCTCACGCCGCAGAGGACCATGCGCTCGCTCAAGCGCGATGCGGAAGTCCTGTCCGAGAGAGGTGCATGATGACGTCACAAAGTCTGCAGGATCTGGAGAGGGACATCGAGCGCAGCCGCGCTCAACTCGACCAGACGATCGATCGCCTCCAGGACAAGATGACCGTCTCCGGCGTCGTCGACGACGTGCTTGGGACCGCCCGCAACGGACAGTACGGACCGCTCTATGATCGGGTTCTGGATACGGTCAAGCGCAATCCCGTGCCGGTGATGCTGATCGCCATGGGCATCGGGCTTCTCGCTTACCGCCTCGGCCGCCCGACCCGTCCTTTGCGTCCGGCCCGACTGATCGCGGCCGATGAGGACCTCATCACGGAGGAGCATCTGCTGATGGAGGCGGAGGACCCCCGTCTGTATGGGACGGAAGCCGTTCACCAGCCTGCGACGGACACCATGTTCGAGCGGCCCGGCATGAATTCCCGCTACTGAAGAATCGAACAGGAGCTTTCCATGGCAAACACGAAGAACGAGACCGGCAAGCCGGGAGCGGACAAGCAGAGCGACGCCGGCAATGCCGGTAAGGTCTCCGCCGGCACGTCGGTCGGCAATATCGGCGAGGCTCCGATGCCTCATGCCCATGACCCGAAATCCACCCAGGGCGCCGGATCGTCGATGGGTGGCGCGCAGTCCGCCGGCCAGTCGAAGGGCTCGTCATCGGGTCAGACCTCGAGTCAGGCCACCGGTCAATCCTCGCAGCGGAATGTGCAGGATCAGGGCGGCATGACGGACAAGGCGCAGCAGGCCGCCGATCAGGTGCGTCAGAAGGCCGAGGATGTCTATGAGGACGCCTCCGAATGGGCGAAGGATACGTATGAGCGCGCTTCGGATTGGGCCTCTGGCACTTACTCGCAGCAGCGTCGCCGCATGAACAAGATGGGTGGCCGGTCCTCTCGGGCTTTTGGCAACGCGCGTGGTGGCGTTCAGAGCTACGTGTCCGAGAACCCGATGGTGGTGGGTCTCGTCGGCTTGGCGGCCGGCCTGCTTCTCGGGGCTCTGCTGCCCCGCACCCGCCGCGAGAACGAGATGTTCGGTGAATGGGCCGACGAGGTTCGCAACCAGGGCCTGCGCTACGCCCGCGACGCCGCCAGCCGCGGCCGTGAATATGTCGAAGAGACGTTCAGCGGTGATGACGCGCAGTTCAGCCGCCATGAAAGCGAGTTCAACGGTCAGCGTGACGCCAATCGCCACTGACGCAGGGCTCGAGATGAAATGCAAAAGGGCGCCGGTGAAAACCGGCGCCCTTTTGATGTTGTTTCGAGCAATGCGAGGTGCTCAACGGCCCCGCAGAAACAATAACGGCCACGGCGAGATGATGCGCGTACATCCGGCGTCATCATCTCGGCATCGTGACCGCTTCTGGTCGGCACGAATGCCGCCAGCGTGACTTTAAAATGGGATTGGCCTGCACTGAATTCAAGAGCATATGGGTATTTCTTAACCCTGTCCGGCTAAATTCCTCTCCTGTGCAGGACCTTCCAGGAACGACGCGCCTTCGAGTTTGTTGGCTCTGAACAGGGCCAAAATTTCCTATCAGAAGGCTCTGCGCGAAAGATGATCCTCCTCAGGCATCGGACGATGGAGTTGGGGCATGCGTATTCTGATCCTGGAAGACGATCCGGCGATCGCGTTTGATCTGCAGGCTATCCTGGAGGCCGACGGGCATGAAGTTGTCGACTCCATCAGCTCGCTTGCCGAAGCCTACCAGCACCTCGACGACAGGTTCGATTGCGCGCTGCTCGACATCGATGTGATCGGCGGCAAGAGTTTCGGCGTGGCCGAGACCCTCATGGAGCGTCACATCCCCTTCGTCTTCGTCTCGGCGTCCGCTCCGTCGGATCTGCCGCAGCCTCTGCAGCAGGCCGCCTTCGTGGCAAAGCCGTTCGAAGAGAAGGTGCTGCTAAAAACCGTCGAGCACGCCGTTCCCAATCTTCTCCCTTGCTGATGATGCGGGAGACGGAGGAACCTGTCCTCGCCCGGTGACTTCCTTCACCATGCAAGACTCTCGGTTCGGCTTCTGCTGCAAGTACATTCCTGAAGACGGTTCGGCGCAGGCTGCCCGGGCCATGAACACCTCCACGGTGACGATGGCCTACTTGAGCCGTCTCGAGCCGACGGCTGCCTATGACAAGCTTGCGGCCGTGGTCTCCCATAACCTGGAAGCCTTTCGGCTCCAGATCGAGCATGTGTCTGACAGACCGAAGCTGGAACGTCTCCATCGCCTGTCCAGCGATCTGCTCCCCGGCTACACCCATGCAAGCTGCCGGGAGTTCTACCGCGATCCTGATCTTCGCAACCTGATCGAGACGAAGCTCGCGCAGGCAGGGCGCTTCGCCAGGGACAGGGATGTGCGCCTGAGCATGCATCCCGGACAGTTCTGCGTGATCGCCTCCGCCAATCCTTCAGCGGCCGCCAACGGCATTGCGGAGTTCGAGTATCATGCCGAGGTCATGGCTCTCATGGGCTATGGCGAGGGCTGGCATCCGCACGGTGCGCACATCAACATCCATGGCGGTGCGAAGGCCCTGGGCGCGGAGGGAATCCGGAGCGGCCTCGCGCACCTGTCGCAAACCGCACGCAACCTGATCACCCTCGAGAACGACGAGGTGAGCTACGGTCTCGACGATCTCCTGCCTCTCGTGAACGACGTGCCGCTCGTCCTCGACCTCCACCATCATTGGATCATGAGCCAGGGCGAGTATATCGAGCCGGACGATCCACGCATTGCCCTGATCATCGAATCCTGGCGCGACGTGAGACCGGTGAGCCATGTGAGCGTGTCCCGAGAGGGCCTCCTGCCGGATCAGGACATCTATGCTCTGCCGGATTTCAGGATGCTTGTTGCATCGGGGATCAAGCCGAAGGATCTGCGCGCGCACTCGGACCTGATGTGGAACGAGGCCATCAATGATCTGGTGATGCGCCATCTCTCGTGGTCTGACTTCGAGATCGAAGCGAAGCTGAAGAACATCGCCACCGAGGGGCTGGCCCACCACCTGGAGAGACGGCAAACCGCGCTTCTCGCAACAGGATAAAGTTGCGAATAATTTCAGAGGCAGTGGAACCAACCCAACCAGGAGTCGTTGTCGCGTATTGTATTGCGAGTCACGAAGTGATGTTGCCGGCCCATTCCACAGTCCTTCTGGTCGAAGACGAACCTCTGATCCGTCTCTTCCTGTCCGAGCTTCTTGAAGATGCCGGCTTCAGAGTTGTCGAGGCGGCCAACGGCGCCGAGGCTCTGGTGCTGATGGAAGCGGGACTGCAGGTCGACGTGCTTCTCACCGACGTGGATATGCCGACCGGCTGCAACGGCTTCGAGCTGGCTCATCGGGTGCACGAAATCTGGCCCGGAACCGAGCTTCTGATCATGTCGGGGCGGCAATGGCCCTCGGAGGGGGACCTCCCTCCCGGAGCAGCCTTCCTGGCGAAGCCGTGCCCCAATGAGGCGATCGTCTCTCATGTGGTTTCCGCGGCGGAGCGCAGGAAACGCCTGTTTCATGTTGCTGAAACCACACGGCAGCCCACGGAGCGAGGTTCCAACATCCTGCCCTTTCCGAAAACAGCCTAAATTCCTGAACTCGATCTTGCTGACGGCGTTGAGCGGACATAAGCTCTGCCGGAATTGACCTTCATCAGGGGGCCGGAGTCTGTGAACGCTCTCCGGAATGTCCGACCGAAGGTTGGTCAATATGCTTTTCGAGCCTGATCCAAGGCTTTTGACGAGCTTCCCCACCCCATTCCCGGAGGAATACATGGCGACCAAGACGACTGACGGAAAAGCCGGCGCGAAGAAGGCTGCAGACAAGCCTGCCGCCAAGAAGGCTGCCGGTTCAAAGCCTAACGCTCTTCAGCAGCCCTTGCAGCCGTCCAAGGAGCTGGCCGTCATCGTGGGCTCGAACCCGCTGCCGCGCGGCGAGGTTGTGAGCAAGATGTGGGAATACATCAAGAAGAACAACCTGCAGAACCCCGAGAACAAGCGCGAGATCCTGGCTGACGACAAGCTCCAGCCGATCTTCGGCAAGCCGAAGGTGACGATGTTCGAGATGAACAAGCACCTCGCCCAGCACCTGAAATAAGCGAACCGCCTCAGGTTGATCAGGAATCCTGCCGCCATTGATCGAGCGGCAGGATCTCCGGCCTCTGACCCGGGGCCTTTTTCCACGGGTCCACGGCCCATCCGGCACCGCTCCGCTTCTCGGTGATCACGGCCGTAAAATGCGGGTAGCGCCCGTCAAGGAAGAACCCCCGCGATTCCGGATGCTCCACCACATGATGGGCGAGGAGCCCGTGCTCCTGCAGGACGAGGAGCAGGCTGGTCGTATTCGCGGTTTCATCCAGGCAATCCATCTGCCCGTGAACGCCCGACATCTGAGCCGGTGACCCTGGGACGTCAGGCTTGCCGCCCAGGGAAGCAGCCAGGTATGCGGTATAGGATCTGATCACCTCGGCCAGAGCCTGCCTCTCGGCAGTGGGCGACCCTTGAGCCGATCTCAGCATCCCGCTCGCCCGGCTCAGCAGGCCCCCGTCGACCGAGAGAGCCAACCGTCGCGTGCATCCATATCCATGACAGGCGATGATGCGGCTTCCGATCGGCTCGACATAACCACGCTCGTGGAACCATCTCTGAGCCGCCAGGGGGCCGGCGATGGCCGGAGCGGCCAGGAACAGCAGGGGCAGAACCTTCAAAATGAGAAGTGGCGTCGATCTCACGATGGCGGTACCTATCACCTTAGCTTGCAGGGCTTCTGGCGATATAGGTCGGTAGGCTCGGCTGCCTATAGGTTAAGCTTGGTTGAGTCGGGTTACGACTTTTGAGGTTCCCATGTCCCGCATCGTCTTCCTGAATGGTACATTCCAGCCGATCGAAGAGGCCAAGGTGCCCTTCATGGATCGAGGGTTCCTGTTCGGTGATGGGGTCTATGAGGGGATCGGCGTGCTCGATGGCCAACTGATCGACAACGAGGCGCATCTTGAGCGGCTGGAGCGCTCCCTGGCCGAGGTGCGCATCCGCAATCCCTATTCGAGAGCCGAGTGGACTTCCCTCCAAGAGGAGATCGTCCGTCGCAACGGCATGGCGGAAGGCTTCATCTACTTCCAGGTCACCCGGGGCGTGGCGGAGCGGGACTTCTTCTTCCCCGAGAACGCCGAGCCCACGGTGGCCATGTTCACCCAGGCTAAGGCGATCGCCGACGCGCCGGCAGCCCGGACGGGCATCGCGGTGGTGACCGTGCCGGATCAGCGCTGGGCGCGGCGCGACATCAAGTCGATCAACCTGCTCGCCCAGGTTCTGGCCAAGCAGGCAGCCAAGGAGGCCGGGGCCCAGGAAGCCTGGCTGGTGGAAGACGGCTATGTGACCGAGGGCGGCTCATCGAGCGGCTTCATCGTCACGAAGAAGGGCAGCATCGTCGTGCGCCCTCTCTCGAACGCCATCCTGCCCGGTATTACCCGCAAATCCCTCCTGCGCCTCTCGGAAGAGGCCGGGATCTCCCTCGAAGAGCGACGGTTCACGGTCAAGGAGGCCTACGAGGCCGCCGAGGCCTTCCTCACCAGCGCGTCGAACTTCGTCCTGCCCATCGTGACGATCGACGGACGCTCTGTGGGCGACGGAAAGCCCGGTCCCATCACGAAGCGTCTGCGGGAACTTTACCTATCCATGGCCCGCGTCCCGGCCATGGCCGCCGAGTAGCGTTGCCGGAACCCGCCAATGGGTCGCCCGTTGCCTTTCCAAAGGAGCGACCCATGAAGCGTGTGCTGGTGCTATCGACAATTCTGGCGGGCTGCCTCGGAACGGCAGCTCTCGCGCAGAACCCTGGAGTACTGAATCAGCAGGCCCCGAACATGCCTGCGCCTAGCCAGATGCCGGCCGAGAAGGTGGAGCCCGACAGCAAGCTCTCCGGCACCAATGGCCCCTCGACGACGGGGTCGACCAATACCTTGAGCGAGAAGCTCGAGCGGACCGACGGTGTGATCCGGCCGCCGGAGACGGCGACTCCGGACATCACCGTACCGGCGCCCGTGCCCAATCCTGGCACCACGCCGGTCATCCGACCGCCGGGCAACCAGCAGATCGATCCGAAATAAAACTTAGGAGGCCGGGAGCTGCTTCCCGGCCGAACGCCGCCGTTTGCCCTCGTGGGACCTGTTGTTCTCGCGAGGCTTGGCGTCGGCTGAGCGATCATTGCCGCTTTTCATGATCTGGGCTGCCACCTCGGAGATCTGGCGGCGCAGCTCATCGTTCTGGCCGCCGGAGACTTCCAGGTTTGCAAGCCGCTCCTGGGCCTCGTCTCGCTCCGCTTCGATCTCGCGGATGCGCTGCTCAAGGATCAGGCCACGCTCCTGCTCGGCGGCAATGCCCTTGGCCAGTTCCGCCAGACGCAGGCGCTCGTCGGACAACTCGCTGTGCCGCTCGTTCAGGGCCCGCTCAAAATCGTTGCCCCGGGCGGTCTGGGTCATGAGGCGGGTTTCGAGATCCGAGATGGTGATGCGCTTGGTGTCGAGGTCGCTCAGGGCTGCGGTGAGCCGGCGTTCCATGTCGGCGGCATCAGCCTCCAGGCGGGCCAGCTTCTCCTCCGCATGCAGCAGCTCGGTCTTCGTCCTGGAGCGTTCGTGCTGCGTGAGCTCCAGTTCCATGCGGGTGTTGGACAGCTCATTCAGGGTTGCCCGATGGGCATTTTCGAGAGCCGTCAGGGTCTCGCGGGTGCTCGCGAGAAACGTCTTCGTTTGTGCGAGATCGTCCTCGGTCGACGCAAGGCGCGTCTGGGTGCTGGCGAGGCTGACTTCGAGCTGGCTCACCGTCTGATCGCGCTCGGCCAGGGTGCTCTCGAGGGCCTCGATGCGGATCGCCCGCCGGCCCAGCTCTTCCATGCTCTCCCGCTTGTAGGCTAGCGCCTCTTCCGCCTTGCGCTCGATCCGCCGCTGGAGAACGGCGAATTCCGCGCGCAGGTGGTCCTTTTCCGCCGTCAGTTCGGAGATCGACATGGGAAAGAGCGCCTCGGCCCGGCGGCGGGCGAGACGTTCCGCCCGGGCATTGACGGCGGGGATGATCAGAAGCGCGATGAGGGAGGCTGCGACGAACCCCAACGCGAAAATCATAATTGTTTCGATCACGCGGACGCCAACTCCAAGGTGCTTGACCGGTAACGCTCAAGCACCTTGCCTTGTGCCTGCGCAGCTTCCTAGAGCATCGGACCCAAAAGTGGACACCACTTTTGGGACCCATCCGATGCTCATTCTAGACTGGCGCATCGTTGGGCGCGAAAAACCGGGGCCACTTTTTCGCACGATGCGCTAGAGCCCTAACGCTCCAGACCGCCCGTTGTAGCGCATCCGAGGGCGGTTTCCACTGCTTCGGCGCCTAGAAGGGATTCCAGGTGGGCTCCGAGGTGAACTTCAGGTAGCCGATATTGACGCCCAATCGGGCTCCCACACCGGCGCGGATCGGCACCACGACCATCTCGTCCGCCGCCACGGCGGTCACGCCGAACCCGCCGATGAAATAGGCCGAGCCGTCGACCCCGACGAAGCGCTTATAGAGCGCGTCCGTAAAGGGCATGTTGTAGACCAGCATCATGGTGCGGGCGCCGTCGCCGCCCACGTCGAACCCGAGGGAGGGACCCTGCCAGAAGATGCGGCGGTCCCCGGCATTGCGGGTGAAGAGCTTGCCCTCGCCGTAGCGCAGGCCGCCGAAGAAGGCGCCGGAGGCCTCTTGGCCCAGGATATAGCCGTTGGGCTCGCCCCAGCGGCGGATCGCTTCCTGGAGCGCGAGCGCAAGGCCGCGGGAGGCGGAGCCGAAGAACTGGTGACCGGACTGGACCAGTTCATCGGAACGGAAGGATTCCGGATTGCCGGGATTGGCAACATAGGCGCGCTGGACGGTTTGAGCCGATGCCTGCAGGGGCAGGGCGCTGATCAGGGCGGCAAAGGCCGCAGCCGCAAGAAAGGTTGACCGGGAGCGCATGGGCTATCTCCTCGCATGAGACAGGGGACAATCCGGCCGTGTCAGGCCGAAAGGCTGCTATCGAGGTTCGAACCTTACGGTCATCAACCCTAACAATCTCTGTACGGAATGCCGCTCCTCGAAATAGACATGGCTGCCTCCATCAAGTGAAAGCTCGTCCATGCGCCCGAAAATGCTGTTCTTCGATGTCGGCGAAACACTTGTCAGTGAAGAGCGCCTTTGGACCTCATGGGCCGAGTGGCTCCGGGTGCCCGTTGGCGAATTCTTCGCGGCCATGGGGAGCGTCATTGAACGCAAATGCGATTACCGGGAGGTATTCGGCTATTTCCGGTCCGATTTCGATCTGGCCAAGGAGAGAGAGGAGAGGGCCAAGGCCGGGTTGCCGTTCGGCTTTCTGGCTTCCGATCTGTTCCCCGACACCGTGCCGACGCTTCAGTGGGCACGCGCTCAGGGTTATCGCCTGGGTTTGGGCGGCAATCACTCCCTGGCGACCGAAAATTTCCTGAGAGGGCTGGATGCCGACGTCGAGATCATCGGATCGGCCGAGCGCTGGGGCTTTTCCAAGCCTGATCCGCGGTTCTTCGAAACCATCATCCGGGATTCAGGGCTCGATCCTCAGGACATCGCTTATATCGGAGATCGGATCGACAACGACGTCCTGCCGGCTCTCGCCCTCGGCATGCAGGCCATCCATGTCGAGCGAGGGCCTTGGGGCGTCATTCAAGCCCGCTGGCCTGAGGCCGAGAGAGTTCGGCTGAGAATCAAGACCTTATCCGACTTGAAAGCCGTCTTAGGCCACAGCAGCTGACACGGGCAGGTCCAGCCGGGGCGCCAGGGCCGTGTCGCCGATGGCTGCGAAGGGGCCGTTCCGGTAGCCCTTGTCCTCGTGGCCATAGGTGAGGGGGGCTCCTCCCGGTCCGACCACGCTGCCGCCGGCGCAGGTGAGGATATGGTCGCCCGCCGCCGTGTCCCATTCCATGGTCGGGCCGCAGCGCACATAAACGTCGGCCTCACCCGAGGCGATGAGGCAGAACTTAAGGGCCGAGGAGGTCATGCGCCTCGTGCCGATCGACAGGACCGACAGGCAGGCTTCCGTGGCGATGTCGCCATGGCGGCGGCTCACCAGCGCCACCAGATCCTTCTCGGGGGCAGGGCGCACCTTTGCTTCGCGCCAGTCGAAATCCGTCCCCTGGCCATCAGGCAGGGGGCTCACGCGGGCGGTCTCGCCGGCCATCCAGATCGACCCCATGGCCGGAGCTGCCACCACGGCCGCCATGGGCCGGTCACCCCGGATCAGGGCAATGTTGACGCTGTACTCGCCGGTGCCGTGGATGAAGTCGCCGGTGCCGTCGAGAGGATCGACCAGGAAGAAATAGTCGTCCGTCTGGGCCGTGCTGGAGGTTTCCTCTGCCACCACCGGAACGCCGTCCCAGGCCTCGTTCAGGCGTTGGATGATGAGCTGCTCTGCCGCAAGATCGGCTGCCGTCGTGGGGGTTCCGTCATCCTTGATGCGCTTGTCGACCAGGGCGCTTTCGAAGCCGCGCAGGACCCGTCCCGCCTCCCAGGCGATGTGAGCCAGCTTCAGGGCGATGTCGTCAGGGGTCTGTCCATCGAAGCGCATCATAGATTTGTGCCTGTTCCCTCGCGGGCTGTCGATGTCTTTTTGCCCGCTTTTCAAAGAACTCTGAGCCGGGTATCCCGGTTCACGTTCTCTTTCCTGTTTGGCTGTATTCATGCCCGTCGAAATCCCGATTTCATGAATGCACAGCTGACTTTACGGTGCCTCCGGAGCCCCAATGGCCACGATTTCCCTCGATTCGCTCGATCTCGCCGCTCTCCTCTGCTCACGCGTCTGCCATGACGTGATCTCGCCGGTGGGTGCGATCGTCAACGGGCTCGAGGTTCTGGAGGACGACAGCGATGCCTCCATGCGCGATTTTGCCTTGGACCTGATCCAGAAGAGCGCCAGGCAGGCCTCGGCCCGCCTCCAGTTCGCCCGCCTTGCCTTCGGGGCGGCAGGCTCCGCCGGCGCCTCGATCGATCTCGGCGATGCCGAGCAGGTGGCCCGCGGGCTCTTCCTTGACGACAAGATCAGCTTCTCCTGGTCGTCGCCCCGGCTCCTGTTCCCGAAGAACCGGGTGAAGCTTCTCCTCAACCTGGTGATGATCGCCACCACGGCGATTCCGCGGGGCGGCTCGATCGCCGTGACTGTCACGGGAGACGCCGAGAACTGCGCCTTCACCATCGTGTCGAAAGGCCTGAATGCCCGCATTCCCACCCATTCCGAGGCGCTCCTCGCCGGCAGTTCGGAGACCGGCACGGTCGACGCCCACGGCATCCAGATCTTTTATGCCGGCATGGTGGCCCGCGCGTCGAATATGACGATCGACTTTTCCATCGAGGGCGACGAGGTGACGATCAAGGCTGTCACTGCATAAGGCAGCCGACGTTTCCTCTCGGCGCCCAAAAGAAAAGCCCGGCATTCAGCCGGGCTTTTTCATGTCGAATGTCGCTTGTATCAGATCGCGATCCGCTCTTCCGCCTCAGTAGGCTCGCGCAGCACGTAGCCGCGGCCCCAGACGGTCTCGATGTAGTTGCGGCCCTGGGAAGCGTTGGCGAGCTTCTTGCGCAGCTTGCAGATGAAGACGTCGATGATCTTCAGCTCCGGCTCGTCCATGCCGCCATAGAGATGGTTGAGGAACATCTCCTTCGTGAGCGTCGTGCCCTTCCGCAGGGAGAGGAGCTCCAGCATCTGGTACTCCTTGCCGGTGAGATGCACGCGGGCGCCGCCGACTTCGACCGTCTTGGTGTCGAGATTGACGATCAGGTCCCCGGTGGTGATCACCGACTGGGCGTGACCCTTCGAGCGGCGCACGATCGCATGGATGCGGGCCACCATCTCGTCCTTGTGGAACGGCTTCGTGAGATAATCGTCGGCACCGAAGCCAAGACCCTTCACCTTGTCCTCGATGCCGGCCATGCCGGAGAGGATCAGGATCGGCGTCTTCACCTTCGCCACGCGGAGCGTCCGCAGAACCTCGTATCCCGACATGTCGGGCAGATTCAGGTCGAGAAGGATGATGTCGTAATCGTAGAGTTTGCCGAGGTCGATGCCCTCTTCTCCGAGATCCGTCGTGTAGATATTGAAATTCTCGGACTTCAGCATCAGTTCGATGCTTTGCGCTGTCGCGCTGTCGTCTTCGATCAGAAGTACGCGCATGTTCAATCCCCAGCCCTTGCCCTTGAGCCTTGAAACAGCGGGAGGCTGTTCACCCGCCACCGGGCTTGCGGCGGATGCTCTTTTGAACTGATTCGAAACGCTAGTACGGAATGGTTAACAAACCCTGATTCTGGGACGCAAGCGCTTAACGAACTTGACAGGCAGATCATCCGCCGAAGGCCATTATCCTGTGGATTCTGGGTAACCATAGGGAACCGCCTTACAACATCCCAAAAGCTTATCTTCCAAGCGTTTCCGCCTTGTCTGGAGACGGACCCGAGGGAGCCGCGACCGTGACAAGGGCAGTGTTAACGAAATCGGTAAACGAATGGTTTACGAGGCCCGCAGGACGCAAGCTTGAGGCAAGAATTCGCCAAGGGGATTGAGATCACAGGAATTTTTTGGCGGCGGCGGTAAGGAAAGCTCAACCTCCATCGGCGATGGTGTCGCATGTCTGGCGGATAACTGAGCGATCCGTGAGGCAAAATGAAACAGCGACGTGTGGAGTTGAATCAAGATGAAGTCGCGGGACACGCTCATCCGCCTCAAGCGCTTTCAGGTCGACGAGAAACGTCGCCGTGTGGCGCAGATCGAGATGATGATCGCCGAGTTCGACCGCATGGCGGCTGACCTTGATCGGGAAATCGCAGCGGAAGAGCAGAAGGCCGGTATCACCGACCTCAACCACTTTGCCTATCCGACTTACGCGCGCGCTGCGGCCCAACGGCGCGACAACCTGCGCCTCTCGGCTCAGAACCTGCACATCCAGCTCGACGATGCGAAGGCCGAGTTGGGAGAGGCGTTCGAGGATTTGAAGCGGGCCGAGAGTCTCGAGGATCGCGAGCGCTCCCTGGACGCGGCCATCAGCCAAGCCGGCCAAGGCCGCGTGGTTCGCGCCACGGCCTAATCCCCCGCCGCACCGAAATCCGAGAGGGCGCGCCAGGCCGGCGCGCCCTTTTTTCATGCTGTGGGCGTCAGCAGCGGAATGTGGGGAGCCGCCTCGCGGGGAAGGAAGCCGTGAAGGCGCGGATCGTCCGCGACCTCGATGGCGCGCCGGTAGGGCTTGAAGCCCGAGCGGATGTAGAAGGGAAGGGCGCTGGCTGAGTCGAGCGTGCAGGTGTGGACGAAGAAGCGGCGCGTCGGACGGGCGAAAGCACGGCGAATGGCCTCGTTCATCAGGAAGCGTCCTGCTCCCTGGCCGATGAAACCGGGCGCCAATCCTAGAAAGGCGAGCTCGACCTCGTCGCCGCGGAAATCCAGTTCGAGCAGGCCCACATCGCCCGTTCCGTCATGGAGGGCGTAGGCCTCCACCTTCGGGTCGTCGAGGATCGCGGCGAGCGTGTCATCCGGCATCATGGCCCGACTGAACCAGAGCCAGGGCTCGCCCACCGCGCGGAACAGGGACCGGTAGCGCGGCCGGTCGTGATCGATGCGCTGGAGCGTCCAGCCCTCAGGCTGCAGTATCGAGGGCAGGTCCGGCGGTTCCCGCATGTCGAGATAGGTGACGATGGTGGCGATTTTGCCAGGGGGCAGATCGGTATAGCCGTTGAGGTTGAGAGCTGCAGCCGAAGCGCTCGTCATGGCGGATCGCCTTTTCGGGATCTTCAAGGACACGGTTGCTTGATAAAGCGATTGCTTCCCCGCGTCACCCGGCCTGCTTGGACTTTATGTCATGGACCTCCACACCAATATCCCCTTGCAGACCAAGGGGATTATAGGCACAGAAGAGCCAATGAGGGAGATGTGCCGGCTCGATGAAGAATGTGCGTGAGTTCATTTGGCCCCTGATCGGGCTGCTGGCGGTCATCGTCTCAGGCTGGCTTCTCTACCGTGAACTTCGCGGCATGTCCCTGGACGACGTCTGGGACAGCCTGACCGCCGTTCCTTCCCACCGCTACGCTCTCGCGGCTCTATCGACCCTGTTCGCCTATGCGGCGCTCGCCTGGTACGACCGGATCGCGTTGCTGCATCTCGGCGTCCGCCACATTTCGTGGCTGTTCGTGTCCGTTACGTCATTCACGACCTATGCGTTGTCCCACAATATCGGCGCCTCGGTCTTCTCCGGTGCCGTCGTGCGCTATCGGGCCTATACGTCGAAGGGTCTCAGCGCTCCGCAGATCGCCGTGCTGGTGGCTCTCTGTTCCTTTACCTTCGGGCTCGGCACCATCCTGCTCGGCGGCGTGGTGCTGGTGGCCGACCCGACGCTCCTTCACCGGCTGGAGGAGCTTCTGCCCTCGATGCTGACCAATCCGGCCACGGCCCGCATCGTCGGGCTGCTGCTCCTCGGCTTCGTGGCGCTTTATGTGGTCGGATCGGTCCTGCACCTTCCGCCGCTCGTCATCCGCAAGGCCAAGCTGGAATATCCGCGCCCGGCCATCATGGTGCGCCAGCTGATCGCGGCGCCGCTGGAGCTTCTGGGCGCTGCCGGCATCATCTACTTCGTGCTCCCGTCGCATCTGGAGCCGAGCTTCATCGTGGTGTTGGCCGTGTTCCTGGCCTCCTTCTCGGCGGCCCTGGTGAGCCATGCCCCCGGCGGCCTCGGGGTGTTCGAACTCGTCTTCCTCACGGCCATGCCCGACATCCCCAAGGCGGACGTGCTGGCGGCGCTCATCATCTTCCGCCTGTTCTATCTCCTGATACCCTTCGCCCTGTCGCTCGTGGTCGTGCTCCTGTTCGAGCGGGCGCGGCTGGCGCAGGCCTGGCGCGGCCGAATGGTCGCCGACGGTTCCGTGCCGCCGCCGCCGCTGTCATCGTCCGATCAATAGGAACGGAAGAAGCGCGAGCGCTCAGGCAGGGCGCTGGCCCGGCTCGGGCACGGCAATGCCGGCCTGCATGTATTCGTTCAGCTTGTTGCGCAGGGTGCGGATCGAGATGCCGAGGATCCGGGCCGCATGAGTCCTGTTCCCAAGGCAGGAGGCGAGCGTGTCGAGGATCAGGTGCCGCTCCACGTCGGCGATGGTCCGGCCGACCAGAATGCTCCGGAATGTCTCGATGGTCTGTTCCGGACCGGCAGGGGACGGCGAACCGCCTATCATTGCGAGGGAGCCTTGTTGGTCCAACAGATCCTGGGTGCCGAGCACGTTGAGAGCCTGCCTTTAGAAGAGGTGATTCAGGAGTTTATGCTCATCTTATGGTTAGGAAGCTCTTAACGGCCGAGCTTCGAGAATCCGAATCCTGAACCTGAAATGGAAAAGGCGCTGGCTCGGGTGAGCAGCGCCTCATCGTTGGATCGGCCGGCGTGCTTACTGCCGGTACTGCTGGATGCGCGTGGTGCGCAGGCCGGCCAGGCCATGCTGGTCGATGGACAGCTGCCAGCTCAGGAACTCTTCGGTGGTCAGGGTGTAACGCTGGCAGGCTTCCTCCAGGCTGAGGAGACCGCCGCGAACGGCGGCAACAACCTCGGCCTTGCGGCGGATAACCCAGCGGCGGGTGCTGGTCGGGGGAAGGTCGGCAATCGTCAGGGGACTGCCGTCGGGCCCTATGACATACTTGACCCTAGGGCGGTGGGGTTCGGTCATGATACGCTCACACAAAAATTCAACGACCTCAGTGGCTCGAACCTACGCGACGGGACTTAATGTTTTCCTAAGCCCGATCAGGCGGTTATCGAGAGTGCCTAAGCTTAGCCATAAACGTTAACGTTGCCTTATTCCGCTGCACTTTCCCTTTAAGAATTGTGGCGTACGGGCATCGGTCCCAAAAGTGGAATGCACTTTTGGGTCCGATGCTTCAGTTTTAGCTGGTGCATCGTGTGGTCCGGAAAACCGGGTCCACTTTTCCGCACGATGCGCTATAGAGGGACTTTGGCCCCTCCCGTGCGCCGCCTTGAACGGCGCCTCTGGATGGAATGATGCTCAACTCACTCGACCTGCCTACAGAACCTTCGAAGACCCGCGTCGTGGTTGCGATGTCGGGCGGCGTTGACTCGTCCGTCGTCGCAGCCCTGCTCAAGCGCGAGGGCTATGATGTCATCGGCATCACGCTCCAGCTCTACGATCACGGGGCCGCCGCGCACCGGAAGGGCGCCTGCTGCGCCGGCCAGGACATCTACGATGCCCGGCGGGTGGCGGAGGCCATCGGCATTCCCCATTACGTGCTCGATTACGAGGCCCGCTTCCGTGAGGCCGTGATCGACCGTTTCACCCAGAGCTATCTGGCCGGGGAGACGCCGATCCCCTGCGTGGAGTGCAACCGCTCCATCAAGTTCCGTGACCTCCTGGAGACTGCCAGGGAGCTTGGCGGCGATGTGCTGGCGACCGGCCATTACGTCGCAAGCCGCGCTCTGCAGGATGGGCGCCGGGCGCTGCATCGGGCGGCCGATCCGGACCGGGATCAGAGCTACTTTCTCTATGCGACCACGCCGGAGCAGCTGGATTTCCTGCGCTTTCCCCTGGGCGAACTGCCGAAGGATCAGGTCAGAGAGCTGGCGCGCGAGTTCGGGCTCACCGTGGCGGAGAAGGCCGACAGCCAGGACATCTGCTTCGTGACGCAAGGGCGCTACAGCGACGTGATCGAGCGCCTGAAGCCCGGGGCCGTGCAGGGCGGCGAGATTGTCCATATCGACGGCCGGGTGCTCGGACGCCATGAAGGCATCATCCACTACACGGTGGGGCAGCGGAAGGGCCTGGGCCTCTCCGTCGGCGAGCCCCTCTACGTGGTTCGCCTTGAGGCCAAGGAGGCCCGCGTGGTGGTCGGCCCCCGGGGGGCGCTGGCCACTCGGCTGATCCGGGTGACGGATGTGAACTGGCTCGGCGACGTGCCCCTCGAAGCCTTAGGCGAGAAGGGCATGGAGGTGGCCGTGCGCGTGCGCTCCACCCGTGAGCCGCGTCCGGCGATCCTTCGATCCACAGGAACAAGCACTACGGTCGAGCTGTTATCGGCGGAAGACGGGGTGTCTCCCGGTCAAGCTTGTGTCATCTATGAGAGCGATGCTCCGCGGGCACGTGTGCTTGGCGGGGGGACGATTGCTCGCACAATGGCCGAAGCCGCACCCGCCGCGGCCTGAGGCCTCGACCGAAGGGACCTTTATGACGGATGGAGCGACCACCGTGCTGATGCGCAAGGCTTATGCGCGTTGGGCGCCGATTTACGACCTCGTCTACGACAAGCTCACCGAGCCGGCCGCCCGCGCGGCCGTGAACGCCGCCGTCGCCTGCGGGCCGAAGGTGCTGGAGGCCGGCGTCGGCACGGGCTTGTCCCTGGGCTACTACCCTGGGCACGCCGAGGTCTACGGGGTCGATCTCTCGGAGGACATGCTCCGCCGGGCCCAGGAAAAGGTCGACAGGCGTGGCCTTACCCATGTGAAGAGCCTGCAGGTGATGGACGTCACCCGCCTCGGCTTCCCGGACGGGACTTTTGACGCGGTAACGGCGCAGTTCATCATCACCCTGGTGCCCGAGCCGGAGACGGCGCTGGACGAGTTCATGCGCGTGCTCAGGCCCGGCGGCGAGATCGTGCTCGCCAATCACTGGGGACAGCCCTCCGGTCCCGTCGCCAAGGTTGAGGAGATGGTCTCTCCCATCGCCAAGGCCATCGGCTGGAGCTCGGCCTTCAAGGCTTTGCGGGTCGAGAACTGGGCTCAGCGGACAGGCCGCATGGAGGTCGTGGAGCTGCGGTCCCTATTCCCGAGCGGCTTCTTCAAGCTCATGAGAATCAAGAAGAAAGCCTGACGGTTCGGTGCGGGTGGATGAGGCGGGTCTTCGTGCCTTGGACGTGACTTTCGGGCTCGAAGCCCTATCTCAAGGAGCAAGGGCAACTCCAGATCACGAAAGCACTTCCGATGCGCCTTTTCATGTTCACCTCCCAGGCCAAGGACGATCTTCACGCTTTTGCAGGTGATGAATCCGGCACCAAGCTCCCGGCCAAATACGCTCCCTGGGGGCTGACCGGCACGCTGAACTCCCGTGAGACCCCGCCGCACAAGTTCAACCGCAAGGCCATCGAACAGGCGGTCTCGACCGAGGGCTATCAGCTCTGGCGGATGAAGCCGAAGGGCTGACCGGAGCGAACCGCATTCACCCCTGGACGGACGCAGGGCTTCAGGCGTATCGCGCCGAAATCCTGCCGTCCGGGCACATGGCCGACGGGGTGGCGACAAATCCGTACTTTCCCCGCGGGTCTTTCTTGACACTGAGGGCGAACCTTCCCTATATCGCCCATGCCTGACGCGGGGTCCGCCCCGCTGCCTGGGGCGGAGTAGCTCAGTTGGTCAGAGCAGAGGAATCATAATCCTTGTGTCGGGGGTTCAAATCCCTCCTCCGCTACCATCTATCACTTAAGTGATTCAAATCATTAGAAAACTTCATGTTTTGGTCTCGCGAGTGGTAGCGCCTCCTGCACCGAAAGCTCAATAGCATCTGTTGGCTGAGCAAACGCTTGCATTGATTGCGAGTGTCTGCTTTTGGCCCCGAGCAGACTTTCGTGTTTGCGAGGGGCGTTATTGGAGCCGACGCCCAAAAGCTGTTCACGACCTATTCGACAAGCCGGGAGCTTCCGCGGCGTCCGGTCCCGGATGCTGGACGGGTGAGGCGTCTACGGGTCGCTGCCTTCAGAAGCTTGCGGAAGGTCGGGCATTCCAGATGCGACGGGGCTGGACATTCGGCCACGTGCCGAAGCGCATCCCGCAGCATCCGCAGGTCGAGCATCTGGCGCTGCAAATCATCCGCCTTTGCGTGCAACTGATCGCGGGGAATGTTGGGCCGGCCGTCTTTGCCGAACATGCCTGCGATCTCGGCGAGGGAGAAACCTGCCGCTTTTCCGAGCTCGATCAGGGATAGCTTCAAGAGGACGTCAGCATCGAATTGCCGCCGCAGCCCATGCCGGCTGATCGACCGGATCAAGCCGACCTCCTCATAATAGCGTAGCGTCGAAGGCAGCACGCCTGATCGTTCGGCAACCTCTCCAATATCCATCATTCTTGTGCTTGACCTCAAGTTGACTTGAAGTCGTAGCCTCTCTCGAATCGTCAATTCGAGCAAGAGGCACGTTATGACCAGCACCACGATCCCAAGGCAGACACAGATCTGGCGAGACCCGCGAGCGATCGCGCTGTTGATGGCCGCGTCGCTCACCACGATGGCCAATGCCACGATCAGTCCCGCTCTCCCCGGGCTCGAGCGCCTGTTCGCGGATGATCCGAATGCCGCGATGCTGGTTCGCCTGCTGGTGCCCGCACCCTCCCTCAGCGTCGCCATCTTCGCGCCATTCGCCGGCCTCGTTGCTGATCGGTACGGGCGACGTCACATGCTTCTTGCCGGGGTCATCCTCTTCGTGGTCGCCGGATGCGCGGGGCTGTTCCTTCCCGACCTGCCCACCATTTTTGCCAGCCGTCTGGTCCTGGGGCTGGCCGTCGCCCTCATTATGACGGCGCAGACCGCGCTCATCGGGGACTACTTCACTGGGGATAGCCGGAGCGCATTGTCAGGACTTCAGATATCGGCCCGGAACTTCGGGGGGCTCATGTTCATCTCGCTCGCCGGATGGTCCGCGGCGCTCTCGCCGCGCCTACCGTTTGTTATCTATGGAGTTGCCGCGGCGTTCCTGCCGCTGATGTGGAAGACCATCAAGGACACATCACGGACCTCGTCCAATTCGAGTCCCAAGCTGGACGACCGCTCCCTCAAGCCTTCTTCGTGGGCCCTCGCCTTCACGTTGCTCGTGGTTCTCCAGGCGCTGACGAACATGATCTTCTTCGTCATCCCGACCCAGTTGTCGTTCTTCTTCGCAGCGGCAGGCTATAGCAGCCCAGTGATGACGGGTTCGGCGCTCGGTATCCTGATGCTCTCGGGCGGCAGCCTCGCCCTGTTATACGGCCGAGTGCAGCGGGCCATCGGCTACGGCGGCATCTTCGCTCTGGGCTATGGTGTGATGGCGCTTGGTTTCGCGTTGCTGGCCCTTGCGGCGACGCCTCTGGCTTGGTTCGCGGCAGCCGCTGCCGTCGGTGCAGGCTATGCATTGGTCTCGCCGAGCTTCGTGACCCTTGCCTTGAGGCTTGCACCGCCCCGGCGGAGGGGAGCGGCCGGTGGCATCCTGACCGCTTCCGTGTTCATCGGCCAGTTCTGTTCGCCCCTTCTGAGCACACCATTGATCGCGGCATACGGTTACGAGGAACTCTTCCAAGTCACCTCATCGCTTGCCGCCGCGATGGCCGTTGCGGCGGTCTTGAAGGCCTGCGCGATGAGACTTCAGGCGGTGAAACGCGGGATCCGATCGGTGGAGTGGCGTCATACGGCGGAACAAGGGCCTGCTCCCGGACAGAACTGTAGAGAATGACGCCTTTTGGCACGAAGCTGACATTGCGCAATATCCAAATCTCAGCAAATGGACCTAAGCAGAGCATAAAGGCTGGAGAGTGGGCGATTGAAGGTGTCGGCCCTCTGCAACCGCCTCAAATTCGCAATCCTGGAACCTTCGCAATCGATCACGCCGCATTCGGCGTGGCGGCAGCACGTAGAAGCATGCCGAAGAGGTCGCGGGGTTCGTCGGGGTCGGCCAGGAGGTCGAGTTCGTCGGAGAGACCCGTCTGCTCGATCTGGCGTTTCACGTAGCGCAGGGCTGAGAAATCCTCGATGGCGAAACCGACGGAGTCGAACAGGGTGATCTGCCGGTCGCCCGTGCGGCCGGGCTCGAGGCCTGCAATCACGCGCCACAGTTCCTTGACCGGATAATCCGCCGGAAGCTGCTGGATCTCGCCCTCGATGCGGGTCTGCGGCGGGTATTCCACGAAGATGTCGGAGCGCTTCAGGATGTCGGCGTGCAGCTCGGTCTTGCCGGGGCAGTCGCCGCCGACGGCGTTGATGTGGAGCCCTGAGCCGACCATGTTGTCGGTGAGGATCGTGGCGTTCTGCTTGTCCGCCGTGACGGTGGTGACGATCTGGGCGCCTTCCATCGCCTCCTCGATGGAGTTGCAGACCGCGATGCCAAAGCCGAGGCCTGCGAGATTGCGCACGCATTTCGTGCTGGCCGTGCGGTCGATGTCGTAGAGCCGCAGGGTGTCGACGCCGAGGAGCGCCTTGAACGCCAGAGCCTGGAACTCGGCCTGTGCGCCGTTGCCGATGATGGCCATCGTGCGCGCTCCCTTGGGGGCGAGGTGCTTGGCCGCGACCGCCGATGTGGCGGCGGTGCGAAGCGCCGTGAGAATGGTCATCTCGGTGAGAAGCACGGGATAGCCGGTTGCCACATCGGCCAGCACGCCGAAAGCCGTGACGGTCTGGCGTCCCTCGCGGGTGTTCTTAGGGTGCCCGTTCACATACTTGAAGCCATAGACCTCGCCGTCGCTGGTCGGCATGAGCTCGATCACGCCCTCCCGGCTGTGGGAGGCGACCCGCGGGGTCTTATCGAAGGATTCCCAGCGCCGGAAATCGGCCTCGATGCACTCCGCCAGCTCCAGCAGGAAGCGCTCCACGCCAATGGTGAGAACAAGCTTCATCATGTTGTCGACGCTGACGAAGGGGACGACGTTCAGTTTCAGGTTCATGGCTTAAGGGTTCTTTGGAGTATGGCGGTAGCTCTGGGTGGGACGGTCGAGCACGCGCCGGCCCATGAGGCTGGAGACGAGGTCGACCATCAGAAGGGCCGTGCGCCCGCGCTCATCGAGGAAGGGATTGAGTTCGACCAGGTCGATGCTCCGCACCAGGCCGCTGTCGTGAAGCATCTCCATGATGAGATGCGCCTCTCGGAAGGTGGCGCCGCCGGGAACCGTCGTGCCGACCCCTGGGGCAATGCCCGGATCGAGGAAGTCCACATCCAGGCTCACGTGGAGAATGCCGTCGGAGGCGGCCACGCGCTTGAGGAACGCGTCGAGGAGAGGCGCGACGCCGTTCTCGTCGATGGCGCGCATGTCGCGGACCGTGACGCCGGCTGTCGCGAGAGCGGCCCGCTCCGCCGGATCGACGCTGCGGATGCCCATCATGCACACGTTCTGCGGATTGAGCGGGTTGGTGACAGCCGGGAAGTAGCCATCGAAGCCCTTGAGGCCCGTTGCATAGGCCATCGGCACCCCATGGAGGTTGCCGCTCGTCGTAGTCTCAAGGGTGTGGAAATCCGGGTGGGAATCGAGCCAGAGTACGAAGAACTCGCGGCCCTCCTTGGCGGCCCGGCGGGCGAGCCCGGTCATGGACCCGGCAGAGAGGCTGTGATCTCCGCCGATAAAGATCGGCATGCCGTCGCCGCTTGCCTGATAGGCGGCCTCGGTGATGGCCTCGGTCCAGGCCACCGTTTCGGCTAAGGCCTTGATGGCGCCGTTCGGGTGGCGCACTTCGCGTTGGGGAGCAGGCGCGATGTTGCCGCGATCCTCGACCGCGTAGCCGAGATTGCGTAGCTCCGTCACCAATCCCGCCGTCCGGAAGGCGCTGGGACCCATGTCGCAGCCGAGCCGGCCGGCGCCCTCCTGCACGGGGATCCCGAGCACAATGCATGTGGTCGAAGCCATTCATCTCTCCCAATCCTGCCGTCAAGCTACCGGATCGCCTCGGCATAATGAACATGGTACTTTGACATAAAGCGCAGACCTTGTGATCATTCTGGCAAGCTCAGCTTACCATAGTGGTGCCCGATGGATGACCTCGACCAGCGCCTGATCACGCTCCTGCGGCACAACGGACGGCGGAGCGTCTCGGATCTTGCCATCGCCCTTGGCGCCTCCCGCGCGACGGTCCGGTCCCGCATGGAGCGTCTCGAACGGTCCGGCGATATTGTGGGCTATACGGTTATCCTCCGGGCCGATGCGGTGGCCTTGCCGGTGCGGGGCATCATGCTGATCGAGGTGGAGGGCAGGGCCGGCGACCGGGTGGTGAATGCGCTCGGCGGCTTTCCGCAGGTGAGCGCCATTCACACCACCAACGGCAAGTGGGATCTCATCGTCGAACTCGGTGCAACCAGCCTTTCGGATTTCGACGCCATCCTGCGGCGGGTGCGTCTGATCCCGGGCGTCATCGCGTCCGAGACGAATCTCCTGCTGGCAACGCCCCGCAGCACCCGCGCCAAGCTCTAGGGTCGCTTCCACAGCAGCAATGCCTCTCCGGACTGGCGCGACCGTCTCGAGTCGCTACAGTGTGGGTTGTTCTAAAGAGGGCCATCCATGTCCAAGGAAGTCGTCGAGGTTCCCGTTCTGTCTGAAGGCGTGCGCAAGGTGGGCGTGCCGCTGTCCATGGTGACGAGGGCGAACGGGTTCGTGTTCGTGTCGGGAACGCCTCCCTTCAACATGGAGAGCGGCGGTTTCGTGAAAGGCGACATCGAGGTGCAGACGGAAGCATGCCTCCGGGCGCTTCAACATTGTCTGGAGAGTGCCGGCACCTCGCTCGACAAGGTGGTCATGGTGCGGATCTACGCGGCCAATGCCGGGTTCTATGGCGCCATCAACCGCGTCTATGCCCGCTTCTTCCCGGAAAACCCGCCCTCGCGGACCTTTGTGCCGGTGGCGTCCTGGCCTATGGAGTTCGACATCGAGATCGAGTGCATCGCAGTTGCCTGACCCGCTTGGTCGAATAGTCCAGATCAGGCTGCTGCGTGCGGAAGCGATGTTCGGGATGGGGCGCTATCCTCACCGGGGCTGCGGACCGCGTTGCGGCCTGCGGCCTTTGCCACATAGAGGGCCTGGTCGGCGGCCTCGAGAAGGGTGTTCCTCTCATTGCCGCGGGACGGCTGCGCCGAGGCGACACCGATGCTGATCGTGACGATGTGGTAAGGGCTGCCCTCATGCGCCATCGCCATCGCGTTGATGGTCTCGCGAATGGCGTCGGCGATTCTCATGGCGCCGTTCAGATCCGTCTCGGGCAGGATGATGGCGAACTCCTCGCCGCCATAGCGGGCAGCGATGTCCCGAGGACGCCGGATGCTGGCGTCGAGGGTGCCGGCAATCGCGCGCAGAACCTCGTCGCCGCGGCCATGCCCATAGCGATCATTGAAGCTCTTGAAATAATCGGCGTCGATATAAAGCAGCGACAGGGCCGAGCCTGAGCGAACGGCCTGGCGCCACTCGCGCTCGAAGGTCTCACGGAAGGCGCGACGGTTCGGCAGACCTGTCAGGTCATCGGTTCTGGCGATCCGCCTGAGCTTGGTCTCGGCTCTCGTGCGGCGCTTCAACTCCCGCTGGAAGAGGAACGTCAATCCGACCACGGCACAGCAGAGCACCAGCGTCACGAGGCTCAGGACCAGGGCTTTCCTCTCCCAGGCGGCGAAAACCTCGTCCATCGACAGTGCCACGGTGAGCACGAGAGGATATTTCTCCAGCCGGCCGAAGGAGATGATGCGGTGGACGCCATCGATGGGAGATACCGAGTCGAATGTGCCGGACTTTTCCCGCAGGAGGCGCTGGACATGAGGGGAGCCGCCCAGATCCTGGTTGACCTGGCTCTCGTCGAAGGGATAGCGCGTCAGCAGGACGCCGTCGCCGCGGAAGAGATTGATGGCTCCATGACGGCCAAGGCTCAGGTGCTCAAACCGCTGATTGATCGTGTTCAGGGCAAGCGACCCGATGACCACCCCAGCGAAGCCGCCATTGGCGTCTGAGAGTCTTCGGCTGATCCCGATGGTGAGATCGCCGTGGGGGGCTTTGCTCCGGTAGGGGCGGCTGACGTAGAGGCCGAAGTGATGCGTGTTCTTGTGAGCCGTGAAGTACTCGCGGTCGGAGACGTTGAGCGATCGCGAGGCAATCACCGGTCCTGCATCGGCAATCAGGTTGCCGTTTTTGTCCACCAGCAGAAGGGCTGCCATGAAGTTGGCCGAAGCCGCGCGGTCGAACAGCATCCGGTACTGGAGATCGGGCGACAGTTGATGGGTGCTGAGGTGGCTCAGTCCCTCCATGGCTCCCTTCAGGGACAGATCGAGCAGTTCCAGATTGTTGTCGAGATCGCGGGCAATGGCGGTCAACACATTCCGAGAAGATTTTTCGGCCTCTTGCCATGTGCCGAGCCGATCCATCCAGAGCGTATGGGCGGAAATCCCGAGAATGCCGAGGGCAATCACGCCTGCGATCAGGTGCAAGTAGACTTCTGATAACAGGCGCTTCATTCGACGATACAACGATTGTGGTTGAATTTATTCTATAGGTGAAGGCAATGAAATGAGCCAACAGAATTATTGGGCGCAGGGCGGTAGCCATTAGTCTGTTGTGGAGACTGTCTCTGTTCTTAGAGGAATGTAAATGCCTCTAGGGCATGTCTTGTACCAAGTTCTAATATAACGGTTGATGTCTCATCTGGCGATGCTGTATCGATCACCCTGCGCAGCTTAAGAGATCCGCCATGAGAGGAGGGCGGTTATGTTCGGTCCTTCGCAGTCTCACAGGATATGGCGAATGATGAACGCCCTGATCGACGCTCGGCCGGAATGGGCCGACAAGGATGTCTTCGAAGCGGATCGTGAGAAAATCCTTCGGTATGGGGCCTCCATCGGGCTCAGCGTGGAGGAACTTCTCCGGATGACGGAGCCTGATGCCATCCTCGGTCTCTGGACTGCAGCCGAGGCCGCGCAGGCCGAAGATTGACCGTTCGAAGATGGAATTGGGCGCGGCCGGGAAATCTGCCGCGCCCAAACATTGCGGTTATCGGGTCTTCTTAGCTCTCCGCGAGAGCATGTTGAGGCCCTCGATGAGGGCCGAAAAGGCCATGGCTGCGTAGATATAGCCTTTGGGCACGTGTGCGCCGAAGCCCTCTGCGATCAACACCATGCCGATCATGAGCAGGAAGCCGAGCGCGAGCATGACGACGGTCGGGTTCGCCTGGATGAAGCGCGCCAGCGGATTTGCCGCCAGCAGCATCACCGTCACAGCCACCAGCACCGCAATCACCATGATCGGCACGTGATCCGTCATTCCAACGGCCGTGATGATGCTGTCGATGGAGAAGACAAGGTCCAGCAGCAGGATCTGTACGATGGCGGATGCAAAGCTCATCTGAGCCTTCTCCCCTTCGAAGAGATCCGGGCCCGGATCGGGATCCACATGGTGGTGAATCTCCTTGGTGGCTTTCCAGACCAGGAACAGGCCGCCTGCGATCAGGATCAGGTCGCGCCAGGAGAAGCCATGTCCGAAGGCGGTAAAGAGCGGCTCGGTCAGCTGAACGATGATTGCGATGGTCCCGAGCAGGCCGAGACGAAGAATGAGAGCCAGCCCGATGCCGATGCGACGGGCTCTGGCCTGCTGATGAGCGGGCAGCTTGTTGGTCAGGATCGAAATGAAGATGAGATTATCGATTCCGAGCACAACTTCCATGACGATGAGGGTTGCCAAGGCCGCCCATGCGGTTGGGTCCGCGGCAAGTGCAAATAGCTGGTCCATGAAGCCTTCCGTGTTTGCGAACCCTTATTTCGGATACTGCAGAGCTTGCACAAGGGCCAAGCCGTCTTTCTCATCCCTTTTGCATCACAAAAGATTGGATCGGAGATTTCAATCAGACCCCTATTCCAAGAGGCACTACAGCCAGGACCCTATCCTGAACAAGTAGCGGGCCTGCAGCAAAAGCTGAGCCTTTCTAGTAAAAAGTCTATACCTCACAGTGGTTTGTCCATGTCGCTCCTGAAATAAGCTGATCCGGTGGAACCCGCAATGACGGCACAAGCGTTCCTCTGTGACAGGAATGGAGTTGGGTTATGGCAGGGTCACCAGGACGTTGGCTGTTGACGGTGTCGCTTATCAGCGTTCTGTCGGCCGCAGCGCCCGTTCTTGCCCAGTCAGGGCGCCCCTGGGTCGATCCCCCGTCGGAGAACGACACCACACCATCCTCGTCGCCGACCCCTGCACCTGCAGTCTCTGCACCTGCGACCCCGGCGCCACAGGCCGCTGCCCCGGCGCCACCGCCATCGGCGCCTCAGCCCTCCTCGGCTTCCGCCTCCTCGGAGGCCTCGAAAGAGAAAGAGGCGGTCGCATCCAGATCCCCTGCCGAGGTTTCTCCACGCAAAGAGGTGGCAGGTGAGCAGGTCGAGCAGAAGACCGTAACCGAGCGCAAGGTACGCCGTTCAACCCAGCAGGCGCGCAGCGTCACGCGTCCCCAGAAGCGGGAAGAGCGGGCAGCCCAGCGGCGTGGTGAGCCAAGATTGGCGGTTTCCCAGGCGCGTGCCCCACGCAATGGGATCGAGCGACGGGCTCGGGTCACACGCTATGGATCGGCGCAGGAGGGAATCGATGCGGGGCTGGAGGTCATGCGGCTTCGGACAATTCAGCTTCCGGATGGTCGACGCATTGAGGTTCTGACCCGTCCCAGTCAGGACATCGCAGGCGAACTCCCGGACGGATACTAGATTCGAGCCCTGCTTGGGAGCCTCCCGGGGCGCCTTCTCAGAAGAGATCAACCCCATGCGAGGGTCGACTGGTCGTTTGATCGGCACCTGCAATCTCCCGAGCGCGACGGCGGATATCAAGCCAGAGGCGCTGTTCGCGGCGTGCATCCGCAAGGGCGCGGTGCTCGGCAGGGCCGAGTTCATCGTCTTTTCGCTGGGCCTGAGACAGTACCTTCTTCATGAGGCCATCATGAAGCTCAGCCGGTACGCCCATTCCGAGGAAGATTTCGTGCATAGTCTGCCGGTGAACGGCTTCCGTATCCGCAAGGCGCAGAGCATGCCGTGGGAGCCCGGCGGTTCGCAGCAGGCGGCTGAGCCATTTCCCATCCCACGACGGTGCTGTTGCATAAAGATCATACCCCGCGAGAGCGGACGTCATTCGCTGGGCGACATCCGCCACAGGCGCTCCCTCCGCCTGCAGCCGATCCCGCGAGATCCCGTGAATGGCTTCAGCCTTGAGGTCCCAATCGGTCCAGGTTGGATCGGGCCGAATGAGGTGGCTCTCCTCCTCGCCGTTTGAGAGAACCCAGGCCACCTCGATCGGATAGCCGTGCTTGCCTAAGGACGAAGCTTCGAAGTCCAGAAACGCGATCGTTGGCAAATCGGGCATTGCAGGTCCACTGTCCTCCAGCCTGTGCTTGTCACTGCAGCCTGCTCCGGTCGCCGCTAAACCTGAGCGGCCGGCGACTCTTCGATCAGCTGCGAGCGGATGGCCCGGAGCAAATCGTCATCGGGCAGGCTCGTCTCCCAATCTCCTGGGAGTTCGAGGCGCACCGACTTGGCTCCCCCCGATGGGGTGCAGACGACATGAACCTGATTGCGCGTGCCGTCGACGCGCGCGGCATCTGTTTTCTCGGGATCATTGCCGAGGCCGGCGAAAGCCTGAATGCAGGTCCACGTGATGCCCTCCGCATCGCTTACCTCACGAGGCATGTCATTGTCCTTTCAGGCATGCAGAATGCGCCAGTCCCGTTAACGCGTGAGGTCCGTCGATGCTCCAAAGAAGCAACTCATCACGTCTGAGACTTTATCTTCCTTGACACATTGCGCCCTCAGGCGGAGCCTCGCCCGGCTGCCAGACGGCAGAGCTCTGTATGGAGAGGACCATGGCGAAAAACGTGAAGGATCTGCTGGCCGAAGCGAACTCCTCAGTGCCCAGGCTGTCGCCAAATGAGGCTGCCGAGAAGATGCGCTCAGGCGATGTTCTCGTGGTGGATGTGCGCGATCCGACGGAAGTTCAGCAAAGTGGAAAGCTCAAGGGGGCGGTCAATGTCTCCCGCGGCATGCTCGAATTCCGGGCCGACCCGGAGAGCCAATATCACAACCCTGCCTTCCAGAAGGATAAAACGGTTCTCCTGCATTGCGCCTCCGGCGGGCGCTCCGCCTTGGCGGGAAAGACCCTGCAGGACATGGGCTATACGGCTGTATTCAACATCGGCGGATTTAAGGATCTGGCGGACGCGGGCATCGATACCGAGCCGGCCTGATTGAATAAGATCAAGTCTCGACGATGAAGACGCTCGGCCTCGTAGAAGGCCGAGCGTGGAGCGATAGGGTCTGAACTGACCTAATTGGCCATATCACTGCGCATTCGCAGATGTGAATGCCGAAGAGCGCGAGGTGCTTCCAACCGTCGAGATGGAGCCGGTCGACACTGGATCGGCAACGGCCGTGCCGAGTGCATGAAGCAGCCCCTTGCGCTTAGCCTCATAATAGTAGCCGCCTGCATAGAGGGCGACGGCCCGATCGGAACTGCCGCCGGCAACTTTATACGCGTTGGCAAGATATGGGACTGCGTAAGTGAGGTTGGTGTTGGCATCGAGCAACCCCGACGGGCTTCCGCGATATCCCATGCCGCGGGCCGTTGCGTAGCGGATCTGCATCAGGCCGAAATTGCCTTTGCTCAGTGCTCGCGGATTATAGTTGCTTTCCCTTCTGATAACCCTGTGAACCAAAGCCTCTGGAACGCCGTGGACCCTGGCATGCTGAGCGACAAGCGAGTTGATCGTCGTGCGATCCGATGCGGCGGCAGGCACGGAGCAGGCGACAGCCGCGCAGGCAAGAAGAAGACGAGAAATCATGCATATCCCCTTGGTTGGGGAAATTTCTCACCATCAATCGTGGCAATAGGAGGTCAGCTTGGCTGTAAGCTGCCGAAAACGGCGCATGCGAGCGCACGCAAGAGAGACACATCCGTTAAATATCGAGCCGTCTACCTTTTCCGGGTGAGAAGCCACTCGTCTCATCCGGCGATTGTCGCCCGATCATGGAGGACACGTCTAAAGCGGAGCGTTCTTTCATTAGATGACCAGGAAGTCGGCTGCCGTTAACTTCAGGCCTGCATCGACCTTGGCAAACTGGATGGCACGGGTTTGACCTGATCCATCAGAATCATAGAACAGACCGCCTGTCTTGTTGTTGTAGATAATGTGATCCTGCTCATCCAACGCCTTGGGTCCAACGACGAAGCTTTCCGCTGGCAGCCTTCCAGATTTAAGGTTCTTGAATACAGTGTCATTGAGGCGGATCGTATCATCCTTGACGCTAAAGTTCAGAATGACGTCAATGTTGCTGGGTCCGAGCCTCGTATCGAACGTGAAGGAGTCCTTGCCGGCCGAACCGACGAGAATGTCGTTCCCGCTCTTTCCCCAGATCATGTCGTTGCCGCCTTTGCCCTCGATCCTGTCGTTCCCGCTCGAGCCCGTGAGCTTATCGGCTTTGCCTGTGCCGGCGTATGTCTTCGACGTGGATGGTAGCCCGTTTGTCTTGAACAGCGCTTGAGGCGCTTTGACGGGGTGGCTGAACTTCAGATCGTAAAATGATGTTTGACCATAGCCAGTCCCCTGCGTTTCGTTCACTCCAAGGTACGTGCCTGCCTTGAAGTAGAAGGCATCGCTTCTCCATGCCTGATTGATATGGTCCGTCGCCGTATAAGTTTGACCGTCGGCCGAGACCGTTACTTTGACGCGGTCGGCTGTGACGTCGATCGAATAGCTAAATCTCTCATTGAGGCCGACGTTGGGCTTTGCGCCGGCCTTGCTGGTCAGAGCAAATTTCGTCTCCTGACCTGTGGCGCCGGCAATGTCATTGACGAAATAGAGGGTGCTCTTCTCCCAATAGAGGCGGACGAGCTCATCGTCCTGGCCATGAACCTGACCGACAACGATGCGCCCCTTTGCTCCATTGAAGAGAGTCGGAGCTTGGTCGATCTCGAGCGTTGCCTTCATGAAACCGCCTTCGGCGACGCTCCATGCTGCCCGTTCTGAACCGTGCATCTCCCGAAGCTCAGAGCGCGCATATCGTGATCCGCTCGTCGTTGCTCCTCCCACAGGAGCTTTGAAGACCATGGCTCCATCAGATGCGGTATAGAAGTACTTCGGGTTCACATAGCCATTGAGGTTCTTCACCTCAGAGGCAGTGCCTGAGACAGTGCCATTCCGGTCTGTTGGAAGAGTGATTTTCCAATAAGTTAGATTGAAATTGCGGCTCGGCGAAAGCGACGAATACAAAGCCATTGATGATGCCCCAGGTCCATGCATTTTTGATCGATCGAGTCTTGATGTAACTCTATTTGCTTTGGTGCCTTCTATAAAGCTGCACTTTCGATCGTATTATCGGAAGGGGCTTGCTTGAGAGTTTCGATGCCGAGAGGTGAAATTCTCTACCGGCAGCAATGGCGGTGTCAAAAGCCTATGGTGCACATGGTAAAGGCGCGCTGCCTGAGCCGCACGCTTTCAGCCAGCTTTCTGCGCTTCGCTCGTCCTGACGAACTGAGCACGCACCAAGGTGCAAAAGCCGATCGTAATGACCTCACTCAAACGGGTTATTCGATATATCGTCGCAATAACCTTCATGCGCCCCATCGATGGAAGTCTTCGACCTAGCGGGGGCATGCCCCTCAAAATTCTGATGCATACGGGGTGAATAGGGAATGCATTCCGATCTCGGTGCCGTTCACTAAGCTGGGATATCGGAAAGAAGAAACTCATGCAGTCCGATTTCTGAGTTGTTCACCGGCGTAGAGAATGCCTTCGGATTCTATCTGCAGTGTCCGCTTATACAATTCAATTGACCCAACTTGCAAGTCGAATTGTAGTATAACTGCAGAATATCTGCCGTGTGCGGTGCAGCATAATAATCAAGTGGGGGCAGGTACTCTTATGAGTTAAGTGGGATCTATTGATAGGAGTAGTTCTCTACTTAACCCCTAGGGGGTATCTCTCCAGCCGAAATAGTGAAGAGCTTTTGAGTAAAGCAGGAGTATTTATTGGCCTGCACCCGGCGCAATTCTATCTGGCGCCTCGATTTCACTGTTAGTTGGCAGGAACAGCCTAATGCAAATTAGTGTCTTTGGGATTGGCTATGTCGGAGCGGTCTCATCGGCGTGCTTGGCCAATGATGGCCATCACGTCATTGCAGTCGATCCGAACCCCCAGAAAGTGGGTCCGCTCAACGAGGGCATCAGCCCGATCGTCGAACCAGGATTGGGAGAACTGATACAAAGTGGGATCAGCAGCCGGCGCCTCATAGCAACCAGCGACGTTCGCGAGGCTGTCAACAGTACGGATCTATCGTTCGTTTGTGTTGGAACGCCTTCGCGTCCAAACGGCTCTCTCGACACCTCCTATGTCACCGCCGCGGCTGAGCAAATCGGTGCTGCGATCCGGGAGAAAAACTCGTTCCATTCAGTCGTCATGCGCTCGACGATCTTGCCGGGCACTATGGAGAGCATCGTTCTGCCTGCTCTCGAGCGCGCCTCCGGCCGTCAGGCCGGCGTGGGCTTCGGCGTCGCATACTACCCCGAGTTCCTGCGGGAAAGCACCGCGATCAGCGACTACTATGATCCAGGCGCAATCATCTTCGGGCGGCATGATCAGGCGACTGTTGATCGCCTGCTGGAGATCCATAAGATCTTCAAGGTCGAGCCCAGGATCGTTTCCATCAGAACCGCCGAAGCGGTGAAGTACACCAACAATGCTTGGCACGCTCTCAAGATCAGCTTTGCCAACGAAATCGGCAATATCTGCAAGGAGGCAGGCATCGACGGTCATGCCGTGATGGACGTGCTCTGTGCGGACAATCGGCTCAACATCTCCAAAGCCTACCTCAAGCCCGGCTTCGCGTTCGGCGGATCCTGCCTGCCGAAGGATCTGCGAGCCCTGCGTTTTGCTGCCCGGAAACTGGACGTCCCGACGCCCATCCTGGATGCAACGATGGACGCCAATGAGGAGCAGTTGCGGCGTGCATACTCGATGGTTGCTGCAACCGGTAAGCGCCGGATCGGCATCATCGGCTTGAGCTTCAAGCCGGAGACCGACGACCTGCGCGAGAGCCCGCTGGTGGAGCTTGCGGAGCGCCTCTATGGTCGCGGATACGACATCCGCATCTACGATCCGAATATTCAAGTCTCCAAGCTGACCGGCGCAAACCTTCAGTTCGTAAAAGCGCATCTTCCTCATTTGACGTCACTCCTGACGGCTGATGTCAACGAGGTCGTCGATCACGCTGAAGTGTTTGTCCTCGGGAATCGTGACGAAGCCAAGCGCCTTCTGAATGTCGTGCAGGATGACCGGCCTCTCATTGATCTCGTTCGTATCGACCAAGCAAGGTGCTCAGGTGACTTCTATCAGGGAATCTGCTGGTAATGGCAGTATCCGTCTCTCGGAGTCGATAGGGGCACATATCCTCTATGTGGTTGCGCTGGTGGCATTTGCTGCCGCGCTTCCACCTGGAGCATATGTTTCCGTCGGAGCCGGTGTGATCGGAGCCATCGGAATATTGGCCATGTGGCGCTACGGATGGGGGCTGCTGCACTTCATCCGTGCGCTCATCTTCCGGAAGCTGGTCTTTCCGCGTCAGCGGAAGGCTGCCGACGAAGCAGTCAGGCGCGATCCTCCCAATACGTTTCTTCTTGTGACGACGTTCCGGATCGACAGCGCGGTCACTACACGCGTTTACAGAGCAGCCTTCGAGGCTGCGTTGGCCGCGCCCGGAAAGGCCACGGTGGTCGCGTCGATCGTCGAGGCTGGTGATCAGCGGCTCATCAAGAGCCTGTTTCAGGCGGTATGCGGTCATCAGGACAAGGTGGACTTGGTCATCGTCAGGATCGCCGGGACGGGCAAACGGGATGCTCTCGCTTACGGCTTCAGGGCCGTCGCCAGGCGTGCTCCGGCGCCCGATGACGTCGTTGCCGTGATCGATGGTGACAGCATCGTTCCGCGCGATCTCGTGCAGAAGTGCGTCGGCTTCTTCCAGCTCGACTCGAACGTCGGCGCGCTCACAACCGATGAGTTGAGCGAAGTTCGCGGCAGCCGCATTTTTCAAGAGTGGTATGCCCTGCGGTTCGCACAGCGGCATACTCTGATGTCCTCCGTAGGTTTGTCTGAGCGGGTCCTGACATTGACCGGCCGCATGTCGATGTTCCGCGCAAGCATCGTCTGCAACCCGGAGTTCATCCGCCAGGTGGAACTCGATTATATCGATCACTGGCGCCTCGGCCGTTTCAAGTTTCTCACCGGCGACGACAAGTCGAGCTGGTTCTGGCTTCTGCGGAACGGCTATAAGATGCTCTATGTCCCGGATGTGGTCGTCCTGACGGTGGAGGACCCACCGTCGGAAAACTTCGTCTCGGCTGCAGCTATGCTGATGGTGCGCTGGTTCGGCAACATGCTGCGCACGAATTCGAGAGCTCTTGCTCTCGGACCTCGGAAAATCGGCTTGTTCACGTGGTGGTCGATCCTTGATCAGCGCATGTCGATGTGGACATCGCTCGTCGGATTCTTTGTTGCGCTTCTCGCCGCTATCTTCATCAGCGGGTACGCACTCCTTCTGTATGCACTCTGGATCCTGACTACCCGCTATATTCTGACCCTCTCTCTCCTGGCCTCTCGCCAAAGGGTGTCGGTTTTCTATCCCTTCCTTCTCTACTTTAACCAGATTTTCGGATCGCTGATCAAAGTCCACGTGACATTCCGGCTCGATCGTCAGAAGTGGACACGACAGAAGACGACCTCTGCGAATGTGGCAAAGCGCCCGCTGATCGCAAGCAACTTCATGTCAGCATACATGCACAGTGTTGCGCTTATCGCATTCGTATCGGTTTTAGCGTGGGGCATGAAGGTCCTTCCGACGCCAAATCCCATGTTCTTCCTTCCTTGATCACAGCGGTGCCGCTTGGAGAACGTATCAATGACGAAAATTACGCATGAGGCCGAGGTTCAAAGGCAGCACCCGCGCTATCGCCTGCCCGTGAAATGCATTCACAATGGAGCGCAACTCGCGGTCGTTGACGTTTCCGTGGGCGGCCTCGGGCTTCGCACCGGATCGTTGGACGCCAAGCCGGGCCAAGTGCTCGATCTCACGCTTGCCTTTCCATTCAGCGGTTATGAACTGACGCTGCCTATCAACGCGGAGGTTCGCTACGTCGCAAACGAGCATAACCGGATTGGTCTTCGCTTCGTCGATGTCTCTCCACGGCAGCATAGTCTCCTGCGATTCATCCTCGATGCCTATCTTGCCGGTGAGGTCGTGGAGGCAGGAGACGTGCTGGATGTCGTCGCCCGGCGCAATGAGGGAAAGACCCGGGAGGTTCCTCCGCGGCCCCAACCCCAAGGTTTCGTAGCCGGCCTCGCCCACCGCGGACGAAGCGCTGCGGGCTACGTTGGCCTCGGGGTGGCGACCTTGCTTCTCCTGGGCTTCATCGCAACGAGCTTGTTCGACCGCTTCTACTTGATCCCGGCTCAATCAGCCCAGATCACCGCCGATCTGGTCACTGTGCCTGCTCCATCGAACGGACAACTCACCTTCGTGGCTGCTGGAAGCGAGGTCAAAGCCGGTGAGCCGCTCCTGACGATCCAAGGCACGCAAGGCAACAGCATCGTCATCGATAGCCCATGCAACTGCGTGGTTCAGGCCCGATACAGCCGGGCTGCCAACTTCGTTCGGGAGGGAGCACCGATCCTTACGTTACGGGAGAAGACCAGCAACCCCTACATCACCGCCAGCATTCCGCAGGATCAGGCATTGCGGTTCTACAAAGGAGCCAATGCCGTGATCGAATATGCTGACGGCACCCGCGTAAGGGAGGCCAATATCGAGCGCCTGCCATCCTTCGAAGATCCTTCCCTTGCCGGGAGACTGATCGTCAGACTGGCCCCTGGTCGGGAACTCGGGGCGTCGACGATCGGTCAGCCTGTATCGGTGGTCTTCAATACGTTTCCCGGGTCCTCAATCGGGTCTGCCGTCGGCAAGCTCCAAACGGCTGTGAACTGGGCAGGAAACAAGATTGCAGCTATCCTGTCGAAGGACAGCGCGACGGCCAATGCACAAAAGAAGGCCACAGAGCCTCAAGGTGAGAATGGAAGGCGGCTAGCCGGGCTCAATTCCGGGGAATGAATGGGTCCGGGCCATCAACCGGAGGACATCACTTGGATTTTCTGGAGATCAACAATGGACAATATTATTCCGGTTCTCATGTGCGGTGGCTCAGGCACCCGTCTATGGCCGATTTCGCGGTCCAGTGAGCCAAAGCAATTTCATGCTCTTTCTGGCAGCGAGAGCCTGTTCCAGCAGACGGTTCAGCGCTTCCGCACGGAGCAGTACGCCGAACCTCTGATCGTCGTTAACACCAATCATCGCGACCTTGCATTGCGAGAGATCGGCCAGCTGAGCACAGGTTCGGCCCGGCTTCTGGTCGAGCCATGCGTGCGAAGCACGGGTCCGGCCATTGCTGCCGCTGCGGCTCTGATTGCCGAGGAGGACCCGGAGCGGTTGATGCTCGTTGCACCGAGCGATCACGTCATTGAGCAAACTGAGGTGTTTACGCAGGCTGTATCGCAAGCCGCGATGGCAGCTCGCCGGGGGCAGATCGTTCTCTTTGGTATTCGTCCAACCCACCCGGAGACGGGCTTCGGCTATATCGAGGTCAATGAGGCTTTCGATGAGGCCAGCTTCAAGGTTGCTGGCTTCGTCGAGAAGCCGAATCGAGCTGTGGCTGAGACATTGGTGGCCGGAGGCCGTCATCTCTGGAACAGCGGCATCTTCATGTTCACCGCCCGTACCATTCTGGAAGAGCTTGAACGGTATGCGCCGGAGGTCCTGGCCTGCGCCCGTCGCGCCCTGTCTACGGCCCAACGCGGCAACGATACGATCCGTCTCGCCGCCGACTTCGATACGGCTCCGGTCATCTCGATTGACTATGCGGTCATGGAGCGAAGCGACCGGCTGGTCTGCGTTCCCGTGGCGCCCGAATGGCGCGATCTTGGGTCTTGGTCGGCTCTGTGGGATGTGGGAAACAAGGACGGCAACGGGAATGTCTCCCGCGGAGACACGCTCCTCCAGGATGTGCGCGACAGCTATGTTCTCGGCAATTCCAGGCTCGTTGCCGTCATGGGTGTCGAGAAGGTGGTCGTGATCGATACGGCTGATGCGGTCCTCGTGAGCTCCTTGGACCAAGCCCAGAATGTCGGCCGCCTCGCAGCCGAGCTCGCCGCAGCGAAACGGCCGGAAGCCAATTTGCACAAGAGGGTCCGCCGCCCTTGGGGATCTTATGAGTCCCTGCGCGTCGGCGAGACTTTCCAGGTAAAGCACATTGTGGTCGATGTGGCAGGACGACTGTCGCTGCAGTATCACCACCATCGCTCCGAGCACTGGACCGTCGTTTCTGGAACTGCCCGCGTCACTGTCGGCGAAAGAGTCTTCGTCATGAAGGCCAACGAGTCGGTCTATATCCCCAAAGGGGACGTTCACCGGCTGGAAAACATCGGGGATGACGAACTTCATCTGATCGAGGTTCAGTGCGGCACCTATCTCGGCGAAGACGACATCGTGCGTCTGGAGGATCAGTATGACCGCATCGTCACGATCTGACGGTCGACGTCGACTGCGTACCGCCCTCCTTTTCATGTCCATGGCGCTGGTTTCCAGCGCCATGGCGCAGGGCAGCAATGAGGTGTCCCGCCTTGCAGACGAGGCACGCCAAGCTTTTCTTTCCGCCGAGCAGAATGGCGTCAACCTGAAGCAGAAGGCTGGCTATTATCAGGTTGCAAGGGCCAGGGTGAGGTTGCTTGAGAAATTCGCCAACCAGGATAATGCAGGCTCGGCGGAGCTGCGCGATGGGGCTCGGACCGAGTTGATGCGGCTTGCAGATGATGGTTTGAGCCATGACATTCTCAGCTCCTTCCTTCTGCAGTCTTCGCTCAATGATATTATGGGCGCTCCATCCACTGCGGATCGGGTGGAAGTGGGCGTATCGCTGCATCAAATTGCAGGCGAGCAGAGATCGCCGGCCTACCGGTCTGCCGCTTTCGTGGATCTCGCGCATGCTTATGCCAAGGCCGGCGCTCAGGACCGCGCATTGAGATATGCTTCTCTCGCGATAGAGACCGCCGATCAGATCCCTGAGCAGGGCACACGAGGGGGAGCTTACAAGGCTGCTGCCCGCGTAGCAGCAGGGCTGGGACCAGTGGGAACGGATCTCGCCGATCGTGCCGTCACCCGTATTCCACAATCCCGTGATCGCGCCTATGCGCGCCATGAGCTGGCGCGGATACAGCTCAAGGGCAGCCCCTGGGAGAAGGCGGCGGATGTCAAGCTGACCGCAGAGGCGAAGAAGCGTCTTGAGGCGGGGGATCTTCCCGGGAGCACCTTGCTGGCGCTTTCACTTCTGGACAGCAAAGCAAGGGATGAACTGCTCTCCAGCCTGATCGAATCTGCGATCTCCAGGCAGGAGGACAGGATTGCCCTTGTGGCGGCACAAGGGATCACACATTCGAGCAGCCAGGACAAAGCCATCAGCGCGGTTGTCAGGAGCTATGTTGACCGAGGTGCCGCGCTCCGGGCTGCCGAAGTGCTCAACGTCATGCAGGACAGCCCAGGCAAAGTCTCGATCCAGCTGAAACTTGCCGCCGACCTGAAGCAGGCTGGCTATGACGCCATGGCCGCTCATCTCCTGTCCGAAAGCACCCGGCAAATCGATACTTATGGCGAGGCCGTGCAACGCGCGGCTCTTCCCGATGTCGTCCGGGCGCTCACACGATCCGAGCGCCTAGACGAAGCGCTGCGCTATGCCAAACGGATCGAGCCTGGTGCCGAGGGATCCTCCATCCTCAGCGAACTGGCAAAGAAGCTGGCGGACCGTGGCCGGGTGCCCGACGCCGAGGCTCTGCTGCCACGCCTCGTCGACAAGGATCATCGCTCCCATGCGCTGAGTGGCATAGCGAGGGCGAAGGCGAAGGTCGGAGACATAGCCGGTGCCACGCAGATCGTTCCCGAACTTGTCGGAGCGAAGGACGTGGGACGTGCTCTCGCGTCCGTCGTCAGCGCCCATTCCCGGTCTGGAGATCTCAGCCAAGCGATGTCGTTGGCTGAACGTATAGAAGATACGGATTCCCGTCTTGCGGCTCTCTCGGAGGTTGCACGTCAGGCCAGGCAGCAAAGCAGAGGGGAGATGGGAGACCGCGCGTTGAACGAAACGGTGCGGGATGCCGAGGGGCTGGAAGCGGGGGCGCGGGACAAGCTGTTCCTGGAGATCATCAGATCTTTAGCTTTGGAGGTGAGTAAGGCTCGGGCGGGTGAACTCGCCGGACGCATCGCCGACGCCGGAATTCGCACGCGCGCCGAACAGCTGATCGTGGCAGCCGAAGTAGCGGATCTGGTCGCGAAGAGGAAGCGTGGTGAAATCCCCGAAGTCTTGCTGTTGCGCGGCATCAAGAAAGTCGAAGCGGACGAAGACAAGGCGGAGCTAGCACTCCAAATTGCCACTCTCCCGGAGGGCGGCATCCATGCTGCCGATCTGATCCGCACAATCCAGGACGAGCGGCTCCGTAGAGCGACCTTCCGGCGCTTGGCCGAGTTGCAGGCTGATCTTCTCAGGGCTCCCTCAGCCGAGGAACCCGGCATCGGCACACCGCAGGATGTGCAGACGGTCGCATCCATTTCCGATGAGGCCGAGGAAACAGCACAGGAAATCCAGACCAGAAGGGGTCTCGCGCTCATTATGGGTGATGCCGGAAAGGCCACAAACGCTGTCGCGCAACTTCCCCAGAGCTTCGTGACGGCTGCAGACGTCAGGGCCGGTACGCCATGGCCCGGCGACGCGGTAGTCGGAAGCACCTTTGCGAACCACAACCCCTACATAGCGAAGTTTTTTGAGGATGATGAGCAGGGAAGTACGCGGCTGGAGCAGGCAATCCGGCATCAAGGCCTGTCCTCGCCTCGAGTTATCGTGGTTCAAAGCGGTGCTGCGACACTAGGAATGGTGGCTCGCCAGCTGCAGGGCACCGACGCACGGGATCTCATCGGCTATAGTGCCGATGCCGTCACGGTGCGCGCACCGATCTTCGTCGCTCCAGGAGCCACACTCATTCTGTCCCGCCTTGACAGCCCGGTCTATCGGCTCAGTGCGAGCGCCGGCGCTTTCATCATCAATGCAGGCAATGTCCACATCATCGATGCCGAAGTCGCCGGATATGACGAGACATCACGGCAACCCCTCTGGGCTGACGCTGACAAATCCACCGGCTTCCGGCCTTTCCTCCTTACCTGGGGAGACGGACGCATGAACGTGGCTTCGTCCTCTCTCGTGGCTCTGGGCTATGACAACGCCAAGTCGTTCGGGTTGAGCTATTCATCAGGGCCGGAGCGGGTGGCCGAGCTGCGTGATCAGGCGCGTCCTACAGGAATGATCGTCGACAGCGTCTTCCATAACCTCTATTTCGGCCTCCAATCCTATGAAGCGGAGCGCATCCAGGTCGTCGGCAACGAATTTCGCGACAGCGTCGTCTATGCTCTGGACGCTCATGACCGCACAAAAGAAACCGTCATCGCCCTCAACACAATCTACGGCACGAAGCATCGGCACGGGATCACCATCTCGCGCGAGGTGGATGATGGGCTGGTCATCGGCAATATGACGTTCGACAATGCAGGTTCGGGAATCGTGATCGACCGTAACAGCACGAACAATGTCATTCATGCCAACAGTTCCTTCCGGAACGATCAGGACGGAGTCACCGTATTCGAGAGCTCCTGCAACGTTCTGACCAACAACTATCTTGCGAGCAACAGGAGAGACGGCCTGAAGGTGCGCAACAGCATCGACGTGGGGGCGTATTCAAACCGCATCGAGGCCAACGCCAATTCCGGCGTCAGCGCCTATATCGCCAACATCGTCGCGCAGAAAGGTGGAGCAAGCCAAGGCCCTGATCTCGCCAGCTACCTTCCGCTGACAAGCCTGTCTCTCAAGCACAATCGCTTCTCGGCCAATGGAGTCGGCATCAACGCGCAAGGGGTCTCGAGCCTGGCGATGTCATCCAACAGGTTCGTGAAGCAGTCCCGGCGTCTCCTCGGCGGCGACATCCGCGGGCTGGAAGGTCAGATCCTGCGCCTTACTTCTCAATCGGATGTTCTCGTCGCCAGCACATGCCGCCCGGCGAAGCCGGTTACAGCGTGCCGCCTGCGAGACCGGGGCTTCTTTGAGGGTGAGAGCGAGTTGCAGGTCTTCAGTCCCCAAGGAGGGCCCGATTGTACGGATGTCAATGGAAGCGTGCAGCATCGTGCGTTCTCCAGCACACCTCAAGGCACATAGAGGCAGCATGAAACCGGTACTCATCGTTCTTCTGCTGAATCTTCTGGCAATCGGCTCGTCTCACGCTCAGACCAAGGGGCATGGACTTTTCGATGTGGAGGCCCGCCGAGCCGCACTAGGGCAGTCGGCTTTCACAAGCGTACGTGCGGCTTGCCTTGCCATACCGCGAGATCCGGCATGGAGCAGCCTCAAACCGTTTGACCGCTTGAAGGCGACTGAAGGCTACGGGACGGACGGGACTGCCAATGATTATGCCTGGGCCGTCATGGTGCTGACCGGGCGCGCGCTTGCGGGTGACGCAGCTTCAGAAGTCTCCCTACGTGATCTTCTGCTCGCCTGGGCGAGGGCAAAGGCCTTCACCGATACAGAGGTCGAGCACGATGCCTATTATGCCCTGAAGCGCGTCCTTTTGCCTACCGTGGTGGCATTTTCCGTCCTGCAGCGCGGGCTGGATGAGGGACAGAAGTGGATGCTCGCCGACTGGATCGATCCTCTGGTCCGCAAGACCGATCGAGTTTTCGATGGCGTCGTCGACCGTAACAATCACCGTTACCTCGCAGACAGCCTGCTGATGACGTGGGGAGCCGTCGTCAAGGACGAGGCTCTCTACGCCAAAGGATACGACCGGTACCGCGCGGTTCTAGCTGAGGCGCGTCCTGATGGAAGCCTTGCTCTGGAGACCAGGCGGGGCGCCAGGGCTCTCTGGTACATGCGACAGTCCCTGGCGAGCCTTACTGTGATGGCCGAGGTGGCTGCCACACGCGGCACCGACCTCTACGATCTTCGGGTCGGAGAGGTGAATTTCGACCGGATCGCGTCCTACCTTCTGAATGGCATAGCGGAGCCCAACGTCGTTATGGCTTATGCGTCCGAGAACTACATTCCGGGCGGGGAGACGGATGCCCGCCGCCAGGATCTTGGCTTCATCACGAAACGCAGCCACGGGCGGCACTACATGGCCTGGGCCGAACCCCTGATGACACGTGATCGGGCAGGCCTCGCCACGAAAAGACTGAAGGCATTGTTCGTGCGCAACATCCGTTCGGATCGACCACTCATCGATGAATTCGTCGGTGGCAATGCCACATGCTTCTGGGGACGCTGATGGTTAGAGTCAAATCGCTCCTCACCAGCACTGTCGCAGTTTTCGCTGTGCTGTCGTGTTCGGCAGTTCAGGCGCAGGACTCAGCAAGTGCTGAACTCCAGGCTCGCTATCGCGCTGCAACGGCGAAGATGGAGGAATTGAAGCAGCGCACAGATCCCAATGCTCTCGTCGAACAAGCGCAACTGCTTCAGGATGGAGTTCCGGTCAGCGAAACCAACCCTCTCAAATCTCGTCGCTTCGAGGAGGCAGAGCGCCTTTACGACCGGGCGCTCGCAACGCCAGGAGCCCACTGGCCCTCTGCTGCTGTGCGCCGGGCCAAGCTAATCCTGTCGCGGGATAAAGACCAGCCTTCCATTCAGAGGGCGATGGACCTCCTGCGCCGCGCAGCAGCGCTGCAGAACCATGAGGCGGCCTTCCTTCTGGCCGGCTTGATGGAAGCGGGTCTCGGAGGGAAGCGCGACCTCGAAGCAGCAAGAAATCTCTACCAGATCGCTCTGCGCTCGGGGCACGGTCCCTCGGGACTTGCTCTTGCGCGGCTGGAGACGGAACCCGCCAAGGCAAACGTGTTTGCAACGCAGGGATTACGGCTTCTCTTTCAGGAAGCCAGGCAAGGGTCCGCCGAAGCGGCAAGAACATTGGCCGATCACTACAGGGCGACGGGTGACGGGCCAGAGCGCCTGAGCGCCGCGATCGAGTGGTATCAGCGGGCCATTGAACTCGGCGATGCGGAGGCTGCCTTGCAGTTGGGGCGCCTTCGCGTCGATCCGAAGTCGCCCCTGCGGCAGCCGCAGGAGGCCCGGAACGCATTCGTGAAGGCTGCCGAGCGCGGTTCGGTCGAAGCTGCCATGGTTCTTGCGGAGGACCCTTATAATGGCGCCGCTCTCGGTGTTCAAAACAGTGTCGCGGATGTGTGGCTCAACCGCGCCATTGAGACGAAAGCTCCTCGCGCGCTGGTCCTGGCAGCAGAGATCCGCAGCCAGTTTGGCGATGAGGGACGAACAGCTGCCAAGAGCCTTCTGCACGAGGCGCTGCAGCGGGTGGATGACGATGTAACGGCGCTCCTGGCTCTTGGGCGTCATGTGCGCGATGGCGTTCTGATCGAGCGCGATGTTCCGCTTGCCCTGAAGCTCTTCGACAGAGCAGCGGCGGGCGACAACACGACGGCCTTTTATGAGTTCGCCCGTACCGCTCTGAGCCACCAGGATGCCGTTGCGGACGGAATGCTAAAATCAGCCGTCGACCGTCTCAGAACTGCCGCCGATCGCGGGCACGTCAAGGCTGCCGTCGCAATGGGCGACGCGCTGCTCCTCGGCCAGGGTGTCCCGGAATCACAAGCCGCAGCCATGGAATGGTATCAGCGAGCAGCGGCCAGCGGATCTCCCGTTGCCTATATCCGCCTTGGAGATGTCTATGCTGCCCGCTCCGCAGGATTGGAGGCGCCACAGGCCCTGGAATGGTACCGCAAGGCGGCGGAAGCCAACAGCGCAATCGGGATGGTTCGCCTCGGCAAGATGTTCAACGAGGGCAGGGGGGTGCCTCAGGATCAGGCGCTTGCCGCCACATGGTTCAGCCGCGCGGCCGCCGCAGGCAGCGGTGCCGCAATGGTGGAGTTGAGTTCTCTCTACTCCCGCGCTGGGGGACCGGGACATTTCAATCTGGCTCGCGATTCACTCGAGAAGGCGATCCGTGCCGGTGATACCCGTGCGCCTATCGCCTTGGCCAAGCTTTACCTTGTGCGCGGGGAGCGTACCCTCGCCGAGATGACGCTCAAGAGGTCCGCAGACAGCGGCAGCGCGGAAGCCGCACTGAATCTGGCGGAGCTCTATTTGTCCGGACAGGCGACTGCGGAACAACAAGGCGCCGCGCGCCGGTGGCTCTCCATTGCCGAGAAGGCCATGGCGCATGATGACGGTCAGGTCAGTAGGATCGCCTCGATGTATCTGCGGCTCCCCGACGCAGGATCCACTGAGCACGGTTCATCTGCGCTGGAAGCGTTGGTCAGAAAGAATAACCCGGAAGCAATGACGTTGCTGGCAACGGCACTTCTGCATGGAACCGGCATCCAGCGCGATCCGGCGAGGGCCGAAGCTTTGTTCCGCCGCGCCATTCAGCTCGGACATGACGGTGCGCGCTTTATTCTGGCCAAGGCGTATCGGGATGGCGATGGGCTGCAGCGCGACCCTGCTCGTGCATTCGCACTCTATCGGGAGATCTACAGGGAAGAACCAGGCGATACAAAAATTCAGATCGCTTTGGGGGATGCCTATGCCCGTGGTGAAGGGGTCGCTCCGAACCGGCGTCTGGCTGCTGAATTCTACACGCAGGCGGCCCGTCAGGGAGATCCGGATGGGCAGGTTCGACTTGGGACTGCATATCTCTATGGCGCAGGAGTGGATCGCGACAGCCAGAAGTCAGATCATTGGCTTTCCCGCGCGGGCGAAGCAGGGGTGATTGAAGCAAAAGTTGAACTCGGCAGCGCGAAACTGTCTGGCCTTGCAGCGACGGTCGATGCAGAGGGAGCTTTTGCTTCCTACCTCCGCGCCGCAGAGGCGGGCTCGCAAGTCGCGATGATCGAGGTTGCACGCGCTCTGATGAAGGGCTTTGGAACTCTCGCTGACCCGGCTCTGGCGAAGACCTGGCTGGAGCGGGCTGCTGCTCTCGGATCGCCCGATGCGATGTTCGAGCTCCACCGTCTGTACGATGTCGGGACGAAGCCCAATGCTCGGGAGGCTGAGCGGTGGCTCAGGCAGGCGGCGCAGAGCGGCCACGCCGCCGCCATGTACCGCCTTGCACTTCGCCATCAGCAAGGAGCCTCCGAGCAAGACAAGACGATGGCTCGTGAGTGGCTCGAAAAGGCTGCTCGGGCCGGCCATTCGCAGGCTGCCAAGGCACTTCAGAAGCTTGGTGCATCGGCAGCAACACCAGGATGAGAGGCTGACGACGTGGCAGCGAGTGTGACACAGCGAACCTCAAGACAGGTTCAGGCAGAGCGGGCCGTGACAATGACGATCCTCACCCGTTCCACCGGCACGAAAGTAGGAAACGGCATGGTGCAATCCTTAGCGACTCTTGCCGGAACGGCATTGACCGCGATCATGGTGATCGTCGGTTCTGCCGAGGCCCAGGTCCCGTCGCCTCAACCTCTGGCACCCACCTCGGACTTCAGCAAGATCTGCTCGCCAGCTCCGAAGCCCTTTCTGACGCGGGATTGGAGCCAATGGGACAAGTCCCAGCCGGTCATCGACCCTGAGGAGATGTATGACGCGGCGATTGCGTATGCGGAGGGAAGTGCCTCTCTCAAGCGCGATCCGGTCACGGCGAAACGCCTGCTTGAAGACCTTTCCGACAGGTCATGGGCAGGGCGAGGCCGGGCTCACTACCGCCTCGGTAAACTGCTTCTCGAGCCCGTTGCAGGACCTGTCGACCCTGAACGAGCCGCAACGCACCTTGCGACAGCCTCATCCATGCTGAACCTGGATGCGTCCGTCCTTCTGGCGGAGCTTCATGAGCAAGGCCGCATCGGCCGTGCCAGCCTGGCAGAGGCTGAACGTCTTCTTCGTGCCGCATCTACGGCAGGTCATGTCGACGGTCTTATTGCCTTAGCCCGGCTTCAGCGCAGCGGACGGCTTGGCACGGCTCCTCAGGCTGGAACCAGCGATCTGATCACTCTTGCCCTGCAGTCCCTTCACGGCGACCTGAGCAGGGGACGGTGCTCCGCGCTTTATCGCATCGGGCTCATTCTCAGCGACGAAAGCCTCGTTCCGGGCGGCTTGCAGGAGGCGATCAAATGGTTTGAGGCTGGCGCCCGCCAAGGCGACACAAACGCCGACCTGGCTCTCGCCGAGATCTACCTGCAGGAGCGTGTCAAGGCTACTCCGGATCGATTCATCCGTCACCTCGAGCGAGCTGCGGAAGGTGGCAGGCCACGCGCCATGACTCTGCTCGGCGAACGTCTCATGCTCGGAGGTAAAGCGCCCAAGGATGTCCCGAAAGGCATTGCATGGCTGGAGCGTGCCGGCCTCAATGCGGATCCTGAAGCGTACAAGCTTCTTTCTCGCCACTACCGGGGGGAGTTCGGAGCTGCTCCCGATCTGCCGAAGGCCGCGGATGCCCTCCTGAAAGCAAGCCGGCTGCCAAGCCACAGCACGAGCATCCTTGTCGGTCTTGCGCGGCTCTATGCCATCGGAGTGAGTGGCCAGCCCGACGTCAAGGCGGCGCTGACCTACTATCGTCAGGCCGCTGATAGGGGCGATGTGGGAGCCCTGACCGATATGGCAAAACTTCTGTTGAGCCATCCGCAGGAGGGATCCCCGGAGACTCCCTTGCGACTGCTCAAGGAGGCGGCCGCCCGAAACCATCCGGAAGCCATGGGGGTTCTCGCGGAGCTTTATGCCTGCAGCACGATCGTCCCGCCCGATGCCTCTCAAGCAAGGGCCTGGCTGGATCGTGCAGCGGAGATGGGGCATGTCCGCAGCATTCTGGCGGTTGCATCCCAAAATGCAGCCGATCAAGGATCAGCTCATAAGAGCGCAGCGGCTCTCCTTCGCGCTGCAGAGCGAGACGACCGGGAAAGCATGGTTCTGCTCGCCCATGCTTTTCGGTCGGGACTGGGTGTGAAGCAGGATAGTCAGGCAGCTGATCGCTGGCGGGGTGCTGCGCTTGCACCGGGGGAGGGACGGTCCCGTGCGCTGCTTCTCCTGGCCCGCAGGATCCTGAGCGGTGAGGAAGGCAATCGGGATGACGGTGCAGCAAAAGCGCTTCTCGAGCAGGCCGCGCAGGAAGGGGAGCCGGGCGCCCAGTTCGAGCTTGGACGCCTTCTGATCGGGCACCGGGGGGATAGGGCGCATCTGCTGCAGGGCTTGCAGCTTCTCCAGGCTGCCGCAGCCTCCGGAAATGCCGCAGCCATGCTGGCGCTGTCCGAGGCCCCGGCCGATCTGCTGTCTTCGACCGGGAGGACTGCACAGGACTGGAAGAGAGCGGCAGCAGAGGCGGGCAATGTTCGAGCGGCGATCGCCCTCGCGTCGAGTGCAAAGGAGGCGGGGGACGCAGCACGTTGGCTTTCGCGTGCTGAGACGCTTCCGGTCTGCGGAGCCCGGGATATGGTCGAACTTGCGCAAGCCTATCATAAGGTGACCGGCCCTCAGCATCCTGAGCGCGCACGGTACTGGATGGAAAAAGCCCTTAGCAATCTTAACAGCGGTCCGAAGGATCCTGCCGCATTGTTTGCGGCGGGGCGAGCCATGATCGATGGTGTTGGCGGAATGGCTGACAAAGAGGCAGCCATCAACCAGATCAAGCTTTCTGCCGATGCCGGACGGCCTGATGCAATGCGCTACCTGGGACGCGGCTATATATCCGGTCAGTTCGGTGAGCAGAGCATGCAGATGGCCGTCGAATGGTTGTCGAAGGCTCTGCGCAGTGGGGACGGCAGCGTGGCCGCCGATCTCTCCCGCCTGGCTGCTATGCCTGGCAGCGAGGGAACTGCGGCAATTGCCGTCTTGAAGGAGAGCGCAGAGAGCGGCTTGGCGCCCGCCATGCGGGAATACGGCCGCAGCCTGCAACTCGGCCTGGGGATGGCTCCACAACCGGATATCGGCGCCTCCTGGTTGCGAAAAGCCGCAGAGGCTGGCGATACTGCCGCAATGAAGGAACTTTCCCGCGCCTATGCGTCCGGTTATGGCGTCGAACTTTCAGCCAGCGCCAGCACTGAATGGCTGCAACGGGCTGCACGGGCCGGCGATGCAGAGGCCATGCAAGGCTTGAGCCTTGCCATGACCCTCGGCTTTGGGACGGATGTGGATCCTATCGCAGCACAGGAATGGTTGAAGACAGCCGAAGGGGCGACCCGGAAGTGAACTAGCCTTTGGAACGTAGAGCGGATGTGACCGTCTATATTGGGCGGTTTGGAGATACAAATGATGAGAACAACCCGAATTGTGCTCCTGAGCTCCCTTGTGATGAGCATTGCGCCGGGCGTGATGGCAGCTTCCAATCCGGGCACCAGAACACAGCCGCGCCCATCCCAGGCTGCCGTTCCAACCTCTCCGCCGACTCAGGCTCAGCTCAAGGCCATGTCCACCATGCGGCTTCTGAAGCTCGGACAGAAGGCGCTGACCGTGGAGATGGACACGCAGGATTTTGTGACCGGGCTCGACGCCGTGAAGATCGCGTCCGCACGTGGAGACCGCGAGGCGACGCGCCTCATGGCCAAGATCATGGCTCGCCATCAGATCATTCTCGGAGCGGACGTTCGCGCAAGGCTTGAACGGCGTTTCCGCTTCGAGGCTCTTCGGGGGGCATCGAGTTCGGTTCTCGCCATCGCCAGCATGTATGACCGCGGCGACGGAGTCCCGGCCGATACGAAGAAAGCGGCGGAGTGGTATCTGTGGGCTGCACGGGTCGGGCATGAGCGGGCCATGGCGCACGTGGCCTATGCCTATGGCACGGGCCGCGGATTGGAGCGCAACGAGGGCACTGCCTTGAAATGGCTGGAAGGTGTGAACGAGGGGCGCCAGCGGAGCACTCTTCTTGAGATCGGGTGGGCTCTCGTGTTGAGCACGGAAGGCTCAAAAGATATGCCGGCCGCTCTCCGGTTCTTCGAGCGCGCCGCCCAGATCAAGCCCAGCACCGTCTATCAGGTCGCTCTCGATCTCGAGAGAGGAGCGCGGGGTGTCCAGGATCGCGAAGCCGCGGGCCACCTGATCCGGGTTGCCGCCGAACGGGGTGACAGCGGCGCTGCCACTCATCTGGCCAATGCACTCTCGGGCAGCAGCGACGTCGAGGATCAGCGGCGAGCGGTGCAGTGGTATGGCCTTGCCGCTCAGGACAAGACCAATATCGCAGCTGGACAAAGCCTCTCGCGCCTCCTTGCGCTGCGGCCGCAAGGGGGGCTTGTGTCGGACATTGTCGCAGCTCTGGAAAAGGCAAAGGCGGCCGGCAATACTGAAGCACTGATCGGCCTCGCCCACGCCTACTCGGAAGGCATCGGCGTCGATGCCTCGCCAGAGAGAGCCGCCACCCTGCTGCAGGTAGCCTCGGACGCGGGACATGCAGAGGCGAAGTACAAATTAGGGCTCATGTATAAATCGGGTTTAGGCGTCACGGCCGATCTCAACAAGGCGGTCGAGCTCATGACAAGCGCCCGGGACAGCGGCTACCCTCTTGCTGCCGTAACCCTGGGCTCGATGATGGAGCCAGTCACGACAAACTCTGTCGGGGAGCCTGCTCAAGCAAGTGAAGCTGCCGTGCAGTGACCTAGTCTTGAGCGAAAACACCTGATGTCACTTGTTCCAACACATGTGATGCAGTGCATGTGCTCATCTTCCTATGGAGCACAGACTTTCTTATGCCGGCAAAGACCGTTGTTCTACTCAAGGCGAATGTTGTCCCATTGATGTAGACGCCGGACTAATTTCAAGATGAGTAAACGTTTTAGTATATCGCGTTTCTATATTGTTCGATTATGAACCATCCTAAGAGTGAAGCTTGATCCCGTCTAAATTATAGCGAACAATATTCGCGGCGGTGTTCTGTTCTACCTCCTAAGCATAGTTCTTTACCTCTTTATTAGGGATGTTTGATGAAGGGCTAAATTGTAGAATCGGAGGTAATCTCTGCGGAAAGGCACATCGCATGTCGAACCTGTTGCCGGTCACCACTGTCTTGAGCTGCAAGAACTCAATGCTCCGCGAAGGCTTGAAGCACGTTCTATCAAGCACTCGCTTCAAGCTTCGTTCGGAGGGAATGACCCGCGACGAGATCATTCTGGATCAGGATGTGCCGGGTTCGTCCTTTCTTGTCATCCTCGATGCGAATCTTTTCCCTTCGAGGCTGGCTCATGCGATATCCTCCATCAAGGACCAGTATCCTCAGGCGCGAGTTGTCATTCTCTCCGACAGCTTCAACCTCGATGACATGAAGTCAGCGTTCCAGTCAGGGGCAGATGGCTACTGCCTTGCGACGACGGGCTGTGAGGCTCTGATCAAGTACCTCGATCTTGTGATGCTGGGTGAGTTGGTTTTCCCATCAGCTGCGTTCCTCAGCGCGATCTCGGATACCCAGTGCGAGGCAGATGTAAAGGAGCCTCTGGCGATCACCGTTCTTCCCACTCATGCTCCTTTGGGTCTTGAGATCCATGACTCACCCATACGGACGCTTTCGAGTAGGGAATCCGAAATCCTTCAGTGCCTGATGCAGGGGGCGCCGAACAAGGTGATTGCACGCAAGCTCGATGTGGCGGAGGCAACAGTCAAAGTGCACATCAAGGCCATTCTCCGCAAGATCCGGGTTGCCAACCGAACGCAGGCTGCCATGTGGGCCGTCAATCATCTCTCTTCCGGTAGAAGCGAGGATTTGGCTCTCTCTTCTGGTGAAGGGCTGGCGTTACAGAGTCTGCGCTGAACCATGTCCTGGGTGTAGCGGAATACGAATGGCTTGAGCCGGTCGCAGTCGAATGCAATCCCCATCGGAGGTGCATTCGACTGCAGAGGTGCTTACTTCCCGTAGTGGGTGATCCGCCTGATCATCATTGAACACGAGTGGCTGAACCGGAGGGTTGCCAAGAGCTCGCGTCCTGCTCGGCATGAGCTTTTCGAGCCTCCTGAGATGCCAAGTCAGTCTTCACCGGCCCGATAAGACCTTGTCGCAGTAGCGGTCAGAAGCCTCTTCTCTATTGATCTAATATTGCATGCAGTTCAGGCGTGCGTGAAAGTAAAGAGGCAAAACAACCTGCTTGTGCGCTGAATATTGTTACGATGTAACTTAGTGATACCTTTTGATAAACAATTGTTAAAATGTTTTGAATGGGTATTGATTGCCTCCCATAAGATTTTAAGCTAGATACCTTGAGGGAATTTTTACTTTCAACTCGCCGAATCAAGACGAGAAAGGCATCTGCAATGCGGAACACCTACGATCTTGATAGCCTTCCTCATCCAGGTGCCTCATCGGCCAAGGATGTCGCGTATTCCAGGTACATGGAATTGGCGCGCTCGGTTGAGCCCTCGGCGGCAGATCATGCAACTGTCAGACCCATCAGGACATTTCTCGTCGAGCCGAATGCGCTATTGAGAGAAGGCCTGAGGCGAATTCTGTCAGAGACCGTCTATGCCCCGTCACTTGCTGCTGGAAGCCTCAATGAGGTCAGTTCCCAATGCGGTCCCGACAGCGGTACGGTTGTGCTCATCGCGGACGCAAGCCGCGATCATGAGGAGTTCTGCCGTCAGACGAAGCTGCTGAAAGAGCAGAACGCAAACGCAAAAGTCATCATGCTGGTCGAGCAATACGATCTGAACCACGTGCTCACGGCATTCCGTTCAGGGGCGGATGCCTACCTCAAAAAGTCCATCTCCTATGAGGTGCTCGTCAAATCGCTGGATCTGGTTCTCTTGGGAGAGGTCATCTTCCCCAGTGCGATCATCGATCTCCTGCGCGACCAGGAAACCCGTGTCGAGCAGAACAAGCAAGAATCGGCTTCAGAGGGGCCTCAAGAGATGAGCCCTCCGACGAAGGGCTTGTCCGTTCGTGAGACCGTTATCCTACGCTGCCTCATGGACGGCGACTCGAACAAGCTCATTGCGCGCAAGTTCGACATCACGGAAGCGACCGTGAAGGTTCACGTCAAAGCCATTCTGCGCAAGATCCAGGCCAAGAACAGAACTCAGGCGGCGATCTGGGCTGCAAGCCACTTGTCTGCGAGCCGGGGGGCGGCCGTCAGCTGATTGGTCCGACTGCTCGGAAGCGCCGTTCAAGGGAGCCGTTGGCTCCCTTTCTTTTTGGGCCGAGCCGAACAGGCGGCTTCTTGGAGACTCACGCTGAGCGGAGCACCTCGACGCGGGTTTGCGCCTGATCCTCAAGGATCATCGCGGCTCCCTTGTCGGCGATCATCAACGTGGGCGAATTGGTGTTGCCGCTCGTGATCGTCGGCATGATCGACGCATCGACGACACGAAGGCTCTCGATGCCACGGACCCTCAAGCGTGCGTCCGTCACAGCCATCGGGTCGTTGTCGATGCCCATCTTGGCTGTGCCTACCGGATGGAAAATTGTCGTGCCGATATCCCGTGCGCCCTTCAGGAGTTCCTCGTCCGTCGTGAGCGCTGCGCCTGGCTTGTATTCCTCGGGACGGTACTTCTGGAGCGCCGGCATCGCAACGACCTGCCTGACGAGACGCAGGGCATCCACGGCCACCCGCTGGTCCTCCTCGGTCGAGAGATAGTTTGGACGAATGGACGGAGCCTCTCCGGCCTCCCCACTGCGGATCCGGACCGTCCCGCGGCTGGTGGGCCGCAGGTTGCACACGCTCGCGGTAAAGGCCGGGAAGGGGTGCGGATCCTCGCCGAACTTGTCGAGCGAGAGCGGCTGGATGTGAAACTGGAGATTCGGAGTGGCGTATTCCGGTGAGGAGCGCGTGAAAGCCCCCAACTGAGAAGGCGCCATGGTGAGCGGCCCTTTGCGGAAAAGCGCATATTCCAGCGCCATCTGGCCCTTCTTGAACAGGGAGCGGTATTCCTCGTTGAGGGTCCTGACGCCGCTGACCTTGTAGATGGGGCGCAGCTGAAGATGGTCCTGCAGGTTCTCGCCGACGCCCGGAAGGTGGTGGACGACGTCGATCCCATGCTCCTGCAGGAAGGCCCCGTTGCCGATTCCGGACAATTGCAGAAGCTGCGGCGATGCGATGGCGCCCGCAGACAGAATGACCTCCTTGCGGGCCAGGATCCTCCGTAGGTTGCCATGCTGGAGGATTTCCACGCCGATGGCACGCTTCCCTTCGAAGAGAATGCGCGTGGCATGAGCGTGCGTCTCGACCTTCAGGTTGGGGCGCGACAAGGCCGGCCTGAGGAAGCCGCGCGCGGACGACCAACGTCGCCCGTTCTTCTGGTTCACATGGAAATACGAAATGCCCTCGTTGCTGCCGGTATTGAAATCGCTCACTCGGGGAATGCCGGCTTCCACGGCAGCCTCGATGAAGGCATCCAGGATCTCCCAGCGCATCCGGGGCGCTTCGACCCGCCATTCTCCGCCCGCGCCGTGATGCTCGCCAGCACCGAGGTAATGGTCGAGGTGATGACGGAAGATTGGCCGCACATCGTCCCAGCCCCAGCCTTCGAGACCCATCTGGCGCCAATTGTCGTAATCCTCACGCTGGCCGCGCATGTAGATCATGGCATTGATGGCGGAGCTGCCGCCCAGGACCTTGCCGCGGGGGTAGTTGAGGATGCGGCCGTTCAGGCCCGTCTCCGCCTCGGTCTTGAACATCCAGTCGGCACGCGGATTGCCGATGGCGAAGAGATACCCGACCGGAATATGAAACCAGATCCAGTTGTCCTTGCCGCCGGCCTCAAGGAGGCAGACCGCGTTGCTTGGATCCTTGGACAGGCGGTTGGCCAGAACGCAGCCGGCCGAGCCGGCGCCGATGATCACGTAATCGAATGTTTCGCTGTCTGGCATGGTCCAGCTCAATGAATGAGCCGGCGCTCGCGACAAAGAGCGCCGGCAGGGTTACCGATGCCCCTTAAGCTACGCGGCGCTCTTCGACCTGCGTTTCGTGAATTCCAGGATCTCGCCCACAATCCCCCGGCGGAACAGCAGCACGCAGATCACGAAGATGATCCCGATCAGTACGGTCACAGGGAAGTCGGAGGCTGCAAGATACTTCTGCAGGGCGATCACGAGGCCGGCGCCGACAACGGGGCCGATCAGCGTACCGATGCCGCCGAGCAAGGTCATGAGGATCACTTCGCCCGACATCTGCCAGGCGACGTCGGTAAGGGTCGCGAACTGGAAGACGATAGCCTTCGTGCCGCCTGCCAGGCCCGCCAGCGCGGCCGACATGACGAAGGCGCCGAGCTTGTATCGGTCGACCCGGTAGCCGAGCGAGATCGCCCGCCGCTCGTTCTCGCGGATGGCCTTGAGAATGTTGCCGAAGGGCGAGTGGACGATGCGCCAGATGGCGAAGAAGCCGAACAGGAAGATCGCCAGCGTGACATAGTACATCGTAAGCGGCTGATTGAGGTCGAGGATGCCGAGGAGATGCCCGCGCGGCACGCCCTGAATGCCGTCCTCACCGTGGGTGAAAGGTACCTGCAGGCAGATGAAGGCGAACATCTGCGACAGGGCAAGCGTGATCATGGCAAAGTAGATGCCCTGGCGCCGGATGGCCAGGAAGCCCATCACGAGGCCCATGGCGGCAGCGCCCACGACGCCAAGCAGGATGGCCGCCAGAGGCTCCCAGCCCCACACTTTGGCGGCATGGGCGGTGAAATAGGCGGCGCCGCCGAAGAAGGCCGCATGGCCGAAGGAGAGCAGGCCCACATAGCCGATGAGCAGGTTGAACGCGCAGGCAAACAGCGCGAAACAGAGAATGCTCATCAGGAGCACGGGATAGAAGAAGAACGGAGCTACCAGCAGGGCCGCGATGGCGACCGCGCCCAGCACGATGGCGGAGGTGCGCAGCTTCGGCTGCTCTGCGAGATATTCGGTTCCAACAGCCATGATGTTACTCCTCCCGCCCGAAGAGACCTGCCGGCCTGACGAGCAGAACGATGGCCATGATCACAAAGATAACGATGCTCGAGGCTTCAGGGTAGAAAACCTTGGTGAGGCCTTCGAGAACGCCGAGCACATAGCCGGTCACGATGGCGCCCAGGATCGAGCCCATTCCGCCGACCACCACCACGGCGAAGACGATAATGATGAGGTTCGTGCCCATGAGCGGGCTGACCTGATAGATCGGCGCCGCGAGCACGCCGGCGAGCGCCGCCAGCGCGGCTCCCAGGCCGTAGGTGAGGGTCAGAAGCAGCGGCACGTTCACGCCGAAGGCCTGGACGAGCGTGGCATTCTCCGTTGCAGCACGGAGGTAGGCGCCGAGCCGGGTCTTCTCGATGAGCAGCCAGGTGCCGATGCAGATGACCAGGGAGGCGATGACCACCCAGCCGCGATAGACCGGCATGAACATGAAGCCCAAATTGACGGCGCCGGTCAGCTGCGCTGGGGCGGCATAAGGCTGGCCGGCGGCTCCGAACCAGTAACGGAACGCGCCTTCGAGAATGAGCGCGAGGCCGAAGGTCAGCAGAAGGCCATACAGGTGATCGACGCCATAGAGCCTGCTCAACATGGTGCGCTCGATAATGACCGCAACCACGCCGACGGCCAGAGGCGCCAGGACAAGGGCGAGCCAATAATTGATGCCGAGCCAGTTCAGGAGCAGGTAGGCCGCGAAGGCGCCCAGCATGTATTGCGCGCCATGGGCGAAGTTGATGACCCGCAACAGGCCGAAGATCACCGCCAGGCCTAGGCTCAGCATGGCATAGAACGAACCGTTGATCAGTCCGATGAGGATCTGGCCGTAGAGGGCCGGGGTGGGAATGCCGAAAATCGTATTCATGCTGCTCTACACCCCAAGAACTTCGTGAAGTTCGTCCATGCGCGCATCGAGCTCGTGCCCGGGGAACGAATTCACCATACGCCCATCCTCCATGAGGTAGAAGCGGTCGGCCACCTTCTTGGCGAAGCGGAAATTCTGCTCGACCAGCAGGATCGTCATGCCGCGCTTCTTGAGCGCCACCAGCACGTCACCGATGCGCTGAACGATCACGGGCGCCAAGCCCTCCGTCGGCTCGTCGAGAAGAATGACCTTCGCGCCCGTGCGCAGGACACGGGCGATGGCGAGCATCTGCTGCTCGCCGCCCGAGAGCTTCGTGCCCTGGCTTGAGCGCCGCTCATGGAGGTTGGGGAAGAGCGTGTAGATCTCCTCCACGCTCATGCCTCCGTCCGACACCGTGGGCGGGAGCGTCAGGTTCTCGGAAACGTTGAGGCTTGCGAAGATGCCGCGCTCCTCGGGCACGTAGCCGATGCCTGCCTGCGCAACCTTGTGCAGGGGCAGGCTCAGAAGATCCTTGCCCCGCAGCCGGATCACGCCCTCGCGGCGGCGCAGGATGCCCATGATCGCGCGCAGGGTCGTGGTCTTGCCGGCACCGTTGCGGCCGAGCAGCGTGACGGTTTCGCCTTCGCGGATGTCGAGATCGACCCCATGCAGGACATGACTTTCGCCGTACCAGGCATTGAGCCCGCGGACTTCGAGGAGAGGAGCGCTACTCATGCTCGGTTCCCATATAGGCTTCACGCACGCGCGGATCCTGGCTGACTTTGTCGTAGGACCCGTCGGAGAGGATCTCGCCGCGGGCCAGAACGGTGACGCGGTCGCAGAGATCGGCGACGACGTTCAGGTTGTGCTCGACCATCAGCACGGTGCGGTTGCGGGCGATGCGCCGGATCAGATCCGAGATGCGTCCGATATCCTCGTGGCCCATGCCGGCCATCGGCTCGTCGAGCAGCAGCATGGCCGGGTCGAGGGCGAGCGTCGTGGCAATCTCGAGCGCCCGCTTGCGGCCGTAGGACAGCTCGGCGGCCGTCAGGTCCCTGTAGGACGAGAGATTGACCGCATCGATGAGCTCCATGGCCCGCTCGTCAAGGGACGAGAGGGCGTTGGAGGAGCGCCAGAACTGCGTTGCAAGGCCTGATGGGCGCTGCAGCGCCACGCGCACGTTGTCGAGCACGGTCAGATGGGGAAACACCGCCGAAATCTGGAAGGAGCGCACAAGCCCCAGGCGGGCGACCTCGGCCGCCTTCAGCCGGGTGATATCCGCGCCCTTGAAGGTGATCTGCCCGCGGGTGGGCGTGAGAAACTTGGTGAGAAGATTGAAGACCGTCGTCTTGCCTGCGCCGTTGGGACCGATCAGGGCGTGGATCGTGCCCTCGTTGACGGACAGGGTCACGTCCTTCACGGCCACGAAGCCACGAAACTCCATAGTGAGCCCGGTGGCGCTGAGGATGGGTTGCGTACTGACCATAGGGTTCGGCCGAGACTCTCTGGATAGGGCGATGGTTGGTTCAGGCATCATGCGCGGTGCCACAAGCTATCGCCGGACAGCAATGGAGGCAGGGCAGCGTTGCACGCTGCCCTGCCTCGTTCAAGACGCTTTACTGCGTGAGCTGGCAGCCGCTGTCGGCAGCCTTCATGTAGGCGCTGTCGCCGGGGATCTTGGCGAGCTGCTTGTACATGTCCCACTCGCTCTTGCTTTCTTCCGGCTTCTTCACCTGGAACAGATACATGTCGTAGACCATGCGGCCGTTCGGCAGCACCTTGCCGTTCTTGGCGAAGACATCCTGAACGGGCATCTCGTGCAGGAGCTTGGCAACCGGCTCGGTCGCATCCGTGCCGGCCTTTTCGACCGCCTTGAGATACTGCGTCACGGCCGAGTAGGTGCCCATGTGGATCATGTTCGGCATGCGGCCGGTCTTGTCCATGAACTTCTTGGCGAAGGCGCGGTTCTCGTCGCTCTGATCCCAGTACCAGCCCTCCGTGAGGGTCAGGCCCTGGGCGGCCTTCAGACCAAGGCCCTTCACTTCGGCCAGGGTGAAGAGAAGTGCCGCGAGACGCGTGCCGCCCTGGGTGATGCCGAACTCGGCCGCCTGCTTGATGGCGTTGGCGGTGTCGAGGCCCGCATTGGCCATGCCGATCACGTTTGCGCCGGAGCTCTGCGCCTGGAGCAGGAAGGACGAGTAGTCGGACGCCGCCAGCGGATGGCGCACGGCGCCGACCACCTGGCCGCCCTTCGACTTCACGAATTTCGAGGTCTGGTCCTCGAGGGAGTAGCCGAAGGCGTAGTCGGCCGTGAGGAAGAACCACTTGTTGCCGCCATTCTCCACCAGCGCGCCGCCGGTGCCGACCGCGAGCGCGTGGGTGTCATAGGCCCAGTGGAAGCCATAAGGGGAGCACTGCTTGCCGGTGAGGTCGGTCGTCGCCGCACCGGTCGTCATGGTGATCTTCTTCTTGTCCTTGGACAGGCCCTGGACGGCAAGCGCCACCGAGGAGGTCGTCAGCTCCATGATGGCATCGACCCGTTCTGTGTCGTACCACTGGCGGGCGATGCTGGCGGCGACGTCAGGCTTGTTCTGGTGGTCCGCGCTCACGATCTCGACCGGTACGCCGAGCACCTTTCCGCCGTAATCCTGTACCGCCATGCGGGCAGCCTCGACGGAGGACTTGCCGCCGAAATCGGCATAGACGCCGGACTGGTCGTTCAGGATGCCGATCTTGACCACGCCGTCGGATGCCTGCTGCGCATAGGCGGATGATGCCAGGGCGGTGCAGCTGAGGGCGAACAGAAGCTTGTTGAGGATGCGCATCGATTTCCTTCCCATTATTCTCAAGGCAGATTGATCCTGCCCTTGCCGGAGCCGCAGCGTAAGGTGTGCGGTCGATGGTCAGAAAGGTACAGACACTTCGTCCCCGATCAATGACAGGGGTGGTCATCCTTAAGTCGCAGAGGTCTTTGATTTTTTATCTTAATTTCGGGGTTCGAGCGTCATGGTCTCAGAAACGTGACTGCTCCACGGACAACCCGGCTCCGCATCTCCTGCGGTTCACAAGTCCTGAGGCGGCGCATATATATCCCTCAGCCTTTCGCGATCGCTTTGCCCGATGGAGTCTTTTGATGACTGTTCATGCCAAACCTCTGGACCGTCGTGTTCTGGATCTGAAGGACGCCTCTCTTCTGGTGGACCGGGCCTACGTAGCCGGGGAGTGGGTGGGGGCATCGGACGGCAAGACCTTTGCCGTCACCGATCCCTTCGACGGGGCTGTGATCCTCGAGCTTCCCGATCTCGACGTCGAGGCTACCCGCAAGGCCATCGACACGGCGCACGCGGTGCAGAAGGACTGGGCGAAGCGTACCGCCAAGGAGCGCAGCGCCATCCTGCGCCGCTGGTACGACCTCATCATCGCCAATGCCGACGATCTGGCGCTCATCCTCACCACCGAGCAGGGCAAGCCCCTGGCCGAGGCCAAAGGCGAGGTGATCTCGAACGCAGCCTATATCGAGTGGTTTGCCGAAGAGGCCAAGCGCATCGACGGCGACGTCATTCCCGGCGCCAGCCCGAGCCAGCGCATTCTGGTGCTCAAGCAGCCGGTGGGGGTGTGCGCGGCCATTACCCCCTGGAACTTTCCCAACGGCATGATCACGCGCAAGGTGGGGCCGGCGCTGGCTGCCGGCTGCACCATGGTGCTCAAGCCTGCGGCGCAGACCCCGCTCTCGGCCCTGGCGCTGGCCGTGCTGGCGGAGCGGGCGGGCGTGCCGAAGGGTGCGTTCTCGGTGATCACCACGACTGATGCCAAGCCTGTCGGCGAGGAATTCTGCCACAACCCCAAGGTGGCCAAGATCACGTTCACCGGCTCCACCAATGTGGGCCGCTGGCTCATGCGGGAAGCAGGCAACAGCATCAAACGCCTGTCGCTGGAACTTGGCGGCAATGCGCCGTTCATCGTGTTCGACGATGCGGACCTGGATGCCGCCGTGGAAGGCGCTCTGGCGTCCAAGTTCCGCAATGCGGGCCAGACCTGCGTGTGCGCCAACCGCATCTACGTGCAGGAGAGCGTGGCTGAAGCTTTTGCCGAGAAGCTTGCGGCCAAGGCCAAGGCGCTCAAGCTCGGGCGCGGCACGGAGGAGGGCGTGACCATGGGGCCGCTGATCGACGAGCGCGCCGTGGCCAAGATGGAGGAGCATGTGGCCGATGCCCTTGCCAAGGGCGGGCAGGTGCTGGTGGGCGGCAAGCGCTCGGAGTTGGGCAGCACGTTCTTCGAACCCACCGTGATGACGGGCATCACGCAAGGCATGAAGGTGACCAAGGAGGAGACCTTTGCCCCCCTGGCGCCGATCATCACCTTTGCCGACGAGGCGGAGGTGATCGGGATGGCCAATGCCACGGAGTTCGGCTTAGCATCGTATTTCTACGCCAAGGACATGGCCCGCGTGTGGCGCGTGGCGGAGGCGCTGGAGAGCGGCATGGTGGGAGTGAACACGCCGGCGCTCGCCAACGAAATGGCGCCGTTCGGCGGCGTGAAGCAGTCGGGCTTGGGCCGAGAGGGCTCCAAGTACGGCATCGAGGGCTTCCTCGAAATCAAATACATCAACCTCGCAGGCCTGTGAGCGCCAACCAAAAGCCCCGCCATGCGGGGCTTTTTCTTTAAGTGCTTTTCGCCTGGAGCAGCAGGTCGGCGAGTTCCGCGAACCCGTCCCCGGAATGTCCCTCGGTGATATAGGCGGGTTTGTGCTTCAGCCGGTGCGCGAAGGCGTGGATGTTGGCGACGCCCACGCTCAAGGGGAAAGCCTCGAACATGGGTTCATCGTTGGGCGAGTCGCCCGCATAGACCACGGCGTTCTTCGCTTCCTCCCAATCGATCCCGAAGACGTCGGCCAGCAGAGTTTTTGCCATGCTGAGCTTGTTGTACTCGCCGAACCAGCCGTTCACGTGGATCGAGCTGACCTTCGCCTGCGCACCGGCCTTCTCGAAGATCGACACGATCCGGTCCACCTCCGTCTCGGGCAGGGCCGGCACGTCCTCGCAGAAATCGATGGCGAGATCCGCCAGGCGGTAGGCCTGATCGCTCGCAAGGGCTGAGCCCGGCACCGTGGCCAGCACCTCTTTCTCGATGGCATCGAGCCTGATCCGGTTCTGCCTCAGCTCCTCGGGGCTGGCCCAGAAGCGCTGCTGCATCGTTTTCCGTTCGCGGTCGTAGCGGAAGTAGAAGGCGCCGTTCTCACCCACCACCGCATCCACCGGCCACATGCGGGCGATGTGATCGCACCAGCCGGCGGGCCGGCCGGTGACCGGGATGACGGTGAAGCCGGCACGATGCAGCGCTTCAAGGGCGCCATAGGCCTTTGCCGTCAGCAGGCCCTCCGTCGTCACCGTGTCGTCGATGTCGGTCAGCACCACGCGAATGCCGCGAGCGGCCGCCAGCGGAAGCTGCGACAGAGGCTTCATATCCCGAACTCCAGGGCAACGGGGCAGGGGAGTGGCATGGGCAAGGCATCCTTGTTCAAGAACGAGCCGTCCAGAATGGTGAGGCGGCTAATTGCGGGTCTTTAAGCACGAGCGAGGGGCGGTCTCCAAGTCTTTGCGCGGTGTTCTCGACAGGCTTCACGGGCGCGATTTCTCACGTAAAGTGGCCCTATGCCAAATGATCGCGACATCCTCCATACCCTGTTCGACGCAGCCCTCCAGGCGGCGCTGCCCGATGGAAAGTTCGACGGCCGCCTGCCGGAAAAGCCGAAAGGACGGACCATCGTGCTGGGCGCCGGCAAGGCCTCGGCCCGCATGGCGGCTGCCTTCGAGGAGGCGTGGTCCCGTGTCGGCGGAACCTGCGAAGGGCTCGTGGTCACGCGCTATGGCCATGCGGTGCCGACGCAGTCGGTCGAGATCGTCGAAGCAGCTCATCCCGTTCCCGACGAAGCCGGCTTGCAGGCCGCCGGACGGATCCTTGCGCTTGCACAGGAGGCCGGGCGTGACGATCTCGTCGTCTGCCTCATGTCCGGTGGAGCATCGGCGCTCCTTTCGCTCCCGGCCGAGGGTGTGACCCTGGCCGACAAGCAGGCCCTGAATCGCGCCTTGCTCAAATCCGGTGCGCCGATCGGCGAAATGAACCTCGTGCGCAAGTCACTCTCGGCCATCAAGGGGGGCAGGCTGGCCGCCGCCGCAGGCCGGGCGCAGCTCGTCACCTATCTGATCTCCGACGTACCCGGGGACGATCCTGCGAGCATCGGGTCGGGGCCGACGATCCCCGAGAGGATCGATCCGGAAGTCGCCCTCGCGATCCTGCGCCGATACGGCATCGATGTGCCGAGCCATGTGGTGCAGGCCATCCGGGCGAGTGCCGTCACGGAGCCTGGGACAGGTGGTGCTGTTCATATGCTGGCCACTCCCAAGATGGCCCTCGATGCGGCGGCTGCCAAGGCGCGTGAACTGGGCTTGAATGCCCTCGTTCTCGGCGATGCTCTCGAAGGGGAGGCGCGGGAGGTCGGGCGCGTCATGGCCGGCATCGCACACTCGGCCCTTATGCATGGGGAGCCTGCCCGGGCACCCTGCGTCCTGCTGTCCGGTGGCGAGACCACCGTGACGGTGGGCGGCCAGGGGCGTGGCGGACGCAACGCCGAGTTCCTGCTGTCCCTGGCTCTTTCGCTGAAAGGAGAGAGCGGCATCTCCGCCATTGCGTGCGACACGGACGGCATCGACGGATCCGAGGACAATGCCGGTGCCTGGTGCGACGACAGCTTGCTTGAGAGCGCCCGTGCCAAGGGCATCGATCTTGCCGCCCATCTGGAGACGAACGATGCCTATACGGCGTTTGCTCAACTCGACAGGCTCGTCACGACGGGGCCGACGCTGACCAACGTGAACGATTTTCGCTGCATTCTCATCCGCCCGTGAGCGGCTGGGATTTCTTCATATGGAGTAGCTGAGGCCGGTCGTGTTCGTTTCCGGCACGATCAGGCTCACCTTGGTGCCGCGCCTCTCGCGGCTTTCCACCTCAAGGTTTCCCCCATGAAGTTTGAGGATGTACCAGGCAAGGCCCAAGCCCAGTCCTGTGCCGGGAAGCTTCTTGGCATTCCGCCCGCGAAAGAAGGGTTGCAGGACGAAGGGCAGGTCCCGCTCCGGGATGCCGATGCCGCGATCCTTGACGGTGATCCTGATCATGCCGTCTTCGGGGCGCGCCGTGATGTCGATTGACTGGTCGTGGCGCGAGTATTTCATGGCATTGGGCACAACGATGACGAAAGCCTGCTCCAGCAGGATGGGATCACCGAGGATCACATCCGGCAGATCCTTGATATCGAAGTGGAAGGGGCGATCAGGCTCCTGGCCGCCCTGCTCACGGCAGACCCGCCTGATAAGCTCCACAGGATTGAACTCACTGGGGTTGAGCACGATTCCGCCGGCGCTGGCGCGGGTATAGGATAAGATCGTCTCCACCAGCTCATCGAGCCGCAGGCTCGCCCGCCAGATCTTCTCGGCTCTGGTCTGAACGTCGATGGGGCTGAGCCGGTCGGCCCGTCTTATGAGACCCTGCGCTAAGGCGTTGATCGTCGACAGGGGGGTCCGGAGCTGGTGCGCCAGCAATGCCAGACGATCCAGGGGAGGCGCCTTGCCCCGCGCTCCCGAGGGAGATGCGCCATGGCGAGAAGACTTTAGCGAAGATTTGGTTGGCCGAGCGGCGGACACGAACATGAAGCCTATAACTTTATAACGTGATGTTATGGATCGGGTCGAATTAGAGCGCCGATATCGGTTGTCCATCCCTCGCCAAGGGACCTATGACATCGATGGGCTGTAGAACACATCTCTATGTAATGGTTAGGTCTGTGAAGGTAAAAATGTGACGGTACTGCCATGTGCAGAGTAGGAGCAGTGATGAAGTTTATTCCTGTTTCTTCATCATTGAGGTTTGCTCCACGTTATGGCCAAGTTTGATCGTTCAATAAACTTTCGTTACGCTAATCTTTTCCAGAACCCTTGGCGCTGAGAGGCGTTGATATTTCAGATAACAGCCATTGGAGAGAAACATGGATCGCGATCGCAGCGAAGGCAGCATGAAGAACGTCAAGGGTCGGATGAAGGAGGGGCTCGGCAAGGCCCTGGGCGACTCGAAGATGGAAACCGAAGGCAAGATGGATAAGACCGAGGGTAAGATCCAGAACACCATCGGTGGGATCAAGGACTCGCTCCGCAAGGACACCTGATCGTCAGGAAGCTCATAGGAAAGGCCCGGTTCGTCCGGGCCTTTCTCATGCCGGGGGGCTGGCCTTGCGGATCAGGAAGCTGATGGTGGCGTTCTCCTGCTGCTGATCCTCCAGGATGTCACCGGTTTCGCGGATCAGGTTCGGAACATCGATCCCAGCCAGGGGATCCGTGCAGACGACCCTCAGCACATCGCCGGGCTGCAGGGCATGAAGGGCTTTGCGGGTCCGCAGAACCGGCAGGGGACACTTCAGCCCGGACAGATCAAGTTCCGTCATTCAACCCTCTCCTGCTGGGCCAAGGCCTCTGCATGCCTGAGATCCTCGGGCGTGTTGATGTTGAAGAAGGGATCGTTGGACGCCACCGGCCAAGCGGCCTCCGCATGCCCATGACGGTCGAGCCAGTCCCTGATGCTGCGCATACCCTCATTCAAGACAGCTTGGCGCAGATCGTGCCGCAGTGAGACGGGCCAGAGACCCACGGCGAAATGCGCCTGCGAACCCGATGCGGCGCAAGCCATGAGCTTACGGCTTTCGGCGCATGCCTCGTGCAGCCGCAGCACCAGATCCATTGGAATGAACGGCGTGTCGGCCGGGGTGCTCACAACCCAGGCGATGTCCGGTCGGTGAGCGGCGCTCCACTCGAGAGCAGCCAGGATGCCGGCGAGCGGCCCTGGATGGTCCGGAATGGAATCCGGAACAACGGGAAGCGACATTTTCCTGAACCGGGATGGATCGCCGTTGGCATTGAGGATGATGCTCTCGCATTGCGGCGCAAGGCGATCAGCGACGTGCTCCACCAAGGGCCGCCCTGCAAGAGACAGAAGAGCTTTGTCGGTGCCGCCCATGCGCCGGGAGAGCCCACCCGCCAGGATGACGCCGAGGGTCGGAGGAGGCAGGCTCATGCGAGAGGCGCTCACTCGATGACGATGCGCGGCGCAGGGCGCGCGGCAGCGCCGCCCGAAAGCGCGGTCCAGACCTGCTGCGCGACATCCTTGTAGATACGGGCATGCGGTCCTTCCGGCTCTGCGACGACGACGGGCTGGCCGGCATCCGACAACTCGCGGATCGTCATGTTGAGCGGAACCTCGCCGAGGAACGGCACGCCGAGACGGGCCGCCTCGTCCCTTGCGCCCCCATGGCCGAAGATGTGCGAGCTCTGCCCGCAATGGGGGCACACGAAGGTGGCCATGTTCTCGACGATGCCGAGGATCGGGATCTCCACCCGCTTGAACATGGACACTCCACGCCGCGCATCGATGAGGGCGAGGTCCTGCGGGGTGGACACGATGACGGCACCGGCGAGAGGCGTGGCCTGGGCCATGGTGAGCTGGGCGTCACCCGTGCCGGGCGGCATGTCGACCACGAGCACGTCGAGATCACCCCAGGCGACCTCCCGCAGCATCTGGGTGATGGCCGACATGACCATCGGGCCGCGCCAGATCATGGCGGCTTCTTCCTCCACCAGGAACCCGATGGACATGACCTTGATCCCATAGGCTTCCATGGGCTCCAGGATTCGGTTTTCCAGCAGGCGCGGCTTGCCATGGATGCCGAGGAGCTTCGGCATGGAAGGGCCGTAGATGTCGGCGTCGAGCAGGCCGACCTTCAATCCGAGGGCTTTCAGGCCGAGAGCGAGGTTGCAGGCGGTGGTGGACTTGCCGACGCCGCCTTTCCCCGACGCCACGGCGATCACGTGCTGCACGCCCGGGATGCGCTGGTTCTTGGGCTGGGCCGCCGAGCGCGGGCGGGCTCCGCCGGGAGATGGTGCTGATGGGCCCGTGACCGAAGGCCGGTCGGCCGTGAGGCTGGCGAAGACGCCTTTGACCGCGGGCAGACCCTGCACGGCCGTCACGGCTGCCTGGCGCACGCGCTCCATGTTGGCGGCCTCGGACGGCTCGATGGTGATGGAGAACATGACACGCCCTGCCTCATCCACGACCACATCGGACAGGCGTCCCGATGCCACGAGATCGGTTCCGTTGGCGTCGACCGGCACGGTCGACAGGGCCTGCAGCACATGCTCACGGGTGATCGCCACTTTGTCATCTCCTGGGCCGTTCAAGGCATGATCTTCCGTGACATCTATAGGCTGTCGGTCGGTTCGTTAAGGCACTCCCGCCGAGAAGATGCGGTATTCCGAACCAAAGCCCACCTTGTCCGTTGTTCACCCGATCCCTCGGGAGCCGGCCCGGCCGGCCGAGCGGCTGCCTTCGCTGATCACATCCCGGGCGTACGACATCAATCGAGGAGACGAGAATGCACCAGCATGGCCATAACGATCCGAATGCTGCAAAGCTTTACTACCTGATCAAGGACGTGAAGATCGCCATGATGACCACCGTCGACACCGACGGCACCCTGCACAGCCGTCCCATGCACAGCCAGGACGCGGACGAGCATGGCGACCTCTGGTTCTTCACCCAGATCCAGTCTCCCAAGATGACGGAGATCTCTCGCGACAACGAGGTCAACCTCGCCTACAGCGATCCGAGCAGCCAGACCTATGTGTCGGTCTCCGGCAAGGCGGAGATCGTGCGCGACAAGGCGAAGATCGAGGAGAAATGGTCCGAGCCCATGCGCGCCTGGTTTCCGAAGGGCACGGATGATCCGCAGATCGCCCTGATCCGCGTCCACCCCGCCAAGGGCGAGTATTGGGACAGCCCGTCCTCCACCCTGGTGCATCTCTACGGATATGCGAAGGCTGTCGTGACGGGCGAGCAGCCGAAGCCCGGCGATCAGGCGAAGGTCAACCTGACCTGATCGTTCAGCCGACTTCTTTCTTTCGCGGGGCTGCCCTTTCATCATGGGCAGCCCTTCGCTATTGTCCTGCTCCCCGTGAGTGGCAAGGAGCAGGCGATGGTGGACATCGCGACCCGCGTCTATAATCATACCTGGAAGATCGACCCGATCGTCCGGTCGGTTCTGGACACGGATTTCTACAAGTTGCTGATGGCGCAGACGATCTTTCGCCGCCATCGGGACGTGCAGGTGACGTTCGGCATTCACAACCGGACCACCCGCATTCGCCTGGCCGATATCATCGATGCCGGCGAGTTGCGCGAGCAGCTCGATCATGTGCGCAGCCTGCGCCTGACCCGGGGTGAGTCCACCTGGCTGCGGGGCAACACCTTCTACGGCAAGCGGCAGATGTTCTCGCCGGAATTCATGGATTGGCTCGAGACCTTCCGCTTTCCGGAATACCTGCTGGAGAAGGAGGACGGCCAGTATGTCCTGACCTTCCACGGCCCCTGGATCGAGACCACCATGTGGGAGATCCCGGCTCTCGCGATCCTCAACGAACTGCGCTCGCGAGGGGTCCTCAGAGGGATGGGCAAGTTCGAGCTTCAGGTGCTCTATGCCCGCGCCATGACCCGGGTCTGGGAGAAGATCGAGCGGCTCAAAAGCCTGCCGGACCTTTCCATCGCGGATTTCGGCACCCGCCGCCGCCACGGCTTTCTCTGGCAGGATTGGTGCGTGCAGGCCATGATGGAGGGCCTTGGGTCGTCCTTCCTCGGAACGTCCAACTGCCTGATTGCCCTGCGCCAGGAGGTTGAGGCTGTGGGCACCAATGCCCATGAGCTTCCCATGGTTTACGCGGCCCTGGCCGAATCCGACGAGGAACTCGCCCAAGCCCCCTACAACGTGCTGTCGGACTGGCAGGAGGACTACGAGGGCAACCTGCTCGTCATCCTGCCCGACACCTACGGCACCACGAATTTCCTGCAGAACGCGCCTGACTGGATCCCCGCCTGGACGGGCATCCGCGTCGATTCCAAGGATCCCATCGAGGGCGGCGAGGAGGCCATCGAATGGTGGCGCCAGCGCGGGCAGAACCCGCGCGAGAAGCTCGCGATCTTCTCCGACGGGCTCGACGTGGATGTAATCGAGCGCATCCACCAGCATTTCCGTGGCCGCATGCGCATCGGCTACGGCTGGGGCACGCTGCTCACGAATGATTTCCGTGGGCTGGGCCCTGAGGGAAAACTCGATCCGATCTCCATCGTCTGCAAGGTCATCTCGGCCGATGGCCGCCCGACGGTGAAGCTCTCCGACAATCCCACGAAGGCCATGGGGCCGAAGGCGGAAGTCGAGCGTTACAAGCGCATCTTCCATGTGGGCGAACAAGCGGCGAAACCGGTATTGGTGTAACGAGCATGATCATCGATCTCAACTGCGACATGGGTGAAGGCTTCGGTCCCTGGCCGATGGGAGACGACGAGGCGATGCTCGACATCGTGTCCTCCGCCAACATCGCCTGCGGTTTCCATGCCGGCGATCCCTCCATCATGTTCCGCACGGCGGAGATCGCGAAGCGCAAGGGCGTGGCCATCGGGGCGCATCCCGGCTTCAACGATCTGCACGGCTTCGGCCGCCGCATGATCCGCGGCGATTCTCCTGCCGAGATCGAGCGCATGATCGCCTATCAGATCGGCGCCATGCAGGCCGTGGCCTCGCTTGCAGGCCACAAGGTCACTTACGTGAAAGTGCACGGGGCGCTCAACAACATGGCTAACGAGGACGAGGACCTCGCTCTTGCGATCGCCCGTGCCATCAAGGGAGTCGATGCGAGCCTCATCAACATGTGCATGCCGGGCGTCCTGATGGAGAGGGCGTCCCATGATGTCGGCATCCCGGTCGTGCGCGAGATTTTCGCCGACCGCACCTATGAGGACAACGGCACACTCACCAGCCGCAAGAAGCCCGGCTCCGTGCTGCACGATGCCGAGTTTGCGGCGGAACGCATCCTGCGCGCCGTCCAGGACAGGGCGATCACGACGGTTTCAGGCAAACGCATCCCGGTCGAGATCGACACCATCTGCGTGCACGGTGACGAGCCGAGCGCAGTGGCCATGGCACGGACGGTGCGTGCGAAGCTGGAGGCGAACGGCATCAGGATCGCGCCTTTCGCGGCTTCTTGAAACTGAAGAGGCGCCGCCTCGTTTAGCGCGCGAAAGCTTTGGCAAGGAAGGGCTGCAACGCAGCCAGCGTATCCTCGGGCGCTTCCTCTGCAAGATAGTGGCCGCAATCGATAGCGTGTCCCTCAACCTGATCGGCCCAGTCGCGCCAGACGGCCGGCACGTCATACCATTGATCGAGTCCGTTCTTCCGACCCCAGAGGGCCTGGACCGGGCACCTGATCCGCCGGCCCGCCTTCTGATCCTCTTCATCGAGACGCATGTCGATGGTCGCACCGGCGCGGTAATCCTCGCACATGGCGTGGATCGTCTCCGGGTTGGTGAAGCAGCGGCGGTATTCGGCAAGTGCTTCTTCATCGAACATCGCGCGCCCGCGGCGAAGATACATAGCGTCAGGATCTGACGCGATCAGTCGCTCGGGTAATGGATGGGGCTGCGCAAGGAAGAACCAGTGCCAGTATCCCATGGCGAAGGCCATGTCGGTGCGCCGGAAGTGCTCTGCGGTTGGAATGATGTCGAGAACCGATAGCGCGACGATCCGCTCCGGGTGGTCGAGCGCCATGCGGTAGGCACAGCGTCCGCCGCGGTCGTGACCGACGACGGCAAAGCGCTCGAAGCCGAGGGCCTGCATCACCTCTACCTGATCGCGCGCCATGGCGCGCTTGGAGTAGGGCTCATGCCCGTCATTCGTTGGAGGCTTGGAACTGTCGCCATAGCCGCGCAGGTCGGCGCAGACGACCGTGTAGTTCTCGGCAAGCTGCGGTGCCACCTTGTGCCACATGACATGGGTTTGCGGGTGCCCATGCAGCAGGAGCACGGGTGGGCCGTTGCCGCCGACTCGCAGGTTGATGACGGCTCCGGATGTTTCGATGCGGCGGTGGGTGAAGGTCTCGAACATCCTGTGAGTGTCTTACAGTTTTTTCCTCGAAGCCAGGGGCTGACGCTGAGGGGCTGCGTCCGGAGAGACGCAGCCCCGTGGTTGAGATTGAATGTGAAACAGGCAGGAGTCTCACCAGGAGCGGCGCTCTCCATTGTCGATGTGGATGATGCCGTTTCGATAGATCTTCAGGCCTCCCACCTGTGGGTGAGCCCGCAGAAAGGCCATGACGCCGCGCACGCGGGTGCGTACCCTGAAGTCGATTGCGCGGCAGGAGAGATGGAGAGATTGGCGAGCACCGCCGGCGCGCCAGTTGCGGGAGCGGTTGCGGTGGGTGGACTCGACGCTGACAGGGCCGAACTTCGCCGCCACGGAGGCGACCACCTCGCGCAGATTGCCCGGTACGCAATTGGTCGGGGCACTCGCCCGTAGCATGATCGTTCCTTGTGACACCAAGGACGCGAAACCGGTGATGGTTCTCGCACTCGGCAGGCTTCCCGTTGTCTTGGGATCGTTCATTTCATCCTGGGAAGGGAGGCTGGCATATTGAGCCGGCGGAACGAGCCCTTCGTCACCGTCTCCGGCTTTGAGTGCAGCCGGTGATAGCCCGAACAGAAACGCGCTGGTCACAAGATAGAATTTGGACGCGAGGCGAACTCGGCGGGTGATGCTCATCGGGTTCTCCCGTTCTGAGCCCCTACAAAATTTGTGCCGCCGAAATGGCCCTCCCAACGGCATTGTCTTATTGGCCAGATAACTGACGGTTGCGTGCGGAACGCTACGGAAGGCAACCTAAAAGAAGCTTGGCACTAGGCAAGAGTGTGCAGGCGGGAAAGAGGGGCATCGATGAGGTGGATGGTTGGCAAAGCTTTAACCTGCAAGGAATCCAAGCGCCTGAGAAATTTGGTGTTAGTTTTGAAATAACAGAGCTTTAACCCTTGCGGTTCGTGGGTCCGATACACACATTTCGCACATTGGACCAATCAAGCTTTTGGTCTGCTGGAGACTGGAATGAACGCTGCCCGTAGTGCTGTTTTCGATGCGATCAAGACTGCCGGCCCGGGCCGGGAGGATGCGATGGCGCGCATCACGCTGGTTGCAAATCTGATGGACAGTGCCTTCCTGGTTCCGGGCCTGAACCGGCGTGTCGGCCTGGACGCGGTGCTGGGCCTCGTGCCGGGTGTCGGCGATGCGCTCTCTGCGGCGCTTGCGAGCTATATCATCTGGGAAGCCCGTCAACTCGGTCTGCCGCGCTGGAAGATCGCCCGGATGATCGGCAACGTCGCTGTCGACACTGCCATTGGTGCGATCCCGTTCGCGGGCGACGTCTTCGACGTGTTCTTCAAGTCCAACCAACGCAACCTGCGCATCATCCACGAGCACCTCGGCACGCCCAAGCGTGGACCGAAAGAGATCGACGGCACGGCCGTGCGCATCGAGGAGCGCTAAATGAAGCGCCTGCTGTGGGTTCTGGCCTGGATTGGCGTCGCCGTCTGGTCCCTGTTCGCCTGGGGTGCCTACGGGCTTCTGGACTTCTTCGGCGGAGTTGCTGCCCGCAATGCCGACATCGTCACGGGACATCCTGAGACGGTGGAGTGGCTCTCCTGGGCTCTGATGGCTTTGAGAGGACTGGGCCTTGGCGCCATCGTGTTCGTCTGGGCTCTCGTGTCGCTGCTGATCCTTGCCGTTCCGGCCGTGCTGGGCCTTTTTCTCGGCGGTGCGAGACGTCAGCATCATGGTGGCGGATGGCACGGTTCGCCGATCGATCCTCGATCATCGGCACCGCCATTCCCGCCAGCATCAGGACAGCCTCCGATCCGGCGTATTGAAAGACATTGATACAAAAAGGGCGAAGCGGCATCCGCTTCGCCCTTTCTTTTGAATTGCTTCTGCGCCAGCCGCTGTCCTTGTCATCCCCGGCGCACGCAGTGCGGGAAGAGGATCCACGATCAGGCGCGGCGCTGGCCGATGTTCTAGCGGTGGCTTGAGATGAACTGCTTGAAGCGCTCGGATTTCGGAGCGCCGAACACCTCCCCGGGTGCGCCTTCTTCCTCCACCACGCCCTTGTGCAGGAAGACGACCCGGTTCGACACGTCGCGGGCAAAGCCCATCTCGTGCGTCACCACCAGCATGGTGCGGCCTTCCTCGGCAAGGGAGCGCATGACGCGCAGCACCTCGCCGACGAGTTCGGGATCGAGCGCCGAGGTCGGCTCGTCGAAGAGCATCACCTTCGGGTGCATGGCGAGCGCCCGCGCAATGGCGGCGCGCTGCTGCTGGCCGCCCGAGAGGTGCGAGGGGTACTGATTGCGCTTGTCCACGATACCGACCTTCGCCAACAGTTCCTCGGCTTCGGCGATGCATTCGGCCTTCGGGCGCTTCTGCACATGAATGGGCGCTTCGATCACGTTCTCCAGGATCGTCATGTGTGACCAGAGATTGAAGCTCTGGAACACCATGGCGACGCGGGACCGGATGCGGTCCACCTGGCGCTGGTCGGCCGGCTCTATGCCCTTGCGGCTTTTCTTCAACCCGATGGTCTCTCCACCGATGGAGATCTCGCCGGAATCGGGAACCTCGAGCATGTTGATGCAGCGGAGCATGGTGGACTTGCCGGAGCCGGAGGCGCCGAGAATCGAAATCACGTCGCCTTCCCTGGCGCTCAGTGACACGCCTTTGAGGACTTCGAGCGATCCGAAGCTCTTGCGGAGATTCTGCACGGAGACGGCGGGAGCCGTCTCGGACGACGCAAGGTGAGACGACAAGGATGCAACTCCGTTAGACATGGGCGGCCTCCAGACGCGGCTCCACGGCCGGTGGACGGCGCAGGTGAGGCGAGAGCCACCATTCGATGGCCATGATGATGCGGGTGATGATGAAGTTTAGAACCAGGTAGATCAGACCGGCGACAACGAAGACCTCAACCGCGCGGAAGCTTTGCGAGATCAGTTTGGCGGCCAACCCGGTGACTTCCATCATGGTGATGATCGAGGCGAGCGATGTGGCCTTCACCATCAGGATGATCTCGCTGCCATAAGCGGGAAGCGCCTGGCGGACCGCGATGGGAAAGACGACGCGGCGGAAGAGCAGGAAGCCCGACATGCCGCAGGCCCGTGCCGCCTCGACCTGGTTGTGGGGCACGGACTGCAGGCCGCCGCGCATGATCTCGCTGGCATAGGCGGCCGTGTTGAGCGTCAGAGCAAGCACCGCGCACCAGTAGGGCTCACGGAAGAAGGTCCACAGACCCCATTCCTGCAAGGTCGGGCGGAACTGGCCGAGGCCGTAATAGATCAGGAAGATCTGCACGAGCAGTGGCGTTCCGCGGAACACGAAGACATAAGCCTGTGCCGGCCAGTCGAGCACCTTGAGACCCGACATGCGCATGAGCGCCAGGATCAGGGCGAGCACGGCGCCGAGCGCCACTGCCATGAAGGCCAGGTTCAGCGTCAGCGGCACACCGCCTATGAGGGTCAGGAAGGTATCCCGCATGAAGGCGAAATCCATCAGGAAGCCCTCCGCATGCCACGCAACGAGTGGGTCTCTGCGCGCTGGAACAGGTAGGTCGAAACCCAGGTGATGAGCAGGTAGAGCACGGCGGCCGTGAGATAGAAATCGAACGGACGGCGGGTGGAGCCGGCTGCGATGTGCGACTGGCGCAGCAGCTCGACGAGACCGGTCACGGAGATGAGCGCCGATTCCTTGAGGACCAGCTGCCATGTGTTGCCGAGGCCCGGAATGGCATAGCGCAGCACCTGCGGGGCGATGATGCGGCGGAACATGAGCCAGCGGGGCATGCCCACGGAACGTGCCGCCTCGATCTCGCCGCGGCTGACGACCTGATAGGCGCCGCGGAAGACCTCGGCCTGGTAGGCTCCCGAGATGATGCCGATGGCAAGGGCTCCGGTGACGAAGGCGGGCACGCCGATGAACCCGTCGGCGCCGAACAGGCTGCCGATGGCGCCCAGTGCCGCGCTACCGCCGAAATAGAACAGGTAGATGACGAGAAGATCGGGGATGCCGCGCAGGACGGTGGTGTAGCCGTCGGCGAGGCTGCGGATCACGAGATTGCCGCCGATCTTGCCCCAGGCCACCAGGGTGCCGACAACGGAGCCTGCGAGAAAGCCGCAGATGGCAACCGCAATCGTCATTCCCGCTGCGGTGAGGAGAGCCCATCCCCATCCATTGGGACCAAACCCGACGAGCTCGAAATAGCTCAATTGCTGCACGCGTCCAAACTTTCTTGAATATGTCTCCCCTCTGTGGAAGGCAGCGGGCGAGACAGCATCCTCAACATCCGGCCTTGGACCGGATCAGATCCCGGGTCTGCGGAGCAAGACCCGGGACTGCATTTCCGGCACGCCGTTGTCAGACTTGCGGGGTCGCGTCAATCTTGAACCACTTCTCGGACAGCTTCTTGATCGTGCCGTCCTTGATCGCAGCCTGGATCGCCTCGTCGAAGCCCTTCTTGAGCTCCGTGTCGTCCTTGCGCATGCCCACGGCGACACCACGGCCCAGCAGGCCGCCGCGCATGCCTGTGCCGGCAACCACCATGTCCTTGAACTCGGGCTTTTCCTGCGTGGCCTTCAGGGCGCCGTGGCCGGCGAAGATCGCGTCGATACGGCCGGCGGTCAGGTCGAGGTCGTGCTGCTCCGTCGTCTTGTACTCGCGGATTTCGATCGTGTCCTTGAGGTAGGTTTCCAGGAACTGCGAGTTCACTGTCGAGCCCTGCACACCGATGGTCTTGCCCTTGAGCAGCGGCTTCCAGGCCTCGATGGCCTTCTTCGCGCCCTCAGGGTCCTTCTCGAAGCTCACCGTGGTGCCGGTCCCTGCCAGCTTCGCGAGTGGGGAGTCCTTCATCACGCCAAAGCCGTGGGGAGTGGCGGCGTAGGGGAGAGAGAAGTTGATCACCTCCAGGCGCTTGTCGGTGATGTTCATGCCCGCCATGATGGCGTCGTACTTCTTGGCATTCAGCGCCGGAATGATGCCGTCCCAGTCCTGAGCCACGATCTCGCACTTCACCTTCATGCGGGCGCACAGGTCATTGGCGAGATCGATCTCGAAGCCCTCGAGCTTGCCGCCGGCACCTGTGAAGTTCCAGGGAGCGTAGGCGCCTTCCGTGGCGATCTTTACCGTCTTCTCCTGAGCGGCTGCTCCACCCATGGCGAGAGCGGAGGCCAGAAGCCCGAGACCCAAAGCCTTGAACAGTTTCATTGTCATCCCTCTGGTCAGTTTCGACTGATCCGTTTGTCGGGTGACAGGCGGCTCCGTGGAGCCGAGCCTTTCACCTTGCGTGTCAAAGCTAACATTCAAAAGCCAAGCCGGTGCAAGCCCTAAACATGTTGAATAAGGTGGCCAAGGTGGCAATTTCGGTCGCAGATGGCGCATATCCATACAAAAAAGCGCGGCCGGAGCCGCGCTTTCGAAGACCGGCGTCGGAGATCAGACGCGCGGAGTGGTGTCGATCTTGAACCACTTCTCGGACAGCTTCTTGACGGTGCCGTCCTTGATTGCAGCCTGGATCGCGTCCTCGAAGCTCTTCTTCAGTTCGGTCTCGCCCTTGCGCAGGCCGACGCCGACGCCGGCGCCGAGCAGGCCGCCGGTGATGGACGGGCCGGCCAGGGTGTAGTCCTTGTTGAACTCGGGCTTCTCAAGGGTGCCGATGATCGCCGTGGCGTCCGCAAGAACGGCGTCGATGCGGCCAGCCGCCAGATCGAGGTCGTGCTGCTCGGTGGTCTTGTACTCACGCACTTCGGCCGTACCCTTCAGGTACTTGTCGGCGAAGTTGGAGTGAATGGTCGACGTCTGAACGCCGACGGTCTTGCCCTTCAGGAGCGGCTTGTAGGCCTCGATCGCCTTCTCGGCGGCTGCCTGCTGGGTGCTGAGGTTGAAGGCCTCGCCCTTGCCGGGCATCTTGGCCAGCGGCGAGTTCTTCGCCACCAGGAAGCCGTTCGGGGAGTTGGCATAAGGACCGGCGAAGTCGATGGTCTTCTTGCGCTCTTCCGTGATGCTCATGCCGGCCATGACGGCGTCGTACTTCTTCGCCTGAAGGGCCGGGATGATGCCGTCCCAGTCCTGGGCCACGATCTCGCACTTCACCTTCATGCGGGCGCACAGGTCATTGGCGAGATCGATCTCGAAGCCCTCGAGCTTGCCGCCGGCACCCGTGAAGTTCCAGGGAGCGTAGGCGCCTTCCGTGGCGATCTTTACCGTCTTCTCCTGAGCGGCTGCTCCACCCATGGCGAGAGCGGAGCCGAGAAGAGCCAAGCTGACGGTTTTTACGAATTTCATTGTCGTTCCCTTAGTTTTATGGGTCCGGTCTGAGCCGGAGCCTAACTTACCGCAGCCCTGAGGACCGCGCCGTGACGCAGTAACGGCCAATCCGGCAAAAAAGGCAAGGGGATGGGGGTAAGCCTTACACAACCCGTAGCCGGATCTCGCCCAGGCCCTCGACGGCCCCGATCATGGTCTGGCCCTTTGCCACCGCGCCCACCCCTTCAGGGGTGCCGGAGAAGATCACGTCGCCGGGGGCAAGCTCGAAATAGGTGGAGAGGTAGGCGATCTGCTCGGCCACCGACCAGATCATGTCCGCAAGATTGGCCTTCTGCTTGACGGCCCCGTCCACCGCCAGGGAGATGGCGCCGTTCGCCGGGTGGCCGACAACGGAGGCCGGATGGATCGGCCCGACCGGGCCGGACAGGTCCGCAGCCTTGCCCAGCTCCCAGGGACGCCGGAGCTGCTTGGCCTCGTCCTGCAGATCCCGGCGGGTCATGTCGAGGCCGACCGCGTAGCCGAAAACATGGTCGAGGGCCTGCTCGACGGGGATGTCCCGGCCGCCCTTGGCCAGGGCCACCACCAACTCGATCTCGAAGTGATAGTTGCCGGTCTTGGGCGGGTAGGGATGATCGATGGTTGCGCCTTCCGCGACGGGTTGCAGGGCATCCGCCGGCTTCATGAAGAAGAACGGGGGCTCGCGGGTCGGGTCGCCGCCCATCTCCCGTGCGTGAGCGGCATAGTTGCGGCCGACGCAATAAACCCGGCGGACCGGAAACAGGTCGTTGGTGCCGGCAACCGGGAGAGCGGGGGTGGAAGGCGCGGGAATGACGTAGGTCATGAGAGCTCGCGAGAGGAGAGGTGAGATACTCCCTTCCTACACCCTGCGGCCCGCACCACAAGCCGGGAAAAGGTCCAACCTTCCTCTTCGGCAGCCCTCATAAGAATGCGGCGGGTCCAATGGACCCGCCGCACCATAAGATCAGACTGGAAGCCGATTAGCGGCGACGGGCGGTCGCGCCGGGAAGGCGACGGGAATCCGCAAGGTGATGTTCGATGTGCGGAACCACCGAGGCCGCGAACTGGCGCAGCGACGGATCGCTGCCGGCCTGAGCATAGCTCGAGTGCAGGGCGAGAGCCTCCTGGTGGCCCATGCGCTGCGCCTGTCCGTAGAGACGGTCGAACTGCGGGCCGGAGGTCGAGGCCATCTGGTTCAGCATGGCCATCTTCTCAGGCGGCAGAGCAACGCCGAGCTGGATCGGGGTCACGGAGCCCGTGGCCTGGACATCAGCCGCAGCACCGGCTGCCGAGCCGGTGGTCGCGCCGATGCCAGCGCCGACAGCGGCGCCAACCGGGCCGCCGACCAGGGCGCCCACGCCGGCGCCGGCCAGAGCGCCGGTCGCCGAGCCGCCAGCCGTGCTGGGCGAGCCGCTGGAGGCAGCACCAGCCGTCGCGCCGGCCGTTGCGCCGATGCCTGCGCCAACGGCTGCACCCACCGGGCCGCCGACCAGAGCGCCGATACCGGCACCAGCCAGCGTGCCGCTCAGGGAGCCGCCAATGAACTGACCGGAGGCGCTATACACAGGACGGCCGCCGTTCAGGGCCTGGCTCGTCATGGAGTGATCCTGGATCATCTGCTGGGCGTAGCGGCGGACGACAGGATTGCGGGAGCGCTCGAGGGCGAGCTGGCTCGTGGCAATCTCGAAGGCATCCGATTGAGCCGCCATCATGCGATAGCTCTGGCTGTCCATGACCATCTGAGCGGAGGCCGGGGCGGCCGAAACGGATGCGAACAACGCCGCGAGGGCAACGTACTTCTTCATGAGATGAACTCCTGGTTTCTCGGGTCGCAGAACACCGTGCGCAGCCCGACAGGCTTGCGAAGTTCATGGGTGGCTGCTGCACCCCTTCAACGGAGAGCGATCTATGCGGTTCCAGGAAAGTGACGGGATTAGGTGAAGAAAATCTATTATGAATACTGAAGCTTAGCTCTGACTATGCTCGCCCGCACCCATAGCTTAACTTGTGTTAGTCGCGGCCAGCCAGGGATCGAGGCTTCTGCCCTAACTCTGCTCGTGAGGCTGGCGGATGCGAGCAAGCGAGAGCATCCCCAGGCCGCCGACCGTTCCGTCGGGCCTCAATCCCCTGCGCTCCGCCATCAGCAGAAAGCCGGTGTCATCCCGGCCGATCGTGAAGAGATGATAGCCGGCCGTATGGGTCAGCGTTCCGCCGCGGGCGGAAGCCGAGGGCGCGCCGATCACCGGGATCGGGCCGCGCGGGCCGTCGAGATGGGCCAGCGATCCCACATGGTTATGGCCGTGGAGCACGAGCTCCGCGCCTGCCCGGCAGAGCATCTTCTCGAAGCGTTTGGCATCGGTCAGGTTGCGGCCGGGATCCGCCCCGCCCACGTGCGGCGGGTGATGGATGAGGATGATCCGGAAGCAGCCAGGATCCTGGCCCAGCTCCTTGAGGATCTCCTCGGTGGCCTTCATCTGCCGGGAGCCGACCCGGCCGGATGCCACGAAGGGCAATGTCGGGATGGCCGATGACAAACCGATAATCGCCACGGAGCCGTAGCGGCGCAGGTAGGGAAAGCTTCCCTCGCGGCCGTCATCGCCCCGTGTCCATGGAGCGATCTCCCTCATGAGCCCTTCCAGGGAGCCTCGGACATAGGCGTCGTGATTGCCCGGCACGAAGGTGACGCGGGATGGATCGCCGAGCTCCTCGAGAAACACCCGGGAGGTCTTCCACTCGTCCGGCAGGCCGATGTTGCAGGTGTCGCCCGTGCAGGTGATGTGGTCGGGCTTCTGGGCATGAATGTCGGCCACCAGCGCAGCCAGGAGCTCCATGTCGTGCATGCCCTGCCGGCTGCGGTGCCAGTTGTACCAGCCGGTCAGGCGCTTGCTCAGAAGCTGCTTCAGGCGCGGCCGGGGCAGGGGGCCCACATGGGGATCGGTCAGGTGTGCGATGCGGAACATGAGGGCCGGATTGCTGCGGGTGGACACGAGAACTCGCGCGGGCGGCCGCTTGCGTCAAGCGCTGCCGATGAAGATACCGGCGAGGAGCACCAGGACGCCACCGACGATCACCTGGTAGGTGGCGCTCCAGAACGGCGTCTCCATGTACTTCGTCCGGATCCACGAGATCGCGACGAGTTCCACCGCCACCACGAGAGCCGCGATGCTGGTGGCCAGGAGGAACGCGTTGGGCCAGGAGTCGGGCACCAGATAGGGCAGGGTGTGGCCGATGCCGCCCGCCGCCGTCATCAGGCCGCAGACGAGACCGCGCAGCCAGGGCGAGCCGCGTCCTGTGATCTCGCCGTCATCGGATAGGGCCTCGGTCAAGCCCATGCTGATGCCGGCGCCCACGGAGGCTGCCAGCCCCACCAGAAAGGTCTCCCAGTTGTTCTGAGTCGCAAAGGCGGCGGCGAACAGGGGAGCAAGGGTCGAGACGGAACCGTCGATGAGACCGGCGAGTCCCGGCTGCACATATTGCAGCACGAAAAGACGTCGGCGGGCATGCTCCTCGGCGGCCTGTGCATTGTCGGTCAGATGGGCTGCGTGGAGTTCGCCGGCCTTGCGCTCGTGCCCGCGCTCGATCTCGGCCAGCCTGGTGAAGAGCTCCCGCAGGGAGATGTCGAGGGTCTGCCCGGCGGCCTTCTCGTAGAAGCTCGCAGCCTGCAGCTCCATGACCTCCGCCTCGCGGCGCATCCGGTCGAGATCGAGGTGAGGGCTCCACCAGACCGCGCGGCGCTTCAGGAAGCCGCGCACGTCCTCCCGGCGGATTGGAGGCAGATGCTCGCCGAACCGCGAGCGATAGAATCCGTAGAGGGAGTTGCGATGCTCGCGCTCTTCCTCGGCCATGCCGTCGAAAATCTCGGCCGAGGCGGGAAAGTCGGGCCGAAGGCGCTCCGCGAAATGCTGGTAGATCCGCGAGTCTTCCTCTTCGCTCGCAATGGCGAGCGCGACGACTTCGCGTTCAGAGAGTTCGGGCAGGGACTTCATGGCGGCTCCAATTTAGAATTATTCTAAAATAGAGCCGCGTCATAGCCAAGCCCCCTGTCCTTGCAGACAGGGCTCGTCCGTACTCAGTACTGAGCGCCCGGGATCAGGGTCGAGTAGACCGTGCGGTCATCGAAATTGAGGGCAGGCGACCACGAGAAGCGGGCGGAGCGGTTCAGGCGGGACAGAATGAAAGCGAGAAACATTGGAACGCCTTTGGTTGTCGCTGTCTTAGACCTTCGTATTATGCGGGTCACGCGCCAAATTGAGACCACTGCTATGCGTTTGATGAATGACTACATTCATCCTCCGGTAATCTTGTTGTGATGGCATGAACCGATGTCCGACTCCCCGCCGTCCCGGAAAGCCTCACGCCTCCTGTCCCTGGGGCTGCACACCTATTGGCGCTTCTCGAGGGGCATGACCCTGGGGGTCCGGGGCGTGGTGCTCGACGGGGAGAACCGGGTCTTTCTCATCAGGCACACCTATGTGCCGGGATGGCACCTGCCGGGCGGCGGCGTCGAGACCGGCGAGACGGCTCTGGAGGCCCTGGAGCGCGAGCTGCGTGAGGAGGCCTGCATCGCCACGGATGAGCCTCCCAGCCTGTTCGGCGTGTTCTTCAACAACCGGATATCCCGTCGCGATCATGTTCTGGTTTATGTGATCCGGCGCTTCACGGTTCTGCAGGCCAAGCAGCCCGACCGGGAGATCGCGGAGGCGGGGTTCTTCCCCCTCGACAATCTGCCCGAGGAGACCACCTCGGCCACCCGGAGCCGCCTGGCGGAGATCCTCGAAGGGCAGCCCCCCTCGGCGCATTGGTGAGTAGCGTTTGCGCCGCGTTCCCGACGCTGCTATGGCCTAATGAACAGAGGAAACGCCGAGCCCCATGAGCATTACCCGGATTCTGCGACGACGACACGGCTGAATTTGTCCAGCCGCCTTAGCCCATTTCGTCTTTCGCCCAAAGTCTGTTCATGACCGAGCTCTCGCTCCAGATCCGCACCGAGCAACCTATCGATTCCGAGGCCATCGAGCGCCTGCACGAGCGCGCCTTCGGCCCAGGCCGCTTCGCCCGCACCGCCTCGCGCCTGCGCGAGGGAGCGCCCCACCTGCTCGACTTGTCCTTTACCGCCATGGTCGGCACGCTGCTGGTGGGCTCCGTCCGCCTGACCCCGGTCATGGCCGGTGACGAGCCGGCATTGATGCTCGGACCGCTGACGGTGGAGCCGGCCTTCGAGGGGCGCGGCATCGGCGCGGCTCTGATGCGCCGGTCGTTGGATGCCGCCAAGGCCAAGGGGCATACCTTGGTTCTGCTGGTGGGCGACGAGCCCTATTACAGCCGCTTCGGCTTCAAGCGCATCCCGCCCCAGCACCTGCAGCTTCCGGGGCCGGTCAACCCGGGACGCTTCCTGGCTCTGGAACTCGAAGAGGGGGCGCTGGCCCGCGCGAAGGGTTTAGTGAGCACGATTTCTGACGCGGGCCGATAGAGCTCAGCCTCTCGCCACCTCTCCACGTCATGGCCGGCCTTGCGCCAGCCATCCCGATAGGAAAAAGCGCAGCACTTCAGGCAATCGGGGTCACCGGCACAAGGCCGGTGATGACGTGGTGGTTTGTGTCTCGCTTATGCCCTTCGCCGTCCCTCGATCAGCCAGGCGGCGAGGGTCGAGCCGATCAGCAGCACCAATCCGATGAAGCCCAGCGCCATCGGGAAGACCGATATGCCGCGCACGATGGCGCTGTCGCTCGGCCTGATGCCGATCCAGTCGCCGCCGGCAAAGCGGGAGCCGGAATGCACCGCGATGATGCGCGGCAGGGTGATGCTCTGATCGCCGGCCATGGCCACGCGCCGCACCGATCCGCCCGTCGCCTGCGCGATGGGCTCCAGTGCCTCGGTGTTGCTGAATACGTCCATCAGCTCGCGCGGATTGGCCGGCCCGATGCTGACGAAGGCGATGAGATCGCCCGAGCGCACCGTGTGCAGCCCGAGTTCCCGGCTCGCCGCCTGGGCGGTGAACAGGCCGGGCCGCGACTCGGCCAGAGCCACGCTGCTCTCCTGGCCGCTGGGCGCGACGACGGTCACCGGTGCGGCCGTCTCCGCCATGGTCTGCCGCTCGATGCGGATGTCGCGCCCCTGGGCGCTCGCCCGAAGGGCCTCCTCCTCCAGGGCCGGCTCCTTCATGAGCCAGTGGGCGAGGCGGCGCAGGAGGTCGAGATGCGGTCCGCCCTCCTGATAACCGCGGGCCCAGAGCCAGGCATGGTCGGAGAGCAGGAGCGCCACGCGGCCCTTGTCCTCCCGGCGCAGCACCAGGAGAGGCAGGTCGTTGGCGCCGGACATGAGCGTCGAGCCCGATTGCACCTGCGAGCCGATGATGCGCAGCCACTCGCCCCAGGCGGGCGGCGATTGCTCCGAGCCCGGCAGGTCGCGGGTCACCGGATGGCGGTCGCCCATGTCGGTGATCTCGGCCTTGTAGGGTTGCTCGACGATGGTGCCGTTGGGCTGGCCCGGGATGATCGGCGAGAGCCGGGTCTGGGCCAGGCTGCCGTAGCTGGCGAATTCCGGACCCGCCGCCACGAGGATCGCGCCGCCCTCGCGCACATAGCGCACGATGTTCTCGAAGTAGCTCGAGGGCAGGATGCTCTGGTTCGCATAGCGGTCGAAGATGATCAGGTCGAATTCCTTGATCTTCTGCTGGAACAGCTCGCGGGTCGGGAAGGCGATCAGCGACAGCTCGTTGATCGGCGTGCCGTCCTGCTTCTCCGGCGGGCGCAGAATCGTGAAATGGACGAGGTCCACATTGGCGTCCGACTTCAGCAGGTTGCGCCATGTGCGCTCGCCCGCATGGGGCTCGCCTGAGACCAGCAGCACGCGCAGCTTCTCGCGGATGCCCTCGATGGGAATGACCGCCCGGTTGTTGGCCTGGGTCAGCTCGTTCGGCAGGCCCTCCACTTCGAGCTCGACCACGTTGGTGCCGCCATGCTCGATGCGCACGTCGAGGGAGAAGGGCGTGTCGGCGCGCACCTGCTGGCGGGTGAGCACCTGCCCGTCCCGGCGCACCGTCACGAGGGTCGAGCCCGTGCCGCCGCGCTCCATCACCTGGGCACGGATGGTCTGGTCCTTGCCGACGATGCCGAAGCGCGGCGCCTCCAGCAGCTTGATCTGCCGGTCGCGCTCGTCGGGCCGGCCCGTGATCAGCGCGTGAAGAGGCGCCCTGAAGCCGAGGCCTTCCACGGTGGGCGGGATGTCGTGCACGACGCCGTCGGTCACGAAGATAACCCCGGCAAGCCGGTCCGGCGGCACGTCGGCAAGACCGTTGGAAAGCGCCGCGAACAGGCGCGTGCCGTCGTCGCCGCTGCCGTCGTCGGCCTCAATGAAGCGGGGGTCGACATCGGCAAGCGAGCCGAAGCGACGCTCCAGCTCGGCGCGCACCTGATCGGTCATGGGAGAGCGGTCGCCCAGGGTCTGCGAGGTGGAGCGGTCGATGACCACCGCCACGATGTCCTTCACCTTCTCCCGGTCCTCCTGCACCAGCGCCGGGTTGGCGAGCGCCAGCAGCACGAGGCCGAGCGCAACGGAACGCAGGATCGCCACGGGACCGCGCGTGACGAGCGCCAGGATCGCCAGAAGGGCGACGACCGCGCCGAGAGCCCAGAGCGCGTAGTCGGGAATGAGAGGAGAAAAGCTGACCGAAAGCAAAGGCACTCTCCCCTTACTGCCCGAGACGTTCGAGCAGGGCCGGCACGTGCACCTGATCGGCCTTGTAGTTGCCGGTCAGCGCATACATGACGATGTTGACGCCGCTGCGGTACGAGAACTCCCGCTGGCGCTGGTCGCTGCCAACGATGGGATAGAGCCACTCACCGCGCGCTCCCACGGCCCATGCGGCGGCGAGATCGTTCGACGTGATGATGATCGGCGAGACGCCGTCGCCCGAGCGGGCCGGGCGGCTGGCCTCGCCCTCCGTCTGCGGCGGCAGAACCTCGACCCAGGTCTGCCCGGTGGAATAGCGGCCGGGGAAGCTGTCGAGGATGTAGAAGGTCTTGGTGAGCACGTGATCGGCCGGCACGGGCTCGACCTCGGGAATGTCGAGGCCCGCGAGCAGCCGGCGCAGATACTGCCCCTCGGCCGTGGGCGCGCCGTCGAGGCGATTGCCGAAGGCGTCGCGCGTGTCGAAGATGACCGTGCCGCCGCCCTTCATGAAGGCGTCGAGACGGCGGATCGCAGCCTCCGACGGAACCGGCCGACTTGCGACGATGGGCCAGTAGATCAGCGGATAGAACGCCACCTCGTCCCGGGACAGGTCGATGCCGATGGGCTCTCCGGGCGACAGGGCGGTGCGCTGGCTCAGCACCTGCGTCAGCCCGGTGAGGCCCGCCTTGCTGGTCTCGTCCACCTGCGAGTCGCCCGTGATCACATAGGCAAGCCGCGTCACGAGGGCGGGGCTGGAGCTTTCCATCGTCATCGACGGGCGGCGCTCCTGCGCGCTTGCGTCCGACACCGGGTTGAGCAGCATGGCCGAGCCGAGCACGATTGCCGCAGCTGCACCGGCCTTGCGCAGGCGACCGGAGAGGTTGGACAGGTGACCGCCGAGCCAGAGCGACGCGATGGTGTCGGCGACGAGCAGCAGCAGGGCCAGCATGAAGAGCGGCATGCGCAGATCGACGGTCTGGGCTCCGGCCAGCGGAGCGATCTGGGCGTTGAGGGGCGCGAAATTCAGTGGTGCCAGCCGGTCGCCCGGCAGGAGCGCATTGACCGCAAGGCTCGAATCCACCGGACCGTAGAAGCCGGGCGGATGCTCGCCCCGCGCCCGCTCGGCATAGTTGCGCGTCACCGCGCGGGCATTGGCTGGCGGCGAGATATAGATGCCATAGCCATCAAGGGTCAGACGGGGCGCCACGGTCTCGTTCTCCGCGTTGCGGGATTCCGCGTTCACATCGTTCGGTGCGCCGGCCAGAGCCGTGGTCCGGCGCAGCATGTCGACGAACAGACCCGACAGGGGCAGGTTCGACCAGGTGGTGTCGGCGGTCACGTGGAAGAGCACGATCATCCCGTCGCCGCGCTTGTCGGCCGTGACGATGGGCGTGCCGTCGGCCAGCGCCGCCCAGGTCTTGGCCGGCAGGTCGCCGTCGGGCTCCGCGAGGATCTGGCGGCGGATGCCGATCTCTTCCGGCACGGTGAGGCCGAAGAAGGGGCTCTCGCGGGTGAAGGGAGCGAAGGTTTTCGGCGTGTCCCAGGACAGGGTGCCGCCGAGGCTGCGCCCGCCGCGGCGCAGGCGCACCGGCACGAGTTCGTCGTTGCCGGCGGACAGCCGCGAGCCCGCGAAGCGCAGCAGCATGCCGCCCTGTTCCACGAAGGCCGTGACCTTGCCGAGGGTCTCGCGGTCGAGCCCGCCCACATCGGCCAGCACCAGCACGGAGACCTGCTCGTCGATGAGCTGGTTCACCGAATCCGCCACGCCGCCGCGGCCGGTGCGAATTTCGGAATAAGGCGCGAGCGCCCGTTCGATGTAGTAGAGCGGCGAGAGGAGGGGCTGGGCCTGATCCGAGGTGCCGCCGAACACGAGACCGACGCGGCGGCGCTTGCCGCGCTCATCGAGAAGATGGACGGCGCCGGCCGAGCCTTCGCCCAGGATCTCGATGCGCGCGATGGCATTGCGGATCTCGGTGGGCAGATCGAAGGCGACCGTGGTCTCGGTGGCATTGGCCTCGAAGGAGAAGCGTGTGTCCGCAAGCGGCAGGCTCTTCAGGTCGAGGACCCGAATGGTGCCGGAATCGCGCCCGTTCGGCTCGGGCCGCACGAGCCTGACATTCAGCTGGCCGCTGGCATTCTCCACGCCGGCTACCGCAAGGGCCGGAGCGCGCTCGGCCTTGAGCACGGTGATCCGCTGAGAGCTGGCCATGGGCGCCAGGCCATCGATGAAGCCCTGCCCGTCAATGCCCGCGACCCCGTCGCTGATCCAGACGATATGGGCGTCCGGCGTCGCTTCCAGGAAGCGCCTGATGGACTCGAGATGCACCTGCCGGTCCTGCAGATGCGGCAGGGGCTTCAAGGAGCGCAGGCGCTCCAGCGCCGCGGCGGGGCTTGCAGGCTCGACGGCGGCAGGCGTCTCCGCCGTTGCCACGAGAGCCACGGTGCGCCCGTCGCGTCCTGCCGCCTCGATGCGCTCGGACGCCAGGTTCATGCGCTCGCGCCAGTCGTGTGCTGCCGCGAAACCGTTGTCGAGCACGATGAGGAGCGGCGAGCGGCTGTTGTCCTCGGCCAGGGGATTCCAGATCGGGCCGGATGCCGCCAGGATGAGGAAGGCGGCGAGCAGCAGCCGCAGGAGCAGAAGCCACCAGGGCGTGCGGGCCGGCATTTCCTGCTCGGGGCGCAGGTCCGCCATGATCCTGAGGGGCGGGAAATCCACGCGCTTCGGCTGCGGCGGCGTGATCCGCAGGAGCAGCCAGATCGCCGGAAGCGCGGCGAGCGCCGTGAGAACCAGCGGAACGGTGAAGGTGAGGGGGAGGCCCAGCATCGATCAGCGCCCTCCCACACCAGCGCCACGGGAGGTCGCCACCAGCGTCATGAGGCGCAGCGCCGCCTCGCTCGCCGGCCGGTCGGTCCGGTGGATGGTCAATGTCCAGCCGCGGCGGCGCGCCAGTTCCTGCAATTCCGCCCGATGCTGCTCGATCCTCAAGCGATAGGCCTTGCCCCAGGACGTGGCATCGCCGATCCGGAGCGACAGGCCGTCTTCGAGATCGTGCAGAACCGCCTGCCCCTGGAACGGGAAGGTTTCCTCGACGGGATCGACGATCATCACCAGATGCCCACGGGCACCGCGGGACGAGATGCCCTCGACCATGGTGGCGATGTCGCGCGCAGGCGACAGGAAATCGCTGATCAGGATCGCTTCGTGCTGCGGCGCCACGGCGGCCTGCGGCGGCAGATCCTCCTCGAGGGAGGCGCGGTCCGCCACCAGGGTCTGGGCCATGGTCTCGGCGATGCGCCGGGTCGCCCGCGGCGACATCAGCCCCAGCATCCCCACTCGCTCGCCGCCCTCGACGAAGCAATTGGCCAGCGCCATTCCCAGCACGACGGCGCGCTCGATTTTGGGCGCCTGGGCGAGGTCGGAGGCGTAGCCCATGGAGGCGGAGCGGTCGATCCAGAACCACACGGTCTGGGCCGTTTCCCATTCACGCTCACGAACATAGAGGCGATCGTCGCGGCCCGAGCGGCGCCAGTCGATCCGTTGCGCGGCCTCGCCGGCCACGAAGGGGCGAAACTGCCAGAAGGTCTCGCCGGTGCCGGAGCGGCGGCGGCCGTGAATGCCGTGGGCGAGATTGGCGGCCACGCGACGGGCCTCGAGCACGAGGCGCGGCATCCGGTGAGCGAGGGAAAGCGCGCTTTCCGTCTCAACGCGGCCCGGCGAGCGGGCGCTTTCGGGGAGGACCCGGACACGGGCCATGACGATGATCCTAGCCTGCCAGGCGCGCGGTGAGCCGGCCGATGATGCTGCCGATGGTGTCGCCGTCCGCACGGGCCGAGAAGGTGAGGGCCATGCGGTGCTTGAGCACCGGTTCGGCCAGCGCCACCACGTCGGCCAGGGAGGGAGCCACCCGGCCCTCGATGAGCGCGCGGGCGCGTACGGCCAGCATCAGGGCCTGGCTGGCGCGGGGACCGGGCCCCCACAGGATCTTGTCGCTGACGCCCTCGATCCGTTCCGCTTCCGGACGGGCCGAGCGCACCAGATCGAGGATCGCCTCGACCACGCTCTCGCCCACGGGGAGGCGGCGGACGAGGCGCTGGGCATTCATCAGCGTCTCGGCATTCATGACGGCGGTCGGCTTGTGATCCTCCGCGCCCGTCGTCTCGATCAGGATGCGCCGCTCGGCCTCGCGGCTCGGGTAGCCCACGTCGATCTCCAGCAGGAAGCGGTCGAGCTGGGCCTCGGGGAGGGGATAGGTGCCCTCCTGCTCGATGGGGTTTTGCGTCGCCAGCACGTGGAAGGGCTGCGGCAGGTCGTGCCGCTCGCCGCCCACGGAAACGTGATGCTCCTGCATGGCCTGCAGCAGGGCCGATTGGGTGCGGGGGCTCGCGCGGTTGATCTCGTCGGCCATGAGCAGCTGGGCGAAGACCGGCCCCTTCACGAACCGGAAGGAGCGGCGCCGGTCGGCACCCTCGTCGAGAATCTCGGAGCCTAGAATGTCGGAGGGCATCAGGTCCGGGGTGAACTGGATGCGGCGGGCGTCGAGCCCGAGCACGGTGCCCAGGGTGTCCACGAGCTTGGTCTTGGCGAGGCCCGGAACGCCGACCAGGAGGCCGTGACCGCCAGCCAGAAGGGTGATGAGGGTGAGGTCCACCACGTCTTCCTGGCCGAAGATGACGGTGTGAATGGCCTCCCGGGCACGGCCGACCGTCTCAAGCGTTGCCTCCGCGTTGCGGATGATCGCGTCGTCCAATGCGGTGGGCGCTTGAGCAATGCTGGCCGTCATGAGGTTAGTCTCCCTCTCATACCCATATGCCCCGGTAGCTAGTCTGCCTTTGATCCTGGTCGAGTGGCAAGGGTCGATGCGCCGCAGCGTTAAACCCATGTGGAGTGGACGAGACAGCCGAGGACTCTATGCTCTAGGAAGTAACAATCGACAGCCATTCGTCGATCCCGAAAAGTGAAAAACATGTTCACGCTTGCGTCATGACCGATCCCTTGCCTCTCACCCCCGGAAGCGCCCTGGCCCGCCTGACAGAGGCGCTCGGGTCCGATTCAAAGCGCAAGGGCCCGCCGCCGGTCGAGCGCTGGAACCCGGCCTATTGCGGCGAGCTCGACATGCGCATCGCAGCCGACGGCACGTGGCATTACATGGGCTCGCCCATCAACCGGCCCGCCCTCGTGAAGCTGTTTGCGACGGTTCTGCGCAAGGACCCGGAGCGCTACGTGCTCGTCACGCCCGTCGAGCGGGTCGGGATCACCGTGGAGGACGCGCCCTTTCTGGCCGTCGAGATGGCCGTGGAGGGTGAGGGAGAGAGCCGGCAGATCGCGTTTCGCACCAACGTGGATGATCTCGTGCAGGTCGGGCCTGATCATCCCCTGCGCTTCGAGCAGGACGCGAATGGCGGCATCAAACCATATGTGAAAGTCCGAGGGGAGCTGTGGGCTCTCGTGACGCGGAGCTTGGCCCTCGATCTGATTGCCATGGGCGAAGAAAAGACCGTGGATGGAGTAGCGACCTTCGGTATGAGCGCAGGCGGCGCCTTCTTTTCCATCGCTCCCGCGTCCGAGCTGGGCGCTGCTTGATGCGTCTTGCCCCTTACGACACACCGGACTTCCTGACCCTTGCCGCTGAGCGCCTGCTACAGGCGCCGCCGCATGCGGAGGAAGCCCTGGCGAACCCGCGCGGCGATCACAGCCTCGACGACGTGCCGCTGGCCTATCCGCTGACGCCGAAGCCTGCGGCGGTCCTCGTGCCCGTGGTCATGCGCGAGGAGCCGATGCTGCTCCTGACCGAACGTGCCGCGCATCTGCGCCAGCATTCGGGACAGATCGCCTTTCCAGGCGGCCGTGTCGATTCGACCGACGCCTCCGTCCTGGGTGCCGCCTGCCGCGAGGCCATGGAGGAGATCGGCCTCGACAGCCGCTTCATCAGCCCGCTCGGCTATCTCGACGCCTACCTGTCCACCACGAATTATCTCGTGATGCCGGTGGTGGCCCGTGTCTCACCCTCCTACACGTTGGCCATCAACCACGAGGAGGTGGCCGACGCCTTCGAGGTGCCGCTCAGCTTCCTCATGGATCCCGCGCGCCACGAGCTTCATTCCCGCGAGTTCAAGGGGCGGCTGCGGCGCTACTATGCAATGCCCTATCAGGGACGCTACATCTGGGGCGTCACGGCGGGCATCATCCGCAATCTTTATGAGAGGCTCTACGGTTCATGACACGGGCAGTTGTTCAAGGCCTGGTACTGTTCTTTCTGCCCTTCGTCCTGTTCGGCATCTATCTCGTGATCCGCCGGCGCAATCCCATGCTCTGGTCTCACTGGAGCAGTCAGTCGCTCTGGCTCACGATCGCAGGCTTGGGCTTCGTGGTGATTTCGCTGCTCGCGACAGCGCTCCTTGAGGAGCGCCAGACAGGCGCCTATGTGCCGACGCGTATCGAGAACGGCCGCGTCGTTCCAGGACATTTTCAGTGACCGAAGCCCTGAACCGGCAGGCGCTGACGAGCCTTCTCCGGCGTTCCGAACTGCGCCGTCTGCTTGAGGTCTTCAACGATGGAGACGAGGAGACCCGCATCGTCGGTGGCGCCGTGCGCAATGCCCTGCTCGGGCGGTCCGTCACAGAGGTGGACTGCACGACGACCATGCTGCCCGACGCCATCATGGAGCGGGCAAGGCGGGCCGGGTTCAAGGCGGTGCCCACGGGCATCGAGCACGGCACGATCACGGTGATCGTCGACGGTGAGCCCTTCGAGATCACCACCCTGCGCGAGGATGTGGAAACCGATGGGCGCCATGCGGTGGTGCATTTCGGGCGCGATTTCGTGCGCGATGCCAAGCGGCGGGATTTCACCATCAATGCCCTGTCCCTCGGGATCGACGGGCAACTCTACGACTACACCGGCGGCGAGGCGGATCTCGCCGCCCGACGGGTGCGCTTCATCGGCGAGGCGCGCATCCGCATCCGTGAGGACTACCTGCGCATCATGCGCTTTTTCCGCTTCCATGCGGAATATGCGCAAGGCGAACCTGACGCCGAAGGGCTTGCTGCTTCGGGAGCCGAACGCCAGGGGCTGACGATCCTCTCGAAGGAGCGGATCCGGCACGAGCTTCTCAAACTTCTTGCGGCGAAGCGGGCCGAGGAAACGATCCGCACCCTTGCCGATCACGGCTTTCTCACCGGCCTGCTCGACGGCGTCGCCGAGCTGGGGCGCTTCGAGCGCGTGGCAGCCGATGACCGGGACAACCCCGTCGCAACCTGGCGCCTTGCTGCCCTTGCCGTGATGGTGGGGGAAGATGCGGAACGCCTGCGCGAGCAGCTTCGGCTGTCCAACGACGAGCACAGGAAGCTCGCCGCCTATGCCGGGCTTCTCAGTCTTCTCAAGACCCGGACCCTGCCGCTCGAAGCCGGAGCCATCCGCCGCCTGGTGGCGGATCACGAGCCCGAGGTTTTGGGAATCGTCCTTGCCGCGACAGCCGGTGAGCCGTTTCCGGTCGTGCATGACGAGGCTCGGGAGGCCATCGCCCGTTACCGCAATGGGACTGAGCCCGTGCCGGTCTTCCCTCTGCGCGGAGCCGACCTCGTCGAGGGCGGCGTTCCCAAGGGGCCCATGATCGGCGAAATGCTTGCTCAGGCTCGCCAAGCCTGGCTGGCGGAAGGCTGCCGAACCGACGCGAGCTATGCCCAAGAACTGCTCGAAAGGATGCTGCAGCAGGTCTAGGTCGCCGTCGTTCTGGACGGAATGAGGTGCAGATCAGGATTGGGTGCGGTTATCCCTCCCCCCTCTGCGGGGGAGGGTGGCGAACGGAGTGAGCCGGGAGAGGGGCAGTCCGGTTGAGCGAGGCCCCTCTCCCGACCTGCTTCGCAGGCTTCCCTCTCCCGCAAAGGGGAGAGGGAAGACGGGTGTATGTTCTTATTTTGTTCTTGACAATTGCCCTAAGCTGGGCTATAGCCATGGACATCCTCGCCCGACGAGGGGCGCGCTCGCGAGGCGTCGCAGATGCGGGGTGAGGAGCGGTCCCGCCGCAGGTCTCGCACGCCTGTGATCGCGGGTGGCCGATCCTGGCTTGATCCAGGTCCGCTGAAACAAACCGCGCGTGACGAGCAGTCTGGCTCTCACCTTCCACACCATACATCGAGCCGGGCTGCCCGACGCGCCACCCTCGACTGACCTTCAGGCTCGCAGCTCACGCTGCGGGCCACAAGGTGCTGGTTCTTTGACATGGAACGTCATCCCGGACGAAGCGCAGCGCAGATCCGGGATCGGGCAAACCTGCCTGGCACCGTCATCCCGGGGCCGCGTGAGCGGAGCCCGGGATCCATAACCGCCGACGAGGCAGAACAAGGCGCGACGCTCCTCGCCCTCCTTGAGGCGTCAGCGTTTATGGATCCCCGCCTGCGCGGGGATGACAGTGCGGAGGTTCCGGCACTCCAGCCTGAAAACGATCCCGGATCGGCTCCGCCGTCCGGGATGACGCATTCTTGGTTTAAGGCCACCTCACCGTCGGCGGCATGGAGGACAGGATCGACGCGATGTTGCCGCCGGTCTTGAGGCCGAAGATCGTGCCCCGGTCGTAGAGAAGATTGAACTCCACATAGCGTCCGCGCCGCACCTGCTGCTCGATGCGGTCCTCTTCCGTCCAGGGCCTGGTGACGTTGCGGCGGACGATCTCGGGATAGACCTTGAGGAAGGCCTCCCCGACATTGCGGGTGAAGGCGAAGTCTTCGTCCGGGTTCCCGGTCCAGTGATAGTCGTAGAAGATGCCGCCGATGCCGCGCGGCTCGTTGCGGTGCTTCAGGAAGAAGTACTCGTCGCACCATGTCTTGTACTTCTCGTAGGAGCCCTCCGGCGCGTGGGCGCTGCACGCCTGTTCCATGGCCTCGTGGAACAGGACCGTGTCCGGGTCATCCTGGGTGCGCCTCCGCTCGAGCACTGGGGTGAGGTCCGCCCCGCCTCCGAACCAGGGCTTCGTGGTCACCACGAAGCGGGTGTTCATGTGAACGGTCGGCACGTTCGGGTTCCAGGGATGGGCGATGAGCGAGATGCCGCCGGCCCAGAAGCGCGGGTCTTGGTCCGAGCCGGGGATCTGGCCACGGAACTCGGGCGCGAACTCGCCGTGGACCGTCGAGACGTGGACGCCCACCTTCTCGAACACGCGGCCCTTCATCATGGACATGACGCCCCCGCCGCCGGCTGCGCCGCTGTGATCCTTGCGCTGCCAGGGAGTGCGCTCGAAGCGGCCGGGCTCGGACGCTTCCGGGGGTAGGGGGGCCGTCACCTCGTCTTCCAGCGCCTCGAAGGCGGCGCAGATGCGGTCGCGCAGCAGCGCAAACCAGACAGGGGCTTCGGTCTGCAGGCGCGCGACGGCGGCTTGATCGATCATCAGGTCTGGCCTCACATCTCGGAAGGGGCGGGGTTGGGAAACGAACGGGTCTGCCTTAAGGCCTCGCCCAGGACCATGGCGGCGGTCACGGCCACGTTGAGGGACCGCATCCCGGGCTGCATGGGGATGAGGATCCGGGCATCGGCCACGGCATGAACCTCCTCCGGCACCCCTGCGGATTCCCGTCCGACCAGGACGATGTCGTCGGGCCGGTATTCAAAGTCCACATAAGGGATCGCTCCCTTGGTGGTGGCGAGGACGAGACGCCCCCCGGTCTCCTGCCGCCATGCCTCGAAGGCCCGCCAGGAGATGTGACGGGTAATCGATACATGCTGCAGGTAGTCCATGCCGGAGCGGCGCAGGTTGCGGTCGGAGACGTCGAAGGCCGCAGGTTCGATGATCTCGACCGGTACGCCGAGGCAGGCCGCCAGGCGCAGCATGGTGCCGGTGTTCTGCGGGATATCCGGTTGGAAGATGGCAAGACGGGGCATGGGTTCGTCATCGGGGCAATGGGCCCCGCCGTCAAGGGAGCGCCTTCGGGGCTTCCGGGCCGGCGGCATTTTGAGGCACAGGCTGGAACAACTCCAATCCGGCTATGGACAGGCGGGCTTGACCGTGCCAAAGAGCCACCGCGCGGCGACTCCCAGTCGCATTGCGCGCGCGTTGTCGTATTCCATATCGGAGTGCGTGAGCCGAATGCCTGGGTTACCAAGGCATTGCCGATGCGCGGTTCTCGTTTTTTGACCAATGCTGGAGAGCCAAGTGGCCGAGACCACCACTCATGTCGCTGAGCCGACACGGCGCGATTTTCTGTACATCGCCACGGGCGCAGCCGCCGCAATCGGCGGAGCCACCCTGGTGTGGCCCTTCGTCCAGTCTCTGGCGCCCGATGCGGCGACGGTGGCTGCCGGCGCCCCCGTCGAAGTCGACTTGGCTCCGATCGCCGAAGGCCAGATCGTGAAGGTGTTCTGGCGCGGCAAGCTGATCTTCATCCGGCACCGTACCCCGGACGAGATCAAGGCTGCAGCGGACGTGAACGTTGCCTCCCTGCGCGATCCGCAGCCCGACTCGGCCCGCGTGAAGGACGGCAAGGCGCAGTGGCTCGTCGTCTACGGCAACTGCACCCATCTCGGCTGCGTGCCGCTGGGCAATTCGGGCGAGTACAACGGGTGGTTCTGCCCCTGCCACGGGTCGGTGTTCGACACCTCAGGCCGCGTCCGCGGCGGTCCGGCACCCATCAATCTGCCGATCCCGCCTTATGCCTTCGCGTCCGACACGAAGGTCATCATCGGCCAAGAAGCCACGGCGTAACCTAAGCGACGATCAGGCATACACATGAGCCAGCATCCCACAACTTACGTTCCCAAGAGCGCCTTCGGTCGGTGGTTCGAGAGCCGCCTGCCGGTCGCGGGCCTCGTCCACTCCTCGTTCGTCGCCTTCCCGGTGCCGCGGAACCTGACCTATTTCTGGACCTTCGGCGCCATCCTGGCCTTCATGCTCGTCGCGCAGATCGTGACCGGCGTGTTCCTGGCGATGTACTACACCCCGAACGCCGATCTCGCCTTCCAGTCCGTCGAGCATATCATGCGCGACGTGAATTACGGCTGGCTGATCCGTTATCTGCACGCCAACGGCGCGTCGATGTTCTTCATCGCCGTCTACATCCACATCTTCCGGAACTTCTACTACGGCTCCTACAAGGCGCCCCGCGAGGTTCTGTACATCCTCGGCGTGATCATCTTCATCCTCATGATGGCGACCGCCTTCATGGGCTACGTGCTTCCCTGGGGCCAGATGAGCTTCTGGGGCGCCACCGTGATCACCAACCTCTTCTCGGCGATCCCGCTCGTCGGCGAGACCATCGTGAGCTACCTATGGGGCGGCTATTCGGTGGGCAACCCGACTCTGAACCGCTTCTTCTCCCTTCACTATCTGCTGCCCTTCATGATCGCCGGCGTCGTCGCCCTGCACATCTGGGCGCTGCACGTGCCGGGCCAGAACAACCCGACCGGCATTCCGATCAAGTCGGGTAAGGACGCGGTTCCTTTCACGCCCTATGCCACGATCAAGGACATCTTCGCCGTCGTCGTGTTCCTGATCTTCTTCGCCTACTGGGTGTTCTACATCCCGAACTACCTGGGTCACGCGGACAACTACATCCCGGCGAACCCCGCCGTGACGCCCGCGCACATCGTGCCGGAATGGTACTTCCTGCCGTTCTACGCGATCCTGCGCGCCATCCCCGACAAGCTCGGCGGCGTCATCGCGATGTTCGCGGCCATCGTGATCTGGGTGTTCATGCCCTGGCTCGATACCTCGAAGGTGCGCTCCACCGCCTACCGTCCGCTCTACAAGCAGTTCTTCTGGGTTTTCGTGGGTGTCTGCCTCGTGCTCGGCTGGCTGGGTTCCCGCCCGGCGGAGGGCTGGTACGTGATCGCGTCCCAGATCTGCACGGTCTACTACTTCGCCCACTTCCTGATCGTCCTGCCGGTGCTCGGCTTCGTCGAGCGTCCGCTGCCGCTGCCGAATTCGATCCTCGAATCCGTCATGGGCGTGCAGAAGGGCGGGGCTGGCATGCCGGCCGGCGCCAATGCCGAGCCGCAGTCCAAGGGCTGAACGGGAGCGTTGAGGAAAACATCATGATGAAGCGTACCCTTCTCATCGCTGCGGCCGTTCTCGGCCTCTCCGCTCCGGCCTTCGCTGCCGGCGAGACTCCGGTCCCGCCGCAGCTCAAGTGGAGCTTCCAGGGACCGTTCGGCACTTTCGACCGGGCTCAGCTCCAGCGCGGCTTCAAGGTCTACCGGGAGGTTTGCGCCTCCTGCCACGGCCTGAGCTATGTCGCGTTCCGCAACCTGTCGCAGCCCGGCGGTCCGGAGTTCTCCGAAGGCCAGGTCCGCGCCCTGGCGGCCGAGTACAAGATCCAGGATGGCCCGAACGAGGCCGGCGACATGTTCGAGCGTCCCGGCCGTGCGGCCGACCGCTTCCCGTCGCCGTTCCCGAACGAGAACGCGGCGGCTGCAGCCAACGGCGGCAAGGCTCCTCCGGACCTGTCCCTGATGGCCAAGGCCCGCACCTACGAGCGCGGCTTCCCCTGGTGGATCACGGACATCTTCCGCCAGTATTCGGAGAACGGCGCGGATTACCTCGTGGCGCTGCTCAACGGCTACAAGGAGGCTCCGGCCGGCTTCACGGTGCCTGAAGGCGGTCACTACAACGAGTATTATCCGGGCCACGTGATCGCGATGCCGAAGCCGCTCAGCGACGGACAGGTCGAGTACCCGAAGAACGAGGCCGGCCAGCCTCAGGCCCCGGAGACCGTCGACCAGTACGCCCGTGACCTGACGGCCTTCCTCACCTGGACGGCGGAGCCCCACCTCGAGGCCCGCAAGCGCCTCGGCTTCCAGGTCATGCTGTTCCTGATCGTGCTCGCAGGCCTGCTCTACTTCACCAAGAAGAAGATCTGGGCCCGGGTGGGCGGCGAGGTCGAAGGCCACGCCACACCCCCGATGACGCACAACCCTTAAGAACCAACGATGAAGGCCCCGGCTTCCGGGGCCTTTTTCTTTTTGGGTGACACGTCCTCGGAGCGGCCCTATCTCGGTGCCCATGCTGCAGACGATCGCCGACAACATCTGGGCGCTGCCCTGCCTCGCCTATCATGTTCAGCCGAGCCTTGAGCCCGAGACCCGCAACGCCTTCGAGGAGTTGCAGCGGGAAATCGCCAGGTGGTGGCCGGAACCGTTGCATGTGGGACCCAAGCACGGTCTGCATGTCACCATTTATCCCCTGGTTCCGGTGAAGGGGGCCTTCGACAAGGACGCCTACTGGCAGCGCATCGCCCGACAAAGCCAGGGCCTCCTGGAGGATCTCTGTGCCGGTCATCAGCCCTTGGAGCTGCGCTTCGCCCGGCTCAAGGTCACCGACACCGCCATCATCGCCACCGCGACGGAGGAAACCGGCCTGATCGGCGCCATTCGGGATCGGATCGTCAGAGATATCCCTCCGCCGCCCGGCCATGGGCCGATCATCTACGATCTAATCCACTCGACCCTGGCACGCTACCCGACGAGAGCCTCCATTCCGGACGACGTGGTCGGCCGGATCGAGAGCCTGCCTGTCTCCATCGCGGCGCCGGTGAGCCACATCAGGCTTGTTCGCGAGACGCTTTTCCCCTGTCTCATGACCGACGAGATCGCTTCGATCCCGTTGATCGGGCGGTGAGGCTTGGGATGCGGCTCATCCTCGGCTATGACAGGACCGTAACAGCCCCTGGCACACGAGGACGAGATGACGAAGGCGGTTCTGGGCATCATCGGTGGATCGGGAGTCTATGATCTGCCGGGCCTTGAGGACATGCGAGAGGAGCGCATCAACTCTCCCTGGGGCGATCCCTCCGACGTGCTGCGCATCGGCCGCATCGGCGAGACGACGATTGCGTTCCTTCCTCGCCACGGACGAGGCCACCGCCTGTCGCCTTCCGACATCAACTACCGGGCCAATATCGACGTGATGAAGCGCGCCGGCGTCACCGATCTGATCTCGGTCTCCGCCGTCGGCTCGTTCAAGGACGAGTACTGCCCAGGCTTCTTCGTGCTGGTGGACCAGTACGTGGACCGCACCCACAAGCGCGAGAACTCCTTCTTCGGCCAGGGATGCGTGGTCCATGTGCCCATGGCCCACCCGGTCGGCCCTCTGCTGCGGCAGCGGATCGCCGATGCAGCGCTGCCCGAGGACATCTCGTTTGCGCTTGGTGGCACCCTCGTGTGCATCGAGGGTCCGCAATTCTCCACCTATGCCGAGTCCATCACCTACAAGGGGCTCGGCTATGACGTGATCGGCATGACGGCCATGCCGGAGGCCAAGCTCGCCCGGGAGGCCGAGATCACCTATGCGACCATCGCCATGGTGACCGATTACGATTGCTGGCACCCGGAGCACGACAACGTGGATGTCGCCTCCGTGGTCGCGGTGGCGCAGCAGAACGCCGCCAAAGTCGCGCGCCTCGTCGCCCGCGTCGCCCGCGACTTCCCGTCCGAGCACGAGCTATGCCCCGCAGGATCCGACCGGGCGCTCGACGGCGCCATCATGACGGCGCCCTCCGCCCGCGATCCGGAGCTGCTGAAAAAGTTGGATGCGGTGGCGGGCCGGGTGTTAAACCCTTCAAAAGCGTGATCACGGACCTATCGTCGTCAACACCCAGGCAGGCTTGAATCCATGGACCAGCGTCTCCTCACCGACCTGAAGGCCGCGATCCGCTCGATCCCGGATTATCCGAAGCCGGGCATCGTCTTCCGGGACATCACGACCCTGCTGGGCGACGCGCGGGCCTTCCGGCGTTCGGTGGACGAACTCGTCCATCCCTTCGCGGGCGGTCGCGTCGACAAGGTGGCGGGCATCGAGGCGCGGGGCTTCATCCTGGGCGGAGCCATCGCCCACCAGCTCTCGTCCGGCTTCGTGCCGATCCGCAAGAAGGGCAAGCTGCCCCACGAGACCGTGCGGATCGCCTATTCGCTTGAATACGGCGTCGACGAGATGGAGATCCACACGGACGCCATCGGCCAGGACGAGAGGGTGATCCTCGTGGACGACCTCATCGCCACCGGCGGCACGGCGGTGGCCGCCACCCAGCTCCTGCGCCAGATGGGCGCCAACATCGTGGCCGCCTGCTTCATCATCGACCTGCCCGATCTCGGCGGCGCGAAGAAGCTGCGAGACCTCGGCGTCGAGGTGCGCAGCCTCGTAAGCTTCGAGGGGCATTAGTTCGACGGTGTCATCCTCGCCTTCTAGCACTACTTTGGCACTTTTATCAGTGAGCCGAGGGTAAAGCGGGCCCGACAGAACGGACATCGCAGGCGCATGGCGTGTGCCAGATGGTCAAGCAGCAGGCGCCGGATGGCCGGTAAGCTGGGTTGCGGCGGTGGTCCGCCGGCTTTTCTTTTTTCCCCCTGTGGCTGCCCGCAGGCGTAGATGCTGCAGGAACAAATAGGCGATGAGCGTCAGCAGCGCATGTCGATGCAAGCCGCGCCATGAGCGGCCCTCGAAGTGGTCAAGCCCAAGCTCCTCTTTCAACTGCTGATGCGCCTGCTCGCACACCCAGCGCGCCTTGATCAGGGACGCCAATTGCTTCAATGGCGTGTCGGGCGGCAGGTTGGACAGGTAGTACTTGCGCTCCCCCGACGAGCGATGCTCACCCACCAACCACACCTCGTCGCCGGGCAGGTGCTGGGCGGCATGCCCGCGCAACTGAACCGCCGGTCCATCAGCCACCCGCACACGCGTGGCGGCAAACCTCGCCCGCAGCGGCCCCTTGGTGCCGCGCCGCCAGGTGACCTGGCGCCATGACACCTTAGCCAGCATGGCCTCGGCCGAAACCGCTTCGACATCCGGAACCAGCGTCTTGCGGGGTCGTCCGCGCGTGGTGGTGGAGGCCACCATCTGCACATCGGCCGGATAAACCTTCTGAATGCGCACGGTGCCTACTGCCCAGAGCAACCCAAGAGCCGTGAGCGCCTGCCGGAAGGGCGCGCTGATGCCGTAGCCGGCATCAGCCAGCACCGCCCCGAAGCTCACGCCAGCCTGCATGACACGCTGGAGCTCAGTGAGTGCGATCTGCGGCTTCGAGCACTCCGTCCAGAAGGGCTCGGGCACACCGGCGCGCAGCAGGCGATCGGGATCGTTGACCCAGGTGTCAGGCAAGAACAGGCGCAAGGCGACGGGGATCGGCACCTCATCCTTGGCAAGCGTGAGGGAAACCAGCACTTGGCAGTTCGCCTTCTTGCCCACCGCCCCGGCATATTGCGGACCAACACCCACCGAGTGGGTGCCCTTCTTGAGCAGGGCGGTGTCATCGATCACCAGGACGGCGTCAGGCCCGCCGACAAGCCGATTGGCCTGCGCCAGCAGTTCGGACTCCAGCGGAGCCTCATCCCACGGCCCCACAGACACGAAGTGATGCAGCTGGTCGTAGCCGACAGGAGCAAGCCGAGCCGCGATGGGCTGCAGGCTTTTGCGCTCACCCGGTCCAATCAGCCCAGCCACATAGAGCGGACACATGCGCCGGCGGGCTGGATGATGCAGGTGGGTGAGGAAGGGTTCAAGCCAGGATTGAAGTTCGTGCTCCCACGCCACTGAGGTGCTCATGACGACCTCCCGCGCAAAATCCTTCAGCGAGAAAAGTCGATGGGGTTCGCCCGGTTCCTCTTACCTGCCAAAGTAGTGCTAGGC